>NZ_JBFWNX010000027.1:0-14171 GCF_050250835.1 Hydrogenophaga sp. | reverse complement strand
CCACGGGCGGGAACTACAGCATCGACACCAATCTGGCGGTGGGCAACTACAAGGTGCGCGCCATCGCCACCGACCTGGCGGGGAATGTCAGCGCGGCCTCGGGCGCCACGGAGGTGACGGTGATTCCGCCGGCGCTGGGGTTTGTGATCAATGGGCAGTCGGCTGGCAATGCCAGCGGCTGGTCCGTTGCCTCCGCCGGCGATGTGAACGGCGACGGCCTGGCCGACCTGATTGTGGGGGCTTACTTGAGCGACCCAGGGGGCAAGTTGAGTGCCGGTCGCAGCTACGTGGTGCTCGGCAAGGCCGATGGCACGGCGATCAAT
Source organism: Hydrogenophaga sp. (assembly GCF_050250835.1). Lineage (GTDB taxonomy): Bacteria > Pseudomonadota > Gammaproteobacteria > Burkholderiales > Burkholderiaceae_C > Hydrogenophaga. Next base: position 13,848 of record NZ_JBFWNX010000027.1, on the reverse strand, counting down.
TTGTCGCAGATGGCCAGCGGCACGGGCGGCTTCGTGATCAACGGACAATCAGCAGGAGACGAAAGCGGCATTTACGTCGCTACCGCCGGCGACGTGAACGGCGACGGCCTGGCCGACCTGATCGTGGGGGCCCGCTATGCAGACCCTGCGGGCAAGTTGAGTGCCGGCCGCAGCTACGTGGTGTTCGGCCAGACGGGCGGCACCGCCGTGGAGCTCTCGGCCATTGCCGCTGGCAGCACAGGTGGCTTCGTGATCAACGGGCAGTCAGCAGGAGACGAAAGCGGCATTTCTGTCTCCTCCGCCGGCGACGTCAACGGCGACGGCCTGGCCGACCTGATCGTGGGAGGGCGCTATGCAGACCCTGCGGACAAGTTGAGTGCCGGGCGCAGCTACGTGGTGTTCGGCCAGACGGGCGGCACCGCCGTGGAGCTCTCGGCCATTGCCGCTGGCGGCACGGACGGCTTTGTGATCAACGGGCAGGCAGCGGGGGACGCCAGCGGCCATTCCGTCTCTTCCGCTGGCGACGTGAACGGCGACGGCCTGGCCGATCTGATTGTGGGGGCGTTTGGGGCAGATGGAAATGCCGGGCGCAGCTACGTGGTGTTCGGCAAGACGGGCGGCACCGCCGTGGAGCTCTCGGGCATTACCGCAGGCGACACGGACGGCTTTGCGATCAACAGACAGTCAGCGGGAGACCGAAGCGGCTGGTCCGTTTCCTCCGCCGGCGACGTGAACGGCGACGGCCTGGCCGACCTCATCGTGGGGGCACGCTTTGGCGACCCAGCAACACGCACCGACGCCGGGCGCAGCTACGTGGTGTTCGGCAAAACGGGCGGCACGGCGGTGGAACTCTCCACCATTGCCGCGGGCAGCACGGGGGGCTTCGTGATCAACGGACAGGCAGCGTCGGACGAAAGCGGCTGGTCCGTCTCCTCCGCCGGTGACGTGAACGGCGACGGCCTGGCCGACCTGATCGTGGGCGCGCGCCTGAGCGACCCCACGACGGGTGGCTCCAATGCTGGACGCAGCTACGTGGTGTTCGGCAAGACGGGCGGCACGGCGGTGGAGCTCTCGGCCATCGAAGCCGGCACCGGCGGCGGCTTTGTGATCAACGGGCAGTCAGCGGGGGACCAAAGCGGCGCTTCCGTCTCCGCCGCCGGCGACGTGAACGGCGACGGCCTGGCCGACCTGATCGTGGGGGCCTACGCAAGCGACCCCGCAACGGATCGCCAAGATGCCGGCCGCAGCTACGTCATCTTCGGCAAGACCGGCTTCGACGCCGTGAACCTGGGCGACGTGGCCCTGGGTGGCGAAGCCGCCCTGCCCTTTGACTTTGCCGGCACCAGCGACCCAGACACCTGGAGCGGCACCAGCGCCAGCGAAACCGCCCTGGGCGGCGCAGGCGATGACACCCTCACCGGCAACGGCGGCGCCGACGTGCTCTACGGCGGGGCCGGCAACGACACCCTGGTGCTCAACGCCGACAACATCGCCCACCTCTCCCAAGGCCTCACCGATGGCCGCCTGGCCCGCGTGGACGGCGGCGGCGGCATCGACACCCTGGCCGTGGCCGGTGCAGGCGTCACCCTGGACCTCACCCAGATCGCGAACCAGGCCGCCGGCGACCCCGAGACCGGCAGCCGCATCGCCAGCATCGAGAAGATCAACCTCAGCGGCACTGGCAACAACACCCTGACCCTCTCGGTGGGCGACGTGCTCGACATGGCGGGCATGAACCAGTTCAACACCACCAACGGCTGGAGCAATGTGACCGGCACCGCCCTGGGCACCCAGGTGCAGCGCCACCAGCTGGTGATCGACGGTGATGCGGACGATAGCGTCACCTCCAGCGGCTGGACCGACACCGGTGGCACCGTGAGTGACGGCGTGCAAACCTATGCGGTCTACAACAGCAGTACGGCCAGCACGCTGGCGCAGCTGCTGGTGGATGTGGACATCAACCGCACGGCGGTGGTGATGTGAGCCACACCCAGATTCTTTCTTTCAATTCAGGATGGAGGCGGTAAAGCAAATGTTATCGGGACGAGAAAATGGTCGACAGCCCGCTGTGGCACCGTTGCAAGAAGGTCTGTTGGGAGATCGCCCGCTGACTCCAGACGGATCCGCGGGTGGTTCTGAAAGCGATGGTCGTCTGGCGGGGAGCGCAGACGCAGAGGCACCCAACGGGTGGAACCTGTCGGCCAGTACAGCGGGTGCATCAGACGTTTCTGATGCACCTGATACCTCTGATGCGCAGAGCATTCGCCCGCAGAGCCCGGAGCTCGTGGGCGGGTTGATGCGTCTTCTGGACAGGGAGGAAGCGCAGGGGTCGGGGCTGGGACAGGCCGTACGGTCCGTTGCTGCTTCAGCGGCGACGTTGCCCCAGGTACCGTTCGTGCCGCCGCTCGAACTTGGTGGGCTGCGCCATGGTGCACCCCCGGCGCCCGCCACGCACCTGCCTGGCGTGCAGCCCCTGGCCGACAGCCCTGCGGGGCACCGGCGCCGCGCCAATGCGCTGGGGCACTCGGATTGGCGAGGTGTGATGGAGCAGCTTGCCGCACAGCGATTGGCGTCCGCTGCAGGCGCTCCTGGGTTGGGCGAACTGGGTGCGATATCGTCCACGGTGTACCCGTCCCTACGCCCCGGAGCGGCGGGCCGAGCCCGTGGCCCGGGGTCGGTCCCTTCATTGCCGCTGGACCCATTGCCCGCGCTGTCCCAGGGCCCGCGTGGCCGAGTGGCGCAGGTGGCGCAGGTGGCGCAAGGAGGTGAGGCGGGCAGTCCGTCGCAGGCTCGAGGTTCGGTGGGAGGTGGTTCCCGTGGGGCAGATCAGGCGTCTGGGCCTTCTCTGCCGCCCGTCGCCAGGTCTGCACGCGCATCGGGTCCTGGCCTTGGCGGTCCGTCCTGATCGGAATGATGGCAGCAACGTCGCGCTGACCACAGGCGCAGCAGGGTGTGGTGTGTTCGGTGATGCGCCAACGATTGCCAACCACCACCGTTGCTTCAGGCCCCGGGGTCGGGCCTGCCCCATGGCGAATGACCGCGCCTAAAGCCCAGCCAGCGTGAGCAGGGCGAGCAGCAGCATCCAGAGCACAACAGCCCGCCAGACCAATCCCACCACACTGCCCAGGTGGGCCAGTTGCGGCTCGGGCCGGTTGCCGGGATCACCCTCCTCTGGCAGTGCCAGCGCATCGGGCTGCGGTGCCAGGCGCACGTTGATGGCGCCAGAGGTGGCGGCCAACACCACGCCATCGCTGCCGGGCGCGAAACGCTCGGCGTCACCCCGCCAACTCGCCACCGCCTCTTCGAAATTGCCGACGATGGCAAAGCCGAGTGCGGTCAGGCGCGCGGGAATGTGATCTATCCAGCCCCATGCCTTTTCGGCAGCAGACTGCAGCGCCACGCTGGGCGTGCCGTCAGGGCGCGCACGCCAGTTGCGTGAAAGGTACTCGGCCAGGCGATAGAACACGGCACCCGAAGGCCCCAGGCCCACGGCCCAGAACACGACGAAGCACACCAGCACACCAAACACATGGCGATGTGCCGCCAGCACCGAATGCTCGATCACCTGGCGCAGCAACTCGGTGCGCGGCAGGGTGGAAGCGTCCACGCGAAGCCAGTGTGCAAGCTTCTCCCGAGCAGCAATGTCGTTGCCTTCTTCCAGCGCCTGGCGGATTTCGCTGAAGTGGTGGCTGAACTGGCGAAAGCCCAGCGTGACGTAAAGGATGCACACCACCCACACGAAGGCCAACACCGAGCTGAATTGCCACAACCCCCAGTAGACCGAGCCCGCCAGCAGCGAGGGCACGCCTACAGCAAGCAGCCAGGCCACCCAGCCATGGGACGACTGACCCGCATCGAGATTTCGCCGCACCGTGCGCGCCCAGGCGCGCAGACCAGCATGAACAGGATTGTCAAAGGCCAGAGGACGCGCCTGTTCCAGCAGCAAGGCAATGAGGATGGCGAAAAAACTCATGGCGCCATCATAGTGGCGGCCTCGATCTCACCGCCTCTTCACGCGGTCAGCAGGCGATAGAAGTTGCGCAGCATGCCGGCGGTGGCGCCCCAGATGAAACGCTCGCGGTCGCCGTCCTGGTACGGCATGGAATACCACTCGCGCACGACACCCTCGAAATCGTGCGCGTGGCGCCGGTGGTGCAAGGGGTTCATGAGATAGGCCAATGGCACTTCAAATACGTCATCCACCTCGTGCGGATTCGGAACCAGCTGGAAGCCGGGCTGCACCAAACCGACCACTGGCGTGACGATGAAAGCCGTACCGGTGACGTACTCGGGCAAAGTGCCCAGCACCTCCACACGTTCCGGCTCCAGGCCAATCTCCTCATGCGCTTCTCGCAACGCGGCGGCGGTGGCATCGGCGTCTTCCGGGTCGAGCTTGCCGCCGGGCAAGGCCACCTGGCCTGCATGGGTAGACATGCGGGTGGTGCGTTGGGTCAGGATCAGCGTGAGTTCGTCGCGCATCACCAGTGGCAACAACACCGCTGCATGCGCCGGCGCGCGATCGCCGAACTTGCGCTCCCGGTGCAATTCGGGCGCCCATACCGGAGGATGCGCAAACAGCTCCCGCAAGCCAGCAGGCGTGAGGCGATGGGCTTGCGCGGGATGCAGGATTTCGTCGGGAGCGTCCGCCAGGATGGGAACGAGACGGGGATCGAAGGCGGGCAGGAGCTGGGTCATGGGAACGCAAGCATAGGCTGAACGCAAAAAAGCCGCTCCAAGGAGCGGCTTTTCTGGGTCTGGCGGGAGGCTTACGCGCCCAGCTTTTCGCGGATGCGGGCCGACTTGCCGCTGCGCTCGCGCAGGTAGTACAGCTTGGCACGGCGCACGGCGCCACGGCGCTTGACTTCGATCTTGGCGATCAGCGGGCTGTACAGCGGGAAGGTGCGTTCCACGCCTTCGCCGTTGGAGATCTTGCGCACGATGAAGCTGGAGTTGAGGCCGCGGTTGCGGCGGGCCACCACCACGCCTTCGTAGGCCTGCACGCGCTTGCGGGTGCCTTCGATCACGTTCACGCTGACGATCACGGTGTCGCCAGGGGCGAACGGCGGGATCACTTTGCCAAGGCGAGCAATTTCTTCCTGCTCGAGGGTCTGGATAAGGTTCATGATTTCCTGTTCATCGGTCATGACCGCGCTGCACTAAAGGCCGCGAATCCGGCAGGAGCCCTGTCCAACCTTCGCAGCGGGCTGCTGGGGTTGCGGGCTGGCCCGGTCGCGGCGGCCGGTCAGAGGATCGAAAAGCCCTGGATTATAGCAAGCCCTGGGAACGCAGGAAAGCATCGTCGGCGGCATCGAGCAAACCATGCGCCCGGGACCTGGCCAGGAGATCGGGGCGCTGGCGCGCGGTGATCAGCAGGCTTTGCTCGCGACGGTGCCTCGCGATGCGTTCGTGGTGCCCGCCCAGCAGCACCTCGGGCACGGTTTGTGGACCCGTCGGGCCCTGCCAGACCTCGGGACGCGTGAAGTGCGGGCTGTCGAGGAGGCCATCGAGCGCGAGGTTGAAACTGTCTTGCTGGTGGCTACCCTCATCGTTCAGCACGCCGGGTTGCAGGCGCGCCACAGCGTCGAGCAATGCCATGGCGGCGACTTCGCCCCCCGAGAGCACGAAATCGCCCAGGCTGATTTGCAGGTCCACGCAGGCGTCGATGAAGCGTTGGTCGATGCCTTCGTAGCGGCCACACACGAGCACGGCACCCTGGCTGGCAGACCAGCTCACCACCCCCGCATGGTCCAGCTTCTCTCCGACTGGCGAAAACAGAACCACCGGGGCGTGTTCTCGCTCAGGCTCGCCGCGCGCCTCGCGCACCGCCTGCAGGCAGCGCCACAGGGGCTCGGCCATCATCACCATGCCGGGGCCGCCGCCGAACGGCCGGTCGTCCACGCGCCGGTAGTTGCCTTCGGCAAAGTCGCGCGGATTCCAGAGATGCACAGCCACCTGCCCCGATTCAAAGGCGCGGCGGTTGATGCCATGCGCCAGGAATGGCTCGAACAGTTCAGGGAAGAGGGAAATGACGTCGAAGCGCATGCCGGTATTGTCGCCCCCCCTAAGCCTCTGCGCGGCCTCTCCGGAAGGTGGGATCAATAGTCCAGTTGCCAGTCGACTGTGATCTTGCGTTCGGCTTTGTCGACGTGGTCCACGTAGGCGGCCACGAACGGGATCATGCGCTCGGCAGTCTGTTGCACACCGTCCACCAGATCGGGGTACTCGAGCACCAGCACCGAGTTCGGCCCAGTGGGCATGAGGTCCCGCACCACGCCCAGATGAACACCTTCACGGTTGACCACGCTCAGGCCTATCAGGTCCACCCAGTAGTACTCGCCCTCTGGCGTGGCGGGAAAGGCGCTGCGCGGCAGGTAGATGCGCACGCCCTTCAAGGCTTCGGCGGCGTTGCGGTCGTTCACACCTTCGAGCTGGGCCACCAGGCCATCGGCGTGGGTCTTGACTTCGGCGACATCGACGCCAACGCAGCCGGAGAACGCCGAAAATCCGCGCGCGAAGCGGGCTTCGGGCGGCTGCAGGAACCAACGGGAGGAGGCAAGGAGCGCCTCGGTATCGGCGCTGTGGAGCAGGATGCGAACCCAGCCCTTGATGCCCCACGCGTCCTGAATGCGGCCCAGCTCGATGGCGTCATCGGGCAGGGACGACGCCTGGAAGGCGCCGGACGCGGGGCTGGTCACCTTCTGCGGAGAAGGATCAGGCCGTGGTGGCCGTGGCGGCGCTTTGCTTGACCAGGCGAGCCACCGTGTCGGACGGCGTGGCGCCCACGCTGGTCCAGTAGGTCAGGCGGTCCATGGCGATGCGCAGGGGTTCTTCACCGCCGCGGGCCAAAGGGTTGTAGAAGCCGATGCGCTCGATGAAGCGGCCATCGCGGCGGTTGCGCTTGTCGGCAACCACGATGTTGTAGAACGGACGGGCTTTTGCGCCGCCGCGGGAGAGTCGGATGACGACCATGATTTATCCTTCGGGTGGAGAGGTACCTCAACGGTACTTCACTGGGTTTTTCAACCCGCCTCGATCGCGGCGCCTGAGACACACGACTGACCACCCGGCCAGCGAAACGCCACGAAACCCGCGATTATAGCCCGTTCGCAGCCTATCCGGACTTTGCCACTCCTTCACCGACGCCATGCCCCTGATCCGCCCCAGCCGCGACGACGACCTCGAAGCCATCACCCGCATCTACGGCCACCACGTACTGCACGGCACTGGCACCTTCGAAACCACTCCCCCAGGCGCCGCCGAGATGGCGACCCGCCGAGCGGATGTGCTGGGCAAGGGCCTTCCCTGGCTGGTGGCCGAAGACGACGGCCAGGTCGTCGGCTTTGCGTACGGCAACTGGTTCAAGCCGCGCCCTGCCTACCGTTTTTCGGTGGAGGACTCGATCTACATGGACCCGGCGGCGCACCGCAAGGGGCTGGGTCGCGCGCTGCTGGCCGAATTGCTGGCGGTGCTCGAGCGCACCGGCACGCGCAAGGTCATGGCGGTGATCGGTGACTCCAGCAATGCCGGCTCCATTGGCGTGCACCGAGCCCTTGGCTTCGAGCTGGTGGGCGTGGTGCAATCCTGCGGCTGGAAGTTCGATCGCTGGCTCGACATCGTGATGATGCAGAAGACCCTGGGCGCGGGCGACAGCACGCCTCCGAACCTTCCCGCATGAGCGCGTACCGCAGAAACAAGACGCTGGCCGTCTGGCTCGCGTTGATTTTCGGTGTGCTCGGCCTGCACCGCTTCTACCTGCGTGGTCCTGGCGACTGGGTGGGATGGCTGCACCCCATTCCGGCAGCACTGGGCCTGTGGGGCGTGGACCGGGTTCTGCTGTACGGACAGGACGACAAGCTGTCATGGATCCTGATTCCACTGCTGGGCATGACGGTGGCTGCCAGTTGTCTCATGGCCATCGTCTACGCGCTGACGGACCGCGAGAAGTGGAACCGCCAGTTCAATCCGGGTCTGCCGGCCGATGCCAGCCCGGGCGGCACGAACTGGCTGACCATTGGTGCCCTTGTGGCGGCCCTGCTCATGGGCACCATTGCGCTGATGGGCAGCCTGGCGTTTGGCTTCCAGCGTTACTTCGAATACCAGGTGGAAGAGGCTCGAAAAATAAGCCAGTGACCGATCAGCCGATGTGCGACATGAACAGCATCACGAGACTGAGCGTGAACAGTGCGAGCACGGTGGACAGGCCCATGCTGGCCGTGGTGATTTCCCGCGCCACTTCGTAGCGCTGGGCAAACAGGAACACGTTCGCGCCGATGGGCAGCGCGGCCGCAACCACCATCACGGTCAGCGGCAGCCCGGTGATGCCCATGGCCCACGCACTGGCGCCGACCAGCACCGGCAACACAAGGTTTTTGGAGGCGCTGATCCAGAGAGCCTGCCGCAAGTGGCCCGCCATGGGCGTGCGGGCCAGCGTCACCCCCACCAACACCAGAGCGATCGGCCCGAAGGCACTGCCCAGCAATTGCAGCGGCCGGTCCACCACCGCAGGAAGTGTCCAACCGGTTTGCGCAAACAGCAGGCCGCAAAGAATGGGGAGCGGGATCGGATGGATCAATGCGCCTTTGAAGGCCGACCAGGCCGTGGCCAGCACATGTGGCGCCCGTTCACCACCCGCGCGCGCTTCTCGCGCCACTGCCAGTTCCAGCACGATGGAGCCCACGGTGAGCAGGATGAGCGCGTGAACCGACACCAGGGTGAGCAAGGTCACCACGCCGGCTTTCCCGTAGGCCAGTTCGACCAGCGTGATGCCGATCATGACCATGTTCGAGAACGTGCCGGCCAGTGCCATCACCACGCTGCCGCGGTTGAATCCACGCCAGGCGATGGAGACACCGAGCAGCGAGAGCGCGGCCAGAAAATAGGCCGCCACCGGCAGAAGGTCGAGTTGCTCGAACCGCACTGCGCTCATGGTGCGAAACAGAAGCGCCGGGATCAGGAGCAGGAAGACCAGGTTGGACAGGTCTTTGATCGAACTGTCGCGGATCCACTCGCGGCGACCGGCGAGGAAGCCGAGCGCGATCAGCAGGAAGACCGGGGTGAGGGAGGCAACGACCGGGTGTTGAGCGAAGTTCACCCGCGGATGTTACTCACTCGACCCCCACTGCCTCCGTGATGCGGTAGTACAGGCCGTACTGGTCGTTCTGCAGCACGTGGAACTTCCCTTCGACCACCACCGCCTCCAGCTGGTACTTCACCGGCTTGCGGGTGCGAACCTCCACCATGCTTTCCGGACCGCCGGGGGTGCAGAAGGAGCAGGTCAGCGGCACCGAAGCCAGCAGGAAATGGCGCTGGTTCTCGCCCGGCTCCAGCGGCATCATGAAGCCCTGCAGGCGCAATGTCTTCTGGTTCAGTGCGTTCACCGCTTCGGGGTACACCGGCACGATGCGCTTCTTCTCGACCTTGGTGGTGATGTCGGTGAGCGTGGACCACGCCACCACGTCGCTGCGCCTGGGCAAAGGGGCAAACGGGCTGAGCGGACTGTGCACGCCGGCACCCTGCCCTTGTGCAGGCAGCGCGGTCTGTGGCTGCGAAGCCGCAGCGCCGGGTGGCAGTGGGGAGCTCAGCGTCTGCGCTCCGGCGCCACCCGACAGGCAAAGGACCAACAGTGAGGCGGTGGAACGAAGCAGGGTCATGGGCGGTCAGGATCGGTGGGTTCAATGGGCGTGGCGCATGCCGCAGTATTTGCCCAGAGCCAGACCCTTGCAAGCGGCCTGGAGTTCCTGCATGCAGACTTTCTCTCCTTTGCCACTCTCCAGGCACTGGGCTGCACCCGCGTGGGCGGCTGCCATGGCGCGGTGGCGCGCGATGTCTTCCCTGGTTTCATGGTCGGTGTGTTGGGCCAGTGCGGAGGTCGCCAGCCAGGCGGTGCCAACGAGGAGCAGCAATGTCTTTTTCATGGGTTTCACCTTGAAGTGTTGAGAAGGGAAGTGACGTCAAGCCGGTAGGCACTGAGCGCCGGCAGCAGAGCCGACACCACCGCCACACCGACTGCCAGCACAGGCACCCACCCCTCGGCGGGAACCCATTGCCAACCGGAGATGGCCAGCGAATGCCGATCCATCAAGATAACGCTCAGCAGGACCGTGAGCGCATGCGCCACCAGAAGGCCCAGCGCACAGGCCAGCGCCGCAAGCCAGAGGGCCTCGCACAGCAGCAAGGCGCCGACGCGAACCGGCGGCGCGCCGAGCATGCGCAGCATCGCCAGATCGCTCCGGCGTTCGCGCACGGCGCTCCAGAGCGCAATGAACACGGAGAGTCCGGCGACCGCCAGCAGCACAGCCGTCAGACCCTGCAGCACCTGAGTGCCCACCCCCACCATACTGAGCAGGCGCGTGATTTCGAGGGCAGGCGCTGCCGCCTGCATGGGCGTCGTTTCGTTCACCAGGCGCGGAAAGCTCACCGCCGCCACGGGCGTGCGGTATCGAATCACCGCCAGGGTCACTTCACGTTCGTCTTGCAGCGCAGCCTCCAGCTCGGCGCGCTCGGCTTCGCTCATGTGCTCTTCTGCGTGCATGTCGTCGTGCACGCGCCATACCGATTCGGTGGCGGTGAGGATCAGGCGATCGAGCACGCATCCGCATTGCGCGAGCACACCGGTGACGGTGTAGGGCGTCGCGCCGTGCGAAGCTCCACCCGCGCCCAGGCCGTGCGCGCCTTCAAACGCCTGGCCCAGCCGCAGACCCGTGTGTGCGGCCACCTGCGCACCCACCACCGCTTCCAGCGGTGACTCCCAGAACCGTCCTTGAGCGAGCACCCCTCCGAGAAGCGCGGGGTACCTGTTCGAGGTGCCGACGATTCGGTAACCCTGCAGGTTGTCTCCCAGACTCAGCGGTATCAGCTCGGCCACCTGAGGGTGCCGCGCCAGTTTTTCCACCTCGGACAGCGGTATGTTCCCTGGCGGTACGTCGAGGTGGAACACGCCCGCCAGGATGAGCTGCATCGGGCTGCCCTTGGCGCCCACCACCACGTCGATGCCAGCAAGATCGCGTTCGAAGGCGCGCTCCACCTGGTCGCGTGCGATCAGCACCAGCGCCATGGCAGCCAGCCCCAGCGCGAGCAGCAGGAGGTTGAGCATGGTGGCCAAGGGGCGCGACCACAGGTACCGCCAGGACAGGCCGGCGACGTTCATGCCACGCGCTCCGGCGCCACCCGGCTCAGACACAACACCTGCGCCTGCGGCAGCGCCTGCCACACACGCGCATCGTGCGTGGCGATCACCAGCGTGGCGCCCAGGCGCGCAGCGCACTGCCGGAGCAGCCCCAGGGAGACGGCGCAGGCCTCGTCGTCCAGGCTGGCGCTGGGTTCGTCCGCGAGGATCACGCGCGGGTTCTGCAGCACGGCACGTGCCAGCGCCACACGCTGAGCCTGCCCGCCCGAGAGTTGCGCTGGCCGGCGCCTGGCCAGCGCACCGACCTCCAGCGCGTCGAGCGTGCGCGCGATGACCGCCCCGTCTGCCGGAAGGCCGCAGGCGAAGTACACCAGCGCCAGATTCTCGGCCACGGTGAGCGCTTCGCTCAGATGCAGCTTCTGAGGCAGAAAGCCCACGTTTCGCGCGCGCCAGGTGTCTCGTGCGCCAGCCGTCAACGCACCGAGTGGCTGCCCCGCCACCACGACCTCGCCTGTCGCCGAGCGGAGCAGGCCCGCCGCCAGCGCCAGCCACGTCGACTTTCCACTGCCCGAAGGCCCGCGCAGCAACAACGTGCCGCCCTGGGGCACGCTGGCATCGGGCAGCACCAGCGGCGCGGCACCCGCGTAGGCGTACGCCAGGCCCCGGGTTTCGATCATGCGGCCGGCCTGGCTTCGTTGCCCGCCGCCATGCAGGTGGCGCAGGTGCCGTGGATGGCAATGTCCAGGCGGGTGCCGCGGTGGCCCAGCCTCGCCAGCGCCTGGAACCACTCGTGGGTGACGGCCTGCGTCGTCTCCCCTGTGTCGTCCAGGGCAACCTGCCGGCGGCAAGCGTCGCATTCAAAGTGCGGCGGTGCCACCTCGTTGGCGCGCGCCGGAAGCGCCATCAGGCGGAAACGCCAGGTGCGGCTGGCATCGGCATGGCGCTGCAACACACCGCAGGCCACCAGGCGATCCAGCAGCCGGTAGAGGGTGACGCGGTTGATGTCCAGACCTCGGGCGGAAAGTGCGGCCAATGCCTGCCCGTGCGAAAGCGGGACCCCCGCCCGGGCCAGGAACAGCCCGAGCACCGCACGGGTGTTCAAGGTGCGGCGCAGGCCGGCAGCTTCCAGTCGGGACTGGATGTCGGGCGGTACACCCCTGGATTCCAGGGCAGGAGGAACGGGCATGAAGCGGGACCTTTTGCAAAGACCGGGGCATATTGCAACCATGTTGCAGGGGCGGCCATATTAACGCAATTCAGTTGCGTTAATGAGCGCTGGCTGCACTGGCGCCCCATTGCTCGGAGTCACCGATTGCCCACCCGCCATCTCTTGCTCGCCCTGTCGGTGGTGTTCGTCTGGGGCACCAATTTCGTGGTGATCCGCTGGGGCCTGAACGGCCTGCCGCGCCCGACCGCACCCTGGCGCAAGCAGACGGGCTTTGGCGTGCTGGTGCCGGTGTTCGGCATGAGCGCTTCGGCCCTCTTGCTGGGCGAACCACTGCCCATCTGGAAACTGGGTGCGGCCGCTCTGGTGATGTGCGGCCTTGCGGTCATCGTCTGCTGGCCCCTTTGGCAGGCCGCGCGAACGCGCAATCGCCAGGCTATTTCGCCAGGCGCGTGAAGGTTTTTCGGAACTTCGCGACCTTGGGCGCCGCCACCGCCATGCAATAGCCCTGGTGCGGGTTGCGCTCGAAAAAGTCCTGGTGGTAGTCCTCAGCGGGCCAGTAGTTGTCCAGCGGTTTGACCTCGGTCACGATGGGCCTGCCAAAGGCGTTGTCCCTGGTGAGCTCGTCGATCAACGCCTGCGCCACCTGCTGCTGCTCGGGCGTGGTGAAGTAGATGCCGCTTCGGTATTGCGTACCCATGTCGTTGCCCTGGCGGTTGAGGGTGGTCGGGTCGTGTACCACAAAGAAGATCTCCAGGATCTCGCGCGTGCTGATCTGCACCGGGTCGTATTCGAGACGCACCACCTCGTTGTGGCCGGTGGTCCCGGTACACACCATCTCGTAGCTGGGCTGCTTCACCTGGCCATTGCTGTAACCGGACTCGACGTCGGTGACGCCTTTGACGCCCACGTAGACCGCCTCCGTACACCAGAAGCAGCCACCACCCAGCACCAGCACCTGTTTGTCGCTCATACATTCTCCTTCGCGTTGACCCATACACCGTTCGGGCTGAGCTCGTCGAAGCCCACGCCCGAACTTCGCAAGAACCCTTCGACAAGCTCAGGGCGAACGGCTGTGATTCATCCTTCGCGTTGACCCATACACCGTTCGGGCTGAGCTTGTCGAAGCCCACGCCCGAACTTAGCAAGAACCTTTCGACAAGCTCAGGGCGAACGGCTGTGATTCATCCTTCGCGTTGACCCATAAACCGTTCGGGCTGAGCTTGTCGAAGCCCACGCCCGAACATCGCAAGAACCCTTCGACAAGCTCAGGGCGAACGGCTGTGCGGGCGCCTCGTCACTGTAGTTTGTCGCTCATACATTCATCCTTCGAGTTGACCCATACACCGTTCGGGCTGAGCTTGTCGAAGCCCGCGCCCGAACATCGCAAGAACCCTTCGACAAGCTCAGGGCGAACGGCTGTGATTCATCCTTCTCGTTGACCCATACACCTTTCGGGCTGAGCTCGTCGAAGCCCACGCCCGAACATCGCAAGAACCCTTCGACAAGCTCAGGGCGAACGGCTGTGATGCATCCTACGCGATGACCCATGCACCGT
>NZ_JBFWNX010000026.1:0-20565 GCF_050250835.1 Hydrogenophaga sp. | reverse complement strand
CCCTGGCCCCCACGCTCCGCCGCTGCGCGGGTCGCTGCCCCCCGAGGGGGCTGGGCCTGCCTTGGGGCGGCCCGGCGGCTGGCCCCTGGCCCCCACGCTCCGCCGCTGCGCGGGTCGCTGCCCCCCGAGGGGGCTGGGCCTGCCTTGGGGCGGCCCGGCGGCTGGCCCCTGGCCCCCACGCTCCGCCACTGCGCGGGTCGCTGCCCCCCGAGGGGGCTGGGCCTGCCTTGGGGCGGCCCGGCGGCTGGCCCGTTCTCGTTGCCCCCACGCTCCGCCGCTGCGCGGGTCGCTGCCCCCCGAGGGGGCTGGGCCTGCCTTGGGGGCGGCCCGGCGGCTGGCCCTGGCCCCCACGCTCCGCCGCTGCGCGGGTCGCTGCCCCCCGAGGGGGCTGGGCCTGCCTTGGGGGCGGCCCTGCGGTTGGCCCCTGGCCCCCACGCTCCGCCGCTGCGCGGGTCGCTGCCCTCCGAGGGGGCTGGGCCTGCCTTGGGGCGGCCCGGCGGCTGGCCCCTGGCCCCCAAGCTCCGTCGCTGCGCGGGTCGCTGCCCCCCGAGGGGGCTGGGCCTGCCTTGGGGCGGCCCGGCGGCTGGCCCGCTTTCTTCAGGGATGTTCCGCCGTGGCGTGCGCCTCGGTGATGCGTTTTTCGCGTCGGACGAGGTAGAGGCCGCTGCCGATGATGATGGCCGCACCCAGCCAGGTGTGGGAGCTGGGCAGGGTGTGCCAGATCAGCCAGTCCAGCCCCAGACCCCAGGCCAGGGCGCTGTACTCGAAGGGCGCCACCGCCGAGGCCTGACCGTGGCGGAAGGCTTCGGTGATGGCGAGCTGGCCGCAGAAGCCGGTGATGGCCAGGGCCAGGAGCAGGGGCGCGTCGGTGCGCTGGATCGCCACCCAACCCGGCAGGGCGAGGGCGCCGGCGCCCAGCGCCATGATCACCATCATCCACAACACCATGCTCTCGCTGCTGTCGGTGCGGCTGGCCAGGCGGCCGGTGACCGCTGCGACCGCATAGCACAGGGCGGCTCCCAGCGTGGCCAGGCCCCCGAGGGTGACGAAGCCCGCTTGCAGGTCCTGGCCACTCGGTCGCAGCGCAATCAGCACGCCGATGAAGCCGATGGCGATGGCCCACCAGTGCGCATGGGGAACCCGTTCCTTGAGCACGGGAACCGACAGCGCCGTGATCAACAGGGGCGAAATGAAGAACAGGGTGTAGGCCGCCGACAGCGGCAGTTCGCGCACACCCATGGTGAACAGGGCGAGCATGGTGATGCCGAGCAGGCCGCGCAGGAGGTGCAGCGGCCAGCGCACCTTCAGCACCGTGTGCCAGGCGCCGCGCCAGGCGATGTAGACCAGCACCAGAGGCAGCGCGGTCATGCCGCGCAGTGCGGCGATCTGCAGCACCGGATAGTTCGCGGACAAGGTCTTGAGCACCGCGTCCATGAGCGCGAAGAAGCCCACCGCCACGAGCATGAAGGCGATGCTGCGCAGGTTGCCGCTGGCGTGGTCGCGATCGTTCGCCATCGACATCAGTCGATTTGATCCACGGTGTCCGGATCGGGCACGTCGCCAATCGCCTCACGGGTCAGGGCCGCCTGCAGCAGCAGCCAGTCGCAGAAAGCCTTCACTTCCGGGCGCTGCACGCTGCGCGGTGCCACCATCAGCCAGTAGACCAGGGGCGAATCCAGTCGCGTGTGGGGCAGGGGCTCGACCAGGTCGCCGCTGGCCAGGCTCTCGGCCACCAGCGGCAGGCGCGCCAGCGCCACCCCCTGTCCGGTGAGCGCGGCCTGCACGATCTGGTTGGCGTAGTTGAAGTACATCCAGCGCTGCGGCGTGAGCTTGGGCTGGAGGTGGTTGCGCGAGGCGCGCTTGCCCGGCTTGGCCGCTGGCACAGCGCCGAAGGTGTCGAGCCAGCGCTGCCAGGTGAGCCACTCCAGGTGGCGTGTGCGGTGCGCGTCGCCGGCTTCGATGAGCGCACATTTCGACAGGTCTTCGATGTTGTGAATCGGTTGGCTCTTGAGCAGCCAGGGGCTGGCCACCGGCGTGAGCTGCTCGCCAAACAGGCGCAACGCCGTGGACGGCACCGTCTGTGGCACGGCGTAGCGCAGGGCCAGATCCACGTCGGCCGTGGCGAGATCGACCGCGTTGTCGGTGGCGTCGATGCGGATGTCGATGTCCGGATGGTCGCGCTGGAACGCCTCCAGACGGGGAATCAGCCACATCGAGGCGAACGAGGCCCAGGTGGTGATGGCCACACTTTTGCGACCGGCGCTCTGGCGGATCTGCCGCACGGCGGTGTCGATGCGTTCCAGCGCCATGCTGGAGGCGCGCAGCAATTGCGAACCCGCGCTGGTGAGTTCCACGGCGCGCGTGTGGCGCAGGAACAGGGCCGTGCCCACCTCGTCTTCCAATGCCTGGATCTGCCGGCTCACCGCGCTTTGCGTGAGGGAGAGTTCTTCGGCAGCGGCGCGGAAATTCAGGTGGCGGGCCACCGCGTCGAAGGCCCGCAAATGGCCTGCAGCAATGGGCCGGGTGCGGGGGTGGCTGCTGGTGAGCTGCATGGCGAGGCTCCGGGCATTGATGCAGTTGACGAATCAATAGCTTACTGCGTATTCATTGGACCAAAGGGGCGAGGGAGATGAAGATTGATGCCCAGGATGAGCCATCGTCCCCCTACCAGGAGTTTTCCATGACCACCCATTCCGCTTCCTGCTCCCCGACCGCGCAGCGTGCCATTGGCGCCGCCGCGGCGCGTGGCTGGCGGCTGGATGCCCGCCGCGCGATGAGCCTTCGCCCCCAGGTACCCAGCCGTTTGTACATCACCCAGGGCCGTGCCTGGGTGACACTGGGCCTGCCTCAGAAGGGGCACGGCAACGAACTGGGCGACCACATGGTGGAGGCCGGGCAAAGCCTGGCGGTGCCGGCGGGCGCCCGGGTGGTGATGGAGCCGTGGCAGCCCGAACTCTCGACGCCCGTGCGTTTCGAGTGGTGCAGCGAAGTCGAGGCGAGGGCAGCGCAAGCCGATTCCCGCTTCGGCCGCGAAGTGGCCACGCCAGGCCGCGAGCTGGTGGTGGCCCTTGGCCAGGCGAGCTGGGCGTTCGTGCGGCTGGTGCGCGGGCTGCTGGGCTACAGCGAATATCTGATCGCCGGCCGCGGACGGGTGCTCACTCCTTACGAGTCGAACCCGCCCTGACCGGCTTGCGCCTGGGCTTTCGTGCAGCCACTGCAGCCTCAAGTGCCAGCCGCCCCCAGGGCAGCATGAGCGCTGGCGACTCCAGCGCCTCTGCCGGCGGCGTGTGGTAGTTCAGCTTCATGCGCTTGCCCTTGGCTTCGAACACGAAGGGCTCGCCACCCGCCGCCAGCCATTGCGGCTCGGTTTCGGCGTTGGTCTTGAGGAACAGCGTGTCCCACGCGATGATGGCCACGTTCATGCCATCGACCGAAATGCCCCAGCCGCCGAACATGCGCCTGGCCACGCACGGGCCCAGGCCTGAGAGCAGCTCGCAGGCGTGAGAGGCAAAGGGGTCGATCGGCTTGGCCATGCGCCATCTTAGGTTCCCTCCGGCAGAATGCGCCGATGGCTCGTCCCAAATCCGCCTCCCACGACCTCAAGCGCGATCAGATCCTCGACGTGGCAGCGCAGTGTTTTGCGCGCCAGAGTTTTCCGGCCGCCAGCATGAACGACATCGCCGCCGCCTGCGGCACCAGCAAGGCGCGGCTCTACCACTACTACGAGAGCAAGGAAGCCATCCTGTTCGATCTGCTGGACCGCTACACGCAGCGGCTGCTGGCGCTGATTGGCGAGGCCGAGGCGCGCGCCCAGCGCAAAAACCTGAGCGAGCGCGATGCACTCAACGAATTGGTGAGGGCTTTCCTGGCCGAGTACGAAACCTCGGCCACGCGGCACGTTGCCCTGGTGCACGACACGAAATTCCTGGGCGAGGTCCAGCGCGAACTGATCCTGAACCGCCAGCGCGATGTGGTGGCGGCCTTCACCCGTTTCCTCAAGCGCGCCTATCCCGAACGGGTGACGCCAGGCAACCAGACCGCGTTGACCATGATGCTGTTTGGCATGATCAACTGGACCTTCACCTGGCTGCGGCCGGGAGGACCCATGAGCTACAGCGCCTTTGCCGACGAAGTTGTGGCTGTGCTCGAGCGCGGCATGACCGGTGGCGCAGGCGGGTCATGATGATTTACGTATGCGAAATTGATTTCGTTTAGTTAAAATCTCGCCTCACCCCACCCGGAGACATCCCATGAGCAAAGCATTCGCCTCCCAGGCCGACCTGGACGACAAGAAGATCACGTTCGAGCAACTCAGCCCGCATTGCTGGGCCTACACCGCCGAAGGCGACCCGAACTCGGGCGTGATCATTGGCGACAAATTCATCATGGTCAGCGACGCCACCGCCACGCCCGCGATGGCGCGCGACCTGATCCAGCAGATCCGCAAGGTCTCGGACAAGCCCATCAAGTACGTCCTGCTCACCCACTACCACGCGGTGCGCGTGCTCGGCGCCAGCGCCTACGCGGCCGAAGGCGCTACCGAAATCATCGCCAGCCGGGGCACGCTTGAACTGATCGTCGAGCGTGGTGCCGAGGACATGCAGAGCGAGATGGAGCGTTTCCCGCGCCTGTTCCGTGGCGCCGACAGCGTGCCCGGCCTGACCTGGCCGACGCTCGTGGTGGGCGACGGCAAGCCGGGCCGCCAGGGCAGCCTGGAAGTGGACCTGGGCGGTGTGAAGGTGCAGATCTGGCACCCGGGCCCGGGCCACACGCGAGGCGACACCATCGCCTGGGTGGAAGAAGAAAAAGTGCTGTTCAGCGGCGACCTGGTGGAATACGAAGCAGGTGTCTACACCGGTGACGCCCAACTGGAAGAGTGGCCCGCCACGCTCGAAGCGCTGCGCTCGCTCAAGGCCGAATACATCGTGCCGGGCCGGGGCGAAGCGATGAAGGGCAACGCCGACGTGAACAAGGCGCTGGACTACACGCAGCGCTGGGTGACCACGCTGTTCCAGGCCGGCAAGGAAGCCGCAGCCGCCGGCATGGACCTCAAGGCCGCCATGGCGCACACGCGCAAGAGCATGGACCCGGTGTTCGGCCACGTGTTCATCTACGAACACTGCCTGCCGTTCGACGTGAGCCGTGCCTACGACGAAGCCAAGGGCATCAAGAACCCACGCATCTGGACGGCCGAGCGCGATAAGGAGATGTGGAGCGCGCTGCAGGCCTGATCGCACCACTGCCCGAACCAAAGCCGCATTCGTGCGGCTTTTCTTTTGCGGCAGGCTACGATCCGCAGCGTTCCTTCCCCGCCGCACATGCCCATCACTGTTCTGAACCACTCCGCCACCGACTGGGGCGTTGTCACCGTCTTTGCCATTGTCTATCTCGGCATGTTCCTCGGCGGCCTGCCACGGCTGAAGCTGGACCGTTCCGGCGTGGCGCTGCTCGGTGCCATCGCGGTGATTGCATTGGCTGGCCTGCCAGTGGAAGACGCCGCGCGCGCCATCGACCTGCCGACCATCGTGCTGCTGTTTGCTTTCATGGTGGTGTCGGCGCAGATGCGGCTCGGTGGTTTCTATGGCGCGGTCACGCGCCGCGTGGGCGAGATGCCGCTGTCGCGCAGCGGGCTGCTGGCGGCGCTGATCCTCGTCGCTGGCGCGCTCTCCGCGGTGTTCTCCAACGACATCGTCTGCCTGGCCATGACGCCGGTGGTGGCGCGACTGTGTCTGCGCCGCGGCATCGACCCGCTGCCTTTCCTGATCGGCCTGGCCTGCGCGGCCAACATCGGTTCGGCCGCCACGCTGATCGGCAACCCGCAGAACATGCTGATCGGCTCCGTGCTGCAATTGCCTTTTGCGGGCTATGTGCGGCAGGCCTTGCCGCCGGTGTTGATCGGCCTGCTGTTGCTGTGGGGATGGCTGGCGTTCGGGCCGGGCCGGGGGAGCCCTCGCCCCGCCCCGCTCCCGCCCGCGGCAGAGGGCGTGGACAAAGAACCGCCATTCGACGCCTGGCAGACTGCCAAGGGTCTTTTGGTGGCGGCTGCGCTCCTGGTGATATTCCTGTTCACCGACTGGCCGCGCGATGTGGCCGCGTTGGTGGGGGCTGGCGTGCTGTTGCTGAGCCGGCGGTTGCATTCCTCACACGTCATGGGCCTGGTGGACTGGCCGCTGCTCATCCTCTTCATGGGCCTGTTCGTGGTGAACCACGCGTTCGAGACCACGGGGCTGGCCGGGCAGGCGGTGAACTTGCTGGGCACGCAGGGCGTTCACCTGACCGACCCCGGGCCCCTGCTGGTGGCCGGCGTGGTGCTGTCCAACCTGGTGTCCAACGTGCCTGCGGTCATGTTGCTGCTGCCTCACCTCTCAGGCAGCGCCGGACAGGCGGGTGTGATGCTGGCGCTGGTGACCACGTTGGCCGGCAACCTGCTGCTGGTCGGTTCGATTGCCAACCTCATCGTGGCCGACCTCGCGCGCCAGCAGGGCATCGAGATCGACTGGAAACGCCATGCGATCACCGGGATTCCGGTCACGCTCATGACGTTGGCTGTCGTGTGGGCGTGGATGCACTGGATGGCTTGACGAGCCGCATCGCATCTGGAAAGAACAGTGTGAACAGGCCCTAGTCGTTGATCGAGGACAGGAACTGCTGCAGTTCCGGCGTCTCGGGGGAGCCGAACAATTTCGTCGGCGGCCCCATCTCGTGCACACGGCCCTGGTGCATGAAGATCACGCGGTCGCTCACCTTGCGCGCGAAGCTCATCTCGTGCGTCACCATCAGCAACGTCATGCCCTCGTCGGCCAGCGACTCGACCACGCGCAGCACCTCGCCCACGAGTTCGGGGTCCAGCGCCGAGGTGATCTCGTCGCACAGCAGCACGCTGGGCTGCATGGCCAGCGCACGCGCAATGGCCACGCGCTGTTGCTGGCCGCCCGAGAGCTGATCGGGGAACGCGTCGAACTTCTCGGCCAGGCCCACGCGCTGGAGCAACTGATGCGCGCGTTCGGCGCCTTCGGCCGGGGCCGTCTTCTTCACAAGCCCGGGCGCGAGCATCACATTTCGGCCCACGCTCAGGTGGGGGAACAGGTTGAAGTTCTGGAAGATCATGCCCACCTGCTGACGCAGTTCGCGCATGGCGGCGGCGTCCTTGTGGAGCAGCGGCTTGTCGTTCACCGTGAGCGAGCCGGCCTGGAAAACCTCCAGTCCGTTGATGCAGCGCAGGAGCGTGCTCTTTCCCGATCCGCTCTTGCCGATGATGGCAATCACTTCGCCGGCCTTCACCTGCAGGTCGATGCCCTTGAGCACCTCGTTGCTGCCGTAGGACTTGCGCAGCTGCTGGATGTCGACGATGGTCTTGGTGTCGGTCTGGACGTTCATTGAGGGCTCTCCAGGTGCAAGGGATTGGAGTCCAGAGACACCGCGGAACTGGCTTTGCCAGGCCGCTGGTTTCGTCCCCACACCGGGGGGAAGGCGCGAAGCGACGCAGGGGAGTTCATCGGCTTTTTCTCTCGAGGGTGCGCGCATACAGGCTCACGGGGAAGCAGAGCGCAAAGTACATCAGGGCCACGCAGCTGTAGACCAGGAAGGGCGCGAAGGTGGCGTTGGTGATCATGGTGCCGGCCTTGGTGAGTTCGACGAAACCGATCACCGAAGCCAGTGCCGTGCCCTTGACCACCTGCACCAGGAAGCCCACGGTGGGGGCGATGGCGATGCGTGTGGCCTGCGGCAGGATGACATAGCGCAGTTGCTCGCCAAAGTTCAGCGCCAGGCTCTGCGCCGCTTCCCACTGGCCCTTGGGCACGGCAGCCACGCAGCCGCGCCAGATTTCCACAAGAAACGCGCTGGTGTAGAGCGTGAGCGCGACCGACGCCGCTGTCCACGCCGAGGTCTCGAAGCCGAACAGGGCCAGACCGAAGTAGGCCAGAAAGAGCTGCATCAGCAGGGGCGTGCCCTGAAAGAGCTGTACATAACCGGCAACGAACATTTCGGCCCCTGGCCATTTCGCGGTGCGCGCCACCAGCAGCGCCATGCCCACGACACCGCCGCCGACGAAGGCGATGAGCGAAAGCACCACCGTCCAGCGCGCGGCCAGCAGCAGGTTGCGCACGATGTCCCACAAACTGAAGTCAACCATGGCGACCCCCGAAAAGGAACCTGGGGCCGACCCAGTTCAACAAGGCGCGCACGCCGATCGACATCAGCAGGTAGATGCCAGTGGCGACGATGAAGGCTTCGAAGGCGCGAAAGTTGCGGCTTTGAATCAGGTTCGCTGCATAGCTGAGTTCCTGCGTGGAAATCTGCCCGCACACGGCCGAGCCGAGCATCACGATGATGATCTGGCTGGTGAGCGCGGGCCACACCTTCTTGAGCGAGGGCGGCAGCACCACGTGAAAGAACGTCTGGACGCGAGACAGCGCCAGGCTGGCCGCCGCCTCAAACTGACCTCTTGGCGTGGCTTCGATGCCAGCGCGGATGATTTCGGCCGCGTACGCGCCAAGGTTGATCACCATGGCAATGACGGAAGCGATCTCGGGGGTGAGCTTCACGCCCGCCGCCGGCAGGCCGAAGAACACGAAAAACAGCTGCACGATGAAGGGCGTGTTGCGGATCAGTTCCACATAGGTCGCCGCGATCCAGCGCAACGCCAGTGGCCCACTGCTGCGCGCCCAGGCGCAGGCGGTGCCGACCAGCAGGCCGATCACCGCCGAGATCGCGGTCAGCCCCAGCGTCCAGAGCACGCCCTTGGCCAGCAAAGGCCACTGCGAGAGCACGGCCGGGAAGTCGAGTTCGATGCCCATGGGGGCTCTTTCATTCCGGAAGGTTGCCGGCCGGACGACCCAACCACTTTTTCGCCATGGCATCGAGCTCGCCAGCCTTCTTGGCCGAGGCGATGATCTCGTTGACTTTGGTGCGCAGCGCGTCCTCGCCCTTGGCCACGCCGATGAAGTTCGGGCTGTCCTTGAGCAGCAGCTTGTATTCGGCGCCCAGTGCGGGGTTGCGCTTGATCATGTTGTCGGCCACCGAAACGCCGGTCGCGATGAACTGCGTCTGCCCGGAAACGAAAGCCGACACGGTGGCATTGTTGTCTTCGAAGCGCTTGATGTCGGTGTTGGCGGGCGCGATCTTGGTGAGTTCCTGGTCCTCGATGGCGCCACGCGTCACCGCCACCGACTTGCCGCCCAGGCCATTGAAGTCCGCCAGCGCAGTACCTTTCGGGCCATACACCGCCTGGAAGAACGGCGAGTATGCGGCGGTGAAGTCGATCACCTTTTCGCGCTCAGGGTTCTTGCCCAGCGTGGAGATCACCAGATCGGCCTTTTTTGTCTGCAGGTACGGAATGCGGTTGGCGCTGGTCACAGGCACCAGCTCAACCTTCACACCCAGCTTGGCCGCAATCAGGTTCGCGGTGTCGACGTCCAGACCCTGAGGCTTGAGGTCGATGCCCACGAAGCCGTAGGGCGGGAAGTCGGTGGGCACGGCGATCTTGATCAGCTTGCCTTTCATCACGCCGTCCAGCGCGCTTTGTGCGTGGGCCGAGCCCAGACCACCCAGTGCGGCGGCCAGCGCCAGGGTGGATGCGAGGAAATTTCGTTTGTTGAGGGTCATAGCAGGGCTCCTAGGTAGGTTTCGTTGGTGGAGGAAGAAGAGGCGTCGCCTTTTCGAGGGCGCTTCCGGGTTGCTGGAGCGCCGGCCTCGCGCACGGGGGCGAGCGCCTCGCGCAGATCGGCCAGCGGATCGTTGGGTGCGCCCAGGCGCAGCGCAGCCTGCACCTGGCCGATGTGCGTGGCCATCAGTTGCTCGGCGGTCTCGGTGTCGCCGCGTTCGAGCGCGGCAACGATGTCCACATGGTCCTGGCAGGACTGCACGGCGTCGTGGTTGCTCTGGTAGAGCATGGCAATGAGCGTGGTGCGTGCGGTGAAGTCGCGCAGCGTGTCGGCCAGCAACTGGTTGCCCAGGCACTCGGCGAGGCACACATGGAAGTCGCCCAGCAGGTAGCTGCGCTGGCCCACATCGTCGCCCTTGAGCGACGCCTGCTCCTGCTTCAGGTGCTGGCGCAGGCGGCGCAGGGCGTTCTTGTCGATGTCCCGCGCACTGCGGATCAGGCCGGTCTCGATCACCCGGCGCGCCTCGAAGGCGTCGCGCGCTTCGTCATGCGAAGGCTGCACCACGTACCACCCGCGCCGTGAACTCACGGTCACGATGCCGCGCGCGGCCAGGCGCACCAGCGCTTCGCGCACCAGCGTGCGACTGCAGTCGAACAGCATCGACAGGCTCTGTTCGCCCAGGCGTGTGCCGGGCGCCAGGCGCTGGGCCAGCACGGCTTCGATGATGCGTTGGGCGATGTCGGTGGAACTGACCATGAAAAACCTCTTGCGGGTCTTCCATGCGAATTCCGTGCCATGTCCATACAAGGCTTGTATGCAAGATGGATGCACCTGGCTTGTGCGCATTCGGGGGGCGGACCAGCCTCCACGCACCAAAGCGCGTTGCGCCCTGGCGTGCCCAGCCGCCTTCCTGGTGCGTGTTCAGCGCTGTGCGCTGAGCACGCGGAAGTCGTCCTCGTAGCCTTTGAGCACGCGCACCGCATGGGCCCGCTGCTCGGACGAGGTGCTGTTGTGCAGGCGGGAGAACTGCACGCAGCCCTGGCGCACCAGCTCACGCTGGTAGGCGTCGTAGCCCGGAGTGGGTGAGCGGTTCACGCGCGCGTAGTGTTCGCGAAGCCTTTGCTGTGCCAGGGCGGGCGCTGCCTGCGCATCCCGCACGGTCTGCAGCAGGTCAGCCTGGCGGCGAAGCCGCTCCGCCTGGGTGCGCTGGGCGTCGAAGGGCGAGCCCAGCAGGAGGTCGCGCAGCAGCGCGCGCTGCTCGTCATTGAGCGTGCCGTACAGCATCTCGCTGCGCTCGGTGGCGCGTTTCAGTCTCGTCTTCAGGCGCTGCTCGGCATCGCCGCGCAGGAAGTCCTTTTCGAAATCCTCGTTGCCGCGGGCCTGGTGCCGCTGCAGGTGCTCCAGCTGGGCCGGCGTGAGTTGCAAGGCCAGGCGCGTGAAGGGTTCGACGGTCTGTTCAGCCGCTCGCTCGATGCGCTCGCGCGCTTGCTCGAACTGCGCGCACGCCTGGGCGGGTGTGAGGTCGTGGGGGGCCAGCGCCTGCCATTGGCGCAGCAGATCGGCGTACGACGGCAGCTCGTTGAAGCGATGCCATTGAAAGAACTGGTCGAGCGCCACACGCGTCTGGGTGGATTGCGCGTCGTCGAGGTCCACATAGGCGTCCAGCCACCAATAGGTGATCGTTGGTGCCTGGTTGTAAGCCAGGCGAGCGGCCGTGCAGGCGGACAGGGCCACTGCCAGCACCATCCCTGCAGCTAGCAGGCCCATCCGGCGGGCGATAATCCGCCCCAGGCGATGGCCGGCAAGAACGCCGCGCAGCCAGTCCCCGAAAGAGGTGTTCATGTCGTTCCCAGTGGATGTGGTGGTGATGGCGGCCGGCAAAGGCACGCGCATGAAAAGTCAGCGGCCCAAAGTGTTGCACCGTTTGGGTGGCCGCGCACTCGCCCAGCACGTGATCGACCGCGCCGCGCGGTTATCGGCCCGTTCGGTGGTGGTGATCACAGGCCATGGGGCCGAGCAGGTCGAAGCCGGCCTGCGAGCGCCGATCGCCGAAGGCGACCATGTGGCGCCGCGCCTGCGCTTTGTGCGCCAGGAGCCTCAGCTAGGCACCGGTCATGCGGTGCAGCAGGCGGTACCGGTGCTGGCCGACGACGGTATCGTGCTGATCCTCAATGGCGATGTGCCGTTGATCGGGCAGGCCACGCTGGAGTCCTTGCTGCAGGCGTGCGACGGGCGGCATCTCGCGCTGTTGAGCGTGGACACGGGTGGTGATGCCACGGGCTACGGTCGGATCGTGCGCTCCGCTGATGCCGACCGCTCGGTCCTCGCCATCGTGGAACACAAGGACGCCAGCGAGGACCAGCGGCGCATCACCGAGTGGTACAGCGGTGTCATGGCCGCACCGGCCTCCGTGCTCAAGCCCCTGCTGGCGGGGTTGACCAACGACAACAGCCAGCGCGAGTACTACCTGACGGACGTGGTGCGGCACGCAGTGGCGCAGGGCCTCGGGGTGCGCGCCATCACCACGCACGACCCGGTGGAAGTGGCCGGTGTCAACAGCCCAGTGCAACTTGCCGAGCTTGAGCGGGCTTACCAGCAGCGTCTGGCGCACGCCCTGATGGAGCAGGGCGTGCGCCTGGCGGACCCGGCGCGGCTGGACGTGCGCGGCGAATTGCTCTGTGGCCAGGACGTGGAGATCGACGTCAACTGTGTGTTCGAAGGCCGCGTGAAGCTGGGCGAGGGCGTGCGCATCGGCGCCAACTGCGTCATTGCCAATGCCGCCATCGACGACGGTGCGGTGATCCTGCCCTTCACGCACATGGAGGGCGAAAAGCTGGGCGTTTCGGTGGGGCGCGGCGCCCTGGTCGGCCCGTTCTCGCGGCTGCGTCCGGGAGCACAGCTCGGGGCCGACGTTCACATTGGCAACTTCGTGGAGGTCAAGAACTCCACCCTGGCCGCTGGCGCCAAGGCCAACCACCTGGCGTACCTGGGCGATGCGACGGTGGGCGAGCGGGTGAACTACGGGGCGGGCAGCATCACGGCCAACTACGACGGCGCCAACAAGCACCGCACCGTGATCGAGGCCGACGTACACGTGGGCAGCAACTGTGTGCTGGTGGCGCCGGTCACCATTGGCGCGGGTGGCACGGTGGGGGCGGGCTCCACCATTAGCAAGAACACGGCGCCGGGTGTGCTGTCGGTGGCGCGCGGCAAACAGGTGGCGCTGGAGAGCTGGAAGCGCCCCGAGAAAAAGAAGTAACTCGCTGAAGCGCCTTTGGCGCTTCACTCCTGAGGGGGCGCGCGCGCAGCGCGTCGGGGGTGTGCGCTATCCCCCGCGCACGTCGAGCGATTGGCCGTTGAAGCGGCTGTTGCCGAATCCGCTGCTGTGGCCGCTGTTCGTTGCGGGGCGGCGGCCGATGCCGTTGAGGTCCATCAGGTGACTCAAGCCCATGACCTCGGAGTCGCGGAATCCGGTTTGCGAGTGCAGCTGGTCGAACTCGGAGAACTGGCTTTCCAGCTGCTGCAAGGCGCTCTCGCGCGCGTCTTCTTTTGGTTTGGGCTTGGGCAGCGCGGCCAGGTTGAGTTGCTCGCGGAAATCGGCCGGCGAGGGCATGCGGTGCAGGCCATTCTTGAGAAAGACGAAACGCACGCCCGCCGTCTTGAGGATGCGGTTCTTCATCTTGACCTGGTGCGCCTTCGCCTTGGCGTTGCTCAGGTGGTATTGCTCGATGTCGAATGCAAAACTGGGGCGGCCATCTTCGCCGCAGACCACGAAGTCCACCTTTTGATGGTTCAGGCGCTCCATGGCGCGCTGCCGATCCGATGCGCGGCGCACCGAAAGCATGCTCTTGAGCGCCACATTGGGCAGCACCACCTGACCAGGAAAAGTGTCTTGCAGGTAGTCAAGCATGTGCACCTGCTCGATGCTGAGAATGCGCTCGGGTGTGTAGCGGTCATCGCGCCCCGATGATTTTTGCCGGGACGATTTTTGGTAGGCCCATGCGCCCAGCCCGACCAGCAAGATGGCGGCCGCTGCAACGGCAATCCAGATGAAATCCATACAACCTCCTTGAACCTGGCAGCGAGCCCGCCCGGTCGACAAGTGGAGGTTGTTACAGACAGCCAGAACCGTCAACAGTTGGTCGCCGAATCGAATCCCGGAACTGTGCGTTTTGCATCAAAAGTGCCGCACGCTTGTGGCCTAAGGTACACAAATCCCATCAATCCCTGGGCGCCAGGCCCAGCGGCAGGCGCGGCTCGAACTTGGCGCGCTTGAGGCTGAAGAAGGCTTTGATGTTGCGCACATTGGCGTCGCTCGTGAACAGACGTTGCGCCAGCGCCAGGTAGCCGGGCATGTCGGGGCAATGCACCACCAGCACGAAATCGGGCCCCGGACTCACGCGGTAGCACTGCTGCACCTCGACCACCGGCAGCACGCGCGCCTCGAACGCATCGAGGTGCTCGGCGCCCTGACGCTCCAGCGTGATCTCCACCAGCGCCGTCAGGCCATGTCCCAGCAGCGGGGCCATCCGGTCCGGGCTGAGCAGCGCCACCTCGCGTTCGATCAAGCCCATCTGGCGCAGGCGTTTCACCCGTCGCAGGCTGGTGGGCGGCGAGAGGTGGGCCAGCTCGGCCAGATCCTGATTGCTTCGCGAGGCGTCGGTTTGCAGCAAATCCAGCAAGCGGAGATCGGCTTCGTCGATGTTGTTGGATTCCATAAGTAGATGAAATGTGAAATATTTGGCGTCACCACGTGTGGAAAGAAATTATCTGCCACATTCTGGAAAAGTATGACGATTCATTTCTCTTTGGGTTGATTAGCATCGACGGCATTCCAATCCGAGGAGTTCAAACATGTGCGGCATCGTGGCAGGGGTTTCAGGGCGCGACGTCGTGCCTGTGCTGGTTCAGGGATTGCAGCGGCTCGAGTACCGGGGCTACGACTCCTGCGGTGTGGCGGTGCACAGCGGTGGGCTCAAGCGGGCGCGCAGCACCGCCCGCGTGGCCGAACTGGCGCAACAGGTGCAGACCGAAGGCATTCGCAGCGGTACCGGCATCGCGCACACCCGTTGGGCCACCCATGGGGCGCCCGCGGTGCACAACGCGCACCCGCATTTCAGCCATGGTCCGGGCGGCAATGGCACCAGCACGGGACGCGTCGCCCTGGTGCACAACGGCATCATCGAAAACCACGATGAACTGCGCGCGGCGCTGCAAGCCAAGGGCTATGTGTTCGAGAGCCAGACCGACACCGAGGTGATCGCGCACCTCATCGACTCGCTCTACGAAGGTGACGTGTTTGCCGCCTTGCAGACGGCGGTGCGACAGTTGCACGGCGCGTACGCGCTGGCCGTGTTCCACAAAGACGAGCCGCACCGAGTGGTGGGTGCACGAGCAGGTTCACCCCTGGTGCTGGGCGTGGGCACCGCCGATGGCGAGCATTTCCTGGCCAGCGACGCGATGGCCCTGGCGGGCGTGACGGATCAGATCGTCTACCTGGAAGAAGGCGACCTCGTCGATCTGCAACTGGGTCGCTACTGGGTGCTCGACGCCGCTGGCCGTTCGCTGGACGCGACACAACGCCCGGTGAAGACCGTGCTGGCCCACAGCGGCGCTGCCGAACTCGGCCCGTATCGCCACTACATGCAGAAAGAGATCTTCGAGCAGCCGCGCGCCATTGGCGACACGCTCGAAGGCGTCAATGGCATCACGCCCGAACTGTTTGGAGACAGCGCGTACGGCGTGTTCAAGGACATCGACAACGTGCTCATCCTGGCGTGCGGCACCAGTTACTACAGTGGCTGCACCGCCAAGTACTGGCTGGAGAGCATCGCGAAGATTCCCACCCAGGTGGAAGTGGCCAGCGAGTACCGCTACCGCACCAGCGTGCCCAACCCGCGCACCCTGGTGGTGACCATCACGCAGAGCGGCGAGACCGCCGACACCCTGGCCGCCCTGCGCCATGCGCAAGGCCTGGGCATGAAGCACACGCTGACCATCTGCAACGTGGGCACCTCCGCCATGGTGCGCGAATGTGAACTCGCCTACATCACCCGTGCGGGCGTGGAGATCGGCGTGGCCTCCACCAAAGCCTTCACCACTCAGCTCGCCGGCCTGTTCCTGCTCACGCTCGCGCTGGCGCAGGTGCGCGGCCATCTGAGCGAGGAAGCCGAAGAGGCACACCTCAAGGCCATGCGCCACCTGCCGGTGGCCCTGCAGGCCGTGCTCGCCCTGGAGCCGCTGGTCATCAGCTGGTCGGAAGACTTTGCCCGCATGGACAACGCGCTGTTCCTGGGCCGCGGGCTTCACTACCCGATTGCGCTGGAAGGCGCCCTGAAGCTCAAGGAAATCAGCTACATCCACGCCGAAGCCTACCCGGCGGGAGAACTCAAACACGGTCCCCTGGCCCTGGTGACCGCGGCCATGCCAGTGGTCACTGTGGCGCCCAACGACGCCCTGCTGGAAAAGCTCAAGAGCAACATGCAGGAAGTGCGCGCGCGCGGCGGTGTGTTGTATGTGCTGGCCGACGCCGACACCCGCATCGCCAGCAGCGAAGGCATCCACGTCATCCGCATGCCCGAACACTACGGCGCGCTCAGTCCCTTGCTTCACGTGGTGCCACTGCAGATGCTGGCGTACCACACGGCATTGGCCAAGGGCACCGATGTGGACAAGCCGCGCAATCTGGCAAAGAGCGTCACGGTGGAGTGAACGGCGGGGTGGCCTCGGCTTGTTGTGCGCTGGAAACAATGTCGCTAACTGCAACCAGAGTCACTCTAACGCGCAACTTTGATGTGCTCATCAGCTTATGTGCCAAGTGGTGGTGACTGGCTCCTGGTGGTCCATCAGCAGACCCCGATGTGCTGAACTGCGTATCGACTCTGCTCAGTCCGCGAGTTCCGGCGCGCGCATTTCCTCAGCCAGAAACTTCGCGAGCGGTTGGATATCACCGTCGGCACTGGCTTTCTCCAGGGCCTCCATGTATTGCTGTCGTCGCGCGACTCGTACAACGGTCCAGGGATAGCCCCCTGACGCGAGTAGCGCGTTCATCATGAAGCGCCCAATGCGCCCGTTGCCGTCGTTGTACGGATGAATAAAGACGAACAAGTGATGTCCGAGAACCGCTCTCACGGCTGCTTCAGGTTCGTCCGACATGAGCCGAAAAAGCTCCTCCATGCTGTCGAGTAGCGCTTCTCTCGGCAACGGCGTGTGCTTCGAGTTTCGAATGTAGACAGGGCCTGTGCGGTAGCCTGCGAGATGGTGGCGCTTCAGAATGCCGGCTGCAACTGCTGGCCCGAAGAGCTCCGAATACCAGATTCGATGGTCGCTCTTTAGAACTCCGCCCGCGTTTTTGCCGCCCAAGACCTTCTTGATGCTTTCTTGAACTGCTCCGAAGGCCTGGAAGTAGCCGCGGGCCGCCATGGCGTCACGGCTCTCCTTGTCCGCTTCATTGCTGTTTGGATTCCAACCGTTCTTCGCGACCCTCTCGATGAGCTCCTCTGTGACTTGATAGCCTTCAATCGACAAGGAGTTGTAGGCGTCGGAGCGGTAGCGGTCGTTGACGTCTTGCAAGTAGGCGTCAATGTCAAGTACCACGCCTGGCGCCGGCGGAAATGTGTCAACAACAATCTGTCGCCAATCGGCCCACATCGAGCGCAGCCGCAGGACATATGGCGAGCGGTCACGAGAAGGCAATAGGGTAGGTTGTTCAAGTTCGAACGGATTCTTGGCCTGTGTGTAGAAGCCGGCCGCGCTCATAGTGGTAATCACCTCGCTTGCCTCGTCCGTGCGGCCAGCGAACGAGAGCGCTCCGGCCAAGCGGGAAGCCGCGGCCTTCATGCCGTCGCCGGCGAGCAACGTTGTCAGAAGTTCAGAAGGGTCGCGGACCATCGCCAAGGCAATTTCTGCCTCCCGTGGATAGTGGCTGAAGAACTGCGGACCGACTTGGCACAACGCCTCCGCAACTGGCCACACTTGCAGGCCTTTGGACTCAACCCGCGACTTTGTGACTCGCTTTTCGTCGAGGTAGATGAGGACTGAGGTTTCGAACGGAAGCTTCACGACCTGTGTGCCACCTTGTTTTGCGACCACAGTCAGTTGCTTTGGCACGGTGGTGCTTCCGGTATGAAGCAGAAGTGAAGCCTCGGGGTTGAGGCAGTAGCGTTTGCCGAAGCGCTTGGTCAGGTAGCCCGATAGGAACGCCCAGTAGCAGGCGTACCAAGCGGTTGAGTCGCCTGGTGCATCCATGGGATTGCTGCAGATGTACCAGCCCTTGATGACCTGCCTTAGAAAGCCAGTAGTCTCAAGTCGACCCAGTGTTTCTCCGTCGAGGTCTTTCGATTCGACGACCCCGTTGTGTTTGTCTTGTAGTTTCTGCAATACCTTCAGTGCCGCCGCGAGTTTTGCTGCGTTTGTGTTCGATGCTGCGGATTCGACGGGCATTTTTAATAGTGCTATGTTTTTGTTGTTGTTTTTACTATGTTTTTATTTTCATGTCCACTTTGTTTTTGTTGTTGATTTTTCTATGTTTTTTTCGGGTTCGAAAAATGAACAGGGAAAATCTTGTTAAATATCAAGCTACTTTTGACAGCAAGACGCAGTTCGGAGGGCTCACCTCCCAGTCCGGCAGCTAGGATGTGACATTCCTCTTGCCTAAAAGCTTACATGTAAGATTCCGGAGCAGTCTGCGAGTAAAAATGTTGGTGAGCACAAACTCACAGTACTCCGAGACTTGAACAATTCACGCTATGGCCTCCCCCAAGCGCTAACCGAGACATGGTGAATGCACCTATGTAATGTTGAGTTGAAGTCCATACCATCGGACGATGCCTCAATGCACCGCACCAGTACGTGGTCATAAATCATCGTCCGCCGCGGCAGCCTGCATCTTTGCGCGAAACCCTGATAAGACATGTCAAAAACCATTGTCAGTCTCGTTCTGACGTTGCTCATGTCGGCCGGCTGCACCTCCACAGCCCCCCTTCCAACGGCCTCTTACACCGCTCCTGCGCACACCTCTGCTGCTGTGCTGTACGTTTTTCGTGGGCATTCGATGCCCACGAAAGCAAACGTGGACATTCAGATTGACGGCACAGGTGTGGGATTCGTTGCGCCCGGAACATTTACCTGGGTCACCGTGCAACCGGGCAAGCGCCTAGTCGGGGTGGGATATCCGTCATTTCCCAACATGCGCCCCGAACTGGAGATGGACTTCGCGCCAGGACAAAGGTATCTGGTGGAATACGACAGCAAGTTCGGACAGGAATTTTCCTGGTTCGGCACTCGCGAAGCGCCCAAGCCGGGCGTGAGGTGGGACGGCCGGGGCGGGTACACGCGGATTCGCGCCGTGCCGATAGGTGGGTTGAGCCAAGTTGTGGATCACTATCGCTACGTCAGCAATCAACCCTGAGTTCAAGGCCTGTAACCACGGACCGCCCATCTTCGCAAAAGACGGCAGTAAGGTGTTCACCATGGTTCTCGGGAATCTGGCCAATTCGGGCCGCCGTTGGTGAAGTCGCTACCGGGGCGAAGTGACCATCTATTAAGGCGGTCTGGAGTGGCTGCTTTTGGACGCAACTGTCGCTCGACCGCTGATCCCGAGTGTCCGAGACCAATCTAAAACACGCACTCGCCACTGAACCGCCCCGAGCCGGATCAGACGGCCCTTCGGCAGCAGCAATCGCCTCACCGCCGAGGTCTCACCCTCCACCACGCCACCCCCACCGCGACTGCAAACCCCGAATACGCCGCCACAAACACCCACCAGGGCGCCTCCCAATACAGCAGCCTTGACAGCCAGTGCTCGATGAAGCTCTCGCCGTAGCTGCCTTGCCCGGCGAGGCGCCGCAGGTCTTGCTCCCACACGGTCAGTGGGCACAGTTGCCCCAGCCAGGCCTGGGCGGCGATGAACACCATCAGGGCCAGGTGGGTGAGGCGAAGGCCGAAATGGCGCACCCAGCGCCAGCCCAGGGCGCCTCCCAGCAGGATGAGTGGCAGCAGGCCGACCACGAAGACGACGACGCCCGTGTGCAGGGTGAGGATGGCGTCGGCGAGCAGGGCGGTGGTGGTGGGGGAGATGCTCATGGGGCATGGTAAGCGGCCCTTGTCCATAAAAAAACCGCCAGCACACAAGGCGCTGGCGGCTGCACGCAGGGCCTGCCGAGGCAGGCGGCGTCATACCTGTGGGGTCATCCGGTCATTTGGCCGCGTCGATCCTCATGTACTCGGAGACGACCTTCCAGCGGTTGTCGACCAGTTGTGAGTAGCGCGTGGCGTTGCTGCCCAGGCGCTTTTTCGGGCCAAAGGTCATCTCGGCGCTGCCGAAGATGTCGGGTGGGATGGTCATCGTGTCCATGGCCTTGATGAAGCTTTCGGTGGTCAGGTTGTTGCCTGCTTTGCCAGCGGCGCGCAGAAAGGCGTCGATCACCGAGTAGCCGTACACCGAGAACACGGTGGGGTCTTCATTGAACTTGGTCTTGTACTTGTTGGCTCAGAAGCGTATGGGTTGCGAGGCTTCGTCGGTGTAGGGGTTCTGCACCGTCATGGCCGCGTAGAAGCCGTTCATGGCGGGACCGCCCAGCTTGTGGATGAGGTCGGTGTAAGCGGCGCTGGAGCCCACGAACGTGGGGTTGAAGCCCAGGCGCTTGGCGGTCGCGATGCCGCCTATGGTCTCGCGGATGATGGTGCCCATCACCACCAGGTCGCACTGCTCGGAGGCCAGCTTCTGCATCTGGCTGGCGAAGTCGGTGGCGCCGCGCTTGTAGGTGGTTTCCACCGCCAGGCTCATGCCGGCGGCCTTCAGGCCGTCTTCGGCGCCGCGCTTCACCTCCAGGCCGAACTCGTCGTCCTGGTACATGGCACAGACTTTCCTGGCGCCTTTTTCCTTGGCCAGCTTGGGAACCACCAGCCTCATCTGGTCGTAGTAGGTGGCGGCAAAGCTGTACTTGAGTTTGTGGAAGGG
>NZ_JBFWNX010000025.1:0-26811 GCF_050250835.1 Hydrogenophaga sp. | reverse complement strand
TGAACCTGCGCTTGCGCTCCAGGTCCAGCGGTCCGTCGGCTTCGTCGGAGAACAGGGTGTCGTAGCGCCGGCCGGTGTTCTGCGCCAAATACAGCGCCACGGCCCGCACCAAGCACTCGTTGATCCACTATGCCGAGACGCCGGATATGCCGAGTCCGCGATCCGGCCGGCGCTCCCGCCCCTGCAACTGCGCCGCAGGTACCTGCGAAGCGCTGCGGCATAACACGTCGGTATTCGGGACGATCGGCCCCGACGCGCGCGGAGGCAAGAGCCTCAGCCTGATGAGCGGCGGGGAGCGGACTTTCATCGACGCCTGTCTGACGCGCGCGATCGCCCTGTACTTGGCCCAGAACACCGGACGGCGATTCGACACGCTCTTCTCCGACGAGGCCGATGGGCCCCTCGACCCCGAGCACAAGCGCATGTTCATGGCAATGAAGCGCGAAGTCCTTCGGCTCGGTGGCTACCGGCAGGAGTTCTTCATCACCCAGACCCCGCACCTCGCAACGATGGCCGATGCAATCATCGACCTCGACGCCATGCAGGGCGAGCCGCGAGCGGGCAACGATGCTGCCCATCGGTGACACGAACTACTCGGGTTCACGGTAGCGCCTCACTGCCATATGTTCGACTCCGCCGGGGACGGTTTCCCCGGAAGGAGACCCTCATGGAAGAGTTGTTCGTGCGCCCGCGCGCACTGATGCGGATGCGCGAAGGCCCGCTGGGCGTGTGCATCGATACCTTAATCGACTCGTTGGCAGCAAAGGGCTATAGCCGCGACTCGCGACGCCGCGCCGCATGGTTGGTTGGAGACTTCAGCCGGTGGTTGGACGGACGCGGCGTGGCCGCCGCGGCAGTAGCCGAAGACTTGGTCGATGCCTTCTTGCGAGGCCGCAGGCGCCGTCGCGCCCCGAGGGCCGAAGACCGTTCGACGCTGCTGCGGCTGCTCGCGCATCTCGCGACAGAGGGCATCATCTGCACACACTCGCCTGAGCGCACTCCAACAGCGGTTGAGCAGATCGAGGCCGAGTATGTCGACTACATGCGCCACGAGCGCAATCTGGCACCTGCAACCATCCATTCCAATCGGATCACGGCCAGGAATCTGTTGAAGTTCCTCTTCGCCGATGGACTATTGACGTTCAACACCGTTGCGGCGCGAGACGTCATCGCCCACGTCAGGCTGGCGACGAAGACGTGCCGTCCGAACTCTGCATGCAGAGTCGTCGGTGGAGTTCGGGCGTTCTTACGGTTCGCGCTTTACCGCGGCTGGCTCGACACCGATATGTCTTCGCACATACCGGCGCCGGCTGTTTGGTCGCAGTCATCGATCCCCCGCTCGCTCCAGGACGATCAGGTTCTGCGCACCATCGCTCAATGCGATCAGGCTACACCGAGTGGCTGTCGTGACTACGCGGTCATCCTCCTACTTGCGCGGCTCGGGCTGCGGGCTGGCGAGGTGGTAGCTCTACAACTGGAGGACATCGACTGGCACGCCGGCGAGCTACTGGTTCGCAATGGACAAACCCGAGTCGATCGCCTCCCGCTTCCATACGAAGTGGGCCAAGCGCTGGCGCAATACTTGAGCGAGGCCCGGCCACGCTGTTCCTCCCGACAGGTCTTCCTCCGAGCACAGGCACCGATGGAGGGGTTCTCCAGCGGGACCGCTGTTGCAGCGATCGTCCGCCGCGCGCTTCAGCGCGCCGGCATCGATGCGCCGAGCAAGGGAGCGCATGTGCTCCGTCACACCTTGGCCACACGACTGCTGCGCGAGGGGTCGTCGCTGCCCGAGATCGGCGAAGTGCTGCGTCACCGCCAGCAGCAGACAACGACGATCTATGCGAAGGTGGACTTTGCCTCCCTGCGAGCCATCGCTCCTTCTTGGCCGGGAGGTGCGCAATGACGCCACTGAGACAGGCTGCCACCGACTACCTTGCACTCCGGCGAGCGCTCGGGTTCAAGCTTCGGGCGAACGAAGATGCGCTGATCGAGTTCACGGACTTTCTCGACCGGCGCGGCGTCACGACCATCACGGCAGCCGCCGCCGTAGAGTGGGCCCTGAGCAAATCATCTACGCGCCCTGGCTTCGCCGCCGATCGGCTGCGTCGAATTCGCGGCTTCACGCTCCACCACCGGTTGCTCGACCCCGCCACGGAGATCACCCCCGCCGACCTCCTTCCTTCACATCGGCATCGGCGACAACCGTACCTGTACTCGGACGATGAACTCGCTCGCTTGATGGCTTGCGCGTTGACGCTGCCTCCTACAGATGGCCTGCGAGGGGCGACCTACCACTGCCTCTTGGGGCTGCTCAGCGTCACCGGGATGCGGCTTGGTGAGGCGATCCGTCTGGAGGTCGGCGATGTCGATCTCGACCAAGGCTTGCTGACCATTCGGCAGACGAAGTTCGGCAAGTCTCGGCTGGCTCCGATCGCTGACTCGACCAGGTCAGCACTCGCGGAATACCGCGCGCACCGCGATCGCTTCGCCAAGCGGTTGGCGCCGCCGCAGCTCTTCATCTCGGGTCGGCGGACGGCACTCGACCCGGGGCACATCCATCGGACCTTCTATCAGTTGCTCGACCAGGCGGAGGTGCACGCCTTGGCGGGTGCTCCACGCCCTCGGTTGCATGACCTGCGCCACCGCTTTGCCATCCAAACGTTGCTGCGCTGGTACCGATCCGGCCAGGATGTCGAGCGCCACCTGCCGACCTTGTCAACCTTTCTGGGTCACGTGCGCATCGAGCACACCTATTGGTACCTCAGCGCGTGCCCCGAGTTGATGGGCCACGCGCTCGCCCGGTTCGAGCGTCACTGGGAGAAATTGTCATGAGGGCCGCGACTGGCAATCTCGCTGTGCTGCTGGAGGGGTTCTTCACCCGAAGACTCATGCAGCAGCGGCAGGCGAGCGCGCATACGATCGCGTCCTATCGTGACACCTTCCGGCTCTTCCTCCGGTTCGCCCAGAAGCGCCTCAGGGTTGCACCGAGCGCGCTGGCGTTGGAGCAACTCGACGCGCCGCTGATCGCGGCGTTCCTTGCCGACCTGGAGCACGAACGAGGCGTGAGTGCCAGAAGCCGGAACCTGCGCCAGAGCGCCATTCGGTCGTTCTTTCGGTACGCCGCCTTTGAATCGCCTGGTCACGCGGGCCTAATCCAGCGGGTCCTGGCGATTCCGAGCAAGCGATGCACTCGCAAGCAGGTCTGCCATCTGACACGCGAAGAGGTCGAAGCCTTGCTTGCAGCGCCCGATCGGTCAACGTGGTCGGGGCGGCGTGACCATGTCCTGTTGTTGCTTGCGGTCCAGACCGGGCTGCGTCTGTCCGAGATAACCGGCCTACGAGCCGCCGATGTCAGGCTCGGCACAGGCGCCCACGTCCACGTGCTCGGGAAAGGGCGCAAGGAGCGCTGCACGCCGCTGGCCAAACAGACACAGGAAGCGTTGCGGCCATGGATGAGCAGGGACTTGGGACCTGAGCCCGCCATTCTGTTCCCGAGTGCCAGAGGCAGTCGCCTCAGTGCCGACGGCGTTCAGTACCTCGTGGCCAAGCACGTTGCCACAGCCGGCCGGGCCTGCCCATCCTTGACGCGCAAGCGCGTGACGCCGCATGTGTTGCGCCACACCACAGCGATGGAGCTCCTTCAGGCTGGAGTCGACCGGTCGGTGATCGCCATGTGGCTTGGCCACGAATCGCTGGAGACCACTCAGATTTACCTCGATGCCGATCTGACGTTGAAGGAGCGTGTGCTGGACAAGGTCGCGCCTCCCAGCGTGCAGGCCAGGCGCTATCGGCCGGAGGACAAGTTGATGGCGTTTCTCAGTGGGCTGTGAACAGGCGGCACTCCGACATTGGTCTTGCAAGTAGTGCCGGCCGTCGCCGCACGTGCTGGCGGCGTTCGCGCCGGCGGACACGAGGACTTGGCACCCCGACTTCGCCGGCAACACGGCGAGCGCAAGGGTTCGTGTCGGCCGCCAGGTGTCGGCGTGAGGACAGCGGACGCCATAGTTCCCGAACAAGTCCGTTGGGAGTGATGGGATTGAAGGGTCGGGACATTGGTAGTGGCTATGAAGGGAGCGTTGAGCACCGGGCCGCGCAAGTTCCCTTTACTCACATCGCGATCATTCGAGCTGCCACGCCGAAGGTGCGAGAACGACCCATCAACGACATAAGTTGCTCGGGATTCGGTGCCCAGAAGCCGCCGGTCGGATCCCGGGCCGTGGTCTTTCAAAATGAGTCCCCACAGTCGTCATGACCTTGTACCCGCCTTAGTTCCGTTCAGAAGTAGAAATCTCCGGCTTCTCAGGGATCGCCGCTGCCGGTTGCAACCGGCAGCGGCGGGCGAATTCGGCGGGCGTTGCCCATCCTAGCGCTGAGTGGGGTCGATTCTCGTTGTAGTCCTTGCGCCAGGCCTCGATTTCGGCCCTGGCGTACCAGCCCCGGCCAGCGCTAGGTGTGAACCGTCAAGAGGTTGTTTCTTGACTTGGTGAGTCTGGACATGGGGAAGGCGCCGCCGATGCCCGCATGGGGGCGGTGCCAGTTGTAGTGGTGCTGCCAGCTGGCCAGGGCTCGGGTTCGCTGGCTCGAGTGCTGGTAGGTCCAGCCGTAGGCCCACTCGCGCAGCGCCGACTGGATGAAGCGCTCGGCCTTGCCATTGGTCTGAGGCCGGTAGGCGCGAGTGAACTTGTGGGCGATGCCGAGTTCAGCGCAAGTGCTGGCGAAGTCGCGCGAGCGGAACGCCGCGCCGTTATCGGTGAGCACCCGGCGCACCGTGACGCCCAGGCCGGCGTAGTAGGCCACCGCGTCGCGGAGGAACCGCACCGCTTGAGGCGTCTTCTCGTCCGGGTGCATGGCGGTGAATGCGATGCGTGCATGGTCATCGACCGCCACGAACAGCATCTCCCAGCCAGCACCGTCGACCGAGTCGCGCCGGTTGCCCGTCACACGATGGCTGGGTCGCTCGATGCGCCCGAGCTTCTTGGTGTCGATGTGCAGGAGATCGCCAGGATTGTCGTGCTCGTAGCGCACCGCCGGCTCTGCTGGCGTCAGGTCACTCAGCTTGGACAGCCCGGCACGGGCCAACACGCGACTGACCGTGCTGCCCGAGACGCCGACGCTGGCTGCGATGCGTGCCTGCGTCATGCGCCTGTGGCGCAGCTCGACGATCAGCAGCGCCTTGGCAGGATCGATGGCGCGCGGCGACCGGTAGGGCCGCGAGGACGCGTCGGCCAGCGCCGCTTCGCCTGC
Source organism: Hydrogenophaga sp. (assembly GCF_050250835.1). Classification (GTDB taxonomy): domain Bacteria; phylum Pseudomonadota; class Gammaproteobacteria; order Burkholderiales; family Burkholderiaceae_C; genus Hydrogenophaga. The sequence continues at coordinate 21,567 of NZ_JBFWNX010000025.1, read as the reverse complement.
GGCCAGGTAGCGCCCCTGCCACTTGCGTGCCGTCGCTGGCGTCACGCCGTGGGCGCCAGCGGCTTCAGAGGCTGACCAGCCCCACTCAACCATCTGTCTGACCATCTCCATGCGACGGGCGTAGGTCAATCGGGCATGCTTGTGGCTGTTCATCCGGTTGGCTTCCTTGAGGATTGGGTGTTTGGCGACTTCCAGTCTCTCAAACCCAATCCGGATGAACACCGGATACAACCTATTGAAGCTTCACAGCTAGGTCCAGTGCACCAACGCAGAGAAGAGGTAGCCCGCACCGTAGACCGTCTTGATGAGCTTGGGGTTCTGCGGGTCCTGTTCCAGACGGCGCCGCAGCCTGGAGATCCGCACGTCAATGCTGCGGTCCAGGGGTGACAGGTCGTGGTGTCCGACCAGCTGCTCGCGCGTCAGGATCTGGTTGGGGCGCTCCACAAACACGCGCAGCACCTGGCCTTCGGCAGTGCCCAGAACATCTTCGCTACCGTCTGGCCGCTGCAGCACATTGGCGGCAACATCAAAGGTCCAGCCGCTGAATTTGGCGTGGCGAAGGTGCATCCCAGGCGCGGCTCCGCCGGCCAGTGTCCGGCGCCTGAGGATGCTCTTGACCCGGGCCACCAGCTCCCGCGCGTCGAAGGGCTTGACGACATAGTCGTCGGCGCCGAGTTCAAGGCCCATCACACGGTCCACCGTGTGGCCGCGCCCCGTCAGAACCAGCACGCCACAGGTGGAGACGGTGCCGATCTGCCGCAGCAGCTCGGTGCCGTCCATGTCCGGCAGCCCCAGGTCCACGATGCACAGGTCCGGTGGGCGCTGCCGCAGGCGCCGCAGCGCGCTGCTGCCGCTGCGGAATTCCTCCGTCGCCAGGCCGAATTCGTTCAGTGCGCTGGCCACCAGCCGGGAAACAGCGGCTTCATCCTCAATGATGAAAACCATGGCGCCCATAGCATGGGTGTTCATCGGGCCACCGTGGCCAGCCACCGCGCCAGCTGCTCCTGGCTGAAGGGCTTGGAAAGGATGGGCAGGTCGCTGGACCTCAGGTGCTCTGGCGCGTAGCCGCTCATCAGGGCCACACGTTCCACACCGCAGTGGTGCAGCGCGTGTCGGGCCACGGCGTGCCCGTCCACGCCGCCTGGCATGACCACGTCGGTCAGCACCAGTTCGATGTGCGGGGTCTGGTCCAGAATGGTCATGGCTTCCGTCCCTGTTTCAGCTTCAAGCACGGAGTAGCCCAATGCCAGCAGGGCGCGCCGGACCACGGTGCGCACGTCGGCGTCGTCTTCAACCAGAAGGGCCAGTCCTTGGTGCACGGTGGCAGTCGGCGCAGGCAACTGCGCCACCGCCGCAGCGTCGTGGTTAATCTCGTGCACCGGCAAACGCACTCTCACGCAAGTGCCGACACCGACTTCGCTTGAAATGCTGATGGCGCCACGGGTCTGCTTGACGAACCCGTAAACCATGGCCAAGCCCAAGCCGGTGCCGATGCCGGGCTGCTTGGTCGTGAAGAAGGGTTCAAACGCACGCGCCATGGTCTGCGGGCTCATTCCGCACCCGCTGTCTTGAACGTCGATGCAGACGCAGGGCCCGGCTTCCATGCCCAGTGACCGGGCCGCCATGTCCTCCAGCTGCTCTACAGCGACACGCAGGCTCACGACGCCGTGGCCCTGGCTGGCGTCCCTGGCGTTCAAGATCAGGTTCAGCAGGCTGTTCTGCAGCTGCCCCGGGTCTGTCCACGCCCACACCGGGCTGTTGCCTGCCTGCACGTCCAGACGCAGGCTCTCCGGCAGGGAACGCCGCACCAGGCGGCCCACAGACTGCACCAGCGCGCCCACTTCAACCGCGTGGCTCTCCAGGGCCTGCTTGCGCGAAAAGGACATCAGTCCCTTGATGAGGTCGGCCCCGCGGTTGGCGGCTTCCATCGCGGGCACGATGTGCTCGCTGACGGTGTCGTCTGCGGGCCGCAGTTCTGCCAGCGCCTTCAGGTTGCCCAGGATGACCGTCAGGATGTTGTTGAAGTCGTGCGCCAGGCCGCCGGTCAATTGGCCCAGCGCTTCCATCTTCTGCGCCTGCACCAGCATGGCCTGGGCCTGCTTCTGTTCCGTGATGTCGAACGTGAGCTCGTAGCAGCCCAGGGGTGTGCTGCCGTCACCGAAGTCTGGGATGAGCGTGGTCCGGGCGTGCAGCCGCTGGCCGCCCACGGTGTTCACCTGGTACTCAAAAGTGACCGCTTCACCGGCCAGCGCACGCATCACATGAGGCCGGATGCCAGCGTAGGTCTCGGGGCCCAGGAATTCCTTGGCGCTGACTTTTTCTGGCGTGGCCGGGTCCAGGCCAAACCACAGCTGATAGCCCTTGTTGATGTACCGGTAGGTTCGCCCGGCGTCGACGTAGGCAATCAATGCAGGTATGGAGTCAGTGATGAGGCGCATCTGCGCCTCGCTGCGCCGCAGTTCGGTCGTGCGTTCGGCCACCCGGTGTTCCAGCGCTGCTGCGTAGCCCAGGATCTTCTGCTCCGCGGCCCTTTGCTCGGTGATGTCTGAATAGAGCGTGACAAACCCGTGCGCGGGTACCGGAAAGCCACGCACGCGCAGAACCGTGCCGTCTGGCCGGATGCGCTCGAAGTCATGGGCCTCAAAGCTGCGTGCGGCATCAACGCGGGTCTGCGTTTGCACCGCAGGGTCGCCGGGGCCGTAGTCACCGCGTTCTGCGTTGAAGCGGATGAAGGTCTCAAACGGCGCACCTATGAAGGCCAGGTGCGACGGAAAGCCCAGCAGGCGCAGGAATGCCTGGTTCCAGGCGACCATCCTCAAGTCACCGTCGATGAGCGTGAAGCCCTGGTCGATCAGGTCAAGCGCCGACTGCAGCGCGTCATGGCGCCTTGCCGGGTCGAGCATCGTCGGGTGCATGTTGGACATGGGGTCGCTGTTGCCGCTGCCTGCGGTAGGCGGCAGGGCGCCCTGGGGAACTGCAGGGTCCAAAAATTTTAGGTTTGACATCGGCCCCGTTTTGTTGGCGCAAACATTCGTCACATTCGATGGCGGCTGTTGAAAAGATTGGCCCCGATCCTTCGCTCCAGACGCTGCCGCAGAGCATGACAGCGCGACACAGGAGACAAGGCGATGCAAGGCCATCCGTACGCCATCGGGCTGGAAAAGAATGACGCGAACTTCGTGGCGCTGTCGCCGCTGAGTTTCCTGGAGCGTTCCGCCGCCGTCTACCCTAACCGACTGGCCATCGTCTATGGCGAGCAGCGCCAGACCTGGCGCGAAACCTACGAACGCTGCCGCCGCCTGGCCAGCGCGTTGGTGCAGCGCGGTGTGGGCGTGGGCGACACGGTGGCCGTCATGCTGCCCAACGTGCCGGCCATGTACGAAGCGCACTTTGGCGTGCCCATGTCCGGTGCCGTGCTCAACACCCTGAACACGCGGCTGGATGCCGAGGCCATTGCCTTCATGCTGCAGCACGGCGAAGCCAAGGTGCTGCTGACGGACCGCGAATTTGCCGGCGTCGTCGAGAAGGCGCTGGGCATGCTGGGCGAGCGGCGCCCCTTGGTCATCGAAGTGGAAGACGAGCAGGCGCCGGCCGGCAAAGCGCTGGGGCAGATCAGCTACGAAGCCTTGCTGGCCGAAGGCGACGCCAGCCATGCCTGGCAGCTGCCGGGCGACGAGTGGGACGCCATTGCGCTGAACTACACCTCAGGCACCACGGGCAACCCCAAAGGCGTGGTGACCCACCACCGCGGCGCGTACCTCAACGCGGCCAGCAACGTCATCAGCTGGCAACTGCCGCACCATGCAACGTACCTGTGGACACTGCCCATGTTCCACTGCAACGGCTGGTGCTTCCCCTGGACGATGGCGCTCATTGCCGGCACCAGCGTGTGCCTGCGGCGTGTGGATCCAGCGTTGATCTTCCCGCTCATCCGCGAACACCACATCACGCACATGTGCGGCGCGCCCATCGTCTATTCCATGCTGATCAGCGCACCGGCTGCGTTGCGCGAAGGCATCACGCACACCATCCATGGGCTGATTGCCGGCGCGCCGCCCCCGCCTGCGGTGATTGAAGGCTGCGAAGCCGCGGGTATTGAGCTGACCCACGTCTATGGCCTGACCGAGGTCTACGGCCCAGCGGCCGTGTGCGCCAAGCAGGAGTCCTGGGCGGGGCTGCCTGCCGAAGAACGCGCGCGGCTCAACGGGCGCCAAGGCGTGCCTTACCCGCTGCAGCAAGCCGTGGTGGTGCTGGACCCCGACACCCTGCGCCCGGTGCCGGCCGACGGCGAAACCATGGGCGAGATCTTCTTCCGCGGCAACGTGGTGATGAAGGGCTACCTGAAGAACCCCAGCGCCACGGCGGAAGCCTTTGCCGGCGGCTGGTTCCACACCGGCGACCTGGCGGTGATGCACCCGGACGGCTACGTCAAGATCAAGGACCGCAGCAAGGACATCATCATTTCCGGCGGCGAGAACATCTCCTCGGTGGAGGTGGAAGACGCACTGCACCGCCACCCGGCGGTCATGGGCGCGGCCGTGGTGGCGCAGCCCGACACCAAGTGGGGCGAGGTGCCCTGCGCGTTTGTGGAGCTCAAGCCCGGCACTTCGGTGAGCGAGGCCGAGTTGATCGAACTCTGCCGCACGCTGCTGGCCCGCTTCAAGGTGCCCAAGCGCATCGTCTTCGGCGAACTGCCCAAGACCAGCACCGGAAAGATCCAGAAATTCATGCTGCGGGCGCAAGTCAAGTCCGCCAGCGCCATTGAATAGCGCGGCACGACACCCATGAACGCCTCAGACATCATTCTCGAAACACGCGGCCTGACCAAGGAATTCAAGGGCTTCGCCGCCGTGCAGGACGTGAACCTGCGCATCAAGCGCGGCACCATCCATGCGTTGATCGGCCCCAACGGCGCCGGCAAGACCACGGTGTTCAACCTGCTGACGAAGTTCCTGCAGCCCACCAAGGGCAGCATCCACTTCAACGGCATTGACATCACGCGCGAGGAACCGGCCCAGATCGCACGCCGCGGCGTGGTGCGCTCGTTCCAGATTTCCGCCACCTTCGGCCACTTGACGGCGCTGGAAAACGTGCGCGTCGGCCTGCAACGCAAGCTCGGCACCTCGTTCCACTTCTGGCGCAGCGAGCGTTCGCTGAACCAGCTCAACGACCAGGCCATGGCGTTGCTGGAAGAGGTGGACCTGACCAGCTTCGCCCGCACGCTGGCGGTGGAAATGCCTTATGGGCGCAAGCGCGCGCTGGAAATCGCCACCACGCTGGCGCTGGACCCGGAGCTGATGCTGCTGGACGAACCCACCCAGGGCATGGGCCACGAAGACGTGGACCGCGTGGCCGACCTGATCCGCAAGGTGGCGGCCAAGCGCACCATCGCAATGGTTGAGCACAACCTGTCGGTGGTGGAAAAACTCAGCGACCACATCACCGTGCTTCAGCGCGGTCAGGTGCTGGCCGAAGGGCCCTACACCGTGGTGTCGCAGGACCCGCGTGTGCTGGAAGCCTACGTGGGAGTGGAAGCATGAGCGCCCGCATCGACACGCGCAACGAAATGCTGCGCATCACGGACCTGCACGCCTTCTATGGTGAATCGCATGTGCTGCACGGCATCGACCTGCGTGTCTACGAAGGAGAGCTGATCACGCTGCTGGGGCGCAACGGCTCCGGCCGCTCCACCACCTTGAAGTCGGTGCTGGGGCTGGTGGGCCGCCGCACGGGCTCGGTGGTGATGAACGGGGAAGACCTGATCCGCATGGCGCCGCACCGCATTGCCCGGCTGGGTGTCGGCTTCTGCCCGGAAGAGCGCGGCATCTTCTCCGGCCTGAGCACGGAAGAAAACCTGCTGCTGCCGCCCGTGGTGCGCAGCGGCGGCATGAGCCTGGAAGAGATCTACGCCGTCTTCCCCAACCTGTACGAGCGTCGCAACAGCCCCGGCACGCGTTTGTCCGGCGGTGAGCAGCAGATGTTGGCCATGGCGCGCATCCTGCGCACCGGCGCGCGGCTGCTGCTGCTGGACGAGATCACCGAAGGCCTGGCGCCGGTCATCGTGAAGAAGCTGGGCGAGGTGATTCGCCTGCTCAAGACCCGCGGCTACACCATCGTGTTGGTGGAGCAGAACTTCCGCTTTGCTGCGCCCCTGGCCGACCGCCACTACGTGCTGGAGCACGGCCGCGTGGTGGCCACGGTGGAGCAGCACGAGCTGGCCGACAAGACCGACATGCTGCACGAACTGCTGGGCGTCTGAGCCCACCGCTGCACCAACCCCTCCCCCTGACCCCACCCCCCAATTGCCCTGGAGACAACGATGAAACTGAAGAAGCTGGCCCTGGCTGCCGCCACCATTGCTGCACTGGCCTCCGCCCATGCGCAGATTTCCGACAACGTGGTGCGCATCGGCGTGCTCACGGACTTGTCCGGCGTGTATTCCGACGTTTCCGGCAAGGGCACCGTGGTGGCCACGCAGATGGCCATTGACGACTTCATCGCCCGCGACAGGCCGGCGTTCCGCATTGAAATGGTCAGTGCCGACCACCAGAACAAGGGCGACATTGCCGCCAACAAGGCACGCGAGTGGTTTGAGCGCGACCGCGTGGACGTGGCCAGTGAGTTGGTCACCACCTCGGTGGCCCTGGCCGTGCAGAAGATCGCCAAGGAGAAGAACCGCATCGCGCTGGTCTCCGGTGCTGCATCCACCCGCGTCACGAACGAGGACTGCAACGACGTCACCGTGCACTGGACTTACGACACCTACGCCGTGGCCAACGGCACGGCCAAGGCCGTGACCAAGACGGGCGGCAAGAAGTGGTTCTTCCTGACGGCCGACTACGCCTTCGGCCATTCGCTGGAGACCGACGCCTCGGCCGTGGTCAAGGCCAACGGCGGCGAAGTGCTGGGCGCGGTGCGGCACCCGTTCCCCGGCTCGGACTTCTCGTCCTTCCTGCTCAAGGCACAGGGCTCCGGCGCGCAGATCATCGGCCTGGCCAATGCGGGGGGCGACACCATCAACTCCATCAAGCAGGCGGCCGAGTTCGGCGTGACGCCCAAGCAGTCCCTGGCCGGGCTGCTGATGTTCATCACCGACGTGCATTCGCTGGGCCTGAAGGTGACGCAGAACATGTACCTCACGGAAGGGTTCTACTGGAACCTCAACGACGAGACGCGTGCCTGGTCCAAGCGCTTCTTTGACGTGCACAAGCGCATGCCCACCATGGTGCAGGCGGGTCAGTACTCTTCCGTCATGCACTACCTCAAGGCGGTCAAGGCCATCGGCACCGACGACACGGCCAAGGTCATGACGCAGATGAAGAAGACGCCCGTGAACGACTTCTTCGCCAAGGGCGGGACCATCCGCGACGACGGCCGCATGGTGCATGACATGTACCTGCTGCAGGTGAAGAAGCCGGCCGAGTCCACCACGCCTTGGGACTACTACCACGTGCGGGCCACCATCCCTGCTGCAGAGGCCTTCCAGCCGCTGTCGGCCAGCAAGTGCCCGCTGGTGGCCAAGAAGTAAGGCCGCCGCTCCCCCTGCCCGCCCTGTCCTGTGCCCGCGCCTTTGGCGCCGGCACGGCTGCGGCATGACCGCCACTCTGTCCGGAACCCGCGCATGACACTCTTCGGCGTCTCCACCCAGGCCCTGTTCGGCCAGTTGCTGCTGGGCCTGATCAACGGTTCGTTCTACGCCGTGCTCAGCCTGGGCCTGGCCGTGATCTTCGGGCTGTTGAACATCATCAACTTCTCCCACGGCGCGCTGTACATGATCGGCGCCTTCATCGCCTTGCTGGGCCTGGAATTCCTGGGCATGAACTACTGGGTGGCCCTGGCCGTGGCGCCATTGGTGGTGGGGCTGCTGGGGGTGGTGATCGAGCGCACCATGCTGCGCCACCTGTACAAGCTGGACCACCTGTACGGCCTGCTGCTGACCTTCGGCCTGGCTTTGATTGCCGAAGGCGTGTTCCGCTACTTTTTCGGCGTGTCCGGCGAGTCCTATTCGCCGCCAGAGGCCTTGCAAGGCGGCGTGGACCTGGGCTTCATGTTCATGCCCTTGTACCGGGGCTGGGTGGTGGTGGCCTCGCTGACGGCCTGCGTGGCAACCTGGTACGTGATTGAGAAGACACCGCTGGGCGCCACGCTGCGTGCCGCCACCGAGCGGCCGCAGCTGGTGCAGGCGCTGGGCATCAACGTGCCGGTGCTCATCACCGCCACCTACGGCGTGGGCGTGGCGCTGGCGGCGTTTGCCGGCGTGCTGGCCGCACCCATCATGCAGGTCAACCCGGTGATGGGGTCCAACCTGATCATCGTCGTGTTTGCGGTGGTGGTGATCGGCGGCATGGGCTCCATTGCGGGCTCCATCGTCACCGGTCTGGCGCTGGGCCTGATCGAAGGCCTGTGCAAGCTGCTGTATGCCGAAGCCTCGGCCGTGGTCATCTTCGTGATCATGATCATCGTGCTGCTGGTGCGGCCTGCCGGCTTGTTTGGCAAGCAGGCCTGAACCGTTCAAGGAACCTCCGCATGAACACCACCGTTAGCACCGCACCAGCCGGTGCCTCCACCACCAACAAGCAGCGGGCCGGCTGGCTGCTGCTGATTGCCCTGGGGCTGCTGGCGCCCATGGCCGTGTACCCCACCTTCCTGATGAAGGTGCTGTGCTTCGCGCTCTTTGCGTCGGCCTTCAACCTGCTGCTGGGCTTTGCCGGGCTGCTGTCCTTCGGCCACGCCGCCTTCTTTGGCGGCTCGGCCTACGTGTGCGCTGCGCTGGCCAAGAACTACGGCTTGTCTCCTGAACTGGCCATCCTGGCCGGTGCCGCGTTTGCGGCGGTGCTGGGCGCGCTGTTCGGCTGGTTGTCCATCCGGCGCTCGGGCATCTACCTGACCATGATCACCCTGGCGCTGGCGCAGCTGGTGTTCTTCTTCGCCGTGCAGTTGCCCTTCACCGGCGGTGAAGACGGGTTGCAGGGTGTGCCGCGTGGCGCCTTGCTGGGCTTCATCCCGCTGGCTGACAACCAGTCCATGTACTACTTCGTGTTTGCGGTGTTCTGTGCCGGCTTCTGGCTGATCCACCGCACCGTGCATTCGCCCTACGGCCAGGTGCTCAAGGCCATTCGTGAAAACGAGCCGCGTGCCATTTCACTGGGCTACGACGTGGCGCGCTACAAGCTGATGGCCTTTGTGCTGTCGGCGTCCATGGCCGGCGTGGCCGGTGCGCTCAAGGCGCTGGTCTTCCAGCTGGCGTCGCTGACCGACGTGCACTGGCACATGAGCGGCGAAGTGGTGCTGATGACGCTGCTGGGCGGCCTGGGCACGATCTTCGGGCCGGCGGTGGGCGCCTTCACCATCGTCGTGCTCGAAAACGAATTGGCTGACAAGGTCGGGCCCTGGGTCACCGTGATCATGGGGGGCATCTTCGTGGTGTGCGTGCTGGCCTTCCGCCGCGGCTTGGTGGGCGAACTGCTGGCTCTGCGTGGCGACAAGGCGCCGCCTGGCGGCCACTGAGCGCAGCGCCCCCACGCATACGCATACACACGCACACGCCCACGCACGCAACCCTCAAACCCGTCCAAGGACTGCACGATGGCCTACGCCGCACCCATACGCGACATGCTCTTTGCCATGAAGGAACTCGGCGGCCTGGACGCCGTCCTGTCGCAGCCTGAATTCCAGGAAGTCACGCCGGACCTGGTGGAGTCCATCCTGGACGAAGCGGCCAAGTTCGCCGGCAACGAACTGGACCCGATCAACCGCCAGGGCGACATCCAGGGCTGCCACTGGAAGGACGGTGCGGTCACCTCAGCCGAAGGCTTCAAGCAGGCCTATGCCAGCTTCTGCGAAACCGGTTGGCACGGCATGCCGGCCAGCACCGAATTTGGCGGGCAGGGCATGCCCACGCTGCTGTCCACGGCGGTGCTGGAAATGTGGAAGGGCTCCAACATGGCCTTCTCGCTGTGCCAGATGCTCACGCTGGGCGCGGTGGAGGCCATTGCCCACCATGGCAGCCCGGCGCTGAAGCAGCGCTACCTGGAGCCCATGGTGGCAGGCCGCTGGACGGGCACCATGAACCTGACGGAGCCACAGGCCGGTTCTGACCTGGCCGCGCTGCGGACCAAGGCTGTGCCCGAAGGCGAGCACTACCGCATCAGCGGCACCAAGATCTTCATCACCTGGGGCGAGCACGACATGGCCGAGAACATCGTCCATCTGGTGCTGGCGCGCCTGCCGGACGCGCCCCCAGGGGTGAAGGGCATCTCGCTGTTCCTGTGCCCCAAGTTCCTGGTCAATGAAGACGGCTCGCTGGGCGCGCGCAACGACCTGGTCTGCGCGTCCATTGAACACAAGATGGGCATCCGTGGCAGTGCCACTGCGGTCATGAGCTTTGGCGAAGGCCCTGGCGCCATTGGCTACCTGGTGGGTGAAGAGAACCAGGGCCTGGCCTGCATGTTCACCATGATGAACCACGCACGGCTGAACGTGGGCCTGGAAGGAGTGGCCATTTCCGAGCGCGCCTACCAGCAGGCGCGCGCCTATGCGCTGGACCGTGTGCAGGGCAAGACGCTGGGCCGCGAAGGCGAGGCGTGCCGCACCATCATCGGCCACCCGGACGTGCGCCGCATGCTCATGGACATGAAGGTGCGTGTGGAAGCCATGCGTGCCCTGGCCTACTTCACGGCCGGCCAGATGGACCGTGCCCATGGGCACGAAGACGCAGCGCAGCGTGGTGCCGCGCAGTCCCTGGTGGACCTGCTCATTCCCGTGGTCAAGGGCTGGTGCACCGAGGGCGCGCAGATCGTCACGGGCCAGGGCGTGCAGGTTCACGGCGGCATGGGCTTCATTGAAGAAACCGGCGCTGCCCAACACCAGCGCGACGCGCGCATCACCACCATCTACGAAGGCACCACCGGCATCCAGGCCAATGACCTCATCGGCCGCAAGCTGGCCCGTGATGGCGGCGCGGCCATGAGGCGCCTCATCGAGCAGATTCGTGACGACGTGGCCACCATGAGCGGCCACGGCGATGCGTTGCTGCAAGGCGTGGCGCAGGCCCTGGCCAGCGGTGTGCAGGCGTTGAGCGAGGCCACCAACGGCCTGCTCAAGCTGGACGCGCGCCGGGCAGCCGCCGGCGCGGTGCCTTACCTGTGGTTGTGCGGCACGGTGATCGGCGGCTGGCTGATGGCTCGCAGCGCCGATGCCGCCGGAACGCAACTGACCAGCGGTGCCGTGGACGACGGCTTCCTGGCCGCCCGCCGCGTCACGGCGCAGCACTTTGCGCTGCATCTGATGCCGCTGGCTTCAGCCCAGCGCGACCAGGTGCTCTGGGGCGCTGCCAGCACCTTGGGGCTGAGCGACGCCCAGTTCTGACCCGCCACCGACACAGAAGACTGCCATGAACGAGCTGAACGGATATGACGTTGAAGACCTGAAGGTGGGCATGGTGGCCACCTTCTCCAAGACCATCACCGAAGCCGACATCGTGCTGTTTGCCGGCGTATCCGGCGACAACAATGCCGTGCACGTGAACGAAGAGTTTGCGGCCACCACCCGCTTTGGCGGGCGCATCGCGCATGGCTTTCTCACTGCCAGCGTCATCTCGGCCGCCGTCGCCAACCGGCTGCCCGGCCCCGGCACGGTCTACCTGAGCCAGCAACTGCAGTTTCGCGCGCCCGTGCGCCCGGGGCAGACCGTGCACGCCACGGTCACCGTCAGCAGCATCGACACCACCAAGCGCCGTGTCGGCCTGGAAACGGTGTGCCGGGTGGGCGACACGGTGGTCATCGACGGGCAGGCCCTGGTCATGACCACGTCTGCCGCCAAGCGCGCCGAGCAGAGCGCCGCGCGCTGAAGACCCCTTTACCCGGATCGGAAGGCCACCATGAAAGTGCTCGTCGCCGTCAAGCGCGTGATGGACTACAACATCAAGCCCCGAGTCAAGCCCGACGGCTCCGGCGTGGACCTGGCTCAGGTGAAGATGAGCATGAATCCCTTCGACGAAATCGCCGTTGAAGAGGCGGTGCGGCTGAAGGAAAAAGGCGTGGTCACGGAAGTCGTGGCCGTGTCCTGCGGCGTCACGCAGTGCCAGGAAACACTGCGCACGGCCATGGCCATTGGTGCCGACCGCGCCATCCTGATCGAATGCGCCGACGAACTGCAGCCCCTGGCCGTGGGCAAGCTGCTGAAGGCGCTGGTGGACAAGGAACAGCCGGGCCTGGTCATCCTGGGCAAGCAGGCCATTGACGACGACTGCAACCAGACCGGCCAGATGCTGGCCGCCTTGGGCAACATGCCCCAGGCTACGTTTGCGTCCAAGGTGGAAGTGGCCGATGGTTTTGCTTCTGTCACGCGTGAAGTGGACGGTGGCCTGGAAACGCTGAAGGTCAAGCTGCCAGCTGTAGTCACCACCGACCTGCGCCTGAACGAGCCGCGCTACGTCACGCTGCCCAACATCATGAAGGCCAAGAAGAAGCCGCTTGAGGTGCTCAAGCCCGCCGACTTGGGCGTGGACGTCACCAGCCGCATCAAGACGTTGAAGGTCACCGAACCGTCCAAGCGCGGCGCCGGTGTGAAGGTGCCCGATGTGGCCACGCTGGTGGCCAAGCTCAAGAACGAAGCCAAGGTGATCTGAGCCGCCATGTCACCCAGCGAACTGCTGCAGCGCTTTGGCCCGCGCGAGGCCATGGACTACGACGTGGTGGTCGTCGGCGCGGGGCCTTCGGGCCTGGCCACCGCCATCTGCATCAAGCAGCTGCGGCCCGAAACCAGCGTGGTGGTGCTGGAAAAGGGCTCGGAGCCCGGGGCGCACATCCTGTCCGGCGCGGTCATGGACCCCAGGGCGCTGGCGGAGATGTTCCCGGACTGGAAAGAGCGCGGCGCGCCACTGCACCAAGGCGTGACGGGTGATGAACTGCTGGTGCTGTCGGGCAAGCGCAGCGTGCGCACGCCGTCATGGCTGATGCCGCGCAACTTCCACAACGACGATTGTTACGTCATCAGCCTGGGTGCGTTGACGCAGTGGCTGGCGCAGCAGGCCGAAGCGCTGGGCGTGGAGGTGTTCTCCGGCTTTGCCGCGGCCGAGGTGCTCTATACCGAAGGCGGTGCGGTGCGTGGCGTGGCCACGGGCCACCAGGGGCTGGGCAAGGACGGTGAACCCAGCGAGCACTTCCAGTTGGGCATGGAACTGCTGGGCCGCTACACGGTGTTCGCCGAAGGCGCCCGCGGCCACCTGGGCAAGCAGCTGCGCGCGCGCTACCGCCTGGAAGACGGGGTGGACACGCAAACCCATGCCATCGGCATCAAGGAGCTCTGGGAGGTGCCCGCTGCGCAGGCGCAGCCGGGGCATGTGGTGCACACCGCGGGCTGGCCCTTGCCGTCGGACACCTTTGGCGGTGGCTTTCTCTACCACCTGGAAGGCGGCCGCGTGACGCTGGGGCTGGTGGTGGGCCTGGACTACCGCAACCCCTGGTTGAGCCCGTTTGAGGAAATGCAGCGCTGGAAGACACACCCGGCCATCCGCCGCCACATTGAAGGCGGCAAGCGCCTGGGCTACGGCGCGCGCGCACTGAACAACGGCACGCCGCAAGCCTTGCCCAAGCTGGTGTTCCCTGGCGGCGCGCTGGTGGGCTGCGAGGCGGGCTTTCTCAACGCGGCGCGCATCAAGGGCAGCCATGCCGCCATCAAGAGCGGCATGCTGTGCGCCGAGGCGCTGGTGTTGGCATTGCAAGGCGGGCGCAGCCACGACGAGCTGGACACCTTCGCGCAGGGATTCCGCCGCAGCTGGTTGTTCCAGGAGCTCTGGACCTACCGCAACTTCAAGAACTGGTTCAAGCGCAGCCCGCTGCTGGGCAAGCTGATGACGGGCGTGGAGCATTGGCTGCTGCCCAAGCTGGGCGTGCGCCAGCCGCCCTGGACGCTACACAACCACGCGGCCGACCACACCCGGCTGCAGGCGGCGTCGGCCATGCCGCAGATCGCCTACCCCAAGCCGGACGGGAAGATCAGCTTTGACCGCCTGTCCAGCGTGTTCGTGTCCAACACCAACCACGAAGAGCAGCAGCCGGCGCACCTGCAACTGGCCAACCCCGGCGTGCCGGTGGCCGTGAATCTCGAGCGTTATGCCGGCCCCGAAGCGCGCTACTGCCCGGCCGGCGTGTACGAATTCGTGAAAAAGGACGGCGCGGACCAGCTGGTCATCAACGCGCAGAACTGCGTGCACTGCAAGACCTGCGACATCAAGGACCCCACGCAGAACATCACCTGGGTCACGCCCGAAGGCGGCGGTGGCCCCAACTACGCCGGCATGTGAAGGCCTGGCCCAAGAACCGATACCCCGGAAGGAGAGCACGATGAGCACCCTGGTTGTTGCCGAATTCGGCGCCGCGGGCCTGCGGCCAGCCACGCTGAGCGCTGTGGTGGCGGCGCTGCAGTTGGGCGGCGGGGTAGACCTGCTGGTGGCCGGGCATGACACCGAAGCCGCAGCCCGGCAAGGCGCTGCGCTGGCCGGCGTGGGCCGCGTGCTGCAGGCCGACGGCGCGAGCCTGGCGCACCAGCTGGCTGAAAACGTGGCGGCGCAGGTGCTGGCCTGCGCCCAGGGCTACAGCCACATCGTGCTGGCCGCCACCGCGCAGGGCCGCAACGTGGCGCCCCGCGTGGCAGCACTGCTGGACGCGGCGCAGATCAGCGACGTGACCCGAGTGCTGGACGCCCACACTTTTGAGCGCCCCATCTACGCCGGCAATGCCGTGGCCACCGTGTCCTGCACCGACGCCGTGCTGGTGCTGACCGTGCGCGCCACCCACTTCGGCGCCGCCCCCGGCGGTGGCGCCGCCGCCTGCGTGGCCGTGCCCGTGGTGGCCGACAGCGGCCTGTCCAGCCACCAGGGGTCGGAGATCGCCACCAGCGACCGCCCCGAACTCACTGCGGCACGCATCATTGTCAGCGGCGGCCGTGGCCTGGGCAGCCGCGAGCAATTCGAACAGGTGCTCACGCCGCTGGCCGACCGCCTGGGTGCGGCGCTTGGCGCCAGCCGTGCCGCAGTGGACGCAGGGTACGCGCCCAACGACTGGCAGGTGGGCCAGACCGGCAAGATCGTGGCGCCTGAGCTGTACGTGGCCTGCGGCATCAGCGGTGCCATCCAGCACCTGGCCGGCATGAAGGACAGCAAGCTCATTGTGGCCATCAACAAGGACCCGGAGGCGCCCATTTTCAGCGTCGCTGACATCGGGCTGGAGGCCGACTTGTTTGCAGCCGTGCCTGAGATGGTGCAGGCGCTGCAAGCGCCCTAGGCCCACCCACCTCTGGGCCCCAGGAACTTGCGACCGTGGCCTTCCTGCGTGAATGCCTGATGAGCCTTCGCCGGCACCAGGCGGCGCAACGGGCATCGGCCGCGTGCGCGCCTGGCATGGCCGAAGAAGGACAAACCCCTTCAACCCAAGGAAACCGACATGCCCCCCGCAGCCCTGATCGAACACACGCCTTCGGCCTATGCCTACCCACTGCTCATCAAGCAGCTGCTGCACACGCCGCTGGCGGTGAACCCTGATCAGGAAATCGTCTACCGCGAGCTCAAGCGCTACACCTACCGCGACCTGCGTGGCCGCATCGGCCGCCTGGCGCATGCGCTGGCGGGGCTGGGCGTGGCCGGCGGTGAGACTGTGGCGGTCATGGACTGGGACAGTCACCGTTACCTGGAAAGCTACTTCGCCATTCCGATGATGGGTGCCGTGCTCATGACCGTGAATGTGCGCCTGTCGCCAGAGCAGATTGCCTACACGCTCAACCACTGCGGGGCCAAGGCCATCCTGGTCAACAGCGAGTTCCTGCCGGTGCTGGAGTCCATCAAGAGCCAGCTGTCGGCGGCGCCGGTGTTTGTGTTGATCAGCGACGAACCCCAGTACAACCTGCCGGCTGGCTTTGCGGGTGAATACGAAGCGCTTCTGGAAGCCGCGTCGCCAGACTTCGTGTTCCCCGACTTTGACGAGAACACACGCGCCACCACCTTCTACACCACGGGCACCACCGGCGCACCCAAGGGCGTGTACTTCAGCCACCGCCAACTGGTGCTGCACACGCTGGCCACTATGGGGGCGCTGGCAGGCGCTGCCCAGCAAGGGCGGGTCCACCGTGACGACGTGTACATGCCCATCACGCCCATGTTCCATGTGCACGCCTGGGGCATGCCCTTCATTGCCACGCTGATGGGTTTGAAGCAGGTGTACCCGGGCCGCTACGTCCCGGACCAGCTGCTGCAGCTCATCCGCCAGGAGAAGGTGACCTTCTCGCACTGCGTGCCCACCATCCTGCACATGCTGCTGTCCAGCCCCGCGGCGGCGGCGGCGGACTTGTCGGCCTGGAAGGTCATCATCGGCGGCTCAGCCCTGCCTCAAGGCCTGGCCCAGGCCGCGCTGGACCGGGGCATTGACGTGTTCACAGGCTACGGCATGTCCGAGACCTGCCCCATCCTCACACTGGCGCAGTTGAAGACGCCACTGCGCGGCGACGCCGCGCGGGAGCTGGCCCTGCGCACCAAGACCGGCCTGCCGGTGCCGCTGGTGGAACTGCGCATCGTGGACGGGCAGATGCAGGACATGGCGCGCGACGGGCAAAGCCCTGGAGAGATTGTCGTGCGGGCACCCTGGCTCACCCAGGGCTACTTCCAGAACCCCAGCGCTTCAGAAGATCTGTGGGCCGGTGGCTACCTGCACACCAACGACATCGGCGTGATTGACGCCCACGGCTACGTGCAAGTGACCGACCGCATCAAGGACGTCATCAAGACCGGCGGCGAGTGGGTGTCTTCGCTGGAAGTGGAAAGCTTGATCTCCCGGCACGAAGCCGTGAGCGAAGCCGCCGTGATCGGTGTGAAGGACGCCAAGTGGGGCGAGCGCCCGCTGGCCCTGGTGGTGCTCAAGCCGGGCGCGCAAGCCGACCAGCGCGGCATCCAGGAGCATCTCAGCCAGTTTGCCGAGGCCGGCACCATCTCCAAATACGCAGTACCCAGCACGGTGCTGTTTGTCGAAAGTATCGACAAGACCAGCGTAGGCAAGCTCAACAAGAAGTTGCTGCGTGAGAAGTACGCGCCGAGCTGAGTAGGCAGAGGACTGGCCCATGCGCGTACTCGTGGCGGCCTCCAACCCCGGCCTGTGTGCCGAGTTGGTTGGCAGCCTGCGTCAGTGGGGCCATGCCGTTGACCACGTGTGCAGCGAAGGTGAAGCCCTCGCTGCCCTGAGCTGCGCACCTTTTGAAATGCTGGTTCTGGATCTTGCGGTAAGTCCGGGGTCCGGCTCAGGCCTGATCAGGCGCCTGCGCGCTTGCTTCCCCCACTTGCCGCTGTTGGCAATGGCCGCCACTTCCGACCCAGGCGAGCGGATCGCGGCCTTGGATTGCGGCAGTGACGATTGCGTCGGTGCGCCCGTCGTCGTCGCTGAAGTGATGGCGCGGGTTCGGGCCTGGGTGCGGCGAGGCATGGGCAGCGCCAGCCACCTGGTCTGGCATGGACCGCTGCGTTTGGACACGATCGAGCGATCGGTTCATCTGGACGGCAGGCAGGTACCGCTTTCGCGTCGAGAGTTGTCTCTCCTGGAGATTCTCATCAAGAGACGAGGACGCTATGTGAGCAAAGACAGCTTGGCCTCGATGATGTTTGACTGGGGAGAAGAAGTGACCACGAATAGTATCGAGGTCTACATCCACAGGCTCCGAAAAAAGATTGAAGTTGGCCCGGTGCGAATAGTGTCTTCACGTGGGTTGGGGTACCAATTAGAGAGGATCTCTTCGCAATAGTCATTTGCACATCGGCTCGACCCCGTGGACGGTGCGGTGCTCGCCGACAAACCCGTACATCACCTCAGTCGGCGGTCGAACTCCTCCTGGGCCAAAGACGCGCTGGCCAGCTTCAGGATATCGTTGGCCCGACGCAGTTCCTTGGCAAGTGTCCGGCGAACCCATCTTGAACTGAGGTCGAGTGGTGATAACGATCCGTCCAGTTAATGAATAGCTGGACACGATGGATGCGGAGAACAGTCGTAAACGCCGGCGCCACGGCGCGGAGTTGAAGGCGCAGATACTGGCCGGGTGCGCTGTGCCGGGCGTTTCGGTGGCCAAGGTGGCGATGGCGCACGAGATCAACGCCAACATCGTGCACGGCTGGCGCAAGCTGGCGCGCGAGGCAGGTGCAGTTAAGGTATCGCAGCAGTTCGTGCCAGTGGCCGTCACGCCGACCGCGGATCAGGCGGCTGACAAACGCTCCATCGAGGTTGAGCTCCGCCGCGGCGGCATCACGGTGAAGTTGATCTGGCTGTTGGCGTCGACGCCACAGTGAGCCAGATGCCAAGAGCCCTGTGAGCCAGCCCGGCGCCCGAAACTCGCAGCCGAGCAACAGGTTGCGTCACGTTTGACTGGCTCACCCGATTGTCGGCGTGTGGCTCAATCGGCGGTCGGCGGTCGGCGCCAACAGACAACCGAGTCGGAACAGTATCGCCGAGGGTCTGCAGGCACTGATTCGCGCGTCAATGCATTACGGGACCAGGTGCGTTTCCGGCGCGAATGGCTGACCGCTGCCAGGTGCTTCGATCGCCGGCAGCAGTAACTCTTTCGAAGCGCGCCCGATGCGGAAGCAGCCCGCGCACCAATCCATGCGAGAGATCCGCCTGTGGTCGCGGTGGGAGGCCAGGAAGCAGCCTGTCGTCAATGACCGTTGATGGCCGTCCAGAAACGCACAGCCCTCGCGATTGAACGGTACCTGTGCGCACATCGCGCACGTTCGCCTCGTAGAGTCGATCGCTCCCAATGCGGTACGCGGTACGTGCCGACGTTTGCGGTGTGTCGACCGAACGACCCTTCCTTTCGATCAGGAACCCCGCGCCGCGATCGCGATTCGCTCGGTCTACGTCCTGGCTTCTTCAGCGACGAGTGCAACGTCCCGAAGCGCATCGACCTGCATGGCGTCGAGGTCGATGATTGCATCGGCCATCGTTGCGAGGTGCGGGGTCTGGGTGATGAAGAACTCCTGCCGGTAGCCACCGAGCCGAAGGACTTCGCGCTTCATGGCCATGAACATGCGCTTGTGCTCGGGGTCGAGGGGCCCATCGGCCTCGTCGGAGAAGAGCGTGTCGAATCGCCGCCCGGTGTTCTGGGCCAAGTACAGGGCGATCGCGCGCGTCAGACAGGCGTCGATGAAAGTCCGCTCCCCGCCGCTCATCAGGCTGAGGCTCTTGCCTCCGCGCGCGTCGGGGCTCATCGTCTCCGATCCCGACGTGTTATGCCGCATCGCTTCGCAGGTACCTGCGGCGCAGTTGCAGGGGCGGGAGCGCCGGCCGGATCGCGAACTCGGCATATCCGGCGTCTCGGCATAGTGGATCTCATGCCGATCTCGGCATGAGATCCAGACCTTCTCGCCGCCGCTCATCGCCGTGACGCTCTTGTCCTCGCCCGACTCTGCGTCGTAGACGCGGATGTCGAAGCCCTCGCGCTGCTCGCCCTTGGCCGTCTCCTGCAGGGTCTCGATGGCCACCGTGAAGCGCGGGCCATAGCAGGCCAGCAGCAGATCGTTCACCAGGCCGGACAAGGTCGGCCCCGCATCGTCGATGGCCAGCGCGATCAGGCCATCGTTGCCCATGCAGCGGGCGAACAGCAGCCAGTTCGCGAGTTCCTGCTCCACCCGTGCCGTGCGGGCCGCGGCTGCGTCACGCCTCCGGCCATGCTCCTCCATCTGGGTCGACAGGGCGGTAAGCGCCTGCGCGTCGCGGACAGCGGCCAGATGCGAGCGCTCCGCCTCATCCAGGACACCCTGCCAGCGCTCCACCTGGGCTCGGGCCTTTGCGAGCAGCGCGGCGTCCAGCGGCGGCGGCAGCGCGTCGATCGCCGTCTGGAGTCGCTGGATGGCCGCCTGGGTCTGAGCTTCCAGCAGCGAGAGACGCTCGGCAACGCGCATCCGGCTGGCGATGATCTGCTTACGCTCGGCCGCTTCGGAGTCGGTGTCGATCGCGATGTCCGCCCCGGCCGACGGGTCTGGAGCGAGAGGAAGAGCGGCGAGTTCGCCCTCCGCTTCGACAAGACCCGCGCGCGCATGGCGCATCTCCGCCCCGCGCGCAGCCAAGGCGGCATAGGCCGTCTGACGGGCTAGGGCTCGCCTCGACTGGCACTCGGCCCGGCTCAGGCTCTGCGGTGCGCCGACGTTGAGGCTTGCCGCCTCTTGCAGGGCTTGCAGTTCAAGCCGAAGACTGTCCCGCTCCGCAGCGAGTTGACGAATCCGCTGCTGGGCGCTCGGCGCCAGCGCGGCCGCTTCGCGTGCGTCCGACAGCAGAGTGCATTGACCCTGCATGGGCATCCCGCTGCACGGCACGCGGTTGCTCAGGGCCAGGCGGCGACTCAGGTCCTCCGCCTGGAGCGCGGCCTGCCCCGCCTCGCGCTCGAGCGATGCCAGTCGTTGCCCGAGCCCTGCGACGGCATCGCGACGACGCGCAAGGTCCTGGACGGCATCGCGAAGCGCCAGCACGCGGTCCTCGCGGCGACGCACCACCTCTGTCGCCAGCGGCAGACGGCGGCCGGCTCGAGCCACCGCGCCCTCGTCCGCCAGCACCCGCTGCAGGGACCGGATGCGGGCCTCCAGTCGTTCGCGCTGCGCCCTGGCCTGCGCGACACGCTGCGCCACACGACCGTCGAGCCGTGCGAGTTGCTCCGTTGCCTCCCGGTCCTGCGTGCGCAGGTCCTGCAGGGTGCGATCACCCTCGGCACGGGCGCCCGCCAGTTCCTCCACCAACTGCGCTCGCCGGCTCTCGACAGCCTTCGCCTGCTCCTGCAGGGCCATCAACGACGCCTCGTGCGTTCGCGCAGCCTCCCGTTGTTCGTGGGCAGCCTGCCGGCTGGCTTGCGCTGCCTTGACCCTCTCGTCCGCGCCCTGCCATCGACGGGCGTCATCCTCCAACCGCTGGCGCTCGGCATCGAACGCGGTCGCTTCAGCGCGCGACGCCGCCAGCGCCGCCTTCAGCTGCCGCGCCGTCTCGCCCGCCTTCTGACCGAGCGCGCGGATGTCCTCCTGCCCCAGCAGATCGGCCAGCAGGGCCTTGATCTCGCCGTTGCGGTAGGTGCTGAGCTGCCGCTTGCCCTGGGCCGAGAAGACCGACGTGAAGAAGGTCTCCGCCGGCCCGCAGATGGCCTCGACGCATCGCGCATAGGTCTCGACCTTGCCATCGGAGACGGTGCCATCGGGCAGCGCGGCGGGAGACCACGTGCCGGCGTCATCCAGCGTCAGCAGGTAGGCCTCGGTCCTGCGGCGGCTCCCGGTGCGGCCGTTCATGCGGATGACCACCTGCGAGCGGTAGCAGCGCCCGGCGTGCGCCCAGTGCAGATCCTTCTCGTTCTCGGGCAGACAGACCTGGTCGTAGTATGAGAAGCCGCCCGGTCCGCCCTGCGCCGCCCGCGACGGCATGGTCAGATAGGGATGTTAGGTTGCATTCGCGCGTGTCAACGCGATTGCCTCCTGAGCCATCACTGCCTAAAGTGACCACAGCCCGAGCAGCCCCAGCCTCTTTCAGAGGCGAGTAGCCCGGCGCGTCCCGCGTTTTCAGC
>NZ_JBFWNX010000024.1:0-28521 GCF_050250835.1 Hydrogenophaga sp. | reverse complement strand
GCTCCGGACAGGCGGTTCTTTTCTGATGGTCGGGGATCAGTCGAACACCGGCGATGCCACGCCCAGCACCTTGTGCAGCTTGGGGCTGGTGGTGGTGTATTGCAGGAAGACGGGGCGGTCCGGGAACACGATGGGCATGGCGCCAAAGGCGGCGAGGGCGCATTCGTGAAAACCGCTGAGGATGAGCTTTTTCTTTCCTGGGTAGGTGTTGATGTCGCCCACGGCGAAGATGCCGGGAATGCTGGTGGCAAATTTCTCGGTGTCCACCACCAGCTGCTTGCGCTCGATGTCCAGGCCCCAGTCGGCGATGGGGCCGAGCTTGGGAGACAGGCCGAAGAACACGAGCAATGCGTCCAGCGGTACGACGCGGGTGACGGCATCGGGGCCGGTCACCTTCAGTCCGCTGAGCTGGCCGGCCTGGTTCTGCTCGAAACCGGTGGCCTGGCCCACGATGAACTGCATCTCCAGGCGCTCGCAAAGTTCGCGCACCCGTGCCACGCTGGCGGGCGCGGCCTGGAAGCCGTCGCGCCGGTGGATGAGGATGACGCTTTCGGCGCGGTGCGCGCTGTCGGGTCGGGCGAAGTTGATGGCCCAGTCCAGGGCGGAGTCGCCGCCGCCCATGATCACCAGCTGCTTGCCGGCGAAATCCGCCGGATTCCTGACCCGGTGGAAGAGCTGGTGGCCGTCGAATTTTTCGATGCCTTCGACCTTGAGCGTGCGCGGCTGGAAGGCGCCTACACCGGCGGCGATGAACACGGTTTTGGTGAGAAACCGCGTGCCCTTGGAGGTGGCGATGAAGAAGCGGTTGTCGTCCTGCTTCTGCACCGTGGTGACCTCCTGCCCGAGATGGAAAGTGGCGCCAAAGGGTTTGATCTGTTCCAGCAGGCGGTCGGTGAGTTCCTGCCCGGTGCAGACCGGGATGGCGGGAATGTCGTAGATGGGCTTGTCGGGGTAAAGCTCCACCGGCTGCCCGCCGGGGCAGGCCAGGGAGTCGATCACGTGGGCCTTGATTTCCAGCAGACCCAGTTCGAACACCTGGAACAGGCCCACCGGGCCAGCGCCGACGATGACCGCGTCGGTCTCGATGGCGCCATCGTGTGCGCTCGATTGGGGCATGGCCTGCGGCGTCGGGGTCAGCGGATCAGTTCCGAGAGTTTGTCGGTGCGATCTTTCCAGTCGTCGGCGTCGTCCAGCGGGGCCTTGCGCTTGGTGATGCTCTTCCAGCCGGGCAGGCGGGCCAGTTCGGCGTTGAGCACGATCATGTGCTGCTGGTCCTTGGGCAGGTCTTCCTCGGCGTAGATGGCGCTCACCGGGCATTCGGGGATGCACACCGCGCAGTCGATGCATTCGTCCGGGTCGATGGTGAGGAAGTTGGGGCCTTCGCGGAAGCAGTCGACGGGGCAGACGTCCACACAATCGGTGTATTTGCAGCGGATGCAGGCTTCGGTGACAACGTGGGTCATGGTGGTGGTCGAAATCAGGTAATCCCGGATTTTAGGGTTTCCAGGAGTATGGGGCCGGGGTATGACCCTGGCCTTGATGCAAGTTAAAGACTGGGTGCGCGTTCAGAGCACCAGCAGCGCGCCTGCCGTGCGGTGGCTGGCGGTGTCCACCAGCACCAGCGAGCCCAGGGCGCGCGAGCGGGCAAAGGGCAGCGTGGCCAGGGGTTCCTGCAGCGTGAGCTCGATGTGGCCGATGGCGTTGGGCTCGAGCTGGGTGGCGTCTTCCTCCGCCAGGGTGTGGATGTCCAGCCGATGAACAATGCGCTTGATCTTGGCCTTGACCCAGCGGTGGCCGTGCAGTGCCCAGTACACGCGGCCGGGTACCAGCGTCTCGTCGTCCAGCCAGGCCACGGTCGCTCGCAGCTCGCGGCTTCCGGCGATGGTGTCGTGGGCGTCTTCCTCATCCTGGGCCAGCAACCAGTCGCCACGCGAGACGTCGACCTCGCGGTCGAGCACGATGCCCGCGCTGTGGCCAGCCAGCACGGCCTGCGGTTGGCGAACGTGGTTCAGCACCTGCGCCACCACGGCGGTCTGGCCGTTGGGCAGGATGCGCACCGGCTGGCCGGGCTGCACGCCACCGGTGGCCACGCGACCCCAGAACACACGGCGGCCTTGTGATGTGTCGGAAGAGTTGCTGAATTTTTCGACCCACTGCACGGCGAAGGCAAAGGGCAGCGTGGTGTCGGCGGCCGTCACCGGCAGGCTCTCCAGGATCTGCAGCAGCGTGGGGCCGGTGTAGCCGCACCACTGAGCCTGCTCGCTCGCGTCCACCACGTTCCAGCCCTTGAGCGCCGACACCGGCACGATGGCGGTGACGGGGATGCCGGCCTGTTGCGCGAACTGGCGCAGCGCCGCGCCGATGTGGGCAAACGCGGTGGCGCTGTCGGCCACGGCGTCGAGCTTGTTCACGGCAAACACCACCGAAGGCACGCGCAGCAACTTGAGCAGCAGGCTGTGGCGTCGTGTCTGCGGCAGCAGTTTCAGGCCGGGGGCGGCCCAGTCGAGCTTGGTGGCATCGACCAACACCACGGCGGCGTCTGCGCTGGAGGCGGCGGTCACCATGTTGCGGGTGTATTGCTCGTGGCCCGGCGCGTCGCCGATGATGAATTTGCGCGCTTCGGTGCTGAAGTACCGGTAGGCCACGTCGATGGTGATGCCTTGTTCGCGCTCGGCAGAGAGGCCATCGGTGAGCAACGCCAGGTCGGTCTGGCCCTGGCGCTGCACGCCGGCCAGGTGGTCTTGCAGCACGGCCTTGCTGTCGACCAGGAGGCGGCCAATCAGCGTGCTCTTGCCGTCGTCCACGCTGCCGCAGGTGATGAGACGCAGGGCGGAGCGGGTGTCTTGCAGGAGGGCTTCGACGGGCTCAGCCCGAGCGGAGGAGATCGTGGTCATCAGAAGTACCCATCCTTTTTGCGTTTTTCCATCGAAGCGTCGCTGGTTTTGTCGTCCATGCGCGTGGCGCCGCGCTCGCTGACCTCGGCGGCCAGCGTCTCGATCACGATGTCGTCAGCGGTGGCGGCCAGGCTGTCCACCGGGCAGGTGCAGGTGATGTCGCCCACGGTTCGGAAACGCACATCGCGCACCTGCACGGTTTCACCATCGCGTGGGGGGGTGAGTTCGGTCACCGGCACCAACAGGCCCCGGCGGTCCACCACCTGGCGCTGGTGCGTGTAGTAGATCGACGGCAGGGCAATGTTCTCGCGGGCGATGTACTGCCACACGTCGAGCTCGGTCCAGTTGCTGATCGGGAATACGCGGAAGTGTTCGCCTGGTTGCAGCCGGGTGTTGAACAGCGTCCACAGTTCGGGGCGCTGGGCCTTGGGCTGCCACTGGCCGAAGCTGTCGCGGTGGCTGAAAATGCGTTCCTTGGCGCGCGCCTTCTCCTCGTCGCGTCGCGCCCCGCCAATCAGCGCGTCGAACCGGAACTCGTCGATGGCCTCGAGCAGCGTCACCGACTGGTGAACGTTGCGGCTCTCACCGGGATGCGCCAGGCGCACCGTGCCGCGCGCCATCGAGTCTTCCACGTTGCGCACGATCAGTTCGGCGCCGAGTTCCTTGGCGCGCGAGTCGCGGAAATCGGTCACCTCGGGGAAGTTGTGGCCGGTGTCGATCATCAGCAGCGGATAGGGAATACGGCCCACGCCGAACGCCTTTTCGGCGCACTTGAGCATGACCAGCGAATCTTTGCCGCCTGAGAACAGCAGGGCGGGCCGCTCAAAGGCGGCCGCCACTTCGCGCAGGATGAAGATGGTTTCCTCTTCCAGCGCGTCCAGATGGGCGTTGCTCAGGTGATGCTGTTCGCTGGCGGCGTGTTGCAAGGCGGTCTGGATCACGTCGGGTTCGGTGCGGGCGTTCATGAAAGACTCCGTTCGTCCTGGGCCTGTCGAAGGACTGAAGTGGTGTTCGCAGGCGCTTCGACGGGCTCTGTGCGAACGGTGCTGGACAAGAGACTTGAAACCGGCTGCACATGCAGACCGCATTCCTTGGCGCTTTCCTGTTCCCACCACCAGCGGCCAGCGCGGAAATCCTCGCCGACGCTGATGGCGCGGGTGCAGGGCGCGCAGCCGATGCTGGGGAAGAACTGGTCGTGCAGGGCGTTGTACTCAAGTCGGTGCAGTCCGATGAAGTGCCACACGTCGCCCCAGGTCCATTCCACCAGCGGGCTGACTTTGACGCGCTCGGGCTCCTGGATGATTTCGCCCACTTCTGCGCGTGCGTTGGACTGCTCGCGCCGCAGGCCGGTGATCCAGCCGTCGTGGCCAGCCAGGGCGCGCGCCAGCGGTTCCATCTTGCGAATGTCGCAGCAGGCCTTGCGCAGTTCGATGCTCTGGTACATGGCCTCTTCGCCGTTCTTGCGCACGAAGTGAATCACCGATTCCTGGCGCGGCCGGAATACCTGCACGCTGGTTCCGTAGCGGCGCTCGATCTGGGGAATCAATGCGAGCGTCTCGGTGTGCAGCTTGCCGGTGTCCAGCACAAACACGCTTGCCTCGATATTGGCCAGGTGCATCAGGTGCGTGACCACCATGTCTTCCGCTCCGAGGCTGGAGGCCTGGGTCAGCCTGGGATGGCTGGCGGCGGTTTCGCGCAGCAGGGCGATGGCACGCGAGACCTTGGCCGTGAAATCGGCAGAAGGTTTGTCGTAGAGGGCTAAAGCGTTCATGGCGGTGGCTCAGTGCGCTGGTCAGGCAGTGGCGAAGTGGGGCGCGGTGTGCACGGCGTCACCTTGGTAGAAAGCGGGGTAGTGCGACAGCAGGTGCCGGCCATGCGAGAGGTCCTGGTCGGCGCGAAGCACGGCTTGGCTGAAGCCGCTGCGCTGCATTTGCACCAGCTGGTCGATCAGCACATCGCCCGTGGCGCGGATCTGCCCCGAGAAGCCCAGGCGACGGCGCAGCAGAAAAGCCTGGCTGAAGGCGCGGCCGTCGCTGAATTTGGGGAAATTCAGCTCGACGACCTCGATGCCGTCGAGCTGGACCTCGCGCGGATCGGCATCGTTGGCAATGGTCAGGCGGCGGTCTTGCGGTTCAAGCGGCTCGAAGGCGCTGGCGCTGAATACTTCAAAGTGCTGTGTCATGTCGGGCTTCCTCAGGCAGGTGCACGGGCCGTGCTCACGCGCACCGCATTGGCGGCGGTCTTGAAGGGTTCGGCACCGGCGCGCTTGAGCGTGGCGACAAAGCTTTCGCCGCTATGGCGCTGCGAGCGGTAAGTGTCGAGCAGGGCCTCGATCACGTCGGGCACCTCGCTGGCGGCAAACGACGGGCCGATCACCTTGCCGGGCGTGGCTTCGCCAGAGAGGCGCGTGCCGTCCGAACCTCCGAGCGTCACCTGGTACCACTCCTGGCCGTCTTTGTCGACGCCCAGAATGCCGATGTGGCCGCTGTGGTGGTGGCCGCAGGAATTGATGCAGCCGCTGATGTGCAGGTCGATCTCGCCCAGGTCGTGCAGCTCGTCCAGATCCGTGTAACGGCCCAGGATGGCCTGCGCCAGGGGCAGCGATCGCGCATTGGCCAGGTCGCAGAAATCGCCGCCGGGGCACGCGATCATGTCGGTGAGCAGGCCGATGTTGGGCTTGGCGAGGCCCAGGCGGCGCGCCTCGCGCCAGAGTTCGGGCAGCGCGTCGCAGCGCACCCAGGGCAGCAGCAGGTTCTGTTCATGCGTCACGCGGGCCTCGCCCGACGAAAAGCGCTCGGCCAGATCCGCGGCGCGGTCCAGCTGGTCAGCCGTGGCGTCGCCGGGGGCCTGGCCAAAGCGTTTGAAGGAGAGTGTGACGGCGCGCAGGTCGGGGTTCTGGTGCGGCTTCACGTTTTGCTGCAGCCAGCGGCTGAACTCCACGTCGTCCTCGGCAGCGGCCTTGAGGATGTGGGCGATCTTGGCGTCGGCGCTCTTGCGGTCGCAGCTCAGTGGCGGCGTGACGAAGAAGGCGCTCACACGGTCCAGTTCGGCCTGGGTGATGGTGTGCGGCGCGCCGTCTTTCTCGATGATGTCGCGGTACTCGGCTTCCACCTGGTCGGTGTAGGCCTGGCCTTCGGCCTTCACCAGGATCTTGATGCGGGCCTTGTAGATGTTGTCGCGGCGGCCAAAGCGGTTGTAAGCGCGCACCACGGCTTCGAGGTAGTTCAGGACCTGGTGCCAAGGCAGGAACTCGCGCAGCACGCTGCCAATGATGGGCGTGCGGCCCATGCCGCCTCCCACGCGCACCTGGAAACCCAGGTCGCCGTCCACGTTGCGCAGCAGGCGCAGGCCCACGTCGTGCCAGGCGGTGGCGGCCCTGTCCTCACGCGCACCGGTGATGGCCACCTTGAACTTGCGCGGCAGGAAAGCGAACTCGGGGTGCAGCGTGCTCCACTGGCGCATGATTTCAGCAAAGGGGCGCGGGTCGGCCACTTCGTCGGCGGCGATGCCTGCGAGTGCATCGGTCGTGATGTTTCGGATGCAGTTGCCGCTGGTCTGGATGCCATGCATGTTCACGCTGGCCAGCAAGTCCATCACCTCGGCCGAGCGCGAGAGCGGAATCCAGTTGTATTGCACGTTCTGGCGCGTGGTGAAGTGCGCGGTGCGATCGGGCAGCGTGGGCACTTCGGACAGGCCCGCGTTGGCCTTGGATGTGTCGTGGTCTTCCTTGTGGTCGTAGTCGCGCGCAATCTTTGCCAGCACACGAAGCTGCACGCTGGAGATTTCGCCGTAGGGCACGGCCACGCGCAGCATGGGCGCGAAGCGTTGCACGTACCAGCCGTTCTGCAGGCGCAGCGGCTTGAACTCGTCTTCGCCCAGCGTGCCGGCTTGCCAGCGGGTGAGCTGGTCGCGGAACTGGGCGGCGCGCAGGTGCACGAACTGGCGGTCGAATTCGGAATATTGGTACATCGTCGTCGTCGGGCTGTAAGTGTCAGAAAGCGATCAGCTTGGTGCCGGCGTAGGCCAGCAACACCGAAAGGGCCGAGCGCACCAGGCGTTCGGGGGTGTGGCGCATCAGGCGCGTACCCAGCCAGATGCCGGGCAGCGAGCCAGCCAGCAGCTTGGCCAGCAACGGCCAGTCCACCGATCCCAGGCTGGCGTGGCCCAGGCCGGCCACCAGGGTGAGGGGCACGGCATAGGCGATGTCGGCGGCCACGATGCGCGGCAGCGGCAAGAGCGGGAACAGCAGCAGCAGCACCGAGACGCCGATGGCACCGGCCCCCACCGAGGTGAGCGTGACCAGCGTGCCGATGACCGCGCCGAACAGAACCGGCAGGCTCCAGTGGCGCGCTCGCGTGGCCAGTTGCAGATCGGCAGCGGCCAGGCTGCGCGGCACCTGCTTGCCACGCGCAGCCTTGTAGAACATGGCGGTGGCGGTGAGCAGCAGGGCGAGGCCGAGCGTGTTGGTCATGAGCGATTGCACCAGCGGGCTCGCGGGTCCCAGCTTGTGCAGCACGACCAGCGTGGCCAGTGCCGCGGGAATGCTGCCTGCACACAGTTGCGCCACCACACGCCACGGCACCAGCTTCTGCCGAGCGAGGCTGACTGTTCCGCCCATCTTCGTGAAGGCGGCAAAGAGCAGGTCGGTGCCCACGGCCAGGTAGGGCTTGACACCGAAGAAGAAGATCAGGATGGGCGTCATGAGCGAGCCGCCACCCACCCCCGTGAGACCCACGATGAGTCCCACGGCAAATCCGGCCAGGATGATGGCGACGTCAGGCATGGGGGGACTTTAGGGACTCAGGCATATATCCCAAACGATTTTTTGCTCATGGGGATATAGCTGGAACGCATATAAAAATGCCGCTGTGGCCGCGATTCCCGGGAGGCATGCCCGTTCATCCGGCCAGATCGACCGCGCATCGTGTTTGCCGGCGTAACATCCGCGCCATGCAGAAACAGCGCATTCTGGTCAGCGTGGTGGGTTTTTCAGACGTGGAGCGCCATGCGCTCAACACGATCTTTCGTCTGTCGCAGGAACGAGAGGTCGCCTACGCACCCTGGGCGCCGCTCACGCCGCCAGGCACCAAGGTGCCTGCGGGCATGGCTCAGGTGGCGCTCGTGGATGGGGAGAGCGCCGAGGCGGTGCTCGCGCACGCCAAGGAAATGCCGGCCGGGCAGCGGCTGATCTGGGTAGGACCCGATGCGCCCGATCACGCCTGGCGCGTGCTGGATCGCCCTATCGAATGGGCCGCCGTGCTGCACGACCTCGATGCGGTGTTTGCCGCCCGCCAGGCCGATTCTGGCCTGCTCGATCTGGACGTGACCTCGCCTTCGCCCCTCGATCTGGCGCTCGACCTCGACATGGAAACCGGCGTCGAGCCGGTCCGCCGTGCCATGGTGGTGAGCGAAGACCCTCAAGAGCGCACCTACCTGCGCACGCGCCTGGCGCTGGCTGGCGTGGTGCATGTCGACGAGGTGATCAACACCGAAATGGCCATCGACCTGTTGAGCCGCCAGGCCTACCTCTGCGGCTTCTTCAATCTGGACGAGCACCACATGGACGTGTGGTCGCTCATGCGGCTGTTCGTGCAGCGCAACCCGCAGGCGCTGGCGCTGGCCACGAGCGAACTGGCGGGGCCGCTGGCGGGCTGGTGGCGGCGGCGGCGGGTCCGGCGTGACGCGCACCGGGTGGGCGTCACGGCCCTGCTGGAACGCCCACTGCAACCGCGTCAGATATCGGAATGGCTGGAACTGATCTGAACGCTCAGGCTTCCAGCAGCGAGTCGCGCAGTCGCTGGAGTTCCTGGCCGCCGAGCCCCATGGGGCCGGCCAGGTAGTTGTCCAGGCCGCCATGCTCCTCGTCAATCGCTTTGAATGCCGCCTCCAGGAACACGGGTTGCACGCTCCAGAGCACATCCATCACGTGGTCCGGCCCGTGGGATTCAACCAGTGAGCTGCGCACGTACAGCCGATTGGTGAGCAGGTAGTCGTGCACGATGTCCTCGCGCGGCACGCCCAGCGCGCTCAGCAGCAGTGCCGCAGCAAAACCGGTGCGGTCCTTGCCTGCGGTGCAATGGAACACCAGGGGCGTGGTTTGTTCCAGGAGGTGCTGGAAGAACCGGGCATAGACCGGCGCGCCCTTGAGCGCGAACAGTCGGTAGGTCTGGCACATCAGCTCGACAGTTTCGGCCTGCGTGGGCGCCTGTCCGGATTGCAGCAGCGCGTTCACCTGATGCACCACCGTGGGCTCGATGGCGAGCGACAGCGCGGTCACGCCGGGCACATCGGAAGGCAGTGCCTGGCGTTCGCCTGCACCCCGGAAGTCGATGCGGTGCGTGAGCCCCAGAGCCAGCACGGTGCGCAGGTCGTCCGGCGTGAGGCCGGCGAGGTGGTCGGAACGGTAGACGCGGCCACGGCGCACGCGTCGTTGGTCCAGCCCGACCAGGCCGCCGAGGTCGCGGAAATTGGAGGCACCCTGCAGCAGGCGTGTCGGGCGCTCTGCGGGATCGGGTTCGGTGGAAGAAAGGGTGGTGGTGTTCATGGTCGTGGTCATGTCGGTGATTGTCGGCGCGTCTCACGCCAGGCGAAACGGGCGGGGTCAAGCGCCGCCACCAGGTCGGCTTCGACGGGCACCGCCGTGCCGTCGATCTGTGCTGCCAGCAAATGGGCACACCAAGAAGCCAGGGTGATGCCGCGCGATCCCAGCGCAGTCAACAGATAGAGGCCGGGCTGGCGTGGCGTTTCGCCCAGTGGCTGGCGCTCCCGTTTCGAGCCAGCCTGCGCTTTGTTCAGTCGCAGGACGCGAGCGTCCGGCACGGCCCCGACCAGGGGCAGGCGGTCGAGAGAAGCACAACGCACCTGCGCCCAGCCCAGCAGCTCACCCGAGGCTTGCAGCCCCCGCAAATGCCTGGCCGCTGGTGGGCAGATCGCCTGCAGGCTGCTCGCGTTGGCCTCGTGCGCCTCGGGCGTCAAATGGCTGCTGGAATCGCCCCGGGTGTAGGTGGAGCCCATGGCCCACAGCCGCGCCGGCCATGCGGGCGGCAGACCGCTGTCTTCATAGCGTGGCACGAAGACGCCGTTGTCGCGTTGCGGACGTTCGGCCAGCGGCGCGCCCCGCAGCACAGCAAGGCTCATCTGGCCCTTGACCGGCCGCAACGGCAGATCTCTGGGTTCCATGGGGCCGTCAGGCTGGGCCAGCAAGTCGAGGCTGCCGTGCGCGGCAGCCACCACTGCCACAGGCGCTTCTGCCAGGAGCTGCCCTGCGGAGTCCAGTGCCCGCCATACACCCGATTCCCGGCGCTCCAGGCGTTGCACGGATGCCCGCCAGCGAGGAAGCACCTGCGAGCCGGCTTCCCTGAGCCAGGCATGCACCAGCGCAGAGGGGCGCACCAGCGCAGCGGGCCAGCGGCCTCGGTCGTGGCCCAGGTTGTCGACCTCGCAGGCCTGCCAGCCCTGGCCTTGAGGCACCAGGCTTTGCAGTTCCACCAGCGTGGCCTGCATGCCCAGCACCGACAGGCGTGACAACGGCGTGGGCGCTCGGGTGACATGGGGGCTGAGCATGCCCACGGGCAACCCGGAGGCCCCCTGAGCCGGGCCGGTACCGGCGTCCAGCAAGGTGATCTGCCAGCCTCGTCGCGCCAGTTGGGCGCAGACCGCCGCCCCGGCCAGACCGGCGCCGATGACCAGGGCGTGGCGGTGTGTTCCGCCCGAAGAGCTCACTCGTCCCGGGGTGGCGGCACGTAGCCGGCCGCAGCGTCGGCACCTTCGCCGAAAAAATGCTTCTCCATTTGCCGAGCCAGGTACTGGCGGGCGCGGGCGTCTGCCAGATTGAGCCGGTTCTCGTTGAGCAGCATGGTCTGGTGCTTGAGCCAGGCGGCCCAGGCCTCCTTGCTCACGTTTTCATAGATGCGCTTGCCCAGTTCGCCCGGGTAGGGTGGGAAGTCGAGTCCTTCGGCGTCTTTGCCGAGCTTGATGCATTTCACAGTGCGTGCCATGGCGTTCCTAAGCGTTGATTAGATGATCTGGTTATAACGAATGGAAGAATTAATTCGTTCCAGAACAGGTGGATCGCCGGCATGATCCCGGCTTTGCGGGTGTCTTTGCGGGTGTTCCTGAGGTTCGGGCCGAAGGCCGAGCGCCACTGTAGCAAGGTTTGGGTGCCCCGCCCGCCATGGCCTCGGCGGCAACAGGCGCATGAGTTTCTACAATACCGGGCTACCGTTCCAGAGGATCTGTTTTCATGAGTGCATTTCAGGAAGAGCGCGTGTTGAGTGTCCATCACTGGACCGACCGGCTGTTCAGCTTCACCACCACCCGCGACGCTTCGCTGCGGTTCTCCAACGGGCACTTCACGATGATTGGCCTGCGCGTGGACGGCAAGCCGCTGTTGCGCGCCTACAGCATCGTCAGCCCGAATTACGCCGACCACCTGGAGTTTCTGAGCATCAAGGTGCAGGACGGCCCGCTCACCTCGCGCCTGCAGCACATCCAGGTGGGCGACACCATCATCGTCGGTCGCAAGCCCACCGGAACACTGCTGATCGACTACCTGCTTCCGGGCAAGCGCCTCTATCTGCTGGGCACCGGTACCGGGCTGGCGCCATTTCTCAGCATCGTGCGCGATCCGGACACCTACGAGCGCTTCGAGCAGGTGATCGTGGTGCATGGCGTGCGCCAGGTCAACGAACTGGCCTACCGCGAACTGCTAACGCATGAACTCGTCAAGGACGAGATCCTCGGCGACGTGGTGCAAGGCAAGCTGCTGTACTACCCCACCGTCACCCGCGAGCCGTTTGTTCACCAGGGGCGCATCCCGCAACTGCTCAGCGATGGCGTGATTGCCAAGGACCTGGGCCTCCCCTTGCTCAACCCCGCCGAGGACCGTGTGATGATCTGCGGCAGCCCGGAGATGTTGCGCGACCTCAAGGCCCTGTGCGAGAAGACCGGGCTGAAAGAGGGCAACACCACCACACCGGGCGATTTCGTGATCGAACGGGCCTTTGTTGGCTGAGGTCGGGGAACTCGCAGGCAGAGCGACGGCTCACTGATCTGTCGCCCAATCCGCTGCACCCTTTCAATTCAGGATCTGCCTTGTTCGCCAGCCTCTCCAGTTCGACTCCTCGCTCACCCCTTCAAAGCCATCCCCGGCAGATCCTGGCGCTCGTTGCCGCGGCCTGCGTGGCCATGTTGGCCTATGGCATGTATTTGCAGCACGTGGTGGGTCTGGAGCCATGCCCCATGTGCATCGTGCAGCGCTACGCGCTGGTGCTGGTGGCGCTGGTGGCTGGCGTATCTGCGTTCTTCAAGCGCCGCTTCTGGCTGTATGCCGGCGTGATCAAGATGGGCGTGCTCGCAGCTTTTGGTGCTTTCGTGGCAGCGCGTCAGAGTTGGCTGCAGTGGAATCCGCCCGAGATCCTGAGCTGCGGCCGCGATTTCTTCGGCATGATCGAATCTTTCCCGCTTCGTCGCGCCATCCCCATGATCTTCAGGGGCACGGGCGACTGCTCGGTGATTGACTGGACGTTTCTCGGCCTGTCCATCGCCAACTGGTCTTTTCTTTGCTTCACTGCCATCGCGCTGCTGGCTGTGGCGCTCTGGGTGAAGCGTCCGGTTAGCTGAGCTTTTTCACCAGCACCTGGCTCTTGCGGTCCCAGTTGTACTTGCGCTTGCGCGCTTCGGGCAACCAGTCGGCGCCGACCTGCACGAAGCCTCGCTTGATGAACCAGTGCATGGTGCGCGTGGTGAGCACGAAGATGCTTTGCAGTCCCTGCGCCTTGGCACGCGTCTCGATGCGCTTGAGCAGCCGTTCGCCGTCTCCCTGGCTCTGGGTGTCGGGCGAGACAGTGAGCGCAGCCATCTCGCCGGTGCGCGCTTCCGGGTAGGGGTAGAGCGCAGCGCAGCCGAAGATCACACCGTCGTGCTCGATGATGGTGTAGTTGCCCGCGTCGCGCTCGATCTCGGTTCGGTCGCGCTTGACCAGCGTGCCGTCCTTTTCGAAGGGTTCGATCAGCGCCACGATGCCGCTCACGTCGTCCATGGTGGCCTCTCGCACGCTCTCCAGCTTTTCGTCCACCACCATGGTGCCGATGCCGTCGTGGGTGTAGATCTCCAGCAGCAGAGCGCCATCCACTGAAAACGGCAGGATGTGGCTGCGATCCACGCCGCCTTCGCAGGCGCGGATGCAGTGCTGGAGGTAGAACGCGGTGTCGGTGGGCTGGGTGGGGGCGGGCAGCGCGGCGAGCATTTTCCGCGCGTCGGCCAGGGGCAGCTCGGTGTCGATGCCACTCTCGGGATCGGCCTCGTCCACGCGGATGCCGGGGACCTCGGTCAGGAACATCAGTTTGTCGGCCTGCAGCGCCACAGCCACGGAGGTGGCCACGTCCTCCATCGTCAGATTGAAAGCCTCGCCCGTGGGCGAAAAACCGAAGGGAGAGAGCAACACCATGGCGCCCATGTCCAGCGTGCGCTGGATGCCTTCGGTGTCTACCTTGCGCACCAGGCCGGAGTGCTGAAAATCCACCCCGTCCATCAAACCCACCGGTCGTGCGGTGATGAAGTTGCCGGAGATCACGCGCACGGTGGCGCCGGCCATGGGTGTGTTGGGCAGGCCCTGGCTGAAGGCGGCTTCGATCTCGTAGCGCAACTGGCCCGCCGCTTCCTGCGCGCAGTCCAGGGCGACTTCGTCGGTGATGCGCATGCCATGCGAATACCTTGCCTCATGGCCCTTCAGGCGCAACTGCTCGTTCACCTGCGGGCGAAACCCATGCACGAGCACGATTTCCACGCCCATGCTCTGGATGAGTGCCAGGTCCTGCGCCAGGTTCTGCAGCTTGCCGGCCGCGATCGCTTCACCCGCGATGCCCACCACCAGGGTGTTGTGGCGGTGCTTGTGGATGTAGGGCGCGACCGAGCGAAACCAGGGGACGAAGGTGAAGTTGAAGACGTTGGACATGGATGGCAGGCGGGCGGTGGGCTGGGCGCGGATAATGGCCGGTTGCCCGATTTTGACCGAGTTTTCCCCGTTGTCCTCCACACCGCTGCACATCGAATTTCCTGAATCCCTGCCCGTCTCGGCCCGGCGCCACGAGATCGAGTCGGCCATGCGCGAGCACCAGGTGGTCATCGTCTGTGGCGAGACCGGTTCGGGCAAGACCACGCAGATTCCCAAGATCGCCCTCGCCATGGGCCGTGGTCGCATCAACGCCCGGCCCGGCCAGCGCGGCCAGCTCATCGGCCACACCCAGCCGCGGCGCATCGCTGCCTCCAGCGTGGCCAGGCGCATCGCCGAGGAACTGAAAACGCCCTTGGGCGAAGTGGTCGGCTACAAGGTGCGATTCCAGGATCGCTTGAGCAAGGATGCTTCCATCAAGCTCATGACCGACGGCATCCTCCTGGCCGAAACCCAGACCGACCCGGACCTGCGCGCTTACGACACCATCGTCATTGACGAGGCGCACGAACGCAGCCTCAACATCGACTTCCTGCTGGGCTACCTGCGCCAGTTGCTGCCACGCAGGCCGGACCTGAAGGTGGTGGTGACCTCCGCCACCATCGACGCGGATCGTTTCGCGCAGTATTTCGCCTCGAAAAGGGGACCCGCACCGGTGCTCATGGTCTCGGGGCGCACATTCCCCGTGGAGGTTCGCTGGAGGCCATTCGAGGAAAGCCGAGACTATGACCTGAACAACGCCATCACCGACGCGGTGGATGAACTTTGGCGTGGTCCGCATGGCGGTGACATCCTGGTCTTTCTTCCAGGCGAGCGCGAGATCCGCGAGGCGGCCGACCACCTGCGCAAGCATCTCTCGCACCAGCCGCTGTTGCGTTCGGCCGAGGTGCTGCCGCTGTTTGCGCGGTTGTCCCAGGCCGAGCAAGACCGAATTTTTCAGGACCACAGCGGGCGGCGCATCGTGCTCTCGACCAACGTGGCCGAGACCTCGCTCACGGTGCCGGGCATCCGATTCGTGATCGACGCCGGCACGGCGCGCGTGAAGCGCTACAGCTTTCGGCAGAAGGTGGAGCAGTTGATGGTGGAGCCCATCAGCCAGGCTGCAGCCAACCAGCGCGCCGGACGCTGCGGCCGCGTGGCAGACGGCATCTGCATCCGCCTCTACGACGAGGCTGGATTCAATGGTCGCCCGAAGTTCACCGATCCCGAGATTCTGCGCAGTTCGCTGGCGGGCGTCATTCTGCGCATGAAGGCGCTGCGCCTGGGAGCGGTGGAAGACTTTGCTTTCATCGAGGCACCGCAGAAACGCGCCATCGTCGACGGGTACCAGCTGCTGGCCGAACTGAACGCGGTGGATGAGGCCAACGAACTCACGCCAATCGGCCAGACGCTTTCTCGCCTGCCGCTGGACCCGCGCGTGGGCCGCATGATCCTGGAGGCGCAGCAGCGCGGCGCGCTCGACGAGGTGCTGGTGATCGCCTCGGCGCTGAGCGTACAGGACGTGCGCGACCGGCCGCTGGAGAGGCAGGCGCAGGCCGATCAGGCCCATGCCAAGTTCGACGACGAGAAGAGCGAGTTCAGCGGCACGCTCAAGCTCTGGAAATGGCTGGAAGACGCCAAGGGCGGCCATGGCAAGGATCACAAGCTCAGCCATCGCCAGTACGAAAACCTGCTGCGCGAAAACTTCATCAACGTGCGGCGCGTGCGCGAATGGCGCGACATCCACTCGCAACTGCACACGGTGGTCGCCGAGCACCAGTGGAAGCTCAATGAGAAACCGGCGAGCTACGAACAACTGCATCTCGCCATGTTGTCGGGCTTGCTTGGCAATGTGGGCCAGAAAAGTGAGACACCCGCGACTGGCTCAGGCCAGGCTGCAGACTGGTACCTGGGTGCGCGCGGCATCAAGTTCCACCGCCATCCCGGTGCCAACCTGAGCAAGAAGCCGGGGCGCTGGATCGTTTGCGCCGAACTGGTGGAAACCACTCGCCTGTTCGGGCGCGGTATCGCCGCCATCGAGCCGCTCTGGCTGGAACAGGTTGGTGGTCACCTGATCAAGAAGCAGCTGCTCGACCCGCACTGGGAGAAAAAGGCCGCACAGGTAACGGCGCTGGAGCGCGCCACGCTCTACGGGTTGGTCGTCTATAGCAACCGCCGCACCGATTACGGCAAGGTGGACCCTGCCGGCGCACGCGAGATCTTCATTCGCGAGGCGTTGGTGGCGGGCGAGTGGGATACCCGGCTGCCGTTCCTGGCGGCCAACCAGAAGCTGGTGCGTCAGGTGGCGGAGCTAGAGCACAAGTCTCGCCGCCAGGACGTGCTGGTCGACGACGAACTCATCTACGCTTTCTACGACCAGCAACTGCCCGCGCACATCTGCAATGGCGCCACGATGGAGCGCTGGTACCGCGACGAGTTGCGGCAGAACCCCAGGTTCCTGCTGCTCACACGCGAAGAGCTCATGCGCCACGAGGCCGCTGGCATCACCACCCAGACCTTTCCCAAGACCCTGCGCCTGGGCGGCGTGGATTGCGCGTGCAGCTACCTGCACGAACCCGGTGACCCTCGCGACGGGTTGTCGGTGGCGCTGCCGATCTTCGCGCTCAACCAGGCCAGCGAAGACCGCTGTGACTGGCTGGTGCCCGGCATGCTCAAGGAGAAGGTGCTGGCACTGCTCAAGACGCTGCACCAGCGCCCGCGCTCGCGTCTGGTGCCCCTCCCAGCCACTGCCGAGCGGTTTGCCATTGCATTGAGTGAGCCGGCGGCGTTCGGCGCCGGCAACTTCGTCGACGCGGTGCTCAGACTTGTGCGCGAAGCCACGCAGCTCGACATTCAGCGAGCCGACCTCAAGGCCGACATGCTGAGCCCGCACCATTTCATGCACCTGCGGGTGGTGGACGAGCACGGCCGACAACTTGGGCAGGGGCGCAACCTCGCCGCACTCAAGGCCGAACTTGGTGCCCAGGCGCGCGGCGCGTTCCAGGCATTGGCCGCGCTCAAGCTGGACGGTGTGCGGCCGGCGCCGCCGTCACCTGCCAGGGCAGGCGCGACGCCGACGTCCACGAAAGCGGCTGTGCCCGCCGCGCCAGCCGCCAACGCGACCCAGCGCCACACCGCCTGGGACTTCGGCGCGTTGCCCGAATTGATGGAAATCCGCCAGGGCCAGCAGACCTTGATCGGCTTCCCCGCGCTGGTGGATGACCTCGATGCCGTTCGCATCGAGGTATTCGACGAGCCGGAGGTGGCGCAAACGAAGCACCGCGAGGGTTTGCGCAGGCTGTTCTCGCTGCAGATTCGCGATGCGCTGAAGTACCTGGAAAAGAACCTGCCCGGGCTGCAAGCCATGGGCGTGGCCTACATGCAGGTGGGCAAGGAGGCGGGTGGCGGTGGCACGCTGGAGGAACTGCGCACCCAGATTCTGGAGCTGTCGCTGGACCGCGCTTTCCTCGCAGAACCCTTGCCCACCGACGAAACCGCCTTCAAGCGCCGCGTCGAGGAAGGGCGAGGTCGCCTGACGCTGATCGCCAATGAGATGGCCCGAACGGCTGGGACCATCCTCACCGAATACGCCGCCGCGCTGCGCAAGCTCAAAGATGCGCGGCCGCCGGCCGACGTGGCGGCTGACATCGGCCAACAGCTTCAGCGGCTGGTGCCCAGGCGCTTCCTTCTGCAGACGCCACACGCACAACTGCAACACGTGCCGCGCTACCTGAAGGCCGTGCAAATGCGGTTGGACAAGCTGCGAGCCGATCCCGCGCGCGACGCCGCCCGAATGGCCGAGCTGCGGCCACAGGAGCAGCGCTTCTGGCGCCTGGTGGCCGAGCGAAAGGGTGTGCAGGACGCACGGCAACAGGAATTGCGATGGCTTCTTGAAGAACTCAGGGTGAGTTTTTTTGCGCAGGAACTGCGCACCCCTCAGCCGGTGAGCCTGAAGCGGCTGGAGAAAGCCTGGGCCCAGCTCATCGCCTGAGCCCGATGGCTCATCGGGCGCTCAACAGGACCACGCCCTGGGTTACGCCCAGGGCGATGTTGGCCTGAAGGCGCGCCAGCACGGCCTGCGCATCGCTGCGCGTGGCGAAGTGGTTGATGCGCACTTCGTGGCGTCCGCTGCGGCTGACCATCTCAGCTGGATAACCAGCAGTCTGAAGGCGTTGGCGCAAGGCCACGGCTTCGCCCAGGCTGGAGGTGGTGGCCGCCACGGCACGCCATCGCCCGCCTCGCAGCACGATACCTTTGCCAGGCTGCATTTCTGCCTGACCGACGAACTTGGCCAATTGCTCCGGCGTGGCCTGACCAGCGGGTTTTTCAGGTTCACCGGTGAACACGACCCAGAACGCGCCGGGTTTGTCCAGGCCGATACCGGGCTTGGCGTCTCGCTGCACTTCCACCTTGCCCTCGAACACGCAAACGGCATCGTGCGCAGCGTCCGTCATGCTCCAGAAGTCGGTGCCCCGGATGCCCACGGTGGCGGTGGCCAGCTCCAGGTTGAGTTCGCGCCGGTTGCCCAGGGCCTTGCTGGTGTAGTCGGTGGCGTACCGGAACACGCCGGTGATCAGCTTGAACGTGGTGGTGAGCGCGGCAGGCTCGGCGTCACTGGCTCTGCTTTCGTCCATGGAGCGGATCAGGAAATCGGTCTGCTCGCCCAGCTTGATCACGCTCTGGTCGCTCAGGCGCAGCAACATGCGCGAACCGTCGGCGGTGATGGCCCGGTCGTTGCTGCGAAGGGTTGCGCCAGGCGAAGCGGGGCGGCGTTCGCCATTTCGCTCCACCCAGGCGGGCAACTGGACCGCTTCCACCACGGTTTGCGAAGGCGCTGCGCGTGCGGCAGGCGCGGCAAGCCAGGCGAGCGCGCACCCCAACAGGGCCACGGTGCCCATACGCAAAAGACGAGAGGAATAGGGGGCGCTTGCGCGCGCGACCCGGGAAACCTTGAACATCGACACACCTTTTTCAAGAGGGCGCACAGCGCCTTGAAGAAATTCCTGAAGTATTGACGCTCACTGGTGTCTATCGGCCTCGCCGGACGCAGGCACAGGGCGTTGTGTGACGCTTGACCGTGAACCAGTTCGCGCGTGCAGTGTTTGTGGTCGCGCAGTGGCCATCTCCCACCCGGGTGGCGGGGTATCAGCGCATTGGTTGACAGCGGGGGCGCCGCTGCGTTTCACTGTGGGCGAACTCATCAAGGACCCCCATGGATCGACGCGAGTTTGTGGAGAACTGCGCCCTGGGCGCTGGAACGCTGGCCGCCACCCTGGCCAGCCCGGCCTGGGCGGTCGATGCCAGGCCTCGGACCTATGGGCGCGTCCAGCTGCTTGACGAAGTGGGACGGCCGCTCAAGGCTTCGGATCTGAAACCGCAGACGAATTACGTGTTTCACTATCCCTTCGAGGCCACGCCGGTCTTCCTGCTCGACCTGGGCAAGCCCGCCACGCCCACGACGCTGGTCACGCGCGACAAGCTGAGCTACCAATGGCCTGGCGGCGTCGGCCCTCGGCGCAGCCTGGTGGCGTTCTCCGCGATCTGCGCGCACAAGCTGGTGTATCCCACGAAAGACCTGAGCTTCATCAGTTTTCGAAAGGGTGCGGCGGTGAACCCTCAGACGCCGAGCAAAGGTAACGACCTGATCCACTGCTGTGCCGATCACAGCCAGTACGACCCGGCGCGGGGAGCCCAGGTGTTGAATGGCCCGGCCGAACAACCGTTGTGTGCGGTGCTGATCGAGCACGACGGCAAGACCGATGGTCTGACGGCTGTGGGCACGCTGGGCGGCGAGCTGTTCGACGACTTCTTCAAGAAGTACGAGATGAAACTGAGTCTGGAGTCTGGACCGAACGCCCGACAGACCGTGGCCCGGCAAAGCACGGTGCGTGAACTGGACCGCTTTTGCCGCAACCCTGTGCGGTGTTGAATCTCAGAGCCGCGACAGCCGCGAGAGCGCCTCGCGCAAGGTGTCGTCTTTCTTGGCAAAGCAAAAACGCACCACGCGCTGGTCGAACCCGTTGCCGTAGAACGCCGAGAGAGGAATCGCGGCCACGCCGATCTCGCGCGTCAGCCACTGGCAGAAGTCGCTCTCGGGCAGTTCGCGTTCAGGCACAGCGAGCCGGGAAATGTCCACGCACTGGAAGTACGTGCCCTCACCTGGCAGCAAACGGAAGCGGGTACCGGCAAGACCCTCACGAAACAGGTCGCGCTTGCGCTGGTAGAAGGCCGGCAGTTCCCGGTAGGGCTCCGGGTTGCCCATGTAGGTGGCCAATGCGTGCTGCATGGGCGTGTTCACCGTGAACACGTTGAACTGGTGTACCTTGCGGAACTCCGCTGTCAGCGGTGCAGGCGCCACCACAGTGCCCACTTTCCAGCCCGTGACGTGGTAGGTCTTGCCGAAGCTGCTGACGATGAAGGCGCGCCGGGCCAGCGCTGGAAAGCGCGCCACGCTCTGGTGGACCTGGCCGTCGAACACCATGTGCTCATACACCTCGTCGCTGATGAGGAGCACATGGGTGGGGGCCATCAGTTCCTGCAGGTGCAGCATGTCGGCCTCGGTCCACACGGTGCCGCTGGGGTTGTGCGGGCTGTTGACGATGATCGCGCGCGTTCGCGGGGAGAGCGCAGCAGCGATGCGGTCGAAATCAGGGCGGAAGGTGCCAGGCGTCAGCGGCACCCGCACCGCCACACCGCCGGCCAGCTCGATGTTGGGCACGTAGCTGTCGTAGCAGGGTTCGAGCACGATGACCTCGTCGCCTGGATGGACCACCGCGAGAACAGCGGTGAGGATGGCCTGAGTGGCACCGGCGGTGATGGTGATCTCGGTGTCGGGGTTGCAGGCCAGCCCATAAAGGGCTTGCATCTTCGCGGCCATGGCCTGCCGCAGCGCGGGCGCGCCCGGCATGGGCGGGTACTGGTTGTGTCCCGCCTGCATGGCCTGGGTCACGGCATCGACCAGCGCCGGATCGCAGTCGAAATCGGGGAAGCCCTGGCCCAGGTTGACCGCACCATGCTCGGTGGCCAACGCGGACATGACGCTGAAGATGGTGGTGCCGACGTTGGGCAGGCGGGAGGCGGGGGCGGGCAGGGGGGCGGACATGGGTTGGCTCACAACTCGTAATCGTCTGGGGTGCCGCTCATCGCACGCAGGATCAGATCGCGGGAGAGGCGGTCGCTCAGCAACTCGGCGAAGCGCAGAACGAAATGGCGCAGGTAAGTGCCGCGCTTGAACGCCACGCGCGCCAGATTGTGGCCAAAGAGTTGTGCCGCAGGCCGCGCCACGAGGTCCGGGGTCTGGTTCTCGCCCTGCACGGCCATTTCGGCCACGATGCCCACGCCCATGCCGAGCTTCACGTAAGTCTTGATCACATCCGAATCAATGGCTTCGAGCACGATGTTGGGCTGCAGGTGGCGCAGGGCAAACGCCTGGTCGATGCGGGTGCGACCGGTGTAGCTGGGGTGGTAGGTGATCAGCGGCACCTGCACCAGGTCTTCGAGCGTGATGCGCTCGCGTTCCAGCAGAGGATGGTCGAACGGGAACACCAGGACGTGCTGCCATTCGTAGCAGGGCAGGGTGACGAGCTCGGGATAGTTCACCAGCGACTCGGTGGCCATGCCGATCTCGGCGACTTCCTCCATCAGCATGCGGGCCACTTGATCGGGCGAACCCTGGTGCAGGCTGATGGCCACCTTGGGGTAGGCCTGGCGCAGCGCAGCCACCGGCCCCGGCAGCACATAACGCGCCTGGGTGTGGGTGGTGGCAATGGACAGCGTGCCGCTGTCCTGCGCCGAATACTGCTCGCCGATGCGTTTGAGGTTGTTGACCTCGCGCAGGATGATGTCGATGCTCTTGAGCACCTGTTGGCCCGGCTCGGTGACGCGCTTGATGCGCTTGCCGTGACGGGCAAAGATCTCGATGCCGAGTTCGTCTTCCAGCTCGATGATGGCCTTGGAGACACCCGGTTGGGAGGTGTGAAGTGCCTTGGCCGCCTCAGTGAGGTTGAGGTTGCGGCGCACCGCCTCTTGCACAAAGCGGAACTGGTGCAGATTCATGCGGCGGACTCCAGGGCAATCTTGGCCAGCAGCGCTGTCAGGCGAGGATCTTCGCCCGCAGGGGGCAATTGCTCGAAGCGCACACCCGGGTGCGTGCGAGTGAGTTCGGCCATGAGCTGCGGCAGATCCTCGCGGGCGTGTTTGCCCATGCCAAAGAACAGGGGCAGCACGCGCACCTCGGTCGCCCCCTTAGCCACCACCTGGTGTGCTGCCGTGGCCAGGTCGGGCTCGCAGAGCTCTAGGTAGGCGCACGACACCGGCGACCCAGGCGCGCTGCGGGCAATCTGGCCCGCCACCGATTCGACCGGAACGCGCCACAGCGGGTCGCGCGACCCATGGGCAAACACGATGACGCCGAGCATGGGCCCCTACCTCCGAAGCACCAGCCAGCCAAAGGCCGCGAGCGAAAAGACCGAATAGATCAGTGCCGGTGACGCGGCGGCCAGCC
Organism: Hydrogenophaga sp.; assembly: GCF_050250835.1. Lineage (GTDB taxonomy): Bacteria > Pseudomonadota > Gammaproteobacteria > Burkholderiales > Burkholderiaceae_C > Hydrogenophaga. The sequence goes on along the minus strand of NZ_JBFWNX010000024.1, from coordinate 6,194 downwards.
AGGGTTGCCACTGGTTGAGGTTGCCGATGTAACCGAACACGTTGTTGAGCAGGAAAAAGCTGATGCCGATCATCACGCCGCCAAACACATAGCCGGTGATGCTGCCCGAGCGAAAGTGGAGATAGGCAAAGGGCAACGCGAGCACGACCATGACGAGGCAGCTCAGCGGGTAGAACACCTTGCGCCAGAACTCGATTTCGTAGCGTTGCGCCGTCTGGCCGTTGGCCTCCAGATGGCGGATGTAGCCAAACAGATCCGCCGTGCGCATGCGCTCGGGCTTGAGCAGCGCCACCGAGACCATCTCGGCGTTGATGCCGCTGGGCCAGCGGAAGGTCTCCAGATCGCGATTGAGGACTCGACCCGACGCTAGACCCGCCGTGTCGAATTCGCGGCGTTGAACCTTGCGCAGCGTCCAGGAATCGTCGCTCTCGATCTGCCCCGTCGCGGCGTGCAGGGTGGAGACCAGGAACCCCTGGTTGTTGAACTCGAAAATGCGCACGTTGCCCAGCTCGCCTTGAGACGACATGGAGCCCACGTTGACCGAGAAATTGCTGTAAGGCTGGCGTTCCTTGAGCCAGGCCCCGGTGCTGCCGAGGCTGATGTTGCCCTGGTAGCGCGCCTTGAGCAATTGGGCGGTGCGGTCCGAGATGGGTGCCAGATAGTCGCCAATGGCGAAGGTGAGGACGACGAACACCGCACCCAGTCCCAGCAGCATGCGCAGCGCCCGCCATGGCCCCAGGCCACTGGTGCGCAAAATCGTGTATTCGGAGCCCTGCGCCAGTCTCGCCAGCACAAACACCGCGCCGATCAGCACGGCGATGGGCAGCAGTTCGTACACCCGGCTGGGCATCAGCAGCGTGACATAAAGCAAGGCGTGCGGCACCTCGTACACCAGCTCGGGCTGCAAGGGCGAAGGCTTGCCCAGCACAGGCAGTTCGTCGACGAAATCAAAGAAGAAGAACAGCGAGAGGAAGGCCACCAGAACGAAGGCCACGGCCGCGAACACCTCGCCATAGATCAGGCGGCGGATGGTCCTCATGCGGCAACCTCAGTGGCGCGACGGCTGCGCTGCGCACTGATCCAGCCACGCACGCTGAGGTTGAAATGACGCTTGGTCAGCCAGAGCACGGTCAGCGCGAAGACGCCACCGTGCAGCATGAGCATGAACCCGCCCAGGCTGAACAGCCCATTGGCCACCCAGCTCTGACCCAGGTTGAGCAGGTTGTAATAAAAGACGAACGCGAACAGTGTGAAGAACAGGTTGCCGCCGCGCCCGGCACGCGGGTTGCTCGTTGTGGTGGCCAGGGCAATCAGCACAAAGTTCAGAGAAGTCAGCCCCATGCCAATGCGCCAGCCGAGTTCACCCAGGTTGGCTGCACTGGGCTGGGTGATGAGGTCCCAGCTTTTGCGCGCCTTGAGCGCCTGAGCGCTGCGCTGCCCCACCGCCGATGCGCCAATCTGCGTCCCGTATTCCTCGAACTCGCTGACACGCTGGCTGCTCTGGTCGGGTGCCGTTTCCAGGCGTTGACCATTGTTGAGCATCAGGAACTGCTGGTCCTTCACCCATTCAATGCGGCCCGAGCGTGCCGACGTCACGGTCTCGCGACCGTCGCTCTCGGTGCTGGAGATGAAGATGTTGCGGCCCTCGGTGCCATCGGCCGTGTCTTTGTCGATGAAGAATACGCGCCGGCCGCTTGAAGACTCCTGGAACTGGCCGGGGGCCACGCGCTCCAGGTCGCCACGGCGCTCGAAACGGTCGCGCAGGTTGTCGGTTTGCTGGTTGGCCCAGGGCCACACAAAGAACACCCCCAGCGAGATCACCAGCAGGATGGGCCAGGAGAAGCGCATGACGGGACCGAGAAAGCCCCCGAGCGAACGCCCGCTGGAGAACCAGATGATCATCTCGCTGTCGCGGTACATGCGCGAGAGCGTGAAAACGATGGCGATGAACAGGGCCAGGGTGAGGATGGTCGGCATGCGGCCGATCACGGTGTAGCCCAGCACCAGCGCGATCTCCTCCGGGTTGACGCTGCCACGCGAGGCCAGTCCGAGCGTGCGGATGAGCAGCATGGTCAGCACGATGGTGAACAGGACCACGAGGGTGGCCCCGAAGCTTCGCGCCAGCTCTTTGCGGATGGAAGAATGGAATAACATTGATCGAGAACAGGAAAGCACGATTATGGACTTTGAACTCAAAACCCTGGCACCCGCCCAGGCCCCCCAGCTCACCTGCGATGCCCTGCTGGTGCTGGTGCCCGACGCCAGGGCCGCCGCTGCCGCCCCGGATGCGCTGAGTCGACTCGTGGCTCAGGCCACGAAGGCAGGTGACCTTGAGCCCGGCGTGGCCAAGCTGCTGGCCTGCTACCGCCCCGAAGGCTTCAAGGCAGCACGCGTCACCCTGGTTCGTGCCGGCGACGGTTCTGCTGCGGCGGTGCGCAAGGCCGTGGCTGCGGGCTTAAGCACGCTCAGGCAACCCGGCATCCAGCGCCTTGGCCTGGTTCTGAGCTTGCTGGATGCAGGCGACGCTGCCGTGCGCGCAGCGGTGCAAGCCACTGCCGATGCCACCTACACCTTCACCACCACCAAGCCTTCCGCCAAGGCCCGGGCGCTGCGCGAGGTGGTGCTGGGCGTGAGCCAGCAGTCGACAGTGCGAAAAGGCTTCGAGACCGGCAAGGCCGTGGTCGCCGGAGTGGAGTTTGCGAAAGAGTGGGCCAACCGTCCTGCCAACCACGCCACCCCCACTCTGTTGGCCGAAGCCGCCCGCAAGCTGGGTCGGCACGCGCGCATCAAAACCGAGGTGCTCGGCCCCAGGCAGGTGGAGGCCCTGGGCATGGGGTCCTTCCTCGCCGTGGCCAGGGGCTCCGCCGAGCCCCTGCGATTCATCGTCATGCAATACGCCGGAGCGGCAAAATCCAGTGCCCCTGTGGTACTGGTGGGCAAGGGCATCACCTTTGACACTGGCGGCATTTCTATCAAACCCGCCGCCGAAATGGACGAGATGAAGTTCGACATGGGTGGTGCCGCGAGTGTGCTGGGCACGTTCGCCGCGCTGGCTGAATTGCAGCCTGCCATCAACGTGGTCGGTCTCATTCCAAGCTGCGAAAACATGCCCGATGGCCAGGCCGTGAAACCCGGTGACGTGGTCACCAGCATGAGCGGCCAGACCATCGAGATCCTGAACACCGATGCCGAAGGGCGCCTAATCCTGTGCGACGCCCTGACCTACGCCGCGCGCTTCAAGCCCCGCAGCGTGGTGGACATCGCCACCTTGACCGGCGCCTGCGTGATCGCCCTGGGGGGCGTGCGCTCGGGCCTGTTCTCCCCGCGTGACGAACTCGCACAGGCACTGCAGCAGGCCGGGGAAGCGTCGCACGACCTGTGCTGGCGCATGCCGCTGGATGACGAATACGCCGAAGGCCTCAAGTCCAACTTTGCCGACATGGGCAATGTGGCGGGGCGCGCCGGCGGGGCCATCACCGCAGCCAAGTTTCTGCAGAAGTTCGCCACCGATCTGCCCTGGGCCCACCTCGACATCGCCGGCACCGCCTGGAAGAGCGGTGCTGCAAAAGGCTCTACCGGTCGGCCGGTCCCACTGCTGGTGCAATACCTGCTGGATCAGGCCGCTGTGGACGCCACTTCGCCAGCCAAGACCAAGAAGGCGGCCTCCCCACGCGTGCGCAAGGCCTGAGGCTCGAGTGCAGGTCATTGCCATGACCGAAGTCGCCTTCCACTTCAACGCGCCCGACAAAGTCGGCTACGCCTGTCGTCTGCTCAGGAAGGCCTATCTGCGCGGCGCACGCCTGCTGGTGGTGGTCGACGAACAGGACCGCCCCGCACTGGATGCGGCGCTCTGGACGATGGCGCCCGGCGCATTCATTCCCCACGCCAGCGAGGCCGACCCCGACCACGTGTGGTCTCGTTCGCCCATCCAGATTGCCTCTGGCCAACCCGTGAAAAGCGAAGCCACCGTGCTGGTGAACCTACGCAATGAGGTGCCTTCAGGCTATGAAGCTTTCGCCCGCGTGATCGAAGTCGTCACCAGCGGTGACGCCGATCGGCAACAGGCTCGCGAACGCTGGAAGTTCTACAAGTCGATCGGAATTGAACCTCAGCGGCACGACTTGCAGCTGGCGCCACCCGAAGTGCGGATTTCAGACTGAACGCCTCATTGCATGCGCTGGGCTAATGAAGGATTCAATGGAGTGATGAGCATTTGGGAAAACCCTCGGTCTGCCTTTGGCCGTCAAGTGGTCGCGAAATCTGTGCGATTTTTGGAGTATCTTTATGGATGTGGAGAAAAAAAAAGTTCCCTCCGCATTCCAACATTTACCCTTTCTGAGGAAAACCATGCAACTGAACATCAAACTGGCCGTCATTGCGGCGGCTGTCGCTCTTGCCGCCTGCGGCAAAAAAGAAGAGGCTGCTGCTCCGGCCGCCGCACCTGCGGCCGCTCCTGCAGTTGCTGCTCAGGTCATCAAGATCGGTCATGTGGGCCCCACCAGCGGCGCCATTGCCCACCTCGGCAAGGACAACGAAAACGGCGCCAAGATGGCGATCGAGGAACTCAACGCCGCTGGCCTGACCATGGGTGGCGCTCCTGTCACCTTCGAACTGCTGGCTGAAGATGACGCTGCTGATCCCAAGCAAGGCACCGCCGCTGCCACCAAGCTCGTGGATGCCAAGGTCGCCGGTGTTATCGGCCACCTGAACTCCGGCACCACCATCCCGGCTTCGCAGATCTACAACGACGCTGGCATTCCCCAGATTTCCCCCTCTGCCACCAACCCCAAGTACACCCGCCAGGGCTACGCCGGCGTGTTCCGCATGGTGGCCGACGACGTGCACCTCGGTGGCACCCTGGGCAAGTACGCCGTGGAAACCCTCAAGGCCAAGACCGTTGCCGTCATTGATGACCGCACCGCCTACGGCCAGGGCGTTGCCGACGAGTTCGAAAAGGGCGTCGCAGCCGCTGGCGGCAAGGTGGTGGGCCGTGAGTTCACCAACGACAAGGCCACCGACTTCAACGCCATTCTGACCACCTTGAAGGCCAAGAAGCCTGACGTCGTGTTCTTCGGCGGTATGGACGCCGTGGCTGGCCCCATGCTCAAGCAGATGAAGCAACTCGGCATCACCGCCAAGTTCATGGGTGGCGACGGCATCTGCTCCAGCGAACTGCCGAAGCTGGCTGCCGACGGTATGGGCGAAGAGACCGTGTACTGTGCTGAAGCCGGCGGTGTGGAAGGCGAAGAAAAGGCTGGCATGGAGAAGTTCCGTGCCGACTTCAAGGCCAAGTTCGGCGCCGACGTGCAGGTGTATGCTCCGTACGTCTATGACGCCGTGAAGGTCATGGCCAACGCCATGGTGACCGCCGGCTCGGCAGACCCCAAGGTCTACCTGCCTGCTCTGAAGGCCACCAACTACAAGGGTGTGACCGGCAACATCGCCTTCGACGAAAAGGGCGACATCAAGAACGGCGCCCTGACGCTCATGACCTACAAAGGCGGCCAGCGCACGACCATCGCCGTGATCCGCTGATCCATCGCGCCATTTCTGAAACCGCGCAGGTTTCGGAACATAAAAAGCCACCGCTCGCGGTGGCTTTTTTTCGTCGGTGCTTTCCTACACACGGTGCCGGCCTGTACCGACGCCGACCATGCGATGGCCTTCGTAGACTGTTTCTGCACGTCGATTTCATTTGTCGAACACAGAATCAGCGAGGAAGAATTTTGGACAACATCTACGAAGTCCTCCGCGAAAGCCACGAAACGCAACGAACCTTGTGCCGACGTCTGCTTCGCATTCAGCCCGATGACCCAAGAGCTGCGGAGGTGTTCAGGACCTTGCGCACAGAGTTGGCAGCGCACGCCGCTGCAGAGGAACGCTTCCTCTACGCCCAGATTCTTTTTGATGACATGGGTCTGAAGTCCTCGCGCCACGCGCTTGCCGAGCACCACGAAATTGACGAATGTGTGGAAGCGCTGGAGGCGGCGCGAGACAAGCCGGAGACTTGGCCAGCGCTGGTGAAGAAGCTCTCTCACGAGGTTCACCACCACCTCAGGGAAGAAGAGCGAAAGTTCTTTCAGCTTTCGGGAAAGATCCTCACCGACAGGCAGAAAGTGACTTTGGCGACCCGCTACCGGCGAGACCTTGAACGAATGCGTGAGGTGCTGGAGCCCTGACTTGAGCAAAAAAAA
>NZ_JBFWNX010000023.1:0-32218 GCF_050250835.1 Hydrogenophaga sp. | reverse complement strand
CAAACTTGGCCGCCAGCACCGTCGTGATCGCCGCCGTCAGCGTCGTCTTGCCATGGTCCACGTGACCAATCGTGCCCACGTTCACGTGCGGCTTGGTCCGCTCAAATTTCTCTTTTGCCATTTTTCAATTCCTAAAGAACAAACCCGTGTCACGGTTTAAGGTCTGCACCACACTGCTGGTTCGCCCCGCACGGGGACAGGGCGGCGCATGGTCGCAGACCGGCTGAATCAGTTACTTGGCGCGCGCGGCCACAATGGCCTCGGACACGTTGCGCGGCGCTTCGGAGTAGTGCTTGAACTCCATGGTGTACGTTGCACGGCCTTGCGACATCGAACGCAGCGTGGTCGAGTAGCCAAACATTTCCGACAGCGGCACTTCGGCCTTGATGGCCTTGCCACCGCCGACCATGTCTTCCATGCCCTGCACCATGCCGCGACGGCTGGACAGATCGCCCATCACGTTGCCGGCGTAGTCTTCAGGGGTTTCCACTTCCACGGCCATCATGGGTTCCAGGATGACCGGGCTGGCCTTCTTGCAACCTTCCTTGAAACCAAAGATGGCCGCCATCTTGAACGCCATTTCGGACGAGTCCACGTCATGGTACGAGCCGAAGTGCAGCGTGACCTTGACGTCCACCACCGGGAAGCCCGCCAGCACGCCTGCGTTCAGGGCCTCGATCACACCCTTCTCGACCGCCGGGATGTACTCGCGTGGCACCACACCGCCCTTGATGGCGTCGACGAACTCAAAGCCCTTGCCGGCTTCATTGGGTTCGATCTTGAACACCACGTGACCGTACTGGCCCTTGCCGCCCGACTGGCGGACGAACTTGCCTTCGGCTTCGTCCACGCTCTTGCGGATGGTTTCACGGTAAGCGACCTGCGGCTTGCCCACGTTGGCTTCCACGCCGAATTCGCGCTTCATGCGATCGACGATGATTTCCAGGTGCAGCTCGCCCATGCCGGAGATGATGGTCTGGCCGGATTCTTCGTCGGTCTTCACGCGGAAGGACGGGTCTTCGGAGGCCAGGCGCTGCAGTGCAATGCCCATCTTTTCCTGGTCGGCCTTGGTCTTGGGCTCCACGGCCTGTGCGATGACGGGCTCGGGGAAGATCATGCGCTCGAGCATGATGATGGAATCCGGATCGCACAGGGTTTCACCCGTGGTCACATCCTTCAGGCCCACGCAGGCAGCGATGTCGCCGGCGCGGATTTCTTCCACCTCCAGGCGGTTGTTGGCGTGCATCTGCACGATACGGCCGATGCGCTCCTTCTTGCCCTTGACGGGGTTGAAGACCGAGTCGCCCTTCTTGAGAACGCCCGAATACACGCGCACGAACGTGAGCTGGCCGACGTACGGGTCGGTCATCAGCTTGAATGCCAGCGCAGACAGCTTTTCATCGTCCGCAGCCTTGCGCGATGTGGGCGCCTCGTTGTCGTCGGTGCCACCGACCGGAGGAATGTCCACCGGCGAAGGCAGGAAGTCGATCACCGCGTCGAGCATGCGCTGCACACCCTTGTTCTTGAACGCGGTGCCACACAGCATGGGCTGGATTTCCGTGGCCAGCGTGCGGGCGCGGATGCCCTGCTTGATTTCGGCTTCGGTCAGGTCACCTTCCTCAAGGTACTTGTTCATCAGCTCTTCGCTGGACTCGGCCGCGGCTTCAAGCATTTTCTCGCGCCACTCTTTGGCTTGCGCCTCCAGCTCGGCCGGGATGTCCTTGAATTCGAACTTCATGCCCTGCGAGGCTTCGTCCCAGATGATCGCCTTCATCTTGATCAGGTCGACCACGCCGGTGAAGTTCTCTTCGGCCCCAATGGGAATCACGATCGCCACGGGGTTGGCCTTCAGGCGCAGCTTCATCTGGTCATAGACCTTGAAGAAGTTGGCACCGGTGCGGTCCATCTTGTTGACGAAGGCCAGGCGCGGCACCTTGTACTTGTTGGCCTGGCGCCAGACGGTTTCCGACTGGGGCTGCACACCGCCAACGGCACAGTAAACCATGCAGGCGCCATCGAGCACGCGCATGGAACGCTCCACCTCGATGGTGAAGTCCACGTGGCCGGGGGTGTCGATGATGTTGAAGCGGTGCTCAGGGTAGGACAGGTCCATGCCCTTCCAGAAGCAGGTGGTGGCAGCGGACGTGATCGTGATGCCACGCTCCTGCTCCTGCTCCATCCAGTCCATGGTGGCCGCGCCATCATGCACTTCGCCAATCTTGTGGTTCACACCGGTATAGAAAAGGATGCGCTCGGTCGTGGTGGTCTTGCCGGCATCGATGTGCGCGGAAATACCGATGTTGCGATAACGCTCAAGGGGCGTGGTGCGGGACATGGAAATACTCCGAAAAGGGATCGAGCCCGCCACCCCCTGTCAGGGAACGCGGGCTCTCGGTTCTGGATGCTCTGATATGAGGGCGGCAGCCCGGATCAGAAGCGGAAGTGGCTGAACGCCTTGTTGGCTTCGGCCATGCGGTGGACCTCGTCACGACGCTTCATGGCGCCGCCACGGCCTTCGGTGGCCTCGATCAGCTCGTTGGCCAGGCGCAGGGCCATGGACTTCTCGCTGCGCTTGCGGGCGGCTTCCTTGATCCAGCGCATCGACAGCGCCAGGCGGCGCACGGGCCGGACTTCCACCGGCACCTGGTAGTTGGCACCACCCACGCGGCGGGACTTCACCTCCACCATAGGCTTGACGTTGTTGATGGCCACGGAGAAGGTTTCCACCGGATCCTTGCCGGTCTTCTTCTCGATCTGCTCCAGCGCACCGTAAATGATGCGCTCGGCAACCGCCTTCTTGCCGCCTTCCATGATCACGTTCATGAACTTGGAGAGCTCGACATTGCCGAACTTGGGATCCGGCAGGATTTCACGTTTAGGGACTTCGCGACGACGTGGCATTTTTTCACCTCAATATTGCTTCAGTTGGCATCTTTTCAGACACCGCGAGAGCCAAGCAGGGCCCTCACTTACTTGACCCGCACGGACGATTCCGTGTTGTGGGCCTTGGCGCCTGCCCCACCTGCCAGGTGGAACAAACCCCGAAACAAGGCCGGTCAGGCCTTCTTGGGACGCTTCGCGCCGTACTTGGAGCGCGACTGCTTGCGGTCTTTCACACCCTGCAAGTCGAGCGAGCCGCGCACGATGTGGTAACGCACACCGGGCAGATCCTTGACACGACCGCCGCGAACCAGCACAACGCTGTGTTCCTGGAGGTTGTGGCCTTCACCACCGATATAGGAAATGACCTCGAAGCCATTGGTCAGGCGCACCTTGGCGACCTTGCGCAACGCGGAGTTGGGCTTCTTGGGGGTCGTGGTGTACACGCGGGTGCACACACCGCGACGCTGCGGAGAGTTCTCCATGGCCGGGCTCTTGGATTTGGTCTTTTCGACCTCCCGGCCGTGGCGCACGAGTTGGTTGATGGTTGGCATTGAAAAACGTCCCTAAACGTTTGAAAAAAGCGAAAACGGAAATCTCTTCGGAAGAACCCGAAAAGCCCGCTAATGTAGCACGGGCATGGGTTTCTGACAATGTCACCAGGCCCCTGCCTGGCAAGGATCACTGAATCCAGAGGCGGATCGCGTCCCAGGCGCGGCCAAAGACGCCACTTTCCTCGACTGTGTCCATCACGGTGAGCGGGATTTCCGCCACCGTGGCGCCGCTGGCCAGCGACACCTTGAGGGTGCCCACAGCCTGGCCTCGCGTGAGCGGGGCCACCAGGGGCTCTGGCCGGATCACTTCGGACTTCAGTTTGGCGCCTTCGCCCGCAGGCACCGAGATCACCACACCTTCGGGACGACCCAGCCGAACCTGTTCGGCCTTGCCCTTCCAGATGCGCGGTGTGGCCACAGGCGCACCTGCGGAAAACAGGCGCACCGATTCGTAGGCGGTGTAACCCCAGTTCAGAAGCTTCTGGCTCTCGGCGGCTCGTGCGTTTTCGCTGGTGGCACCCAGCACCACGCTGAGCAGCCGCCTCTGGCCTTGCGCGCCCTCGCCCAACCCGGGCACCTGGCGACGCGCCGTCGCCACCAGGCAGTAGCCAGCGGCATCGGTATGACCGGTCTTGAGTCCGTCGACGCTGGGGTCGCGGAACAGCAACAGGTTGCGGTTCGTGTCGTTGGCGGCCGGCGTTCCGGGGTAGCGGTAACGCTGAATGGCGTAGTAGGGCACGTACTGGGGAAAGTCGGCCATCAGGCGCGTAGCCAGGGTGGCCAGGTCGCGCGCGGTGGTGGTATGGCCCGCCTCGGTCAGGCCTTCGGGGTTGCGGTAGCTGGTGCCCTTGAGCCCCAGCGCCTTGCCTTGCTCGTTCATGAGCTGCACAAAGCGTTCGACCGAGCCTGCCACGCCTTCGGCCAGCGCCACGGTGGCGTCGTTGCCGGACTGCACGATCATGCCCTTGATGAGGTCTTCCACCGGCACTTGCATCTTGGGGTCGATGAACATGCGAGAGCCCGGCATTTTCCAGGCTCGCTCGCTCACGCCGAAAGTCTGCGTCAGGCTGATCTTGCCGGACTTCAACGCATCGAAGACCAGGTAGGCGGTCATGAGTTTGGTGAGCGAGGCCGGCTCGACCGGCTGGTCGGCTTCCTTGGTGGCCAGCACCTGCCCCGAGGTCACGTCCAGCAGCAAATAGGCTCGGGCGGCAACCTCGGGCGCAGCGGGCATCTGCGCGGTCGCAGGCAGCACAGCCCCCAGTGTCAGGCAGGTCATCAGAATTCGGGAAAAGAAGCGACGCAACAAAATCCGGTCCTCAAAAAATGGAAGGCAGTGGCTGCGGGCCTTCAGGCACGCAGGTGACGCAAGACCAGTTCGCGCAACAGGGGCAACTGGCCGTGAAAGAAATGACCACCCCCAGGCACCACCAGCACCGGCAGCACCTGAGGCCGAGCCCAGTCCATGACGGCCGACAGTGGCACGGTATCGTCTTGCTCGCCATGAACGACCAGCGTTCGGCCGTGGAGTTCCGCAGGAACTGGCATCGCCTCAAATCGGCTGGCCGCCGTGCCGACGAGCACCACTCGCTGCAAGTCACGCTGGCTGTACAGGCGTTGCACGGCATGGGTTGTGACGAATGCACCGAACGAGAACCCCGCCAGACACAAAGGCCCGGCCGGTGCCATGGCGTCGACGACGGCCAGCAGGTCTTCGAGCTCTCCACGGCCTTCGTCGTAGGCACCCTCGCTGCGACCCACTCCGCGGAAGTTGAAGCGAACAGCAGTCCAGCCATCGAGCACACAGGCTCGCGCCAGTGTCTGGACCACCTTGTTGGTCAGGGTGCCGCCATGAAGCGGATGGGGGTGCGCAATGAACGCCGTGCCGCGCGCCGATGCTGTTGGCCGGTCGACGGCCACTTCGAGCTGGCCGGCGGGGCCGTCCAGCTGCAGGATTTCGGTCTGGGCATTCATGCGCGGTCTTCGGGCGCCTTCACCGACCCACGTCGGGTGGGGTCAACAGGCGCTGGACCACGACACCATCCCGCAGGTGCGATTGCACGATTTCGTCGATGTCGTGCTGATCGACGTAGCTGTACCAGACCGCTTCGGGATACACCACCGCGATGGGCCCGCCGGCACAGCGGTCAAGGCAGCCGGCCTTGTTCACGCGCACCTTGCCAACACCCAGCAAGCCATGCGCCTTGGCCTGCGACTTGCACCGGTCGAAGGCAGCTTGTGCCTGGTGGTCAGCGCAGCACGCTTCACCGTTTGCGCGCTGGTTCAGGCAAAAGAAAATGTGCCGTTCGTAGTAAGACGTGTTGTCGCTCATGCCGGGATTTTAGGCCGCGCCGCGGGGGGGCCGGGCCACAGCGCGAAGCCCGAACCACAGCGCGGCAAAGGGCCACAGCCAGCCCAGCCACTGTGAGAGTCCGTGAAACCGGATAAACCGTCCCTGCTCCCACACCTCCAGCGACTGCGCGAAATACGGGCTGTCGGGCGCGCTGTTGAGCAGGGTCAGAGACACCGCCAGGCACAGCAGCATCACCACATGGCAGAGTCTTCGGGACAGCCACAGTGCCGCAACGCCCAGCACCAGCGCCAGGCCGATGCCCAGTTCGGCTTGCGGATTCATCCAGGCCCAGGCGTGCGAGGGCCCGTAGGTGAGCGCGGCAGATAGGCCAGCGGCGCCCAGGGCACAAAGGAACAGCATGACCAGGAACACCGCGCGGCGCGCCACCGAGCGCATTTCGCCCAAACCCATGAGCAGCGGCGCCAGCAAGCACAGGGCGATGCAGAACGCCTCCGACAAAGGGCTCATTGGCAAGGGCAGCTCCAGCCGCACCGGCGCCCAGGCCAGGAAGGGTGTTTCGTCCAGCACCTCCAGCATGCCGGCCTCGAGCCGATCCCACACTTGCCCCAGGCCAAAAGGCACCGACAGGGGATACAGCAAAGCAAATGGCCAGAGGGCCAGCAACACGATGCTGCCATGCGCGGAGGGTTCGAACCAGTCCGCACGGAACTGGCTCCAGCGGCGCAGCAACCCCACCCGTTCCGCCACCCAGGCTGTGACCGCTCCGATCAGTGTGCCGGCGGCATTGAGCGCCAGATCGACGTTGGAAGGCACGCGCATTGGCAGGTAGGTTTGCGCCGTCTCCACGCCCAGCGACAAAAGCACCGGGAGGCCCAGCGCCATCGTCCAGGACCCGGCCTCCCAGCCCGAACGACGCATGGCCAGGGTGAGCAGAAAACCCAGCGGGGCGTATCCCAGCAGGTTGGAGGCCACGTCAAAGCCCGTCCAGTACTGGGGAAAAGGCGCCAGGAGGTAGGCAAAAGGCGACACGCCCTGAACGCGCCAGCCGGTAAAGGGGTACAGGCTGGCGTACACCACCAGCCCGGCGAACAACAGCGCCAGCGGCCAGGCAGAGGAGCGGGTGTTCAAGGTGGCGAACCTGGTCTCAGAAGGGCTTGACGACCACCAACACCACCACCACGACCAGCAGGATGACCGGCGCCTCGTTGAACCACCGGTACCAGATGTGACTGCGGCGGTTTGCACCTTGCTCGAAGCGTCGCAAGAGGCTGCTACATGCGTGGTGGTATCCCAGGACGACCAGCACAGCCGCCAGCTTGGCGTGCATCCAGCCATTGCCCGGACCCTTGCCGATGCCGTAGCCCAGCCAGAGCCAAAGGCCCAGCACCAGAGCGGGCACGGCCAGGAGATGGGTGAATCGCATGAGCTTTCGCGCCATGAGAAGCAAGCGCTCACGTTCAGAGACACTCTCTGGCGGCACCATGGCCAGGTTCACGAAGATGCGCGGTAGGTAGAAGAGACCGGCAAACCAGCTGGCCACGAAGACGATGTGGAAGGATTTGACCCAAAGCATGCGGGCAGTGTAGCCCCGCCTCCGGGCGGGCAGGGCGGCCCGCTTGAAAGCGATGGGCCAAAAAAAGACCCGGCCTTTGGGGCCGGGTCAGGAAGCCTTTTTGCTGTCACACACTAAGGCACCCGCTCAGGGAGGAAAAGCGGGGGGCCACCTTTCGACAGCCCGCAGGAATGGTACACGAATTCACCTTAAGACCCAAGCAACCTGTCAGATCTGACATTGATTAAGTTGCAATTTTGCAGTAATAGAAAGAACTACATCATTTTGGCGAGCTCGAACATGACCGCCGTCCCCAGCGCTTCGCGGATGTTGCCCCGGCCGACCTTGGCCATGGAAAACTCGCCAAAGCCCGACATGTCAAACGAACTGTCGTCGGGCGATATCTCGACAAACGGGAACTCGTACACCTCGCGCAGCAGATCGCGGCGAAAGGCGTCGAACTCGTGGTCCTTGATCTCGGAGTCGACGACGATGAGGTTGGGCATTCGGCGGCGAATGGCTTCGCGCGCTTGCGAGAAGTCAACCACGCTGTCGGAGACGATGCCGATTTCGCGCAGCGCATCTCGCACGTCGGCACGAATCTGCAGCGTGGGCGAAATCGTCAGAACATAGATGCCCGAAAGCGACTTGAACATGGACGAGTGCTCGTCCGAGAGGTCCACCGCCGATATCCCGTCCACGGCCTGCACCGTGCGATTGAACAGCGCGGTGAAGTTCACGCCCTCGTCACTGATGGTGCGTTCAATCTCGATGCCGCCAGAAGCCAGGGCGATCTGGCGAACCAGCATCCAGCTCACGCTGTCGGCAGAAGCATGGCTGGAAGGTGGCGAGCCGTCGTTGGACACGCGCACCTGGAAGCGCGCATGTTCCGGCCAGTGGTTGAGGTCCATGCGCACGTCGATGCGGTTGCCAAACGGCATGCTCCAGTCGAGGACAGCGTTGACGAAAGCGTAGGCCACCGTGGGATCGATCAGCACCTCGACCGGCTTGAGCTTGCGACGCAGCTCCACGCCAAGAATGGCCAGTTCCTGCTTACGCTCCTGAAGCAGGTCTTCCAGCAACGCGGCCATGTTCACTTTTTCGTGCGACTGCCGGATGCGGCCGCCGTGGAACCGGTGAATTTGCTGGGCACCGAGGCCAGCGGCCTTGATCCGCTCGGCAGGAATGCTCAGCGCGCGGTGCTCCAGTTTGCTGATGTGTCCCTTCTGCAGCAGCAGGTCAATGCTGTTTTGCAGCGCACTCACACCTTCGGTGATCTGGTCCGCCAGGCCCGACAGCAGCGCTGGCCAGTGCGCGTCAAGCGTCCAGCCTTCGGGCTCGCGCTCCCCCGCTGGCTGGTTGGCCGTTGTGGGAGATGTGCTGGTCTTCTTGGTGGTCAACATGTCGGGCAAACGCCGGCGTGGCGTTCAAAAGGTCGTGTTTGATGGGACAACTGGAAAATATCACCGTCGAGGTCCGCCCGCCCCAAAACCGGGAGCAGTATTTTCTTCTTACTGTGGAGTTCGCCACACAGCCCCGGGTTTTCCAGCGGTCCGACGCCCTGGCCCGGCGATGGATCGGTTTGCCACAATAGGCCCATGCATCCTCCCGCCCCCTACCCCCTGAACCGTCCCCGACGCCTGCGCCGGGATGCCTTTACCCGCGATCTGGTGCGCGAGCACCGTTTGAGCGCGGCCGACCTGATCTATCCGGTGTTCGTGCTCGATGGTCAAGGCCGGCGCGAGGCGGTGGGCTCGATGCCAGGGGTGGAGCGCCTGAGCCTGGACTTGTTGTTGCCGGTGGCTGAGGACTGCGTGGCGCTGGGCATACCGGTGATGGCGCTGTTCCCGGTGATCGACCCCCGCCTGAAAACCCCCGACGGCCGGGAAGCACTGAACCCGGAAGGCCTGGTGCCGCGCGTGGTGGGCGAGCTCAAGCGGCAATTCCCGCAACTCGGGGTGATGACCGACGTGGCGCTGGACCCCTACACCAGCCATGGCCAGGACGGCCTGCTCGATGAGAACCACTACATCCTCAACGACCCGACGGTCGAGGTGCTCACGCAGCAGGCGCTCACGCAGGCACGGGCTGGCGTGGACATCGTGGCGCCCAGCGACATGATGGATGGGCGCATCGGTGCCATTCGCAGCGCGCTCGAAGCCGAAGGCTTCGTGCACACCCGCATCATGGCCTACAGCGCCAAGTACGCCAGCGCGTTTTACGGACCGTTCCGCGATGCGGTGGGCTCGGCGGCCAACCTGGGCAAGGCCGACAAAAAGGTCTACCAGATGGACCCGGGCAACACCAACGAGGCGCTGCGCGAGGTGGCGCTTGACCTGGCCGAAGGCGCGGACATGGTGATGGTCAAACCCGGCATGCCTTATCTGGACATCGTGCGCCGGGTGAAGGACGAATTTGGCGTGCCGACCTTTGCCTACCAGGTCAGCGGCGAGTACGCCATGCTCAAAGCCGCTGCGCAGAACGGCTGGCTGGACCACGACGCGGTGATGATGGAGAGCCTGCTGGCCTTCAAGCGCGCCGGCGCCGACGGCATCCTGACCTATTTCGCGTGCGCCGCAGCGCGGCTGCTGCGCGGTTGAATCGCACTCTTCATGCGCATCTTCCACATCCATCCAGGCGCGGTGAGCGAGTCCGCCACGCTGCCCATGGTGCTGCCTGAAAAGGGCTATGTGTGGATCGCCTGCGGACGGCGCGAGTTCGAGCTTGAGCAGGGCGCGGTGCAGTCCACCCTGCAGGTGCTGTGCGGCATGACGCTGGTGGACCTGCACATCTCGGACCTTCTCAACAACCAGTTGCCTTCGCACTACGACTACACCTCGCAGTACGACATCCTGGTGTTCCGCCGCCTGGCCGCGGGGCACAGCGAGACCGACCTGGCCCATCCCGGCGAGATGCTCACGCAGGCCACGAAGCGCGGAGGTCCTCCGGTGCTGCGCCGCATCGACACCAGCCCGGTGGGATTCGCGGTGTTCGATCGGGTGCTGCTGACGGTGCATCCCGCCGGCTGCCAGGCCCTGGAGTCCTATGCCACGCGGCTGATGTCGGCGGCCTCGGCGGCCTCACGCGCGGCCGGCGTCCACCTGCCACCCAGTCCGGCCGACCTGATGCTGCGCATCGTCAACCAGATGGTCGATGGCTACCTGGCACTGCGCCGTGAACTCACGCGCCAGCTCGACCACTGGCAAACCGAGCTGCTGCAACCCAAGGCGCGTTTCAGCAACTGGGGCTCTCTGCTGGACGCGCGCATCTCCCTGCACCAGCTCGACGAGATCTGCGAAGACCAGCGTTCGGCCATCCAGGACTGGATCGAGGCCCTGGCCAGCTGGGAGCCCAATGAGTCCATCGGCGGACAGCGGGGGCTTGAGTTGCTCAAGGTGCGTTCGCGCGACGTGCTCGAACACATTGAGCGCGTGGTGCACCACGTGCGGCGGCTGGAGCAAAACGCCGAGACCGCCGTTCAGATGCATTTCTCGGCGCAGAGCAACCGCACCAACGACATCATGCGCACGCTCACCGCACTCACCGCCATTTTCCTGCCGCTGAACCTGATCGCAGGCATCTTCGGCATGAACTTCCAGTTCATTCCCCTGCTTCACCAGCAGACCGGGTTTTGGTGGGCCATCGGTTCGATGGTGCTCACCGCCGTGGTGCTGGGCGTGCTCTTCTGGCGCAAGCGCTACCTGGTGCGCACGTCGGGACGCTGAACGGCCTCACGGCCTGGGCTGGGGTAGTGCGAAGAGTGCGGCGCCGTTGTCCCAGGCGATGCGCCTCGCCACGTTGGCAGGCAGGCCACCCAGCCAGGTGCGGTAGCCCTTCATGAGGTCGTCGTAATACAGCCAGCGCTGGTTCACCCAGGTGTCCGAGCCGATCATGAAACGGTCGGGGTACTTGAGCAGCAGGGCGCGCCACTCGGGGCAGAGCTGGCCTTCCCCGCAAGTGAGGCCGGGTCGGTAGGAAAGCTCGCCCATCAGCTTCGGATAGCGCTCGAACAAGGCGTCCACACGCGCCACCGGGCTGCCTCCGATCCCCGTGTGCGCCCAGATCAGCCGCATCTTCTGACCCTTCGATGGCGTGTTGGCCATCAGCAGGTCGATCGCCTCGTCGTCGACGTGCGCGAGGATTGCGAGGTCCTTTTCTTCGGCCAGCGACATGAGCTGTTTTGCCACCGGGCCGTTGGCGTTGGCGCTGTCGTACAGATGGAACTCGCCCAGGCCGCGGTAGGGTCCGGCCGGTGTCCCGCGCGCCAGTTCGGCCTGCACCATCTCCACGATGCTCGGGTCGCGGAACCAGTTGCTGTAGTCGGCGCGGTTGCGGTACAGGCGCACAAAGGGCACCACCGTCACGCCAGCGGCTCGGGTCTGCTCACGCGCGCTCGCCAGGGCTTTGGTGCCGTCGTTGGGCCGTGAGTTGGCGACAATGGCACGCACGCCGTTGCGTTTCATGCGGTCGAGTACATCGCTCATGGGGTGCGGGCAACCCGGCGCGGGTACGTCGTGCACGCAGGCTTCGTCGTTGTAGTGCAGATGGGCGTCGAACAACGGACCGCTGTAGTCGGCAGCGAACGCTGCCGCGCAGACCCCCGAAGCCACCAGCGTGAGGAGGCCGCGCCACATGCGGGTCAGCCCACGTGCTGGGCAAGGAAGGCCAGGCTGCGCTCGCGCGCCAGCTTCGCCGCGGCTTCATTGTAGGAACCGCGCTGGTCGCAGTTGAATCCGTGGTTGGCTTCGTACACGTGGACCGTCACGCCCGGGTGGGCCTTCCTGAAGTCCTCCACGGTGTCCAGTGGAATCCAGTGGTCCTTGTCACCAAAGTGCGCCATCACAGGCACGCCTGGTTGGCGCGCCACCTCGGCCGCTGTCGTCATGCCACCGCCGTAATAGGGCAAGGCGGCCGAAAGGCCCTTGAGCGAGCAGGCGGAGCGCCAGGTGAGCAGCCCGCCCCAGCAGTACCCCACGATACCGACCTGGCCGGCCTGCGCGGCGTGGTCGATCGCGGCCTGGATGTCCGGCATCACGCCGGGCGCAGGCAGCTCCTCGACCGCGGTCTTGAGGGCGAAGCCCGCGTTCATGTCGGCCTCGGTGTAGCCGAGTTCCACACCGGGCTTGACGCGGTGGAAGGTGGCGGGCGCGACGACGAAATACCCGTCGGCCGCGTAGCCGTCGGCCACGGAGCGGATGTGCGAGTTCACGCCAAAGATTTCCTGTAGCACGACCAGGCCTCCGCGGGCCTTGCCGCTGGGTGAGGCGACGTAGGCCGGGAATCTGAAGCCGTCGGCGGATTGAAGTTCGATCGTCTGTCCCATGGTGATGGTCTCCTGATGAGGGGTTGAAGCGTTCAGGCCTGCAAGCGCCGGGCCACGAAATCGAGTCGGTCCTGGCCCCAGAACAGTTCACCGTCGATCACGTAGCTGGGCGCACCGAACACGCCGGCGTCGATCGCCGCCTGGGTCTGCTGGTCGTACAGTGCCTGCACGTCCGCCTGCTGAGATTCGCCCAGCCGCGCCGCGTTCAGGCCACACTCTGCGAGCAAGGCCTCGAGCACGGACAGGTCGGCGATGTCGCGTTCCTGCGCCCACACGGCGGCAGTGACAGCACCCGTGATGCGCATGGCCGCCTCTGCGCCATCTCGCGCGGCCACCGCCGTGATCAGGCGAGCGGCCGGGTCACCGGCTACCGGGAAGAAGCGGGGTTCAGGATTCAAGGGCACTCCCAGCGCAAGACTGAAACGGCGCAGCTCAAGCAGCCGGTAAGCCTGACGCTGCGGCGCGCGCTTGGGCAGCGGCAGGCCGCCCGAAATGGGGAACACCTTGCCCAGGTCCATGGGCAGCACGCGCACGGTGGCGCCGGCTTCGCGCACCAGCGCGGCAAACCGCTCGTGCCCGAGGTAAGTCCATGGGCTCTGCGGGGCAAAGTAATAGTCGACTGTGCGACGCATGGCGGTCTCCTGACGCTGTTTTAATGGTTCGCTGGATGGCGAGCCCTGTGTTGTACGCGAAGCCACCACATTCTGCAGGAGACAGGTTATGGACAAGGTGCTCTTGGTCACCGGCGGCGGGCGCGGGATTGGCGCCGCTACGGCGCGGCTGGCAGCGCGGCAGGGCTGGGCGGTGGCGGTGAACTACACGGTTCACTCACTGGCGGCCGATGAGGTGGTGCGCAGCATCCGCGCGGAAGGCGGCAACGCCATCAGCGTGCAGGCCGACGTGGCCGACGAGGCCCAGGTGCTCGCCATGTTTGCCCGGATCGACGCCAAGCTGGGCCACCTGACAGGACTCGTCAACAACGCCGGTGTGGTGGACGTCACCCAGCGGCTCGACCAGATGAACGTGGCGCGCTGGCGCCGCATGTTCGACATCAATGTCATTGGCTCGCTGATCTGCGCGCGCGAGGCGGTGCGACGGATGAGCACGAAGCATGGCGGCACGGGCGGCGCCATCGTGAACGTCTCCAGCGCGGCGGCTCGGCTCGGGGCGCCTGGGCAATACGTGGACTACGCAGCAGCCAAGGGCGCCATCGACACCTTCACCATCGGTCTTGCCAAGGAGGTGGCGGACGAAGGCATCCGGGTCAACTGCGTGCGCCCGGGGCTGATCGACACGGACATCCACGCCTCGGGCGGCTTGCCCAACCGGGTGCGCGACCTGAGCCCGGGCATCCCCATGAAGCGCGGAGGCGATGTCGACGAAGTGGCGCACGCCATCGTGTGGCTGCTCTCGGATGTGTCCAGATACACCACCATGTCCTTTATCGAAGTTTCGGGAGGGCGCTGATGAACAAGGACCCCCACGCTCCACCGTTGCACGGGTCACTGCCCCCCGAGGGGGCACGTTCCGCCTTGGGGCGGCCCGGCGGCGGAACGTCGCACGCGCAAATCACGATCTGGTGGGAAGACCTGCAAGTTGGCGAGACGCGCGATCTGGGCACCATCACGCCCACCGAAGAAGAGACCGTGGCGTTTGCGCGCCAGTTCGACCCCCAACCCTTCCACCTCGACCCGGAGGCCGCCCAGGCGTCTGTGTTCGGCGCCCTCAGCGCCAGCGGCTGGCACACCTGCGCCATGGCCATGCGCCTGATGGTGACCAACTTCCTGGTGCACACCTCCAGCCTGGGATCGCCCGGCCTGGAGAGCCTGAAGTGGCTCAAACCCGTGTTCCCGGGCGACACGCTGCGCCTGCAGCACACCATCACCGAAAAGCGACCCATGAGCAAACGACCGGATGTGGGCCTGGTGCGCACCATCTGGGAGATGCACAACCAACACGGCGACAAAGTGCTGCACATGGACGGGTACGGCATGTTCCGGCTGAAAGAACCCCGGGACAGTTGATCCGGCCGTGGCCGGCATCCCTCACAATCCCTGGCATGGATTTCAAGCCGCTGATCACCCTTCTCGCCATCGTCAATCCGCTGGCGATCGTGCCCTTCTTCATCCACTACACGCAGGGCTTCTCGCGCAAGCAGCGGCAGCGAACGGTCCTCATTTCCTCCTTCAGCGCGTTCGCGGTGATCGCCGTCTGCGCGGTCATCGGTCTGCAGATCCTGGAATTCTTCGGCATTTCGCTGGCCAGCTTCCAGGTCGGCGGGGGCATGCTGCTGCTCACGTCGGCGCTGTCCATGCTCAATGCGCAACCCGCCGAGGCCAGGACCAATGAGCGCGAAGTGAGCGATGCCTCGGCACGATCCAGCATCGCCGTGGTGCCGCTCACCATCCCGCTGCTGACCGGGCCAGCCACCATGTCCTCCGTGGTGATCTACGCCGACCAGGCCAAGACCTTTCTTCAGCACGCCGCCCTGGTGGGCTATGGCGTGGTCATCGCACTGGCCACGGCCATCTGCTTCACCCTTGCTGAGCCGATCGCGCGTTTCCTGGGGCAGACCGGCATCAACGTGATGACGCGGTTGATGGGTCTGATCCTGGCGGCGCTGTCGGTGGAGGTGATGGCCACCGGTCTGGTGAAACTGTTCCCGGCGTTGCTCGGATAGCCCGGTCGGGAACAAGCGATCCGCTGCCGGGTCGCGCCAAGTCGGAACAGACCCCTCGGGCGGCAGGGACCCGCGCAGCGGCGGAGCGTGGGGGTTACTTGACCTTCGCAATCTCGGCGCGGAATTCCGCCAGCACCGCCCGCGCGTTCTTCAAGCCCCGCGCCTCTGCGGCTGCCACCCACTTGTCTTCGAGCGCCGCCTGCTTGGCCTTGACCTCGTTCACAAATGCGTCGCTGGCCATCTGGCGCTGCACGCCGGTCTGTTTCTGGATGTCGCGCGAGGCGGCGTCGGTCCGATCCCAGCCGGCACCGAACAGGCGCGCAGCCGCTTCACCCGACACCTTGTCGATAGCGGCTCGTTCCTCGGGCTTGAGGCCCTTGTATCGGGCCTCGTTCATCATGAAGACAAAGCTCGTGTTGTAGAGGCCGCCCGGGAAGGTGGTGGCGTACTTCACCATCGACAGTCGCATGGATTGCAGCGACTCGTCCGGGAAGAAGGTGCCGTCCATCACACCGGTGGAGAGCAGTTCGAACGAATCGGTGGCCGGCTTGAGCGTGGTGTTCCAGCCCATGGCCTTGGACAGCTCGTTGATGTTGCCGCCCCCGATGCGGAACTTGAGTTTGCTGGCATCGGCCGAGGACATGACCGGTTGCCTGACGGTGAAGATGATGCCGGGCCCGTGCGTGAAAACCGCCAGCGCCTTCACCCCACGGTGCTCGCCAATGGGGGCAAAGTACTTGTCGTAGATGCGCTGATAGGCCACCGAGGTGGTCGTGGAGCTGTCGCCCAGGAAGGGGAATTCGGCCACCTGCGTGAAGATGAAGCGCCCAGGGGTGTAGCCATCCACTGTGTAGGACACATCGGCCAGGCCATCTCGTACGGCATCGAAGGTTCCGGGTGGCGCCGACACCGCCTTGGGAAGCAGGTTGCACTTCACACTGCCCTTGGTTTCTTTCTCCACCGCTTCACACCACTGGTTCTGCGCCATGGTGGCGCCGTGCGAAGGCGGCAGCCAGGTGGACACGCTCAGCACGGTCTGTGCGTTCGCGTGGCCTGTGATGGCGAGTAACGCGGCAGTGATCGGAGCGAAAAGAAAAGTCTTGCGGGTCATGGTACGTCTCCTGGGTGGTCAGGCCGTGGCGGCCGTTGGGGGTGAAGCGGTGCTGGCACGGTGCTCCGCCTGCACGCGCGTTTCCAGCAGGCGACGAAACTGGGCGAGCGCGGCGTCCATGGCCAGGGGCATCATGGGCAGCGTGGGGTTGAGCTGGATGTTGCGATGCTGCGCGGTGATCATGTCGCGGTCTTCGTTGAACGCGCCCACCAGGCTGTTGAAGATGCTCTCGGTCACGGTGTCGTCGCCCTCGTCCACCGGGTGCGACTGCTGGAAGAAGTAGTGTGTGGTGGTGGTCGTCTCGGGCGTGAGCGACTGGCAGCTGTGCAGGCGCACCGACGGCCCGGCGGCGTCGGGCGCGGCACCGGTGGGGCGTCCGCCCGAATGCATCAGCAGCGTACCGGGCAGCAGGAATTCGTAGACGAACCATCGGTCCAGGTTGGTGTCGAACCGGCGGAAACGCTGGTAGAACGGCGGCGCGGGCACGTCGTTCACATGACGTGAGACTTTGATCCCCATCTGCGGCCAGTCGGCCGTGGCGCCAGGAACGGGCTCGATGACAGGACGCGACTGCGCGATGCGCGTGGAACCGCCGAGCGACTTTTCGTGCACGTAGCTCAGGTGTGAGAAGTCCAGCAGGTTGTCGCAAATCAGCAGGTAGGGCGTGTCGTAGTGCAGGTAGCCTGGCTTGTGTTTCCACTGCGGGCTGTCGCAACTGAAGTTGTCGGGCAGCAGCGCAGCGTCTGCCCGCCCGGCCTCACCCATCCAGACAAACACCCAGTTGTTTTTCACGGCCACGGGATATCGGCGCACACGCGCCTTGGCGGGCACGATCTCGATGCCCGGCGCCTCCACGCACTGGCCCTGCGGATCGAACTTCAGCCCGTGGTAACCACAGCGCACACAGTCGCCCTCGCGCCGACCCACCGACAGCGGCGCGTGCCGATGGCAGCAGCGGTCTTCCAGCGCCACCAGTTCGCCAGCCTGCGTGCGGTACACGAGCACCGGTTCGCCCAGCACGGTTCGTGTGAAGAGTTGCGGTGAGTCGGCCGCTGGAATCTCATGGTTCCAGGCAACCACGTACCAGCAGTTGCGCAGCCACATGGCCTGTCTCCTGTTCGTGGGAAGGGAGACCCATGCTAGGCGGCCGTTGGGTGCGGGCCGTCCCCTCTGAAGGGGATGGACAGGGGTACCGCGGGCGTGTGCTCAGGCGCCCGCGACACCGGGCGCTACCTGGTCAGCGCACGGCGAAATTCAGGGTCGTCAACGAGTTGGGCGACGAGCGCCTTGTACAAAGCGCCGTACTGGTTCATGGCGGCCGGAATCGCCACCGCGCCAACGAATGATGACTCCCATTGGGCATCGACCGCCAGCTCCTTGTCGTAGGCGACTTTGCCGGCTTTTTTCACCGTGAAGCGCGCGGCCAGGCGGCCAGTGCCCGTTCCGATGGCCGCGTCGACCTTGCTGTCGGTGAGTTGCCCTTCGATAACGAGGCTGGAGGCGGGGTCGTACAGGCCAGCGGCTGTGAGCTCGGCCACCACCGTGTCCTTGAGCAGTTGCGACCAGCTGCCTTTGGCCGGCGCCAGCGAGTTTCCTCTGAGACCACTCAGCGAGGTGTCCATGGCAGGGTCCTTGCCAGGCGCGAGACGGAAAGATCCGGCCTGTGCGGGCGCCAGCTGGGCGCTGCGCAGTTTCTCGACCGTGGCAGGTGTGGCGCCCGTGGCATCGAGTTTGACGTTGGCGCAACCGGCCAGAACGAGCATGGCCAACACCGGCGCGAGACGCAGGGAAAGAGCGTTCATGGGAATGCCGGGTCCTGAGACAAGGGATTGAGGGTTCGGCTGATCAACTGGCGCAGCATGGTCGTGACGGCCTCTTCGACGCTGGCCATCTTCTGCGCACCCGGCGGTGGTCCCGCCGCACCAATGTTGGTGTAGATGACGTGCTTGCTCTTCTGTTCGAGCGGGGAAGCGCCGCTGCGTCCCGGCGTGTAGCGCAGCGTGCATTCGTATCCATCACCCACGGTCTGCCCCGCAATGCCGAAGGTCAGGCCTGCGACGAAGCCCTTGGAGGCCGCGTCGTCGGTGAGCGGCACGTTGTTCACCGTGGCGGTCAGCAGTGCGCCACTGGCGACCGGACCATCGCTCACCTTGGCAAACAGGCCACTGGTGGCGAGCTGGTTCACGACCCGGTCCTTCAGATACTCCGTGGCCCTGGCGTTCGCGACGCCTTTGGTCTGGAACTCCCAGATCACCTGCACATCGACCGGTGCGGCCGGCTTCTTGTACTGGGCAGCAGGCACTTCCGGCGCATTGCCATCGACGTAAAAGGAGGCACAGCCGCCCAGATACACCAGCGCAACGGCCAGCAAAATTGCGCGCAGTGCGCGCCATGTCTGTCTCATGATTGTTTCTCCGCCTCTCAGGGTGGGCAGATTCTATGCGTCGCAAACCCTGCTTCCAGGCCGGCCTTCCACGGAGAAACCCTAGGAGTCTGCGCCTAGCCCAGCCAATGCGCCAGGCGCATCCGGTCTGAAGGCAGGCCGGCATCGGACAGCTTGAGGTAGGCGCGCTTGCGCAGCGTCGTCACCGTGGACGGTGCCACGTCCAGATCGGCGGCGATGCCATCGGCACTGAGCCCACAGGCGATGCGGGCGCACACCGAGCGCTCGCGCGGAGAAAGCAAAGGCGCGAGCCGCGACAGGCGCCGCTCGGCCTGAGCCACCTGGGCCTGGCGATCGGCCGCCACCGCCCCCACCTGCAAGGCGGCCTGATGGGCCTGACGCAGCAAGGGGGCCATCGCCAGCAGTTGGGCGATTTCCGAGGGCTGGAAGAACCCTTGCCGGTCGTCGCGGTAGAGGTGGATGGCCTGCACGGAACCTGGCGCAGGTGCGTGCAGCAACGTGAAGCGCTCGGTGAGGCGTTCACGCACGTAGATATCGTCGCGCCAACCCGCCACGGGCAGCTCGTCGGCCCGGCAGTGCAGAACGGCCACTTCGCGCGCGGGGCGCACCGCCACCTGATCGGCAAGCCGCATCACCGAATCGCTGCGGAAGTAGCAGCGCCGGTAAATGGCGAAACACTCGGCGACCACGTCGCGGCCGTGCGTGTCGTGAGAGCTGCCTTCGATGAGCTCGGGGGTATCGCGGCGAAAGGCGACGAGGGACAGGTACTGCACCGGCACCACCGACTGGATGGCGCGCAGCAGGCGGGCCGCGCTGAGCGGTGCGCCGGCCACTTCGAGCAGCCCATGCACCACGGCCGAGGACACAAGGTGGCCAGCGGAGGGGGCGTCCAGGGTCCAGTTGGAAGGCATCAGACGATTTTTCTGTGGCCCGTCCCGCTCCGGTAGGGGGCTAACCCTGCCGGGCCAGCGGCGCGGGGTAGAGCCCGAGCGTCTGCGCCTGCAGGCGCGAGAGACCGAGCAAGGCATCGGTGAATGGCGTGGCCACGCCGGTGAGCTGTCCAAGCTCGCGCACCACGCTCACCAGCGCATCGAGCTCCACCGGCTTTCCTGCCTGCACGTCCTGCAGCATCGACGTCTTGAAGGCGCCGAGCTTGAGCGTGACGGCGTGGCGATCTTCCGGCTGCTGGTCGATGGGGATGCCGATGTGGGCACCGATCGCCTTGGCTTCGAGCATGACGCTGCTGATGAAGCCTCGCACCAGCTCGTCACCCAGGATGCGGTCGGTGGTGGCGCCGGTGAGGGCGCTGACCGGGTTCACGGTCATGTTGCCCCACAGCTTGTACCAGACGTCCCTCTGGATCTGCGGCGACACCGAAGCATTGAGGCCAGCGCGTCGCAGCAGCTCGGCCAGCGCGTTCACGCGCTCGCTCTGTTCGCCGGAGGGCTCGCCGATGATGAGGCCATTGCCGAAATGGTGGCGAATCACGCCGGGTGCATCGACCGAGCAGCTGGCATGCACCACGCCTCCGATCACGTTGCGGGCGGGCACGGCGCGGTCGATGTCGCCACCCGGATCGACCGCCTGCAGGCGCGTGCCGGACCGAGCGCCACCGAAGCCATTGAAGAACCACCAGGGCACGCCGTTCATGGCGGTGAGCACCACGGTATGACGGCCAATCAGCGGGGCCATGCTGCGCGCCACTTCGCTCAGGGCCGGTGACTTCACGGCGACGATCACCAGATCCTGCACACCCAGTGCCACTGCACTGGCCGAAGCCTCTACCGGCGCGCCGATGGTCTTGCCGTCCTGGTGAAGCTGCAATCCATCGCGCTGCAGGGCGGTCAGCGTGTCGCCACGAGCGAGCGCACTCACCTGGCACCCGGTGTGAGAGAGCAACACGCCGAGCCATCCGCCAATGGCACCAGCGCCGACGATGGCAACGCGTTGAAAGTCGGGAGGGGGCAAGGCTTACTCCAGGTAGCTGCGGTCCAGGCGATTCACCTGCCGGACCAGGGCGTCAAACACATCGCGGCCCGCGCCGTGGTGGGGGTTGAATTGCAACGCGTCGCGCGTGCATTTTGCGGCAATGGCCTCTGACACCGGCAGGGCCGCCTCGGCGCCACCCATGGAGAACGTGGCCATCTGGATCTCGCAGGCGCGCTGCAGCGTCCAGAGGATGGCAAAGGTCTGGGGCAGCGTGGCGCCCCAGGCCAGCAAGCCATGGTTGCGCAGGATCACCGCCGGCTTGTCGCCGATGCTTCTGAGCAGGCGCGGCGCTTCGTCGGCGTGGATGGTGATGCCCTCGAACGCGTGATAGGCGACCATGTCGTGCAATTGCGCGGTGTAGAAGTTGGTCTGCTGCAGGCCACCCTTGAGACAGGCGACGGCCACACCCGCGGTGGTGTGTGTGTGCATGACGCAGTGCGCACCTGCCAGGCCGTCGTGAATCGCGGCGTGCACGGTGAACCCGGCCGGGTTCACGGGGTGCGGCGATCCGTCAAGCACCTCGCCTCGCAGATTGATCTTCACCAGGTTGCGGGCCGTCACCTCGCTGTAGTGAAGACCAAAGGGATTGATGAGGAACTGCTTGTCATCTCCACACACGCTGGTGGGCAGACGCAGCGTGATGTGGTTGTAGATCATCTCCGTCCACCCCAGCATGGCAAAGACGCGGTAGCAGGCGGCGAGTTCGATTCGCGCGGCCCACTCGTCCGCGTGCATGCCGGCGGGTGTGGTGCTGGCGGGGTTCAATGCCGTGTTCATGGGTGCATCTCCTTCAATAGGTGTTGGGCGAGGGCTGGCCCGCGCCCTTGTACTGTGCGAGCAGGCGGGTGGCGCCGGCGGCCAGCAGCATGGTGTCGGCCCCCACGGCGACGAATTGCGCGCCGGCCTGCAGCCATTGCCGCGCCAGCGGCTCGGTGGTGGCCAGGATGCCCGGCGCCTTGCCGGCAGCGCGGATGCGCGCGATGCCGTCGAGGATGGCGGCCTGCACATCGCGGTGGCCGGCGTTGCCAGGGTGGCCCATGGAAGCGCTGAGGTCGGCCGGGCCGATGAACACACCGTCGACGCCAGGCGTGGCAGCGATGGCATCGAGGTTCTTCATCGCTTCCACAGTCTCGGCCTGCACCAGCACGCAAACCTGCTCGTTGGCCTCGTGCACATACTGCGCATGCGCCTGCCAGCGCGAGGCCCGCGCCAGAGCGCTGCCCATGCCACGAATGCCGGTGGGCGCATAGCGCGTGGCCTTCACCACCAGTTCAGCCTGCACAGGGGTGTCGATCATGGGCACCAGCAAGGTCTGCACACCGATGTCCAGGTATTGCTTGATCAGCGCCACGCCGACGTCGCCCGTGCCCACCGGCACACGCACCACCGGGTGCGAGCGCCGGTCGCCAAAGGCCAGTTGCGCGCTGGCCACCGCCTGCAGCTGCGCCAGGGTGCTGCGCACATCGTTGGGCGCGTGTTCGCCGTCGATGAGCAGCCAGTCGTAGCCGATTCCGGCGATGAGTTCGGTGCTGTAGGGGCTGGCCAGCGCGGCCCACAGGCCAAGGGGTGCCTGCCCAGCGGCCAGCGACTGCTTGAAGGTGTTGACGGGGGTTTGCATGGGGTGGGTGATCAGACGAACTTGAAACGCAGGCAGCCCATCGGGCCGTAGTCGGCCTCGAACAGATCGCCTGCCCTTGCGGCCACGGGCCGGGTGAACGAGCCGGCCAGCACGATCTGCCCGGCCTGCAGTGACTCACCCCAGGGGGCAAGCTTGTGCGCCAGCCAGGCAATGCCGATGGCGGGGTGGCCCTGCACGCCTGCAGCCAGGCCGGTTTCCTCCACCGTCCCGTTCTGACGCAGGATGGCGCCACACCAGGGCAGGTCGGTGGTGCGTGGGTCGGCACGGTAGCGGGCGTCGCCCTCACCCACGACGATGCCGGCATTGGCTGCGTTGTCGCTGATGGTGTCGAACACCTTGCGCATGACCTTGGTGTGGCGGTCGAACTGTTCAATGCGCGCGTCGATGATTTCGATGGCGGGGGTCACGTACGCGGTGGCGGCCAGCACGTCTTCCACCGTCACATCCGCACCCTGCAGTGGCGCTTTGAGAATGAAGGCCAGTTCCACCTCCACACGCGGTGCGATGAAGCGGTTGGCGGGAATCTCCAGCACCTGGCTGGCTTGCGCGGTGAACCGCATGCTGTCGAGCAGGGTGCCGAAGTCGGGCTCGTCAATCTGGCTCGAGAGCTGCATGGCGCGGCTGGTGAGACCAATCTTGTGACCAATGACCTTCTTGCCGCTGGCTTTTTGCAACGCTACCCAGGCGCGGCCGACGCGGTAGCCGTCTTCGATGGTCATGCCCGGGAAGCGTTTGGAGAAGTGTTCGAGCGGCACGCGCGCCTTCTCCGACTGGTCCAGTTCGGCGGCGAGCTGCCGGATGAGAGCTTCGTCGAGCATGGGGGTCAGTTCCGGTTGAAGAGGGGGTGCAGGGAGCTGGTCTTGCCGTCGAACACCTCGCCCCCCTCGTCCACCTGCACGGTGATGCCGATGGGGCGCGTGGCGAGCTGGGTGGCAAAACGGGCTTTCACCACACCCTGAAGCGCTTCGCCCACGCGCTGGTGCACGACGGCGCTGCGACCCTTGGCCATGCGCAAGTTCATGTAGACGAAAGCGTAGTCACCACCCAGGCCCGCGGCTTCGCCGGCAGCCCCACCATCGGACACCGCGCAGTGCGCCGCCGGGTAGGCGAGCACCCGCGTGCCGCCGGTGGGGAAGACCTGGCGGTCGGCCTCGTCGCGCACGGCGAGCATGGCGTCGCAGAGCTCGCGGCAGAGTGCTTTCATGTCGGTCCCGCCTGCGGTGGCAGGTTGATCGAGGTTGGGGGTGTAGAGAACGACAAGATGGGGCATGGGAACTTCAGAGGCGGCTCACAGCCTGGTAACCGGCGGCAGACGAAGCTTGCGGCGCAGGAATGGCGGCGCCGGTCTGCGCCGTGACGGAAAACACCGCGTTGATCTGGCCCGTGCCGGAGGCGCCGAAGTAAGGCGTGACGATCTCGGCCTGGCCGTCGTACGCACTCCAGCCCAGCGCGCCGAGCATCATGGCGGTGTCGTGCATGAACCCCTCGCCATGGCCCTTGGCCGCGTATTCGGGCAACATTTCGCAGAAGGCTTTCCATTCGCCTTGTTCCCACATCTGCACGACGCGACGATCCAGGGTTTCGAGGAAAGGGCTCCAGATCCGAAAAGCGAACTCGGGTGCGAGGCCGTTCTGCGCGAAGCGGTGGCTGAGCGAACCGCTGGCGAAAAAGGCGACGGTGCCGTCGTAGTGATCTTCCACGGCCTTGCGCATGGCCCAGCCCAGACGCACGCTGTCGTTGAGGTAGTGGGACTGGCAGAGCGCGGAAACCGAGATGGCCTTGAAGTGCTGGTCCTCGTTCATGTAGCGCATGGGCACGAGGGTGCCGTATTCGGGACCGAGGGTGGTGGCGTGGTGGGCCAGGGTTTCGACACCGTGTTCGTTGCACACCCGGGCAAGCAACTGGCCCAGCGCGGGGTTGCCCGGAATCTCATAGGCCATGTTACTGATGAAATGGGGCAGTTCGTTGCTGGTGTAGGTGCCCTTGAAATGCGGCGCGCAGTTGAGGTGGTAGCTGGCATTGACGAGCCAGTGGGTGTCGAAGACAACGATCGTGTCGACCCCCAGCTCTCTGCAGCGGCGGCTGATGTCTCTGTGGCCGTCGATGGCGTCTTGTCTGGTGCCCTTGCGCGGTCCGTCGAGTTCGCTGAGGTACATCGAGGGGACGTGGGTGATCTTGGCGACCAAGGCTAGTTTTCCCATGGGTTGTCCCTCGCTGGTTGGGCTTGTGCACACCGGGTACCAAGACTCCAGTTCGCTTCGCTGAGGCTGGCGACCACTCAAACACCCCAGCGCGGTATGTGATGGGACCCCAGCGACACGGCGATGTTCTTGGGCTCCAGAAACACTTCGTAGCTCCAGGCACCCCCCTCTCGCCCCGTGCCACTCGCCTTGGTGCCGCCAAACGGTTGGCGCAGATCTCGAACATTCTGCGAATTCACAAAACACATGCCCGCTTCAATGGACGCCGCCACCCGATGCGCACGCCCCAGGTTCTCCGACCACACATAACTGGAAAGTCCATACTGAATATCGTTGGCCAGTTCGATCGCATGCGCCTCGTCTTTGAACGGAATCAGACAGGCGACCGGGCCGAAAATTTCCTCCTGCGCAATGCGCATGCGGTTGTCCACGTCCGCAAACACCGTGGGCCAGACGTAGTTGCCCCTGGCCACGCGTGCCGGCAGCTCCGGCGCATAGGAAGGCCGGTCCAATCCGCCGCACAGCAGCGTTGCTCCTTCTCTGGCACCGAGCTCGATGTAGCTGCGCACCTTGGACAGATGCGCCTGGCTGATCATCGGGCCGACGATGGTCTTCTCGTCCAGAGGATCGCCCACGTTGATGCGCCGGGCACGTTCGGTGAACTTCTGCACGAAATCCGCATAGATGTTCTGCTGCACCAGGATGCGGCTACCTGCCGTGCAGCGCTCACCGTTGTTGGAGAAGATCATGAACACTGCCGCATCCAGCGCGCGGTCCAGATCGGCGTCGTCGAAGATCACGAACGGGCTCTTGCCGCCCAGCTCCATGCTGAACTTCTTCAGCCCCGCGCTCTGCACGATGCGGTTGCCCGTGGCGGTGGAGCCGGTGAACGAGATCGCGCGCACGTCCGGGTGTGCGCACAGCGGCTCTCCAGCTTCCTTGCCGAAGCCATGCACCACGTTCAGTACCCCAGCGGGAATGCCGGCCTCCAGCGCCAGCTCGCCCAGGCGCGCTGCCGTCAACGGACTGAGTTCGCTCATCTTGAGCACCGCCGTGTTGCCGAAGGCCAGGCACGGCGCGACCTTCCACGTGGCGGTCATGAAGGGCACGTTCCACGGGCTGATGAGCGCGCACACACCCACCGGGTGGAACAGCGTGTAGTTCAGATGCGTGGGCGTGGGGTAGGTGTGGCCATCCACGCGCGTGCACATCTCGGCGAAATACTGAAAGTTGTCGGCCGCGCGCGGGATCAATTGCTTGCCGGTCTGCGCGATCACCTGACCGCTGTCGTTGGTCTCGGTGCGCGCGATCTCGGGCACATTCGCTGCGATCAGCTCACCCAGTTTTCGCACGAGCCTGGACCGCTCGGTGGCGGGCAGGCCGGCCCACTTCGGGAACGCGGACTTGGCGGCGGCCACTGCCGCGTTCACCTCGGACTGGCCGCCCGTGGACACCTCGGCCAGCACCTCTTGCGTGGCAGGGTTGAGGGTTTCAAATGTGGCGGGCCCTGCGACGGACTGGCCATGGATGAGGTGTTGGATGTTCATGCCGAAGCGGAATGTTGCGTGATGGTGTTGACGAGGTCGCCCACGCCTTCGATGGACGTGACGATCACGTCGCCGGGCTGGCAGTCGACCACGCCGTCGGGCGTGCCGGTGAGGATGAGATCGCCGGGTTGCAACGTCATGAAGCCGCTGAAGTATTCGATCAGCGTGGGCACGTCGAAGATCATGTCGCGCGTGTTGCCTTGCTGCGTGACGTGGCCGTTGACGCTGGTGCGCAGCGCAAGGCTCATGGGGTCGGGCACGTCAGCCGCGTCCACCAGCCAGGGCCCGATGGGCGTGCAGGTGTCGCGGTTCTTCACGCGCAGGTTGGGGCGGTACCAGTTCTCCAGGTAGTCGCGGATCGCGTAGTCGTTGGCCACGGTGTACCCCGCCACGAAGTCCAGCGCATCGGCTTTCACCACCCGCCTGGCGGTGCGGCCGATCACCACCGCGAGCTCACATTCGTAATGCATGAAGCTCACGCCGGCCGGCCGCACAGTGAACTGTCGGTGGCCGATCAGCGTGGCCTCGCCTTTCACGAAGGCCAGTGGTTCCTCGGGTGCCTTGAAGGCGAGTTCCTTTGCGTGGTCGGCGTAGTTCAGGCCCAGCGCCAGCACAGTGCGCGGTCGGTGTGCGGGTGTCGGCGCGAGCGGCGGCAGCCAGACCACTTCATCGAACGAGAGACGCCGGCCTTGGTGTTGGCCCGAACACAGTTCGAGGCGACCTTCGGCTTCGATGGCGTCGTGGGTCGCGCCACCCCATTGAACGCGGGCGCGCTTCATGCCAACTCCTCCGCCACGAAGTGGTGCACCACCGTCTGGAAACCCGGCGCGGTGATTTCCACCGTGTCGCCCGCGTGCACCAGTTCACGACGGCCTTCGGGCAGGCAGTCGGTGCCTGTCATCAGCACGTCCCCGGGTCGCAGCGACATGAACTCGCACACGTCGGCCAGCAACGTGGCGGCATCACGCACCCACTCGGCCAGCCTGGTGGTCTGTTTGTGCACCCCATTGCGGTGCAGTTCGATCTCCAGCTCGCGAAGTGCATTGAGTCCACCGAGCTGGTCCAGGGGCACGCATTCGGGCCCCAGGCCCAGGAAACCGTCGACGCAGCGCGTCTTCACCGGAGGGCGGTAATAACTTTCGTGCGCGATGGCCACGTCGTTGAACAGCACGATGCCAGTCACGCCGCCGGCGCCCATCACCAGGCCCAGCGAAGCCGCGACCTCCACAGAAGCACCCGCAGGCAGCGCGATGGACTGGCTGCACGCCGTGAACGTGTTGGCGGTTTTCACATACAGCACCGGCGCTTTCGGTGGCGACTTGTAAGGTGGCTCGTTCATCTGCGGCGCCCACAGTGCGAACTCGCGCTGAAAGTTCAGCAACGTGCCGTACACCGTGCCTCCGGGCAGCCAAGTGGCGGATGGGGTCGTGTTCATTCTTCCAGCACCTCGGCATCCATGGGTTGCTCCAGGGCGATCACCTCGTCGAGCAGGGTGTAGAGCTGCGCCAGGCGCGCCTTGCCCAGACGCTGCTCCATCCAGGCGTAGTGCGCTTCGATGGTGCCGGACAAGGTCTTGACCAGCTTGAGGCCAACGGCGGTGGCGCGCACCACGGTGCGGCGCGCGTCCTGCGGGCAGCGGCTGCGTTCGATCAGGCCGTCGCGCTCCATGCGCGTGAGCACACCGGTGAGGCTGGGCCCCAGCAGAAAGGCCTCGCGTGCCACGCGACCGGTTTCCACCCCGCCGGGCAGATGCGCGTGTTCACCCAGCACACGCAACACGCGCCACTGCTGATCCGACAGGCCATGCTCACGCAGGCTGGGGCGGGTGTGCAGCATCACCGCCTCGCGCGCTTCGAGCAGCAGGCGCGGGAGGTTGCGATGGACAAAGGGTGCATCAATCTCGCTCATTTATTTAATATGTTAAATGATTTTTTTGGAAACACATTCAGGGTTTACCCGCCCGAATACCCCGGCGAGAATGCCGAGCATGAACGCATTCACCACCCTGATCGGCACCCAACATCCCTTGATCCAGGCGCCGATGGCGGGTGTTCAGGGCGCGGCGCTGGCGGTGGCGGTCAGCAACGCGGGCGCGCTGGGCTCGCTGCCCTGCGCGATGCTCGTGCCAGAGGCCCTGGAGCGGGAGCTCGGCGCACTGGCGGCCGGTACCACGCGCCCTTACAACGTCAACTTCTTCTGTCACACACCCCCCGAACCAGACGACGCGCGCGAAGCCGCATGGCGCTTCTGGCTGGCCACCTACTACGAGGAAGCCGGGCTGGACATCAATGCCATACCCAGCGGCCCAGGGCGGGTGCCGTTCAACAGCGCGGCGGCCGACATCCTGGAACGGTTTCGACCCAAAGTGGTGAGCTTTCACTTCGGCCTGCCCGACATCGACCTGCTGGAGCGCGTCAAGAGCTGGGGCAGCGTGGTGATTTCCTCGGCCACCACGATCGAAGAAGCGCGCTGGCTCGAAGCTTTCGGCGTGGATGCGGTGATTGCCCAGGGGGTGGAGGCCGGCGGCCACCGGGGCATGTTTCTCACGGACGACCTGTCCACACAGATGGGAACGATGGCACTGCTGCCACAGATCGTGGCCGCCGTGAGCGTGCCAGTGATCGCGGCCGGCGGCATCGCGGACGCTGCGGGTGTGGCCGCAGCGATGGCGCTGGGCGCTGCTGGCGTACAGGTGGGCACGGCTTACCTCTGCAGCCACGAGGCCACCACGGGCGCCGTGCACCGCGCCGTGCTTCAGACGGAAGCCGCGCACCACACGGCCCTGACGCACCTTTTCACTGGCCGCCCGGCTCGCGGCATTGTCAACCGCGTGATCCGCGAACTTGGCGCCATGAACCCCGCCACGCCGGCGTTTCCACTGGCCACCGCGGCCATGGCGCCGCTGCGCGCGCACTGGGAGGCGCACGGCAGCGGGGACTTTTCGCCCTTGTGGTCCGGCCAGAACGCCAGCGGGTGCCGTGAGCTGCCGGCGACAGACATCACGCGCGACTTGATCGCGGGCTTCAGCGCCGGGCGTTGAGCCAGCGCTTGAACTTTCGCTCGTCGGCCACCTCGTCGAGGTCCTGCAAAAGCCCCGACAGCTCGGATTCGAGCGCCTTCACCTGGTCGATGCGATGCTGCAACAGGGTGTTGGCGTTGGGCGAGGTGCCCTCGGGCAAATCGAACTCGGCCGACAACGCCTGCTGCCGCGCGGCACGCTCGCGCTCCAGATCGGCCACCTGCGCCTTGAGCAACAGTGTGAGCGCCGCCAGGCGTTCATCGGTCAGCCGGTGCACCGCCTGCGGATCGGCCAGCTCGGCGCGGGACTGGATCTGCAAAAGCGTCACCAGATCGCGTTTCTCATAGGCCGCATTGGCCTCGCTCATCAGCGCGGTCTTGCGCAGGCGAATGGTGGGGTCGGATTCCCGGTCGGGGTGCAGTGCGCCGGCGAGCTGGCGGAACAGACGGCGAAGCAACGTGTCGGCGTCGTGCTGGTCGGCATTTCGCTGCGCACCGCCCGGCTTCTTGCGCGAGCGCCTGGCGTTTGCGGCTTCTCGCCTGCGATCCTGCGCCTCCTCCTGGAAACGGCGCAGGCGTTCCATGCCGGCTCGTACCAGTTGTTCGGCGCTCAGTTCCTGGCTTTCGTCAGTGAGCGGCTCTCCGAGCACGGCCTCAAGTCGCCTGCGCATGGCGTCGGCGTGGTCCTGCCGAAGTTGCGCCAGAGAACGTGGGCTGTGGCGGTCGTGCAGTTCCCGCATGTCGGCCTCACCTGCTTCGGCCAGGGTGCGCGCCAGCCGACACAACCACTCGCGTGCCGTCACGGCCTGCCCCTCGCTCAGCAGTTTGCCTTGCAGGCGGGCGTCGAGCGCCAGCGCCAGGTCGCGCTGCCGTTGCGCCACCTGCACGCGCAGAGGCGCCACCGCATCCAGCAGCGCCCACCGGTGCGCCTGCCCGAGCGCATTGAGCTCGGCAAGCTGGTTCTTGAGCTTGTCGATGCGGGTGAGCTGCAGGTTGTAGGCGCGTGCAGCGGCCGAAAGCGTTTGCGCGCTGGGCGCCAGCACACGCAAGGCGGCGGCATCGGACGGGAGTTGAGACATGGCCTCTCGACTATATTGCCCAGCATAGAAGCCGATGGATTCCAACGCTATTGCACCCCTTGACAGATGGCGCGGGGTCTTGCTTTTGAAACGAGGTTGGTGAACGTATGAAAGATGAGAGGTCGGGCTGCAGATTCAGGAACAGCGGAATCCGAGGAATAGGAAGTCGACCCTAAAGAATCTCCGGAGCCCGCATAAACACTAGACTTTCGGGTGATTGCTGATGGCCGAGACTTCCGGCTTGAATTCCAATAGGGGCAGATTTCCGGGTGTTCTGCCGTGCTGTTTGCCTGTGTCGCCACCGATGATTTCTTCCGCTCGCGCATCGATCACATGATCGCCCTGCGCCATTCGCCGGCCGTGCTGGGCTCGCGCATGCCCTGGCAGGAGATTGAAGCGCAGGTTGCTCAGGTCTTCTCTCGCAGAGGCCGCGCCGGTGTAGCCCCGCCCGGCCTGGACCTCTTCGGCGAGCTGGTGCAACATGCCGCTGTTGCCAGCAACGCCGGACGCCTCCGCGTGCCGCTGCACATCATGATCGCGCTGCTGTATCTCAAACACGCCTTCAACGAGTCCGGCGAGGGCGTCGTTGAGCGCTGGGGCGAGACGCCGACGTGGCCGTTCTTCTCGGGCCGGGCGTACCTTGAACACCGCCTCCCCTGCGACGCGACCACCCTGATCAAGTTGCGCCAGTTGCTGGGTGAGGAAGGCGTCGAGGAACTGTTAGCGCAAACGATCAACGTGGCCGTGATCCTCAAGCTGTTCAAGCCACAGGAGCTCCCCCGCGCGATCTTGGACAGCACGGTGCAGCACAAGGCGATTGCTCACCCCACGGACAGCCG
The DNA here is from genome assembly GCF_050250835.1 of Hydrogenophaga sp. Classification (GTDB taxonomy): domain Bacteria; phylum Pseudomonadota; class Gammaproteobacteria; order Burkholderiales; family Burkholderiaceae_C; genus Hydrogenophaga. The sequence continues at coordinate 1,088 of NZ_JBFWNX010000023.1, read as the reverse complement.
CTTGCTGGAGACCGCCAAGGACGCCGGGGTCGATCTGAAACAGACCTTTGCCAAGGAGGGCAAGAATCTGGGCCGCAAGGCCAGTCGCTACCCACATACCCGCCAGTTCAAGCGCATGCGCCGGGCCATCAAGCGCCAGCGCTCCATCGTCGGGAGCCTGAAGCGCGAGGTTGAGCGCCGGGCAGCGCCATCGGGCAAACTGTGCGTGAGGCGCTCGCTGAGACTTTGAACAAGGCCCGGCGCATCGTGTCCCAGAGCGGCCAACGCAAAGCGGCGGATGGACATCCCAAGCTCTACGCCTGGCATGCTCCCGAGGTGGACTGCATCGGCAAGGGCAAGGCGAGAACCCCCTACGAGTTCGGGGTGAAGGCGGGCACTGCCATTGCGCTGCGGGGCAACCTGATCGTGGGCGCGCGTGCATTCCACGGCAACCCGTACGATGGGCACACCTTGGCCGAGCAACTGGAGCAGGCCACGATCCTGATGCAAGACCCCACATCCAGACCAGCGACGGCCTTCGTGGATCTGAGCTACCGGGGCAAGGCCAAGCGGATCAGCGAACAAGAGAGAAAGCTGCTCAAACGGCGCCAGGCCATCGAGCCCATCATCCGCCACCTCAAGAGCGACCACCGGATGGGGCACTGTCACCTCAAGGGTGAACAGGGCGACCGGGTGCACGCGGTGCCATGCACGGCGGGCTACAACGTCCGTTGGCTGCTGCTCATGGTCGCCAAGAGGGGCATCAACTTCCTGGCGGTGACGTTTTTGTGCCTGCTACAAGCGCGCTCACATGGGCAGTCTTTGCTGCCTTGCCTGGCGTCTGTCATGGCGAAGCCCTTCAGGACTGCGATGTCGTGGATGTCTGCACGCAATACCCCAGACATCCGGCGCTGCACGGGAGTTGACCTGCGGCCGCTGCTCGAATTTGAATAAATCAGGGACGACTATGTAGCTGGTGAAAATAGTCGAGAGGCCATGTCGAAACCCCTCCGGGCAACGCCGGCCAACCGGTCTCCATGAAACCCGAGGCGGTTCGCCTTTTTCATGAACCCTGAGTGTCATCGGATTCGATTGATGGCTCGATATTC
>NZ_JBFWNX010000022.1:0-37083 GCF_050250835.1 Hydrogenophaga sp. | reverse complement strand
CTGTCTGGCGGATGAGTTCGATCATGGGTGCGATCGAGTTCAGCTCAGCGATCACCAGCGGCTGCGCGCCCGCTGCCTCGAAGCAGTCGTCCAGCAACTTGCGGGTGGAGAACTGCGCGGGCAGCAGCACCATGCGGCAGTGGTGCAACTCGACCATGCGCACCCGGCGCCGCCGCGCCAGCGGGTGCGATGCGGCAACCACCAGTCTCAGCTCCTCGTTGTAAAGCGGCTCGAACCAGAGTTCGGTCCGGTCGTCGGGCCGGTAAGACACCCCCAGATCCAGGTGGCCACTCACCAGGCGCCGGGCGATCAACTCGGCCGAGAGTTCTTCCACGCTCACGCGGATGCCGGGGTGGTGTCCCAGAAACGCCGAGACGCACAGCGGCACCAGCCGTGTGTTGAAGCTGTGCGTGGCACCGATGCGCAATTCTCCCGCCATCGCCTCGGGTGCGTGTTTGAGCGACTGCAGGCCCCGGTCGATCTGCTGCAGCGCCGGCATCAGGTGGCTGCGCAGCATTTCACCCGCTTCGGTGAGGGCCACGCGCTTGTGGCCCCGGTCGAACAGCACCAGATCCAGTTCTTCCTCCAGTTGCCGGATCTGGTGCGACAGGGTGGACTGCGTCACGTGCAGACGTTCGGCGGCTCGTGTGAAGTTCAGCGTTTCAGCCACGGCATCGAAGTAGCGCAGGTGCCTGAGTTCCATGGAAGACTCCGTTTTCCAGGTATTGATGCTGTCGATCATAGCGGTCGAAAATCATCACTTCCATCGTCGTTCACCTGCCCATAGACTCAGTCCCATAAAAGGAGACAAGACATGGCTCAACTCGAAGCCGGCGACATCACGCAGGCCGTCATTGACCGGCTCGCCGATTGCACCGATCCCCGTTTCAAGCAGGTGATGAGCGCCCTGGTGCGCCATGCCCACGCGTTTGTGCGCGAAGTCGAACTCAGCGAGGCCGAGTGGATCTCGGCCATTGGTTTCCTCACCGAAACCGGCAAGACCTGCGACGACAAGCGGCAGGAATTCATCCTGCTCTCCGACACCCTGGGGATATCCATGCTGGTGGTGGCGATCAACCAGCTCAAGGCGGCACAGGCTTTTCAGGCCAAGGGTGGCGGCAAGAGCGCACCTACCGAGGCCACGGTGCAAGGCCCGTTCTACTGGGAAGGCTCTCCCGAGCTGGAGCTGGGCAGCGACATTGGCGAACAGATGCCGGGTGAGCCGGCGTACTACCACGGCACCGTGACGGACACCGAGGGACGGCCCATTGCCAATTGCTGCCTGGACGTGTGGTCCGGCGACGGCGATGGCGTGTACGACATGCAGATGGGCGACGACGCCGGCATGCGGCTTCGCGCGCGCTTTCACACCGATGCCAGAGGCCACTACCGCTTCTGGTCGATCAAGCCTTCGTTCTACCCGGTACCCGACGACGGACCTGTGGGCGCCATGCTGCGCCGCATGGGCCGCCACCCCAATCGCCCGGGCCACATCCACATGAAGGTGTACGCGCCCGGCCACCAGACCGTGACCACGCACCTGTTCGTGGCCGACAGCCCCTACCTCGATTCGGACGCCGTCTTCGGCGTGCGCAACAGCCTGATCGTGCCCTTCGACCAGCACCCACCCGGCACCGCGCCGGATGGGCGGCACATGAACGTGCCGTACCACAGCGCCACTTACGACTTCCGCCTGGTGCCTGCGGCCTGACCGAACGCGTCACCCCTTTCAACTCACTGGAGACTTCTTTTGAAAATCGGCAAGGCCACCGTGCCCGAGTCGGCCATCTGTGCCTCCAACCCCGACACCATCGTGGTGCGCGGCCAGGACCTCTGCCAGGACCTGATCGGCCAGGTGAATTTCGCCGACTATTTCTACCTGCTGCTCACCGGCCGCAAGCCCGATGCACCCGCCAGCGCCGTGCTCAACGCCACGCTGGTCGCCATTGCCGAACATGGCCTGGTGCCCAGCGTGCAGGCCGCACGCATGACGCTGGCGGCTGCGCCCGATGCGCTGCAAGGCGCTGTGGCCGCGGGCATTCTGGGTTGCGGCTCGGTGATCCTGGGTGCTTCGGAAACGGCGGGTCGCCTTTTCCATGAAATCGACCAGGCGGCGTCTGCGCACGGTGGCGACCTGCATGCCACCGCGCGTGCCGTGGTGGGCGACTGGCGTGCGCGCAAACAGGCGGTGCCTGGTTATGGCCATCCGCTGCACAAGGCGCGCGACCCGCGTGTGGATGCGCTGTTCAAGGTGTCGAAAAAGGCGGGGGGTGGCCAGCGTTTCGTGCAGATTGCCGAAGCGGTGGAAGCTGTGCTGCCCGAGGTGCTTGGCAAAGAACTCAAGCTCAACGTGTCCGCCGCCATTCCGGCGGTGCTGCTGGGCGTGGGCTTTCCGCTCAATGCGCTCAAGGGCGTGCCCATGCTGGCGCGCTGCGCGGGTCTCATCGCCCACATGAGCGAAGAGCTGGAGACGCCGATCGGTTTTGCCTTGTCGTACCAGGCCACGCGGGAGCTGCGTTACACCGGCTCGGTGCCCGATGGCTTCGTGCCCGACCAAAAACTGTAGGGGCACATGACATGACCCAGGTACTCAAAGGTCTTCGCGTCGTGGAGCACGGCACCTTCATCACCGGTCCAGCGGCTTCGATGATGCTGGCTGACATGGGCGCCGAGGTGGTCAAGGTGGAGCTGCCCGGCACGGGCGACCCGTTCCGCGCTTTCAAGGGTGGTCTCTACAGCCCGCACTACCAGACCTACAACCGCAACAAGCACAGCGTGGCGCTGGACACGCGAAAGCCCGAAGATCGCGAGACCTTCGACCGCCTGATCGAAGGGGCGGACGTCTACATCCAGAACTTCCGCCCCGGCTTCGCCGAACAGATCCATGCTGGAGAAGCCCGCCTGCGTGCGCTCAACGAGCGGCTGGTGTATTGCGCCATCAGCGGCTTCGGTCAGGACGGCCCGGCCGCTGGCCGACCCAGCTACGACACCGTGGCCCAGGCCGCCAGCGGCTACCTGCGCCTGCTGGTCAACCCGGCCAACCCGCGCGTGGTGGGGCCGGCGATTGCCGATGCCATGACGGGCTACTACGCGGCCTTCGGCATCCTGGGCGCGTTGTTCGAACGCCAGGCCACGGGGCGCGGTCGCAAGGTGGAGGTGTCGATGTTCGAAGCCATGGCGCACTTCAACCTCGACGCCTTCACGCACCTGTTCTCGGTGGGTGAGGTCATGGGTCCGTACAGCCGGCCCAGCGTGTCGCAGTCGTACGTGCTGGAATGCGCCTGCGGCGGCTGGATCGCGCTTCACATGTCCTCGCCCGAAAAGTTCTGGCAGGGCCTGGCCAACGCCATGGAGCGGCCCGACATCTTCGAAGACGAGCGCTTCGCCAGCCGACCGGGTCGCATCGCGAACCAGGACGCGCTGATCGAACTGCTGGGTGGCATCTTCAAGAGCCGAAGGCGAGACGACTGGTGCGCCCGCCTGGTCGAGCAGGATGTGCCGCACGCGCCCATGTACCGCACCGATGAGGTGCCTGAGGACGCGCAGGCCAAGCACCTGCAGCTTTTCGTGGATACCCACCACCCTGTGATGGGCGACTCGCGCACCGTGCGCTCGCCCCTGAGTTTCGACGGCCAGCGCAGCCTGGACGTCGCCCCGCCACCCACGCTGGGCGAGCACAACGCGCTGTACGCGCAAGGCTGGCCTGCCACCCAGGCACACGACATCAAGAAGGAGACCGCATGACCCGATTCCACCGCCTGCCCAGTCGACGCGAAGCGCTGTTCACCCTGGGCGCCACCGCCACGGGCCTCGCGCTGCCACTGGGCGCGTTTGCGCAGACGTATCCCGACAAGCCGGTGCGCATGGTGGTGCCCTTCGGCCCTGGCACCACCACCGACATCATCTCTCGCGTGGTCGGCGACGGCATGTCGCGCGAGCTGGGTCAACCCATCGTCGTCGAAAACCGCGCCGGCGCGGGTGGGACCGTGGGTTCGCAGCAGGTTGCGCGCGGCGCTGCCGACGGGTACCAGATTCTCATGGGCACGGTGGGCACGCACGCCATCAACGCCACGTTGTTCCGCAGCCTGGCCTACGACCCGCTGAAAGACTTCGCGCCGGTGGCGCTGGTGGGTTACACGCCCACGCTGCTGGTGGTCTCTGCCCAGGGCCCGATCAAGACGCTGGCCGACCTCAAGGCGCGTGCGGCGCAGGGCGCGGGCGTGAGCTTTGCATCCGCCGGCAACGGCACCTCGGGCCACCTGGCTGGTGAACTGCTCAAGGCGCGTCTGGGTGGCCAGATGCTGCACGTGCCGTACAAGGAAGGCGGCATGGCCATGAACGATGTCATGGGTGGCCGCGCCGACTTCATGTTCTACCACCCTGCGGCCGTGCTGCCGCACATCCAGGCCGGTCGGCTGCGTGCGCTCGGTGCCTCCAGCGTGCAGCGCAGCGCCGCAGCGAAAGACGTGCCCACCATCGCCGAGCAGATCAATGCGGACTTCGACCTCGTGGCGTGGTTCATGTTGTACGCGCCCGCCGCCACGCCCGCACCCGTGCTGGCTCGCCTGCGTCAGGCCGCAGCCACCGCGCTGGCGAGCCCCGAGGTGGCGCCCAAGCTGTCCGCACAGGGCGTGGAACAACGCCCGCTGGGCCCCGATGCCATGGCCGAATTCGGCCGCGCGGAGGTGACCAAGTGGGCCGCACTGGTGCGCCAGTCCGGCGCGCAGGTCGATTGAGTCTTTCAGCGTTCGCACCCCCAGACCCACAACAGGAGACAAGCATGAAACGTTCGACCTTCGTTCGCCTGGCCGCCTCGGCCGCCGTCGCGATGAGCCTGCCCATGGCCGCTTCGGCGCAGCAGGTGATCAACCTCACCGTGGCCTCCAGCCACCCCACCACCATTCCATGGGTTGGCTTCATTCCGCAGGTGTTCATGCCCGAGGTGGACAAGCGCCTGGCAGCCGGCGGCAAGTACAAGATCCAGTGGAAAGAAGCCTTCGGCGGCCAGCTCTACAAGGCCAACGCCACGCTCACGTCCGTGGAGCAGGGCATCACCGACCTCGGCTGGGTGTTCAGCTACCTGGAGCCGGCCAAGATGCCGATCAGCCAGCTCAGCGTGCACACACCCTTTGTCACCAGCGACACGCGCATCGTGCTCGGCGCGATGAACGAACTCATCGAGAAGAACCCGGCCTTCAAGAACGAGTGGGACAAGTACAACCTGGTCTTCCTCGGCGCCACCGGATCGGACACCTACGACATCTTCACCAAGTTCCCGGTGAAGTCGATCGAGGACCTGCGCGGCAAGAAGATCTCGGCGCCCGGCATCCTGGGGCAGTGGCTGCGCGGTGTGGGCGCCACGCCGGTCGACGGCGCGCTCACCACCTTCTACACCGACATCCAGACCGGCGTGTCCGACGGTGTGGTCTCGCTGGCCACCGGCATCCTGCCGACCAAGATCTACGAAGTGGCGCCCTACATCACCAAGGTGAACATGGGAGTGGTGTTCTCGGGTGGACTGGCCATCAACAAGGACACGTGGAACAAGCTGCCGCCCGAGGTGCAGGTGGCCATGCGCGAGGCCGGTGCCGAGTACTCGCGCCGCCATGGTGAGGACCTGGTGCAGCGCCACGAGAGCGCCATCGCCCGCATGGTCGAAGTGGGCAAGACGCAGAACCCGCCTGTGACCGTGACGCCGATGTCTGAAGCCGACCGCCGCAAGTGGATCGACCAGCTGCCCCCGCTCTCGCAGGAATGGGTGAAGAACAACGAAGCGCGCGGCACGCAGGCCAAGGCGTTGCTCTCGCAGTACATCGCCGCCGTCAAGGCGCGCGGCGCGAAGCCCGAGCGCGACTGGGAGCGCTGAATAGGCAACACCCCCGCAGCGCTTCGCGCTACCCCCTCAAGGGGGCGATACCTGCCGTCCGGCGGTATCTCTGGCTGGAGCCTGGCGCTCCGGCTCAAGTTGCTGAGCGCGCTTTGCGACTGGCCAGGGCCTGCACCGCCGACACCGCGTGGAAGTGCGCCAGCAGGCGCTTCTTCTGTTCGGGGAGCAAGGCGCTGGCTTCGATCAGCGCCGGCCAGGTGTCCAGCGCGCGGCCCACGGTGTCGCGCAGCACCGCGCGCACGCGCGTTTCCAGCAGGCCGCTGGCGTTGCAGAGCTGGCGCACCAGCGCGGGTGTGAGCAAGGCGCGGTCGGGCGCGCCGGGGAAGAACTTCAGCGCGTGGCCGCGTCCGCCGAGGTAAGCGGCGTAGGCCACCACGTCGTAGGCCGGGCTCAGCGCCGGGGTGCGGCCATCGGCGTAGATCACCCCGAAGTTCTTCACGTGCGCGTCGTAGTTGCCCAGCATTTCATTGACCATGAGCCGGCACAGCAGCTCGTGTGCGGCTTCGTCGCCCAGGCCCATGGATTCGCGCAGCGTGAGCAGCAGCGCGGCGTAGGTGGCGCGCTGCTGCGGATCTTTGTATTTCTCCAGCGGGTCCAGGCCGAGCACCTGCGCGAAGTCTTCGCAGTGGATGTGGCGTGCGCCATCGCGATCGAAGCGCTCCACCGCAAGGAAGTTCGCGCCCGCGTTGAGCACGAAGGGCTGGTCGGGCAGGTCGATGTCGCTCACCGGGCGCAGGCTGGCCCGGCACACCTGCACGCCCGCTGCACTGGCGAGCCGCAGCGACAGGTCTTCCACCTCGGGCAGCAGTGCGTAGTCCACCGCCGGCAGCTTGGCGATGATGTGCAGGCCGTCGGAGCGCGCGCGCGTGCGGGCCACGTAGCGGCCGCCTTTTTCTACCAGGCCCAGCTTGGGCTGAATCCCTGAGAGCGAGACCGCGCCGGCCACCGGGTCGTCGACCACACTGGGCTCCAGCGCGTCCTGGTGCTGCGTGACGATGGCCGCCGTGGCCGTGCGGCTCTGCGCCGAAGGGGTGGCCCGCACCGCGCCGGGCAGGTCGTCGCCACACATGGCCAGCAGGTCGAAATGGTCGTCGGGGGCGCAGCCGCGCAACTGCTCCAGGTGCTTTCGCAAGGGGCCTTCGGGCAGCAGGTTCTGGAAGAAATGGGGCAGGCGCTCGCCCACGCCATTGAAGAACGGTTGCACCGCGTACTGGGCGACGAAGGCGGCACGGTCGGCCGCGTCGGCGAAGTGGGCGGCCCACGAAAGCACCGGGGCCTGGGTGTCGAGCCAGTAGGAGGGCTCTGGCTGCAACCGCGTGATGGCACCCGCTCCCTGGCCGTACTGGAACAACACGCCGACCAGGCGAGCGTCGATGAAGATGTCCAGGCTGCGAAACCTCATCGGGCCTGTGCCTGTGGGGCAGCGTTGCGCTGGAGCAGCCGCTCCACGTCGCTGAGCACGCGCGGGGAGGTGGCCTGGTCCGCGCTGGCGCTGCGCAGCGAGGCCGCCATTTCGCGCGGCACCAGTGCGAGTTCGAGCCCGAGTTCGTCGGCCAGGGCCATGAGGTTGTTGGCGCGCAGGGCGGTGCGGCCTTGCAGCGCCTGCCGCACCGCCAGCGCACTCAGGCCAGTGCGCTCGGCCAGCGTCTTGTAGTTCAACCCTCGGGCGAGGCGGGCGGCTTCCAGTTCGGCGGCGAGGGACTGGAGTGTTTTCATGAAGGATATTTAAGTATGTACTTCAGATGAAAAGATAGTTTCATAACTTTGATCGCGACAGTCAAGATTATTTAACTATCTTTTCTATGAAAAAAGATATTTAAAAATACTTATAAGTCGAATCTACCGACTGGCTGCCCAGGGTAGACAGGGAAAAGCCTTTCGGGTACTGTATGTTCATACAGTTTTCTGATTCTGCCACTTCGCCCACCCCCACGCCATGCAGCCCGCCATCGACTGGCAGGAGGACGACCTGTCTTCCCTTGCCGATTCCAAAGCCTCCCGCCCGGTGCATCCGGCCGGGGGGTGGTCGGCCGCCGTGGCGGCGGCCCTGTGGCGCGGTGACCAGCTTGGCACGCCGGTCTCGGCCGTGTGGCCGAGCGGCTTTGCGGCGCTGGACGCACAGTTGCCGGGCGGCGGCTGGCCCGGCCATGGGCTGACCGAAATCCTCGTGCCCCACAGCGGCACGCTGGAGTGGCGCCTGCTGGGGCCCGTGCTGCGCCAGGTCTGTGCCGCCGGGCAGCCGGTGGTGGTGGTCGGCCCGCCGTTGTCACCGCACGTGCCGGGCTTGCGCTTCGACGGCATCGACGAACGCCGGCTGGTCTGGGTGCAGGCCGACACGCCGGCCGAGCGGCTGTGGTCGGCCGAACAGCTCATCAAGGCCCAGGCCTGCGGTGCGCTGGTGGCCTGGCTGCCGCAGGCACGCCCCGAGCAGATTCGCCGGCTGCAGGTGCTGGCCGCCGGTTTCGAGTCACCCGTGTTTGTGTGCCGGCCCAGCCGCGCGCTGCGCGAGTCGTCGGCCGCGCCGCTGCGGCTGCAGGTGCGGGTGGGGATCGACTGGGAGCTGCACGTGCGCATCGCCAAGCGCAAGGGCCCGCCGATGGAGCAGACCCTGCGCCTGGCCTCGGTGCCGGGTGGGCTTCAGCCTTTCATCACGCCCCGGCTGCGCCAGCCCAGCCGGTGGACACCCCGCGAAGAAGAGGTCGACCATGTTGTGGTCCGCGCTCCTGCCCAGCCCGCTCGACGGCACAGCCCCGCGCACTGAGGCCACGCAGCGCGCGCTGGCCACCTGGGCCTTGCAGTTCACGCCCCGGGTGGCTCTGGTCGAGGAAGCCGTGCTGATGGAGGTGGAGGCCAGCGTGCGGCTGTTTGGCGGCCAGCGCGCCCTGCGCAACCGCGTGCTGGGCGAGGGGCGCGAGCTGGGCGTGGCGCAACTGGCCTGGGCTCCCAACGGGCTGGCCGCGCTGGCGCTGGCGCGCGCCGGCATCGAGAACGGCTTCAAGCGCCCGCTCGATGCGCTGCTGGACACCCTGCCCATGGCCGTGCTGAGCGCCGTGCATCCGCACCGGCTCACGCTCGAACGCATCGGCTGCCGCACGCTGGGCGACGTGCGCGCGCTGCCGCGCAGTGGCATCGGCCGCCGTTTCGATCAGCACCTGCTCAAGGCGCTCGACCAGGCTTACGGCTTCGCGCCCGAAGTACACGAATGGATGACGCTGCCCGACGCCTTTGAAGAGCGGCTCGAACTCATGGCACGCGTGGAACAGGCGCCAGCTCTGTTGTTCGGCGCGCGGCGGCTGCTGCGCCTGCTCAGCGGCTGGCTGGCCGCGCGGCGTGCGGGCGTCACCGCCTTCACGCTGAAGTGGGCGCACGACGCGATGCGCGCGCGCGCGGCGGGCGAGGGTGGCGAGATCACCATCCGCACGGCCGAGCCCACGCGCGACATCGAACACCTGTGCCGCCTGCTGGCTGAACACCTGGCTCGGGTGGAACTGCCCGCGCCCGTGGGCGATCTGGTGCTGGTGGCCACCGAAGTGCAGCCGCTGCACGATGTGAGCGCCTCGCTGCTGCCCGATGCCCTGCGCCAGGGCGAGAAGCTGGGCCTGGTGCTGGAGCGGCTGTCCGCCCGCCTGGGGCCGCAGCGCGTGCTGCGCCCGGTGTTGCGCGAAGACCACCGCCCCGAATGGATGTGCCGCTGGCAACCGGCGGCACTGCCCTTGCCACGACTGAGCGCATCGGCCACCGACCTGCCACAGCCCGGCTTCGTGCTGCCCGCGCCACTGCGCCTGCTCCTGCGCGGGCACCGGCCGCTCTACGAGGGAGAGTTGTTGCTGCTGCTCGGGCCGCAGCGTGTGGAAGGCGGTTGGTGGGACCGCGTGGGCGATGAAGACCGCATGCGCAACGTGGTACGCGACTACTGGGTGGCCTTGTCGCCGCAGGCTGGTGTGCTGTGGGTGTTCCAGACGCGGCAGGGGTGGTATTTGCACGGCCATTTCGCCTGAGGCGCTGCGATGAACCCGCCCGTCCTGCCCGACTACGCCGAGCTGCGCTGTCTCTCCAACTTCAGTTTCCTGCGCGGTGCCAGCCACCCGGAAGAGCTGGTGGAGCGCGCGAAGAAGCTGGGCTACCAGGCGCTGGCGATGGTCGACGAATGCTCGCTCGCTGGCGTGGTGCGTGCCCACGTGGCCGCGAAAGAACACCAGCTCCAGCTGCTGGTGGGCAGCCAGTTCCAGGTGCGGTGCGATGCGCCTTTCACCCTGGTGGTGCTGGCCTGCAACCTCAATGGCTACGGCAACCTGTGCGAATTCATCACGCATCTGCGCCGTGCGTCACCCAAGGGCACTTACCGCCTCACGCTCGATGGTGTCGATGCCCACGCGCTGGCCGACTGCGTGGTCATTGCCGTGCCCGACCGCCTTGTCGACCAGGACCAGATGGACACCGTGGCGCGCTGGCTGTTGCAGCACTTCGTGGGCCGCTGCTGGCTGGGCGTGGAGCAGTTGCGCAGGTTCGACGACGAAATGCGCCTGCACCGGTCGCGCCAGAGCAGCGAACTCACGGCCGTGCCGCTGGTGGCCGTGGGCGATGTGCGCATGCACCTGCGTTCGCGCAAGCCCCTGCATGACGTGCTCACCGCCACGCGCATCGGCAGACCGCTCACCGAATGCGGCTTTGCGCTGGAGCCCAGCGCCGAACAGCGTCTGCGCCTGCGCTCCACACTGGGCAACCTCTACCCCTCCGAACTGCTGGCCCAGACGCTGGTGGTGGCTGCGCGCTGCCAGTTCTCGCTCGACGAGCTGCGCTACCAGTACCCCAGCGAGGTGATCCCCCCGGACGAGACGCCCGCCAGCCACCTGCGCCGCCTGACCCGGGAAGGCGCGGCGCGGCGCTGGCCGCAGGGCACGCCAGCGGCGTTCGCGCAGCAGATCGAGCACGAGCTCGAACTCATCAGCGACATGGCGTACGAGCACTACTTCCTCACGGTGTACGACATCGTGGCCTTTGCGCGTTCCAAAGACATCCTCTGCCAGGGACGAGGCTCTGCTGCCAACAGCGTGGTGTGCTACTGCCTGGGCATCACCGAAGTGGACCCGGCTCGCGCCACCGTGCTGTTCGAGCGATTCATCTCGAAAGAGCGCAACGAACCGCCCGATATCGACGTGGACTTCGAGCACGAACGGCGCGAGGAAGTGATTCAGTACCTGTACAAAAAATACGGGCGCGAGCGCGCCGCCCTCACCGCCGCCGTCATCAGGTACCGGCCGCGCAGCGCCCTGCGCGACGTGGGCAAGGCCCTGGGTTTCGCCGACGGCGTGCTCGACGCGCTGGCACGGCAGGCGCGCTGGTGGAACGGCCGCGAGATCGCGCCTGAGCGCCTGCGCGAAGCCGGGCTCGATCACGAGAGCCTGATGGTGCGCCAGCTGCTCGACATCACCGCCCAGCTCATGGGGTTTCCGCGCCACCTTTCGCAGCACACCGGCGGCTTCGTGCTCACGCAAATGCCACTCTCGCGCCTGGTGCCGATCGAGAACGCCACCATGAAAGACCGCACCGTGATCGAGTGGGACAAGGATGACCTCGACGCCCTGGGTCTGCTCAAGGTGGACGTGCTCGCGCTTGGCATGCTCACCGCCTTGCGCAAGGCCATGGCACTGATCAGCGAAAAAGAAGGGCGCACCTTCACCATGCAGGACGCGCTTGACGACGACAAGCCCACCTACGACATGATCTGCGCCGCCGACACCGTGGGCGTGTTCCAGATCGAGAGCCGCGCGCAGATGAGCATGTTGCCGCGCCTGAAACCGCGCCGCTACTACGACCTGGTGATCGAGGTTGCGCTGGTGCGACCCGGCCCCATCCAGGGTGGGGCCGTGCATCCCTACCTGAACCGGCGGCAGGGCAAGGTGCCGGTGAGCTACCCCGGCCCCAACGATGGCGAGGCCTTGCGCGCCGCGCTCGGCCGCACCCTGGGCGTGCCCATCTTTCAGGAGCAATGCATGCAGATCGCCATGCTCGCCGCCGGCTTCACGCCCGGCGAGGCCGACGGCCTGCGCCGCGCCATGGCCGCATGGCGACGCAACGGCAACCTGCAGAAATACGAAGAGCGCCTCGTCAAAGGCATGACCGACCGCGGCTACGAACTGGAATTTGCGCAGAGCGTGTTCGAGCAGATCAAGGGCTTCTCCAGCTACGGCTTTCCTGAAAGCCACGCCGCCAGCTTCGCGCTGCTGGTCTACGTGAGCGCCTGGATCAAATGCCACCACCCTGCCGAATTCCTGGTGGCCCTGCTCAACAGCCAGCCCATGGGCTTTTACACGCCGAGCCAGCTCGTGCAGGACGCCAAACGCCACGGCGTGGAAGTGCGCCCGATCGACGTCCTGCACAGCCAATGGGACACCACGATAGAAGTGCCTGACTCCCTCTCCCACTGGGAGAGGGCTGGGGTGAGGGCTGTCCGCCTGGGCCTGCACCTCGTCAACGGCATCCGCCAAGACGCCGCCGAGCGAATCGTCGAGACGCGCGCCCGGCAACACCCACGCAACGCCCAGGACCTCGCCCGCCGCGCGAACCTGGACCAGTTGCAGATGAAACACCTCGCCGCTGCCGACGCCCTGGCCGGCCTGAGCGGCCACCGCCGCCAGCAGGTGTGGGACGCCGCTGCCCTGAGAACACCGCCCGCACTGCTCAAAGGCGTGCCCATTGAAGAAGCCTCGCTGGCCCTGCCCGAGGCACCCGAAGGTGAAGCCATCGTGTGGGACTACGCCGCCACCGGCCTCACGCTGCGCCGCCATCCGCTGGCGTTGCTGCGAGCCGAACTCGCAAAACGAAAACTGATGAGCGCCGAGCAGCTCAAGGACGCACCCAACGGCCGCCTGGTGCGCCACTGCGGCATCGTCACCCTGCGCCAGCAGCCCGGCACCGCATCGGGCGTGGTGTTCGTGAGCCTGGAAGATGAAACCGGCGTGGTGCAGGTCATCGTGTGGCGCCACCTGCGCGAACGCCAGCGCAACGTGCTTGCCAACTCACGCCTGCTGGCGGTGCGCGGCGTGTGGCAGCGCGAAGGCGAAGTCACCAACCTCATCGCCGGCCACCTGGAAGACCTCACGCCCCTGCTGCAGGGTCTGTCGACGGTGAGCCGGGATTTTCATTGACCTGGCAGCCGCTAAGACGGGTTGCATGTCTGCGTGCTTCCCTGCAGTTGTGGATACCACCACCACCCGATGAAAAGTGGTGGTGGAATCGCCCCGTGTCTTTGGGGTCGAAGAAAAAATCATCCGGGGAATTGTCGATCTCCGATCATCAGCTTCGTCGTCAAAGCATCGCAACCTCACAGCAGCCCGCCATGAAATACCTCGGCCTTGCCTATTTCACTCCCGAAAAGTTCGCCAGCATGGCGCCAGACGAAGTCAAAAAGCTGGTGAGCCAGTGCCCACCGCTGGACGAGAAGATGCGTGCCACCGGGAAGGTCCTGGTGTCCGCGTCGCTTGGCGACCTGGAGAACTGGAGGACGCTGCGCCCGCGCGGCGGCAAGACGCACGTCAGTGATGGGCCTTACACCGAGTCGAAGGAAGTGGTCGGTGGCCTGTTCATCATCGAGGCGGACAGCCTCGACGAGGCGCTGACCATCGCATCGCTGCATCCCGCCGCCAAGCTGGGTGAAGAGGGTGGATGGGCGGTCGAGCTCATCCCGATGGATTTCTACCTGGCCCGATGAGGGGCGGGCGCCGCCAGGAGGCGTAAGCGGTTTCGCCGGGCTCTTCGCGGCGGATGTTCGTGAGAACGGTCAACCGCCAAGCAACCTGCGGTTGATGAAGTCCCAATGCGCCTCACTCACCGGCGTGATCGACAGCCGGTTCCCGCGCTTCAGCACCACCATGTCGGCCAGTTCGGGGATCGCTCGCAGTTCGGGCAGGCCGATCAGGCGGGTTTTCTTCACGGCCTTCACGTCCAGCAGCAGCCAGCGTGGTTCCTCGGGTTTGGAAGCGGCGTCGAAGTAGGGCGACTGCCTGTCGAACTGCGTGGGGTCGGGCCGGGTTCCGGATGCCACCTTGGCGATGCCGGCGACGCCCGGCTCGGGGCAACTGGAGTGGTAGAACAGCACGCCGTCACCGACCTTCATCTGGTCGCGCATGAAGTTGCGGGCCTGGTAGTTGCGCACGCCGGTCCAGGGCACTGTGGCCCCGGGGGCATTGAGTGCGTCGTCGATCGAGCACTCGTCGGGTTCGGATTTCATCAGCCAGTACTGGTGGGTCATCGCGCTATTCTGCGGATTTCCCCGGGGCTGTCGAGCCCCGACCCGGCTTCAGGTTCCCGGCTTCAGAAGGATTCCCACTCGTCGTTGTGGGCGACCGCCTTCTCCGCCGTCACCACCTTGGTTTTCAGCGTGGGGGGCGTGGCGGGCCTGGCTTCGGTGCGCGGAGCCACCTTGGGCGTGGCAGCCTTCGGCGCAGGTTTCGTCTCGGGCGCCTTGCGCGGCGCGGCAGGGCGCAGTTGCGTGATGGCGCTGTGTGAGACGGCGCTCGCGTCCACGCGGAACACCTGCACCACCTGGGCCAGGCGGTCGGCCTGGTCGTTCATGCTCGACGCGGCGGCCGCGCTTTCTTCCACCAGGGCGGCATTCTGCTGCGTGAGCTGATCCAGGTTGGCCACGGCGGCGTTGATCTGGTTCACGCCGTCGGCCTGTTCGCCCGAGGCGCTGGCGATCTCACCGATCATGTCGCGCACGCGCACCACGTTGTCGACGATCTCGCCCATGGTCTTGCCGGCCTGGTTCACCAGCTCGGTGCCGGTGGTGACCTTGTCCACGCTGGCGCCAATGAGCACCTTGATTTCCTTGGCGGCCTGAGCACTTCGTTGCGCCAGGTTGCGCACCTCGCCCGCCACCACCGCGAAGCCACGCCCTTGCTCGCCCGCGCGAGCCGCTTCCACGGCGGCGTTCAGCGCCAGGATGTTGGTCTGGAACGCAATGCCGTCAATGACACCGATGATGTCGTTGATCTTGCGCGAGGCCTGGTTGATCTCTTCCATGGTGGACACCACCTGGCTGACCACCTCGCCGCCCTTCTGGGCGCTCTGGCCCGCCACGTCGGCCAGCTGGTTGGCGACGCGCGCCGAGTCGGCCGACTGCCGGATCGCGCCAGACATTTCCTCCATGCTGGCGGCGGTCTGCTGCAGGTTGGACGCGGTCTGCTCGGTGCGGGCAGACAGGTCGTTGTTGCCGGTGGCAATCTCACGCGCGGCCACGTTGATGTTTTCGGTGCCGCGCTTCACGTCGGCCACCACGTTCACCAGCCGGTCGCGCATGCTGAGCAGGGCTGCCGTCATGGCGCCGAACTCGTCCTTGCGGTCGTTGCGAATCTGTGCCGTCAGGTCGCCGCTGGCGATCTGCTCGGCAAAGCCCATGGCTTCGCGCAGCGGGTTGCGGATGTTTCGGATGAGGAAGAACGCCCCGGCCACGATGCCCGCAATGAGGATGGCGACCTGAAAGGTGGCAATGGTCAGGCTGGTGGAGCGCCGTTCGGTGAACTCGGCTTGCGCCTGCTGGCGGATGTCGGTCTGCATGCGGGCGAACTCGCGCAATGCGGCCAGGTAGGGCGTCACGGCGCCGTTGAAGCGCGACGAGATTTCTTGCGCGGCGCCGGCGGCGTCCCCAGCCTTCTTCATCTCGTTGGCCTTCGCCAGCGAATCCAGCACGGCCTTGCGCAGCCCGGCAATCTTCTCCAGTTGTGCCTTTTCGGGCTCGCTCATGTTCATGGCCTGCAGTTGCTTCTGCAGTTCGGAAATGGATGCCACGCCTGCGGGAATCAGGTCCTTGTACATCGCGGCAATGGCCGGGTCCGTGCTCGCAATGGAGGCCTGCACGCGCGTGACGTTGGTTTCGGTCAGGCCGGCCCATTCGGTGGCAATGGTGGTCTTGGCAGCCAGGGCCGAGAGCACGCGTTCGGATTCTTCATTGAGGCTGGACGAGCGCGACCCTGCGGTGGCCACGACCACGAACAGCGCGACGATGATGGCGATGACGCCGGCCCACAGTTTGGCGCCGACCGATAGATGTCGGAAAAAGTTCATGACGATGAGGGAGATTTACTGAAGAGCGGAAGGCGCGTTGACCAGGCCGAGTTCGTCGCTGCCCACGAGCGCGCCGATGTCGGCCAGGATAAGCATGCGTTCGCCCACATTGGCGATGCCGGTGATGAAGTCGGCGTCCAGCGATGTGTGGATCTGCGGCACCGGCTTGATCTGGTCCTGCGTGAGTTCGATGACATCGCTCACCGAATCCACCACCAGGCCGATCACGTGCTCGTGCACGCTGATGACGATGGTGACGGTGAAGCCGTTGTATTCGACCTTCTCGCAACCGAGCTTGATGCGCATGTCCACGACCGGCACGATCACGCCGCGCAGGTTGACCACGCCCTTGATGAATGCCGGCGCGTTCGCAATGCGGGTGGGTTCCTCGTAGGAGCGGATCTCCTGCACATGCAGGATGTCGATGCCGTATTCCTCGGCACCCAGGCGAAAGCTCAAAAATTCACCGGCGGCAGCGAGCGCAGGAGACGGGTGGCGCGAAGCCGCGCCGGCAGAAGGGTGGTGTGGGGCGTCCATGGATTCCGGGAAGGAGGGTTGATGCCACCGTATCGGCGGGTACCCAGATTTCTTGAGCGCCTTCAGACCGATGCTTCCGCCTCGGGCCACAGCTTGGGGAAATAGAACCTCAGGGCGTGTTGCGGCACACCCAGGCGCAGCTTGCCGTGCGGCGAGTCGGATTCGAGCAAGCCGCGCTTGAGGAGGGCGCTGACCTATGCCGTGGCCAGACGATCGCCCAGACCCAGCATGCCCTTGAAGTCGGCTCGATCCATTTCACCTTGCAAGGCATACAGGTACTGCAGCGCACGCATTGCCTTCATGCGCACGCCTTCCTTGACGACCTGTTCCTCGTAAGTCAGGCACGCCGCCATGCGGTCCTTCATGGTGTCGAGCGCCAGCGCGTCAGACATGAAGGTCACCTGGTCCTTGCAGATTTCCAGCACGTAGCCGATCCAGTGTTCCAGCCCACGCTCGGTCAGGTTGCCTCGTCCATCGAGTGCACCGGCACGCGGCGCGTCCGCGGCATCGAGTCAGGCGGGCAACGCGCCCGTTGCCGTCGCGAAATGGATGAATCCGCGCAAGGCGGTGGTGGGCTGCGGCCATGGTCACCACTTGTTTTTCCCCGCGCCTCACGCCGCCGTACAGGTGAGCCCATCGCTTCAGGAACCGCGGAAGCTGCTCCGCTGAAGGCGCCGAATGGCGCCCCACGCTTCCCTCCTTGTCGCGCAGCGTGCCTGGCTCAAGCGCTTCGGGCACGCCCTTCGGGTCGGTGGATGGCAGAGTTCGATCGGTTTCTGGCAGGCGTGCAAAAAGGTCTTGATGAATGTCCCGCACGGTCTGCGGCGACCAGACGCGTTGGCTGTCCCATTGAGGCCAGAGTTCTTCGAGGCGTTGCTCGGTCGCCATGTGGGCAAGCGCCAGTCGCTGCCGGCGGGCCTTGTCTGCGTCCTTGGCGCAGTCGTTGCGCAGCGCTTGCTCGATCTCCAGGGGAGGCGTGTGCTGCCTTTCAATGCGGTTCGAGTCATAAGAGTTCATGGCCCGCAACAGATGACGCAGTCCCGCATGTGCGCCTGGGGGACACAGTCCCGTGAGGCGATCCGACTGACGGATCAGGTCGTGCGCCTGCTCCAGCAACGGGGCCAACCGATGCTCACCCGGGAGAAGCGGCTCCATGTCCACCGGATCGGTAGGGAGGGCGAAGTTTTGCGACTTCTTTGATGAGTCGTTCAGTGCAGCTTCACCAGCGGCGTCGCTCGCTTCACCAGGAACCGCGCTACCGCCAGAACGCCGGTGCGCAGCGTGCCCAGCACCGCCTGGTGGTGCATCAGGTGCAGGCTCACGTACATGGTGCGGGCAAACAGGCCTTGCACATACCAGGTGGAGCGGAACAGATTGCCCATGAGGCTGCCCACCGAGGTTTGCGTACCGAGAGAAACCAGCGAGCCGTGGTCCTTGTAGACGTAGGGGCGCTTTTGCGCCGGCCTGTCCATGGCATGGCGCAGCAGCAGGTCGTGCAGGTAGCTGGCCTGCTGGTGTGCAGCTTGCGCGCGCGGTGGCACCCAGCCGCCTTCTGCGGTGGGGCAGGCGGCGCAATCGCCCAGGGCGTGGATGTGAGCCTCGCCCTTGACGAGCAGGTGATCGTCCACCTCCAGTTGTCCCGAGCGGTTGGTGGGCAGTCCCAGCGTGCCCAGCACTTCGGGCGCCTTGATGCCGGCGGCCCACACCACGAGGTCGGCCTCGAACACTCGGCCGGTGGCGTCTTCCACCTGCTGTGGCGTGATGCGCGCCACGCGGCATTGGGTCTCGATGGTGACGTGGCGCTCCTTGAGCAGCCTGGCCGCCGCGCTGGACACCTTTTCGGGCAACGGCGCGAGGATGCGGTCGGCGCCTTCGAGCAAGGTGAGCTGCACGTCGCGCAGCGGGTCGATGCGCCGAAAGCCGTAGCGCGAGTGCACCACGCTGGCCTCGCGCAGTTCGGCGGCCAGCTCCACGCCCGTGGCGCCGCCGCCGATGATGACGATGCGGACCCGGCCCTCGTTGCCGGCGCTCTTGCGCAGTTCAGCCGCAGTGAGCAGCTTGAGCATGCGCAGGCGAAAGTGCTCCGCGTCTGCCGGCCGGTTGAGCGACAGGGTGTGTTCAGCCGCGCCGGGCACATTGAAATGGTTGGCCGTGCTGCCCACGGCAATCACCAGCTGGTCGTAGGGCAGGGCGCGCGCGGGCACCAGTTCGTCGCCGTGTTCATCGCGTATGGGTGCCACCTGCACGGCACGGGCCGTCAGGTCCAGGCCGGTCATGGCGCCGAAGCAGAAGGTGAAGCGGTTGTCGTGAGCGAGCATTTCGTACGACAGGCCTTCCTGGTGGATGTCGAGCGTGCCGGCGGCTACTTCGTGAAGGGAGGGCTTCCAGATGTGGAACAACTGCTGATCGACCAGCGTGACCTGTTCCGCGCCGAGCTGGCGGCCGAGCTTGCAGGCCAGCTCCAGGCCGCCTGCGCCACCACCGACGATCACGATGCGTGTTTTCATGGGCACCACTGTAGTCCACGCGTGCTCCGTTGAGGCAGACGAAGATGGCACGGTTCTGGCTATGCTGTGGCCATGAACGTGTCGAACTGGCTTCCCGAAAACTTCCCGCCTTTTCTCGTCGGATGGCTGCCCGCCTTGCTGGCAGCGGTGCCCCTCCTGCTGCTGGCCGAGCTGGCGTACCGCCTGGGCCGGCGCATCGTGCTGCGCGCGGGGCGCGATTCTCCCATGGTGCTCAGTGTGGGCCGGGCGATCGAGGCGCCTGCACATCTCCTGTTGCATTTGCTCGCCCTCAACATCGCCTGGCAGCAGGCGCCGCAAGACATGGCCTGGCTCGCCTGGGCCGAGCGGCTCACCACGCTGCTGCTGATCGGCGTGATCACCTGGCTTCTGACGCGCGCCGTGCAGGGTGCGGCCAACGGCGTGGCTGCAGCGAACCCGCTGGCAGTGGCCGACAACCTCATGGCGCGTCGCATTCGAACGCAGACCCTGGTGCTCTCGCGCACGGTGCAGGGCCTCATCATCCTCATCGGTGGCGCCCTCATGCTCATGACCTTTCCTGCGGTGCGGCAGGTGGGAGCCAGCCTGCTCGCCTCAGCGGGCGTGGTGGGCATCGTGGCCGGCTTCGCGGCGCGGCCGGTGCTGGGCAACCTCATTGCGGGCCTGCAGATCGGACTGAGCCAGCCCATTCGCATCGACGACGTGGTGATCGTCGAGAACGAATGGGGCGTGATCGAGGAAATCACGGGTACCTACGTGGTGGTGCGCATCTGGGACCAGCGCCGGCTTGTGGTGCCTCTTCAGTACTGGATCGAGAAGCCGTTTCAGAACTGGACCCGCCAGACCTCCGAGCTCATTGGCACCGTGTTCATCTGGGTGGACTACCGCATGCCGCTGGCGCCGCTGCGAGAAGCCTTGCAGCGTGCCGTGGAAAACAGCCCGCATTGGGACAAGCGCTTCGCCCTGCTGCAGGTCACCGAAGCGGGCGAGCAGGCCATGCAGTTGCGTTGCCTGGTCACCGCAGCATCGGCCAGCGCCGCGTGGGATTTGCGCTGCGAGGTGCGTGAACAGCTCATCGACTTCATCCAGCGTGAGTACCCGCAGTGCCTGCCGCGCCAGCGTCAGGAAGGCGAAGTGGCGGTGGAGATGAGGAACTCGGCGGACACCGCGTAGCCCTCGAGCAAGCCCTTTTCGCGAGCGCGACCGCCAGTCATGGTTTTCAAGGTCACGCGCAAGCGGGTTACGCAGCGCAGGCGCGCACCGCGATGCTTGTACGCGATGTCCTACAGACGCCCCCGTCGATAGAATCCACACTCCGAGCATGAATGGATTCCTCCGTGCACCGTGCCCCCGCTGGAAATGACTCGCCATACACCATGGAGGCGCGTGACGCAGCGCAAGCCCCCGAGGCAGCCTGGGAGGCGAAGGGCGAGGCCTGGGTGCTGCGGCTGCGCGGCGACTGGATCGGCTCTGGCAGTCGCTTTCCCGACCTTCCTGCCCGCGACCCGTCATCAATGCGGGTTGACGCGGCTGAGCTCGGCTCGTGGGACGCCGCATTGGCCTCGCGCCTGTGGGCTCAGCTCGAACCCCTCGCACAGCGCAACGTCCCGGTGGACCTCCAGGGCCTGCCCGATGGGCTTCGGGAGATCGTCTCGCTCGCGCTGAATGGCACGCCACCCCCGGTGGCTGCACCCGAGGCGAAGCCCATGGGTCGCGTGGCGCGGCTGGGTGCGCGCACCACCACCTGGTGGGTGGACATGCAAAAGACATTGACGTTTTTTGGTGAAGTGCTGCTTTCCCTGGGGCGATGGATGCGCGGCGGCAGCGACATGCGCGCTTCCGACCTCCTGTGGCAGATCGAACAGACCGGCCCACGCAGTCTGCCCATTGTTGCCCTGGTGAGTTTTCTGGTGGGGCTCATCGTGGCCTACATGGGCGCGGCTCAGTTGCAGCGCTTCGGCGCACAAACCTACATCGCCGATCTCGTCACTGTGGGCGTGGTGCGCGAAGTGGCGGCCCTGCTGGTGGGCATCGTGCTCGCAGGGCGCGTGGGTGCGGCATTTGCGGCGCAGATCGGCAGCATGCGCGCCAATGAAGAGGTGGACGCGCTGGCCACCATGGGCGTGAACCCGGTCGATTTTCTGGTGCTGCCGCGCGTGCTCGCGTTGCTCATCGTCGGCCCCATGCTCACCGCGTTCGGCGCAGTGGTGGGCATGGCGGTGGGCTGGCTGGTGGCCGTCGGCATCTATGGCGTGACGCCACTGGAATATGTGTATTCGAGTTTTCAGGCACTGACCTTGCCGCATGTGCTGGTCGGGCTGATCAAGGGCACGGTGTATGCGGTGCTGGTGGCGCTGGCAGGTTGCCTGCAAGGGCTTTCGGCGGGCCGCAGCGCGCAGGCCGTGGGCGATGCCACCACGGCGTCGGTGGTACAAGCCATCGTCTGGATCGTGGTGGCTGCTTCGGCGCTCACGGTCGTGTTTCAAAGGCTCGATTTCTAGATGGAAACACTTCAGGAACCCGCCGTTGCCTCCGCCGCCGCGCCTGCTTTGGCAGAGCCACTGGTGAGCGTGCGAAAGCTCACCATGGCCTTCGGCCCGCAGGTGATCCAGCGCGACCTCGACTTCGACATCCTGCCCGGCGAGGTGCTGGCCATTGCCGGTGGCAGCGGTTGTGGCAAGAGCACGCTGCTGCGCCACCTCATCGGGTTGCAGGCGCCCGCAGCGGGGCAGGTGCTCTATGGTGATCGCGACCTGTACGCGGCCGATGCCGCCGAGCAGCGCAAGCTCATGCAGACCTTCGGCGTCACGTTCCAGGCCGGCGCGCTGTGGAGCAGCATGACCGTGGGCGAGAACGTGATGCTGCCCATGCAGCTCTTCACCGACATGGGCCCCGAGCAATGCGAACACGAAGCCCGGTTCAAGCTGGCGCTGGTGGGGCTGGGGGGCAGCTTCGATGCCGAACCCGCCACGCTCAGCGGCGGCATGAAGAAGCGGGCCGCCATCGCGCGTGCGCTGGCGCTGAACCCTCCACTGGTGTTTCTTGACGAACCTTCTGCCGGGCTTGACCCGCTGGCCTCTGCCCACCTCGACGAGCTCATCCTGCACCTGCGCAACAACCTCAACACCACCGTGGTGATGGTCAGCCACGAGCTCGAGAGCATTTTCACCGTGGCTGACCGGCTGCTTTTTCTGGATGCAGAATCCAAAACCATGACCGCGCTCGGCCCACCCCATGAACTGCGACACAGCGGGCCGGAAGGTGTGCAGACCTTCCTGCGTCGCGGCGCCACGACCGCCCAGGAGATCACCGCATGAAACGCAAGGCCAGTGCCACGCTGATCGGCACCTTTGTGGTGGCAGGCATTGCCCTGATCGCCATCGCCATCATTGCCCTGGCTGGCAACAACCTGTTCACACGCAAAGAGCGGACTGTCATGTACTTCAGCGGATCGGTGTACGGCCTTCAGGTCGGGGCACCGGTGGTGTTTCGCGGCGTGCGCGTGGGCAGCGTGGAATCCATCGAGGTGTTCTATGACCGCAGGGACGACAGCTACGCCATCCCCGTGGTGGCCGTGCTCGACAGCAGCGCGGTGAGCGGGCTGGACGGCAAGCGGGGGTCCGAGCCGACGCTGCCCGCGCTGGTGGAGCGTGGACTGAGCGCCCAGCTCTCCATGCAAAGCCTGCTCACCGGCCTGTTGTACGTGGACCTTGACCTGCGCCCCAGGCTGGAGGGCAAGCTGCGCGGGAGCTCGCGCCGGGCGGAAATCGAGATTCCCACCACCGCCACCGCCATCCAGAACCTGCGCGAACAGTTCGACGGCATGGACTTCCGCCGCATTGCCGACGATATCTCCGCCATCGCCTCGTCGGCGCGCGCGATGGTGTCCGGACCGCAGCTCAAGCAGGCCATGGACGACCTGGCCGAGATCACCGCCACGTTCAAGCGCATCTCCGGCCGCCTGGACAAGCGCATCGACCCGCTGGCCGATGAACTGCAGCGCTCGCTGGTGTCCACGCGCAAGGCCATGGACGGCATGGGGCAGGCGGCGCAATCGGTGAACACGACCGCCGAAGGTCTGGGCAAGACGTCCAGCCAGGTCTCGGAGCTGCTGGCGCCCGACGCGCCGCTGGTGAGCAACCTGCAGCGCGCTGCCGACGAGGTGGCTCGCACCGCCACCGCGCTGCGCGAAGCCACCTCGGGCGACTCGCGACTCATGACCGGTGCCGACCAGGCGCTGGGCGATCTGTCGCGGGCCGCGCGCGCGCTGCGTGACCTGGCCGAATCGCTCGAACAACAACCGGATGCACTGCTGCGCGGCCGGAGGGAGCCAGAATGAAGCGAAGACTGATCCTTGGAGGCGTTGGCGCGTCCACCCTGGTGCTGGCGGCCTGCGCAGGCAACCCGGCACCCGCCATGCGCTGGTACGAACTGCGCAGCGAACCACCGGGGCCGCGGCCTTCCGCACACTCGGTCGATGGCACCGTGTGGGAAGTATCGGGCGCCGTGGACATGCCCGGTGCCCTGGACCGAGACACCCTGATGGTGGCCAGCGGGGCTGCAGGCCTGCAGCCCCTGGCGGGCCACCGCTGGGCCGAACCTTTGCGCGACAGCATTCCGCGCCTGCTCGTTTCCGACCTCGCGCTGCTGCGTGGTGAACGGCTGGTCTGGCGCGCACCCGCCCCGGCGGGCGTCCCCGTGGGTCGCCGCCTGCGTGTGGAGATCGTGACGCTGCTGGCGGATGCCGCACAACGCACGCTGCGACTTCAGGCACGCTGGTGGCTGACGGGAATGGGGGCGGGCGCTGCGGCACCCGTGCTGGGCGCTGCCGACTTTCAGGTGGAACTGAGCAGCGCTTCGCCCGATGCCCTGGCCGCAGCGCACAGGGTTGCGCTGTGGCAACTCGCGATGCGTGTGGCAGGGTCAGGAACGGCGTAGAACGGCAAGTCGGGGAAGTCGTACTGCGCGCGTTTTTTTTGGTGATCAGCGCCGAAGCCGTGAGCGGGCGCCGTCCAGCAGCAGGCTTGCACGCCCGAGGTGCCGAGGTCCAGGCCGAGGGTGATCACGGCAGGTTGTCTTTCAGGTAGATGTCAATGCGGATGCGCTCCTGGTGCGCCAGCACCGGCACTTGTGACCACTGGGCCAGCGCCACGCGCAGGGCGGAGCGCACCACCGGATGATCGAGCGCCATCGCCACCACCGCATCGCGCTGGCCCTCTTGCGCGAGCAATGCCTTGGCCAGCCCGCCGGGGTGAACACATTGACCGGCAGCACCTCGGGGTCGATGTTGGCCGCCGAACGATCGGGCCGTTAACCCCGCCGCTGCACTGCTGCATTCATCTGCGCCACGGGCGATTCGCGCACCGCAGGCCGCTTGTTCACCACCGGGTCAGCCGTGGCCAGGCTGACCTTTGCATCCAGCGCCACGTCTTCCAGCGTGGGCGTGCCTTGAGGGTGTTCCGAGCTTCCATGCCGGCGTTCTGAGGTGCGTACCTCAGAAAACTGCCAGGTTTTTTTACTGGGTTTGCAGACGGGGTCAGGTTCGTTTCTCGAGCCTGAAAAAAAGATATACCCGAAGCAAGACGATTATGTATCATCTTGTAACTGATAGCCGACGTCAATGAAGCTTCCAGATAGCGATGCATGAAAGGGACCATGAAAACTGCAATGCTCATTCAAATGCTGGAGGTGTTGGCGGGCCTCCTGTTCGTTGGAATCGCAGCCTGGCGATTGATCATCCTGGCCAGACGCTCTGGGCGTCCAGACACGTCTGACAATTCCCTCAAAAAGCCAACCGGGTTTGATCGATGAACGCAAGACTCGGCGCTTGGATCCTTCTGGTCTTGGGGGGGGTATTGCTTGCCTGGGGTGTACTGCCCATCGTCGCCAAGGTGACGGGTATGGACACGGGCGAGAGTGTCGTCGCCGAAATCAAGCTTGCGACTGACCTGAATCCGTGGGTCGAGAAGGTCCTGCTTTCGACCATTGGCATGGTCGCCGCCGTAATCTATCTCAAGTGCAACCTGACGCTGTCGTGGAACAAGCAGTTGATCGGCATGGCTGCCATTGGCGCCATCTGGATCGGGGTTTACGTATTCCTTGCTTACAAGACCAGTGATCCCGTTGAAGACGCGTGGTTTAGCACAAGCGGCGAGCCGCTTCGCTGCTATGTCCTTGACAGGGATGGCGTTCGCCTGCTGTACATCGTTGAACGAGATCCTCGTACCGGGCAACGATGTGAGCCGGTAACGCCGGAACTCGAGCCGCGTCTACGCCCCTGGATCATCGCCCAGCGTGATGCCGGTGGAAGGTTGCGTCTGAAGCCCGTGGCAGCTCCTGGCCATTTCTTCACTGTCCATGGCGCACCGCTTGTATGGTTCTATCGACGCCCGAACGGCACTTGCGAGTATTTTGAGTTGCCTGGCGTCCACCCGGATATCGGTGAGGTGTTGCAGCCGATTACCAGAGAAGATCGGGCGCGTTGTCGCACCGTAGAGGAGCGAGTCAGTCGTGAGAGCGAGCTCAAAAATCAAGCTAGAGCCGCTGAGGAACAGCAAAGCGCGCGTCGCTTGAAGTATGTCGGCGTGCCGGTGCAAAGTGGGTCGATCATCGTGGCCACCTCCGATCTGGGAGGTCTTGCCGATGTTGTTCTTGAAGTATTGCGTGAGCGCGGGCACGTGGTGGCGCTTCAACCAGCGTTCGTCGCTGAGGGGCTTTTCAACTCGGTGTGGAACGGTGGGCAGGACTTGTCGACACTGGGCTTGGAGCGAAGTGGTGGTGCGGTTCTGCTGCGGCCTGCGGCTGGCATTCATGTCGTGCGCAGCCCGGATCTTGGAGGACTGACATTCTTTCAGCAAGAGTTCTCTGTCCTTGTCATCCGCCCCCCCTTTTCCCTTCACGTGCAGTCTGCTGGATTCACCGCAGAAGGACGGGGATTCAGCGACGAGGTGGCGCGCGCCAGGTTTCGCGCCGATTTTGCCGAGAAGCTGCAAAGCTCATTGGGCAACAAACTTCAAAGAGGAAAGTGATGATGGTTCAGACGTTGAAAGGCCGTTTGATCTCACCGCTGTTGATGCTGGCGGTAGCCGGCGTGATGGTCGGATGTGCCGCGCCCGTGTCGCAAGTCGGCGTCAGTGTGCTCGAGCCAGCCAAAAGCTCGGAAGCTACCCGCATCCGGCGGGTTGCCGTTATGCAGTTTGAAGCCAAGGATCGTGTAGACGTTACGGGCGACATCGAAACAATGCTTGCAAGTATCGTGGTCGATGAGCGGCGGTACTTTGAAGTGGTCGAGCGGCGTCAGCTCAATGCCCTAGTTGCTGAGTTGAGGCTGGGTGAGCGCGGAGTACTGGACAACTCCACGGTTTCCAAGGTCGGAAAGATGCTTGGCGCTAACGGTGTTTACCTGGGCAAAGTCACAAGCGCTGCCTGGTCTGATCAACGCAGCAACGAGCCTCGCTCCATCTGCGCTCAAAGAGAGATCAAGCGGGACAAGAAAGGCAAGTCCTACGAAGCTGGTTGTGCACGCTGGAGGGAGACAGCCGCAAGCTGCGTTACCCGTACGGCAAGCTTTGAATTCCTGCCCAAGCTGGTTTCAATCGAGACGGGAACGATTGTGTACTCGCGTGCTCATTCTGGTGAGGCGACCTCCAAATCTTGTCGCGAACCCGGTACTGGCGCCAGTGCGCCCATCACTGGCGGAGAGCAACTCCTTTTGAATGCCAAGATGGTCGCGATGGAGAGCTTCCGACGAGATGTTGCGCCTGTGGCGACCGCCCGGGCGATTGATGTGCTCGGGCCCGGCGATCGCATCGGCTCGTCCCTGATGAAGGAGCGATTCAGCATCGCGCTCGCTTTCGCAAAGGAGGGGAGACTGGACCGCGCGTGCGAGATGTGGCGTGAGATCGCCACTTCAGAGCAGAACTCACCCGAGCTCATCTACAACCTGGGTGTTTGCGCCGAGGTGGCGGCTGACCTGGAAGGCGCAAAGGCCCTGTACACGAGAGCCGACAGGTTGTTGATGCAGCCCAACAAGTCCATCAGTGCGGCCTTGTCTCGCGTCCAATCCGACCAGGCTTCGCGAGCGAAATTAAAAACTCAACTGCAGCGATGATTTCGGTCGCGAGTGGTGCAATGCCGGAAGTGAAACATGCTGTATGGATGTCCTTTGACTGCGATAGCCAGTTCTCCGAGTGGATTTCGCACCGCCTGACTGCGGGAAATCGGTGACCCAAAGAGAAAGTTGGCGTTCCCCTACCCCCGCCTCGGCATCCTCCAGGGCAACATCGCCTGCACCACCGGCGATACCAGCCTTGGCACGTGCAAGGTCTCGTGAAAGCTCGTCACCGGCTCGCCCATCAACCGGCTGCACAGCATGGCCCGTTGGTAGAACGGCGTGTCTTCCAGCTGCTGCACCACCTGCACGGGTCCCTCGCTGCCCATTCGGCGCGCCAGCCGCCAGGCAGTGCGGGGCAGTTCGCAGCGCGGTGGCGCTTCGAACGGCACCACGCTGCCATGCCGCCCGAATCGCAACGCGAGCAGGCGGCCATTCGCGCGGCCGGGTTCCACGTCGTAGATCACGGCGGTGCTGCCGTCTTTCATGGCGCTGCGTGACCAGTCCCATTCGGTGAACGCGCGTTCGATGGGTTCGTCGCCTTCGTTGCTGTCGAGGTAGGCGTGTCCGTGCCAGCGCTGGGCGGGGTGGCGCAGGTCCACCTCCACACGCGAGCGCGGTGCGAGCGGCCCCCAGCGGTGGCGGCCTGCGGCGTCCAGCGGGGTGCTGAAGTGAAAGAGCTGTTGCGGGTGCAGGTTGACGGTGCCGCGAATGCGGCGGGGCAGGGGCACGCCCACTTCGTCGATCTCGATGCAGAGCGATTGCCCGTTCCAGTGCAGCTGGCTGGGGCCGATGACGAAGCGGGTGCGGTCGCGGTGGTTGTGCGCGGCGCCGCGTTCGGTCATGCTCCAGCGCCTGGCCTGCCGGCTGTACAGCGCCACGTTCAGTGCGCAGAAGTTGTCGGGGTTGGTGTGGTTGCCGCGCCTTCTTGCCCACGCGTAATAGGGCGAAAACACGCTGCCCACGAAAGCGATGATGGACAGGCCGTGCTGGCCGTCGTCGCTCAGGGCGTCGATGTACCACCAGAGGTAGCCACCGGAGGGCACCACCTGGTCAAAGCGGGGCTCGCCATCAGCGCCTCGGCCGCCCGCAGGCCCGAGAGGGCCGCCATGGGAACCCCCGGACCCGGGTGCACGCTCCCCCCCGCCAGGAAAAGCCCCGCCACCGGTGTGCTGGCGCCAGGTCGAGAGAAGGCCGCCGTCCAGCCGTGGGTGGCCTGGCCATACAGCGCGCCCCCCGTGGCCGGGAACAGGCGATGGAAATCCGCCGGTGTGGTGCGGATGGCCGGCGGGTGCGAGGCGGTGATCTTCAGGCCACAACGGCGCAGCAGGGAAAAGCTGGTGGTTTCGCATTGTTCGATGGCCTCCGGGGTGAGCGTGTCTGAGTCGCCAACAGCGGGCGCGTTGACGAGGCAGAGCAGGCGTTCGCTGCTCTGCGGCACCGGCTTGTCCGCGCCCCGGTCTTGCGCACACACATACACCGTGGGTGCCTGCGGCAGCCGGCCGCGCTGAAAGATGTCGGTGAATTCGCTGGCGTAGTCGGCGCGAAAGAACACGTTGTGCCGATCGAGTTCGATACCGCGCGTGGGCGCGTGGATGGACCAGGTGATGGCCGAGAGCGAACGCGGTGGCGCGCGGCGCGGCACGGCGCGGCGCGCGCCACCGCCCAGCAGGCCGTGGCGCAGTGCAGCGCCGTCGCCGTTGAAGACGACGCTGTCAGCCGGCAAGGTTTCGCCGCTGGTCAGCGCCACGCCGCTCACGCGGCCGGCGCGCAAGTCGATGCGTTCGCACGCGCTGCGGTAGCGAAAGATGGCGCCGCGCTCGCGGGCCAACCGCTCCAGGCAGCGCGCCAGTGCGTGCATGCCGCCGTCGATGCTCCACACGCCATCGAGCTCCACCTGGGCAATCAGCATGAGCGTGGCCGGTGCCAGCCAGGGGGATGAGCCGGTGTAGGTGGCGTAGCGCGCGAACAGTTGCCGCAGGCGTGCGTCGGTGAAATGGCGGCCCAGGCTTCGCCAGAGGCTGTGCAGCGGGCCGATGGACGCGAGCACCCCCATGCCGCGCAGGCCCACGCCGATGGACAGGCCGGCCATGCTGGGCGCGGCGGCGCGCATGTAGGGGCGCTCCAGCGTGCGGTACAACGCTTGCGCCTGCGCGCAGAAGCCCTGGAAGCGCCGGGCCTCGGCCGCGCCGGCGAATTTCGCCACCGCATCGAACGAGCGCGCCGGGTCGGCGAACAGATCGAGCGTGCCGCCGTCTTCCCACCAGTGGCGCGCCAGCACCGGCAGCGGCCGAATGCGCAGTTCGGATTCGAGGCGGGTGCCCACGGATGCGAGCAGCTCGTCGAACACCCAGCGCAGCGTGAACACGGTGGGGCCGCTGTCGATGGGAGCGCCGTCCACCACCAGCTGGCGCAGTTTGCCCCCCGGCCCCTCGGCAGCTTCCACCACCGTCACGTCCAGGCCCTGGTGGGCCAGGCGCAAGGCGCACACCAGCCCGCCGATGCCAGCACCCACCACGACGACCTTGTGTTCAGACATGGGCTCTCTGCTCGGTGCGGTCTGGGGGTGGAGGGTCTTCCACCGCCTCTGGGGGTGCCATCGGCGCGGGCCAGTGGCCGTGTTGGGCCAGCAGCCGCATGCGCACGAACAGCGATTCGGAAAAGTAGCCGTGACGGTAGGCCGCCTCGATGGCCTGCTGGTGTGCGCCCTGGTGCGCGTAGGCCAGCATGGAGGGCGTGTCTTTCCACAGGCTGAAGGTGCACTGGCGCACCAGCGGTGCCTCGCCCAGGCCCATGGCCAGCGTGCATCCGGGTGCGGTGTGCAGCGCGTTCTGCGCAGCCGGCGCGTTGCGCCAGAAGGCCATGGCCTTGGCGGGGCGGATGCTGGCGCGTGTGAGCGCGGCCAGCGGGCGCGGTGCTTCGTCGTCGTTGGCCGCACGCACCCAGGTGCCGAGTTGCGTGCCGGGTGTGGCGCCCCAGGCCTGACCATCCCACTGGCCACGCGCTGAAAGCACTTCGAGCATGCCGCTCCAGAATTCGCTGGTGCGTGCCTGCATCGCTTTCACATGGGAGCCGCCGAGGAAAGCATGGGCCTGCTCGGCGTGGGCAAACATGGCGATCAGGCCCTGGTGGCTGGCGCTGGGCCGCAGCCCGAAGCCGCCACCATGGCCGCTGCCCATGACTTTGACAAAGCACAGGCCGGGCGTGTCCTTCAGGGCGGAGGGGCCTTGCACCATGCGCATCCAGCCCCAGGCCTGGTGCTCGCGCAAATAGTTGGCCAGCACCACCACCACCACCCCCGAGAGGGTGATGACGTCCGGTGGTGGCATGGTCATGGCAGAGCCAACTCGGCGGGCAGCCGGAAGCTCACGTCTTCGCGCACGCCGGGCAGTTGCACCACTGGTGTGAGCGGGTCTGGGTGCAGCACGCCGAGCGCAGCCACCACGCGCTGCACGAGCAGTTCGGGTGTGGAGGCGCCCGAGGTCACGCCCACGCGGGGCGCGGTGCGCAGCCAGGCGGGGTCGATCTCGTGCTCGTCCTGCACCAGGTAGGCGGGCACACCGGCGCGTGCGGCCACTTCGCGCAGGCGGTTGGAGTTGGAGCTGTTGCGCGCTCCCACCACCAGCACCAGGTCGACCTGCGCGGCCAGCGCGCGCACCGCCACCTGACGGTTCTGGGTGGCGTAGCAGATGCCGTCCACCTCGGGGCCGACGATGTCGGGAAAACGCGCCAGGAGTGCGCCGATGATGGCGCGCGTGTCGTCCAGACTCAGCGTGGTCTGTGTCACGTAGGCCAGCGCCGCGTCTACCGGAAGAGCCAGGGCCTGCACGTCGTCGATGCTGCTCACCAGATGGACGGGCGCATCCACCTGGCCCATGGTGCCCACCACTTCCTCGTGTCCGGCGTGCCCGATCATGAGAAGGGTTCGGCCCTGACGAACGAAGCGCTGCGCCTGCTGGTGTACCTTGCTCACCAGTGGGCAGGTGGCGTCGATGGTGCGCAGGCCGCGCGCTTGCGCCTGGTTCATCACCTGACGCGAGACGCCATGCGCACTGAACACCACCACGGCATGGTCGGGCACGGCATCCAGGGCCTGCACGAA
The DNA here is from genome assembly GCF_050250835.1 of Hydrogenophaga sp. GTDB lineage: Bacteria > Pseudomonadota > Gammaproteobacteria > Burkholderiales > Burkholderiaceae_C > Hydrogenophaga. The sequence goes on along the minus strand of NZ_JBFWNX010000022.1, from coordinate 5,878 downwards.
CACGGCACCGCGCGAGCGCAAGTCATCCACCACCCATTGGTTGTGCACGATCTCGTGGAACACATGCACCGGTGCGCCGTGCCGCGCCAGCGCGCGCTCGACGATGTCGATGGCACGCGTGACACCGGCACAGAAGCCTCGCGGCTGGGCCAGGATCACTTGCATGGCATTCACCGGCTGACCGCTGTGGAACTGCTCTATTGCGACGGTCCTGGCGCGGTGGTGGGCGCTGTCTCGGCCGGCGCAGGGGCAGGGGCCGTGTAAGGCCGGTAGGCCGCCAGCTCGGGATGGTCCTTGAGCATGGGCACGCCGGCCAGCGGCTTGTTCACGCCCTGGTGGCAGGTGGCGCAGTTGAGCTTGGGTGCGTCGCCGAGTTCACCCTTGCGGTTGTCGGGGAACACGGTGGCCAGGGGCTCCATGTAGGCCAGGTTGAGGTCGCGCGCCATCTGGATGCCGTGGTAGGCCGTCACGCGCTGGGGCGGCGCTCCGTCCCACTTGCTGAAGTTCTGCGTGTTGTGGCAGAAGGTGCAGTTCTGGCCGAGCGCACTCGACATGTGCGTCATGAGCGCGTAGGTCTTTTCGGTGCGCTGGATGCTCTCGCCCTTGCCGGTAGGCAGCGCGGTGGTTCCACCCACGCGGATCGGCTCTTTGCCCAGCAGGTAGGACGTGAAAGGGTCGTTGGGCAGCGACGCCAGCTTGACGCTTTGGGCTGGCGAGTTCTGGCCGGCTTTGTCACCCATGAAGTTAGAGCCGTAGGGTTGCGCATCGGCAGTGAACCACACGTTGCTGGGCACGGGCTGGCCCCGGTGGCAGGTGTAGCAGGTCACACCGGTTTCGGCCACATGGGGCTTCCAGTCGGTGTTGATGTGCTGCGTCATCTGCACCATGCGGCGCGCCACCACCTTGGTGTAGAGGCTGTCGTCGGCCAGGTTGGCCGGGTTGTGGCAGTAGTTGCAGCCTTGCTCGGGCGCGACCCAGGCGGTCATGTTCACCATCAGCCGCGTGAACTCGCCCACGCTCAGGTCGCCGAGCACTTTCACGTTCTGGTAGACCTGCCCCGCCTTGGGCCCTTCGGCGCTGGCAGGGGGAATGGACACGGGAATCTGGTTGGCAGCCGCCACGTCGCCCTTCAGGCGCGGGTTGGTGATCTGGACCATGCCGGTGCCCCGGTAGCCTTGCTGCTTCGACTCCATGGGTGGGCGTTCGCAGGCGGCCAGCAGCACCAGCGAACCGAGCGCGAGCAGGCGCAGCCAGGGGCGGGGGGAAAAGTGAGCGTGGTTCATCACTTGGCTCCTGGAATGAGCGCCGGGTCCATCACGGCGGGGAACACAGTGGGATAGGGCGGCGCAACACCATGCTTGATGGCCCAGAGGTACCAGTTGTCCACCACCGTGCCCGTGAGCAGGATGCCGATGCCGCCCACCAGCGGGCACAGCACCGCGAACCACCAGGCCCAGCGGTGGATGGATTCCATGGTGGCATTGAAGCCCATGGTCCAGCGCCAGAACAGCGCGGCGCGTTCGCTGGCCGTGCCACGGTCCACGATCTGCTCGATCTCGCGCTCGCCACCGAATCGGCTCACCGCCAGGATGGTGGCACCGTGCATGGCGAACAGCAGCGTGGCGCCGTAGAGGAAGGCGATGGAAAGCGCGTGGAACGGGTTGTAGAACAGGTTGCCGTAGCGCAGCGAGAAAGCGGCCGTCCAGTCCAGGTGGGGGAAGATGCCGAAGGGCACCGCCTCGCTCCACGAACCCATGAGCACCGGGCGGATGAGGCCAAGCACCAGGAACAGCCAGATGGCCGCAGCGAACGCCCAGGCCACGTGCGTACCCATGCCCAGCACCCGTGCGCGCCGGTAGGTGCGCGCCCACCAGAGCAACACCGAGATGGTGAGGAACAGGCCGGCGATCTGCCACCAGCCGCCCTGATTCAGCGGCGCCAGGCCCAGGCCATGCTGGGGTCCCGGTGGCTCCAGCGCCAGCCAGAAAAGTTGCCGCACGAACTGCACCGGGTCGTAGTTGACCGAGGCCAGCATGTTCATGCCCATGATGTTGATGGCCAGCACGCCAAAGATCAGCGAAGCCAGTCCCAGCCCACCCAGGTAGATCGGGCCGATCTGCGCGTTGCCGAGCCGGCCGAGCCAGTGCCACGAGGCGGGCAGCTTGCCGGTGCGCGGGCTGTTGCCGTGGGGCAGCGGCACGCCGTGGTGGAGCGGGCCGACGGCCTGGACGGTGGTGAAGAGGTTCTGGTATTGCGACATGGTGTTCTCCTCAGCTCCAGATGGGCATGTTCAGCCACCAGCCCCACCATTCGGGCCAGCCTCGGCTCCAGAAGGGTCCGCTGATCACGATGCAAAGAGCGCTGAACAGCACGGCGGCCAGCGCCAGGAACAGGCCCAGGCGGTGGATGCCCAGGGTGCCGATGGAGTAGCCGATGGTGTCGCGGAAGAAGGTGTCTTCATGCTCGGGTGTCTTCACCGACTCACCCGCCTTGGGGTTGGTGGCCGAGAGAATCAGCGAGCCGTGCAGCGACAACGCGAAGGTGGTGGCAAAGAAGAAGCTCACCGCGATCATGTGTGCGGGGTTGTAGTGGAAATGCAGGTACTGGTAGCCCACGTTGGACACCCAGTCGAGGTGGCTGAAGATGCCGTAGGGGAACCCGTGTCCCCAGGCGCCCAGCAGCACCGGGCGAATTACCACCAGCGTGACATAGGCCAGGATGGCCACCGAGAAGGCGGCGGGTACGTGGTACCCCATGCCGAGTTTTCGGCAGATCTCCACTTCGCGCAGGGCCCATGACACAAATGAACCGATCGCACACACGGTGATGAGCTGCCACAGGCCGCCTTCCATGAGCGGTGCGAAGCGCAGGCCATAGGAGAGGTCGGGTGGCGCGATGCTGATCTGCCAGAGGTTCCAGGTCGGTCCCTGCGAAGCGCCCCAGAGGATCATGGCGGTGCCGAGGAACGCGAAGAAGATCGTGGTGACGCCAAAGAAACCCACGTAGAACGGTCCCACCCAGAAGTCGAACAGATCGCCGCCGACCAGGGTCCCGCCTCGGACCCGGTACTTCTTCTCAAAATTGAGCATGGCCATGGATCGGCCCTCCTGTCTCAGGTGGATGGAATGCTTTTTCTACGGTCGGGAAATGGGTTGGGGCAGATGCTGTGCTGGCCCGCGCAAGGAAACAGCATCTGCACACCTGGGGTGAAGTTCAGGACTTCACGGTCAGCGTGGCGGTCGGCACGGTGGCCGGTACCGTCAACGCGGTTTTTGCTGGTGCAGCCTTGGGGCCGTCGAGCCAGTTGAACTTGTTGGTGCTGAGCAGGATGAGGTGAATCATCACGGCCACGGCGAACAGAAAGACGCCTTGCACCACCATGACCCGGACTGGGTCGAACAATCGCCAGATTCTCCACATGATGTGAATTCCTTTAAATGATGTGAGACATGAGGGTGTAGACGGCTGCATGGACGCCCGAGAAGATGCTGGCCTTGTGCTCCGCGCCTGGCAGCCACAGTTGCCAATGCAGGCCGACCAGCTGGCCGAGCAACGCAAGCGACAACAACAGCACGAAGCAGGGAGCAAAGATCAGCACGAACGACAATCTGTCGCCTCGGCTGGATGGCTTATGAGCCTCATAAGACATATCGTTCATGGCAGTCTTCCTTTCATGACAAGGGGTCGGACTTAAAGCCAGGGCCGCCAGAACCAGACCAGGAGGTGGGCAACCACGGCAATCGCCGTGAACCCGATGAACCCCTGGATGTAGTACTGGTGGAACTCCTGAGCCTCTTCATCCGTCAGGCCGGATATGGACGTCCGTTGTGACATGCGATGCTCCTTCTTGGTAAGGCCTCTCGGCCTGCGATGCGCCCGACCCGCGCAACCTGGGCAGCCGTGGCGACATGCCGCGACATGGGGGAGACCCGGCCTTTCAGCGCGAATCGAATGGGATCCTGAGAGAACGGCCTCATGCCGCCTCTCCCAGGCCGAGCTCTTGCCCGGCGGTGTTCACATGGCGCTCGGTCACGGCCGCATCGCCGCTTTCGCGGGCGCGGCGCTCGGCCTCGTCGCGCAGTCGTTTGGCTGCCGAAATCTGCACCAGCACCGGCTGGCTGGAAACGAGGGCATGCAGGCGGGCCTGGGCCTGGTCGTTCCAGGGTGTAGAGAGTCCCGCCACCTCGCCGCGTGCCAGCGTGGGGTCGACCTTGTCCATGTCGCTGCCCAGCGGCAGGATGTGGAACAGCGCGTCGAACAGCGCGTTGCAAACCTCTTGAATCAGATAGGTCGCTCCGCTGTAGCCCATGAAGGGCGTGCCAGTGTGGCGGCGGATGATGGCCCCGGGGAACGAGGCCGGAATGAAGGCCGCGCGCATCGGACCGCTGGCGCCGGCCTCGGCCAGGTACATGCGTTCGTTGAAACTGCCGAAGAGGATCAGCGGCGCTTTGGTGCGCACCAGTTCGCGCACGGCAGCGTTGTCGGTTTTTGCACCAGCGATGCGTGGCACGGCGAAGCGGCAGGGCAGGCCCATCTCTGCCTCCAGAAAGTGCTGCAGGCCGCGCGAGTAGGTTTCGTTGGCCACCACGGCGAAGCTGGCGGTGGCGAAGAAGTCTTGCGTGACCGAACGCCACAGGTCCCACACGGGCTTGATGGTGGTGTGCTTCTCGCGCTGAATGAAGGGCTCCGGGTCCAGTCCCAGCAACTCGCCGAGCTTGCGCAGGAACTTGGTGGTGCTGTGCAGACCAATGGGCGCCTGCAGGTAGGGGCGCTCCAGTGCTTCGCAGAGCATGCGGCCGAACTCGCGGTACATGCAGATGTTCACGTCGGCCTCGACCAGGCGAGAGACTTCAGAGAGGTGGCTGCCCAGCGGAAAGACCAGGTTGACCTCGGCGCCGATGCCTTGTACCAGGCGGCGGATCTCAGCGAGGTCGCTGGCGCTGTTGAAGGTGCCGTAGCAAGGGCCGATGATGTTCACGCGCGGCTTCTCGCCAGCCTTGCGTTCGCGTGCCGGCACCTTCTTCATGCCGTACTCGCTCCAGAGCCAGAACATGGCGCGGTTGGCGCACTGCCACTGGTCTTCGTCGATGGTGCGCGGCAGGAAGCGCATGAGGTTGGTGCCTTCGGGTGTCACGCCGCCACCGATCATTTCGGCAATGGAGCCGGTGACCACCACCGCCGGCAGCTCGGGATCAAGCACTGCGTGCGCACGCTTCATGGAGCCTTCGGTGCCTTCGCGGCCCAGTTGTTCTTCGGCCAGACCCGTCACCACGATGGGCAGTTCGTGTGGTGGGAGTGCGTCGGTGTAGTGCAGCACCGAGGTCACCGGCAGGTTCTCGCAACCCACCGGCCCATCGATCACGACCTGCAAGCCTTTGATGGCGGTGAAGACGTACACCGCCCCCCAGTACCCGCCGGCGCGATCGTGGTCGAGAACTAGCATGTGCAGCTCCCAGCACCAGCCAGAACGGTGAAGGGCGACGTGCGAGCCAACCAACCCGTTCGCCCTGAGCTTGTCGAAGGGTTCGCCAGTGTGTGGGCGGGGGCTTCGACAGGCTCAGCCCGAACGGAGGTGGGCTCAGCCTGAATGGAGGTGGGGTCAGCCTGAATGGAGGTGGGGTCAGCCTGAATGGTGAAAGACAACGTGCGAGCCAACCAACCCGTTCGCCCTGAGCTTGTCGAAGGGTTCGTCAGTGTGTGGGCGAGGGCTTCGACAGGCTCAGCCCGAACGGAGGTGGGGTCAGCCGGAACGGAGGTGGGGTCAGCCTGAATGGTGAAAGAAGACGTGCGAGCCAACCAACCCGTTCGCCCTGAGCTTGTCGAAGGGTTCTAAGTTCTGAAGTGCGTCGTGTAGTGAAAGAGTGTCTTCGCCTGTGTA
>NZ_JBFWNX010000021.1:0-40990 GCF_050250835.1 Hydrogenophaga sp. | reverse complement strand
TTCGCCCTGAGCTTGTCGAAGGGTTCGTCAGTGTGTGGGTGGGGGCTTCGACAGGCTCAGCCCGAACGGAGGTGGGCTCAGCCTGAATGGAGGTGGGGTCAGCCGGAACGGAGGTGGGGTCAGCCCGAACGGAGGTGGGGTCAGCCTGAACGGAGGTGGGGTCAGCCTGAATGGTGAAAGACGACGTGCGAGCCCACCAACCCGTTCGCCCTGAGCTTGTCGAAGGGTTCACCAGTGTGTGGGCGGGGGCTGTGCTCATGACATTTCCTCCGCTTTGCGTTTCTTCGCCTGTTTCTCGTTCTGACGCCGGTTCTCCTTGCGGAAATCGGGGAACGGGCGGGGCACTTCTTCCCACACGCCGGCTTCGTCGCCCTGGCCTACGTCACCGAAGAACGCCTTCATGTCGTCAAAGCGCGCCTGGTTGCCCATGGCGGCGTTCACCACTTGAATCAGCGAGCCCGCACCGGCCACACCCATGAGCGGACGGGCGGAGATGAGGTTGGTGAAATAGAGCGACGGCACGCAGGCTTCCTTGGCTGCCTGTACCACCGGCGTGGTGCCGATGGCCAACTGCGGCTGGTATTCGTGCAGGGCGTCGAGGTCGTTTTCCAGCGAGGCGCGGAACTGCACCTGCACGCCATGGGACTTCAGCCACTCGGCGTCGTGCGCGTTCCAGGGCGTGGCCGGGCAGGCCGAGCCCACGTAGCGCAGGTCGGCGCCGCATTCCACCAGCAGGCGGCCCACCAGCAACTCCGAACCTTCGTACCCGCTCAGCGTGATGCGACCTTGAATCTTCTGCTGCGACAACACGCCGCGAATGGCCCCTAGCGACTGGTTGCGCGCGGCATCGACCTGTGCCGATGCGATGCCCATGGCCTGGCCCACCGCCCCGAGCCAGTCGTGCGTGCCGTCCACGCCCACCGGGGCCGAGCCCACGATGGGTCGGCCGGCGGCTTCGAATTCGCGAATGCTGGCGGTGTAGAACGGATGGATGGCGGCTACCGCCGCTCCGTCGAGCGCGGCGTACAGCTCGCGCCATTCGCGCGTGGGTGCCACGGTGCCGACCGCAATGCCCATGGGTGCGATCATCTGCGCGATGCCCATCGGGTCGGCGGGAAACATCTCGCCCAGCAATGTGAGTGTGGGCAATGCTTGGCGGCCCTGGCGCGGCGCGGCCACCGGGCCCGCCATGATCTCGTCGCGGGCATAGCGCAGCATGGCGCCAGTGAGCACGTCCTTGGCTTCGGCGTGCGTGGGCACACCGAAACCCGGCACGTCGATGCCGATGATGCGCACGCCGTTGATGGCCTTGGGCAGGATCTGCAGCGGCACGCCGCTGGCGGTGGGCACGCAGAGGTTGATGATGACGATGGCATCGAGCTTTGCGGGATCGGCCTGTGCATGCACCGCTTCGCGGATGTCTTCGAACAGCTTTCCGGTGACCAGCGATTCGCTGTTGAACGGCACATAGCCCACGCTGCGGCGCGCGCCGTAGAAGTGGCTGGTGAAGGTGAGGCCGTAGACGCAGCAGGCCGAGCCGCTGAGGATGGTGGCGGTGCGGCGCATGCGCAGGCCCACACGCAGTGAGCCGAAGGCCGGGCACATGCTCTGCGGCTGGTCGTGCGGACCGGTGTTCTCGCGCTTTGGGTAGTCCTTGGCGTACTGCGCCAGCACCTCGCTCTTGCCGGCCGATTTCGCGGCCGCCAACAGCGTCTCGCCGCCCGCGTGGCAGCCCATGCCATCGCCCTCGATGGCGGTGGTGCCCTTCAAGGGAACGATCGGGATGACGGGCTGGGCCATGGCGTCACACTTCGTCGTAGACCACTTCGAGGCTGGGTTTGACGGTGTCGGATTTGCCGCACATATCGAACACGGTGGCCGGCTCCAGCACCACGTCGCGTCCTACTGAAGCGGCGGAGAAAAGGCCGAGCAGGCCGTCTTGAGACATGGGTTTGGGCCGCATGGGCGTGGAGGTCCCCACGTTCTCGGCCAGCTCGGCAAACAGGGGGCCCCACACGGATTCCGGGCGACCGATGATTTCGTAGCTCGCGCTTTTGCGGCGGATGTCGTCGTCGGCCGGAATCACGGAGAGCACCGGAATGCCGACCTGTTCGGCAAAGGCCATGGCCTCGCCAGTGCCGTCGTCGCGGTTGATCACCATGCCGGCCACGCCGACGTTGCCGCCGAGCTTGCGGAAATACTCCACCGCGCTGCACACGTTGTTGGCCACGTAGAGGGACTGCAGGTCGTTGGAGGCGACGACGATGACCTTCTGGCACATGTCGCGCGCGATCGGCAGGCCGAAGCCACCGCAGACCACGTCGCCCAGGAAGTCGAGCAGCACGTAGTCGAAGCCCCATTCGTGAAAGCCCAGCTTTTCGAGCAGCTCGAAGCCGTGGATGATGCCGCGCCCCCCACAGCCGCGACCCACTTCGGGGCCACCCAGTTCCATGGCGTAGACGCCGTCGCGCTTGAAGCACACGTCGCCGATCTGCACCGCTTCGCCGGCCAGCTTCTTCTTCGACGAGGTTTCGATGATGGTGGGGCAGGCCCGTCCGCCAAACAGCAGGCTGGTGGTGTCGCTCTTGGGATCGCAGCCGATCAGCAGCACCTTCTTGCCCTGCTGCGCCATCATGTAAGAGAGATTGGCCAGCGTGAAGCTCTTGCCGATGCCGCCCTTGCCGTAGATCGCGATGATCTGCGTCTCCTTCTTCACCTCGCCGGTGTGCACCGGTTCGGGCTCGATGGCAGCTTCCTGTCGCAGCGCTTCCATGAAGCGGGCCGGTTGCACGTTGACAGGCAGTGAGTTCATCAGTGTCTCCAGTCCAGAACCATCTTCAGACATTGCGGATCGCCGAAGGCGGTCGCATACGCGGCGCTGGCGTGCGCGGGCGTCTCGTTGTGGGTGAGCAGGCCCTCGAGCGACAGGCGGTCGGTCTGCACCAGTTCGGTCACGGCCAGCAGGTCGGCGCGCTTCCATTCGGCAGCCACCCGTATCTGCGCTTCGCGCATGAAGGCCGGTGCGTACGCGAAGGAAATGTTCTGCTTGTAGAAGCCGGCCAGCACCACCTCGCCACCCTTGTCCAGGCGCGGGATCACGCGGTGCAGGATCTCGGCATCGCCGCTCACGTCGTAGATGGCGCGGTAATTCTTGCGGTCGTCTTCGTCCGGGTGCACCACGCTGTAGCCCTCGGCACCTTCGCGGCGCTGTGCCTGCGTTTCCCACACCACCGGGGCGGCGGCGCCGGCTGCCACCGTGAGGCGCGCCAGCAGTCGACCCATCACGCCGTGGCCCACGATCAGGTCGGGCGGGGTGTCAGGAGCACGGGTGCCACCGTAGCTCACCGTGTGGTACGCGGTGGCCGCCAGGGCGAGCAGCACCATGTTGGCGCTGGGCGCCGTGTCCAGTCGCACCGCGCGGCTCGCCTGGACCACCAGGCGCGAACCGGCGCCGCCAAAGAGGTTGTGCACGCCTTCGAAGGCGTAGGACCCAGGCACGAACACGTGGTCGCCCACGGCCAGGGGGCAGGTCCCCTGCGTGCGCACCACGCGACCGACCGTTTCATAGCCGGGGACCAGCGGATAGCCCATGCCGGGAAAGGGCGGCATGCTGCCGTCCCAAAGGAGCCGCTCGGTGCCGGTGCTGATGCCGCTGTACGACACTTCCACTTCCACGTCGCCCTCCGCGAGGGGGCGAAGATCCAGCGAGCGCACCGACAGGTTGCATGGACTCTGGAAGACGATGGCATCGGCTGTCATGTGATGTATTTAATGAGTGACAGATAGAAGTGTCAATCTGTATTGACGCTTCGGCGGTCAATCGCGGGTAAACACCTAGCCTTGCGGGCGAGCAGCAGTTGCGCATGGAGCGGCAGGCGGTTCGGCACGCGCTCAATGTGCGAGAAGCCGGCCTCCTGCATCAGGGCCATGAGTTGCTCTGACGTGCGCAGCCGGCCCGCGCCCATGGCCAGCAGGTAGAAGTGAAAGTAGGGGTCGCTCGGTTGCGGCGAGCCGCCAGCTTCGGCCATGGGCTCGGCCAGCAGCAGGGCCCCGCCCATGGGCAGGGCATCGAAAATGGCGCGCAGCACTTTGAGCACCGTATCGTCGGCGTGGTCGTGTGCCACGCGCACCAGCGTGACCAGATCGGCGCCGCGCGGCAGCGGGTCGTGGGTGAAGCTGCCGCCGTGGGTGGTGATGCGCTTGCCCAGGCCCAGGCGCTGTACCTGCTCACGCGCCAGCGCTGCCACTGGCGGCAGGTCGAAGAGTTGCATTTGCAGTGGCGGGTGAGCCTGGGCGAGCGCGCAAACCCAGCCACCCATGCCGCCGCCCACGTCGAGCACCACGCGGTGGTCCTGGAACGGGTATGCCACGAGCAGTTCGTCGATCACGAAGCGCTGCGAACTCGCCATCAGCGCCGAGTAGCGCGCGCACTGTTCCTGCGGCGCAGGCAGACTGCCCTCCTCGGTGTAGGGCCAGTACCGGTGCATGCGGGTCTGCGCCGGATCGCGCAACAGGCCCAATGGGTCGCGCAGGTCGTCGAACAGCACGGCGTTGTGTTCCACCATGTCTCGAATGCCAGCATGCGCCAGCACCGGCGCGCCCAGGCTGCCCAGGCCGAAGCGGCTGTTGTGGCCTCGGCGCTCCAGCAGGCGCAGCGCCACGGCCGAATCAAGCAGGCGCGAGAGCGGCGCCGCAGGCATGCGCGTGAGGCGCGAAAGCTCGTCCAGGGTGCGCGGTGCTTCGAGCACGTGATCCAGCAGACGCAGCCGCACGCAGGCCAGCAACACCTGGGTGTGCACGAAACCGGCCATCAGCCCGAAGAGTTGCGCCGAGCGCCGGCGCACCAGCCAGCGCGTGAACGGGCTGGCGCTGGCCCAGCGGTTGAGCGCGGGGCTGGTCATCCAGCGGTCGGCGCGTGCGGCCAGGCGCTCGCGCCAGGAGGGTGCGGGAGCCTGCGAGAGCGGGGGCTCGGTGGCGTGCAGCGTGGTCATGGATCAGTGACTCGCGAGCGGCGTGACCAGGTGTTCGCGCTCGATGCGCTCGCAGGTGCTTTGCGGAATCAGCCGCTCGGATTCCTGCAGCACCAGATGGCGCATGGCGCCCCGGCTGGGGCAATCGGGCAGCGAATCCACCGCCGACTTCATGAGTCCACGGAAATGCTCGATGGCGCCCAGCAGGCCGAGGTCGGCTGCTGCGCTGGGTCGTCCATGGTGGGCGTCCTGTCCGGCGGGCTTGCCCAGCTGGTCGGCCTGCAGCATGACGTCGCGGATGTCGTCGGCCACCTGGTAGGCCTCGCCGAGACATTCACCCAGCGCGCGCCAGCCGGCCGGATCGGCGCCCGCCGCTTGCGCACCCGCGCAGGTGGAAGCCACGAAAAGGGCACCGGTCTTGGCCCGCTGGTACTGGCCCAGGTCCACACGGATTTCGCACTCCCACGCCTGCCCAGCCACGATGCCATCGGGAGCGCCGGTGCCCTCGCACACGGTTTCCAGCAACCCGGCCAGGCGCATGGGGTGCTTGACGCCAGCGCGAGCCAGCGCCTGGTAGGCCATCACGATCAGCGCGTCACCGGTCAGCAAGGCCAGAGGCTCTCCGTAGACCTTGTGTACGGTGGGCTGGCCGCGCCGCGTGTCGGCATCGTCGAAGCAGGGCATGTCGTCGTGCACCAGCGACGCACAGTGCAGCAGCTCGATGGCCACCGCCGCGGCGTCGGTCAGCTCTGGCGCATCTTCGCCGCAGGCTCGTGCCACGGCCAGGCAGAGCTTTGGACGGATGCGGGCGCCGCCGGGAAACACCGCATGCCGCATGGCGGCCATCAGTCGAGGAGGGGCACTGGAACCGCTGGCCCAGCTCAACTGCCGATCGAGCGCTAACTGGATGCGTGACATCATGTCCATGGCTCCTCGTCCGAGTGGTGCAATGTCATTAAAGCGTGACATTGATAAATGTCAATCTAACATGACACATCGGAATGTCAAAGGCTCTTTGGTTGTGCACTGCACACAAACTGGCCTGGGAGAGGCAAGGCTTCGACAGGCTCAGCCCGAACGGAGAAGCAGGCGCGGCCCGAATGGGAAACAGGCGCGGCCCGAACGGGTAAGTGAGCGCAGCCAAGTTGCGCACCAACCGCCCCGTTCGCCCTGAGCTTGTCGAAGGGATCCTCCGCAGGGCAAGGCTTCGACAGGCTCAGCCCGAACGGGGAAGCAGGCGCGGCCCGAACGGGTAAGTGGGTTCAGCCAAGTTGCGCACCAACCGCCCCGTTCGCCCTGAGCTTGTCGAAGGGATCCTTCCCAGGAGGGCATGGCTTCGACAGGCTCAGCCCGAACGGGGAAGCAGGCGCGGCCCGAACTGGTAAGTGGGTTCAGCCAAGTTGCGCACCAACCGCCCCGTTCGCCCTGAGCTTGTCGAAGGGACCCTCCCCAGGAGGGCAAGGCTTCGACAGGCTCAGCCCGAACGGGGAAGCAGGGTCAGCTCGATCGGGTAAGTGAGCGCAGCCAAGTTGCGCACCAACCGCCCCGTTCGCCCTGAGCTTGTCGAAGGGATCCTCTGCAGGTGGGCACAAGGCTTCGACAGGCTCAGCCCGAACGGGGAAGCAGGCTCAGCCAGAACGGGAGAGACAGGCTCAGCCCGAACGGGAGAGACAGGCTCAGCCCGAACGCACCGGTGCCGCTGCTTTTTCCCGCGCCAGCCCATAGGGCCGCACCAAGTGCACCACGTGCTCGGGCACCATGGTCTTGATGCGGGCCGGGGCTTCACGCTGCAGGTGAAGCAGGGTTTCGATGGCTTTCATTTCCACCCGGGCGCGGGCGAACTCCAGCCCGCGTGGCCCGATGCGAGGCATGAGCCAGCCCACGATGGGGCGCAGCCAGTCGGGCATGCGCCGCAGCGGAAGGCCGCCGGCCGCAAGTTCCACGTTCTTCAGGAAGCCACGCACCGCGCCGGCCCGCTTGCCCGCGCTGCCCGGCGCCTTTGTCACCACTTCGTTGCCCAACAACTCCAGCAGGGCCTGACCGCGCTCATTGCGCACCAGCAGCCACTGTTCGCCCTGACCGCCCATGTAGCCCACGGTGATGTCCGACAGCGCATTGGTGTAGTCCACACAGGTGCGGCAGGTGGTGGGAAAGAAGTCTGGTGGCAGGGTGGACAGCGGCAGTTGCAGGAACGGGATCGTGCGCACCTCACCGCCTTTCATGCGGATCTCGACGTGGTAGTCGGCGCGGAATTCCAGATACGTGATGTCCTCGGGCCGGGGCGAGATGAGCGAGAGGAAGTGGTGGAAGCGCTCGGTGGTGGTGTTGTCGGAGCAGGGCGTGCCGATCACGAAAAGTCTCTGCAGACCGAGTTCGCGTTCCAGTTCCGGCTGGATCGCCCGCAGCGCGTACACCTGGCAGGGAATGCCGATGACGGCCAGGCGCTTGAAGCCCTGGCGCAGCGCGGGCTCCACCAGCGCAATGAGCGGCGCATACCCCATGCGCATGCCGCGGCATTTCGCCATGTCTTCGGGCCGCGTCACCAGCACCGGCATCGGCCGCCAGGCATCGTCCGGGTGCGGCGCCATGGCGATCACGGCGTCCACCTCGCCGGCGCGCAGCAACTTCTCTGCGATGCGGGTGGTGATGCCGGTCCACTGCGCGCCGGCCAACGGCTCGGCCAGACGCGCTTGCAGCATCTGGCGGTGCGGCCCGAAGAAGAGCTCGTCGCTGCCGCTCTCGCCGGGGGCGGGCAGGGCGCGGCTGCGGCCATGCACGCGGCGCTCGAGCGCGGGGTAGTCGGGCGCGATGAACTGGCAGGCCTGGCCGCAGCGGCGTGGGTTGTCTGTGCGGGAGAGGCCGCAGTCGGTGCAGAAGTGCCGGGCCGGCGCCTCTCGCCAGGGAGGCATCTGCCAGCCCGACTTCGGGGTTTCTGCGTTTGTGTCAACCATCGACCGATGATATAAGTGTCACATTAAGTTGACAACAACCCTTGAGGCCAGCCGGTGAACACCCCCAACAACCTCGGCGAATGGAGCGCTGGCCTGGCGCTGAACCGGGTGGCGTGTGTCCGTGGCGGGCGGCGTCTGTTCAGCGGCCTGAATGTGGCGCTCGGCGTTGGCCAGTTGCTGCGAGTGGCAGGCGCCAATGGCGCCGGCAAGACCAGCCTGCTGCGGCTCATGTGCGGCCTTCTTCAACCCACCGAGGGTGACGTGCGCTGGCGCGGCCAGCCGCTGGCTGCGCAGCGCGAGACCTGGGGGCGCGAGCTCGTGTACCTCGGTCACGCTGCCGCGCTCAAGGACGACCTTTCCCCGATGGACAACCTGCAGACCGCCTGCACCCTGGGCGGGCAGGATGTGACCCGCGCCCATGCGATGCAGGCCCTGGGCGAAGCCGGCCTGTGCGGTTTCGAACGCGTGCCGGTGAGGCATCTTTCGCAAGGCCAGCGCAAGCGCTGCGGCCTGGCGCGGCTGGCGCTGGCGCGTCACGCACCGTTGTGGGTGCTGGACGAACCCTTCAACGCGCTTGACACCACCGCCACCGCCTGGCTCGCAGGCCTGGTGCGCACCCAGTTGCACCGGGGCGGCTCGGTGGTGCTCACCAGCCACCAGGGGATGGCGCTGGACGACATGGCTCACCAGGAGCTGGCGCTGTGAACACCGCCGTGGTGACCACCCCTGTGGTGACGGCCAGCGCACCCGGCTGGCTGGCTGGCCTGCGCTGCATTGTCCTGCGCGACCTGCGCATCGCCGCACGCCGCCGCACCGACGCGCTCGGTGGCCTGCTGTTCTTCGTGATGGTGGTGAGCCTGTTCCCGCTGGGCGTGGGCCCCGAGCCCGCGCTGTTGCGCACCATGGCGCCAGGGGTGGTGTGGGTGGCCGCGCTGCTGGCGTGCACGCTGCCACTGGCGCGCCTCTTTGCCGACGACCACCAGGACGGCACGCTGGAGCAGATGCTGATCGGCGCGCACCCGCTGCCGCTTCTGGTGCTGGGCAAGGTGGCGGCGCACTGGTGCAGCTCGGTGTTGCCGCTGGTGCTGGTTTCGCCTTTGCTGGCGCTGCAGTTCGACCTGTCGGCCTCGGCCACTGGCGTGCTGCTGCTCTCGCTGCTGCTGGGCACGCCGGTGCTCAGCCTGGTGGGTGCGATTGGCGCGGCGCTCACCCTGGGCCTGCGCGGTGCGGGCGTGCTCATGTCGCTGCTGGTGCTGCCGCTGCTCATGCCGGTGCTCATCTTCGGCGCGGGCGCGGTGCAGGCGCACAGCGCCGGGCTGGACGTGGGCGGCCATTTTTCGTTGCTCGGCGCCATGCTGCTGCTCTCGCTGCTGGCCGCGCCGCTGGTGACCAGTGCGGCATTGCGCATTTCGATGGAGTGAACACACCATGAACACGACGCGACGCATCGACTGGTTCCATTACGCGGCGCCACAGCGCTTCTACCCGCTGGCGGGCAGGCTCATTCCGTGGTTCGGTGCGCTGGCGCTGGTGCTCGCGGCCATCGGTCTCTACATCGGCTTCTGGCTGGCACCGACCGACGCGCAGCAAGGCGAGGCCTACCGCATCATCTTCGTGCACGTGCCCACGGCCTGGATGTCGATGGTGGTTTACCTGGCCATGGCGGTGTGGGCTGCCATCGGCCTCGTCTTCAACTCGCGCCTCTCCAGCATGATGGCCTGCGCACTGGCACCCACCGGCGCGCTCATGACCTTCCTTGCGCTGTGGACCGGCGCGCTCTGGGGCAAGCCCACCTGGGGCACCTGGTGGGTGTGGGACGCACGGCTCACCTCCGAGCTGGTGCTGCTCTTCCTCTACATCGGCTTCATGGCGCTGCACAGCGCCATCGACGACACGCGCCGAGCCGACCGCGCCGCCGGCCTGCTGGCCATCGTGGGCGTGGTCAACCTGCCCGTCATCTATTTCTCGGTGCAGTGGTGGAACACGCTGCACCAGGGCGCATCCGTGAGCCTGTCCAAGGCGCCCAGCATGGCCACGCCCATGTTGCTCGGCATGCTGGTGATGGCGCTGGCGTGCTGGATGTACTGCATCGCCGTGGCGCTGGCCCGGGTGCGCGTGATCATGCTCGAGCGCGAACGCCACACCGGCTGGGCACGCCAGACCCTGGAGGCTGCACGATGAACTGGACCGACCTGCGCGATTTCCTGGACATGGGTGGCTACGGCCTCTACGTGTGGGGTTCGATGGGCATGACCGCCGCCGTGGTGGTGGCCGAGCTGCTGCTGTTGCGCCTGCGCCGCCGGCTGCTGGTGCGCGAGGCGAGCGACACCCAGGCCATCGGGGAGCGCGCCGCATGAAGCCGCGCACGCGGCGCGCGGTGGCGCTGGCGGTGGGCCTGCTCACGGTGGGGGCGGCCAGTGCCCTGGTGCTCAACGCGTTTCGCAGCAACCTGGTGTTTTTCTACAGCCCCACGCAGGTGCAGGCGAAAGAAGCGCCGCGAGACCGCGCCTTTCGCATCGGTGGGCTGGTGGAAGAGGGCAGCGTGCGCCGCGACGGCAAAAGCCTCACGATCCAGTTTCAGGTGACCGACACGGCACGCGCCATTCCGGTCGTCTACACCGGCCTGCTGCCCGATCTGTTCCAGGAGGGCAAGGGCGTGGTGGCGCAGGGCCGGCTCGGGGCCGATGGCGTGTTTCGTGCCGACCAGGTGCTGGCCAAGCACGACGAGAACTACATGGCGCCTGAAGCAGCCGATGCACTGGCCCGCGCCCGCACGGGGCAGGGCAGCCTGGTGGAAGGCAGCGCGAAATGATCGCCGAGGTCGGACACTTTGCGCTGGTGATGGCGCTGTGCGTGGCGCTGGTGCAGGGCGTGCTGCCAATCTGGGGCGCGCAGTGTGGCCGCCTGGCGTGGATGGCGCTGGCCGTGCCGGCGGCGCGCGCGCAGTTTGCGTTGCTGCTGGTGTCTTATGTCTGCCTCACGCACGCTTTCGTCACGCACGACTTCACCGTGCTGCTCGCGGCCAACCATTCGCACAGCGCGCTGCCGCTCATCTACCGGCTCAGCGCCGTGTGGGGCAACCATGAAGGTTCCATCCTGCTGTGGGCGTTGATCCTCGGAGGATGGACGCTGGCCGTGACCGTGTTCGCGCGAGGCATCGACCTGCCCATGAAGGCGCGTGTGCTCGGTGTCATGGGGCTCATCAGCGTGGGCTTCCTGCTGTTCACCCTGTTCACCTCCAACCCGTTCGAGCGCGTGTTCCCAGCGCCGGTCGATGGACAGGATCTCAACCCCCTGCTGCAGGACCCGGGCATGGCCATTCACCCGCCCATGCTGTACATGGGCTACGTGGGTTTCGTGGTGGCCTTTGCCTTTGCCGTGGCCGCGCTGCTCGGCGGGCGGCTTGACGATGCCTGGGCGCGCGCGTCGCGCCCCTGGACGCTGGCGGCCTGGAGCTTTCTCACCGTGGGCATTGCGCTGGGCAGCTTCTGGGCCTACTACGAACTCGGCTGGGGCGGCTGGTGGTTCTGGGATCCGGTGGAAAACGCGTCCTTCATGCCCTGGCTGGTGGGCACGGCACTCATCCACTCGCTCATGGTCACCGAGAAGCGCGGCGCCTTCCGGCGCTGGACCGTGCTGCTCGCCATTCTGGCGTTTTCGCTCTCGCTGCTGGGCACCTTCATCGTGCGATCGGGTGTGCTCAGTTCAGTGCACGCCTTCGCCACCGACCCGGCGCGCGGTGTGTTCATTCTGGTGTTCCTGCTGCTGGTGGTGGGCGGATCGCTCGCGCTGTATGCGTGGCGCGCACCGAGCGTGGGCGAGGGCGAACGCTTCGGCGTGCTCTCGCGCGAGAGCTTCCTGCTGGCCAACAACCTGCTGCTGCTGGTGGCCACGGCCGCCGTGATGCTGGGCACGCTGTACCCGCTGGTGATCGACGCGTTCGGCATGGGCAAGCTCTCGGTGGGGCCGCCGTACTTCAACGCCGTGTTCGTGCCGCTGATGGCGCCGGCGCTGTTCCTCATGGGTGTGGGGCCGCTGGCGAAATGGCGGCAGGCCCGGGTGGGCGATCTGGTGAACAGCCTGCGCTGGGCCGCCGCCGTGAGCGCTGCGGCCGCGCTGCTGGGCGCGTTCTGGTGGCAGACCAGTGCGCCACTCACCGGCCTGGGGCTGCTGCTGGCGGCGTGGGTGGCGCTGAGCACACTCACAGGCGCACTGCAACGCCTGCGCGCGCACCCGGCTGGCTTCTTCGGTGGGCTGGCCTCACAACCCGGCGCCTGGCTCGGCATGTTGCTCGCGCATCTTGGCGTGGCGGTGTTCGTGGCCGGGGTAAGCGTGGTGAGCAGCTTCAGCACGGAAACGGACGTGCGCATGGAAGCAGGCCAGCACGCCGAGGTGGGTGGCTACCGCTTCACGCTGGAAAGCATGGGCGTGGTGCAGGGACCCAACTACACCTCGGCGCAGGCGCAGATGCGCGTGACCACGGCCGGCGGCGAGCCGGTGGCGCTGCTGCGGCCCGAGCGCAGGCTCTACGCCGTGAGCCGCATGCCCATGACCGAAGTGGCCATCGACCGCCGCGTGTTGCGCGACCTGTACGTGGCGCTGGGCGAACCGGTGAGCGAGAGCGCCTGGAGCGTGCGCCTGCACCACAAGCCGCTGGTGAACTGGATCTGGGGCGGTTGCCTGATGATGGCAATGGGTGGCCTGCTCGCCATGGCCGACCGGCGCTACCGCGTGGTGCGCCGCCGCCGCGAAGAACACGCCGAGGCAACGAGGCCCGTGCCGCCGCTGGTGGTGGCGCAGAAGGTGCAGCCATGAGCGCGCCCGCAGGCAAGCCCGCGCCACGCGGCCTGCGGTTTCTCTGGCCGCTGGTGGCTTTCATCGCGCTGGTCGGCGTGCTGGGTGCCGGCCTTCAGCTCAACCCGCGCGAGGTGCCTTCGCCGCTCATTGGCCAGCGCGTGCCCTCGTTTGCATTGCCCACGCTGGCGGCGCCCGAACGCACACTGGGCCCCGAACAGTTGCGCGGCCAGGTGTGGGTGCTCAACGTGTGGGCGTCCTGGTGCGTGGCCTGCCAGGCCGAGCACCCGCTGCTGGTGGAGATGGCGAAGACTGGGCAGGTGACGCTGATCGGCCTGAACTACAAGGACCGTCGCGATCTGGCGCTGGGCTGGCTGGCGCGGCACGGCAATCCTTACACGGCCACGCTGTCAGACACGCAGGGCCGCGTGGGACTGGACTTCGGCGTGTACGGCGTGCCGGAGACCTACGTGATCGACAGCGACGGCGTCATCCGCCACAAGCACACCGGCGAGCTCACGCGCGAGGTGGTGCAGAAGCAATTGCTGCCGCTGCTGCGGCAACTGGAAGGCTGACCATGTCGTTGCGTCGTGTCATGGTGTTGATCGTGTCCTCGCTGGCATTGCACGTCGCCGCACAGGATCCCGGCAGCGCGAAACTGGCCGTGGCCGACCCTGCGCTCGAAGCGCGCGTGATGGCGATCGGCGCCGAACTGCGTTGTCTGGTCTGCCAGAACGAAACCGTGGCTGCGTCGAATGCCGAACTGGCGGTGGACCTGCGAGGACAGATCCGCGAGCAACTGAGAGACGGTCGCAGTGAGGTCGACATCCTCGCCTTCATGTCGCAGCGCTACGGCGACTTCGTGCTCTACCGCCCGCCGCTGAAGACCAGCACGGTGTTGCTGTGGCTGGGGCCCTTCATGTTGTTGCTGCTCGGTGGCTTTGCGCTGGTGCGGCATCTGCAGCGGCGCGCCGCTGGCAGTCTTGAGGCGGGTGAGGGCAGCGACCTACCCGCCGAACACGCCACGGCCATTTCTGGCGGTGCTTACAGTGCGCGGCAACTCACGCTCGGCGCGCTGGTGCTCGCGGTGCCCGCGCTTGCGCTCTACAGCGTGCTCGGCCAGCCTGCGTCCATCCTGCAGCCCGCCCATGCCGCACCCACCTTGGCCGATGTGGACGGCATGGTGCGGCAGATGGAACAGGCCCTGCGCGCCCGGCCGGCCGGCAACGCAGCCGATGCGCCGGCGTGGGACATGCTGGCCCGCGCGCAGGCCAGCCTGCAGCGCTATGCGCAGGCGGCAGAGAGCTACGCGCGCGCCATCGAGCTGGACCCCGACGACGCGCAGCGCCTCGCCGACCGCGCCGACCTGCTGCGCCTGATCAACGGGCCCGGCGGTTCAGCCGAAGCCGAACGGCTGGTGCAGCGCGCGCTGGCAATCGACCCGCGCCATCCGAAAGCGCTGGCGCTGGCCGCAGCGCAGGCGCCTGCCGCCACGTCCACCACGGGCATCTCCGGACGCGTCGAGATCGCCCCTGAACTTCGCTCGCGCCTGCAGCCGGGCGACACGCTCTACATCACGGCTCGCACACCGCAGGGCCCGCGCCTGCCGCTGGCGGTTTTGCGCCTGAGTGCGTCGGAAGAACCCGTGGCGTTCAAGCTGAGCGACGACCAGGCCATGGCGCCCGATCACCGCATTTCTGACCACGCGCAGGTGGTGGTGGAAGCGCGCATCAGTCGCTCGGGTGATGCCATGCCGAAGGCGGGCGATCTGGTGGGCCGCACCGGTGCCATCGCCAACACCGAGCAGGGTCTGCGCGTGCTCGTCGCAGGCGTGGTGCCCTAACTTTCCTGCAGCGACAGCATGTGACCGATGCGCGGGTCCCCTAGCCCGGCCAGCACCAGCGCGTGAGCGGCCGTTACCGCATCGGGACCCCGGTGGTGCTGCACCTTCACCCAAGGCGCAGAAGGCTGGCTCACCTGCTCGATGAAGCCGTGCCATGCGCGTGCCATGCGCTCGTTGAACTCGACGGCACCCCAGTCCCCATGGCGTTTCTTCGCCTGCGCAGGCGCGAAGAACAGCACGGGACGTGGGCCGGGCAGGTCGCGCGCGCCCGACAACTGGTCCACATGCGTGCCGCCGATGGAGCAGCTGTAGGCCAGATATTCAAAGCGGCGGTGGATGTTCTTGCGAAGTGGGCTGCTGCCGGCAAAGTCCACATACACGCAGGGCGTGTCACTCGCTATTCGGTCCAGCTGTTCGTAGGCGAGCACGCGGCTGTAGACGCCCAGGCTCTGGCAGAACGCCACGTTGGCGGCAGAGGTCAGGCCGACCACGTCCGTCTCGGGCCGCTTCGCGAGTTGCGCGGCCGTCGCAAAGGCGGTCTTGCTGCTGGCCGAAGAGAGCAGCATCACGCCGCGCTGGCCGCCCTCGCAGGTGCCGAAGAACTGGTTGTCGGCGAGGAAATCGTCGATCAGCCACGCGGTGAGAAAGAGTGGCCGCAAGAGCGCCTGCAAGGCTTCGGTGTCGGGATCGTGCAGCGGGTCGGCAGCGCAGCGCAGGTACTGGTTGTAGAGGGTGTGCAGCGCTGCGCGGTGCGGCGCGTCGTCCAGGAACCCTGCTGGCGACACGCGCACCGGTTGCAACACCGCGTGCGTGGCCATGGGCCAGTAGCCGTACAGGCGCTCACCCACCGCCACGCCGGCGCAGCGCGAGTCTTCCACCACGCCAAAGCCCCACGCCGGCACGATGCCCCAGGCCTCTTTGTCTTCACCTGACACCGGGAAAAATTGCCAGTAGTTCATCGCGTCACCGAACGCGGCGTACGTGATGTTGTTGGCGGTGTAGGCGAACTGCTCGACGCGCACGCGCACCTCGCCATCGGTCAGCGCTGAAACCGGCAGGGTCACCAGGCGGGTGGTTGCCAACGCGTTCTTGCGAACCTGGAACTGGGTGGTGGTCATGGTGGCATCTCCAGAAAAAAGAGCCCGTCACTTTCGTGGCGGGCTCTTCGGTCAGACGGTCATGTCGACAGGCGTCAGAGTTTCACGCCGGTGATGTAGCTGTCGTAGCGCCACTCGGAGAAGCGGCTCCACAGAATCTGGTCGCGCTGGAAGGCACGCATGTCCTGGTGGATTTTCTTGAATTCGGGCGACTTGGCTTCGTGCGCGGCGAACACTTCCTTCGAGGCTTTGAGGCCGGCGTCCATGATGGCCTTGGAGAAAGGCATGAGCTTGGTGCCAGCAGACACCAGTCGCTTGAGGGCGATGGGGTTCTGGGCGTCGTATTTGGCGGTCATGTCGCGGGCAGCCACGGCACCAGCGGCGCGCACGATGGCCTTGTTTTCGGCCGACAGCGCGTCGAAGGCTTTCTTGTTGATGAAGAACTCCAGCTCGGCGCCGCCCTCCCACCAGCCAGGGTAGTAGTAGAAGGGAGCGACTTTCTGGAAGCCCAGGCGCTCGTCGTCGAACGGGCCGACGAACTCGGTGGCATCCAGCGAGCCTTTTTCCAGCGCCTGGTACACCTCGCCAGCGGGCATGTTCTGTGCCACCACGCCCAGCTTGGCCATGGTCTCGCCGAACAGGCCACCGCCCAGGCGCATCTTCAGGCCCTTGAGGTCGGCCACGGTCTTGATCTCCTTGCGGTACCAGCCGCCCATCTGGGTGCCGGTGTTGCCCGAGCTCATCGAGACGATGTTGAACTTGCCATAGAACTCGTCCATGAGCTTGCGGCCATTGCCGTGCTCCATCCAGGCGTCCATGTGGCGCGCGGTCAGGCCAAAAGGCACGGCGCAGCCAAAGGCGAAGATGGGGTCCTTGCCGGTGAAGTAGTACGAGGCGGTCTGCGCCATTTCGATGGTGCTGTCCTGGATCGCATCGACCACACCGAAGGCTGGGACCAGGTCACCGGCAGCGTGCACCGAGACTTCGAACTTGCCACCCGACAGGGCCTTGACCGTCTCGGAGAATTTCTCGGCGGAGCCGAATATGGTGGGCAGCGATTTGGGGAAACTGCTGGCCAGGCGCCAGCGCACAGCGGCCTGGGCATGCACGGCGGGGGCGATGCCAGCGGTCAGAACGCCAGCGATGCCAGCGTTCTTGATCAGGGAACGACGATCCATTGAAAAAGGCTCCTAGGGGGGAAGTTCGACGGTTGCGGTGAATGGGGCGTTGCACCCCTCGTAGGCCGCCGATTATGCCCGTACCCCCAGGGGGATGCCTGGGCAGGGTCTTAGGGGCAGGCCAGCTCGACGATCCGCTCCGGCGCCTCCTCATGAGCCAGATGGCCCAGCCCCTTCAGGACCACCAGCCTGCCGCGCGCTGCAGGTGTCACGCGCTCGAGGATGAGAGCGCCGTGCGCAGGTGGCACGGTGCGGTCGTTCTCCCCGACCAGCAGATCCAGCGTCGTCTTCAGTCGGGGCAGGTCGCGCGCGAGTTGCGGCAGGTTCCAGTTGGCCATCATGGCCAGCGCGCCCCCCGCGTGAGCGGGATGGCTGACCAGTCGGTGGTAGAGGGCGATGCCGGTGGCGTCGAGTTGTGAGCCCGTGCTGCCCAGCAGGCGTTCGAGCACGGCCGGGTCACGGGCGCGCCAGGCGAACAGTCGAGGCACCAGCGGCGCCGCAGCCATGAGCTTGGCGACCGGAGAGAACAACGGCCCCGCCAGCCCACCGAGCGGCAGCACGGCGGCATTGAGGCCAACAATTCGCCGTGGCGCGATGAGGCCGTCGATGGCCATTCGGATGGCGATGGCCGCGCCCGCGGAATGCCCAATCACCAGCGTGGGCTGGACTTGAAGTGTCTGCAGCAGCGCCTGCAGGGCGCGCGACATGCCCTTCAGGCTGAGCTGAGGTGCGCCCACGCCGCCGCTCGGCATGCCGGTGAACGCATGGCCGGGCAGGTCGGGCGCAATGACGGTGTGGCCTCGGCGCGCCAGCAGGGGCGCCACGTCGCGCCATGAGTGGGTGGAGGCGCCGGTTCCGTGCAGCAGCAGGACCACGGGTGGCGCGGGGTCCGCGCCCTCGAAAACCTGCACATGCCAGGTGAGGCCACCGGCCTGCACGAAGCGGCTGCATTCGTGATGTGGCCAGTCCTTGCCGTGGAGATTCCAGTCCATGGGTTAGAGCCTGTTCACGCTTGGGAAAAGTGTGTGAACAGGCCCTAGCCGGTGGACTGGGCCAGCAACACGGCCTGACTCAGGCCGGCGGCGCCCGCGTAGGGCAGCGGGATGTAGGCCGCGCACATGGCGTGGGCCAGTTCGCGTGCCGCATCCGCCGGTTGGGGTGAGGTGTCGATCAACAGGGCCTGGAGGCCCGTGAGCGCAAACGCCTGCCCGGCGATCAGCGCATCCTGCGTGGCCTGAGCGCGGCCAGGGTTGCCGTGGCGGTCGATGTTGGCGCGGCCGTCGGTGAGAAACACGGTGACTGGCGTGTCCCCTGCACGTGCGATCTGCTGCGCCAGTTCGAGTGCGGTGCTGATGCCCTGGGCCAGCGGTGTGCCGCCGCCGCCGGGCAGCGCAGCCAGCGCCCGTTTGGCTCGGGCGAGCGAGCGCGTGGGCGGCAGCAGCAGTTCGGTGCCCGAGCCGCGAAACGCGAGCACAGCCACCTTGTCGCGCCGCACATAGCATTCGGCCAGCAGGAGTTCGACAGCGCCTTTCGCCTCGGCCAGGCGGTGCAGCGCGGCAGAGCCCG
Organism: Hydrogenophaga sp.; assembly: GCF_050250835.1. Lineage (GTDB taxonomy): Bacteria > Pseudomonadota > Gammaproteobacteria > Burkholderiales > Burkholderiaceae_C > Hydrogenophaga. The sequence goes on along the minus strand of NZ_JBFWNX010000021.1, from coordinate 22,591 downwards.
AGGCATCGACCACGAACACGGTGGTGGTCGGCCGGTGCTGGCGGTGACGCACGACATGAAAATCCTCGCGCCGCACTTCGATGCGCCTGCGAGTGTTCGGTGTGGCTTCGCGCTGGCGCAGGCGCTGCCAGGGCGCGGCGGCGCGCAGGGTGTCCAGCAAGTGCAGGCGCGCGCCGGCTCTCGGTTCGCCCCGACGCGTGCCGACTGGTCGGCCCCGGTGCGCGTGTTTCTGCAGGGCGCCCGCCGTACCGGCGGCCCGGGCTCGTGCCTGGTGCTGCTCACCTGACTGCAACGCGGCCAGCAGGCCGGGGGGCAGGGCGGCCTGCATGGCTTCGATGAGCTGATCTTCCAGCGCTTGCGGCACGGCGGGAGCGTCGTCTTTCGTCCTGTCCAGCGCATCTTCTTCCGTGCGGCTGTTCTCCGGGCTGGGCGGTGGCTGTTCATCGGCTGGGGCCTGCTGTGGCTCTGCGGGTGCAGGCAGTCGCGTCGCCCGCGGCGCCAGCACCAGGCGCGCGGCGATCGAAGCGTGCGTTTCGTCCGCCACGCTCAGCCCGGCCAGCGCCGCCGCCGCCCGCAAGGCTCGCACAGCCATGTGTGGCGCGCGCAGCGAGGCCACACCCCATGCCATCGCCGCACCACAAATGGCTTGCACCAGTTCATCAGGCACTTGCACAGTGGGCAGCGCGGCGCGGGCCAGGGCGATCTCAGCCGGCGTGAACACGGGGGCGTCGTCCATGGGGTTGGCGGGCTCCAGCACCACATGAAAGGCCAGCCGGTCAAGCAGGGTGGCGGGCAGGCACTCGTCGTCGCCCTGGCCTTCGTCCAGCGCCACCAGGCCCAGGCGTGCGGGCGCAGTGTGGGCCAGGCCGTCGCGCTGCAAGCGCACTTCACGGTGGTCGAGCGCGGCGCTCAGGTGGGCGGCCACGTTGGCGCCGCAACGTTCGGCCATGGCCAGCACCAGCCAGCCGCCATCGGCGCGTGCAAGCAGGCCGCGTTGCGCCACTGGCCGGCCGGTCTGCAGCGTGGCAGCGAGGTCGAGCCCGCCCAGCAGGGCAGCGTCGGTGGCATGGTGGGGAAGGCGCAGCCAGGGGGCGCCTTCGGCTTGCAGCGACTTGAGCAGGTTCAACCAGGCATCTCGCAACGGGCCAGCGTGCGATCGAATGGCGACGCCACCCAGACCCACGGGGTCCACCGCGCACAGGGCGGCAGTGAGTGTCGCGTCGGTGCTGAGCGCGGGGGGGGCGAGTTCAAGCATGGGTGTGGAGTGCGCTTGGCTTCGACAGGCTCAGCCCGAACGGTGTGTGGTGCAGCCGGAAGGTGTATCGGTGCAGCCCGAGCGGCTACGGGAGCAGTTCGGCCACAGCGCGTTCCACGCGAGCGCTCGAGCCGGCGTTGTCCAGTGGATTGCGGCGCAGACGGTGACGCAGCGCTGGTGCGGCCACGCGGCGGATGTGCGCATCGAGCACCGTCTTGTCACCGTCGAGCGCGGCCAGCGCTCGCGCGGCGCGCAACAGGGTGAGGTCGCCACGCAGGCCGTCGGTGCCGAGCGCAGCGCACAGCACGCTGATGCGTTCGCGCACCGCTTCGCTGATGGAAACTTCAGGCAGGCGCTTGCGCGCTGCGGTGATCTGCTTGCGAATGCGTTCGTCGTCCTTCTGCCAGCGTTCGATGAAGGCGGCGCGGTCCTGCTCAAACGCATCGCGGCGCCGAACCACTTCAACGCGGTCGGCCAGCGCCTCTGGCGTCTTCACCTCCACCGAAAGGCCGAAACGGTCGAGCAACTGCGGACGCAGTTCGCCTTCTTCCGGGTTGCCGCTGCCCACCAGCACGAAGCGCGCCGGGTGGCGCACCGAAAGGCCCTCGCGCTCCACCACGTTTTCGCCCGATGCGGCCACGTCGATGAGCAGATCGACCAGGTGGTCTTCGAGCAGGTTGACTTCGTCGATGTAGAGAAAGCCGCGATGCGCCTGCGCCAGCAGGCCGGGCTCGAAGGCCTTGACACCCTGGGAGAGCGCACGCTCCAGGTCGAGCGCACCGACCACGCGGTCTTCGGTCGCGCCCAGTGGCAGGTCGACCACAGGCACGGGGATCAGGTGGCTCCTGGCGGTGTTGCGTTGAGCGGCGCATTCCTCGCAGTGGCTGGCGGACTCGGCCGGGTCGCAGCCGTAACGGCAACCCACCACGGCGCGCATTTTGGGCAGCAAGGCGGCCAGCGCACGAACCGCCGTGGACTTGCCTGTGCCCCTGTCCCCGAGGACGAGAACCCCGCCAATGCCAGGGTCGATGGCGGCGATCAGGATCGCCGTCTTCATCTCATCCTGACCCACGATCGCCGAGAAAGGGAATGCCTGTGCCATATGGGAAATCAGTATGGCATGGCACCCCGTGATTGGCCCAGGGACTTGTACTGAAGCCGGTGTCGTTCCGGGGACTCAGTGGCTGGCGTTGCTCACATCCACAGCGCGCGCCAGGCCAGGCGCGGCAGGTCGCTTGAGCCGAGCTTCATGCGGGTCTGCCAGCTGCGGTGCTCGATCGCGGCGATCTTGTCCAGCACGGCCAGGCCGCCTTGCACGACCAGGCGAAGCTCCCAGCCGGCTCGCCCCGGCACGCGGTGCACCAACGGGGCGCCCTGCTGCATGAGGCCGCGCGCGAAGCCGCACAACTCGGCCACCACGGCCTGCTGGCGGGGGAACGACAGGCCCGCCGCGCTGGTCTCCTGGGGCAGGAAGTCGGCCACCGTGGCGCCCTGGCGCTGCAGCACGTCGGCCGGCAGGTAGTTGCGCCCTCGCGGCAGGTCCACGCTCAGGTCTTGCCAGAAGTTGATGAGTTGCAGGGCGCTGCAGATCTGGTCGCTGTGTTTCAACGACGCTTCGTCGCGCACGCCGTAGAGGTGCAGCAGCAATCGGCCTACCGGGTTGGCCGAGAGGCGGCAATACGCCAGCAGCTCCGCCATGTCGGCATAGGGATGCGCGCTCGCGGTGTGGCGCACGTCTTGCTCGAATGCACTGATCAGGTCGTGCAGGTGTTCGGGCGGCAGCGTGTGGCGACGCACCGCCTGAGTCAACGGACCGAAAACCTTCGGCCAGCGCCGGGAGGGGGCCTCGGCGGCGACGGCGCCCGGCAGGCACTGCACCAGGTCGGCGCGGTAGGCTGCCAGTTCGGCCAGGCGTTCCTCAGGGGTGGCATCGCCCTCGTCGGCAATGTCGTCGGCGGTTCGTGCGAAGTGGTAGATGGCCGCCACGGCGGGTCGCAAGGCAGCCGGGCACAGCCAGGAGGCGACAGGGAAGTTTTCGTCGTGTCCGACCGCACCGCCGAGCCAGTCCGCGCGCGAGGCGGCAGTGGCGACGGAGGATGACGAGGGTTCGAGGGTCGGGGGCATGGCGGAAATCCTGGAGAAGGGGGTCGAATTTACACTACAATTTTGATTACTAACCGGTCAGTCATTAATGATCTGACCAAATTCCAACCGCTTCACACCCCTGGGCGCAAGCCAGCACCGCCATGAGAACACCCCGAATGCTGCTCATCGTTTCCGTTGCCCTGGCTGTGGCTGCCTGCGCCCGTCCGGAAGCCTCGCAGGAGCCGATCCGATCCGTCAAGCTGCTCACTGTCGGCACGGGCGACTTCAATGTCCGGGCCGAGTACGCGGGCGAGGTTCGGGCCCGCACCGAATCGCGGCTGGGTTTCCGGGTGGGTGGCAAGCTGGTGCAGCGCCCGGCCGAAGTGGGGCAGCGCGTCAAGCCCGGCCAGTTGCTCGCCCAGCTCGATTCGCAGGACCTGGCACTCTCCAGTCAGGCGGCGCAAGCCCAGGTGAGCGCGGCGCAGACGCAGCGCGACCTGGCCGCCGCCGACCTCCGGCGCTACCAGGACCTCTTGTCCCGTGGATTCGTGAGCGGTGCCGAGATCGAGCGGCGCCAGGCCACGCTGCAATCGGCCGAGGCCACCTTGCGGCAGGCGAAAGCCCAGGGCGCGGTGCAGGGCAACCAGGCGGCCTACGCGCGCCTGCTGGCCGACGGCGCGGGCGTGGTGCTGGCGGTGGAGGCGGAAGTGGGGCAGGTGGTGGCTGCGGGCACACCGGTGGTGCGGGTGGCGCGCGACGGCGCGCGTGACGTGGTGATCGCGGTGCCCGAAGACCGGGTGGGACAGCTCAAGGCGGGTACGAACGCGCAAGTCCGCCTGTGGGCGGGAGCGGGTGGCGCGGGTGGGACAGCGGCGCCGATGAACGCGGTGGTTCGTGAAGTGGCCGCGAGCGCCGATTCGCTCACGCGCACTTACCAGGTCAAGCTCGCGCTGCCCGACGACGCCACCGCGCCGCTGGGTGCAACAGCCTACGTGACGCTGGCGCCATCGGCCAGCGCGGTCGTGGCCGGTCCGGTGATCAAGCTGCCCACCAGCGCACTGATGCGCTCCACCGATGGTGACCGATCGGGCACGTCGGTCTGGGTCTTCGACGCAGCGGCGGGCACCGTGCAGCCGCGCCCGGTGGTGGTGGCCGGCGCCGATGGCAACGAGATGGTGATTGCTGCCGGCCTCAAGCCTGGCGATGAAGTGGTGGCCGCGGGGGTGCATGTGCTCGCGCCAGGCCAGAAGGTCACGCGCTTCGTTGGCACCACCGCGCAGTGAGCTCCGAATGAGCGAAACCAGTCACGACGCCACGCAGCCCGGTTCCTGGGTCTCGCGCTTCAACCTTTCGCAGTGGGCGCTGGACCACCAGGCATTCACGCGCTACCTCATGATCGTGCTCATGCTGCTGGGGGTGGCGGCCTATTTCCAGCTCGGGCAGGACGAGGACCCGCCCTTCACCTTCCGTGCCATGGTGGTGCGCGCCTACTGGCCCGGTGCCACCGCCGAGCAGGTGGCCGAGCAGGTGTCGGACCGGATCGAGAAGACCCTGCAGGAAGTGCCCTACGCAGACAAGATCCGCAGCTACTCCAAGCCGGGTGAGACGCTCATCATCTTTCAGCTCAAGGACTCTGCGCCGCCGGGCGAAGTGCCGCAGGTCTGGTACACCGCACGCAAGAAAGTGGGCGACATGCGCGGCACCTTGCCACAAGGTGTGGTGGGGCCGTTTTTCAACGACGAATTCGGTGACGTGTACGGCGTCATCTACGCGCTGCAGGGCGAGGGTTTCTCGCCCGCAGAACGCAAGACGGTGGCCGACGATGTGCGCCAGCAATTGCTGCGCGTGCCCGATGTCAGCAAAGTCGAGCTCTTCGGGGTGCAGGACGAAAAGCTCTACATCGAGATGTCGCAGAAGCGCCTGGCGGTGCTCGGCCTGAACCTGCAGCAGGTGCTGGACGCCATGGGCCAGCAGAACGCGGTGGAATCGGCGGGCGCGGTTCAGTCGCCGCAGGACGTGGTGCAGGTGCGCGTGGCCGGCGCCTTCAACTCGGTCGATCAGTTGCGCGCCATGCCCATCCGTGCGGCCAACGGCACGCAGATCCGCCTGGGCGACATCGCCGACATCGGCCTGGGCTACGAAGATCCTCCGGCGGTGCTGGTCCGCCACAACGGCAAAGACAGCATCGCCCTGGGCATCTCCATGGCCAAGGGCGGCGACATCATTGCGCTGGGCAAGGCCCTCAAGACCTCGGTGGCGGGCATCGAGGCGCGCCTGCCGGCGGGCATGACGCTGGCCCAGGTGCAGGACCAGCCCTCGGCCGTGACGAACTCGGTCAACGAGTTCGTGAAGGTGCTGATCGAGGCGGTGGTGATCGTGCTCGCGGTGAGTTTCCTGGCGCTGGGCCTGCACCGGCGTGAAGGTGGCAAGGGTCTGCGCCGCTACACGCTGGACATGCGTCCGGGCCTGGTGGTGTTCATCACCATACCGCTGGTGCTGGCCATCACCTTCCTTGCCATGAACTACTGGGGCATCGGCCTGCACAAGATATCGCTGGGCTCGCTCATCATCGCGCTCGGCCTGCTGGTGGACGACGCGATCATTGCGGTGGAGATGATGGTGCGCAAGCTGGAAGAGGGCTACAGCATGATGCGCGCGGCCACCTTCACCTGGGAGGCCACCGCCATGCCCATGCTCACCGGCACGCTCATCACGGCGGCTGGCTTCCTGCCGATCGGGCTGGCCAATTCCACCACCGGGGAATACACGTTTGCCATTTTCGCGGTCACCGTGCTTGCGCTGGTCATCTCCTGGGTGGTGGCGGTCATGTTCGTGCCCTACCTGGGCGTGAAGCTGCTCAAGGTCAAGCCCCATGTGGGTCAGGTGCATGAGGTTTTCGACGGTCCGTTCTACGTGCGGTTTCGGGCCACGGTGGACTGGTGCGTGGAGCACCGCTGGATCACGATCGGCGCGACCATCCTCACCTTTGTGCTCGGCATCGTGGGAATGGGCTCGGTGCAGCAGCAGTTTTTTCCCGATTCGAGCCGGCCGGAGATTCTGGTTGATGTGTGGCTGCCTGAGGGAAGCAGCATGCAGGCCATGGACGAGGTGACGCGGCGCCTGGAGACGCGCCTGGCTGCCGAGCCCGGCGTGCGCAGTGTGAGCACCTGGGTGGGATCGGGCGTGCCGCGCTTCTACCTGCCGCTGGACCAGATCTTTCCGCAGACCAACGTGTCGCAGATGATTGTGCTGCCCAGGGACCTGAAGACGCGCGAACAGATGCGCAAGGCGCTGCCGGCGCTGCTGGCCACGGAATTTCCCGAAGTGCGTGGGCGCGTGAAGTTGCTGCCCAACGGCCCACCCGTGCCCTATCCGGTGCAGTTCCGCGTGGTGGGCACCGACCCGGCGGTGTTGCGCGGCCTGGCCGACGAGGTCACGCAGGCGATGCGCGCCAACCCGAACACGCGCGGCGTGAACGACAACTGGAACGAGTCGGTCAAGCGGCTGCGGCTCGAGGTGGATCAGGCCAAGGCGCGCGCGCTCGGCGTGTCCAGCCAGTCGATTGCCCAGGCTTCGCGCACGCTGCTGAGCGGCAGCACGGTGGGCCAGTACCGCGAGGGCGACAAGCTGATCGACATCGTGCTGCGCCAGCCGCTGGAAGAGCGTGACGCCATCAGCAGCCTGGCCAATGCCTACCTGCCCACGGCCAGTGGCCAGGCCATACCGCTGCTGCAGATCGCCCGGCCAGTGTTTGACTGGGAACCGGGCGTGATGTGGCGCGAGAACCGCGACTACGCGATCACGGTGCAAAGCGACGTGGTGGAGGGCTTGCAGGGTGCGACCGTGACGGCGGAGCTGCAACCGGCGTTGAAGAAGATCAGCGACGGCTGGGCCGAGCGGGGGCTGAATGCCTACCGCATCGAAGTGGCCGGCGCGGTGGAGGAAAGCAGCAAGGGCTCGGCTTCGATTGCGGCAGGCATTCCATTGATGCTGTTCATCGTCTTCACCCTGCTCATGTTGCAGTTGCAGAGCTTCAGCCGCTCGCTGCTGGTGTTCCTCACCGGTCCGCTGGGCATGGCAGGCGTGGCCGGGGCCTTGCTGCTGCTGAACCGTCCGTTTGGTTTCGTGGCGCTGCTGGGCGTGATTGCACTCATGGGCATGATCCAGCGCAACTCGGTGATTCTGATTGACCAGATCGAACAGGACCGTGCGCGCGGCGTACCGGCGTGGGACGCGATCGTGGAGGCGGCGGTGCGGCGGATGCGGCCCATCGTGCTGACGGCAGCGGCGGCGGTGCTGGCGATGATTCCGCTGTCACGCAGCGTGTTCTGGGGGCCGATGGCGGTGGCGATCATGGGCGGGCTTGTGGTGGCCACCGTGCTGACTCTGCTGGCGTTGCCTGCGATGTATGCGGCGTGGTTCCGGGTCAGGCGGGAGACCGTCGCTGTTGGCCGATGACCGATCCCACCGGAGAAAAGAGGGAACAATACCAAGCATGCGCCTACGCCACATCGAAGTCTTCAATGCCGTCATGCTCACAGGCAGCGTGAGCGCCGCCGCCCGCATGATCAATGTGACGCAGCCCGCCGTGAGCCGCACGTTGCAGCACGCCGAACTTCAACTGGGCTTTCAGCTTTTTCAACGCGTCGGCGGCAGGCTCAAGCCCACGGTGGAGGCGCAGGTCTTGTACCCGCACATCGAACGGCTGTTCACCCAGCTCGACGAGGTGCAGCGCCTCTCCGCCAGCCTCAAGGCCGGGCGCGGAAAGGGTGAGCTTCGCGTGCTCACCGTGCTCGCGCTGAGCTACGAAGTCTTTCCGCGCGCCATGCGGCTGTTTCGCGAAAAACATCCCTCGGTGGTTGTGCATCATGAGGCACTGCACTCGCCACAGATCGTGTCTTCACTGGTGCTGCAGGAGGCCGATGTCGGCTACGTGTTCAGCGCCGTCTCGCACCCCGCGCTGGCTCAGGAGCAACTCGCGCAGCGGCGCGTGGTCTGCGTGGTGCCCAAGGGCATGCTGCCATCAAAACAGGTCAGGGCAGGCACCATCACACTGGCCCAGCTGGCGAAGCTGCCCGTGATCGCACTCGATGGCCAGGACCCGCTGGGCACCTTGCTGGCGCATGCCGTGCGAGACAGCGGTGCCGGCCTGCAGGAAGTGATGACCGTGCAGACCTACCACGTGGCACTGGCGCTCGCGCACCACGGCGTGGGCGTGGCCATGGTGGAGGGCTGCACCGCCGCTTCGGCAGATGCCGACCGGGTCGACGTGCTTACCCTGGAACCCGAACTGGCCACCACCGTGCGCATGCTGCGCCCGCTCGCGCGGCCCAATTCGCTCACCACCCGCACCTTCACGCGCTGCATGCAACAAGCCCTCCAGCAGCTGGACTGAGACTTTCATTCAACGCGCGCGCCACCCGCTGCGCGCTGCCAAAGGCCAGTGTGAATCCCAGGGCGCCGTGCCCGGTGTTGAACAGCAGGTTGGATGGCGAACCCGGCAGCCGGCCCAGCACCGGCAGGCCGGTCGGCGTGGCCGGGCGCAGGCCGGCCCAGGGTTGCACATCCTCGAAGTTGCCGGCCTGGGGAAACACCTCGCGTGTGCTGGCCACCAGCGAAGCGATGCGCTGGGCCGGTATCGCGCGGTCGTGCCCCACCAGTTCGGCCATGCCCGCCACGCGCAGGCGGTCTCCAATTCGAGCGAAGACCACCTTGCGCGCAGCGTCGGTCACGTTCACGCGCGGCGCCGCGCCATCGGCTTCGCTGGCCTGCAAGGTGATGCTGTAGCCCTTGAGCGGATACACCGGCACATCCAGCCCCAGCGGTGCGGCAAATCGGCGCGAACCCGTGCCGAGCGCGACCACGAAGGCGTCGGCTTCGATGCGACCCTCGCGCGTTTCGGCGGCCACAATGCGTTCACCCTGGCGCAGCAGCCGCGTGACCTCGGTGTGGAACAGGAAGCGCACGCCGCGTTGCGCCAGCCGTTGTTGCAAAGCCTGGCACACCTTGAAGCAGTCCGCCGCACATTCGCTGGGTGTATGGATGGCACCGGCGAAGTGGGGCGCGTGGTGCGCCAGCGCGGGCTCGATGGCCAGCGCCTCGGAGGGCGAGAGCGCGTGCTGCACGGTACCCAGACTGCGCTGCAGTTCCATTTGCCGTCTCGCGGCAGCGAACGCGGGGGCGTCCGGGTAGAGCACCAGCTTGCCGGTGGCAGAGAAATCGCAGTCCAGCGATTCTTGCGCCATCAATTGTTCAAACCCTGCCCGGCTCTCCGCCGCCAGCGCGAGCAGGCCGGCCGTGGTGCGGCGCGACACGCTGGCGCGGCACGCGGCCAGAAAGCGCAAGCCCCAGGCCCACTGCTGCGGATCGAACTGCAACCGGAACTTCAAGGGCGAGTCGGGCGCCAGCAGCAGCTTGGGCAACTGCAGCCACAGCGAAGGGTCGGCCAGCGGCTGCACATAGGAATAGCTCAGTTGCGCACCGTTGGCGCCACTGGCGCCGGCACCGGCCTGGGCGCTGTCGATCAGCGTCACCTGGTGACCATCGCGCTGCAACTGCCAGGCTGTGGCCAGGCCGACGATGCCGGCGCCAAGCACGCAGACGTGAAGGGATGGGGAAGGAGGGGCGCTCATGCTGCGCACTGTAGAGGTGAGGATGGCTGTTTGAAAAATGCCGTTCATGCCATCGCCCATGCCGTGAAGTCATGGGTGTTTCGAGACCGCGAGGCCATAAACCCCAGACATGGATGGGCGACAAAAAAGCATTCTCAAAGTGCAGGTGTGCTCCGTACACTGGGACGGTCGTCTCACCTTGGCACACCGCAGAATGAAACCCACCCGTGTCTTTCACCGCCAGCTTCGTCACGACCTGCCTGTGGCGGTGAGCGGGCGGGGCATCACCCTGACGGATGCGCAGGGCAAGAGCTACCTCGACGCCTCCGGCGGCGCAGCCGTTTCCTGCCTGGGACATGGCCATCCGGACGTGCTCGCGGCCATGCATGCGCAGATGGATCGCCTGGCCTACGCGCACACCAGCTTTTTCACCACCGAGGTGGCCGAGGAGCTGGCGAGCGTGCTGATCGACACCGCCCCGGCGGGCATGAGCCACGCGTACTTTGTCAGCGGCGGTTCGGAGGCGGTTGAAGCGGCGCTCAAGATGGCGCGACAGTATTTTGTGGAGATCGGCCAGCCGCAGCGGCGGCACTTCATCGCCCGGCGGCAGAGCTACCACGGCAATACCCTGGGTGCGCTGGCCGTGGGTGGCAATGCATGGCGGCGCGAGCAGTTCAAACCGTTGCTCATCGAGGTGAAGCACGTCTCGCCCTGCTACGAATACCGCGACCGCCGTGATGGCGAAACACCCGAGCAATACGGCCAGCGGTTGGTGATCGAGCTGGAAGAGGCCATCCAGCAGCTGGGCCCCGACACGGTGATGGCTTTCGTGGCCGAGACCGTGGGCGGCGCCACGGCGGGCGTGCTGGTACCCGTGCCTGGCTACCTGAAGGGCGTGCGCGAGGTCTGCGACCGCCACGGCATCCTGCTGATCCTGGACGAGGTGATGTGCGGCATGGGGCGCACCGGCACCCTGCACGCGTGCGAACAGGACGGCGTGGTGCCCGATCTGCTCACCATCGCCAAGGGCCTGGGCGGCGGTTACCAGCCCATTGGCGCCGTGCTCGCTCAGGGCAAACTGGTCGATGCGTTCCGCCGAGGCAGCGGACTCTTCCAGCACGGACACACCTACCTCGGGCACGCCGTGGCCTGCGCGGCGGCGCTGGCGGTACAACGCGTCATCGAGCGCGATGGCCTGCTGGCCCAGGTGCGCGAACGTGGTGCACATCTGCACAGTTTGCTGCAGCAGGCCTTCGGCGACCATCCACACGTTGGCGACATCCGAGGGCGTGGTCTTTTCTGGGGCATCGAGCTGGTGGCCGAGCGCGAAAGCAAGCAGTGGTTCGACCCCTCGCACAAGCTGCACGCCAGCATCAAGAGCAAGGCCATGGCAAATGGCGTGCTTGTTTACCCCATGGGCGGCTCGGTGGATGGTCGCTGCGGCGACCACGTGTTGCTGGCGCCGCCCTTCATCAGCACGCCGGGCGAACTGGAGCAGATCGTCGATCGTCTGGCCAGCGCGATCGACCTCGCGGTGGCTCAGGCCGACGCCCAATTGACTTCATGACGCATTTGCATACCCTTCTGGGGTAAACACTATGCCCGGAGCCCGAGGCCGGCACGATGCTTGCCTTAGGATTCGAAGGCATCGGGGAACGTCCTTGAGGGGCGCCACGATTGTTCAACCACGCAGAAAACTGCAGGAGCTTCAACCATGAAAAAATTCCAACTCTGTCTGAGCGCCATGGCCACCGCCGCCGCGCTGATGGCTCCCACGGCGCCGGCCCAGGCCCAGCAGAAGTTCATGACCATCGGCACCGGCGGTGTCACCGGCGTGTACTACGCCGCAGGCGGCGCAATCTGCCGTCTGGTCAACAAAGACCGCGCCAAGCACGGTTTCCGCTGCTCGGTGGAGTCCACGGGTGGCTCGGTCGTGAACATCAACACCATCAAGGCGGGTGAGCTCGATTTCGGTGTCTCGCAGTCGGACGTGCAGTACAACGCAGTCAACGGCGCGAAGCAATTCGAGAAGGATGGCAAGCACGCCGACCTCCGCGCGGTGTTCTCCATCCACCCCGAGCCCTTCACCGTGCTCTCGCGCAAAGAGTCCAACATTGCCAAATTCGATGACCTCAAAGGCAAACGCTTCAACATCGGCAACCCTGGCTCCGGCACGCGCGCTGCCATGGAGGAGTACCTGACGGCGGCCGGCTGGAAGGTCTCTGACTTCGGCCTGGCCGCAGAGCTCAAGGCCGATGAACACGGAGCTGCCCTTTGCGACAACAAGATTGACGGCTTCTTCTATGGTGTGGGTCACCCCAGTGCCAACATCCAGGACCCCATCACCACCTGTGGCGCCAAACTGGTGCCCATGACCGGTGCCGCAGTGGACAAGCTGGTGGCTGCCAACAGCTACTACGCCAAGGTGAACATTCCGGGCGGCCTGTACGCGGGTCACCCCAACCCCACGCCCACCTACGGCGTGCTGGCATCGTTCGTGACCTCTGCCAAGGTGTCGGATGCGGCCGTGTACGAGCTGGTCAAGGCGGTGTTCGAGAACTTCGACGAATTCAAGAAGTTGCATCCGGCTTTTGGTGCCCTCGATCCCAAGGCCATGATCAAGGACGGCCTGTCGGCTCCGCTGCACCCCGGTGCCGTGAAGTATTACAAGGAAAAAGGCTGGATGTAATCCACCTTCCGGAGCCGATGTCTTGACGGACTGACGCACGCAGGAAAGCTCTGACTCGTCAGGGCTTTTTTGTTTTCAACGCAGATCAAACAAAACGAGAACAAGAGGACCGCATGAACACCCCTGCCGCACCTGAGGTGGATGTCAATCAACTGGTGGCCGACAACGACACCGGTGGCCGTGCCCCGGGTCCCTGGATGAGCCGGTTTCTTCTGTACATGGCGATTGCCTGGTCGCTGTTCCAGTTGTGGATTGCCTCGCCTCTTCCTTTCAGCCTGGGCGTGCTGGTGTTCAACGACACGGAATCGCGCGCCATTCATCTTGCCTTCGCGATTTTCCTGGCTTACATGGCCTACCCGGCGTTCAAACGATCGCCCAGGGCCTATGTGCCGGTGACTGATTGGGTATTCGCCATTGCAGGGGCGTTTTGTGCGGCGTACCTGTTTCTCTTCTACAACCAGCTGGCTACGCGCCCAGGGCAGCCCACGGACATGGATGTCTACACGGCCGCAGTCGGCATGGTGCTTCTGCTGGAGGCCACGCGCCGAGTGCTGGGCCTGCCCATGGTGGTGGTGGCGGTGGTGTTTCTCATCTACACCTTCGGCGGCCCTTACATGCCCGACATGATTGCTCACAGGGGCTTCTCGCTCAATCGCGCGATGAGCCACCAGTGGTTGACGACCGAGGGCGTCTTCGGTGTTGCGCTTGGCGTGTCCAGCAGCTTCATCTTTCTGTTTGTCCTGTTTGGCTCACTGCTGGACAAGGCGGGCGCGGGCAACTACTTCATCAAATCGGCTTTTGCGTTGCTGGGCCACATGCGTGGAGGGCCCGCAAAGGCAGCCGTGCTGTCGTCTGCCGCCACCGGAATCATCTCGGGCTCGTCGATTGCCAACGTCGTCACCACCGGCACGTTCACCATTCCACTCATGAAACGGGTGGGCTACAGGCCGGATCAGGCGGGCGCCGTCGAAGTGTCCAGTTCGGTGAACGGCCAGATCATGCCGCCGGTGATGGGCGCGGCGGCGTTCCTGATGGTGGAGTACGTGGGCATTCCCTACATCGAGGTGATGAAGCACGCCTTCCTGCCCGCCATCATTTCCTACATGGCCTTGCTGTACATCGTTCATCTGGAGGCACTGAAGGCCAATATGGTCGGATTGCCCCGACGTGGAACCGGGTCCGCGGGATCCCGGCTGCTGGCGTTTGCACTGACCGTCTCGGGCTTTTTCGTCCTGGCCGGGGTCGTGTACTGGGGCATCGGCTGGATCAAGACGGTGATGGGTGACGCCGCGGTCTGGGTGGTGGGGCTCGGGCTGCTGGCTTCCTATGTGGGTCTCCTGTGGTTTGGATCGAAGCAACCTCAACTTGAACTCGATGATCCGAACGCACCCGTGTTCGAACTGCCCGAAACCGGCCCCACGGTGAAATCGGGTCTGCACTACCTGCTGGCGGTGGTGGTGCTGATCTGGTGCCTGATGGTGGAGCAGATGTCGCCGGGACTCTCGGCGTTCTGGGCCACGATGTTCATGATCTTCGTCATGGTCACCCAGAAGCCCATCGTGGCAGCCTTCCGGGGGGACGTCGGCATGGGCGCGGCCACGCGCCAGGGCTTTGCCGACCTTGTCGATGGCCTGGCCACCGGCGCGCGCAACATGATCGGCATCGGCGTGGCAACAGCCGCAGCGGGCATCATCGTGGGCACTGTCTCGCTCACCGGCGTCGGCCTGGTCATGACCGAGCTGGTGGAGCTGCTTTCGGGTGGCAACCTGATGCTCATGCTGGTGCTCGTGGCGCTCATCAGCCTGATCCTCGGCATGGGTCTGCCCACCACGGCCAACTACATCGTGGTCTCCACCCTGATGGCGCCGGTGGTGGTCGAGCTCGGGGCGCAAAGCGGCCTGATCGTGCCGCTCATTGCGGTCCACCTCTTCGTGTTCTATTTCGGCTTGATGGCCGACGTCACGCCCCCGGTAGGTCTGGCTTCATTTGCAGCGGCCGCCATTGCGCGGGCCGATCCGATCAAAACCGGCATCACCGCCTTCGCCTACAGCATGCGCACGGCGATCCTGCCGTTCCTCTTCATCTTCAATACACAGCTTCTGTTCATTGGGCTCACGGGTCCGTTCCACCTGATATTGACGGTGGGCAGTGCCATCGTGGCCATGCTGGTCTTCGCTGCCGCCACGCAGGGCTACTTCCTGGTGCGTTCGCGCTGGTACGAGACGCTGGCGTTGCTGCTGGTGACGTTCACTCTGTTTCGACCGGGCTTCTGGTGGGACATGATTTACCCGCCCTACGACACGGTGCCCGCCGCCAGGATGAATCAACTGATCGAGGAAGCGCCAGCCAATTCAGGAAAGCGACTTTGGATCGAAGGAACGAACCTGAATGGCGACGACATTCGCAAGGGCGTGCTGTTGCCGCTGGGGCCGCAAGGCAGTGCGCGCGAGCGACTTGCAAGCTCGGGCGTGAGCGTGGTGGCCCAAGGCGAAGAGTTGCTCATTTCCGGCGTGAAGTTTGGCAGCCCTGCCGAAAAGCTCGGCATCGAGCAGGGGTACCGAATCGTCTCTGCGGAGGTGCCTGCCGATCGGCCCGAAAAGGAGTGGATGTTCATTCCTGCCGTGTTGTTGCTGATGATCGTGATTGGCCTGCAGCGCATTCGCAGGCCACGCAAGTCGGCGTCGGCGGCAGCGGTGGGGACCTGATTGGTGCGCATTGCCCTGATCCACGCGTTGTCGCACTCGGTCGCGCCGATCAACGAGGAGATGGCGCGCGCCTGGCCCGAGGCGGTGCGCATGAATCTGCAGGATGACAGCCTCTCTGCCGATCTCGCCAGCAGTGGCAAAGGCCTGGACGAGGCCATGCACCGACGATTCGAAACGCTCGCGGCGTACGCCGAAAGCACGGGTGCGAAGGCGATCCTCTTCACCTGCTCGGCCTTCGGGCCGTGCATCGAGGCGGTGGCCGCGCGCCGGCCGCACATGCCCGTGCTCAAACCCAACGAGGCCATGGTGGCCGAAGCGGTGGCGCGCGGCGGCCGCATCGGGCTGGTGGCCTCGTTCGCACCCACGCTGGTGTCCATGCCACAGGAGTTCCCGGCTGGCACCGAGCTCGTCACCTGCCTGGCCGAGGGCGCCATGGATGCCCTGAACCGGGGCGATGACGCGGGCCACGACGAACGCGTGGTGGAAGCCGCTCACTGGCTGGCGGGGCAGGGCTGCGATCTGATCGCCCTGGCCCAGTTCAGCATGGCACGCGCCCAGCGCGCCGTGCACAAGGCCACAGGCCTGCCCGTGCTCACCACCCCCGGGAGCGCGGTGCGGGTGTTGCGCCAACGCCTGGGCGCCTGAGCGGGCCGGGCGAGGAGAAACACAGCGGCTACAATCTAAGGTTGCCGTGAAGTGGACAACCGGCCGCTCAGCGAACCCATTGCTGCGTCGGAAACCCTCTACGAGGCGCGCGGGTGGCGAAATTGGTAGACGCACCAGGTTTAGGTCCTGACGCCAGCAATGGTGTGGGGGTTCGAGTCCCCCCCCGCGCACCACACCACAGACAAAGACATTTCCCCGGGTCCGCCAGGCAGGCTGGTTGACCGACACCCTTTTGGAGAGAACCATGACCGTGACCGTTGAAACCCTGGAGAAGCTGGAGCGCAAGATCACGCTGACGCTGCCGGCCGATGTGATCCAGAACGAAGTGTCCAACCGACTCAAGCGCATTGCCCGCGACGTGAAGATGGACGGATTCCGTCCAGGCAAGGTGCCCATGAACGTGGTGGCCCAGCGCTATGGCTACTCGGTGCACTACGAGGTCATGAACGACAAGGTGGGCGAGGCCTTTGCCAGCGCTGCCAACGAGGCGCAGTTGCGCGTGGCCGGCCAGCCAAAGATCACCGAGAAGGAAGGCGCACCCGAAGGCCAGCTGACTTTCGACGCCGTGTTCGAGGTCTACCCCGAGGTGAAGATCGCCGACCTGTCCACTGCCACCGTGGAGAAAGTCGCCGCCGAGGTGGACGCCGCCGCCATCGACCGCACGCTGGACATCCTGCGCAAGCAGCGCCGCACCTTCGCGCAACGCGCCCAGGATCAGGCCGCCCAGGACGGCGACCGTGCCACCATCGACTTCAGCGGCAAGATCGACGGAGAGCCGTTTGAAGGTGGCAAGGCGGAAGCCTTCCAGTTCATCGTGGGTGATGGCCAGATGCTCAAGGAATTCGAAGACGCCGTGCGCGGCATGAAGACCGGCGAGTCCAAAACCTTCCCGCTCGCCTTCCCGGCCGACTACCACGGCAAGGATGTCGCCGGCAAGACCGCCGACTTCCTGGTCACGGTCAACAAGCTCGAGGCCGCGCACTTGCCTGAAGTGGACGAGGCTCTGGCCAAGTCGCTCGGCATTGCCGAGGGCACCGTGGAAGGGCTTCGCGCCGACATCCGCAAGAACCTCGAACGCGAAGTCAAGTTCCGCCTGCAGGCCCGCAACAAGCAGGCCGTGATGGACGCCCTCATCTCCAAGGCCGAACTGGACCTGCCCAAGTCGGTGGTCCAGTCCGAACTGGACCGCCTGGTGGAAGGCGCCCGCGCCGACCTCAAGCAGCGTGGCGTGAAGGATGCCGACAAGGCCCCGATCCCCGAAGAGCTCTTCCGTCCGCAGGCCGAGCGCCGCGTGCGCCTGGGCCTGGTGGTGGCTGAGCTCGTGCGTGCCAACGAACTGCACGCCAAGCCCGAGCAGATCAAGGCCCACATCGAGGAGCTGTCAGCTTCCTATGAAAAGCCCGCCGACGTGGTGCGCTGGTACCAGAGCGACAACCGCCGCATGGCCGAAGTCGAGGCCATCGTGATCGAGAACAACGTCACGGAATTCGTGCTGGCCAAAGCTCAAGTGACCGAAAAGTCGGTCAGCTTCGACGAGCTGATGGCCCAGGCCTGATCGTCCTGGCGGGTGACAGTCAAAGGGCGGAGCGATCCGCCCTTTCTTTTTCCGCTCCACCCCCCATCTGGCAGGTTCCGTGGCCCTGCGTCTGTTCCGGTCTTGTGCCGAAGCGGGTGATGGCCGAGGCGGGTTGGTTACAGTAGTGACATGGCAAGCATCAATACATGGAGAAACGCATGAGCGCAATGGACATTCAAGGTTTGGGCATGGTGCCCATGGTCATCGAACAGTCGGGCCGCGGTGAGCGCTCCTACGACATCTATTCGCGCCTGCTCAAGGAGCGCGTGATTTTCCTGGTGGGTGAGGTGAACGACCAGACCGCCAACCTCGTGGTGGCGCAGCTGCTGTTCCTGGAGAGTGAAAACCCCGACAAGGACATCTCCTTCTACATCAACTCCCCTGGCGGAAGCGTGACCGCCGGCATGGCGATCTACGACACGATGAACTTCATCAAGCCCGACGTGTCCACGCTGTGCTGCGGCTTTGCCGCGAGCATGGGCGCCTTCCTGCTGGCCGCCGGTGCCAAGGGCAAGCGCTTTTCGCTTCCGAATTCCAAGATCATGATCCACCAGGTGCTGGGTGGCGCGCGTGGCCAGGCGACCGATATCGAGATTCACGCCCGCGACATTCTGCGCACCAAGGACCAGATGAACCGTATCCTGGCCGAGCGCACGGGCCAGCCCCTCGAAAAGGTCAAGCAGGACACCGAGCGAGACTACTTCCTCACGGCCAGCGAAGCCCAGGATTACGGCCTGATCGACAAGGTGATCGAGAAGCGTCCCGGCACACCCTGAAGCACCGCTGCGGGCCGGATGGCCCCCGCAGGAGCGGTAAATGACGGACATCGTGCCAAATCCGGCGCTTTTCCGCCGTTTGTCGCCCCTCGCCCTTGAACTATCATTGTTGTCATCGCTTTACCGAGCCCCCCAACCTATGGCCGACAAAAAAGCCGCCTCCAGTGAAAAAGCGCTCTATTGCTCCTTCTGTGGCAAGAGCCAGCACGAGGTCAAAAAGCTGATCGCCGGTCCTTCGGTGTTCATTTGCGACGAGTGCATCGACCTGTGCAACGACATCATTCGCGATGAGTTGCCCGGTCTCGAGTCGGTCAAGGCCTCGGGCGATGACGTGCCCACGCCGGCGCAGATCAAGGCAAACCTGGACAACTACGTCATCGGCCAACAGCCCGCCAAGCGCGCGCTGGCCGTGGCGGTCTACAACCACTACAAGCGCCTGCGCCACAAGCAGACGGCCCGCAAGGACGACGTGGAACTGGCCAAGAGCAACATCCTGCTCATCGGTCCCACCGGATCGGGCAAGACGCTGCTGGCCCAGACCATGGCGCGCATGCTCAATGTGCCTTTCGTGATGGCCGACGCCACCACCCTGACCGAAGCTGGCTACGTGGGCGAGGACGTTGAAAACATCGTGGCCAAGCTGCTCCAGAGCTGCAACTACGACGTCGAGCGTGCCCAGCAGGGCATTGTCTACATCGACGAAATCGACAAAATCACGCGCAAGTCCGACAACCCGTCGATCACCCGTGACGTGTCGGGCGAGGGCGTTCAGCAGGCCTTGCTCAAACTCATCGAGGGCACCATGGCCTCGGTGCCGCCGCAGGGCGGCCGCAAGCACCCGAACCAGGATTTCCTCCAGGTGGACACCACCAACATTCTCTTTATCTGCGGTGGCGCGTTTGCCGGGCTGGAGAAAATCATTGACAACCGCACCGAAGCTTCGGGCATCGGTTTCGGTGCCACCGTCAAGAGCAAGCAACAGCGCAGCGTGAGCGAGGCGTTCCAGGAGATCGAGCCGGAAGACCTGATCAAGTTCGGACTGATTCCCGAGCTCGTGGGCCGCGTGCCGGTGATCGCTGCATTGGCGGAACTCAGCGAGGACGCGCTGGTCGAAATCCTCACCGAGCCCAAGAACGCGGTCGTCAAACAGTTCGCCCGGCTGCTGGCCATGGAAGGCGCGGAGCTGGAAGTGCGCCCCACGGCGCTCAAGGCGATTGCCCGCAAGGCGCTGGCGCGCAAGACAGGCGCGCGCGGACTGCGTTCGATCCTGGAAAACGCGCTGATCGACACCATGTTCGATCTGCCGGGCATGAGCAATGTGGAGAAGGTGGTGGTCGACGAGTCCACCATTGATGAGAACAAGCCGCCCCTGCTGGTGTACCGCGAAGCGGCCAAGCAGGCCTGAATGGTCCACCCGCGCGCCCTGGAAGCGCGCTGAAGTGGTCGATGCGTCCGGTTGAGATCGCCCGCACCAACCCCATTTACCCGTTTTAGTCGAGGTTGACATGTCCGGACAAACCCCATTGCCCAGTTCGCCGGTTGAACTCCCGTTGCTGCCTCTGCGCGACGTGGTCGTGTTCCCGCACATGGTGATTCCCCTGTTCGTGGGTCGCCCCAAGAGCATCAAGGCGCTGGAAGCCGCGATGGAGTCCGAGCGTCGCATCATGCTGGTGGCGCAAAAGGCCGCTGCCAAGGACGAGCCGTCCACCGACGACATGTTCGAGATGGGCTGCGTGGCCACCATCCTGCAGATGCTCAAGCTGCCCGATGGCACGGTGAAGGTGCTGGTCGAAGGCGTGCAGCGCGCCAAGGTGCTCGCCATACAGGACGGTGAAACGCATTTTGTGGCCAGCGTGAGCCCGGTCGATCCCGGCGTGGAAAAGGCCGACACGCAGTCCAATGAACTGGAAGCCTTGCGCCGCGCCGTGATGCAGCAGTTCGACCAGTACGTCAAGCTCAACAAGAAGATCCCTTCCGAGATCCTCACCTCCATCTCCAGCATCGACGACCCGGGTCGCCTGGCAGACACCATTGCTGCGCACCTGCCGCTCAAGCTGGAGTCCAAGCAGGTCGTTCTTGACCTGGATCCGGTCAACAAGCGGCTGGAAAACCTGTTCGAGCAGCTCGAGCGCGAGGTCGACATCCTCAACGTCGACAAGAAGATCCGTGGACGCGTGAAGCGCCAGATGGAGAAGAACCAGCGCGACTTCTACCTCAACGAACAGGTCAAGGCGATCCAGAAGGAACTGGGTGAAGGCGAAGAGGGCGCCGACATTGAAGAGATCGAGAAGAAGATCAAGGCGGCCAAGATGCCCGCCGAGGCTCGGAAGAAGGCCGACGCCGAGTTCAAGAAGCTCAAGTTGATGTCCCCCATGTCGGCCGAGGCCACCGTGGTGCGCAACTACATCGACGCACTGGTGGCGCTGCCATGGAGCAAGCGCACCAAGATCAAGCACGACCTCGCGCACGCCGAGGCGGTGCTCAACGAAGACCACTACGGGCTGGAGAAGGTCAAGGACCGCATCCTTGAATACCTTGCTGTGCAGCAGCGCGTGGACAAGGTCAAGGCGCCCATTTTGTGCCTGGTGGGGCCGCCTGGCGTGGGCAAGACCTCGCTCGGCCAGTCGGTGGCCAAGGCCACGGGTCGCAAATACGTGCGCATGGCGCTCGGTGGCATGCGCGACGAGGCCGAGATCCGCGGGCATCGCCGCACCTACATCGGCGCCATGCCAGGCAAGGTGCTGCAGAGCCTGTCCAAGGTGGGCACGCGCAACCCGCTGTTCCTGCTCGACGAGATCGACAAGCTAGGCACCGACTTCCGGGGCGACCCGTCGAGCGCGTTGCTGGAAGTGCTGGACCCGGAGCAGAACCACACCTTTGGTGATCACTACGTCGAGGTCGATTTTGATCTCTCCGACGTGATGTTCGTGGCGACCTCCAACTCGATGAACATTCCTCCGGCGCTTCTGGACCGCATGGAAGTGATCCGCCTCTCGGGTTACACCGAGGACGAGAAGGTCAACATCGCCATGCGTTACCTGCTGCCCAAGCAGCTCAAGAACAACGGGCTGAAAGAGGGTGAGCTGGAAGTGCGCGAGGATGCCGTGCGCGACGTCGTTCGCTACTACACCCGCGAAGCCGGAGTGCGTTCGCTGGAACGCGATCTCTCCAAGATCTGCCGCAAGGTCGTCAAGGGTTTGTTGCTCAAGAAGTACACGCCCACCGTGGTGGTGACGGCCGACAACCTCAGCGAGTTCCTGGGCGTCCGCAAGTACAACTACGGTCGTGCCGAGGCGCAGAACCAGGTGGGTCAGGTCGTGGGCCTGGCCTGGACCGAGGTGGGTGGCGATCTGCTGACCATCGAAGTCGCCATCATGCCGGGCAAGGGCGTCATCACGCGCACCGGCTCGCTTGGCGACGTGATGAAGGAATCGGTCGAGGCGGCACGAACGGTGGTGCGCAGCCGCGCACACATGCTGGGCATCAAAGACGAGCAGTTCGACAAGCGGGACATTCACATTCACGTGCCCGATGGCGCCACTCCCAAAGACGGCCCGAGTGCCGGCGCGGCCATGACGACCGCACTGGTGTCCGCCATCACCGGCATCCCGGTGCGTGCGGACGTGGCCATGACCGGCGAGATCACGCTTCGCGGCGAGGTCACGGCCATCGGTGGCCTGAAAGAGAAGCTGCTTGCAGCACTTCGAGGCGGCATCAAGACCGTGATCATTCCGGAAGAGAACGTAAAGGATCTGGCCGAGATTCCAGACAACGTGAAAGAGGGCCTGGAGATCGTGCCGGTGAAGTGGATCGACAAGGTGCTTGCGATTGCGCTCGAACGTCTGCCCGTGCCGCTGACCGAAGAAGAGGTGGCGGCGCAGATTGCGGCCGCTTCCGTGCGCACGCCGGCGCCTCCCCCGGACGCCGTGAAGCACTGATCAAAAAATCAAATCGGGCTTGAAAGAGCCCGATTTTTTACGCTATAATTTTGGTTTTCGGCGAACACTGAATCAACGCAGTGCCAACGAAAAAAATGCGGGAATAGCTCAGTTGGTAGAGCGCAACCTTGCCAAGGTTGAGGTCGCGAGTTCGAGTCTCGTTTCCCGCTCCAGATTCAAAAAGGGAAGCTCTGCTTCCCTTTTTTGTCAGAGTTTCAGTTCGGCGCTCCACGTGCCGATCCTGATGGCGCGATAGCAAAGCGGTTATGCCCCGGATTGCAAATCCGGTT
>NZ_JBFWNX010000020.1:0-52435 GCF_050250835.1 Hydrogenophaga sp. | reverse complement strand
CGGGTCCGTTGGCAATCGCCTTCAAACGCCCACGCTTATCGGCTGTATGTTTTTAATGATCCCGCAGACCTCAGCAGCCTCTCAGCCACCTCTTCCGCTTTGCCCCGCTGCGATCAGCGAAGCCTCAAATTATGACACAGTTTTTGGAGGCTTGTCAAAAAAATTGGGGTTTTCACTCATTCTTTTTGACTGCGCCTGACTGGCCACGATCGCCACTGGCATCTCGGTTCGTTCGAACTTCGAAGTGAGCAGCGAAGCCTTGCAGTATACGACAGTTTCTGCGGCCTGGTCAAAGGTCTCTCAAAAATAGTGGGCTGGCACGCGCGATGTCGGCCAAGGCGCATGGCCAGGCTTTCCTGGGGCGCATGCCGGGGATAATCGCGCGACTTTGGTCTCGGGCACAGCATGGCACTTATTACCCTTCAAGACGCGCAGCTGGCTTATGGCCACGTGGCATTGCTTGATCACTCCGACTTCGCACTGGAGGCTCAGGAGCGCGTCGGTCTCATCGGCCGCAACGGCACAGGCAAGTCTTCCTTGCTCCGTATTCTTGCCTCGATTGAGAGGCCGGATGACGGAACGCTGCAGATCCAGACGGGCCTGCGGGTCACGTATGTGGCCCAGGAGCCTTTGCTGGATGTCGATTCGACGGTATTCGAGGCGGCCAGCATGGGATTGGCGGATGCCCGCTCGGCACGTGATTTGTACTTGAGCGGGGCAGATGGCCTGGATCTGGATGCATTGCAAAACCGCATCGAGGCTCTGGATGCCTGGAACTGGGAGCAGCGTGTGGAGGAAACCTTGCACCGCCTGCACCTGGAGGGCGGCGTGAAGGTGGGCGACCTTTCGGGCGGCAACAAGAAAAGGGTGGCGCTGGCCCAGGCGTTGGTCAGCCGGCCAGATGTGCTGTTGCTGGATGAGCCAACCAACCACCTGGATCTGGACAGCATCACCTGGCTGGAGGACCTGCTGCTGGAATACAAGGGCAGCGTGGTGACCATCAGCCACGACCGCGCTTTTCTGGACCGGGTCGCCACGCGCATGGTGGAACTTGATCGAGGCCGGCTCCTGAGCTACCCAGGCAATTTTGCGCGGTACCAGGTGCTCAAGGAAGAGCAGATGGCGCAGGAGGCGGTGATCAGCGCACGTGCAGACAAGTTGCTGGCGCAGGAAGAGGTCTGGATCCGCAAAGGCGTGGAGGCGCGGCGCACGCGGGCGCAAGGTCGCATCACACGGCTGGAGCGCCTGCGGGAGCAGCGCGCGCAGCGGCGCGATGCGCTGGGCAGCGTGAAACTGGAGGTGGCCAGCGGCAGCGCGAGCGGCAAGATCGTGGCCGAACTCGAGCGCGTGAGCCATTCGTTTCCCACGAACGACGGCGGTCGGCGCACGGTCATCCGCGACTTTTCGGCCACCATCCTGCGCGGCGACAAGATCGGCCTGATCGGTCCGAATGGCGCCGGCAAGACGACCCTGCTCAAGATCATCCTGGGGGAGCTGTTGCCGGAGGGTGGCACGGTCAAGCAGGGCAGCAAACTGAGCGTGGCCTATTTCGACCAGATGCGTGAGCAACTGGACCTGGATGCGACCCTGGAAGATTTCATCAGCCCTGGAAGCGAGTGGATCGAGATCGGAGCCAAGCGCACCCACGTCAAGAGCTATCTGGCGGACTTCCTCTTTTCTCCGGCCCGCGCCAATGCCCCGGTACGCACGCTCTCGGGCGGTGAGCGCAACCGGCTGTTGCTGGCGCGGCTGTTCGCCCGACCAGCCAACGTGCTGGTGCTGGACGAACCGACGAACGATCTCGATATCGACACGCTGGAGCTGCTGGAGGATCTTCTGCAGCAATATGAGGGCACGGTGTTCCTGGTGAGCCACGACCGTCGCTTCCTTGACAACGTGGTCACGAGCACGCTGGTGTTCGAGGGGGATGGTCGCTGGCGCGAGTACGTGGGTGACGTACAGGACTGGCTGACGCAGTCGGCGCGCGCGGCACAGCTGCAGTCCGATCGGGAAGCTACGGCAGCCATCGCGGCCTCCAAACCTGCCGCGCCGGGCCCAGAGGTGGCCCGTTTGCTAGCCGCCAGCGCCGGTCCGAAGAAAAAGCTCAGCTACAAGGAGCAACGGGAGTTCGACGCGCTTCCCCAGCGGATTGCTGCCCTGGAGGCGGAGCAGGCCGTCATTGACAAGGACCTGGACGGTGGTCAACTTTTTCACAAGGATCCCGCCCGGGCGGCTCAACTTGGCCAGCGGCATGCCGAAATTGAGGAGGAGTGGCTTCAGGCCCTCGAGCGTCTGGAGGCGCTCGGCGGCGTCTGAGGCCCGGCATGGGCACAACGCCATTCCCACACGCCACAATATTGCCCATGACGCCCGATCGTCTTGCTTTTGACCTGCAACGCACGCTGAACGAGCTCCAGCAGGAGCGCGAGCGCACGCAAAAGCTGCTGGGCGAACTGGAGCACCAGAACCGGGAGCTGGATCGCCTGCGCAATTCGGTGCATCGCGAAGCCAACAGCCGCCTGCTGGCTGAAGAAGCGCTAGATGAAACCCGCGATCGCCTGCAACTGGCGGTGGATGCCGCCGGGCTGGCCTTGTGGGATTGGCAATTGCCCGCCACTCAGGTCTTTCTCACCGCCCGTTGGGGCGAATTGCTGGGCGACATTGCGGCGGATGGCTACTGGGAAGTGACCGACCTGCGCACACGTTTGCACCCGGAAGATATCGAACCGCTGCGCGCGCAGATGATGTCGTTGCTCGAAGGCCGAGTCCAGCGAGCAGTGGTTCAGCACCGCGTGCGCACGATCGACGGATGGCTGTGGGTGGAAACGCATGGCATGGTGGCGGAACACGACAACAAGGGCAAACCGCTGCGGCTCATGGGCACGCTGTGCGACATCGGGGAGCGAAAACGCGTCGAGCAGGACAGTGAGCGTGCGCGCGAACTGGCAGAGCAGGCCAGCCGCGCCAAAAGCGAGTTTCTGGCCAACATCAGCCACGAGGTGCGCACGCCGCTGAACGCGCTCATGGGCCTGACGCGCATGCTGATGGATTCGCCACTGAACGCCGAGCAGGCGGGGTGGCTGGCACTCATGGACAGTTCGGCACATGCCCTGCTTGAACTGCTCAACGATATCCTGGACCTCTCGCGCATCGAGGCCGGCAAGCTGGAGATCGAGCACACACGCTTCGATCTGCGTCAAACCATCGAAGAAGCCTGTGCGCCATACGCCGAGCAGGCACGGGCCAAGCCCATGGACTTCGTGCTCGACCTGCCCTCGGCCATACCGCAATGGGTGATGGGCGATACGGGGCGTTTGCGCCAGGTGCTCAGCAACCTGCTCTCCAATGCCATCAAGTTCACACCAAAAGGTGGATTGATCGAGGTTCGCGCCAGCGTGCAGGAGTCCGTCGGCGATGCCGCCCGCCAATGGCAACTTGAGGTACGCGACACCGGCGTCGGCATTGCAAGAAAGCACCAGGACAACATCTTCAACGCCTTCACCCAGGCCGATGCGTCCACCGCACGCCGTTTCGGCGGCAGCGGGCTGGGCCTGTCCATCTGCGCCAGGCTCGCGCGCCTGATGGGGGGCGACATTGTGCTCAAAAGCGAGTTGGGACAGGGCAGCACCTTCACGCTCACGCTGCCACTGCGCGAAGCCCCCCTCATGGAGCCCAGCCCTTTGAGCGCTTCGGCCGAATTGCTGGGTGTGGCCCAGGCCGGACCGCGCTATGTCGGCCTGGTGGTGCTGCTGGCGGAGGACCACCCGGTCAACGAACTGATGATGCGCCAACTGTTGCTGCGCATGGGCTGCACGGTGCGCGTGGCACGCGGCGGCGTGCAGGCGGTGGCGCAATGGGAGCAGGGCGGCATCGACCTGATCCTGATGGATGTGCAGATGCCCGGCATGAGCGGCCTGCAGGCCACACAGGAGATCCGCGAGATCGAGGCCCGCCGGAAGCTGCCGCGCACGCCCATCGTGGCCGTGACCGCCAACGCCATGGCTGGCGACCGGGAGGCCTGCCTGGCATCGGGCATGGACGGCTACACCGCCAAGCCGGTGAGCCCGCAGGCACTGATCAAAGAGATGGACCGCGTTCTGCAGCTCGAGGAAGCGCCAGCGCAGGATGAGGCCGATTCGCTGGTACCTATGCCGCCGTCTCCCCCCACTTCCGCTGCCCCGGAACTCTCGGAGAAGTCGCCGCGCGGAGCCAGCCATCTTGAAGCTCTGGATGTCGAGAAGCTGTTGCGCCGCCTGGACGGCGATGAGGACACCTTGCGCCAACTGGCGCAGGTCATGCGATCTGACCTGGCTTCGCGCCAGCTCGAACTGCAACGGGCCTTGGAAGCGCGCGACACCAACGCAGCGGTGGCCCATGCGCACGGGCTCAAAGGGTCGCTGGGCAGCATGACGGCCGAGCGAGGCGCGCGCCTGGCCAAGGGCCTGGAACTGGCGGCGCGCTCGGGAGACTGGCACCTCTTCGCACGCGCCCTGCCCTTGCTTCAGGTGGAGGCGCGCCAGATCGATCTGGCGCTGGCCGAACTTCTTAGCCCCGAAAACCGCGATCTGTTCGACACGCGGCACTGAGCGCTGCGTTCAGGCGTTGGCCTTGAGCCGCGTGAATACCCGCCAGAAGGCGGCGTCCTGCGTGGTCGCAAAATTGATGCGCATCAGGGTGCTGGGCGCGCGCGCGGCATGAAACAGGGCGCCGGGGGCGATCAGGTAGCCCTCGTCCAGCATGCGCTGGGCCAGCGCATCGGTATCCACCCCGGTATCGACCCACCCGAACAACCCCACCGGCTCGGCCGCAAACCGGCATCCTGCCGCCAGCGCGAGTTTCACGCTGCGGGCGCGGGCGGCATCGAGTCGGGTGCGGATGCGCTCGGCATGGCGGCGCAACTGCCCCTGTTCGATGCACAGCGCCAACGCCTTCTCCAGCAGTGCAGGCGTTGTCAGGGTGGTGAGCAGCTTGGTGTCAAGCAAGGGCTCCACCAGGTGCGGTGGAGCGGCCATGTAGCCAATGCGCCAGTTGGGCGCCAGGATCTTGGCAAATCCGCTCACGTAGATGGTGCGCTGCAAGCCATCAAGTGCCGTCAGGCGCGTGGCGTGTTCGGGTGCGATGTGGCTGTAGGTGTCGTCTTCGACGATGTGGAAGCTGTGCTGGTTCGCCAGTTGCAGCAAGCGGTGCGCGCTGCCCGGCGAGAGGCAGTAGCCGGTGGGATTGTGGAACACGCTCACACTCACATACAGCTTGGGCTGATGGGCCTCGCAGTAGCGCGCCATCACCTCCAGATCCGGCCCGTCGGGGCCGCGCGGCACGGGCAGGATGCGCATGCCCAGCGCGGCCAGGCGGGCAAACTCGACCGCCCAGCCAGGTTCTTCCACCATCACCGGATCTCCCGTGCGCAACAGCGTGCGGCTCACGATGTCGAGCGCGTGCGTGGCACCTACCGTGGTGATGATGTGGTCGGCACGGGTCTGGATGTTGAGCGTGGCCAGTTTCTGCGCCAACAGGCGGCGCAGATCGCCGTCGCCCAGCGGCTCTCCATACTGCAGGGAAAAGTCCTGCAACGCCCGCGTGCCCGTGACCTTGCGCACCGCCGCCGGCATGAACGTGGATTCCATCCAGTCGGGCGGAAACACGCCCATGCCGGGCTGCGGTTTCTGGCTCACTTTGTGGAACATGCCGCGAATCAGGGCGGTGGCGTTCACGGGCGAGGCGCTGCTGCGCGCGGCCACGCTCTGCGCAGCGCCTGCGCTCAGCAAGGCCGCCGCGCGCAGGCCATCGACGGGCGCGCCATGGGCACGAGCCGGTGGCATCTCGCGCACGAAGAAACCCCTGTTCTTGCGCGCCTCCACCAGGCCCTGTGCCAGCAGCTGGTCGTAGGCAGCCACCACCGTGGACGGGCTCACCCCATGCTGCCGGGCACACTGCCGCACCGACGGCAGCCGGGCGCCCGGCACCAGCAGGCGGTTGCGCACACGCTCGGCGAAACGCGCCGCCAGCTGGTCGGTCAGGGATTGTGCGGAGGTCTTCATCAACATGGTGAGGCGCCTTGGGACGGGTCCTGTACTGTCACGCCAACCAATACAGCACTGCAACTGCGCTGCCAAACTGTATTGGTGGTGTATTGGCGTCAAAGATTACATTGATTTCCGCTTCACCACAACCAGCCCTGTCCAAGATGCCCATGAGCGCGACCGAGCTCACCGCCCTGCTGCTGTTCTGCACCGCCATGAGCTTTTCGCCCGGGCCGAACACCACCCTGTCGACCGCCCTGGCGGCCAACCTGGGCCTGCGCGGCGCGCTGAAGTTCTGCCTGGCCGTGCCCACCGGCTGGACCTTGCTGATGCTGGCCTGCGGCCTGGGTGTGGGTGCGCTCGTGCAGGGCATACCGGCGCTGCGCTGGGGCGTCAAGTTGCTCGGCGTGGCCTACATGCTCTGGCTGGCCTGGAAACTCGCCGGCGCGGCTCGCATGACCGAGGTCGACGCCTCACGCCTGAACGTGACCTTTCTCCAGGGCGTGGGCTTGCAGTTCCTCAACATCAAGGCCTGGATGCTGGGCCTGGCGCTCACCGCCGGCTGGGTTGTCAACGCCGCCGGCCAGCCGGCACCCAACCCGGGTGAGCGCCTGGCCCTGATCTGTATGGTGATGGTGCTCTTCGCCTTCACCAGCAACTTTGTCTATGCATTGATGGGTTCGATGCTGCGCCAGTGGCTTTCGCAGGGCCAGCGGCTCGCGTGGTTCAACCGCGTGCTGGCGGGCGTGCTGGTGGCCACCGCCCTGTGGATGCTCACGGTATGAGCGCAGCGCCGGGCCACTCCCAGGCAAGCTCGCACCGCCGTCCGAAGGGTGGAGATACTCCCGTGAGCACCGCCGCCCACAAGGGCCTGCTGCTCGGTCTGCTGGGCGTGACCATCTTTGCGCTCACGCTGCCCATGACGCGCCTGGCCGTGGGCACGATGGACGCGCCGCAGATGTCGGGCGTGTTCATCGCGCTGGGTCGCGCCGTGGTGGCGGCCGTGCTCTCGATCGGCTTCCTGTTGGCCACGCATGCGAGCTGGCCCAGGCGTGAGGACCTGGCGCCCCTGCTTTTCACTGCCGCCGGCGTGGTGTTCGGCTTCCCGCTGTTCACGTCCATCGCCATGCGGTATGTGGAGGCGGTGCATGCCGCCGTGATCGTGGGTGTGCTGCCCCTGGCCACCGCCGCCGTGGGTGCCTTGCTGCACCGGCAACGGCCATCCCCGGGGTTCTGGCTGTGTGCTGCGCTCGGCAGCGGTTTGGTGGTGGGCTTCGCCGTCCTGCGCTCTGGCCAGAGCGGCTTGTCGCTGCACCCGGCAGACGCGCTCTTGCTGGCCGCCATGGCCTGCGCCGCCGTGGGCTATGGATACGGTGCGCGCCTGTCGCAGCGCATGCGTGCCGAGCACGTGATCTGCTGGGCGCTGGTCATGGCGCTGCCACTGACGCTGCCTATCAGCCTGGTTACCTGGCCGCGCGACGAACTGCACGCCTCGGCCTGGGCGGGCTTTGCCTACACAGCCGTTTTTTCCATGTGGCTGGGTTTCTTTGCCTGGTACCGAGGCCTCGCGCTGGGTGGCACCGTGCGGGTGAGCCAGGTGCAACTGGTGCAACCCTTCCTCGGCATGCTGTTCGCCGTGCCTTTGCTGGGCGAACGACTCGATCTCGTGACGCTGGGCTTTGCGTTGGCGGTGATTGCCACCGTTTTCGTGGGCAAGCGCATGCCGGTGCGCGCAACCCTGCCAGACTCTCGCCTTTCCTGAACCGATGCAACGGAGAATCCCTTGAAACCCAACGACCTGAAAAATCCCACTGGCTGGACCCTCGCGGGCCGCGCCGCGCGCATGAACCCCTCGGTGATCCGCGAGATCCTGAAAGTGACCGAGCGCCCCGGCATCATCAGCTTCGCTGGCGGCCTTCCCTCGCCCGCCACCTTTCCCGTAGAAGCCATGCGCCAGGCCTGCGACCGCGTGTTGCGCGAAGACGGCAGTGCCGCGCTGCAATACGCTGCGAGCGAGGGTTATGGCCCGCTGCGCGAATGGGTGGCGGCCAGCCTGCCCTGGGCGGTGGACCCGTCGCAGATCCTCATCACCACCGGCTCACAGCAGGGCCTGGACCTGGTCGCCAAGGTGCTGATCGACGCTGGCAGCCGCGTGCTGGTGGAAACGCCCACCTACCTCGGTGCGCTGCAGGCCTTCACCCCCATGGAACCGGTCATCGAAGGTGTGGCCAGCGACACCGAAGGGGTGGACGTGGATGCCCTGGAGCAGCAGATCGGCTCGGATCCCGCGCAGGTCCCGCGCTTCCTTTACGTGCTGCCCAATTTCCAGAATCCCACCGGTCGGAGCATGGGTCTGCAGCGGCGCCAGGCACTGGTGAACACCGCAGCCCGTGCCGGACTGCCGCTGGTGGAGGACAACCCTTACGGCGACCTCTGGTTCGACACGCCGCCGCCCACGCCGCTGACGGCGCTCAACCCCGAAGGCAGCATCTACCTGGGCTCGTTCTCCAAGATCCTGGCGCCGGGCCTGCGCCTGGGGTTCATGGTCGCCCCCACCAGCGTCTATCCTAAATTGTTGCAAGCCAAGCAGGCGGCCGACCTGCACAGCCCCAGCTTCAACCAGCGCATGGTGGCGGAAGTGCTCAAGGACGGTTTTCTGGAGCGCCACGTGCCCACCATCCGCGCACTCTACAAGGGCCAGTGCGAGGTGATGCTCGAATGCCTGGAGCGCGAAATGGCCGGCATGGACGTGCGCTGGAACAAGCCCGATGGCGGCATGTTCCTGTGGATTCGACTGCCTGAAGGCATGAGCGCCGTTGACCTGCTGCCCAAGGCCGTGGAACTGGGCGTGGCCTTCGTGCCAGGCAGCGCGTTCTACGCCGACCACGCCGATCCGCGCACGCTGCGACTGAGCTTCGTCACCGCCACCGCCGACCAGATCCGCACCGGCATGACCGCCCTGGCCCAAGCGATCCGGGAACAGCAAAAAGGCTGAGCATGCTGCACCTGTGGGGGCGCCTGAGCTCGATCAACGTGCGCAAGGTCATGCTCTGCGCGCAGGTGCTCGGCCTCGATCTCCCGCGCAGTGATGCCGGCATGGCCTTTGGCGTGGTCGACACGCCCGGCTATCGGGCCCGCAATCCGAATGGCCTCGTGCCTTTGCTGCAGGATGGCGACTTCACCCTCTGGGAGTCGAACGCCATCGTGCGCTACCTCTGTGCAAGAGAGAACCGGCTCTACCCAGCTGGCCTGAAGGAACGCTTCGACGCCGAGCGCTGGATGGACTGGCAGCAGACCACGCTCAATCGCGCCAGCGGACCGGCATTCGTGCAGTGGATTCGCACCCCCGCCGAACGGCGCGATGCGCAGGTCATCGCGCAATCGGTCGCTGCCACCGAGCCGCTGTTTGCCCTGCTTGACGCGCACCTCGCGCAACAAGCCTTCATGACCGGCGACGCGCTCACCATGGCCGACATCCCGATCGCCTGCGAAGTGCACCGCTGGTGGGGCCTGCCGCAGCCGCGCCCAGCGTGGCCCAACCTGGAGCGCTGGCACGCACGGTGGCTTGCCATGCCCGCGAGCCGCGGCGTGCTCGACCTCCCTTTGTCCTGACCGGAGACCTCCACCATGCGCCAACGCCAGTTCAAGCAAGTCGACGTGTTCACCGACACACCTTATGCCGGCAACCCGCTCGCCGTGGTGCTCGACGGCGCTGACCTGAGCACCGAGCAGATGCAGCGCTTCACCGACTGGACCAACCTGTCGGAATGCACCTTTCTCCTGCCTCCCACTGACGACGGGCGTGCTGGCGGCGCCGACTACCGCGTGCGCATTTTCTGTCCCGGGCGGGAGCTTCCGTTCGCAGGCCATCCCACGCTGGGCAGCTGCCATGCCTGGCTGGAGGCCGGCGGCCATCCCCGCGCTGCGCATGTGGTGCAGGAATGCGGCGTAGGGTTGGTGCGCATCCGGCGGGACGGCAAGCGCCTGGCTTTCGCCGCGCCACCGCTGCGCCGCAGCGGTCCGCTCGACGAAGCCGATGTCGCACTGATTGCACGCGGCCTCGGCCTGCATCGCGACGATTTGGTGGCCCACGCCTGGTGCGAGAACGGCCCGCCCTGGCGCGCCGTGATGTTGCGCTCGGCGGAGCAGGTGCTCTCGGTGCGGGCCGACGCCGCCTTGCTGGGGGAGATGGAGATCGGTCTGGTGGCGCCGCAAGCGGCGGGCGCGGACACCGCGTTCGAAGTGCGCGCTTTCTTCCGCAGCCACCAGGGTCTGGCCGAAGACCCGGTGACAGGCAGCCTCAACGCCGCGCTGGCGCAGTGGCTGATCGGCGCCGGCCTGGCGCCCGACCGCTACGTGGCGGCGCAAGGCACTGCCATGGGACGTGCCGGGCGCGTGCACATCGAGCGCGAAGGCAGCGAGACCATCTGGGTAGGTGGCGGCTCGATGACCTGCATCGACGGGCAGGTGACGCTGTGAAACCCGTGTCTATCCGGGCGGACGAAGCACCGCTTCGCACCAAGCCCTCCAACTACCCCGAGCCCTTTGCCTCGCGCATGGCGGGTCGCCAGAAGCGGCCACTGGGTGACCTGTTCGGGCTGACCAACTTCGGTGTCAACCTCACTCGGCTCGCGCCCGGCGCGGTCTCTTCGCTGCGTCATGCGCACTCGCATCAGGACGAGTTCATCTACGTGTTGCAGGGCCACCCCACGCTGCACACCGACGACGGTCGCCGCAGGCTCAGTCCAGGCGATTGCGCGGGATTCAAGGCCGGCAGCGGCAACGGCCACCGCCTGATCAACGACACCACCGACGAGGTGGTCTACCTGGAAGTCGGCGATCGCACGCGTGGCGACACCGCGCAGTATCCAGACGACGACATCGTGGCCGAGCACGACGGTGTGCGCTGGCGATTCCACCACAAGGACGGCCATCCATATGACTGAGCACCTTCCCACGCTGGTCGAGATCGAAGCTGCCGCTCAGGTGGTGTACCGTGAATTCGCGCCCACACCGCAATACCGCTGGGCCACGCTCAGCCAGCGCCTGGGCGCGGATTGCTGGGTGAAACACGAAAACCACACGCCGGTGGGTGCGTTCAAGATCCGTGGCGGCCTCACTTACTTCGACCAGCTGCGCCAGCGCGGTGAGATGCCCAGGGAAGTGATGAGCGCCACGCGCGGCAACCATGGACAGAGCATCGCCTGGGCCGCTCGTTCACATGGCGTGGGTTGCTCCATCGTCGTGCCTCGCGGCAACTCGGTGGAAAAAAACGCCGCCATGCGCGCGCTGGGCGCCACGCTGATCGAGCATGGTGACGACTTCCAGTCCAGCCGCGAACACGCTATCGCGCTGGCCAACGCGCGCGGCGCGCACATGGTGCCCAGCTTCCACGCTGACCTGTTGCGCGGCGTCAGCACCTACTGGTGGGAATTTTTTCGCGCCGTGCCTGCGCTGGATGTGGTGTACGTGCCCATTGGCCAGGGCTCGGGTGCGTGTTCGGCCATTGCCGCCAAGCTCGCTCTCGGGCACGACGTGCGTGTGGTGGGCGTGGTGAGCGCGCATGCCACCACCTACGCCGATTCGCTGGCTGCCGGGCGGGTGGTGGAGGCGCCAGTGACCACGGTGCTGGCCGACGGCATGGCCTGCCGGGTGGCCGATGAGGCGGCGCTTCAAGTGCTTGCGCCGCACCTGGATCGCATCGTGCAGGTGAGCGACGAAGAGGTGGCCCAGGCCATGCGAATGCTGTTCGCCGACACACACAACGTGGCCGAAGGCGCCGGCGCCGCAAGTTTCGCGGCCGCCTGGCGCGAACGCGAGACCTTGCGCGGCCAGGTGGTCGGCACCACCCTGTGCGGCGGGAATGTGGACAGCACCGTGCTGTCATCGGTGCTCAGCGGGCCCGCATGAGGCCAGGCGTCGGGGTGGAGCGTGGGGGGCAATTGCCCTTCAGCGCTGAACGAGCCTCGCCACGATCTCGCAGAAAGCCTCGACCGCATCGGTCTTGAACACCACTTCGCGCACACCGGCGGCGCGTGCCTCGGCCTGCAGTTCATCGGTGATGTAGCCTGAAGCCACCGCCACCGGCAGCGAGGGACTGAGCGCCAGCACGGCACGCGCCACGTCCAGGCCGGACATGCCGGGCATGTTGAAGTCGGTGAGAAGCAACTGAAAACCCTGGGGATCGGCTCGCACCGCCTCGATCGCCTGGCGCTGTTCGGTGAAAGCCGTCACGCGATAGCCCCGGCGCTCCAGCAGGCGGCGCACCAGAAACACCAGCGTGTCGTCGTCGTCGAGGTAAAGAACGTGCGGTGCCGGATCCGGCGTTGCGTCGGCCATGGGAAGGGTCTCCGTTGCAGCGGGGTCGCCCCGCTCAGGCGGGATAGCGACCATTGTGACGGCATCGGTGACCTTTGTTGCATCGGCCACTGCACACTTGTGCAAGGTTTCTGCTGGTGCACCGGGGAAATACAGGGTGAAGGTGGTGCCTTGCCCTGGCTGGCTCTGCACCTCGATGCCGCCGCCATGCACCTGCACGATCCCCAGCACCACCGGCAGGCCCAGACCCGTTCCCTTGCCGACCGCCTTGGTGGTGAAGAAGGGTTCGAAGATGCGGCTGCTCACCGCCTCGCTCATGCCGCAGCCGGTGTCGCTCACCCGCACGCGCAACGCGTCGGCGCCAGCCTCGTCGCAGGTCTTGGCAACGTCTGCCGGCAGGCGAGGGTCACCCCGGGGAATTCGGTCGACATGGCACTCCACTCGGCCGGCCTGACCCTGCAATGCATGCACTGCGTTGGTGCCGAGGTTGATCAGCACCTGGCCCAGCTGGGTCGAATCGCCGAGGATGGCGGGCGTTTGCGGATGGCAGTCGTGCAGCAGTTGCGCATGTGGGGGCATGGCTGCGCGCAGCAACGCGCAGGATTCGGCGACGATGTCGCCCATGTTCACCACCGTGCGCTCGGCTGGTTGCTGGCGGCTGAACGCCAGGATCTGGCGCACCAGTTCCCGCCCGCGCCGTGCCGCCGTGCTGATCTCGTGCAGGCTCTCGCGGGCAGGCGCTTCTGGCGTGAGATCCTGGCGCGCCAGGTCGGCGTTGCCCAGGATGGCGGCCAGGATGTTGTTGAAGTCGTGTGCCACCCCGCCCGCCAGGGTGCCCAATGCCTCCATCTTCTGCGACTGGGCGAGCTGGTTCTGCAAGCGCTTCTGCTGCGCCTGCACTTCGCGCAGCGAGGTGACGTCGATGAAGGTGAGCACCACGTGGCGCAACGCACCCTGCGGGCTGTTTTCCGGGTAGGCGTTGCACAGCGCCCAGCGCACTTCCTCGGCCTGACCCACCGGCACGCCAACGATCACGCTGTGTACCGGTTGGCCTGTGGCCAGCACGCGCTCGAACGGCAGGTCGTGGCGACGCATGGGCTGGCCGTCTTCACGCAGCAGGTTCCAGTTGGCGGCGTTGGGCTCGTACAACGTGGTGTTGGAACCACCCTCGCTCCAGCCCAGGAAGCAACGGGCGGCGTTGTTGATGGTGGCCAGCGTGTGATCGGGACGAAACACCAACACACCCGCGCTGAGGTTGTCGATGAGCGCGCGCGAATCGGCCTCGCGGGCCAGCAAGCCTTGCCTGGCGCGGTCCCCTTCCTGACGCAGGCGGTACGAGAGCAACGCGCCGTAAAGCACCACGCGCAGCAAGCGTGCCAGGATGAAGAAGAAGAGTGTCACGGGCGCCGCGGTCTCCAGCGACACGCTGCCCAGTGGCACCGCCACCCCGAAGCTCAACAGCACTGTGATCTCGACCACGGTCAGCAGCTTGAGCGCCTGCAGCTCGGGCACCCGGCGTTGCGGATCGGCCTGGTTCATGTCGCGCAACGCGAGCAGAATGATGGCCGCCGTGCTCGCCACGAAGATCAGTTGCCTCATCGCCGGCAGGTCCCACACCACAAGGAACGCAATTTGCGCGGCCAGCACAGCCAGTGAAGCCACCGTCGCCAGGACACGCGGGCAGGAAAAGCCCAGGTAGCTGCGCAGGCCCATCCAGGCCAGCAGCGGACCGATGGTCAGCACCGCATTGGCCACGCCAACCGAGAAGAGCTCTGGCGCGAAGCCCCGCATGGACAGGCCCACCGAACCCACAATCGCCACCAGCGCCGACACCGCCCACCAACCGGGTCCTCCGATGCTGGGGTAGCGACGCATCTGGCCCCAGAAGGCCAACGCGATGAGCACGTCGATGCCGACCCGAAGGGCCAGCAGGGTCGGCATGTCAAACAACATGGGGAGGTAAAGCAAACATGAACGGGCATTGAAGCACGCGCCTGCGGGCGAGAAGCTCCGAATAGGGGGCCAAAACAACCGCAAGTCCGCGCAACCCCGTGCACCTGCAGACACTTGTGCGACTCGCGCAGGCCGCACAGTCGCTGCCGGGACAAATCGGGTCCATCCTGCGGTCTCAGAATGTCCGCCATGGGAACGCTCTACCTCGTGCGCCACGGCCAGGCCTCGTTTGGCGCCGACGACTACGACCAACTCAGCGAGCTGGGACACCGACAGAGCGTTCAACTGGGCCGGCATTGGGCAGAGCGCGGCCTGGCGTTCGACGCCGTCATCACCGGCACGCTGCGGCGCCAACACCAGACCTGGGCGGGCATCGCCGAGGGCGCGGGCTTTGACCAGCAAGCACTGGCGTGGCCAGGCCTCAACGAATACGACAGCGAGGCCGTGATCCACGCCATTCATCCTCACCCGCTGGAGAAAGCGCGATCTGCCGAGGCCGCGCCTGAGTTGTACCGCCACCACTTTCGCCTGCTGCGCGATGGGCTGACACAGTGGATGGCCGGCACGGTGAGTCCGCGCGGCATGCCCAGCTACAACGAGTTTGTGAACGGGGTGACCAGTGCACTCGACCACGTGCGCGCCCGCCACCATGGCCAGAACGTGCTGCTGGTCTCCAGCGGCGGCCCGATCTCCACCGCGGTGGGCCGCGTGCTGGGGATGAGCCCGGAGGCCACGATTGAATTGAACCTGCGCATCCGCAACAGCGCGGTGACCGAATTCCAGTTCAATCCAAAGCGGCACACGCTGTTGAGCTACAACACATTGCCGCACTTGAACTCAAAGGAGTTCGACGGCTGGATCACCTATGCCTAGGGAGCGATTTGGGGCGGCCCTGCACCAGATCGCTTGCGTTCAGTCAGCGGCCTGGTAGGCCGTGCGTTCGCTGAGGGTGTCAGCGGGCAACTGGTCAATCTCGGACAAGAGTCGTGCCAGCGAGCGACCTGCCGCGTCCACCACGGCGCGGCCCTTGTCGGCCGAGGCGGCACCCGCGTTGCCTACCGCTCCATTGGCGTTGTAGTCCTGCATCTGCCAGCCGAGCTTGGCGGTCTTGCCGTTGCCCAGTATGGGAAAGTCTGGCGCACGTTCCTGTGAGCTGGAACGGAAGTATTCAGCCTGCGCCATGCGCACACGCTGCGGCGCCAGCGCGAGCATGAGCGAGGTTTCGATCTCGCCAGCATGGATGCCAAAACGGTGTTCCTCGGGACTGAACAGCTCGGCCAGGTCCTGCCCTTGTTCGTCGATCAGGGGCAGGTTGAACCAGCTCAGGCTGTAGACCAGCATGCCCAGTCGCGCGCGCAGGTCGCGTGCCACGAGATCCAGGGCACCCACTTGACCGCCATGCGCATTGAAGAGCACCAGCTTCTTCACGCCGCTTGCGGCCACGCACTCGCCGAGTTCGGTCCAGATGCGCATCAGCGTGTCGGCCTTGAGCGTGAGCGTGCCAGGAAAACGCGTGTGCTCGGGGCTGAAGCCGACGGCTTGCGTGGGCAGGAACAGCACCGGCAGAGGGACCGGAATGTGGGGGAGCGAGGCCTGCACGACGCCGTTGACGATATCGGTGTCCACCGAAAGCGGCAGGTGCGGCCCATGCTGCTCGGTGGCCGCCACCGGCAACACGGCAATGGCACGGGCCGTGTCCAGCGAGGCGAAATCGGCGGTGGTGAGATCAGACCAGAAACGGGCGGCGGTGGGCATGTGCGCATCTTAAGGCCGGGTCGCGGGAGCCTGCCATGACGCGGGATCTCTTCCACGAGAACGTCTGGCTGCAGGCATTCGATGCCACGGGGTAGCTGTCAGCGGGCATAGATCCAGCCGCGCGACCACGGCAACCCTGAAGCGCTCTCCCCGCCAGGCCGGCAAAGGACCTGGTAGATCGACACCTCGTCGTGCTCGAAAGCCCAGGCGCAACCGGCCAGGTAGACGCGCCAGATGCGCCAGCGCTTCTCATCCACCAGTGGCTTGATCTGCTCGCTGCGCGCCTCGAAAGCGTCGCTCCAGAGCTGGGTGGTGCGC
Source organism: Hydrogenophaga sp. (assembly GCF_050250835.1). Classification (GTDB taxonomy): domain Bacteria; phylum Pseudomonadota; class Gammaproteobacteria; order Burkholderiales; family Burkholderiaceae_C; genus Hydrogenophaga. The sequence goes on along the minus strand of NZ_JBFWNX010000020.1, from coordinate 36,071 downwards.
ATGTAGTGGCGGCGCAGGTTCTCGATGTCGAAAGCTTCCAGACCACCCTCCTGCAGCGTGCGCAGCACAGTACTGAGGTGCGGCAGTTCGCCTTGCGGGAACACGTAGCGATCAATGAAGCTGCCACCGCCATGCCGGGTCTCGCCGTCGTAGGCGTCGGTGCTGGTGATGCCATGGTTCATGGCCCAGCCTTCAGGCTTGAGCAGTTTGCGGATGTGGCCAAAGTACGCCGCCAGGTGGTTCAGCCCCACGTGCTCGAACATGCCCACGCTGGTGATGCGGTCGAACGGGCCGTCCTTCACGTCGCGGTAGTCCTGCAGGCGGACGTCAATGTGGTCTTCAAGCCCTGCCTCGCGCACGCGCTTGCGCGCCAGTTCGTACTGGTTCTTCGACAGCGTGACGCCCACGCACTGTGCGCCGTACTTCTGCGCTGCTCGCAGCACCAGCGCGCCCCAGCCGCAGCCGATGTCGAGCAGGCGCTGACCAGGTTGCAGGCGAATCTTGGTCAGGATGTGGTCGATCTTGCGGACCTGTGCCTCGGCCAGCGTTTCTTCGCCGGTTTCGAAATAGCCGCACGAATAGACCATGCGTTCATCGAGCCACTGCGCATAGAACTCGTTGGACACGTCGTAGTGGTATTGAATGGCCTCGCTGTCGCTCTCGCGCGTGTGGCTGAAGCGTCGGCGCAGGCGGCCAAGCAGGCCCCCCTCTGGCTGCGCGTGCTCTGCCAGCCGGTGCGCGACGGCCAGGATGTCCGGCAGAGATCCTTCCACGTCGATCAGGCCTTCCACATAGGCCTGCCCCAAGGTGTCCAGGCCCGGGTCAATCAGCAGCGGCAGCGCGGAAGCGTCGCGCACCCGAATCTCGACGCTGGGTTGCTGGAACTCACCCAGTTCAATGGACGAGGTGCCTCGCTCGCCCCAACTCAGGCGAACCGGCAGGTTCACCCGCGACTTCATTCTTTGCGCCCATGGCAGCAGAGCGCGCTCAACGATCGATCCCATGCATCAACCTCCAAGCCAGTCGTCCCATCCCCCAGATGGTTTGTACCGAAACCAGAAAACCTTGTGAAGTCAGCGGGGTCTGACAAACCAACAGCGTTGACTTATATTTCCAGGGTCGGGCCATGCAGGAACTTGGGCGCCAAAGGCCCCTCCTACCGCTGCACGCCAGTCCCTGGCGCCCGGCCCACTTCACCCACCCCACCCATTCATGTCCGCGACTTCGCTGTTTCCCGTCTCCTGCGCCCGCCTGCGCGTTGCACTTTTGCTGGCGTTGCTGCCCCTTTCGGCGCTGGCGCAGGGTGTGCTGGCCGAAAAACCGGCCACCACCGTGGTGCAGAGCGAACAGGCGCGTGCCGAACTGATGGCCCACGCGCCTGATGGCGCCGGGCCGGGCAAGCCGTTCTGGGTGGGGCTGCAGCTCACCCACGCGCCGGAGTGGCACACCTACTGGAAGAACTCGGGCGACTCCGGCCTTCCCACCGAATTGCAGTGGACCCTGCCGCCTGGCGTGAGCGCCGGACCCATCGCCTGGCCCACGCCACGCAAGTTCCCCATTGGCAACCTCGCGAACTATGGCTACGACGGCACGGTCGTGCTGCCGGTGCCCCTCACCGTCGCACCCGATTTCGCCGGTGAACACATCGACGTCAAGCTCTACGCGGCCTGGCTCGTCTGCCGCAAGGAGTGCATCCCCGAGGAGGGCAACTTCACGCTGCGCATTCCGGTGCGGGGCTCCACGGGCGGTCACGGCGCCGCGTTCGAGGCCAGCTTCAAGGCCGCGCCCAAGGACCAGCCCGCGACGGGCAGCCGTGTCGAACCCACACCTGACGCCCTGAAGGTGTCGCTCGCCGGCCTGCCGGTGGCCTGGCGCGGCCAGCCGCTGGAGTTCTTCCCTGAATCCACGGGCCTGATCGAGCCTGGCGCTGCCTGGAAACAAGCCTGGGAAGGCGAGCGCTGGACCGCTGAGGTGCCGCTCTCGCCGCACCGCAGCGAAGGCCCGGCGACGCTGGCCCTGGTGGTGGCCGAAGCAAATGCGCCAGGCCAGGGGCCTGGTGCGCCCGGCGTGCGCATGGAGGTGCCTGTGCAAGGCGCATGGCCGGCGGCAGCGCCGCTGCCGGTGGCGGTGCCAGACGCACTGCAAGCGGCGCTTGACGCCAACGTCGCGCAAGCGAAGGCGTCGGTGAGCGGCGCGACCTCGCTCACGCTGGGTGCGGCACTGCTGGGCGCCCTGCTCGGCGGCCTGATCCTCAACCTGATGCCCTGCGTGTTCCCGGTGTTGGCGATCAAGGTGATGGCCTTCGCCAGGCACGCCAACGACCGTCGCGCGCACCGCGCCCATGGTGTGGCCTACACCGCCGGCGTGGTGCTTTCGTTCGCCGCGCTGGGCGCGATTTTGCTGGTGTTGCGCGCTGCCGGCGAGCAACTCGGCTGGGGTTTCCAGCTTCAAAGCCCCGCCGTGGTGGCCACGCTCGCGGCGCTGTTCACGCTGATCGGCTTGAACCTGGCTGGCCTGTTCGAGTTCGGCCAAGTGCTGCCCAGCCGGGTGGCCAGCCTGCAGGCGAAGAGCCCCACCGTGGACGCCTTTCTTACCGGCGTGCTGGCCAGCGCCATCGCTTCGCCTTGCACCGCGCCATTCATGGGCGCCTCACTTGGCCTGGCCGTTGGCCTGCCGGCGACACAGGCCCTGGCGGTGTTTGCCGTGCTCGGCCTGGGCATGTCCCTGCCCTACCTGGCCGCCAGCTGGGTGCCGGCGGTGGCGCGTGCGCTGCCGCGCCCTGGACCCTGGATGAACACCTTCCGCCACCTCATGGCTTTTCCGATGTTCGCCACGGTGGTCTGGCTGCTCTGGGTGCTGGGGCAGCAAAGCGGCATCGACGGTGCGGCCACGCTGCTCATGTTGCTGGTGGTGCTGGCGCTGGTGGTCTGGGCGCTCGGCCTGCGCGGCAAGGGACGCCCCGCCATGGTCAGCCTCTCGCTGGCCGGCCTGGCATGGCTGGGCTGGGCCATTGGCCCGAACATCACGCGCCTTCAGGACACCCTGCCCGGCCAGCCCGTGGCCACTGCGGTGGCCGGTGTGAACTGGCAGCCCTGGAGTCCGCAGACTCAGGCCGCGCTGGTCGCGCAGGGTCGCCCGGTGTTCGTCGACTTCACCGCCGCCTGGTGCGTGACCTGCCAGTACAACAAGCGAACCACGCTGGCCGATGCCAGCCTGCTCGGCGACATGGCGGGCAAGAACGTGGCGCTGCTGCGGGCCGACTGGACACGCCGCGACCCGGATGTGACGGCCGCTCTGGCCGGGCTCGGCCGCAACGGCGTGCCGGTGTACGCGATCTACAAGAACGGACAGGCCACGCAAGTCCTGTCCGAAGTGCTGACTGTCGAGGAGGTCCGCGCGGCGCTGGCCCGGTTCTAGCGCCGCCTGTTTCCATCGTCCTTTTTTTCAGGAGCGCCACCATGCAACGCCGTCCCCTGCTCGCCCTCGCTGCCTTTTCGCCGTTTGGCACGCTGCTGGTCACCCCCGCTTTTGCGGCGGGCGGCGTGGGCCAGGCCGCGCCCGACTTCACCCTGACGGACACCGCCGGCAAGTCGGTCAGGCTCTCCGACTTCAAGGGCAAGACCGTGGTGCTGGAATGGAACAACCCGGGCTGCCCTTTCGTGCGCAAGCACTACCAGGGCAACATGCAGGCCCTGCAGAAGGAAGCCACCGGCCAGGGCGTGGTGTGGCTGGCCATCAATTCCACGCGAGACGACAGCGCCGACTACCTGACGCCGCCACAGCTCGGCCGCTGGATGGCCGAGCAGAAGGCCAGCCCCACGGCCACACTGATGGACGAAGACGGCCAAGTCGGGGCGGCCTATTCGGCGCGCGTCACGCCTCACATGTACATCGTCAATGCGCGGGGCACGCTGGTGTATGCGGGCGGCATCGACAGCATTCCCTCCGCGCGGGTCGACGACATCCAGAAAGCCACCAACTACGTGCGCCAGGCGCTGACCGAACTGCGCACCGGCAAGCCGGTGAGCGTGGCCACGAGCCAGGCCTACGGTTGCAGCATCAAGTACAAGAACGGCGCAGCCTAGCTGCGTGCTCCGCGGGGTCGCGCTGCGGTGCCTCGGTTAACCTCTGCCTCCAGCCCTGCCACTTCCCACTCCGCCCATGCCCTTCGCTCCGCTCCAGAACGACACCTTCCTCCGCGCCTGCCTGCGTCAGGCCACAGACCACACGCCGGTGTGGCTGATGCGCCAGGCCGGGCGCTACCTGCCGGAATACTGCGCCACGCGCGCCAGAGCGGGCAGCTTCATGGGGCTGGCAACGAATGTGGACTACGCCACCGAGGTGACGTTGCAGCCGCTGGAACGCTATGCGCTGGATGCGGCGATCCTGTTCAGCGACATCCTCACCGTGCCCGATGCCATGGGCCTGGGCCTGTCCTTCGCCCTGGGCGAAGGACCAAAGTTCGCGAAGACGGTGCGCACCGAGGCCGATGTGGCCACGCTGGCGGTGCCCGACATGGGCAAGCTGCGCTACGTGTTCGATGCGGTCACCTCGATCCGCAAGGCGCTGAACGGCCGCGTGCCCCTGATCGGTTTTTCGGGCAGCCCCTGGACGCTGGCGTGCTACATGGTCGAAGGCGGGGGATCGGACGACTACCGCGCCGTGAAGTCGCTGATGTACAGCCGGCCCGACCTGATGCACCGCATCCTGGCCATCAACGCCGACGCCGTGGCCGCGTACCTGAACGCACAGATCGAGGCCGGCGCGCAGGCGGTGATGGTGTTCGACAGCTGGGGTGGCGTGCTGGCGGATGGCAAGTTTCAGGACTTCAGCCTGGCCTACACCCGCCGCGTGCTGGCCCAGCTGCACCGCGAACACGACGGCGCGACCATTCCGCGCATCGTGTTCACCAAGGGTGGCGGTCTGTGGCTCGACGACATGAGGGATCTGGATTGCGAGGCACTGGGCCTGGACTGGACCGTCAACCTGGGTCGTGCGCGCGCGCAGGTGGGCGAAGGGCCGCAGGGCAAGGCGTTGCAAGGCAACATCGATCCCAACGTGCTGTTTGCGCCACCCGAACGCATCGACGCCGAGGTGGCGGCGGTGCTGGAGAGCTTCGGTCGGCCCCACCAAGGCCCTGGCCAGGGCGCCACGCACATCTTCAACCTCGGCCACGGCATCAGCCAGTTCACCCCGCCAGAGCACGTGTCGGTGCTGGTGGAGGCGGTGCACCGGCACTCCCGCCGGCTGCGGACCGCAGGCTGAGGCGCTGCGATTTCTGAAGCTTCACCGGCCTGTGTTCTTGCGGTGCCACACCGCCCTGGAGCCGAAAAGCCTGCCTGGAAATCGGGATTCCCGAGCGGCCAGGGCTCGGGCTTAACACAAAAATCAGCGAAAAAGGCACTTGACAAGGCTCACTTATGCACAAAACTTGTGCTGCGGTGCGCCATAGCCAGGGAAGCGGTACCAAACGATATCTCCGTGACACAATCCCTGGCAAGTTGTTGATTCATAAGGCTTTTGTTTTCTGCTTTTTTTGAAGGCAATTTAAGCAAACCCTTGATTTGCAAGGCTTCCGGCATCGCTGGAGCAATCTATCAACAAAGTTATCCACAAAAAGTCTGGATATGTTCCGATGCACTTTCAAATCAAGCACTTAGCGTGCATTCCGACACAAAAGCTGAGGAACCCGCGCTAACCATGAGTTTCTGGCCCAACGTGGTCGTGGCAACCCCGGCTCACAGCGGCGTGGCCGAAGGCCTCTGCTACCGAAGTGAGTTGTCGCTCGCGCCGGGCACGATGGTGCGGGTGCCACTGGGCGCGCGTGAGGTACTGGGTGTGGTGTGGGAATGTCCAGCCTGCGCACCGCCCGGCCTGAGCGAGGCGCGCACGCGCGAGGTGGCGGGTGTGCTGGACGGCCTGCCGCCGCTCAATGACCGTTGGCGCCAGCTGGTGCAGTTTGCGGCGCGCTACTACCAGCGCAGCCTGGGCGAAGTGGCCCTGGCAGCGTTGCCGCCGCAGTTGCGCGACCTGAGCAGCGTGCAGCTGGCGCGCCGCCTCAAGCGCAGCGCAGGCACGCCGCAGCCATCCACGCCCGGCGAACCGGACGGCCACGATCTGAGCGAAGAACAGCGCGCAGCGCTGGCCGCTCTGCATGTTGCACAGGCTCCGGTGCTGTTGTTCGGTGCCACCGGCAGTGGCAAGACCGAGGTCTACCTGCAGGCCACGCAGCGCGCGCTGGCCGAGGACGCCGACGCCCAGGTGCTGGTGATGGTGCCCGAGATCAACCTCACGCCTCAGCTCGAAGCAAGGTTCCGCGAGCGCTTTGAGCCCCTGTCTGGCGCCGGCGCCGTGGTCTGCCTGCACAGCGGCATGACGCCTGCGCAGCGGCTGGCCAGCTGGCTGGCGGCCCACACCGGTCGGGCGCGCATCGTGCTGGGTACGCGCATGGCGGTGCTGGCCAGCCTGCCCGGCCTGCGCCTGATCGTGGTGGATGAAGAGCACGACCCGAGCTACAAGAGCCAGGAAGGTGCGCGCTACTCGGCTCGGGACCTGGCGGTGTATCGGGCGAAGGTGGAGAGCGAGGCACTGGCCCCGCAAGGTGCGCGCTGCCGCGTCGTGCTGGGTTCCGCCACGCCCTCGCTCGAAAGCTGGCATGCGGCCGAACAGGGACGCTATCAGCGCCTGGCCATGCCGGGGCGCATTGGCGGGGGCGCGTTGCCGCGCCTGCGCCTGGTGGACATGAACCACCAACCCAAAGGCGCGGTGCTGGCGCCACCGCTGGTGGCGGCGATGGCCGAACGCATTGCGCGAGGCGAACAATGCCTGGTGTTGCTGAACCGGCGGGGCTACGCACCCGTGCTGGCCTGTCACGATTGCGGCTGGAAAAGCGCCTGCCCCCATTGCAGTGCCTACCGTGTGTTCCACAAGCTCGACCGCACGCTGCGCTGCCACCACTGCGGCTTCACCGAGCGCGTGCCGCGCGCCTGCCCGGACTGCGGCAACCTCGACATCGCGCCCGTGGGCAAGGGCACCGAGCAACTGGAAGAACAACTGGCCGGCCTGCTGGCCGACGTGACGCGCCCGGACGGTGGACCCGCACGGGTGAGCCGCATGGACGCGGACTCCACCCGCCACAAGGGCAGCCTGGAAGCGCAACTGGCGACCATGCACAGCGGCGAGGTGGACGTGCTCGTGGGCACGCAGATGATCGCCAAAGGCCACGATTTCCGGCGCATCACCCTGGTGGCGGGCATCAACGCCGATTCGGGCCTGTTCGCCAGCGACTACCGCGCACCGGAACGTCTGTTTGCGCTGCTCATGCAGGCGGGCGGGCGGGCCGGGCGCGATGCCGCATTCATGAGCGACCAGGGTACCGGCAGCGAGATGTGGGTGCAGACCTGGTACCCGCAGCATCCGCTCTTCGACGCCCTGCGGCGGCACGACTTCCCCGCTTTCGCCGCCACCCAGCTGGCCGAACGCGAGAGCGCCGGCATGCCGCCCTTTGGCCACCAGGCCCTGCTGCGAGCCGATGCCCGCACCCAGCAAGCGGCGCACGCCTGGCTCAACGCCGCAGCCCAGGCTGCCCAAGGCCTGCCGCATTTTGCGGACGTGACGCTTTACCCCGCCGTCCCTCTGACCATCCAGCGCGTGGCCAACGTGGAGCGCGCGCAAATGCTGGTGGAGTCGGCCTCACGCGGCGCCTTGCAGCGCTTTCTGGCGGCGTGGCAACCCACGCTGCTGGCCTGCCGCAGCCTGCCTGAAGCAAAGGGGTTGATCCGTTTCGCCGTCGACGTGGACCCACTGACCGTCTGAAGCCTCGGATTCAGGCGCCCACCAGCTCCTGCGCCGGCCACAACTGTTCGACGGTGTGGATCACGTCGCGCAACTTGAAGGGTTGCAAAAGGAAGCGGCGCACATCCAGCTCCTTGAGCCGTGTCACCAATGCCGCATCTGCCACGCGCGCCATGGCAGCCACGGGGATGGCAGGATCACAGCGCAGGCCTCCTTCGCGCAACCGGGTGAGGAACGCCAGCGACGCGTCGCCCTCGGTCAGCGATATCAAAACGCCGTCGGGTCTGCCCGATTTCAGCCACTGCGTGCCCAGCGCCACGCTGGTGATCTGGCGCACGCGCGCCAGCTGCAAATCTCGACACACCGACGCCACCGTGCTGCGAACGAGTCCGTCGGGCTCGATCAGCAGCAACTTGCGGGTAGCCGAAGGCCGGTTCGCACTCACGACACCGCCTCCTCGCGACGAAAGAGCTCTTCGACCACGAGGTCGCGCAAGCCACCAAGGATGGCCACGTCCAGACGATCGAACTGGCGGGGTCGACGATCCATCACACACAGCGTGCCGACGACATGCCCGTAAGGCAGGCGCAAGACCGCACCGGCGTAAAAGCGGATGTAGGGCTTGCCAAGCACCATGGGGTTGTCGCGAAAGCGCGGGTCCTTCAGGGCGTCGGGCACCACCAGTGCATCGGGCTGGAGGATGGCGTGACCACAGAACGAGGTGTCCCGGGGTGTCTCGCGATCCTCCAGTCCAAAGTTGGACTTGAACCACTGCCGGTCACGGTCCACCAGCGACACCAGTGCCATCGGCACGTCGAATTCTTTTGCGGCAAAAGCCGAGATGCGGTCAAACCGCTCCTCGGGAGGTGTGTCGAGTATCAACAACTCGCGCAGGGTGCGAAGCCGCTGGGCTTCGTTGTGGGGCAGTGGCGCCGCAATCATGATGAACTCCGGGCAGGATGACAGTCAGGTTGAGGCCGGTCACACCGGCCCCTACCTGTTCATCGGCAAGCTCGCCAGAAATATGAGGCCGCTCCGACGAGCTGCCTGCGCTTGCGGTCTTTTTCAGACGCAGGCCCCTGCGCGCGCCGACCACAGTTGCTCGACAGTCTGGATGACGTCGCGAAGCCGATACGGCTGCAACAGCAGGCGCCTCACCTCCAGCGCCTTGAGTTGCTTGATCAGGGCAGGATCGCCTTCGCGGGCCATCACCGCCACGGGCAGAGAGGCATCGCAGCCAAAACCGCCGGCTCGCAATCGGCTCAGGCATGCAAGCGACGATTCGCCCTCGGCCAGCGAGATCAGCAAGCCATCCGCCAGACCGGATTTCAGCATCGGCTCGGCCATGGCCACGCTGGTGGCCTGCTGCACCTGCACCAGTTGCATGTCGCGGCAGACCGAAGCCACGGTGCTGCGCAACAGGCCGTCGGGCTCGATGAGCAACAGTGTCCCCAGCGGTGGGCGCGTGTCGCCGCCGCTCATGACGTTGCCTCCTCGCGCCGGAACATCTCCTCGACCACCATGTCGCGCAGCCCTCCGAGGATGGCGACGTCCAGGCGATCGAACTGACGCGGGCGCCGGTCCATGATGCACAAGGTGCCCACCACCTGGCCATAGGGCAGGCGCAGCACGGAGCCCGCGTAGAAGCGCACGTAGGGCTTGTCGATCACCATGGGGTTGTCGCAAAAGCGCGGATCCTTCAGTGCATCGGGCACCACCAGCGCATCGGGCATGTGGATGGCATGGCCGCAGAAAGACTCTTCGCGGGGCGACTCGCGCTCCTCGAAGCCGAACTGCGATTTCGACCAGAGGCGGTCGCGGTCCACCAGCGAAACCAGGGCCATCGGCACATCGAACTCCTTGGCGGCAAAGGCCGAAATGCGGTCGAAGCGCTCTTCGGGCGGCGTGTCGAGAATCAGCAGTTCGCGCAAGGCGTCCAGCCGTCTGGATTCATTGCGGGGCAAGGGTGGCGTTGTCATGGACATCTCCAGCTTCGGAAAATGGCGCGGCGTGCGCCAATGGGTCTCGCGTACCAGAATGTCGGCAGGGTGACAGGAAAACTGTAGGAAAAAGGCTAAACATAAGTGAACTGCGATATAAGCGATGAGTTGCATTTACCGCATACGGAGACACACCATGCGTTCCACCCTGATTCGCGCCCTGCTGGCACCCATGCTTCTGGCTCCGCTGGCTCTGCTCGCGCAAGGCATCGCCGAGCCGCCCATGAAGGTGGAACAGGTGGGGCCTCACAGCTATTACGTGCAGGGACTCACGCAGCTCGGGTCGACAAAGAACCAGAACTTCATCAGCAACGCCGGCTTCGTGATCACACCGGCGGGCGTGGTGGTGGTGGACGCGCTGGGTTCGCCCCGGTTGGCCGAGCGGCTGACACAGGCGATCCGGCAACTGACCGACAGGCCCGTGACGCACGTCATCCTCACCCACTACCACGCCGACCACATCTATGGGCTGCAGCATTTCAAGCAGCAGGGCGCCCAGGTGATCGCGCACGGGGCGGCGCAGGAGTACATGCAGTCGGAAACCGCGAGGCTGCGCCTGGAAGCCTCGCGAACCGACCTGGCACCGTGGATCAATGAGCAGACCCGACTGGTGGCGGCGGACACCTGGATCGACAGCGCCACCACGCTCAAGGTGGGCGGCATGGTGTTTGAACTCGACCGGGTGGGCCCATCCCACACGCCGGAGGACATCACGGTCTACGTGCCCTCGGAGAAGGTGCTGTTTGCCGGGGACCTGTTCTTCAACGGGCGCCTGCCCTTCGTGGGCAAGGCCAACAGCAGCCAGTGGATCCGCTCGCTGGATCGCTTGCTGGCCTACGACACGCATGCCGTCGTGCCCGGCCACGGCCCGGCCTCAACCGATCCGAAGAAAGACATCGGCATGACGCGCGACTATTTGCGGCACCTGCGCCAGAGCATGGGCAAGGCGGTCGAGGAATTCGTGCCCTTCGACGAAGCCTATGCCAGCACCGACTGGCGCGCGTTCGAGGGCATGCCGATGTTTGGCCCCGCCAACCGCATGAACGCCTACAACACCTACTTGCTGATCGAGGAAGAAACCCTGGAGAAGGGCAAGCGCTGAGGACCATGCACCTCAGGTCATGAGAGCGACCGCACCTGAGAACGTGAGGAAGGCCGCTGCCGTGGTGACCAGGATGATGCGCGCGATGCGCCCATTGTCCGCACCAAAGCGCTCGGCCAGCAAAGAGACATTGCTCGCGCTGGGCAGCGCGGCCGCCAGCACCATCACAGACAGCGCAGCCGGCGAAAGCGGAACACCCACCTGAATGGCCGCCGTGCCCAGCGCCAGCACCAGCAGCGGGTGCAGCAACAGCTTCATCAGCGCCACCGGCACGTAGTCGGCCAGCGGCATCGGGTGGTTGGACTGCATCTGCGCACGGGCCAGCACCGCACCGATGGTGAACAGCGCCACCGGCGAGGCCGCATCGGCCAGCAGCCACACCGTCTGTTCCACCGGCTTGGGCAGGGTGAATGCATAAGCCGAAGCCACCGCACCCAGCACGATCGACCAGGGCATGGGATTGCTGAAAACCCCCAGCAAAGCCTTGCGGCCCGCGTCCATCATGGCCTGCCCGCCGTGGCCCTCGCCCTCGTCCAGGCGCGAGAGCGCGATGCACAGCGAACTGGTGACCACCATGTCGATCAGCATGGTAAGGATCACGATACCCACCGCCTGCGGGCCCAGCAAGGCGGCCAGCAGCGGCACGCCCATGAACCCGGTGTTGGGAAATGCCGCAACGAGCGCGCCGAGCGAGGCGTCGTTCCAGCGGATGCGTGCATTCATGGTGATCGCAATGGTGAACGCCACCATGACCAGCGCGCACAGCAGGTACACGCCGATCACCGAGGGATCGAGCAAGGTGGCAATGGGCGTGGTCGAGCCAAACCGGTACAGCATGCAAGGCAGGGCAAAGAACAGCACAAAGCCATTGAGCCCTGGAATCGCCTCCAGCGGGAGCATGCGCCTGCGCGCGGCCACAAAGCCTGCGAGCACGAGCGCGAAGAAGGGAAAGGTGACGAGCAGGATTTGCAGCACGGGGGCGATTGTCTCAGGCCGCGGCCCACCCGGCCGACAAGCCCCGCCCGGTATGATTCAACGCTTTCCCCGAAGCGCTCCTTGTCTCCTCTTCCATGTCCAACGGACTGAACCTCGCCCAGCTTGAAGCCGTGAACCACCTGGGCGGGCCTTGCCTGGTGCTCGCAGGCGCCGGCTCGGGCAAGACGCGGGTGATCACGCACAAGATCGGCCGGCTCATCCAGGCCGGCCTTGCGGCCGACCGCATCGCCGCCATCACCTTCACCAACAAAGCCGCTGCCGAAATGCGCGAGCGTGCGGGGCAGCTGGTAGGGCGCGATGCCAGGCGGGTTCTCATCTGCACCTTTCACGCCCTGGGCGTGCGCCTGCTGCGCGAAGACGGCGCGGTGCTCGGCCTCAAGAAGCAATTCTCGATTCTCGACACCGACGACATCACCAGCCTGCTGAAAGACTGCGGCGGCACCACCGACGCCGCCACGGCGCGCGGCTGGCAATGGACCATCAGCGCCTGGAAAAGCGCGGGCCTGAACGCGGCGCAGGCGCTGGCCCAGGCCAAGGACGAGAACGAGCGCGTGGCCGCCACCATCATGGGGCGCTACGAAGAGCGCCTCACCGCTTACCAGAGCGTGGACTTTGACGATCTGATCAGCCTGCCGCTCAAGTTGCTGAGCGAACACGAAGACGTGCGCACACGCTGGCAAAAGAAAATGGGCCATGTTCTGGTGGACGAATACCAGGACACCAACGCCACGCAGTACGAACTGCTCAAACTGTTGGTCGGTGAGCGCGCCCGCTTCACCGCCGTGGGCGACGACGACCAGTCCATCTACGGCTGGCGCGGCGCCACGCTGGACAACCTCAAACGCCTGCCGCAAGACTTCCCCGAACTCAAGGTCATCAAGCTGGAGCAGAACTACCGCTCCACCAGCGCCATCCTGCGCGCGGCCAACAATGTGATCGGACCCAACCCCAAGCTGTTCCCCAAGACGCTGTGGAGCGACCTCGGTGAAGGCGAGCCAGTGCGCGTGGTCGACGCCGACAACGAGGACCACGAGTCCGAACGCGCGGTGGCCCGCATCCAGAGTCTGCGGTCGAGCTCGCAGCACAAGGAGTGGCGCGACTTTGCCATCCTCTACCGCGCCAACCACATGGCGCGATCATTCGAACAGTCGCTGCGCAAGGCCAACATCCCTTACAAGGTCTCGGGTGGCCAGAGCTTCTTCGACCGTGCCGAAATCCGCGACCTCTGCGCCTGGCTGCGCCTGCTGGTCAACAACGACGACGACCCCGCCTTCCTGCGCTCGGCCACCACCCCCAAGCGGGGTATCGGCCACACCACGCTGCAGGCCTTGGGCAATTTCGCGACGAAGTTCAAGCTCAGCCTGTTCGAGGCCTTGTTCGCCAACTCGCTGGGCACCGCACTGCCCGCGCGCGCCGTGGCCACCCTGCATGAATTCGGCCGCGCGGTGAACGACCTGGAATACCGCGCACGACATACCGTGGGCCACGAAGCGGCACGCGCCTTCCTCACCGAATGGCTCAAGGACATCGACTACGAAAAGCACCTCTACGACAGCGAGGACAACGAAAAGGTGGCGGCCGCGCGGTGGACCAACGTGATGGACTTCTGCGACTGGATGGCCGCACGCTGCGGCGGCAAGATCGAGGACGATGCCGGACTGCAGGTGGAGAGCGAACGCAAGAGCCTTCTGGAGGTGGTTCAGACCATCGCATTGCTGTCAACCCTGAGCGAACGCGAACAGGACCAGAACGTGGTGACACTCTCCACGCTGCACGCCTCCAAAGGCCTGGAGTGGCCGCATGTGATGCTGGTTGGCGTGAACGAAGGCCTGCTGCCTTTCAAGATGGATGAGGAACCCGGCCAGAGCGATGCGGCTGCGGAAAGCATGGCGCAGCGGCTGCAGGAAGAGCGTCGCCTCATGTACGTGGGCATCACGCGCGCGCAGCGCACGCTGGCGGTGAGCTGGCTCAAGCGCCGCAAGAAGGGCCGCGAAAGCATCCCCGGCCAGGCCAGCCGCTTCATCCAGGAAATGGCGCTGGACCAGAACACCGTGAAGGAAGATCCGCGCGAAAAGCTGCGTGCGCTGCGCGCCGAATTCGCGCAACGCGCCACCGAACAGGCTGCCCAGAAAGCGGCCGACGTCGCACCATGAAACGCCGCCTGGCGCTGATGGCGCTCGCATGCGGCATGGTCCCATTCGTCAGCACGACATCGCCTGCACAACAGCCTGCCTCCGCCTGCGACCAACCCGGCGACATGGCTCCCGCGCAACTCTACGGCCTGTGGCAGCTCACGCTGTGGCCGCTGGGCGGTCAGGAATCCTCGCCTGCATCCACAGGTGCCCTGCTCTTCGAACGCCACCCCGAATATCCGGGCAGCGTGCGCGGCAACTTGAAGCGAAGCAGCCAAGGCAACGATCGCGCCGCGCTGGTGTCGGGCGACGTCACCCACGGTGAATTCAACCTCGACGAATCTGCCGACGGCGTGAACATGGATGCCGTGTGGGAGGGCAACGCGACTCCCAGCGGCTGCGGCCAGGAGCTGCGCGGCATCCGCCGTCCCGCGCAGGGCAGCAAGCCGGATGAACCGGTCATGAACTTTGTGTTGAAGAAATCGCCGGGCTGGCGCTGAGCGCACACGCCAGCCTGCGTGGTGCTTGACGCTCTTCGTTGGCGGCATCCGCCGCTGGTTCTCGTCAAACGGCTTCGGACGGAGCGCGCTCTTTCTGGGCCGCGCCCCAGAGCTCGATCATCATCTCGGCCAGCTGCTGCGCCAGATCATTGTCGAAGCTCATGAGTTGGTCGGACGCAAGGCCTAAGGCCACGGCATGCAGCACAGCGACCACTTCGGCCTGCTGCTGAGACGTCGGTTTCCGTTCCATGCGGCTTTCCAGCTCAGCGACGGTCGCGTCGAGCAGCCGCTGCGAACCCAGAACCTGCCACGCAAAGTCGATGTCGTAGCGGTCCACCAGATCACGCAGGCTCTCGCCATCCTGACGCGCTTCGTCAGCGAATTGCTGGAGCGTGCGTGTGCAGAGCAGCTTGACCGTTCGCGACACCCATTCAGCGTTGACGGTCAGAGGTGTGTTTGGGGTCATGGGGCAATCCTGAAAAGCAAAAAGCCCATCGCGACGGATGGGCTTTTGCGAGATGTTTGGTGGCCTGGGGCGGAATCGAACCACCGACACGCGGATTTTCAAAGGGTAAAACCCAGGTCAGCGTGGCGAAGAGAAACGCAACCCCCATATGAATCATGCACTTAGCCGCACTCTAACGCGGCCTAGCGCATACTAACGCAGCCATTCTATTCCAAAAACGCCAGAAAAATGACAGAGAAATTTGCCCCTCCATAACGGTGTAGGCAAACATGGGGCGAGTGCAGCGCTATACGGAGCATCAGCAACTCTTGGTGTACCCACCATGGCCCCTGCAAGCCCGACCCTTCTGAACAAAGCCACCGTCTGCGAACGCCTGGCCGTCTCCCCCCGCTGCCTCGAGATGATGGTGCGCGATGGGGATTTTCCGCCCCCCGTGCGCTTGGGGCGCCACGTTTATTGGAGCGAGGTGGCCCTCAGCCACTGGCACACAACAGCGGTCGCCGCCCAAGAGCAATGGGCACCGGTTGGCAAATGGCAGCGCAATTGACGGCTTGAGGGTGCTCTGCAACCTCGATCAATAGAGCCGCGTTAGCCAGCTGGCGCGCGTCACGCCACCGAGCCAATGAGCTCGGCCCACAGCCCGTTCCTTGCCTCGCACCAACTAAATGCTGGGCTCGGCACGACCATGATCTGGCCCTCACACTCCGCAGCCAGCATCATTAGTCAGCGACGATATGAAGGCAATGGTCTATTGACAGATAGCAGGCCTGATGAATTTACCTTGCAACAAATTGCACCACTTCGCCGTTATCTCGCAAGTAGTGGATTACCCCATTGAAGAGACGAGCATCGTTGCATGCCGGTCCTCGTCCCCTAAGGTTTCCACAGATTTTTCCATCTTCTGTGTGCCAGTCTCCTGTGCCATTGAAGTTGGTGTTCGTATTTATGAAAAAGTAGCCGTTGCTCTTGTATTCAAGCCGCCAAGAGCCACCGTTGGCCAATTTGACGTCAAAAATTTTGTCCGCCAGTCGCTGTTTGAGCTCTTCAGCGTTGGGCTTAGTGGCCCCTTCCGGGAACTCCGCACCGAGCACGAGACTAGTGGAGCCAATACTGAGCACCATAGCGACAAGTGACCGTCGAACTGTCAGATTCATATCAACCCTCTGTTTGGATAACGGTTACCCCTGGCAAAATTTGAACCTCCTCGAGCGGTCACTTTTCAACGACCTTCGATTTGAAACATGCCCCATCCATCTGCCGCAACAGCGATCTGCACACTCGGGGCAATACTACGCAAACACACCAAGCCAGTCCATACCCAAATTTTGGACTCCACGGTGCGTCCCAGCGCATCCCTACGCGGAATAGGCACCTTGCGCCTCAGGTAATAGACACCGCTTTTGGGATGCTTGAATGGCTGGGGCATGAGAAAGCGAGAGCGGGAGGCCTTGCGCCTCGATGAGGCAACGATAGAAGGGTTCACGGTGTAACTGTTGGGTGCACCAGAAACCAACGGACATCATGTGAAGGCCAAAACAAAAAGCCCTTGATTCGTTAAGAATCAAGGGCTTGCATGTTCTGGTGGCCTGGGGCGGAATCGAACCACCGACACGCGGATTTTCAATCCGCTGCTCTACCAACTGAGCTACCGGGCCTTTGGAAGAAGCGAGATTGTAGCAGCTTCCTCGCCCCGGTTTTCCGGGGCTGGCGGGCTCAGAGGGCGTTGCGTTTGCTGCGCGCCAGGTCCACGCCAAGCTGCTTGAGCTTGCGGTAGAGGTGGGTGCGTTCCAGGCCGGTTTTTTCGGCCACTCGGGTCATGGAGCCGGACTCTTTGGCCAGGTGGTATTCGAAGTAGGCTTTCTCGAACTCGTCGCGGGCTTCGCGCAGCGGGCCTTCGAGGTTGAAGGATTGCGAGGCCTGCGGGCCGAGGTCGAGCATGGGCTCGTGAAGCACGCCACCGGTCATGACGGATTCAACCGTGAGTTCGCTGGCGGTGACGATGCCGCCAATGCGCATGGACGGCATGGCGGCGACGCTGTGGCTGTTGGCGGGCTTGGGGGAGGACTTGTTGAGACCCTGGTCCACTGCCTTGAGAAGTTTCTGCAAGGTGATGGGCTTTTCGAGGAACGCGGTGGCGCCGATGCGCGTGGCCTCCACCGCGGTGTCGATGGTGGCGTGACCGCTCATCATGATGACGGGCATGGACAAGAGGCCGGTGCTGGCCCATTCCTTGAGGAGCGTGACGCCATCGGTGTCGGGCATCCAGATGTCGAGCAGCACGAGGTCGGGGCGCAACTGAGAACGCACGGCGCGCGCCTGCGCGGCATTCTCGGCCAGTTCGACCGTGTGACCTTCGTCGTTGAGGATCTCGGAGAGCAGATCCCGGATGCCCAATTCGTCATCTACGACCAGAATAGTTGCCATGGCTCGGTGTGCTTCCCTTGGAGCATGTTGTCAATTCGCAACTGCGAATGATAACGACACTTGGGCACCCGTCACCTTGCCTTCGGTCATGCGATTGGCCAGATCGACCCGCCCACCGTGTTCGTCCATGATTTTCTTGACCACGGCCAGGCCCAGGCCGGTGCCTTTGGTCTTGGTGGTGACATAGGGTTCGAAGGCACGTTTGAGGATGTGCTCGGCAAATCCCGGCCCCTGGTCGAGCACGCTCAGGCGCACCCACTGCCCCGAGTCGGAACGGCGGGTGCGCAGCACCACCTGGGCGCCGGGCAGGCCAGCCATGGCGTCCTGCGCGTTCTGCACCAGGTTGTGCAGGGTCTGGCGCACCTGCTGTCCGTCGGCCAGGGCGAGCGGCAGGTCTTCGGCGAGCTCCAGGCGCACCGGCACGGCGGCGTGGTCGTACAGCACGAGGATGTCGCGCACCAGGGCGTTGAGGTCGGTAGGTGCGAGGCGGGCGGCGGGCAGGCGCGCGTAGTCGCGGAATTCGTTGACGAGCCGCTTCATGGCGTCGACCTGGTCGACGATGGTGCGAACCGACTTGTTGAGAATGGCCTGCTCGGCCGGCTGCACCTTGCCGTCGAGCTTCATGGCCAGGCGCTCGGCCGATAGCTGGATCGGGGTGAGCGGGTTCTTGATCTCGTGCGCGAGCCGGCGCGCCACTTCACCCCAGGCTTTGGCGCGTTGGGCGGAGACCATTTCGGACACGTCGTCGAACACCAGCAGGCGCTCGTTGTGCGGCAGCAGCGCGCCACGCGCGATGAGTGTGATGCCTTCGTCAAACGGGGTGTTGCCATCCGCACTGAGTTCGAAGGACTGTTGCCAATGGCCTCCTTCGTGCAGGGTCTGTTCGGAGAGAAAGCGCTCGAACTGCTGCAGCACGCCGGAAGCGAACGCTTCGAGCCCGGGCACCTTGGCCAGCGGCTGGCCCATGTGCAACGCCAACGGCGTGCGCAGGATGCGGGCCGCGCCCGGGTTGACGCTGTGCAGGCGCCCCTGTTCATCCAGCACCACGACGCCCGCGGTGAGGTTGTCCAGAATGGTCTGCAGGTTGTCGCGGGCGGCGTCCACTTGCTCCATGCTTTTCTGGACAGCGCCGCGCGCATCGGCCAGGTCTTGCGTCATGTGGGCAAAGGTGCGGGTGAGGCTGGCGAGTTCGTCGCGGGAGGTCAGCGCGGTCTTGGGCGCGAGGTTGCCAGCGGCCACTTCGCGCATGCCCTCGGCCAGCACCAGCAGCGGGCGCACGAGCTGGTTGCCCAGCAACACGGCCAGCAGCACGGCGCCAAACACGGCGAGGAACAGCGCCAGCGTGAGCGTGCCGATGTACATGCGACGCAGGCCTTCGCGCGTCAACGCGCGCTCCTGGTATTCGCGGTTGGCCACCTGCACGGCCAGCGCGTCGGTGACCAGCGCACTGGGCAGCGGAACCACCACCTGCAAGTAACGAGGCTCAGCGTTGAGCCCGAAATTGGGCGGACTCACGAGGGCCAGCACCTTGATGCTCGCCTGGCTGACGGCGATGAGTGCCTCGATGTCGGTTTCTGCGCCCTCTTCCAGCCCCTCGATCTGCGCCACGACACGCGAGTTGCGCGCATTGCGCAACTGCGCAGGCGTTGGCCGCTCGGGATTGATGTCAAACCGCGAGAGTCCCGAACTGCCGAGCGCCTGGCCGCTGGCGCTCCAGAGCACCAGATCGGTCACGCCAAGTTGTTCTCGCAAGCGCTCCAGGGCGAGCACGGCCGACGAGTTGGGTACGCGCGAAAGGCTCTCGGCCGCCACGCGGGTCTTGCTGCTGAGGTCAGCGGTGAGGGTCTCGAGCGTGGTGCGCCCTAGATTCAGGCCGGCGGTCAGCGCTGATTCCACTCGCACGTCGAACCAACTCTCGATGGAGCGCGAGACGAACTGGTAGGACACGGTGTAGATGAGCACGCCGGGCAGGATGCCCACCAGCCCGATGATGGCGGCCAGCTTGATCAGCAGCCGGCTGCCGAATTTGCCGCGTTTGAGGCGCAGAGCCAGACGCAGGGCCAGCCAGAGAATGACCAGCAGCAGGAATGCCGCCACGGCCACGTTGATGCCGACCAGCCAGGTGAAATTCTGTTCGTATAGCGCGCGGTTGTTGGTGGCCAGCGTGAGCAAGAACAGCAGCACCATGCCCACGCCGGCCATGAAGACCAGGCCGGCGCCCACCGCCCAGCGCACGGCGGCGGTCTTTCGGCGGGGGTGCAGGGGTTCGCTGGTGGGTGTCACGGTGGTCTGCGGTCGGGCTGGACCGCGAGGGTATCAGCGGGCAGGCTCGTACTTGGGCGTTTCGCCCGTCACTTCCACGGCCTGCACGCCCTCGGTCAGGAGCGGCTTGTCGGGCTCGACGCCTTCTGGCACGTCCAACGAACGCTGCAACTCGATGGCCCATTCGGGCTGATTGGCCATGCCGATCTGGAATGGGCGGGGCAACAGGGAGAGATCGAGGCGGAAAGCGAATTCGACCCGGTGGGAGGAGCCGGGTTCCAGCCGGTCCGCCCCCACGATGCGCCAGCGCGAGACACGCGCCACGCCAGCCAGGGCTTCCGAGAGGGTGTCGAAGTTCTGGTGCAAGGCGTACTGCAGGCCCGCACCACCATTGGAACTGCCGGTTTCGTTGGAGAGGCTCACTCGCCATCGGCGCGTGAGTGGCTGGTAGGCCAGACGCAGGGTGCGAAAGGCGGTGGTCACGCGCTTGTCGGTCCAATACCAGCGGTCGCGGTAGACGTCGGCGCGCCAGACAAAATACAGTGGCACAGCTTTGAGCAGTGCGTCTTCCACCACGGAAGAGGGGTTGATTTCCATGCGCGCCGAGAGGTACAGCGCCTCGGCGGTGCGCTGCAGGGTGAGCTGGTCGAGCAGCGGCGCCTGGGCTTGCGCGGGCCACAAAACGAGCCACGCCAGTGCCAGCCACAGATCCCGAAGCCGGCGAAAGGCCAGGCTCAAGCCCCGGCTCCGGCGCTCGGCGCAGCGGGGCACTTCAAGGCAGGGCCTTGTCGATCCGGGTGTAAAAAAAGCCGTCTTGTCCACCCGGATGATTGTCGTTGAACTCCCCGGAGGGGACCGGCAAACCCGGCAGCAAATGCCCCACGGAGGGGCGAACGACTGCCTCAGTGTGGTGCTCAAGGAACGCCCGGACCTGTTCGGAGCCCTCGGCGCGGAACACCGAGCAGGTGGCGTACAACAAACGACCTCCTGGTTTGAGCAGTGGCCACAGGGCCTCCAGCAGCCCGCGCTGCACGGCCACCAGCGCGGCCACATCGGCCTCACGGCGCAGCCAGCGCACGTCCGGATGGCGTCTCACGATGCCCGAAGCGGTGCAAGGAGCATCCAGCAAGATAGCGTCGAAGGGCCGACCGTCCCACCAGGCCTGCGGTCGGGCGGCATCGGCAGAGCGCACCTCGGCTTGCAGGCCCAACCGGGTCAGGGTGTCCTGGATGCGTTCGCATCGCCTGGGGTCCACATCCAGCGCGAGCAGATCGAGATCGGCGCGTTCGAGCAGATGCGCGGTCTTGCCCCCGGGCGCGGCGCAGGCGTCGAGCACACGATCGGCCCGGCTCCAGTCGCGACCCTCGAGCAGCAGATCGGCCGCCATCTGCGCAGCGGCGTCCTGCACCGAGCACTCGCCTTGAGCGAACCCGGGCAGGCGCTCCACAGGCTGCGCGGCCGCGAGTTCCAGGCCGTCGCTGCCCACCGGAGTGGACGTCAGGCCGACGGCTTGCAGGGCTTGCCGATAACTGGCGCGGTCGATGCGACGGCGGTTCACACGCAGCGTCATGGGGCCAGGCCGGTTGTTGGCCGTCAGGATGGCCTGCCAGTCCTGAGGGTGGTCTCGCCGCAGGCGCTCGATCCACCAATGGGGATGGTTCCAGCGTGCCACAGGGTCGCGCTCGACCTCGGCCTGCAGATCGGACTGCTCGCGCAGGAAGCGGCGCAGACAGGCGTTGATGAACGAAGCCTGGCGCTCGGTGGCGCGGTCGGCACGGGCGGCCTCCACGGCCTGGTTCACCACCGTGTGCGGCGCATAGCGCACGCCATCGGTGGGCTCGAGCAGCAAAGCCACCGCGCTGTGCAGGAGGCTTTGCACCGCCGCCTGCGGCTTGCGCTCGGCCAGCAGCGCCACCAGCGCGCGCGCCACGCCGAGGTGGCGCAGGACGTGAAAGGTGAGCGCCTGCACACCCGGCCGAAGCGCGGGCTGCACCTCGGGCAGCACATCGCTGAGCGAGCGGCCCTGCTCCACCGCGCGCACGCAACGGGCGGTGGCGCGCAACTGGGTGGACAGGCTGGGGGCGAGCGAAGGAGTGGCGGGAGCGGTCAACAGCGGATTCCGGAGGCGGGCCTGGCGGCGGGACCGCCAGTGTCACACACCGCCAACGGCGGGCGCTTCCTCGCGTGAAAGCGGCAGCGGTCCCATGTCGCGGCCATAAATGCGGCGGATGCGCTGCGCAATCGGCGGGTGAGAGTCGAGCCAGTGTGCGACCTGACCGCTCTCGTTGGCCACCAGCAGCATGTGCTGCACCAGCGAGCCGGTGGAACGGTTTTCGATGCCCTCGCGCCGCTGGGTGAGCACCTTGCGCAACACGCCACCCAGGCCGTCGCGGCTGCGCGTCCATTGCACCGCCCGGGCGTCGGCCAGGTACTCGCGCTGGCGCGACACCGCCGCCTGCAAGGCGTGCCCCGCGAGCCAGCCCAGCCAGCCTGCGGCCATGATGGCCAGCCCGATCAGAGCGGCGGCCATCCGGCGGTCGCGGGTGTCGGGCTCGAACAGATGCTGCCCCAGGCGAAACAGCATCTCCAGCCCGAAGACCATGCCTACCAGACGCATGTTCAAGCGTGTGTCGCCTTCACCGATGTGGCTGAGTTCGTGCGCCACCAGGCCTTGCAGTTCTTCGCGTGTGAGGTGATCGAGCGCGCCGCGCGTCACTGCCACGACCGCGTCGTCCTCGTCCCAGCCCGCGGCAAACGCGTTGATGCCCTGGTCGCGTGCGAGCACCATGGCCTGGGGTCGCTTCAGATTCGAAGAGATGGCCATTTCATCGACGATGTTGCACAAGCGCTGCTCGTCGAAGTCGCCCGAGGGCTGCGCCAGCCGCGCCCCCATTTGCTCGGCCAGGCGCTGACCACCGCCATCGGCCAGCCGCGAAGTCTCGACCCACCAGCCACCCAGGACGAAGAGCAGCGTGACAGCCGTGTTGACGGCGAAATAGTGGCGCGGGTAGGTCAGCTCACCCGGCATCCAGAAGCCCCAGGTGAGCCCCCAGGCCAATGCCAGCGCGGCATTGACCGCCACCACCAGCAGCGCCACGGTGAGTGCGAAGGCGAAAAGCAGCCGCCGGGTTTCGCCTCGGGCGTCGCGCTGGAATTCGAAGAAACGCATCAGGCGGGGCGGCCGCTCACATCTGGATGCGCAGGCTCGCCCGCTCTGCTTCGCTCGCGGTCGACTCCAGCATGCTTTGCGGCATGAACCCGAACAACCTCGCAATGATGAGCGTGGGAAACTGCGCGGCAGCATCGTTGAATTCGAGCACCTGATCGTTGTACGCCTGCCGCGCAAAGCCCACGCGGTTCTCGGTGCTGGCGAGCTCTTCGCTGAGTTCGCGCATGTTCTGGTCGGCCTTGAGGTCGGGGTAGGCCTCCACCACGGCAAACAGTTTGCCCAGGGCACCGCCCAGCAACTGCTCGGCGCCGGCCAGGGCTCCGAGCGCGCCAGCGTTGAGCGGGTTGCCCGCTGCCGTCTGTTCGGCGGTGCGCGCCTGGTTGCGCGCTGCAATCACGGCTTCCAGCGTCTGGGCTTCGTGCGCCAGATAGCGTCGCGCCACTTCCACCAGGTTGGGGATCAGGTCGTAGCGGCGCTTGAGCTGCACGTCGATCTGGCCAAAGGCGTTGGCAATCGCATTCTTCAGCCGCACCAGGCGGTTGTAGGCGCCCACCGCCCAGAAGAACACCACCAGGCCCACGGCCAGCACCACCCAGAGCGAGACGGACATATTCGGAACTCCTTGTTGGATTGCACAGCCCGCCCGCCGGCAGGCGCGGCCAATATACCCCAGCGTTTTCGAGGGGTTGCGTGAGGTTTGACGGCCTCGCAACGAAAAACGCCCCCGGTCGGATGACCGGAGGCGTCTGGAGATTCAGCGGCGCGCGAGGCGCTGCTTCAAGCCTTATTCAGAAGCTTCATTGGTGCTCGCTGCATCGGCCTGGTCCGCCTGGTCTGCGGCCAGCGAGATCGCGTCGGCTTCGGCGATGGCACGGCGTTCCTCGTCGTCCATCTTCTCCTTGACCTTGCGCGCCTCGTGGTAGGCCATGCCGGTACCGGCCGGGATCAGACGACCCACGATCACGTTTTCCTTCAGACCTCGCAGCTCGTCGCGCTTGCCCATGATGGCCGCTTCGGTCAACACGCGGGTGGTTTCCTGGAAGGAAGCCGCCGAGATGAACGAGTCGGTGGACAGCGAAGCCTTGGTGATGCCCAGCAGGATGTTGCTGTACACCGCCGGCAGCTTGCCCTCGGCACGCAACGCGTCGTTGGTGTTGAGGATCTCCGAGCGCTCGACCTGTTCGCCAGCGATGTAGCTCGAATCGCCCACGCTGTCGACGACCACGCGGCGCAGCATCTGGCGAACGATCACCTCGATGTGCTTGTCGTTGATCTTCACACCCTGGAGACGGTAGACGTCCTGCACTTCATCGACGATGTAGCGCGAGAGTTCCTCGATGCCCAGCAGGCGCAGGATGTCCTGCGGGTCGGCCGGGCCGTCCACGATGCTCTCGCCCTTGTTGACCACCTGGCCTTCGTGCACCAGGATGTTCTTTTCCTTGGGGATGAGCTCGTCCCACACCTTGCCTTCGGGGTCGGTGATCTGCAGGCGAACCTTGCCTTTGGTCTCCTTGCCGAACGACACGGTGCCGGTCATCTCGGCCAGCATGCCCTTGTCCTTCGGGCTACGGGCTTCGAACAACTCGGCCACACGCGGCAGACCGCCGGTGATGTCGCGAGTCTTCTGGCCTTCGACCGGGATGCGCGCCAGCACGTGGCCAGGGCCGACGTCCTGGCCGTCGCGCACTTCGAGCAGCGCACCAACCTGAAAGCCCACCGTCACCGAGTGATCAGTGCCAGGGATCTTCACTTCGTTGCCAGCAGAGTCAAGCAGCTTGACCAGCGGACGCACCACCTTGGCCGAGCCACGGTGCTTCGGATCGATCACCACCAGCGAGGACAGGCCGGTCACATCGTTGACCTGCTTGGCCACGGTGAGGCCCTCTTCGACGTTCTCGAACTTCACCTGACCGGCGAATTCCGTGATGATAGGGCGCGTCAGCGGATCCCAGTTGGCGAGAATGGCGCCAGCCTTGATCTGCTGGTCGGCCTTGACCGACAGCGTGGCGCCGTAAGGCACCTTGTGGCGCTCGCGCTCGCGACCATGTTCGTCGTGAATGATGATCTCGCCAGAGCGAGCGATCACCACCAGTTCGCCCTTGGTGTTGGTCACGTAGCGCATCGTGGCGTTGAAGCCGATCGAGCCGCTGGACTTGGCTTCCACGCTGGAGGCCACCGCCGCACGCGATGCCGCACCACCGATGTGGAAGGTGCGCATGGTCAGCTGCGTGCCGGGCTCACCGATCGACTGGGCTGCGATCACACCGACCGCCTCGCCGATGTTCACCAGGCCGCCACGGCCCAGGTCACGGCCGTAGCACTTGGCGCAGATGCCGAAGCGGGTTTCGCAGGTCAGTGCCGTGCGGACCTTGACTTCGTCCACGCCAGCGACTTCCAGCTCGTCGAGCATGTCTTCGTCGAGCATCTCGCCCGCGGGCACCAGCACCGAGCGCGTTTCAGGGTGGATCACTTCCTCGGCCGTGGTGCGGCCCAGGATACGGTCACGCAGCGATTCGATGACCTCACCGCCCTCGACGATGGCGCGCATCAGCGTGCCGTTGGTGGTGCCGCAGTCGTGGCTGTTGACCACCAGATCCTGCGTCACGTCCACCAGGCGGCGCGTGAGGTAACCGGAGTTTGCCGTCTTCAGCGCCGTGTCGGCCAGGCCTTTGCGGGCGCCGTGCGTGGAGATGAAGTACTGCAGCACGTTGAGGCCTTCACGGAAGTTTGCCGTGATCGGTGTCTCGATGATGGAGCCATCGGGCTTGGCCATCAGGCCGCGCATACCAGCCAGCTGGCGGATCTGCGCCGCAGAACCGCGTGCGCCCGAGTCGGCCATCATGTAGATGGAGTTGAAGGACTCCTGATCCACTTCCTTGCCGTGCCGGTCGGTGGTCTTCTGCTTGGCGAGCTGCGCCATCATGACCTTGGAGATCTCGTCGCCCGCCTTGCCCCAGATGTCCACCACCTTGTTGTAGCGCTCGCCAGCGGTCACCAGACCGGACGCGTACTGCTGGGCGATTTCCTTCACCTCGTTCTCGGCGCGGTCGATGATGGCGGGCTTCTCCTTGGGCACCAGCATGTCGTCCACTGCGATGGAAATCCCGGCGCGCGTGGCCAGACGGAAACCGTTCTGGAGCAGCTTGTCGGCGAACACCACGGTTTCCTTCAGACCGCACTTGCGGAACGAGGTGTTGATCAGGCGCGAGATTTCCTTTTTCTTCAGCGCCTTGTTCAGCACGTCGAACGGCAGGCCCTTGGGCAGGATCTCGGAGAGGAGCGCACGGCCCACGGTGGTATCCACCAGCGAGGTCGTCGACACCCACTCACCGGTGGCCTTGTCCAGCATCTGCTGGGTCAGGCGCACGCTGATCCTGGCGGTGATCTCCACCATGGCGTTGTCCAGGGCGCGTTGCAGCTCGGACAGATCAGCGAAGATCATGCCTTCGCCCTTGGCGTTGATGCGCTCGCGGGTGGCGTAGTACAGACCCAGCACCACGTCTTGCGACGGCACGATGGAAGGCTCGCCGTTGGCGGGGAACAGGATGTTGTTCGAGGCCAGCATCAGTGTGCGCGCTTCGAGCTGCGCCTCCACCGACAGTGGCACGTGAACGGCCATCTGGTCACCGTCGAAGTCGGCGTTGAAGGCCGCACAAACCAGTGGATGCAGCTGGATCGCCTTGCCTTCGATCAGGATCGGCTCGAACGCCTGGATGCCCAGGCGGTGCAGCGTCGGTGCGCGGTTGAGCATCACCGGGTGTTCCTTGATGACCTCTTCCAGGATGTCCCACACCACCGGCGTGCCGGCTTCAACTTCCTTCTTCGCGGCCTTGATGGTGGTCGCGATGCCCATGGCTTCCAGGCGCGAGAAGATAAAGGGCTTGAACAGCTCCAGGGCCATCAGCTTGGGCAGACCGCACTGGTGCAGCTTGAGCGTGGGGCCGACCACGATGACCGAACGGCCCGAGTAGTCGACGCGTTTGCCCAGCAAGTTCTGGCGGAAACGACCGCTCTTGCCCTTGATCATGTCGGCCAGCGACTTCAGCGCGCGCTTGTTGGCGCCGGTCATCGCCTTGCCACGACGGCCGTTGTCCAGCAGCGAGTCCACGGCTTCCTGGAGCATGCGCTTTTCGTTGCGCGCAATGATCTCGGGCGCCTTGAGTTCGAGCAGGCGGCGCAGGCGGCTGTTGCGGTTGATGACGCGGCGGTACAGGTCGTTCAGGTCCGAGGTCGCGAAGCGGCCGCCGTCCAGCGGCACCAGCGGACGCAGGTCCGGCGGCAGCACGGGCAGCACGTCCAGCACCATCCACTCAGGCTTGATGCCAGACTTCTTGAAGGCTTCCAGCACCTTGAGGCGCTTGGCGTTCTTCTTGATCTTGAGTTCAGAACCCGTCAGGTCGTTGCGCAGCTTCTCGATCTCGATATCGAGGTCGATGGCCTGCAGCAATTCCTTGATGCCTTCGGCACCCATCTTGGCAATGAACTCGTCGCCGAATTCCTTGCGCTTGGCGTCGAAGTCGTCCTCGCTCATGATCGCGAACTTCTTCAATGGGGTCATGCCCGGATCAACGATCACGTAGGCTTCGAAGTACAGCACGCGCTCGATGTCGCGCAGCGTCATGTCCAGAATCAGACCCAGACGCGAAGGCAGCGACTTCAGGAACCAGATGTGAGCGCAAGGTGCCGCCAGGTCGATGTGGCCCATGCGCTCGCGGCGCACCTTGGTCTGCGTGACTTCAACGCCGCACTTCTCGCAGATGACACCGCGGTGCTTCAAGCGCTTGTACTTGCCGCACAGGCATTCGTAGTCCTTGATGGGGCCAAAGATCTTGGCGCAGAACAGGCCGTCGCGTTCGGGCTTGAACGTACGGTAGTTGATGGTCTCGGGTTTCTTGACTTCACCGAAGGACCAGGAACGGATTTTTTCCGGCGAAGCAAGGCCGATGCGGATCGCATCGAAGTGCTCGTCGGGCGTGAACTGCTTGAACAGGTCGAGCAAAGATTTCATGGGTACTTTCCTTAAGTTCGGTGAATCAGGAACGTTCCAGCTCGATGTCGATACCGAGCGAGCGGATTTCCTTGACCAGCACGTTGAACGACTCGGGCATGCCCGCGTCAATCGTGTGCTCGCCCTTGACGATGGATTCGTACACCTTGGTGCGGCCTTGCACGTCGTCGGACTTGACGGTGAGCATTTCCTGCAGGATGTACGACGCGCCGTAGGCTTCCAGCGCCCACACTTCCATTTCGCCGAAGCGCTGACCGCCGAACTGCGCCTTGCCGCCCAGCGGCTGCTGGGTCACGAGCGAGTACGGGCCGGTGGAACGTGCGTGCATCTTGTCGTCGACCAGGTGATGCAGCTTCAGGAAGTGCATGTAGCCCACGGTGGTCTTGCGCTCGAATGCGTCACCCGTGCGGCCGTCGTACAGCTGCGCCTGGGTGCGGGTTTCTGTCAGACCCTTGACCTGTGCGATGTCGTCCGGATACGCGAGCTTGAGCATGGCGCGAATCTCGTCTTCCGAGGCACCATCAAACACCGGCGTGGCAAACGGCACACCGTGCTGCAGGTTGTCGGCCATCTCGAACACGTCAGCGTCGCTGAGCGCGCCGAGCGTTTCCTTCTTGCCGGCCTGGTTGTAGATCTGCTCCAGGAACTGGCGCACCTCCGTTGCTTTGGCCTCGGCCTGCAGCATGTCACCGATGCGCTGGCCCAGGCCCTTGGCGGCCCAGCCCAGGTGAACTTCGAGCACCTGGCCCACGTTCATGCGCGAAGGCACGCCCAGCGGGTTGAGCACGATGTCGGCGGGGGTACCGTCGGCCATGTAAGGCATGTCTTCCACGGGCACGATCTTGGAGACCACGCCCTTGTTGCCGTGACGGCCGGCCATCTTGTCGCCAGGTTGCAGACGTCGCTTGACGGCCAGATACACCTTGACCATCTTGAGCACGCCCGCAGGAAGTTCATCACCCTGCGTGAGCTTCTTGCGCTTCTCTTCGAATGCGAGGTCGAAGCTGTGGCGCGTCTGCTCCATGGAGTTCTTGATGGACTCGAGCTGGGCAGCCACGTTGTCGTCGGCCGGGCGGATGTCAAACCAGTGGTACTTCTCGACTTCATCCAGGTAGGCTTTGTCGATGGTGGTGCCCTTGGCCAGCTTCTTCGGGCCGCCGTTGGCGAGCTTGCCGGTCAGCAGCTTTTCGATGCGGTCGAACGCATCGGCTTCCACGATGCGCAGCTGGTCGTTCAGGTCCAGGCGGAAGCGCTTGAGCTCGTCGTCGATGATCTGCTGGGCGCGCTTGTCGCGCGTGATGCCTTCGCGGGTGAACACCTGCACGTCGATCACGGTGCCTTGCGAGCCCTGGTCCACGCGCAGCGAAGTGTCCTTCACGTCGGAGGCCTTTTCGCCGAAGATCGCACGCAGCAGTTTTTCTTCCGGCGTCAGCGTGGTCTCCCCCTTGGGCGTGACCTTGCCGACCAGCACATCGCCGGGCAGCACTTCGGCGCCCACGTAGATGATGCCGGAATCGTCCAGGCGGTTGAGCTGCTGTTCGGCCAGGTTGGGGATGTCGCGGGTGATTTCCTCCGCGCCCAGCTTGGTGTCGCGCGCCATCACCACCAGTTCCTCGATGTGAATCGAGGTGTAGCGGTCATCGGCGACCACGCGTTCGGAGATCAGGATCGAGTCTTCGAAGTTGTAGCCATTCCAGGGCATGAAGGCGATCAGCATGTTCTGGCCGATCGAGATTTCACCCAGGTCGGTCGAAGCGCCGTCGGCGATCACGTCGCCTGAGGCGAGCTTGTCGCCCTTCTTCACGATGGGACGCTGGTGGATGTTGGTGTTCTGGTTGGAACGCTGGTATTTGATGAGGTTGTAGATGTCCACACCCACTTCGCCTGCCACCGCTTCGGCGTCGTTCACGCGGATCACGATGCGCGTCGCGTCCACATAGTCGACCACGCCACCGCGCTTGGCGGTCACCACGGTGCCGGAGTCGATCGCAGCGACGCGCTCGATGCCGGTGCCCACGAGGGGCTTCTCAGGGCGCAGCACAGGCACCGCCTGACGCGACATGTTGGCACCCATCAACGCGCGGTTTGCATCGTCGTGCTCCAGGAAAGGCACCAGCGAAGCGGCCACCGAGACGATCTGCGCGGGCGACACGTCCATGTACTGGATGGTGTCGGCCGGGGTCAGGATCGACTCGCCTTTTTCACGGGCAGAGATCAGGTCACCGGTCAGGCGGCCTTCGGCGTCCAGCGCGGCATTGGCCTGGGCGATGACGTACTTGCCTTCCTCGATGGCCGACAGGTAGTCGATCTGGTTCGTCACCTTGCCATCTATCACGCGGCGATACGGCGTTTCAATGAAGCCGTATTCGTTCAGGCGCGCGTACAGGGCGAGCGAGTTGATCAGGCCGATGTTCGGGCCTTCCGGCGTTTCAATCGGGCAGACACGGCCATAGTGGGTCACGTGCACGTCGCGCACCTCGAAGCCAGCGCGCTCGCGGGTCAGGCCGCCCGGGCCCAGGGCTGAGACGCGACGCTTGTGCGTGATCTCGGCCAGCGGGTTGGTCTGGTCCATGAATTGCGACAGTTGCGAGGCGCCGAAGAACTCCTTGAGCGCCGCAGAAATCGGCTTGGAGTTGATCAGGTCGTGCGGCATCAGCGGTTCTTGCTCTGCCTGGCCGAGGCGTTCCTTCACAGCCTTCTCGATGCGCGCCAGGCCTGTGCGGTACTGGTTCTCGGCGAGTTCGCCGACACAGCGCACGCGGCGGTTGCCCAGGTGGTCGATGTCGTCGACTTCACCACGGCCGTTGCGCAGGTCCACCAGAATCTTGACCACAGCCAGGATGTCTTCGTTGGAGAGCACCATCGCGCCGGTGGATTCGTCGCGGCCCACGCGGGCATTGAACTTCATGCGGCCCACGCGCGAGAGATCGTACGTGTCCGGGTTGTAGAACAGGCGGTGGAACAGGGCCTGCACGGCGTCTTCGGTCGGCGGCTCGCCGGGGCGCATCATGCGGTAGATGGCTACCCGCGCAGCGAATTCGTCGGCGGTTTCGTCGATGCGCAGGGTCTGCGAGATGTACGCACCCTGGTCAAGTTCGTTGGTGTAGAGGCACTGCAGATCCTGCACACCGGCGGTGCGCAGCTTCTTCAGCAAGGCTTCGGTCAGCTCTTCGTTGGCCTTGGCGATGATCTCGCCGGTGTCGGCGTCCACGATGTTGCGGGCCACGACGCGGCCGATCATGAAGTCTTCAGGCACGCTGATATGCGTGGTGCCCGACTGCTCCAGCTCACGGGTGTGGCGCACGGTGATGCGCTTGTCCTTGGCCACCACCACTTTGCCGCTCTTGTCGGTGATGTCGAAACGCGCCACCTCACCGCGCAGGCGCTCGGGCACGAAAGCCATCTGCGCACCGCTGTCCATCAGGCGGAAGTGGTCGTTGACGAAGAAGTTGGCCAGAATGGTTTCCGGCGTCAGGCCGATGGCCTTGAGCAGGATGGTGACCGGCATCTTGCGGCGGCGGTCGACACGGAAGAACAGCACGTCCTTGGGGTCGAACTCGAAGTCGAGCCACGAACCACGGTAGGGAATGATGCGCGCGGAGAACAGCAGCTTGCCCGAACTGTGGGTCTTGCCCTTGTCGTGCTCGAAGAACACGCCGGGCGAGCGGTGCAGCTGAGACACGATCACGCGCTCGGTGCCGTTGATGATGAAGGAGCCCTTCTCGGTCATCAGGGGAACTTCGCCCATGTAGACCTCTTGCTCCTTCACTTCCTTGATCACCTTGGATTGGGCGGTCGACGACTCGCGGTCGTAGATGATGAGCTGCACGCGCGCGCGCACCGCCGAGGCGAAGGTCAGGCCACGGGTCTGGCATTCGCGCACGTCGAAGGCGGGCTTGGCCAGGTTGTACTCGACGAACTTCATCTCCACGAAACCGTTGTGGGAGACGATCGGGAAAGCGGCTTCGAACGCCGCCTGGAGGCCTTCGTTGGTGCGTTTCTTCGGTGCGCTGTCGGCCTGCAGGAACGCGGTGTAGGCGTCCTTCTGCATCTGGAGCAGGTAGGGAATCGCGAGAACGTTTTCGCGGGTACCAAAGCTCTTGCGGATGCGCTTGCGTTCGGTGTAGGAATATTTCGATGCTGAGGCCATGAGATCTCCGGGCTTGAGGTCTGCGGCGACTGTCTTGCCTACCAGGGATGGACTCCTGGTGGCTTTCTTGGTGGCTGGCCTCTACCAACCATTGGCGGACGGCCTGTGCATTGCACACAGGCCCGAACCAAGTCGTCTTCTGCAGTCGGGGTCAGAAGACACTCAAAAACGGGGTCACGGACCGCGCTTGTGGGTGTGCTCTGAAAGCACAGAAGGCTGGAGGCCCTTTCGGGCACTCCAGCCTCGGGACACGAGCAAATTACTTCAGCTCGGCCTTGGCGCCGGCTTCCACCAGCTTCTTCACAGCGGCTTCCGCGTCGGCCTTGGCGATCGCTTCCTTGACGTTCTTCGGAGCGCCATCCACCAGATCCTTGGCTTCCTTGAGGCCCAGGCCGGTGATTTCGCGCACGGCCTTGATGACCGAAACCTTGTTGGCGCCAGCCTCGACCAGCACCACGTTGAACTCGGTCTTCTCTTCTGCAGCAGCGGCTGCGCCGCCACCGCCGCCACCAGCGGCCGGAGCGGCCATGGCGGCTGCGCTCACGCCAAACTTCTCTTCGATGGCTTTCACCAGGTCGTTGAGTTCCATGACCGTCATGCTGTCCAGCGAGGTCAGAAATGCGTCTTTATCGAATGCCATTTTGATTTCCTAACAATTGGTTTGAACGAACGTGCCGCGCCACTCAGGCAGCAGCCGCTTCTTCTGCTGCCGGTGCGGCAGCGCCTTCGCCTTTTTTGGCCGCCAACGCGCCCAGCACCACGGCCGTCCGCGAGATGGGGGACATCAGCAAGCCGCACAGCTGAGCCAGCAACACTTCCTTGGAAGGGATGTTGGCAAGCGTCTTCACGCCAGCGACGTCCAGGACTTTGCCTCCGTACACGCCACCGCGAATCACCAGCTTGTCGTTGGTCTTCGCGAAATCGGCCACCACTTTCGCGGCGGCCACGGCGTCTTCAGAAAAGCCATAGATCAGCGGGCCGGTCATCTGGTCAGCGGCCACTTCAAACGAGCTGCCAGCCACCGCACGGCGGGCCAGGGTGTTCTTCAGAACACTCAGGCTCACACCATTGCTGCGGGCTGTCACGCGCAGTTTGTCCATGTTCGCGACCGTGATGCCACGGTATTCCGCCATCACGAGCGTTTGAGCTTTAGCGGCGAGGCTGGTCACTTCAGAAATGACCGCTTCTTTCTCACTGCGATTCAGACTCAAGGTCTACTCCTTAAATGTGCCTTCGGCCCCTGAGGACCTGCGGCACGCCTCATTGCAGCGACCAACTGTTTCGGAACTTGTTCCATCTGCAGCGGGA
Source organism: Hydrogenophaga sp. (assembly GCF_050250835.1). GTDB lineage: Bacteria > Pseudomonadota > Gammaproteobacteria > Burkholderiales > Burkholderiaceae_C > Hydrogenophaga. The sequence continues at coordinate 2,760 of NZ_JBFWNX010000020.1, read as the reverse complement.
TCGCCATCTGCGTTGGCTTGTCACAATTAAGCTGGTTTGCACCAGCACCAACGGTCTTGGATGGCCCCCGGACCAGCTTGCGCCGGCCCCGGGCCCACCACACCCGGGCCCCGAAAGGCCCGAATCCCTTGCGATTACGCCGAGATGGACTGGGTGTCCACGCGGACACCCACACCCATCGTCGACGACACCGCCACCTTGCGCAGGTAGACACCCTTGCTGGTGGCGGGCTTGGCCTTGGTCAACGCGTCCAGCAACGCCACCAGGTTGCCCTGGAGCTTGTCGGCATCAAACGAACGGCGGCCGATGGTGCCATGCACGATGCCTGCCTTGTCGACACGGAACTGCACCTGACCCGCCTTGGCATTGCGCACGGCTTGCGCCACATCGGGCGTCACGGTGCCAACCTTGGGGTTGGGCATGAGGCCGCGCGGACCCAGGATCTGACCCAGGGTACCGACGATGCGCATCGCGTCCGGCGAGGCAATGACCACGTCGAAGTTCATGTTGCCACTCTTGATCTCGGCAGCCAGGTCGTCCATGCCCACGATGTCGGCGCCGGCGGCCTTGGCTTCTTCAGCCTTGGCGCCCTGTGCGAAAACCGCCACGCGCTTGGTCTTGCCGGTGCCATTGGGCATCACGACGGCACCACGCACCACCTGGTCGGACTTCTTGGCGTCCACGCCAAGCTGAATCGCCACGTCGATCGACTCGTCAAACTTGGCGTTGGCGCATTCCTTGACGATTGCCAGCGCGTCCGTCAACGGGTACAGCTTGTTGCTGTCGACCTTGCCTTCGAAGGCTTTCTGTTTTTTGGTCAGCTTGGCCATTTACACGCCCTCCACAATCACGCCCATCGAACGGGCCGACCCAGCGATGGTGCGCACGGCGGCGTCCACATCGGCTGCGGTCATGTCTTTCATCTTGGTCTTGGCGATCTCTTCGAGCTGTGCGCGGGTGATCTTGCCGACCTTGTTCTTGTTGGGCACCGAGGAGCCCTTGTCCAGCTTGATGGCCTTCTTGATCAGTGTCGTCGCCGGCGGCGTCTTGATGATGAAGGTGAAGCTCTTGTCCGCAAAGGCCGTGATCACCACGGGCAGCGGCAGACCGGGCTCGACGCCCTGGGTCTGGGCGTTGAACGCCTTGCAGAACTCCATGATGTTCAGGCCGCGCTGACCCAGCGCCGGACCGATCGGTGGGGAAGGATTGGCTTTACCAGCTGGCACTTGCAGCTTGATGAAACCGACGATTTTTTTCGCCATTTTTCAGCTCCTGCGAGTGCAAACGGTTGCCATGAAAGGCAACCTCCTCGCGGTTGGGGACCCGGGAAAGATCAGATGGCACAGGCGTCGGGCCGACCCGCCTGTGCCACGAAAAACGATCAGGTCTTCTCGACCTGGCTGAACTCCAGCTCCACCGGCGTCGCCCGACCAAAGATGGTCACGGACACGCGCATCTTGTTCTTCTCGTAGTTGACCTCTTCAACGGTACCGTTGAAGTCGGTGAAGGGGCCTTCCTTCACGCGGACGTATTCGCCCACGACGAATTCGACCTTGTGGCGCGGTTTGTCCGTGCCTTCTTGCATCTGATTGACGATCTTCTGAACGTCTTCCTCGGAGATCGGTGCCGGGCGGTTCTTCGCGCCGCCGACGAAACCGGTCACCTTGTTGGTGTGCTTGACCAGATGCCAGGTGTCGTCGTCCATCACCATTTCAACCAGCACATAGCCAGGAAAGAACTTGCGTTCGGTGGTGCGTTTCTGGCCGTTTTTCATCTCCACCACCTCTTCGGTGGGGACCAGGATGCGGCCGAACTTGTCCTGCATGCCAGCCCGAGTGATGCGCTCGATGATGTTTCGCTCGGCGGCCTTCTCCATGCCGGAATAGGCATGCACCACGTACCAGCGCATACCCTCGGCAGCGGTCAAGGGACTGTTTTGCTCTGTCATCATTTTCTCCAGCCCAGGATCAGGTCGTAAAACACCCATTCGACGGTCTTGTCGGTCAGCCACAGGAACAGGGCCATCACGAACACGAACGCGAACACGTAAGCCGTCATCTGGATGGCCTCCTTGCGGGCGGGCCAAACGACCTTCTTCACTTCGCGCCAGGCATCACGGCCAAAGGCCAGCAACTGCTTGCCGGATTCGGAGATGGCAAACACCACCACCGCAGCAGCCAGCAGCACGACCAGGGCACCCCACTGTGCCAGCGCGCCTTGAGCGGACAACAGGTAGAAGGCCACGAACGAGCCCAGGAGGAGCGCAATGGCAGCCGCCAGCTTGGCCTTGTCGGCGCCGGAGTGGACGGTTTGAACTTCGGAAGTGGCCATGACGATCCAGACAATACTTTTCAAAACGCGTGAAAAAGCCAAAAGCTTGAGACACGCAAGCCCACCAGAGGTCTTCACGACTTCGGTGGGCTTGTGACACCACAAAACAGGGTGGATTCGGCCTCCGGCTAATCCTGTTGAGTGGCAGGGGCAGTAGGAATCGAACCTACAACCTTCGGTTTTGGAGACCGACGCTCTGCCAATTGAGCTATACCCCTACTGGCGATACCCCACGAGGGCTGTTAATCAGTTGAGGCCGAGCACATCGCCTTCGCGAGTGGTCTGCCTCGCAAGGTCCTTAAGCGATGATCTTGGCAACCACGCCGGCGCCGACGGTGCGACCGCCTTCGCGGATGGCAAAGCGCAGGCCTTCTTCCATGGCGATCGGGGCAATCAGCTTGACCGTGATCGACACGTTGTCACCCGGCA
>NZ_JBFWNX010000019.1:75935-77439 GCF_050250835.1 Hydrogenophaga sp. | reverse complement strand
TGGCGGAGAGGGCGGGATTCGAACCCGCGGTGGGGATTAGCCCACACACGCTTTCCAGGCGTGCGACTTAAACCGCTCATCCACCTCTCCGCGAAGCCTGCGATTGTAGCAGGCAGCAGGCGCACCCAGCTCAGGCGGCGCGGCTGCCGTCGGCCGTTTTTCGCCAGGCGTGTTTCTGCAGCACTTCCAGCGAGACATGCTCCAGTGTGGCCGCGTGGGTGCATTCGAGCACCACAGGCGGTGCCACATTGGCTTGCAGCGCTTCCAGCCAGCGCTGTACACACAGGCACCAGCGATCACCTGGCTTGAGTCCGGTGAAGCGCCATGCTGGTTGCGGGGTACTCAGATCGTTGCCACGAGCGCGCGAGAATTCGAGAAATTCCGCCGTGACGCGAGCGCACACGACGTGGGTGCCTTCATCGTCTGGGCCGGTCTCGCAGCAACCGTCCCTGTAGAAACCCGTCAGCGGGTCGTAGGAGCAGGGCAGCAATTTGCCGCCCAACACGTTGCGCGAGGTGGTCATGGCCGGTGCGGGGACGATGGTCTCAAACGGTCTTGCCTGTTCCGGCCATCTTCATGGCGGAAGCGATGAGTGCAGAAACTTCGGTCATGTTGCTGGGCACGATGAGCGTTGTGGTGGCGTCTGCAGCGACCTTGCTGTAGGCGTCTACAGCCTTTTCCGCCACTTTGAGTTGCACGGCTTCCTGGCCACCGGGTTGGCGGATGGCTTCGGCCACCTTGCGAATGGCCTCGGCGGTTGCTTCTGCCACCGCCAGGATGGCAGAGGCTTCGCCTTGGGCATTGTTGATCTCGGCCTGCTTTTCACCTTCGGAGCGGGCGATGAAAGCTTCGCGTTCACCGGTGGCGATGTTGATCTGCTCCTGGCGACGCCCCTCCGAGGCGGCGATCAGTGCGCGCTTTTCACGCTCGGCGGTGATCTGTGCCTGCATGGCCAGCAGGATTTCCTTGGGCGGCGTAAGGTCCTTGATCTCGTAGCGCAGCACTTTCACACCCCAGTTCAGTGCCGCTTCGTCGATGGCGTGTACCACTTGCGCATTGATGATGTCGCGTTCTTCAAACGTCTTGTCGAGTTCCAGTTTGCCAATCACCGACCGCAGCGAGGTCTGGGCGAGCTGGGTGACAGCGACGATGTAGTTGGACGAACCGTAGCTTGCGCGCATGGGGTCGGTCACCTGAAAGTACAGAATGCCGTCGACCTGCAACTGGGTGTTGTCGCGCGTGATGCAGACCTGGCTGGGCACGTCGAGCGGGATTTCTTTCAGGCTGTGTTTATAGGCCACTTTGTCGATGAAAGGCACGAGGAAGTTCAGACCCGGTGCGAGCGAAGAGTGGTACTTGCCCAGCCGCTCCACCACCCACGCATTCTGTTGGGGCACCACCTTGACGGATCGAGCAATGAAGATGGCAGCAATGATGACGAGGAGGATGGCGATTTCCATGATGGCGCAGTTCTTTGGATAGGTTGCTGAAGGAGAAGAGGGAG
>NZ_JBFWNX010000019.1:0-75835 GCF_050250835.1 Hydrogenophaga sp. | reverse complement strand
GCGAGACGACAGGCTAGACCTTGTCCACCAGAAGCCGGTTGCCCACGAGTTCGGCCACGCGGTAGGAGCCGGGTGTGGGCGCATTGCCGGGGCGCTGGATCACGGTCCATTGTGCGCCACGGTATCTGACGCTCGCGGTGCCATCGGCGTTCCACTCGTCAATTTGCACCACTTCGCCGACGTCCAGATTGACGCTGCGCAGGGAGCGCACGGATGGATCCCCTTCGCGGCGCTTCTTGACAAAGTACCAACCCACCACGGCGGCCGAACCGACCAGGGCGGCTGCGATGAGCTGCACCGTGGTGCCGGCGCCCGAGTGGGCGGCCAGTGCGGCCGCCACCATGCCTACCGCGAGCATGAGCAGATAGAAGGTGCCGGTGAAGAGTTCGAGGGCCACGGCCGCGCCCGCCAGCAGCCACCACAGGGTTGATTCCGCCATTGAGGCACCTTTCATTCGTCTTGATTCAGGAACAGGGCCGGACGGATGCGGGTACGCGCGTTTCGCAGCGAGTGCTATTGTCTGGCCAGCGCCACATTCTGCGACAAAAAGACCGGCAGGCGCCGCGTGCCGCCACACGTTTTCCGTACACTTCGCGCCTGTTTTGCCGTCATTGGGTTTCTGCCCCTTGGCATATTTCTTCCTGATGGCCGCGGGTCGCGGCTGGAGATCTGCATGAAATTCCGTTTCCCCATCGTCATCATTGACGAGGACTTCCGCTCCGAGAATACCTCGGGCCTGGGCATCCGCGCGCTCGCGCAGGCCATCGAGGCAGAGGGCTTCGAGGTGGTGGGCGTCACCAGCTACGGAGACATGAGCCAGTTCGCCCAGCAACAAAGCCGCGCCAGTGCCTTCATTCTCTCCATCGACGATGAAGAATTCAGCCATGGCGAGGACACCGATCCCGTGGTGCTGAACCTGCGCAATTTCATTGACGAGGTGCGGCGCAAGAACGCCGACGTGCCCATCTACATCTACGGCGAGACCAAGACCAGTCGCCACCTGCCGAATGACATCCTGCGCGAGCTGCACGGTTTCATCCACATGTTTGAGGACACGCCCGAGTTCGTGGCGCGCCACATCATCCGGGAGGCCAAGAGCTATCTCGAAGGCATACAGCCGCCGTTTTTCAAGGCGCTGCTGGACTACGCGGAAGACGGTTCCTATTCCTGGCATTGCCCGGGCCATTCGGGCGGCGTGGCGTTCCTCAAAAGCCCGGTGGGCCAGATGTTCCACCAGTTCTTTGGCGAGAACATGCTGCGTGCCGATGTGTGCAATGCGGTGGAAGAACTGGGCCAGCTGCTGGACCACAACGGCGCCATCGGCGCCAGCGAGCGAAACGCAGCGCGCATCTTCAACGCCGATCATTGCTTCTTTGTCACCAACGGCACCAGCACCAGCAACAAGATGGTGTGGCACCACACCGTGGCCCCGGGCGATGTGGTGGTGGTCGACCGCAACTGCCACAAGTCCATCCTGCACAGCATCATCATGACGGGCGCGATTCCCGTCTTCCTCAAGCCCACGCGCAACCACTACGGCATCATCGGGCCGATCCCGCAGAGTGAGTTCGAGATCGAGGCGATCCAGGCCAAGATCCGCGCCAACCCGCTGCTGGCCGGCGTGGATGCCCAGGCCGTGAAGCCACGCGTGCTCACGCTCACCCAGTCCACCTACGACGGTGTGCTCTACAACACCGAAGCCATCAAGCAGATGCTCGATGGGTATGTGGCCAACCTGCACTTCGATGAAGCCTGGTTGCCGCACGCGGCCTTCCATCCGTTCTATGGCAACTTCCACGCCATGGGCAAGAAGCGCGCGCGGCCGCTGGAGTCCGTGGTCTATTCGACCCAGTCCATCCACAAGCTGCTCGCTGGCATCAGCCAGGCCAGCCATGTGCTCGTGCAGGACTCGCAGAACGTCAAGCTCGACCGACACCTCTTCAACGAGGCCTACCTGATGCACACCAGCACCAGCCCGCAGTACGCGATCATCGCCAGCTGCGACGTGGCCGCTGCCATGATGGAGCCGCCCGGTGGACGGGCGCTGGTGGAGGAGAGCATCTTCGAGGCGCTCGATTTCCGCCGTGCCATGCGCAAGATTGACGCCGAGTTCGGTGACGATGACTGGTGGTTCAAGGTCTGGGGTCCAGACGACCTGGCCGAGGAGGGCATGGGTGAAACGCGCGACTGGATGCTCAATCCGCATGACGCACCGGGTGGCAAGGACTGGCATGGTTTTGGCGACATGGCGCCGGGCTTCAACATGCTTGATCCGATCAAGGCAACCATCGTCACGCCGGGTCTGAACCTGGACGGGCGCTTCGAACCCGAGGGGATTCCGGCGTCCATCGTCACCAAGTTTCTGGCCGAACATGGCGTGGTGGTGGAAAAGACGGGCCTCTACAGCTTCTTCATCATGTTCACCATTGGCATCACCAAGGGCCGCTGGAATACGCTGTTGACAGCGCTTCAACAATTCAAGGACGACTACGCCAAGAACCAGCCGATGTGGCGCATCCTGCCGGAGTTCTGCCAGAAGCACCCACGCTATGAACAGATGGGTTTGCGCGATCTGTGCCAGCACGTTCATGCACTCTATGCGCGGTACGACATTGCTCGACTCACGACCGAGATGTATCTGAGCGACCTGACGCCAGCCATGAAGCCCAGCGACGCGTTCGCGCACATTGCACAGCGCACCACCGAGCGCGTGCCGATTGACGCACTGGAAGGGCGCATCACCACCAGCCTGGTCACGCCTTACCCGCCGGGCATTCCCTTGCTGATTCCAGGCGAGGTGTTCAACAAGAAGATCGTGGACTACCTCAAGTTCGCGCGCGAATTCAACGTGCAGTGCCCCGGTTTCGAGACCGACATTCACGGGCTCGTGGAAGTCGCCGACGTGGATGGACGCAAGACCTACTTTGCGGATTGCGTGAAAGCCTGAGACTGGGTTTTTTTAGCGGGCGGGTGCGTCTGGTCGAACCCGCAAGAAGCTGGCGAATCGCGGTACACCTGCCGCACTCACACCGCGAAAACGGTAGGTGACCCAATTGCCCACGCTGGGAGGGCGTTCGCGCTGGGCATCGGAGAAGCCCGTGCCCAGCCGGAAACGGATGCCCCCTGGTGTCTCCACCAGCAAGGCGCCCAGGCGGCCCTGGTGGCGCCCTTTGCCAGGCAGATGAGCGATCACGCGAGCTTCCGCGTCTTCATGCGTCTTCACCTTCAGCAAGGTGTCGTCACGCACGGCGCGGTATGGCGCATCACCGCGGTGCAGCATCAGGCCTTCTCCGCCATCCTTCACCATGCGGTCGAGCCGTGTCATGAGGTCTGCGTGGCTGGCCACGCGCTCTTGCTTCACCGCTTGCACCCAGGGCTGGTCCACCTGTTGCACCACGCCGTGGTAGGCGGCTATTCGCTTGCTGAAAGGCCCCGGGTGTTCAGGCAGGTCGAACACCATGAATCGAATGCGCCGCCACGCCGCTTCGTCGGGGGTTTGTCGGCGGACAGTGGAAAGTGCTTCCTCGAAACGGCCACGTCCGGCCCAGAGTTCCCCGTCCAGAGGTATCGGGGGCCAGCCTGCGGTGAACCAGGCAGGCGCCGCAATGGTTTCACCGCCACGCGTGACGAGCCGCCGACCATCCCACCGAGCGCGCAGGCCGTCGTATTTTTCGCTGAGCCAATAGGCGTCGAGCGCCACGCCCGGCCGGTAGATTCCGGCCAGCAGCAAGGCCGGCGCTGGGCCCGCCATGGAACGGAGAGGCAGGGCCGCGGCGACCACGGCGGCACCCAGCCGCCGCAGCAGCGTGCGTCTTGGCAGGCGCATGCGCCCGGTCAGAGCATCTGCTGGCTGTCGCGGCTCACGCCGGTGGTCTGGGCGTAGCCGCCATCCACGTAGGTGATTTCAGCCGTCACGCCCGAGGCCAGGTCCGAGAGAAGGAAGGCAGCCACGTTGCCCACCTCTTCGATCGTCACGTTGCGCCGGATGGGCGCGGCGCTGGCCACGAGATTGAGCAGCTTGCCGAAGTCCTTGATGCCGCTGGCGGCCAGTGTCTTGATGGGGCCGGCGCTGATGCCGTTGACACGCATCCCCATGGGGCCCACCGATTCGGCGAGGTAGCGCACCGACGCCTCCAGGCTGGCTTTGGCCAGGCCCATGGTGTTGTAGTTGGGCACGACGCGGATCGCACCCATGTAGCTCAGTGTGAGCAGCGAGGACTTTTCGTTCAGGTAAGGCAGGGCTGCCTTGGCCATGCCGGGGAAGCTGTAGGCGCTGATGTCGTGCGCTATGCGGAAGGCTTCGCGGGAAAGGCCTTCGAGGAAGTCGCCGGTGATGGCCTCGCGAGGCGCGAAGCCAATGCTGTGCACGAAGCCGTCGAACTTGGGCCAGGTTTGCGCGAGGTCGGCGAACATTTTTTCGATCTGCGCATCGTCGCCCACGTCGCAATCGAAGATCAGGGTGGAGTTGAAGTCGGCCGCGAACTCGGTGATCCGGTCCTTGAAGCGCTCGCCCACGTAGCTGAACGCCAGCTCGGCGCCCTGCTGGTGACAGGCCTTGGCAATGCCGTAGGCGATGGATCGGTTGGACAGCACGCCTGTGATCAGCAGCTTCTTGCCAGCGAGAAAACCCATGATTGAAAACTCCGGTGAAAAATCCAGCAGAATTGTCGCATGCGCCTTTCCCCCTCACGCCTCAGCCGCCGCCTTGCAGCGCTGTGCGTGGCCGTGCTGCTGATCCTGGGCAGTCCTGTGACCTTTGCAGCTCATGGATATGCGCTCTGGGGACAGCTCAAGTACCCCGACGGATTTTCCCATTTCGACTATGTGAACCCCACCGCCCCCAAGGGCGGGGAGCTTCGCCTGGTGAGCAACCAGCGGACCTCCACCTTCGACAAATACAACCCCTTCACCATGCGCGGCAGCGCGCCCGCCTACCTGTCCAACCTCATGTTCGACTCGTTGCTCGCGGGCGCTCTCGATGAGAACGGCGCCGGCTATGGCCTGCTGGCCGAGGACGTGAGCACTGCGCCCGATGGCCTGTCGGTCACCTTCAAGCTGCGTGACACGGCGCGGTTTCACAATGGCGACCCTGTGCTGGCGGCCGACGTCAAGCACACGTTCGATACCCTCATGGGGCCTCACACCTCGCCCGCTTACAAGACCATCTTGCAGGATGTGGCCGGACTGGACGCGATCAACGAGCGCACTGTGCGCTACCGCTTCAAACTGCCCAATCGCGAACTTCCGCTGGTGGTGGGTGGGTTGCCGGTGTTTAGCCGGGCCTGGGGCAATGCGATGGATCCCAAAACCGGGCAGCGCAAGACTTTTGACCAGGTGGTGATGGACATTCCCATCGGCAGCGGGCCGTACAAGATTGGTCCGGTCCAGTTCGGCAAAGACATCACCTATGTGCGCGACCCTGCTTACTGGGCGCGCGATCTGCCGGTGCGGCGCGGCACGGCCAACTTTGATCGCATCACCGTCAAGATCTACAAGGACAACACAGCGCGACTTGAAGCGCTCAAGGCCGGTGAATTCGACCTGATGCGTTTTTTCTCAGCAGGCGACTGGGCGCGGCGTGTCAATGGCAAGCGTTTCGACACCGGAGAACTGGTCAGGGGTGAGTTCACACACCGCCTGCCGATGGGCTTCCAGAGCTACGTGCTCAACACGCGCCGCCCGCCGCTGGACGACATTCGAGTGCGCGAGGCTTTGGGCCTGGCGATGGACTACGAATGGATGAACCGGCAGATGTTCTACAACGCCTACCAGCGCGTGCAGGGCCTGTTTGGCAACACCGATTGCGCGCCGCAGGGCGCACCGGCGCCCGAAGAACTGGCACTGCTGGAACCCTGGCGCAAACAGCTGCCGTCCGCCGTGTTCGGGCCGATGTACCGGCCACCCCGCACCGATGGCGAGAATTCCCTGCGCGCCAATCTGCGCCGCGCGCAAGCGATGTTGCGCGAGGCCGGCTGGACAGTGCAGGGCGGCCAGCTCTTCAATGCGCAAGGCAAGCCGATGGTGCTCGAGTTCCTCGACAGCAATGAAACCGGTGCTCGTGTGGTGTCGCCCTGGATGCGCAACCTGAAGAAACTCGGCGTCGAACTGCGTTTTCGTCCGGTGGACTTTGCGCTCTACCAGCAGCGTCTGCGCAGCTTCGATTTCGACATCATCTCCATCAACTTTCAGGGCACCAGCAACCCGGGCTCCGAGTACGCGGATCTGTTCGGCAGCCAGGCCGCCAGGACAGAAGATTCGGGCAACTTCGCCGGCGTGGCCAGCCCGGCGGTCGATGCCATCATCACAAGCATGACCGCCGCTCGCACGCAACCTGCTTTTCTGGCCGCCTGCCGAGCGCTCGATCGCGTCATCAGCCACAGCCACTACCTCATTCCGCAATGGACCGCGACCACGCACCGCATGGCCTACAACGCCTGGCGCCTGGGTCGCCCCAAAGAAATGCCGCCTTTCGCCGCAGGAGAAACCTGGGCGGTGGACACGTGGTGGGCTCGAACCCCCGACCAGAAGGCACCCTGAACCATGTGGGTCTACATCCTCAAGCGCCTGCTGCTCATGATCCCAACGCTGTTCGGGGTCTTGTTGTTGACCTTCGTGGTGATCCAGTTCGTGCCAGGGGGGCCTGTCGATCAATACCTGGCCGAGGCGCGGGCAGGGGCCGGTGGTGCGGGTGCCGAAGGCGGCTCGGTCTACCGCGGCGCGCAGGGGGTAGACCCCAAGCGCATCGAACAGATCAAGGCGCTCTACGGCTTTGACAAACCCGCGCATGAGCGCTTCGTCCAGATGCTCGGGCAGTTCGCCCGCTTCGATCTGGGCACCAGCTTCTTCCAGAACAAGGCGGTGTCCGAGTTGATCATGGAAAAACTGCCGGTTTCCATCACCCTGGGTCTGTGGACGTTCCTCATCAGCTATGGCGTGGCCGTACCGCTGGGCGTGGCCAAGGCCGTGCGGGCAGGTTCCCGTTTCGATCTGGTGACCACTTTGCTCGTGCTCATTGGCTACGCCATCCCGGGCTTCGTGCTCGGGGTGGCCCTGCTCGTCATCTTTGGCGGGCAACTGCAGTGGTTCCCGCTGCGCGGACTCACATCGTCCAACTGGGAGGAATTGAGTTGGGGCGCTCGCATCGTCGACTACCTCTGGCACATCACGCTGCCCGTCACGGCCATGGTGCTGGGCAGTTTTGCCGTGACCGCCATGCTCACCAAGAACGCCTTCCTGGAAGAGATTCGCAAGCAATATGTGATGACCGCACGCGCCAAGGGATTGTCAGAACGTCAGGTGCTCTGGAAGCACATCTTCCGCAACGCGCTGATTCCCATCGTGACAGGGTTCCCGTCCGCCTTCATTGGGGCGTTCTTTGCCGGGTCGCTGCTGATCGAGACGCTGTTCTCTCTCGACGGCCTGGGCCTGCTGAGCTACGAGAGCGTGATTCGACGCGACTACCCGGTGGTGCTGGGCACCCTGTTCTTTTTCACGCTGATCGGCCTGGTGACCAAGCTGATTTCCGATCTCTGCTATGTGTGGGTGGATCCGCGTGTCAAGTTCGACTGAAGCCACCGTCCTCGCTTCGTCACCCAGCGCACGCGCCTGGCGTCGCTTTCGGCGCAACCGCGTGGGCTACTGGAGCCTGATCGTCTTCTGCGTGCTCGTGGTGGGCAGCTTGCTGGCCGAGGTGCTGTCCAACGATCGACCGCTGGTCGTGCGGTACGAAAGCAAGACCTACTTCCCGATCGTGAACGACTATGCCGAAACGGTGTTCGGTGGCGACTTCGATACGCCCACGGACTACCTCGATCCCTTCATTCGTGAGCAGCTCTCCAAAGATGGCAATTGGGCGATCTACGCGCCCAACCCCTATGGCCCGCAGACGCTGAACTATTTCGCCAGGCTGCCCAACCCTTCGCCGCCCACGCGCGACAACCTGTTGGGAACCGACGATCGGGGCCGCGACTTGCTCGCCCAGCTCATCTATGGTTTCCGGGTAAGTGTGCTGTTTGCACTGGCGCTCACGTTCATCGGTGTGGTGCTGGGCGTGATCACCGGCGCCATACAGGGATTTTTCGGCGGCAAGACCGACCTGGCTTTCCAGCGCTTCATCGAGATCTGGGGCTCCATGCCCGAGCTCTACCTGCTCATCATCTTCTCTGCAGTGTTTGCGCCGAGCATCAGCCTGCTGTTGATCCTGCTCAGCCTGTTCGGCTGGATGGGTTTGTCGGACTACGTGCGCGCCGAGTTTCTGCGCAACCGCCAGCTTGACTACGTGCGCGCGGCGCGTGCGCTGGGTTTGTCGAACTGGCAGATCATCTGGCGCCACGTGCTGCCCAACAGCCTCACCCCGGTGGTCACCTTCCTGCCGTTTCGCATGAGCGCGGCCATCCTGGCCCTGACATCGCTCGATTTCCTTGGCCTGGGTGTGCCGCCGGGCACCCCCTCGCTGGGCGAGCTCCTCAGCCAGGGCAAAAACAACATTGATGCGTGGTGGATATCCCTGTCCACCTTTGCCGTGCTGGTGATGACGCTGCTGCTGCTCACCTTCATGGGCGATGCGCTGCGGGACGCGCTGGACCCCAGGAAAGCCGACCAATGAAAGACCAGGTCCTGCTGGATGTGAAAAATCTGAGGGTCTCATTCGGCGGCCAGGAAGTCGTTCATGGCATCGACTTTTCCATCAAGGCCGGCGAAAAGCTGGCGTTGGTCGGCGAATCCGGTTCGGGCAAGACCGTGTCCGCGCTTTCCTTGCTGCGCCTGGTGCACAACGCCGACGTGGCCGGCTCGGCCCTGCTGAATGGGCGCGACCTGCTGGCCATGACCGAGCACCAGTTGCGCGGTGTGCGTGGCGACGACGTGGCCATCATCTTCCAGGAGCCCATGAGCGCGCTCAATCCGCTCTACACCGTGGGCGACCAGATTGCCGAGGTGCTCCAGCTCAAGAAAGGCCTCACGCCGCGCCAGGCCCTGGCGGCCACCCTCGAGCTGCTCGCGTCCACCGGCATCCCGGAGCCCGCGCGCCGGGCCGGTGCCTTCCCGCACCAGCTCAGCGGTGGCCAGCGCCAGCGCGCCATGATTGCGATGGCGCTGGCCAGCGCGCCCAAGCTGCTGCTGGCCGACGAGCCCACCACCGCGCTGGACGTGAGCCTGCGCGGGCAGATTCTGGAGCTGCTGGCCGATCTCCAGCGCCAGCACGGCATGGCCGTGCTCCTGATCACACACGACCTGAACCTGGTGCGCCGCTTTGCCGACCGCGTGGCGGTGATGGAGCACGGGCATCTGGTGGAGCAGGGCGCGGTGTCCGAGGTGTTCGATGCGCCCCGGCACCGCTACACCCGAATGCTGCTGGCCAGCAAGCCCGAGCGCCAAGTGGTCGAGACAGCGCCGGCAACCGGTGGCGAAGTGGTGCTGCGGGCGCGCGGGCTGCGTGTGATCTATCCGGTGCCCTTGCCTGGCCTGCGTGGCTGGTTCAGGAAAGGCGAGTTTGTGGCCGTGCAGGGTGCCGATCTGGACATCCCGCCTGGACAGACGCTGGGGGTGATCGGCGAGTCCGGCTCGGGCAAATCCACTTTGGCGCTGGCCGCTCTGGGTCTGTTGCCGCATCAGGGCAAACTGAGCGTGACCGGTGCCGACTGGCAGCAGGCGAAGCAAAACGGCCAGACGCGCGCGCTGCGTCAGCGCATCCAGGTGGTGTTTCAGGACCCGTTTTCCTCGCTCTCTCCGCGCATGACCATCGAACAGATCGTTGGTGAAGGTCTGCTGGTGCACCAGCCCGGCCTTTCGGTGGCCGAGCGACGCGACCGGGTGGTGCGCGCGTTGGCTGAGGTGGGGCTGGTGGACGATCCCGCCCGAGGTGGCGACTGGTTGCAGCGCTATCCACACGAGTTCTCGGGTGGGCAGCGCCAGCGCCTGGCGATTGCCCGCGCGCTCATCGTCGAACCGCGTCTGCTGGTGCTCGACGAGCCCACCAGCGCGCTGGACGTCACGGTGCAGAAGCAGGTGCTGGCGCTGTTGCAACGCCTCCAGCGCGAGCGGGGCCTGAGCTACCTGCTGATCACGCACGACGTCGAAGTGATCCGCGCCATGGCCCATCAGGTGGTGGTGATGAAGGATGGGGCGGTGGTGGAGAGCGGTGGCGTGATGCAGGTGCTTCACCACCCGGTGCACCCCTACACGCAAACGCTGGTGCAGGCGGCGGCCTGACCGACTCTTTTTCGTTTGATCTGGGTCAGCCATGCGGCCCGGGGGCTGATCTATAAATGGCCCCCATGAGCCCGCCACAAGCCGTCACATTGAGATCGCCCTTGCGCTGGCTCACCCTCGGCTGGGCCGACCTTCGATACAACCCGGTGCCTGGCCTGGTACACGGGCTGCTGCTCACCGCCTTCGGCGGCCTGCTGCTCTCGGCTGCCCGCGATCGGTTCTGGCTGCTGGCTGGCGCGTTTTCGGGTTTCCTGATCGTCGCCCCCATCCTGGCCACGGGTCTGTACACCGTGAGCCAGGCCCGCCAGAGCGGCAGGCACGTGGGGCTGGCCGAGGTGCTGGCGCTGTGGCGCTCGGGCGATGGCCGGCTGGTCCGTTTCGGCCTGCTGCTGGGACTGGCCGGCACCGGCTGGGTGCTCACCTCGGCCGGGCTCATCACCCTGTGGTCGCCCGTGCCCATTCAGAAGCCGCTGGATTTTCTGCGCCATGTGGTGCTGGAGCCCCGGCTGGGCCTGTTCGAGGCCTGGCTGCTGCTCGGCGCCCTGCTGGCGGCGCCGGTGTACGCCTCTACCGTGGTGGCCCTGCCCCTGCTGGTGGACACGGCAATGCCCGTGGGCAATGCCGTGGCGCAGAGCTGGCGTGCCGTGGCCAGTCACCCTGGACCCACGGCTTTGTGGGCGGTGGTCATCGTGGCCCTGATTGGCCTGGGCATGCTCACCGCGCTCCTGGGGCTGGTGGTTGCCATACCGCTCGTCGG
Source organism: Hydrogenophaga sp. (assembly GCF_050250835.1). GTDB lineage: Bacteria > Pseudomonadota > Gammaproteobacteria > Burkholderiales > Burkholderiaceae_C > Hydrogenophaga. The sequence goes on along the minus strand of NZ_JBFWNX010000019.1, from coordinate 64,869 downwards.
ACACGCGAGCTGGCACGCCTACCGCGACCTGAATGCCAGCACCGGTCGGCGGGTGGGCGGTTGAGCCATGGAGCCCACCGTCTTCGGCTTCACGGAGGGCCAGATCGCCCAGTTCGGCCTCACGTTCGGCGTCGGGGCGTTCATCCTCTACATGTTGTTCATCGTCTTCAATCTGGCCCGTGAGTCCAAGGCCGGGAAATTCGGCACCTTCGTGCTCTTCCTGGTGCTGTCTTTCGGCATGCTCGGATTTCTTGCCAAGAGCGTGATCCAGTGGATTCTGGGCATGTGAAATACGCTGGCAGTCTGGTTGCAAGAGGGGGGTATCAGCGTTACAATGCGAGCTTCACGACCAAATGGGCGGGTAACTACCGGCCCATTTTTTTTGGCCGAACGCTTTTTAGGACCGACACCACAACAATGGCCTGGCAAGAAACCGTAGAGCAAACCGTCACCGGACTGGGATTGGACCTGGTGGAGCTCGAACGCTCCGCCGGTGGTTTGCTGCGGGTCACCATCGACTACCCATGGGAGCAGCCCGAAGAAGGCCGGCCGGCCCCGGTGGAGCGATTCGTCACGGTCGAGGATTGCGAGAAGGTCACGCGCCAGTTGCACTACCTGCTGGAGGTCGAGGGTCTGGAATACCGGCGCCTGGAAGTCGGCTCACCCGGCATCGACCGCCCGCTCAAGCGCGAAATCGACTACGTGCGGTTCGAGGGCCACGTGGTGGACCTGACGCTGAAAGCGCCGATTGGCGTGACCGGTACCGATGTGGCGGCCAATCGCAAGAAATTTAGAGGCACGCTCGAGCGTGTCGATGGTGCGCAGTGGCAGGTGGTCTGGAGCGATGCGCCGGAACCCAGGCCGGGGCAGCGGGTAAGCAAGAAACGCGCACCTGTGCCGATGCAGGCCATGCAGTTTTCGCTGGACGACGTCCAGCAGGCGCGATTGGCGCCGATCGTGGATTTCAAGGGACGAAGGTCTCCGGGTGCGGCCTTGGCGCCGCAGACAGATGCAAATGATGGAACTCAAGCGTCCTGAACAGGACTTGCTAATTGGAAAGGTGGGCGAGTGAAATGAACCGCGAAATGTTGATGCTGATTGATGCCATCTCGCGCGAGAAAAACGTCGAGCGCGACGTGGTACTCGGCGCAGTGGAGCTGGCTTTGGCCTCGGCCACCAAGAAACTCTACAAGGGTGATGTGGACATCCGCGTTGCCATGGACCCGGACACCGGCGCCTATGAAACCTTCCGGCGCTGGCTGGTGGTGCCCGACGAAGCGGGCCTGCAGAATCCGGACGCCGAAGAGCTGCTGACCGATGCGCGCGATGAACTCGCCGACATCGAAGAAGGCGACTACATCGAGAAGCCGGTCGAGAGCGTGCCGATCGGCCGCATTGGCGCCATGGCGGCCAAGCAGGTGATCCTGCAGAAGATCCGCGACGCCGAGCGTGAGATGCTGCTCAACGACTTCATGTCCCGTGGCGACAAGATCTTCGTCGGCACCGTCAAGCGCATGGACAAGGGCGACCTGATCGTCGAGAGCGGCCGCGTCGAAGGGCGCTTGAAGCGCAGCGAGATGATCCCGAAGGAAAACTTCCGCACCGGCGATCGCGTTCGAGCCATGATCATGGACGTTGACCTCACGCTGCGCGGCGCGCCCATCCTGCTGTCGCGCTCGGCCCCGGCTTTCATGATCGAACTCTTCCGCCAGGAAGTGCCCGAGATCGAGCAGGGCCTGCTGGAGATCAAGACTTGCGCCCGCGACCCTGGTTCACGTGCCAAGATCGCAGTGCACAGCAACGACCGCCGCATCGACCCCATCGGCACTTGTGTCGGCGTGCGCGGTTCGCGCGTCAACGGCGTGACCAACGAGCTCGCCGGTGAACGGGTGGACATCGTGCTGTGGTCAGAAGATCCGGCGCAGTTCGTCATTGGCGCCCTGGCACCCGCCAACGTGGTCTCCATCGTGGTGGATGAAGAGCGTCACGCCATGGATGTGGTGGTCGACGAGGAAAACCTGGCCATCGCCATTGGGCGTGGGGGCCAGAATGTGCGCCTCGCCTCCGAGCTGACCGGCTGGCGAATCAACATCATGACGGCCGACGAGTCGGCTCAGAAGCAGGCCGAAGAGGCTGACGGGATTCGCAAGGTGTTCATGGCCAAGCTGGACGTGGACCAGGAAATCGCCGACATCCTGATCGAAGAAGGCTTCACCAGCCTCGAAGAAGTGGCCTATGTGCCGCTGCAAGAGATGCTGGAGATCGAATCCTTTGACGAAGACACGGTCAACGAGCTGCGCACCCGTGCCAAGGACGCCTTGCTCACCATGGAAATCGCCCGGGAGGAGAGCGTCGAGGAAGTCTCGCAGAATCTGCGCGATCTCGAAGGCGTGACGCCCGAACTCATCGCCAAGCTGGCCGATGCAGGCATCCACACCCGCGACGAGCTGGCCGATCTGGCCACCGACGAACTCACCGATATCACCGCACTGACGCCTGAAGAGGCCACGGCGCTGATCATGCTGGCACGCGCGCACTGGTTCACCGGTGACGAAGCGCAATCCACGACCTGACCAGCGGAGGCCCCAGCGGAGAAAAGAACCCATGACCAGTACCACCGTCGCCGAATTGGCTGCCGAGCTGAACAAGCCCACTTCCGTCCTGCTGGAGCAACTCGCAGCAGCCGGAGTGCCCAAGACCACCGGGACCGATTCGGTCACCGAATCTGACAAACAGTCGCTGCTGGGCCACCTCAAGGCCAGCCACGGCACGGCCGGCGGCGAGCGCAAGAAGATCACCCTCGTCAAGAAATCGACCTCTGAAATCAAGCAGGCCGACGCGACGGGGCGTGCGCGCACCATTCAGGTGGAGGTCCGCAAGAAGCGCACCTTCATCAAGCGCGATGACGAGGTAGCCGTGCCTGAGCCAGCGGTGGCCGAGCCCGTGGCCGCTGCGCCCGTCGTCGACAAGGAAGAGCTCGCGCGCCGCGAGGCGGATGCTCAGCGCCAGGCCGAGCTCCTGCGCCGTCAGGAAGAAGAGTTCAACCAGAAGCGCCAGGCCCGTGAAGCTCAGGAAGCTCGCGATGCGCAAGCGCAGGCCGACCAGGAGCGTGCCGCTGCGGAGGCGGCTGAGAGCGCTGCCCGCGAGGCCGCCAAGGTTTCTCCCGCGGAGACCGCTGCAGAAGCCATCGCCGAACGCGTCAGCAACGACGCCAAAGCCAAGACCGCTTCGCTCGAACGCGAGTCGGCCGCCCGTGTGATTGCCGACCGCAACGCCGAGACCAAGCGTGCCGACGATCTGCGTGCGCAGGACCTCGAAGCGCGCCGTCGCAAGGCCGAATCGGAAGCGGCCAACATCCGCGCCATGATGTCCGCTCCGGCCCGCACCCTGGTGGCCAAGAAGCCCGAGCCCACGCCCGATCCCAAGGCGGGCATCAAGGGTACGCTGCACAAGCCAGCAGGCACGCCTGTCAAGGCCCCCGGCGCCGCAACCACGGCCGCCGCTGCCGCAGGCGCGGCTGGCAAGAAGGAAGTCAAATCCGAGAACCTCTCTTCCACCTGGAAGGACGACGCGGCCAAGAAGAAGGAAATCAAGACCCGTGGCGACACGAGCGCCGGGCGTTCCAACTGGCGTGGCGGTCCGCGCGGTCGCCGCAACGATCGCGATTCGCGCGACGCAGGCCAGAGCGGCTTTGTGGCACCCACCGAGTTCAAGGCCATTGAGGTGCACGTGCCCGAGACCATCACCGTGGCCGAACTGGCGCACAAGATGAGTCTGAAATCGTCCGAGGTGATCAAGCAGTTGATGAAGCTGGGGCAGATGGTCACCATCAACCAGCCGCTGGACCAGGACACCGCCATGATCGTGGTGGAAGAGCTGGGCCACAAGGCCATCGTGGCCGCACTGGACGACCCGGAAGCCTTTACCGACGAGGAAGCCTCGCACGACCAGGTGGAGTCGATGCCGCGCGCACCCGTGGTCACCGTCATGGGCCACGTGGACCACGGCAAGACCTCGCTGCTGGACTACATTCGCCGCGCCAAAGTGGCTGCTGGCGAGGCGGGTGGCATCACGCAGCACATCGGGGCCTACCACGTCGAGACCGAGCGCGGCATGATTTCGTTCCTGGACACGCCCGGTCACGAGGCGTTCACCGCCATGCGTGCGCGGGGTGCGCAGGCGACCGACATTGTCATTCTGGTTTGCGCGGCCGACGACGGTGTCATGCCCCAGACCAGGGAAGCCATCAAGCACGCGAAGGCGGCGGGTGTGCCCATCGTGGTCGCACTGACCAAGATCGACAAGCCTGGCATCAACCTGGAGCGCGTGCGCTCCGAGCTGATCGCCGAAGAGGTCGTGCCTGAAGAATTCGGTGGAGATACGCCCTTCGTCGGCGTTTCCGCCAAGACCGGTGAGGGCGTGGATGCCTTGCTCGAACAGGTGCTGCTGCAGGCCGAGGTGCTCGAACTCAAGGCGCCTGTCGATGCCATGGCCAAAGGCCTGGTGATCGAAGCGCGCCTGGACAAGGGTCGCGGTGCCGTGGCCACCGTGCTGGTTCAAAGCGGCACGCTCAAGACCGGCGACGTGATCCTGGTGGGACAGACCTCCGGCCGCGTGCGCGCGATGCTGGATGAAAACGGCAAACCCATCAAGACCGCCGGGCCGTCGATTCCCGTGGAGATCCAGGGCCTGTCGGAAGTGCCGCAAGCTGGTGACGACTTCATGGTGATGACGGACGAGCGCCGTGCGCGCGAGATTGCCACCTACCGGGCAGGCAAGTTCCGCAACACCAAGCTGGCCAAGCAGCAGGCAGCCAAGCTGGAGAACATGTTCTCCGACATGAGCGCTGGCGAAGTCAAGGTGTTGCCCATCATCGTCAAGGCCGATGTGCAAGGTTCCCAGGAAGCCCTGTCTGCTTCGCTGCTCAAGCTCTCGACCGAAGAGGTCAAGGTGCAGCTCGTGTTTGCCGGCGTCGGCGGCATCAGCGAGTCCGATGTCAACCTGGCGATCGCCTCCAAAGCGGTCGTCATCGGTTTCAACGTTCGGGCTGACGTGGGTGCGCGCAAGCTGGCCGAAGGCAACGACGTCGACCTGCGCTACTACAACATCATCTACGACGCGGTGGACGAGCTGAAGGCCGCCATGTCCGGCATGCTGGCGCCCGAGAAGCGCGAAGAGGTCATTGGTTCGGCCGAGATCCGAACGGTTTTCGTGGCCTCCAAGATCGGCACGGTGGCCGGCTGCATGGTCACTTCCGGCATGGTCACACGCAATGCGCATTTCCGTCTGTTGCGTGAGAACGTGGTGGTCTACACCGGCGAGATCGACACACTCAAGCGCCTCAAGGACGACGTGCGCGAAGTCAAGGAAGGCTTCGAGTGCGGTATCAAGCTCAAGAACTACAACGACATCAAGGAAGGTGATCAGCTGGAGTTCTTCGAGGTCAAGGAAGTGGCCCGCACGCTGTAAGCGCGAGGCCGATCCATCATGCCCCGCAAGGCTTCATCCACCCCCAACCGCGGATTCCGCGTGGCCGACCAGATCCAGCGCGATCTGGCCGAGCTGATTGCGCGCGAGCTCAAAGACCCACGGGTGGGCATGGTGACCATCAATGCGGTGGAGGTGACGCCCGACTACGCGCATGCCAAGGTGTTCTTCAGCCTGCTCACCGGCGACGCAGAGGAGACCCAGCTGGGCCTCAATGCGGCGGCGGGATTCCTGCGCAGTGGTCTCTTCAAGCGCCTGCACATTCACACTGTGCCCACGCTGCACTTTGTCTTTGATCGCACGACCGAGCGTGCGGCCGACATGAACGCCTTGATTTCCAAGGCCGTTTCCTCCCGTTCAAAGGAAGAATGAGCATGGACGCGCCACGCACCAGGGTGCAACGGCGCCCTGTGCATGGGGTGCTGCTGCTGGACAAACCGCTGGGACTCTCCAGCAACCAGGCTTTGCAAAAAGCCAAATGGCTGTTGCGCGCCGAGAAGGCTGGCCACACCGGCACGCTCGATCCATTGGCCAGTGGCGTGCTGCCGCTGTGCTTTGGCGCGGCCACCAAGTTCAGCCAGATTCACCTGGACGCTGACAAAACCTATGAAACCACGGTGCGCCTAGGGCAGAAGACCAGCACCGGCGATGCCGAGGGCGACTTGGTGCAGACGCGCGAAGTCACCTGTACGGCCGGCGAGGTGGTGGAGGTGCTGGATCGTTTCATGGGTCCGATCAGCCAGGTGCCGCCGATGCACAGCGCCCTCAAGAGGGATGGCAAAGCGCTCTATGAATACGCACGCGAGGGCGAAGTCTTGGAGCGAGAGCCACGGCAGGTGGTGATCCACGATCTGGAGCTGCTGGACCTGAGGCTGCAAGGCGATGAGCCAGAGATCAGCCTGCGCGTGCGTTGCAGCAAGGGCACCTACATCCGGACGCTGGGCGAAGACATTGGTGAAGCCCTGGGCTGCGGAGGCCACCTCACGCGCCTGCGGCGTACCGCGACCGGCGCCTTCCATGAATCGCAATGCACCACGCTGCAGGCCTTGGAGGCGATGGACGAGACGGATCGTCTGGCGCTGCTGCGACCGGTGCACACCCTGCTCGAAAACCATACCGTCATCGCGCTCGGTGCCGAAGATGCGGGGCGCTTCCTCAGTGGCCTTCGCCGACGTGGCGACTGGCCCGATAGCGATCAAATCGCCGTCTTCGGCCCGTGTCCCGACGACGGCTTGCCCCCCGCGCTGCTGGGCACAGCCCACGTCCGCGCGGGCGAACTCATTGCGGGGCGTCTCTTGAGCCCCACCGACATTCGACAAATCCAGGAAACCTCACCGGAAACCGCAACATGAGCAAACAAATCCGCAACATCGCCATCATTGCCCACGTGGACCATGGCAAGACCACCATGGTCGATCAGCTTCTGCGCCAGTCCGGCACGTTTGCCGAGCACGAGAAGGTCGTCGACACCGTGATGGACAACAACGCCATCGAACGCGAGCGTGGCATCACCATCCTGGCCAAGAACTGCGCTGTGAGCTGGGAAGGCACGCACATCAACATCGTCGACACACCCGGGCACGCGGATTTCGGCGGCGAAGTGGAGCGCGCCCTGTCCATGGTGGACGGTGTGGTGTTGTTGATCGACGCGCAGGAAGGCCCCATGCCCCAGACGCGTTTCGTGACCAAGAAGGCGTTGGCCCTGGGTCTGAAGCCCATCGTGGTGGTGAACAAGGTCGACAAGCCAGGCGCCCGCCCGCAGCATGTGGTGAACGCCGCGTTCGACCTGTTTGACAAACTGGGCGCCACCGACGAACAGCTGGACTTCCCCGTGGTCTACGCCTCTGGCATCAACGGCTGGACCTCGCTGGAGGAGGGTGCTCCGGGTGAACAGTGGGGACCCGACATGTCGGCCCTTTTTGACACCGTGCTCAAGCACGTGCCGGCGCAGAAGGGCGATCCGGCGGCTCCGCTTCAACTCCAGATCTCCGCGCTCGATTTCTCCACCTTCGTGGGGCGCATCGGCGTGGGCCGCATCAGCGCTGGCACCATCAAGCCCATGATGGACGTCGTGGTGATGGAAGGTCCGGACGGCAAGTCCGTCAAAGGGCGCGTCAACCAGGTGCTCACGTTCCGTGGCCTGGACCGTGTGCAGGTCACCGAAGCAGGCCCGGGAGACATCGTGCTGATCAACGGCATCGCCGACATCGGGATTGGCGTGACCGTGACAGACCCATTGAACCCCACGCCGCTGCCCATGCTCAAGATCGACGAGCCGACACTGACCATGAACTTCTGCGTGAACACCAGTCCGCTGGCAGGCCGCGAGGGCAAGTACGTGACCAGCCGCCAGGTGTGGGACCGGTTGCAGAAGGAACTTCAGAGCAACGTGGCGCTGCGTGTCAAGGAAACCAGCGAGGACGGCATCTTCGAGGTGATGGGTCGCGGTGAACTTCACCTGACCATCCTGCTGGAAAACATGCGTCGGGAGGGCTATGAACTGGCGGTGTCCAAGCCGCGCGTGGTGTTCCGCGACGTCGACGGTGAGCGCCACGAGCCGATCGAGCTGGTGACGGCCGACATCGAGGAGCAGCACCAGGGGGGCGTGATGCAGGCACTGGGCGAGCGCAAGGGCGAGTTGGTCAACATGGAGCCCGATGGCCGTGGCCGCGTGCGCCTGGAGTACCGCATTCCGGCGCGTGGCCTGATCGGTTTCACCAACGAATTCCTGAACCTGACGCGCGGCTCTGGCCTGATCGCCAACATCTTCGATGGCTACGAGCCTCACAAAGGTGAGATCGGCAGCCGCAAGAACGGCGTGCTGATTTCCATGGACGACGGTGAAATCTTCACCTATGCACTGGGCAAGCTCGACGACCGCGGTCGCATGTTCGTGCGCGCCGGTGATCCGGTGTACGAAGGCATGATCGTTGGCATCCACAACCGTGACAACGACCTCGTGGTCAATGCCACCCGTACCAAGCAGCTCACCAACTTTCGCGTCAGCGGCAAGGAAGACGCGATCAAGATCACGCCGCCGATCGAGTGCACGCTGGAATACGGGGTGGAGTTCATCGAGGACGACGAACTGGTGGAGATCACGCCCAAGAGCATTCGCCTGCGCAAGCGTTATTTGAAGGAACACGACCGCAAGCGCGCCAGCCGCGAGGCTTGAGCCCCCACGCTCCGCCGCTGCGCGGGTCGCTGCCCCCTGAGGGCGCGGCCTTGCTCGGGGCGGTCCTGCGCCGCGGCCCTTTTTCTCATTCCGAACCATGCCGTTTCGCTCGCTCAGCCGCCTGACCCACACCCAGGCCGTGTTCCTGATGGTCGCGGTGACCCTGATGTGGTCCATCGCCGGGGTGGTGTCGCGCCAGCTCGAATCAGCGGCGCGTTTCGAGGTGACGTTCTGGCGCAGCGCCTTCACCACGCTGTCGCTGCTGATCATCCTGCCCTGGTGGCGTGCGGCCGATCGCTCCGCCGGCTTCATTCCTGACGACCGCGAACAGGACATTCTCGAGCGGCACTGGGGTGTGCTGGCCCGTTCCAGAGCGTTCTGGATTTCGGGCGTCTGCTGGAGCGTGATGTTCACCGCGTTCATGTTGGCGCTGAGCTTCACCACCGTGGCCAACGTTCTCATCATCATGTCGGTGGGGCCGCTCTTCACCGCGCTGGTGGCGCGTGTGACCCTGGGCCAGCGGTTGGCACTGCGCACCTGGCTGGCGATTCTTGCCGCTGGCGCGGGCATCGTTTACATGTACGGCAGCCAGTTCCTGAACGCCTTCGGCGATCCTTCGGTGAACACCAGTGGGCTGGTGGCGGGGTCGCTCGTCGCACTCTGTGTGCCCGTGGCGGGAGCCATCAACTGGACGGTGGTGCAGCGGGGCCAGACCCACGGAGAAAAAATCGACCTGGTGCCTTCGGTTCTGCTGGGTGGCGTGCTGTCCTCACTGATGACCTTGCCACTGGCGCTGCCCTTCGCGGCCACAGGTTCGGACCTGGCCTGGCTCGGTCTGCTCGGGTTGGTGCAACTGGCCATTCCCTGTGCGCTGGCGGTGGTCTGCGCCCGTTCGCTGAAAGCGCCCGAGGTCTCGTTGCTCGCCTTGCTTGAAGTCATCTTCGGCATTCTGCTGGCCTGGGTAGGCGCGGGTGAGGCGCCTGGCACCGAAGTGCTGACCGGCGGCGCCCTGGTGATTGGTGCTCTGATGCTCAATGAGCTGCTGGGTTGGCGATCTCGCACGGGCACACCGCGTATCCAGACGGTGGACAAACAGACACAATGACCTGATCGACGACCGAACCGGACCCCCTTATGAATTCCCCCGCCACCGAAAGCCTCGTCGTCGCTGAAATCCAGGGCCGCGTCGGCTGCATCACACTCCATCGGCCCAAGGCGCTCAACGCCTTGTCGCTCGAGATGATCCGGGCCATCACGAACGCGCTGCAGGCTTGGCGCGAAGATCCCCTGGTTCTGGCCGTGGCCGTGCGCGGCGTCAGCAAGGAAGGCCCCTTCGGCGCTTTCTGTGCAGGTGGCGACATCCGCTTCTTCCACCAGGCTGCCCTGGCCGGTGACAGTGCACTCGAAGCTTTCTTCACGGAAGAGTACGCGCTCAACTACCTCATCCACACCTATCCCAAGCCCTACATCGCCTTCATGGACGGCATCGTCATGGGTGGTGGCATGGGCATCAGCCAGGGAGCGAGCCTGCGCATCGTCACCGAGCGCAGCAAACTGGCCATGCCCGAGACCCACATCGGCCTGTTTCCCGACGTGGGTGGGGGGTACTTCCTCAGCCGCTGTACCGGCCGCCTGGGCGAGTACCTGGCGCTCACCGGGCGGGTGCTCAACGGCAAGGAAGCGATCACCGCCGGCCTGGCCGACGGCTACATCGACTCCGGTCGCCTGCCGGGTCTGTGGGCCTCGTTCGCGCAGACGCCGTTCGAAAACGGTGCCTCGGTGGAACGCTGGTGCGCCAGCCACCTCAGCACCACCGTGCTCCCGGCGACCTGGCCGGTGAAAGAAGTGGATCGCGTGTTTGGCCTGCCCGATGTGGTGCAGATCATCCTGGCCCTCGAAACCACGGACAGCGACTGGGCGCGCACCACGGCCGCCACACTGCGCGAGCGTTCGCCTTTGATGCTGCATGTGGTGCTCGAACAGCTTCGGCGCGCTCGTGGCATGGGTCTGGCGGACGACCTGCGCATGGAGCGCGACATGGTTCACCGCTGCTTCCACCTGCGCCCCGGTGCCCTCAGCGAGACAGTGGAGGGCATTCGCGCCCTGGCGGTGGACAAGGACCACGCGCCCCGATGGAACCCCGCGCGCCTGGAAGATGTGACGCCCGCGCAAGTCGCTGCATTTTTCGAAAGCCCATGGTCGGCTGAAAATCATCCACTGCGCACACTGGGTTGACCTGCGTTGGCCAATGCAATTGGTGCCCAGGGATTTGCAGCTTGATCCCCGTATCTGCAACTGACGCCAATTGGTCTGAATTTGAGGCGTAATGACCTCTTTTTCCCACAAATTTTCATGGACATGTTTTCACTTTTGTACTAAAACTCCGATCCCAAAAGACCGCCATTGAGGCGACCTGGATCAGGAGGAAACATGGCCATGGAAAAGGAATGCGCCGCGATGTCGGCGATGGTTTGCAATCCCTATTGCATCAATGATGACGGTCCCCATGGCCTTGCGCCGCCGGCAGGCTGGTCCTTGCTGTCAGACCTGACCCTCGAACCCGATCCCCCTGGCTTCCATGCCAGAGCCTTCATGAACGTCCAGGGCGACGCGGTACTTGCCTTTGCCGGGCGGGACTTCACAGCCGACGTCCTGACCGCATCGGACGACGCCGAAGAATTCGTGACCAACCTGGCGCTGGACGTGGGCCTGGCCTCGTTCACCGAGGCGATGCTGATGGCCACCCACACTTACGGCCTGCTGCGTCAGCTGGTGCTCCAGAGAGGCCGTGATCCGAGCCGCATCATCTTCACCGGCCATGGCCTGGGCGGTGGCCTGGCTTCGGTCATGAGCGTGTGGTTCGACCAGCCCAGCACCGTTTTCGCGCAGGTGCCGTTGCGTGCGGTGGCCCTTGCACCCGGCGACTTTGCTCGCGCCCTGAACGACATCGAATCGCTGCTGGGCAGTTCAGATGGGGCGGTCAAGGCGTTGAAGGCGTTCATCCGGCACCCCGGCGAAGTGCTGGCCCAGCGAGAACGGCTGAGGGTGGCGCACCTGTACATCCGGGGAGAGATCTATGGCCTGCTGCGTTCTCCCGCTACCGCGATCCGCGGCACGGAGCATGTGATCGACATCGGTATTCAGCCGCTCACCCTGGAAAGGGCGATCACCCTGCACGACATGAAGTTGCATGCCGCCATGCTGTACGACCCGCGCATGTCGCGGCTGTGCCAGGAATCGCCCGATCTCGTGGCGCTGCTGATCGGCCGTGAGGATGGCAGCAGCGACCTGATCGACTCGCTTCTCAGCGACCAGCACCGGGTGGGGCTGGGCAAGGAAAGCGCGCTGCAGCGGTTTGTCACCGGGCTCGCGTGGACGGGTGACGTGCGCGCAGAAAGCTTGGTGAGCGACGCGGCGACGGGCTGACGGCCTCAAAGCTGCCGGTACACCGCCTCGGCCAGCGCCATCAGGGCTTCCCGCGTCAACGGACCACTCACGGCATAGCCGAAGCCCTGATCCACCCAGTAAAAGCCCGGCACCGGACCCTCGTGAGTGAAGCGAAAGGTGATCTCTGGCGATGAAGCCGCCAGCGCGCCCAGGTACAGCGTCAACCGGACGCCTTGGGTGTTCTGGAACATGAACTGGGCGCGGGCGCCGTCGCCGCCTGGCAGCAGCCGGCCGCCAACCAGTTCGTAACCCTGCGCTTGCAGGTTGGGTACCTTCAAGGCCTTGCCGGTACGGCGCGAAAGCCACTGCACAAGGTGCTCCTGTTCGGCAGCGGTCACCTCCACCGGGTGCCGCTTTTCAGGGGTGAAGACGGCGTGGGCCACCGATGCATCGCGTGCGAAGGCGGGCAGGGCCGCCAGGGGCAGCGCGGTGGGGTAGCGCGGCCATGAGCTTCGGCCCAGCCACCCCGCGCCAAAGGCCAGCACGATGGTTGCGGCCAGACCCCCCCAGCGCTGCCAGCGAGCGCGTTGTTGGCGCGAAAAGTAGATGCCTTGCGCGGCATCGCGCAGCGCGGGTGGGACGGGTTCGTCCAGCAGATTCCGGTGCAGCTCGCGCAAGGCGTCGCGCTGGGCTTGCCAAGCGTCGAGGCGCCGGCGGCCCGCCTCGTCGTGTTGAAGGCGTGCCAGCAGTGCGGCGCGTGCGGGCCCTTGCACCTGATCATCGAGGAGTGCGTGGATCTCGGCGTCGGTCAGCGGCGGTGGCAGTGTGGACTTGTCCATGGTGTGGGGCGGCGCTATTTCAGCCGCTTCAGGTGCGCAGGGGGCTGTACATCCAGGTGCTGGGGCGCCTGGTCGACGGCAGGTGCATCCATCAGGGCCTGCAGGCGTGTGCGGGCTCGTGAGAGCCGCGACATCACCGTGCCGATGGGGGTGTCGGTGATTCGGGCCACCTGTTCGTAGCTCATGTCCTCCAGACTCACCAGCAGCAGCACGGCGCGCTGTTCTTCCGGCAAGCGCAGCAGGCAGCGCTGCAGGTCCAGCGCCAGATCCTGCGCGGTTTCGGGCGCGACAAGTTCGGCCGCCACGTCGTCAATGTCGACCTGCCTGAGCGAGGCGGATCGGCGCATGGTCTGGCGCACGCCACCAGCGTGAAGGTGGTGCATCAGGGTGAACAGCCAGGCACGCAGGTCTGAGCCGATGGCCCACAGGCGCCATTTCTGGCATGCGCGCTCCAGTGTGTCCTGCACCAGGTCGTCGGCGGCCCAGCTGTCCCCGGTCAGTGCGCGAGCGTAGCGGCGCAAGCCGGGAATCTGGGCCACGAGATCGGATGGATTCATGCCACGCCGACGTCAGCCAGGGTCGATGCGATGGGCTCAGGGCCTGGCCACGCGCCAGACTCCATTGAAGCCGTCACCGGTCTTGTCGCCGGGCTTCGCATCCTTGACCCAGTAGTACAGCGGCTTGCCCTTGATCGCCCATTGCTTCTGTCCATCGTCGCGGGTGATCACGGTGTAGTCGCCCGCCGGCTTGTCGGTGGCGCTTGCCATGAGCGGCGGCCAGTTGGCCGCACAGGGGCCGTTGCAGACCGACTTGCCGCTGCCCGAGGCATCGCGGTCGAAGGTGTAGAGCGTCATCTTGGTCGGGCCAACAAGCACGCCGTCGGCCACTTGGGCAGGCGTGGATGCGGGCATCGAGGCGCAGCCGCCCAGCAGGGCTGCAGCAAAGGCGAGGGACATCAGTCGTTTCATGGCGCGTTCTCCGGTGGGTGGGGCAGAAGAAGGTCTCTGCATGGGAACGAACGCCAGGCCATGGAGATTTATTCCATCGCCAAAAAAAAAGTCCTCAGCGATTGCGCGACTTCATCGCCCGTTCCACCTCGCGTCTGCCTTCGCGGTCCTTGATGGTGTCGCGCTTGTCATGTTCAGCCTTGCCTTTGGCCAGCGCAATTTCGCACTTCACCTTGCCGTTCTTCCAGTGCAGGTTCAGAGGCACCAGGGTGTAGCCCTTCTGCTCGACCTTGCCGATCAGGCGGCGGATCTGTTCCTTGTGAAGCAGCAGCTTCTTGGTGCGCACCGAGTCCGGGCTCACGTGGGAAGAGGCGGTGTGCAGGGGGTTGACCTGGCAACCAATGAGGAACATCTCACCTTCGCGAATGACCACATAGCCATCGGTGAGTTGAACCTTGCCTTCGCGCAGCGCCTTGACTTCCCACCCCTCGAGCACCACACCGGCTTCGAAACGCTCTTCGATCGCGTAGTTGAAGAACGCTTTTCGGTTGTCGGCGATGCGGCTTTCGGTGCCTTTGGAGCTGGTGTCTTTGCTGTTTTTGGTGGCCATGAAGCGCGAGGTGCGGCCATTTCAGGCCAATACAATGAGTTCGATTGTATGAAAACGATTCACAAGTCCGTCTTGCTGTGGCACAGCGCTCATGAAATGTTCGCGCTGGTCACCGACATCGAGCACTACCCGAGGTTCCTGCCCTGGTGCGATCACGGTGAGGTGCTGGAGCAAACCGAGGACGGCATGGTGGCCCGAGTGGGCATGGCCATCAGCGGCCTGCGCCAGAGCTTTACCACCCGCAACACACACGAGGCCGACCGCAAGGTGCTCATGGAACTGGTCGACGGACCTTTTTCACGGCTCGACGGCGTCTGGGAATTCACCCCACTGGGCGACGGTACCCAGCGCGCCTGCAAGGTGGATTTCCAGCTGAGCTACGGCTTTGCCAGCAGCGCGCTGGCCGCGCTGGTCGGGCCGGTGTTCGACAAGATCGCCGGCAACCTGGTCGACGCCTTCGTCAAGCGTGCCGATCAGGTCTATGGCGCGGACTAGCGTCTGTTCACACTGTTTTTCCAAGATGCGTTGCGGATCAAAAATGGCCATGCGCAAGGCGCGGAACGCAGCCGGGGTTGCCCCCCGAATGGTGTGAACAGGCCCTGGCATGAAACACCCCCCGCGCCGCTTCGCGTCTCCCCCCTCTCTCGCCTTGGGCGGGAGGGGGGCGGCCCCCGTGGTCCGGCAAAGCCGTCCCCACGGTACCCCTGCAGCGCTGTTTCATCCGTCGTGGAAGGCGCTCGGCGCCATGGAGCACTGAGATGCAGGTTGTCCTGATGTACGCCCAAGCACCGCGCTCGGTCGTCGAGCTACCGCTGGAGGTGCCGTCCGGTTGCACGTTGTGGCAGGCGCTGGTTCAGGCAGGCTGGCCAGAGCGCTTTCCGGAAATCGAGGCCGAATCGCTCACGACCTGTGTGTGGGGCCGCAAGGCTGGCCCCGAGCATGCCCTGCGCGAAGGCGACCGTGTCGAGGTGGTGAGGGCGCTGCGGGTGGACCCGAAAGTGGCCCGGCGCGAGCGCTTCGTGGGCCAGGGTGCGCGAGCCACCGGCCTGTTTGCCAAGCGAAGGCCCGGCTCCAAGGCGGGTTACTGAGCGTTGGCGGTCTTGGGCATGGGGCCGCAATCGGCGCGGATGATGTCGTCCATGCGACGGGCTTCAGCTGCCCGGGCCTTGTCGTCCATGATCTCGCGCTCACCCTTGGCGTTGGTGGTGGCCAGGCGTGTGCCCGACTCCATCACACTTTTGGCCTTGCGAGCGCGTTCACAACTCTCGGCCCGGCCCTTGGCCACGCGCTGTTCTTCGGCCTTGCGGCGAGCCTGTTCGGCCTCGTCGGCCTGCTTCTTGCGGGCTTCGAGTTCTTCGTCTCTCGCGGGCAGCTGAGGTACGGCGCCCGGCTGGGATGCAGCCGGCGCGGAGGCGGGTGTGGCCGCAGCCTGCACAGGCGCCCGCGAAGTCGCCGGGCTTTTGAGGATGTTCTTTTCCGGGATGCCCGAAGGTGGCGCGGTGTCGCTGAACACCTTGCGACCGGTGCCGTCGATCCACTGCCATTGCGCCAGTGCCCATGGGCTGGACGCCAGCAAAATCGCCGTCAGGCAGGCGGCGCGCCAGCGCCGGACGTGGGGGAGGTGTTGAGGCATGGCGCAAGTTTAGCCCTCGCCCATGGCGATGCGCAGCGCACCAGGGCTCGGGTGCCGCACCAGCCGTCGCAGCGGTCGATTTTCGTGGCTGAGCGGTAGGCCCTGCGCTGCCCGATGTGCGGGTTTGCACGGAGGTCGGGCGGCTACAATCGTCGCTTTTGGAGCTTTACCCATGCGCCTCCTCGGCAAAGCGCTCACCTTCGACGACGTGTTGCTGGTGCCAGCGTACTCCCAGGTCCTGCCCAAGGACACCTCGCTTGCCACCCAGTTCTCCCGCAACATCAAGCTCAATCTTCCCCTGGTCTCGGCGGCCATGGACACCGTCACCGAGGCTCGCCTGGCGATCGCCATCGCCCAGGAGGGCGGCATCGGCATCATCCACAAAAACCTCACGCCACAGGAACAGGCCGCGCATGTGGCCAAGGTCAAGCGCTACGAATCGGGTGTGCTGCGCGACCCTGTGGTCATCACCCCGCAGACCACGATCCGCCAGGTCATGAAGCTGTCCGACGAGCTGGGCGTCTCCGGCTTCCCGGTGGTCGAGGCAGGCAAGGTGGTCGGCATCGTCACCGGTCGCGATCTGCGCTTCGAGACCCGCTACGACCTGCCGGTGAGCGAGATCATGACGCCGCGCGAGCGCCTCATCACCATGCCCGACGGCACCACGCCGGCCGAGGCCAAGACGCTGTTGAACAAGCACAAGCTCGAACGCCTGCTGCTGGTCAACGACGCGTTCGAGCTCAAGGGCCTGATCACGGTCAAGGACATCACCAAGCAGCTGAACTTTCCGAACGCCGCGCGCGACGCCGCTGGCCGCCTTCGCGTGGGCGCGGCGGTGGGTGTGGGCGAAGGCACCGAGGAACGCGTGGAAGCGCTGGTGAAAGCCGGGGTGGACGCCATCGTGGTGGACACCGCGCACGGCCACAGCAAGGGCGTGATCGAGCGCGTGCGCTGGGTCAAGCAACAGTACCCCCAGATCGACGTGATCGGCGGCAACATCGCCACCGGGGGCGCGGCCATGGCACTGGTGGAGGCGGGCGCCGATGCGGTCAAGGTCGGCATCGGCCCGGGCTCGATCTGCACCACCCGGATCGTGGCCGGCGTGGGCGTGCCGCAGATCATGGCCATCGACAACGTGGCCAGCGCCCTGCAAGGCACGGGCGTGCCCATGATCGCCGACGGTGGCATCCGGTACAGCGGCGACATCGCCAAGGCCATTGCGGCGGGAGCCAACACCGTGATGATGGGCGGCATGTTCGCCGGCACTGAAGAAGCGCCGGGCGAAATCGTGCTGTACCAGGGACGCAGCTACAAGAGCTACCGTGGCATGGGCTCCATTGGTGCCATGCAACAGGGCAGTGCCGATCGCTATTTCCAGGAAAGCAGCACCGGCAACCCCAACGCGGACAAGCTGGTGCCCGAGGGCATCGAAGGCCGCGTGCCCTACAAGGGATCGGTGGTCTCCATCATTTTCCAGATGGCCGGCGGCCTGCGGGCGGCCATGGGCTACTGCGGCTGCCCCAGCATCGAGCACATGCGCCACAAGGCGGAGTTCGTCGAAATCACCTCGGCCGGCATCCGCGAGAGCCACGTCCACGACGTGCAGATCACGAAAGAAGCACCCAACTACAGGGCGGAGTGACCGCCACCGCCCAGCAGGCCGTCCAGCGCGACGGCCTTTTTCATTTTTCTCGCCGCACCCCACCACACCCCATGCAGCACCAGAAAATCCTCATCCTCGATTTCGGTTCCCAGGTCACCCAGCTCATCGCCCGCCGAGTGCGCGAGGCGCATGTGTACTGCGAAGTCCATCCCTGCGATGTGAGCGAGGAGTGGGTGCGTGAATTCGCCGCCGACGGGCAGTTGAAGGGCGTCATCCTGTCCGGGAGCCACGCCAGCGTGTACGAGGTGGACGACAAGGCGCCCGACGTGGTCTACCAGCTCGGCATTCCGGTGCTGGGCATCTGCTACGGCATGCAGACCATGGCGCAGCAGCTCGGTGGAAAGGTGGAAGGCTCGCACACCCGCGAGTTTGGCTACGCCGAAGTGCGCGCCCGGGGTCACACGGCGCTGCTCAAGGACATTGCCGACTTCCACACTCCCGAAGGCCACGGGATGCTCAAGGTCTGGATGAGCCACGGCGACAAGGTCACCGAATTGCCGCCGGGCTTCAAGCTCATGGCCAGCACCGATTCCTGCCCCATCGCCGGCATGGCCGACGAAACGCGTCATTTTTATGCCGTTCAGTTCCATCCGGAAGTGACGCACACCGTTCAGGGACGAGCCTTGCTGGAGCGATTCGTGCTCGGCATCTGCGGCACGCGGCCCGACTGGGTGATGCGCGACCACATCGCCGAGGCGGTCGAAAAAATCCGTCAGCAGGTGGGCGACGAAGAAGTCATCCTCGGCCTCTCGGGCGGGGTGGACTCGTCTGTGGCCGCCGCGCTCATCCACCGCGCCATCGGCGACCAGCTCACCTGTGTCTTCGTCGACCACGGCCTGCTTCGCCTGAACGAGGGCGACATGGTGATGGACATGTTCGTCGGCCAGTTGCACGCCAAAGTGATCCGGGTGGACGCAGCCGACCAGTTCCTGGGTCACCTGGCGGGCGTGAGCGATCCGGAAGCCAAACGCAAGATCATTGGCCGCGAATTTGTGGAGGTCTTCAAAGCCGAAGCCGCCAAACTGACTTCAAGTGGAACATCAATAAAAGGCGCTAAATGGTTGGCGCAAGGCACAATTTATCCGGATGTGATCGAATCGGGCGGTGCCAAGAGCAAGAAGGCCGTGACGATCAAGAGCCACCACAACGTGGGCGGCCTTCCCGAACAGCTCGGCCTGAAACTGCTGGAACCCCTGCGCGATCTTTTCAAGGACGAGGTGCGTGAACTCGGCGTGGCCCTGGGCTTGCCGCACGACATGGTCTACCGCCACCCCTTCCCCGGGCCTGGGCTGGGCGTGCGCATCCTGGGCGAAGTGAAGAAGGAATACGCCGACCTGCTGCGCCGGGCCGACGCCATCTTCATCGAGGAACTGCGCTCCACACTGGAGCCGAACAGCGGCAAGACCTGGTACGAGCTCACCAGCCAGGCCTTCACCGTATTCCTGCCGGTCAAGAGTGTGGGCGTGATGGGCGACGGCCGCACCTACGACTACGTGGTGGCCCTGCGAGCGGTGCAGACCAGCGATTTCATGACCGCCGACTGGGCAGAGCTGCCGTATGCGCTGCTCAAGAAGGTGTCCAGCCGCATCATCAACGAGGTGCGCGGCATCAATCGGGTGACCTACGACGTGAGCTCCAAACCGCCGGCGACGATCGAGTGGGAATGAGTCAAGATTGTCCCAAGGTGTTTCGGTACATCCCAGGAAAACCCGATTTCCCTGTAGGGACAAGGACTTAGCGTCCAACGGCGTCCCATCTCATCCCAGGGCGTCCCAGGCGTTCTGACGGTTGACCTGACGGTATCCGGCCACCTAAGCTTGCAGGCCTGCAGCGATACCGTCAGACCCCATGACGGTATTTCGGTCCTGCGACAAGCAACGGATCGGAGATCTCATGGACACCTTGATGGAACGGGCGCGGGTTGGGCTGGCGAGCGCGAAAACACGCCACGGGTTGACGGAAGCCAAGCTGCGAGAACTAAAGCCGGGCGAGCGGGCCTACAAGGTCAGCGACGGAGGCAACGGTCTCTACGTCGTCGTCTCGCCCAGTGGCAGCAGGTCCTTCCGCTATGACTATCGATTGAGCGGCCGCCGCGAGACGCTGACCATTGGTCGCCATGAACCGGTTGCCCGTCACGCCCAGCGGTCTCATCTGGCCTACGGCATGGATGTGACGCTGGAGGAAGCCCGCTTCCTGCTGGCTCGGGCGCGTGTCGATGTCAGTTCCGGGCGGTCGCCCGCACGGGCCAAGGTCGAGCAGCGCAGCGAAGTCGCGGACGCCATGAGCTTCGGGCGCTGGGCGACACGGTACTTCGAGTTCAAGTCCGACGCCAAGAGCGGGGCCGAACGTCTCGCTGACAGCACGCTGGCGTTACGGCGTTCGATCTACGACCGCATCCTGGCTGGCCCGTTTGGAAAACTGAACCTGGATGAAATCAAGCCAGTCGCGCTGGGTGAGTTGCTCGACCGCGTCAAAACTGAGCGAGGCCCTGGCCCGGCTGTGCACGCCAGGGAACTCGTGTTGCAGGTTTACCGGTTCGCGAATGGCAAAGGCGTCGATGTCGCAAATCCGGCTGAAGCGCTCGCCCGGAAGGCCTACGCGACCTTTGTCCCTCGCGAACGCAATCTGAGCCGCCACGAAATCAAGACCTTGCTCGACGCGCTGGAGAGGACAGGCACCGCGCCGACACTTCGACTGGCGGTCAGGTTCTTGCTGCTGACGGGTGTTCGCAAAGGAGAGTTCATCGGAGCCACCTGGGCGGAAGTGGACTGGGAGCGGGCACAGTGGGTGATCCCCGCCGAGAGGATGAAGGCTGGCAAGCCGCACACGGTGTATCTGGCAGAACAGGCCCTGGACATCCTGACAACGCTTCGGACCTGCTTTCCTTCAAGCAACTTCGTCCACCCAGGCCGATATGACTCCGCCGAGCCAATCAGCCAGGCCACACTGAACCGAACGATCGCCGCTTCGGTGGATCGAATCAACAAGGATCGAACACCCAGTCAGGAGCTGTTCTTGCCAGTGTCAGTGCACGACCTGCGCAGAACATTCTCGTCTCGGCTCAACGACGCGCTCTTCCCGGAAGCCCTGGTCGAAGCCTGCCTGGCCCACCAGAAGAAGGACCAAGTCGCTGCGGCCTACAACCATGCGCGCTTATCCGGGCCTCGGCGGGCCCTAATGCAAGTGTGGGCGGACATGCTGGACAGTTGGATGCGCGGCGAATCCGCGAGGGAGGTCATCGTATTGGGCAAGGCGAAAATCGATGCAGCGGCGCACGATGCAGAAGGCATGAACTTGTAGGCTGATGGAGCACCCGCTGTAGCCCGCCGTTGGGCTCCCACGTCGCTGCGTTGAACCATCGCGCGGTTGTACGATGAGCTTCATGCAATTTGACTCAATACTGACCCTGCTGGACAAGCAGCTGTCGGGTCGGTTTCCCAGGCCTGTCGTTCTGGAGGCCCTGCCGGACAAAGGTCTGGCCCACTGGCATGTGCGTTTGAAAGGCACGGGTCTGCTGGCCCGAATCCCCAAACAGAGCCAGATGGCGCTGGTCGCCCAGGACAACCTGCTGTACCAGAGCACCTGCTTTCGGCGTGCAGAGCCCTCCGGGCACGTGCCGCAGCTGGAAGCGGTGCTGGGCCCGTCTGAGCATCTGCCGCGGGGTGCCTTGCTGGTCGAAGAAATCATCGGCACTCCCGCCAGCCAACCGGAGCATCTGGGGTCCATCATGCAGGCCCTTGCTGCGATCCATGCGTTGCCAGTGCCGCCACCACCAGACCGCGCGCCCCTGCTGGATGAGTCGGACCCGCTGGCAGGTCTCGTCGCGTTGATCGAAGCCCAGGCCCGGTATCTGGACCATTCGGCCGTTCCCGCCGAATCGGCTCGGGTCTTGAAGGCGCGGTTGCAGGATGTGACGCCGCGCATGGCGCCTCTGGTACAGCTTTGTCCGCAGCGGCTGATCACCTTCGACGCCCACCCGGGCAATTTTCTGATCACATCGACGGGCAAGGCGGTGCTGGTGGATCTGGAGAAGCTGCGCTACAGCTACCCACCGCTCGACCTGGCGCACGCCAGTCTGTACACGTCAACGACCTGGGACCGTGAGGCCGCTTTTGAGCTGTCCATCGACGCTGTGGCGCGAGCGTACGTAACCTGGGCGCAGGCGGTCGGGGAGGGCATCGCGGGGCCTTGCCGGGGCGCGCTGGTGCCGCTGCGTGAGTTGATGTGGTTGTGGTCGGTGACCTGGTGTGCCAAATGGCTGGCCGAGTCGGCCAACCACCAGGGCCGCGGTGGCGATGGCGAAGACTGGTCCACGCAGCACAGCGAGGATGCGCTGATCGTTCATGTGCGGGGCAGGGTGAACGACTACCTCAAACCGCGAACCATCGAACGCATGCTGACCGAATTTCATGCGCTGCAGGGAGCGCTGGCCGGCTAAAGCGTGCCCTTGCCTGTAAGCATTTGGGGTGCTCATCCGACTATGGGCTTTCCCATCCTCTTATACGGAGCGTTCACGCATGAAATGGTTTCCCCTGACCACCCTGGCCCTCAGCCTGTCGTTCCCTTTGGCCGCGAGCGCCGACTGGGCCAAGACCGAGGCCGATGCCAAAGGCCAGACTGTGTTTTTCAACGCCTGGGGCGGTAGTGAGGCAACCAATGCCTACATCGGCTGGGTGGCGCAGCAGGTCAAGAGCCGCTATGGCGTGGAGCTTCGTCACGTCAAGGTGACGGACACGGCCGAGGTGGTCAAGCGGGTGCAGACCGAGGTGGCAGCCGGGCGCCGCACCGATGGTTCGATCGACCTGATGTGGATCAACGGCGAGAACTTCCGCAACCTCAAGCAAGGCGGCTTGCTGTTCGGTCCCTGGGCCGAAGCATTGCCCAACTGGGGCGCGGTCGACCTGAACAAGCCGGTGCGCAGCGATTTCTCGGTGCCCACCGACGGCTATGAGGCGCCCTGGGGCACCGCGCAGCTGACCTTCATCGCCGACAAGGCCAAGACACCCGTGCCGCCCCGTTCGGCCGCAGACTTGCTGGCCTTTGCCAAGGCCAACGCGGGTCGGGTGAGCTACCCCAAGCCGACCGACTTTCACGGCACCACCTTCGTCAAACAGGCGCTGATCGAGCTGGCCCCGGATCGCAAGGTGCTGCAGGTGCCTGTCACACCCGCCAGCTTCAACACCTCGACCGCGCCGCTGTGGGCGTACCTGGACCAGTTGCACCCGCAGCTCTGGCGCGGTGGCAAGGCCTTTCCCGCCAGTGCGGCCGAGATGCACCGCATGCTGGCCGACGGCGAGCTCAAGCTCTCGCTGACCTTCAACCCCAACGAGGCCGCCAACCTGATTGCCACGCGCCAGCTGCCCGCCACCGCCTACAGCTTCGGCTTCACCGGCGGCACCATTGGCAACGTGCACTTCGTCGGCATCCCCGTCAACGCCAAGGCGGCGGCGGGCGCTCAGGTGGTGGCCAATTTCCTGCTGTCGCCCGAGGCCCAGGCCCGCAAGGCCGACATCACCGTCTGGGGTGATGGCAGCGTGCTGGACGTGAACAAGCTGCCGTCCGCCACCCAGGCCGCCATGCGCAAGACCGCGCCCGGTGCACTGGCCGAGGCCGTGCCCACGCTGGCCGAGCCCCACGCCAGCTGGGTGGAGGCGCTGGAGACCGAGTGGCTCAAGCGCTACGGTTCCCGCTGATCCGGCGCAGCTCGCCACCCGGCTCTTCGGGAGCCCGACGGCGTTTGTCGCCGGTCTGGCTGGCGGCGCTGCCGGTGGCGCTGATCCTCGGCCCCATGCTGCCGGGCCTGTACTGGGCGCTCGTGCCGGCCCTGGACCTGGCGGTCTGGCAGTCGCTGTGGGCCGACACCCAGTGGCCACAGGCCTTGCGCGCGACCCTGCTGTCTGCCGGGCTGGGCACTGCGCTGGGGGTGGGACTGGCGGCCGGGCTGGCCACCGCGCTGTATCCGGGGCCGCGCTGGCTGGCGCTGCAGCGGCGGCTGCCCTTGCTGCTGTCGGTGCCCCACGCGGCGTTTGCCGTCGGGCTTTTTTTCCTTCTCTCGCCGTCCGGCTGGCTGGTGCGGGCGGTGGCGCCGTTGCTGGGCTGGCTGGAGCCGCCGCCATGGACCACGGTGCAGGACCCCTTTGCGCTGAGTCTGGCCTTGGCGCTGGGCTTGAAAGAAAGCTGGTTCCTGCTCTGGGTGCTGGTGGCGGTGCTGGGCGAGCAGACGGTGCAGCGGCACATGGTGGTGGCCCGATCCCTGGGCTACAACCGCGCACAGACTTGGCGTCATGTGCTGTGGCCCCAGCTGCTGCCGCGCCTGGGCTGGCCGCTGGCGGCGGTGCTCGCCTATGGCCTGTCGGTGGTGGACATGGCGGTGATCCTGGGGCCGAGCACGCCACCCACACTGGCCGTGCTGGTCTGGCAGTGGCTGACCGACCCCGATGCGGCCACGCAGGCCAAAGGGGCGGCGGCTTCGCTGGTGCTGCTGGGGCTGTTCCTGCTGATCGCCGGTGGTGCGCGGTGGGCCTGGCGGCAGATCGCGCGGCGCGCGGCCTACCCGGCGGGCGAACGAAAGCCAGCGGCAACAGCGTCGCGGCTGGGCCTGCACCAGCCCCTGTATCTGGTGGGCTATGCGGTGGTGGCGGTGCTGGTGCTGTGGTCGCTGGCCGACACCTGGTTCTTCCCGGCACTGTGGCCCGACGCCTTGTCGCTGCGCACCTGGATGCAGGCCGACTGGGCACCGTTCTGGACCACGCTGTGGCTGGCGGCTGCCGCCACGCTGCTGTGCCTGCCGGCCACCCTGGTCTGGCTGGAGTGGGGGCCGCAGCGCTTCAACGCCGTGCTGTATGTGCCGCTGATCATTCCCGCGCTGCCTCTGGTGGCGGCGCAGTACGCCGCGCTGCTGCGCCTGCAGGGCGACGGCACCGCCGCCGGCCTGGTCTGGAGCCACCTGCTGTGGGTGCTGCCGTACATGGTGCTCACGCTGGTCGGCCCCTACCGCGCCTTTGACCGCCGCCTCATGACCACCGCGCGCGCGCTCGGGCAGTCCCCCCTGGGGGCCTGTCTGCGCGTGAAGTGGCCGATGCTGATCAAGCCCATCCTGGCCGCGCTGGCGGTCGGCTTTGCCGTCAGCGTGGCGCAGTACCTGCCCACGCTGTTTGCGGGCGGTGGTCGGTTTGTGACGGTCACGACCGAGGCGGTGGGCCTGAGCGCCGGCGGCAACCGCCGCGTGCTGGCGGTGCAGGCGCTGCTGCAGATCGCCTTGCCGCTGCTGGGTTTCGGGCTCGCTGCGCTGATGGCCCAATGGGCGGGTCGTTGCCGCAAAGGACTTCGCTGACATGCTGGACATCAAGAACCTCACCATTGCGCAGGGCCGCCTGGCGCTGGTCACGAACCTGAACCTGCGGGTGGAGGCTGGTGCCGTGGCGACCATCACCGGCGCCTCGGGCTCGGGCAAATCCACCTTGCTGAACTGGCTGGTGGGCGATCTCGACCCCGCTTTCCAGGCCAGTGGCGAGCTGTGGCTGGACGGCCAGCGGCGCGATGGCCTGCCGGTGGAATCGCGGGGCATCGGCATCCTGTTCCAGGACGACCTGCTGTTTCCGCACCTGAGCGTGGGGCAGAACCTGGCCTTTGCCTTGCCGGGCGCGGTGGGTAGCGCTGCCGCGCGGCGCGCCCGGGTGGAGCAGACGTTGCAGGACATCGGTCTGGCCGGATTCCACGACCGCGACCCCGCCACATTGTCGGGCGGGCAGCGCGCCCGTGTGAGTTTGATGCGGGCGCTGCTGGCCGAGCCTTGTGCGCTGCTGCTGGACGAACCATTTTCCAAGCTCGACGCCAGTTTGCGTGTGCAGTTCCGCGAGCTGGTGTTCGAGCAAATCGCGCGTCAAGGCATTCCTACCCTGTTGGTCACCCACGACCCAGGCGATGTGCCTCAGGGTGGGCGGGTCATGGACATTCACCAGTGGCAGGCCCAGCATGTTTGACGCAACGCTCAACCAGCGACTCAAATCCCCGCTGCAAGCCGTTGCCTTGCGGCTGTTGAACTGGGGATTGAAGGCCGATCACCTCACTTGGGTGGGCTTTGTGATCGGGCTGCTTTCAGTGCCGTTGATCGCTCTGGGGATGTCTCAGTGGGCCTTGATCACGATCTTTCTGAATCGCCTTGCCGATGGGCTGGACGGCACCATGGCCCGATTGACACAGCCCACGGACCGAGGCGCGTTCCTCGACATCGCCCTGGATTTTCTTTTCTATGCGTCCATTCCGATGGCGTTCGCGCTCGCCAAGCCAGAGCAGCATGCCCTCGCTTCCACTGTGTTGCTGTTTTCGTTCGTCGGTACGGGCAGCAGTTTTCTGGCTTTTGCGGTGCTGGCCGCTCAAAGAGGGCTGTCAAGCGTCGCGTACGCTGGCAAGGGCATCTACTACCTGGGGGGGCTCTCCGAGAGCACAGAAACCATCACGGTGTTCGTGCTGATGTGCCTGTGGCCTGAAGCGTTCAGTGTGTTGGCCTATGGGTTTTCCGCCTTGTGCGCGCTCACGATCCTCACGCGCATCGCCACGGGCATGCAGGTGTTCAGACCCGACTAACGCCGTCCCAGTCGGTCGGGAGCCAACGCAGGTCATCGGGCTCGTCGATGTCGTGTAGCGGTGCCTTTTCGTTCAAGGGCCAACCCAGGGCGCAAAGCCGATCTCGCGTGGCTGCTGCCACGTGCTCGGTGCTCCATGCGATGTCATGGAACAGGCTGACGGCAAAACGTCGCAGTCCCAGCAGCACATAGCCGCCATCGGTTGCCGGGATCATGACGGCATCGCTCGTCATCAGGGCCTCGCTGGCGGAGCGCAGGCGCTCTGCGGTGAGGGCGGGGCAGTCGGTTCCCATCAGCAGCACCGGCCGACCGGCCTCCAGCGTGCGCCGTGCGGCCCGCGCCATGCGCTCGCCCAGATCGCCATCGCCCTGGTCACTGAAGGTCAACGCTGCATGCCTGGGCAACCGCCCGGCCCACATCGGGTCTTGCGGCGCTGGCGTCACGCACAGCTCCACCGGACCGACCTCGCTGGCCAGGGCCTGTTCCACCGCGTGGTTCAGCATCTTGGCAGCGAGTCGGGCCGCCCGCTGTGCACCCAGCGCCGGGATCAGCCGGGTCTTTGCCAGGCCCGCCACGGGTGCCTTGGCGAAGATGACGATGCGGGGTTCATCGGCCATGAGGCGGTCACCGGTAACGTTGTGCCAGCTGCACGGCCGGTGCGCCACGCCAGTAGGCCCAGCGCAGTTGCCACATCAGCAGCACGGTGCGCCAGACGCCCCTGCTTTCCCAGCGGCGCCCCGAGGTCTGCACACGGTCGCGAATGCACACCGGGCGGGCGCGATGGAGCAGGCGGCTGGACAGTTCGATGTCCTCCATCAGGGGCTGGTCGGGGTAGCCGCCCACGGTGTCGAAGGCCTCGCGTGTGACGAAGATCGCCTGGTCGCCGGTGGCGATGCCGGTCCAGCGCGAGCGCAGGTTCATCAGCCAGGCCACCACGCGCAGCATGGGGTGGCGGCCCTCGATGACCACGTCGAACCGGCCCCAGGGCGCGCCGGACCGCTGCAGTGCTCGGCGGAGGGTGACAAGGGCGCCGTCAGGCAGTTGAGTGTCGGCGTGCAGGAACAGCAGCACGTCGCCTGTGGCGTGTGCGGCGCCCTGGTTCATTTGCCGGGCGCGCCCCCGCGGCGACGACAGCACCCGAAACCCAGCCTGCGCAGCCCGCTCAGCACCGCCGTCGTCGCTGCCGCCGTCCACGATCAGCACCTCGCATCCCTGGCGCTCTAGCGCGCGCAGCCGCGCCAGCAGGCGAGGCAAGCCCTGCGCTTCGTTGAGCATGGGAACGATGATGGAACAGCGCATCGGTGCGTGATGTCGGTTCAGGCCAGGCCTTCGTTGAACCGGTAGAAGAAGTTGCCGTCGATGAAACCATGTTCGCCGACAACGTGTTCAAAGCACCCGAACTGCATCAGCCGGTGCAGGATCAGCTGGCTCTCATGGCGCGTGATGTTGCGTTTGGCGCAGAGCGCATCGACCGCCTCTTGGCCGATCCAGCAGCTCGGGTAGTCCTTGCCGAGGTAGCTGCGGTCCACCACCACCAATCGATCGCGCAGGGTCTGCAGGACCAGCCCCAGGTTCACGTTGGGCAACTGGGCCGGTGCGCGCAGCCGGAAGAACAGGTCCTCGTCGGCAAAAGCCTGTTCGTGGGCTACGTGGTAGAGCAGGCCCAGGGTCTGCAAGGCCACGCCAACTTCGATCACCTCCGCGCGCCCCAGTTTGAAATGCGAGCCCATCCAGGCCACCGCCTCGGTCGCGAGAAAACAGGCGGGGTACTTCTTGAGGTGGTAGCTGCGGTCGCGGATGTCGAGCTTGAACTGCAGCAGGTCCGCCAGCGCCTCGGCTTCAAGTCCTGTGCGAGCGCGGATGAGCGCGCGGGGCGACAGGCTGGACGGCGCGGTGGGGACGGCGCGCAGGTAGCGGTCAAGGTCCCCGGCCGCCAGCGCAGGCAAGCCCACGGTGGCCGCGACCATGTCCAGCGATCGCCGCAAGGGCGATGCAGGCGCGTGGTCTTCGAACGAAGCGATCAGGTCGGCAAACCCCAGCGACTGCACCCAGGTGCGGTCGGCGGGGCTCACGTGCCCGGCGGCCAGCCGGGTCAGCACCGTTCGGGCCTTCAGGGCCTGGGGCCAGGTCTTGAGGATGCGGTCGAACCGGTGAGTGACCCTGGGCAGGGCATTGGAGATGTCCAGGAACACCACCGCCCTGGGGTCCTGCGCCAGGTGTTCCAGCTGCTCTGTGAGCGCTGCACCCGGCGGCGGCAGGTTCACCGGGATGCATTGCAGGGCCAGCAGACCGGCGCGCAGGGCGTCGCGTTCAGGGCCGTCGGGCAGTTGCAGATGGACCTGCGGGGCGGGTGTCTTGGCCATGGTGGTTTTCCTTTCAGCCTCGGCGCCAGGCGTGGTAGCGGCCCAGCCAGGCCAGCACGCCCTGGGGCGCGTGGGCGCGTTTCCATTCCCCAGCGGCGTATTTGTTGGCCTCGGCCAGCGTGGGGTAGGTGTGGATGGTGCCCAGGATCTTGTTCAATCCCAGGCTGTGTTTCATGGCCAGCACGAACTCGGCCAGCAGGTCGCCGGCATGTTCGCCCACGATGGTCACGCCCAGAATGCGGTCTTTGCCCGGTACGGTCAGCACCTTGACGAAGCCGTGCGCAGAGCCGTCGGCGATGGCGCGGTCCAGGTCGTCGATGCCGTATTTCGTGACCTCGTAAAGGATCTTCTTTTCCTTCGCGTCCTGTTCGTTCAGGCCCACACGCGCCACCTCGGGCTCGATGAACGTGGCCCAGGGGATCACCGAATAATCGACCTTGAATTTCTTGAAGCTGCCGAACAGGGCGTTGACGGCGGCGTACCAGGCCTGGTGCCCGGCCGTGTGGGTGAACTGGAACGGCCCGGCCACGTCGCCCGCGGCAAAAATGTTGGGGTACAGCGTTTCGAGGTATTCGTTGACCACCACCGTGCGCTGCGTGGGGATGCCCAGCTCTTCCAGACCGTAGCCCTGCAGCCGCGCCACGCGGCCGACCGCGCACAGCAGCGCGTCGAACTCGATGCGCTTTTCCTGGCCCTGGTGCTCCACCACGATGAATTTGCGTTCGCCCTCGCGCTCGCAGCGCAGCGCCTTGTGGCCGGTGAGCACATCCACACCGTCGCGCACCAGCGAGTCACGCGCCAGTTCCGAGACCTCTTCGTCTTCCCGGATCATGATGCGCGGCGCCATTTCCACCTGGGTCACCTGCGAGCCCAGGCGCGCAAAGCTCTGCGCCAGCTCGCAGCCGATCGGTCCACCGCCCAGCACCACCAGGCGGGCCGGGGGCGCGTCAAGTTGGGCGAACTCGTCCCACAGCGTGTCGCTGGTGACGTAGCCCACATCGTCCAGGCCGGGCAGCGGCGGCACGAAGGGGCGGGCACCGGCGGCGATGACGATGCTGCGCGTGGTCAGGCGCTGGGTGCCGCCGCCGTTGAGCGCGATCTCGACCGTCCAGGGATCGACGATGCGGGCGCGGCCCTGCAATACCTCCACGCCCAGCCCGGTGTAGCGCTCCACGCTGTCGTGTGGCGCCACCTCGCTGATGACCTTGTGCACCCGCGCCATCACCTGCCTGAAGCTGAAGGCGGGGGTGGCGGCCTCCAGGCCGTAGTGGTCGGCGCGGCGCATCTGGGTGGCCAGCTTGGCCGACTTGATCAGCGCCTTGCTGGGCACGCAGCCGTAGTTCAGGCAGTCGCCGCCCATCTTGTGCGCCTCGACCAGCGTGACCTTGGCTTTGACGGCCGCCGCGATGTAAGAAGTGACCAGACCCGCCGCGCCGCCACCGATGACCACCAGGTTGCGGTCAAAGGTCTTGGGGCGCTGCCACTTGGCATACACCCGGCGACGTTGCAGAAAACCGAGGGCGGACTTGGCGATCATGGGAAACACTCCGAGCAGGACAAAAGAAAGCAGGACGCCGGGCGAGAGGATGCCCGAGAGGCTGTTGAGTTGGCCGAGCTGCGTGCCGGCGTTGACGTAGACCAGGGTGCCCGCGAGCATGCCCAGCTGGCTGACCGCGTAATAGGTGCCGGTGCGGATCGGGGTCAGGCCCATGAGCAGGTTGACCAGGAAAAACGGGAACACCGGAATCAGGCGCAGCGTGAACAGGTACAGCGCGCCGTCTTGGGCCATGCCGTCGTTGATGGCCTTGAGCCGGTTGCCAAAGCGCGCCTGCACGCCGTCGCGCAGCAGGTGGCGCGAGGCCAGAAACGCCAGCGTGGCGCCCACGCTGGAGGCGAACGAGACGATCAGCGTGCCGGCCACCAAGCCGAACAGGGCGCCCGCCGCCAGCGTGAGGATGACCGCGCCGGGCAGGGACAAGGCGGTGGCCAGCACATACAGGCCAAAGAAGCCCAGCGCCGTGGCGACAGGGGCCGCCTGACGCATGGCTTCAAATTCCCCCAGGCGCTCCTGCACGGCGGCGAGGGTCAGGTACCGGTTCAGCCCCAGCCCGAAATAGGCGGCCACCAGCAGCACGACGGTGGCAAGGATCAGGATTCGTTTCATGGGGACGTGGTTCTTGGGGGCGAAATCTGGCAACGATGTGCTGCCGACTTGAACCTCAGTCGCTGCGATGTCCCGGGTCCTTACAGTTGCTTGCAATCACCGTGGCGCTGGGCCGGCGCGTCAGGGCGTCAGCACCACGGGCTCCAGCGCGTCCGACGCACCGCTGATGCGGCCGATGGCGGCGGTCTGCGGGTAGCCCGCGGCCTTGAGGGCCCGGATGCAGTCGGCCGCCCGGTCGGCCGGCACGCTGGCCAGCAGTCCACCGGCCGTCTGCGGGTCGAACAGCAGCGGGTAGCGCGGGTCGTTCACAAAGGCGTCGGCGTTGCGCAAGGCGCGGCGCAGCCGCACATTGGCCGGCTGCAGCGAGCTGACGATGCCGGCCTGCACACATTCCACGGCGCCGTCCAGCAAGGGCAGGGCGCTCAGCTGCAGTTCGGCGTCCACGCCCGAGGGGCGCGTCATTTCCACCAGATGCCCGAGCAAGCCGAAGCCGGTCAGGTCGGTGCAGGCGGTGGCGCCGTGCGCCCGCAGAATCTGAGCGCCGGCCTGGTTGGACACGACCATCGATGTCAGCGCCGCATCGATCCAGCGGCCTTTGGGGAAATGCCGCGCGTGGGCGGCGAACAGGGTGCCGGTGCCGATGGGTTTGGTCAGCAGCAGCACGTCACCGGGCAACATGCCACCCTTGCGCAGGACGCCTTCCATGCTGTCGTCGATCAGGCCGTTGATGGCGAAGCCCAGTGCCAGCTCGCGGCCTTCGCCGGTGTGGCCGCCGACCAGGGCGCAACCGGCGGCGTTGAGCACCTCGACCGCGCCGGTCATCATCTGCAACAGCAGGTCTTCGACCTTGGCTTCCAGGCCCGGCGGCACGTTGGCGACGGCGGTGGCGGACTGGGGCTCGGCGCCCATGGCGAAGATGTCGCCCAGGGCGTGGTTGGCCGCGACCTTGCCGAACAGGTAGGGGTCGTCGATGAAGCTGCGGAAGAAGTCCACCGTGTGCACCATCGCCTTGCCCGGCGGCACGCGCACCACGGCGGCGTCGTCGGGGGCGTGCAGACCGATCAGCACGTCGTCGCGCTCGACCGGCTGCAGGCTGCCCAGCGCGCGGCTCAGGATGCTGGCACCCACCTTGGCGCCGCAGCCGCCGCAGCGCATGGCGATGGCCGAGATGGCCTGGCGCGATTCTTCGGCGCTGAGCGCGAGGCTGGCCGGTGCGGCCGATGCCGCGGTACCGGGCGCCATGGCGGGCAGCTCGGTGAATTTGCGCATGAAGCGGCGGTCGATGCTGTCCTTCCAGGTCCAGACCCAGGCGCCAGCAAAGCCGAGCCAGCCGCGCGAGGCCACGGCGTAGCGGTCGCCGGTGGAGATCAGCGCCAGCCAGCTGCGTTGAGGGTGGTAGACCACCAGCGGCTGGCCACGCAAGGCCAGGCGCAGGTTTTTCACCAGCGGCGGGCCCATGCGCACCGCGAACACACCGGCCTTTTCCAGCGGACGGCGGCTGAACGAGGCCACGTCGCCCGCGGCGAAGATCTTCGGGTCGTCCAGCGTCTGGAGCCGGTCGTTGACCTGGATGAAGCCGTGTTCGTCCAGCGCCAGGCCGGTACTTTGCAGCCAGGCCGGTCCGCCGGCCTGGGTGACCCACATCGTTTCATCGGCGTCGAAGGTGCGGCCGTCCTGTGTGTGCAGGCAGCCGGGCGAGACCTGATTCACTTCCGCACGGGTGTGCACGGCCACATGGCGCTCCTTGAGCACGCGCACAAATCGGGCACGGACCCCGGGGTTGTGTGTCGGCAGCAGGGTGTCGCCCGCCGTGAGCAGCACAAAGTGCAGCAGGTCGGGGTTGCGGCCGAGTTTCTGCAGCTCGTTGCGCAGCCGGTACTGCATGGACAGCACCAGCTCCACCCCGCCCGCACCGCCGCCCACGACCGCGATCGTGAAACGGCGGTGCAACTCGCGCACGCGCGCCAGCAGGTGCAGCCAGCGCTGGTTGAACTGGGCGATGGGCTTGACCGGCACCGCGTGCGCCTGTGCGCCCTTGATCTGGCGCATGTTGGGCGTGGAGCCGGTGTTGATGGAGAGCAGGTCGTAGGGCACGGCAGGCCGGTCACGCAGCTGCACGCGCTGGTTGGCGCGGTCCAGACCTGTCACCTCGCCGTGGATGAAGCGCGCCCCGGCGAAGGCCGCCAGGCGGCCCAGGTCGATGTGCACATCGTCAAAGCGGTAGTGGCCCGAGATATAGCCCGGCAGCATGCCGGAGTAGGGCGTGTCGATGTCGGTGCAGATCAGCGTGATGCGCAGGCCGGGCTCGGGCTGCATGGCCAGCATGCGCAAGACGACCACGTGGCTGTGGCCACCGCCGACCAGGACCAGGTCGCGCAGGATGGGTTGTTCGGAGGCTTGCATGAAGGGTCAGTTGGATGGCGTTGGGGTGCCCTGGGTCGTCAAACCCAGCTGGACTTGTCGCTTGGGTCTGCGCATCAGACGATAAACCACCGGCACCACCAGCATGGACAGCAGCGGTGCGCTGAGCATGCCGCCCACCATCGGTGCGGCGATGCGCTGCATCACCTCGCTGCCCGCCCCCGCGCCCCAGAACAGGGGCAGCAGGCCGGCCACGATCACCGCCACCGTCATCGCCTTGGGCCGCACGCGCAATACCGCGCCTTCGCGGATCGCGTCGAGCAGGTCGGTGTCGGTGTCCAGCCCTTTGGCCAGCCGCGCGGCCCAGGCCTGCTTCAGGTACAGCAGCATGATCACGCCGAACTCGGCCGCCACGCCGGCCAGCGCGATGAAGCCGACCACGCTGGCCACCGACAGGTTGTGCCCCAGGGTCCAGAGCAGCCAGATGCCGCCAATGAGGGCGAAGGGCAGCGTGGCCATGATGAGCAGGGCTTCGTCGAGGCGGCGGAAGGTCAGGTAGAGCAGCAGGAAGATCACCAGCAGCGTGAACGGCACCACCAGCTTGAGCTGGGCGCTGGCGCGCTCCAGGAACTCGAACTGGCCCGACCACGACACCGAATAGCCAGCCGGCAAATTCACCTGCTCAGCCACTGCCTTTTGCATGTCCAGCACGGCGCCGCGCAGGTCGCGGTCGCGGATGTCCACATAGACGAACCCGGCCAGGCGTGCGTTTTCGCTGCGCAGCATGGGTGGACCGTCGGCGATGCTCAGGCGCGCCACGTCGGCCAGCACCAGACGCTGGCCGCGCGGTGTGACGATGGGCAGCTCGCGCAGTGCTGCGAGCGAGTCGCGCGCGTCGCGCGGGTAACGCAGGTTGATCGGATAACGCTGCAGCCCTTCCACGGTCTCGCCGATGTTCATGCCGCCCACCGCACCCGAGATCACGTCCTGCACGTCGGCGATGTTCAGACCGTAACGCGCCGCTTCGTCGCGGCGGATGTCGACGTCGATGTAGCGCCCACCGCTCAGGCGCTCGGCCAGCGCGCTGGTGACACCGGGCACGCCCTTGACCACCGTTTCAATCTGCTGCGTGAGGCGGTTGATGGTGGCGAGGTCGGCGCCGGCCACCTTCACCCCCACCGGGCTCTTGATCCCGGTGGCGAGCATGTCGATGCGGTTGCGGATCGGTGGCACCCAGATGTTGGCCAGGCCGGGCACGCGCACGGTGCGGTCGAGTTCGTCCACCAGTTTGTCTGGTGTCATGCCCGCGCGCCATTGCTCGCGCGGCTTGAACTGGATCGTGGTCTCGAACATCTCCAGCGGTGCCGGGTCGGTGGCGCTGTCGGCGCGGCCCGCCTTGCCGTACACGCTGGCCACCTCGGGCACGGTCTTGATCAGGCGGTCGGTCAGTTGCAGCAGTTCGGTGGCCTTGGCTGCCGACAGACCGGGCAGCGCGGTCGGCATGTAGAGCAGGTCGCCCTCGTCCATCGGCGGCATGAACTCGGCGCCGATGTGCTGTAGCGGCCAGACGCTCAAACCCAGCAGCACGGCGGCCACCAGCAGAGTGCGCTTCGGCCCCTTGAGAACGGCATCCAGCACCGGCCGGTACAGCGCGATGAGTCCGCGGTTGAGCGGGTTGGCGGTCTCTTCGGGAATGCGGCCGCGCACCAGGTAACCCATCAGCACCGGAATCAAGGTGACCGCCAGACCGGCGGCCGCCGCCATGGCGTAGGTCTTGGTGTAGGCCAGTGGCGCAAACAGCCGCCCCTC
The DNA here is from genome assembly GCF_050250835.1 of Hydrogenophaga sp. GTDB lineage: Bacteria > Pseudomonadota > Gammaproteobacteria > Burkholderiales > Burkholderiaceae_C > Hydrogenophaga. The sequence continues at coordinate 29,846 of NZ_JBFWNX010000019.1, read as the reverse complement.
TTGCGCCTGCAGGGTGAACACCGGGATGAAGCTCAGGGTGATGATCAGCAGCGAGAAGAACAAGGCGGGGCCGACCTCCGCCGCCGCGTGGCCGATCACTTGCCAGCGCGGCTCGCCTTCGAGCGTCTCGCCCGGGTGTTCGTGCGCCCAGCGCTCCAGGTGCTTGTGGGCGTTTTCGATCATCACCACCGCCGCGTCCACCATGGCGCCAATGGCGATGGCGATGCCGCCGAGCGACATGATGTTGGCGTTCACGCCCTGCTGCTGCATCACGATGAAGGCCACCAGAATGCCCAGCGGCAGCGAAACGATGGCCACCAGGGCGCTGCGCAGGTGAAACAGGAACAGCGCGCACACCAGGGCGACCACACCAAACTCCTCCAGCAGCTTGATGCCCAGGTTGTTGGCAGCGCGCTGAATCAGGCCAGAGCGGTCATACACGGGCACGATTTCCACCCCCTCGGGCAGGCCACGCTGCAATTCGGCCAGCCGAACCTTGACCGCTTCAATGGTCTGCAAAGCGTTCTTGCCCGAACGCATGACCACCACCCCGCCGACCGCTTCGCCTTCGCCATTGAGCTCACCGATGCCGCGCCGCATTTCGGGCCCGATCTGCACGCGCGCCACGTCGCCCAGCCGCACCGACACACCGGCGTCGGTGGTCTTCAGCGGCAGCGCCCGGAAGTCGTCCAGGGTTTTCAGGTAGCCGTTGGCACGCACCGCGTATTCGGCCTCGCCAAGCTCCAGCACCGAGCCGCCGGCCTCCTGGTTGCCGCGCGCCACGGCATCACCCACCATCTGCTGCGTGATGCCGTAGGTCGCCAGTTTGTCTGGGTCGAGCACGATCTGGTGCTGGCGCACCATGCCGCCGATGCTGGCGACCTCGGCCACGTCGGGCACCGTCTTGAGTTCGAAGCGCAGGAACCAGTCCTGCAGCGAGCGCAGCTGGGCCAGGTCCTGCCGCCCGCTGCGGTCGATCAGCGCGTACTGGTAGATCCAGCCCACGCCTGTGGCGTCGGGGCCGAGTGACGATTTGGCCGTGGCCGGCAGCCGGGACTGCACCTGGTTCAGGTATTCGAGCACCCGCGAGCGCGCCCAGTACAGGTCCACGCCGTCGTCGAACAGCACGTAGACAAAGCTGTCCCCAAACATCGAGAACCCGCGCACCGCCTTGGCGCCGGGCACCGAGAGCATGGTGGTGGTCAGTGGGTAGGTGACCTGGTTTTCCACCAGCTGCGGCGCCTGCCCGGGCCAACTGGTGCGGATGATGACCTGGGTGTCCGACAGGTCGGGCAGCGCATCCAGAGGCGTGCGCAGCATCGACACCACGCCCCAGGCGGTGATCATCACCGTGGCCATCAGAACCAGGAAGCGGTTGGCGATGCTCCAGTGGATCAGGCGCGCGATCATCGTTTCGCTCCGGTGGCTGCGGTGCGGGGTTCGATGCGCGTGATCTGCGGCACGTCACCGTCGCGCATCTCAAATTCGATCTGGACCGACTGGCCTGCCGACAGATGCTTCGGCCGCTGGTCTGCTGGTGGCAACCGGAAATCCATGGTCATGGCCGGCCATTTGAGCGCCGGTATGGCCGGGTGATTCAGCGTGACGGTGTCGCCATCGACCGCCTTGACTTTGGCGGGCGTCTGGTGCGCGGTTGGCGATACGGCGCCAGCCTTCTCGGGCATCGCTGCCGCTTTGTCCATCGCAGCTTCTGTCGGAGGGCTCAGCCGCGCCAGAAAGCCGTTGAGGCTGGCTTCGGAGTCGATCAGGAACTGGCCCGAACGCACCACCTTTTGCCCCAACTGCAGACCTTGCAGAATCTCGGTCTGATCGCCCGCTTCGCGACCGGTGCGCACTTCGACCGGCGAGAAACGGCCGTCACCTTCAGCCAGCATCACCACGCTGCGCTGTCCGGTGTGGATCACCGCGTCGCTGGGCAGCAGCAAAACCTGCCTCGCATCGGGGTTGGCGAAGCGCATCTGCACAAACATGCCCGGCACCAGCCGGCCCTGGGGATTGGCGAGTTCCAGCCGTGCCTTGATCGTGCGTGTGGCCGGGTCGACCGAGGGCAGCAGCGCCTGCAGGCGCCCGGTGAAGGTCTGGCCTGGGGCGGCCGGGCTGGTGGCGCTGACGGATGCGCCGGTGGTGAGCTGGGCGGCCTGGCTCTCGGGCACCTGGCCTTCGGCCCAGACGGTGCCCGTGCCCTGCAGCCGCAGCAGGGCCATGCCTGGCATCACGGTTGCGCCTTCGCTCACCATCAGTTCCGTGACGACGCCATCCAGGGGTGCGGTCAGCGTGAAACGGGGCTGCAGGCTGCCGCTGTTCACCACACGATCAATCTGCACCGGGCTCATGCCCGCCTGGCGCATGCGCTGTGCAGCGGCATCGCGCAGGGACACCAACTGGGGGTCTTGTTCGGCCATGCGGGCCACGGCCAGATACTCTTCCTGCGCCGCCACCCAGCTGGGCACGTAGATGTCGGCCAATGGTGCACCCTTTGCAACCCGGTCCTGCGCGGCGCGCACGTGCAGGCGTTCGACAAAACCCAGCGCCCGAGCGCTGACCAGCACCTGGTCGCGTTCGTTCCAGGCCACGTTGCCGACCACCGACACCGCGCTGTCGAGCTGGCCTTCGGTCACTGCCACCGTGCGCAGCCCGAGGTTTTGTTGCACGCGGGCACTCACGCTGACGCCACCGGTGTCGGCAGCACCGCCGCCGGCGTAGCGGGGCACCAGCAGCATGTCCATGAAGGGTGATTTGCCCGGCGCGTCGAAGTTCTTGCCTGGGACCATGGGGTCGTGGTAATTCAGGATTTTCAGCCCCGTCATCGGGTCCACATCCCCGGCCTTGAGGCCCTCGCGCATGTGGCGTTCGGTGGCCTCGAAGCCTTGCGTGATCGTCCAGCCGCTGGGGTCTTGTGTGGAAGGGGTGGCCGCGCCGGCGTCGGCGGGTGCTCCCTGGGGTGTTGCCATGGACATGCCGGCATTCATGCCAACGGTCCAGGCGCCGTAGCCGACGGCGGTCAAGGTGGCCAGGGCGACAGCCGTCAGCCCGATCCAGGTGGATGTTTTCATGGTGTCATTCCTTTGTGGTGGCGGTCGGGTCGACGGGTGCAGCACCTGGGGGTGAAGCGACAGGCAGGAGGTATTCGAGCCGGGCCCACAGGCGCGCGGTCGAGAGCTGCAAGTCGACGCGCTCCATCTCCAGGGCCAGGGCCATGCGGCGCGCCGCGAGTACATCGCCCAGCCGGGCGTTGCCGCCGCGGTAGGCCGCCTGCGCCAGGTCCACGCGCTGGCGCGCCAATGGCAAACGCGCGCTGTCGATCAGTGCCGATTGCTCCAGACCGGCCTGCAAGGCCGCCAGCCAGCGCTCGGTCTCGGCGAGCGCCCCGCGCGAGCGCTCTTCGCGCTCGGCCTGCAGTTCGTCCACGCGCGCCAGGCGCGCGGCCAGCACACGGTCCTGGCGCTGCGCACGGTCCCATTGCAGCGGCACCGACACCGCGAGCGAAACCATGTTGTCGAAGCGCGGGCGGCGGTGGCTGAACATCAGCTCGCCGCTCCAGTCGGGCTGGCGATCCTGTCGGGCCAGCTCGGCGTCGGCCTCGGCGGCGGCCAGGCGCGCGCTCGCCAAGGCCAGGTCCGGGTGTTGCTGCAGGTGGGGCGCGAAGCCCGTGGCCGACAGTGCCAAGGGCGCCAGCGCGGGCGCATCACCCAAGGGCCGGTCGGGCGTCTCACCCGTCCAGCGGGCCAGCGCCTGGCGTGCGTTGACCAGGCTGGCCTCAGCGCCCAGCAGGGCTTGCTGCGCCTGGGCGACCGCGTCGCGCGCATTCAGCCAGTCCACCGAGGCGCTGTTGGCGCCAGCGGGCAGAGCGCCGCGGGTGGCCGCTTCGGCGGCCTGGAGCTGCAGGCGGTTTTCGTTCAGCTGCGCCCGCAGCAGGGCGACGCGCTTCTCCTGCGCTTGCCGTTCAAACCAGGCGATGGCCGTGTCTCGCCGCAGGTTGGCCGCGCGCACCGCCCGCGTGGCCAGGGCTACCTCGGCTTCGCGCTCCAGGCGCTGCGAACGAGCCTGGCGCTTGCTCTCGGCGGGGAACGCTTGCATCAAAGAGACGGCCTTGCTGGTCATGGGCTCGGCCGATGTGCTGAAGCGGTTGTCGCCTTCGATGGGCAAGCTGTTGATCGAGAACCGCAGCACCGGGTCCGGGCGCTGACCCGCTGCCACGGCGGCTTCGCGTGCCGAGCGGGCCGCAGCGTCCTGCGCGCTCAGTGCCTGGGAGCGCACCTGTGCCGCGTGCACGGCGGCCTGCAGGCTCAGGGGTTCAGCGCCCGATGCCCAGCCGGGTGCGGCCAGGCAGAGCGCAACGGCCAGCGGGATGAAGGGTGATTTCGAGCGCCGACCGCGAACGACCGGATACACGGTGCGGCCTGCGGCCGCAAAAGGGGATGGCATGTCTCTGCTCCATGAGGAATGAACCCGGCCGCCTGCAGCAACATGCACGCGGCCACGACGCAGACGGCGCCGCATGGCGGCGCACGGTCCGGATCAACGGAGTCAGAGAAGGGTGGGAGGGCGCCAGACGCTGGCGGAGGCGCCCAATGAAGGAGCAGAGGTGAAGAACGCTGGAACAGCGGCCGCTGGCAAGGGGTACACGGCGGCCTGGGCCGGGGCCACGAACCCACCGGTGGGCGTTTGGCATTCTTGCCCGGTCTTGCAGAGCTTGCCGGTCAAGGCGGCGGTGGCGGCGTCGTTGCAACAGTCGCCGGATGCAACAGGCATGTCGCCATGGCCTGCTGACGCATGCATCGCCATCGTGGCCGCCATCGGGCACGGTGCTGGCTCACCCCGGCCTGCAGCCCATCCCTGCAAGGGAATGGCCAGGCACAGCAGCAGGGCGAGAAGGAAACGCATGTTCGGGATTCTAGGCGGGTGACACCGGCTCTGTGGCAATCGGTTGTTGATGCCGATCAAGCGCCGTTGCAGCAACCATCGGTATTGGCCTGTATCGGCGGGCAGGGAACCGAACCATAGGAGCAGTACACGCAGCAGTCGCCGGGCAGGGGCTTGAGCACCTCATGACACTGTTCGCATTCGTAGAACCATTGGCAGGCATCGATGGGCATGGTTTCGGTTTTGCCGTGTCCGCAATGGGGACAGGTGAGCATCGAGATCAGTTCGACCGCGCTCATGGTTGGCGCCCGGACAAGGTGGAGGGGTATCCCGCTTGCGCGGTCGCTCGCGTCAGCGCTTCAACCGTGGTGCGTGCGTTGTCATACGTCACCGTGGCTTCGCGCCGCTCGTAGCTCACCAGGGCCTGGCTCACACCTGTGACCTGTGTCAGCGCCTTCTTGATGGTGATGGGGCAGACCGGGCAGTCCATGGTGGGAATGGACAGGGTGACGGTTTGTGGCGCTGCGATACCCGGTCCTGCCGCCAGGCACAGTACCAGCGTGATCCCAATCTTGGTCATTGGAGGGGCCTTTCAGTAAAACCAGTGGGCGATGAACGGGAATACCAACGCGATGGTGAGCAGGGCGACCACCGCGGCAAACAACAGCCTGTAAACGCGCTTGACGGCTGGACGGGCACACACCTGGCCTGGCAAGCAAACCGCGGCAGGGCGCCAGATGCGACGCCATGCGAGCACGAGCGCCACCACTGCGGCGGCCAGAAACACCGGCTGCATCGGCCCGAGCTGGCTCAACCGGCTGATCCAGGCACCGGAGACGCCGAGGGTGATCAGCACCAAGGGGCCGAGACAGCAGGCCGATGCGAACAAGGCCGCGAGGCCTCCGGTCAGCAGAGCCCACAGGCCGGACTTTTCTTGTGATGTGCTGGGGTGATCGGTATTCATGGCGTAAGCTTAAGGCTGTACTCAAGTACGGAGTCAAGTGCCATGCGAGCTGTTTCCCCGGTCTTCACCATCGGCGTCCTGGCGGAGGCGGCCGGGGTCAACCTGGAGACCATCCGCTTCTACCAACGCAAAGGTCTGATGCCCGAACCTGCGCGGCCTCAGGGTGGAGTTCGGCGCTACGGCGATGCTGATCTGGCGCGGGTGCGCTTCATCAAATCCGCGCAACGCCTGGGTTTCAGCCTGGACGAGGTGGCGGAACTGCTCAAGCTGGAAGATGGATCGCATTGTGGCGAGGCACGCGAACAGGGCGAGCGCAAGCTGGCCGATGTGCGCGCCCGTCTCGCAGACCTGCAGCGCATCGAGCAGGTGCTGGCCGATCTGGTGGCGCGCTGCGGATCGACGCGTGGGCGTGTGCGTTGCCCGTTGATCGCATCGATCCGGGACGGGCAGGCCTGAACAGCGAAACGCAGTTTGTGCTGTTGACATTTACCGACTGGCCAGCGTGCTGACCGGACCAACCTCGTCGGCACCGGGTTGCCATTGAAGACTGTGAAAGTCAAAGCCCTGCGCCAGCGTCGGCTTGACCACGGCGAAGTAGGGTGACACGTCGAAGTCCCGGGGCGCAAACAGGCTGTGGTGGCGCAGCTGCAGGATCTCTTCCACGCAGGCGGGGCAGTCCGGGCTGTCGCGGCTGGTGGTGCTGACCAGCGGCAGGATGGGGTAGCGGATCGACTGGAAGGCCTGGGCGATCAGGGTCGAGCAGATGGCGCGGGTCGGGTCGCCGCTGCCCAGCGACAGCATGCGTCGGCGAAAGCGCTGTGGCACGGGTGGCGTGGGCAACAGGTAGCGGGCGAGGTCCCACACGTTGCGCAGGTCGTACTGGTGGCCCAGACGCGCAATCACGTAGCCCACGACCTGTGTGATCTCTTCGGCCCGCAGTTCGACCGGTCGGCAGATGCGGGTGTGATAGGCCTCAAACAGCGCGGCCCCCACCGTGCGCACCCCGTCACTCACATCGGCTTCCACGAAACAATGTCCGGGTGGGGCGCCGGTGCCGACCAGTGCCTCGCTGCCCACGTACAAGGCCGCGTGCGACCAGGTCGATTGTGTGAGGTATTTGATGGCGGTGCTGAAGCGGCTGTGGCCCTCCACCAGCAGCACATCGCCCGGTTGCAGGGTCGCCAGCAGCCGGTCCGCCCGGGTGGGCGGCGCGCTGCCATGCTGGTGCACCTCGGCGGAGAGGTAACGGGCCAGTTGCGAGCCGAACCAGCCAGACACCGTGCCCATGATCGGCTCCGGCTTGTTGGTCGGGTCAGCCGGCGCAGCGCTTGGCAATCCAGGCGTCGATCGACAGCTTGCCCGGGCCGTGGACCATGAGGTAGAGCAACACGGCGGCCCAGGTGCCGTGGGTGGCGTAGGCGTCGGGGTAGACGAAGAGCTGGATCACCATCGTCATGCCCAGCAGGCCCAGCGCCGACAGGCGGGTGGCCAGGCCGAGCAGGATGAAGATGGGCAGGATGTGTTCGCCCAGCGCGGCCATCGTCGCGCCCAGTTCTGGCGACAGGATGGGCAATTTGTATTCTTCCTTGAACAGGAACACGGCGTTGTCGGACAGTCGGGGCATGCCCAGCGTGAACTCGCCGCTGACGATGTCGATGGCCAGGCCTTCGATCTTGGTCTGGCCCGATTTCCAGAACACGGCGGCGATGGAGAAGCGGGCGATGAAGGCCAGCAGCGTGTTGGGCAGGTGGCCCATCATGCCGTGCACGGTGCGCAGCAGCGCGCTCAGGCGCGACATCAGGCCGTTGGTGTCGGTACCTTGGGAAGTGGTGAGGGTGTTCATGGCGGTCTCCTGGGTTGTTGTGGCTGAAAGAGGTTGTGAGTGGCGAAACGGGGTCTGTGCCGGTGTTCAGTGCGGGTGCCGGGCGCCGACCAGCAACCCGTGGCGGATCAGCACGGCCATGGCCTGCGCGGGGTCGAAAGCGGGGTCGGCGCTCAAGGCCTGGGCGATGGCTGCGCCGAAGGGGGCGTTGTCAAGCAGGCCGGCTGTCAGGGCGGCCAAGCCGGCATCGGCCTGCAGCACCATCACGTTCAGCACGCTGCGAAACACCAGGGCCGATTCGGCCCGTGTGGTGTCAATGTGTTCCAGCGCCAGGCCGCTGTCGGCCTGGTGGGCAGCCCAGAGCGAGACGGCCGCATGAGGCGAGCGCAGCAGGTGCAGGCTCGGATGCGGTTGCCAATGCACCTGAGGCAAGCTCGCGGCGTCACCCAGCAGCATGGCGATGGCGGCGGGCTCCATGGCGCTGGCGTCGGCCGCATGCAGGGCCTGCAGGCGTTGCCATTCGAGTTGTGCCACATCGGCCAGGTAGGGCAGACCGGTGGCGGGCGGAAACTGGGCGATGAACCCCGGCAGCGCCTGGCCGTAGTGCGCGAGCACGCGGGTGCGGGGCGGGTGGGCGCGCACAAAGACCTGGGCCATGGCGCGGAAGAAGTCTTCTCCCACCAGTTCTTGCGTCACCGGGAAGGTGTGGGCCAGCGCGTCCACCAGCGAGACCAGCACGTTGTTGCGGTACACCGCCAAGCGCTTGGAGGGATCGCTGTGGTTCCAGGTGGTGAGGCCTGCGGGTGGTGATTGCGAGGGATCCAGCAGGGACTGCGCCCAGGTGTGTTGCACGCTCATGCAACCTCCTGTGCCGCCGCGTAGCGGGTTTTGGTCCGGGGGCAAGGTTTGGCGCGGCCGGTGGCGGGGGCGATGGCCGACAAGTGCATGTCGGCCAAGCGAGCCTCCTGACGCAGCACCTCGAAGGAAGGGAGATCGTTGTCTCGCTCGATCAATGTCGGCAACGGTCCAGTGATCGCCAGCGCGGCGTCGTACAGGGCCCAGACCGCCTCGGCCACCGGCGTGCCGTGGGTGTCAATCAGCAGGCGGTCGCCGGCGGCGTCGAGGTCTTCGGCAAACCCCGCGAGGTGGATTTCGCCCGCGGCATGGCAGGGCAGTTCGCACAGGCTGCGTCGGGGGTCGCGCCCGTGGTTGACGCTGGAGACATACACGTTGTTGACATCGAGCAGCAGGCCGCAGCCGGTGCGGTGGATCACTTCGCGCAGGAAGTCGCCTTCGCTCCAGGTCGAGCTGATGAACTCGACGTAGGTGGACGGGTTCTCCAGCAGCAGGGCGCGCCCGAGGCGGCTTTGCACCTGGTCGATGTGTTCGCACACGCGTTGCAGCGTGGGCAGGTTGTAGGGCAGGGGCAGCAGGTCGTTGAAGAACACGCCGCCGTGGCTGGACCAAGCAAGGTGTTCGGAGAAAACGGCGGGCTGGAAGCGCTCCAGCAGGCAGGCCACGGCGTCCAGGTGGGTGGTATCGAGCGGGTCTTCGCCGCCGATGGACAGGCCCACGCCGTGGATGCTCAGTGGATAGCTTTCACGAATGCGGGTGAGGTGTTGCAGCAGCGGGCCACCGGCCACGAGGTAGTTTTCCGCATGCACCTCGAAGAAGCCGACATCGGGCTGGTGCTCGTGAATGTGCGTGAAATGTTCGGGCTTGAGGCCCAGCCCCGCCCGATGCGGCAGGGGCCAGCGATCGGGTGGGCTGTGGTCCGTCAGCGTGATCGGCGGAACGCAGGCGGTGGTCGAGGCAGCGCGGTGGCTCATGGCGTCGGCTCCTGGTTCTGGTGTCCGTCGTTCACGCGAAGCGATCAGGCCTTCTCTTTGAATTCCTTGAGCTGGCCGAACCCGGTGGGCGACTTGGGCGATGCGGTCTTCTCGCAGCTGCCCTTGGGCACCAGCGACCAGGCGTTGCCCTGGTAGTCCACCTTGGATGTTCCGGCGCAGGTGGTGCCGGGGCCGGCAGCGCAGTCGTTCTTGCCTTTGAGGGCGACGCCGAAGCACTTCTCCTTGTCGGCGCTCTGGGCGACGGCCGGGCTGGCGGCCAGCGTGAGGGCGGCGCCCATGGCGAGGGCAAGGGCTGCGCCCGAGGCGATCTGGGCGGCGTTGCGGCGGGTGATGCTGTAGCTCATGGTGTTCTCCTGAAAGGGATTGAGGTTGGAAGGTGCTCGCCCACAAGATGAGCTTGCAGGGATGTAGTCGCCTCCGTTTGGGCGATCCTTACACCGAGTCGCCGAAGTTTTCTTTCAGCGCACACGGGTGATGAGACTTGGTGATGGGAGACGGCTGAACCGTGTAATGAATAACGCGCGCTCGGCGACCAAGTCTGTCAACACACATGGAGTTCGGGTATGGGTTGCAAGCTATTTCGGTGGACGCCGCTGTGCGCTGCGCCCGGACGCCGGGCGTTCTGTACGAGAATCGCGGCCAGCGTCTGCGCGCCTGTACAGGGCGTCAGACACCACCCTACATATGGAGCCGTTGATGCAAAGGTTTTTAGGCACGGTGTTTTCACGGCCCATCGTGGTGGGCGCGCTGCGTGTTTCGCTGGTCGTGGGCTGTGTGCTCAACCTGATCAACCAGGGCGAGGCGTTTTTCTCGGGCGGACCCATCGCCTGGGGACACGTGTTACTGAATTTCCTGGTGCCCTACGCGGTGTCCAGTTACAGCGCAGCGCGCAATCAACTGTCGAACAAGGCTGCACCATGAGCGCCAGCAAGACAAAGGCAGCCGATGTGCAGGACGGCGCGTCTCAGGCTCAGGAGATTGATCCGGCCGAGCTGAGCGCGCTGCGGGGCAAGATGGTCAAGTTCGCTTCTCTTCAGCTGGGGGACCCGCAACTGGCCGAAGACGCGGTGCAGGAGGCCCTGATGGGTGCTTTCAGGAACACCGCGGCCTACGCTGGCAAGGCCAGTCTCAAGACCTGGGTTTTCGCTATCCTGAAGAACAAGATCACCGACATCCTGCGGCTGCGCCAGCGGCAGCGCGAGGTTTCGATCCACCAGCCGGTGGGCGATGCCGACGAAGAGGCCGACCTCTCCGAGCTGTTCAATGGCCGGGGCATGTGGGAGGCAGACGAGCGCCCCGCGACCTGGGGCAATCCGACCGAAACCCTGCACGACAAGCAGTTCTGGAAGGTGTTCGAGCTGTGCCTGGAGGGGCTGCCAGGCCAACAAGCCAAGGTGTTCATGATGCGTGAATACGTGGGCCTGGAGTCGCGCGAGATCTGCAGCGAGGTGGGCATCACCCCGACCAACCTCAATGTGATGCTGCACCGTGCGCGCCTGCGTCTGCGGGAGTGTCTGGAAGACCGCTGGTTTGCCCGGGGAGGTGCAACATGCTGAATTGCCGCGAAGTGACCCGCCTGGTGTCCGAATCCCAGGAGCGCAAGCTCTCGGTTGTCGAGAAGATGTCGCTCAACCTGCACCTGATGATGTGCGACGGCTGCAAGAACTTCAGCTTGCAGGTGCCTTTTCTACGCAAGGCCATGAAGGCCTATTCAGAGCGCCTGGACGAGGTGATCGAAGAACCTGGCACCGCAAACACCCAGAACCACGAAAGCAAGCACCCATGAGCTTCTTCAAATCACTGCCCGAGGACGCGGGCGTTCGCCACATCCTGACGCTCAATCCGAGAGCGGGCCGGGCCCTGGTCGAGTTCCACACCGCCGCGTTGCGCAACGAGGGGCTGCTGGAGCCGCGCCACAAAGAACTGATCGCCGCTTACGTCTCCGGACTCAATGCCTGCCAGTACTGTTTTGGCGTGCACGCCGAGACGGCCAGGGCGTTCGGGCTGGAAGCCGGGGTGCTGGAGCGTCTGCTGACCGACATTGACAGCGCCGACGTGGACGAGCGGCTCAAGCCGCTGCTGCGCTACGCGCGCAAGCTCACGCTGGAGCCCTCGCGCATGACCGAAGCCGATGCGCAGGCAGTGTTTGCCGCCGGTTGGAGCGAAGCCGCCCTGCACGATGCCGTGCTCACAGTGTGCCTGTTCAACTTCATGAACCGGCTGCTGGAAGGGCATGGGGTGAAGGGTTCGCCCGAGGTGTTTGTCGCCCGCGGGCAGGGCCTCAAGGACACGGGCTATGCGCCCTTGTTGGCCTTCCTGGATGCAGCATCCCAGGCGCCAGATGGCACTTGACTTGACCCGCAATGGATACGAATGGTGCCTGATGTTGATGGTTGATTGACCGGACGTACCATCTGAACATGGATCCTCTGGCCAGCCTGCTCCAAAGCTTTTCCCTGCACGCGGGTGTTTTCTACACCGGCAACATCTGTGGCATTCACGATTTCGAGCGCGACACCCAGCGCGGGCACCTGCACCTGATCCGCAGCGGCGACGTGCAGGTGCGGGGCGTGACACGACGTCGGTTTGCGGTGACCGAGCCCACGCTGATGTTCCTGCCGCGACCCGACCAGCACCGCCTGGTGGCCGACGACGGGGCCGGAGCGGACGTGGTGTGTGCCACGGTGCAGTTCGGTGGCTCTGGCATCAACCCGATCACCGCCTCCTTGCCGGATCTGGTCATGGTGTCTCTGAGCCAGTTGCCCGGGGTGGACGCTTTGCTGGACCTGATGTTCGACGAGGCGTTCCACGAACACCCCGGTCGCCAAGGGGTGCTGGACCGACTGTGCGAGGTGCTGATGGTCCGTCTGCTGCGCCACTGCATGGCCCAGGGTCTGACGCAGGGCGGCACGCTGGCGGGGCTGGCGGACGCACGGATCGGTCCGGTGCTCGCGGCCCTGCACGAATCGCCGCAACTGCAGTGGGATCTGCCCGGCATGGCGCACCGCGCTGGCATGTCGCGCGCCCGGTTTGCCGAGCGCTTTCGCGAAGTGACGGGGCAGACCCCGGCCGACTACCTGGCCTCCTGGCGTGTGCTGACGGCGCAGCGGCTTTTGGCGCGCGGGGTGGCCATCAAGCAGGTGGCGTTGGAAGTGGGGTACGGCAGTGCCAGCGCACTCTCTCGCGCCTTCGTGCGCAAGATCGGCATGGCGCCGGGTGCGTGGACGGCGCAGCCAGTCTGACTCAAGGTGTGTTCGACACGGGCGGCTCGCGTTCGTCGCTCATGTCCAGATCGAGCAGCCCCAGCTGAGGTGCCAGCGCGTGAAGCGTGGCCATCTGCTTCTCCACCTCCTGGCAGTTGCCGCACATCTTGAGGTGGATGCGCAGCCGCATCTGGTCGGCCAGGTCCAGGGGTTCGTCCAGTGCCTGGGACATGAGTTCTGCCGCCCGCTCACAGGAGTGAAAAATGTTCATGTGGCGCTCCGGACAGTGTGGCCATGGGATGTCATGCATTGGCGCAGGCCCATGCGTGCGCGGTGCAGCACCATGCGGCAGTTGTCAGCAGTCAGCCCCAGCCGTTCGCAGATTTCGGAGGTTTCGAATCCCAGCCATTCGCGCATCATGAACACGCGTCCGGTCTGCGGTGGCAGATGGCGCAAGCAGGCCTCCAGGCTGGACATGATCTGACGCTGCGCCTCCCGGCCTTCGGGCTGTTGCCAGGCGGGAACCGGCTCCAGGTACCCGCCCTGTTCGTTGAACTGTCCTTCGGCGGGGTCGGCTTCCTCTTCGTCGCTGGCGTTGTAGACCCGGCGGCGCTGGTGGGGCGAGCGGTACCAGTCGGCAATTTTGTTCTTCAGGATGGCGGTGGCCCAGGTGGTGAGCGAGGCATCGCCGCGGTGGGCTTGCGGACTCTCCAGCACGCTCATCAGGGTCTCCTGCGCCAGGTCTTCGGCCAGCGCTGGCTCGTGCACCAGCAGGCGCGCGTGCCGGACCAGACGCTGGCGCAGCGGTGTCCACGGATCGCCCGGCGGTGTGGAGGGGGTGCTGGGTTGGTTTGCATGAAGGCCCGTAGCGGTGTCCATGGTCTTGGTCTCCTGGGTTGAAGTACGCCGTCGCTGGAACAAGGCAGGTGGTGGTCCCACACAGTCGCTCTAGCAGTCTCGCGTCTTACAGTTCCCCCCGGACCCTATCCAGAAAAAAACGCTTCCAACCGCGGCCGGAAGCGCTGTGATGCAGGGCGACCCTGCCACGGGTGCACGGCGCACCGTTCAATGCATGGCCGCTATCGTGGGCGGGTGCAGAGCTGTCATGACTTGACCCGCGTGACGAGCATGGATTCACGGCGAAGGCCTGAGTCAGGAACGCCGTCCGTAGCGACCCGAATAGATCTGGTTGAAGCTGGAACCGTTTTCGCCGTCGGCGATCGTGTGACCGTTGCGGACGGCCTCGGCCAGTTCGGCCTTCACTTCAGCGCGGGTCTTGCCGAGCGATGCAGGCTGCTGGGGATATCGGCTCGGATAGAGCTGCCGCAGGGTGGCGCCGCTTTCGGTGTTCGCCATGATGTCGCCATTGCGAATGGCTTCGACCAGTTCAGCCTGCACCTCGGACCGGGTCTTGCCGATCGTGGCAGTCTGTTGCGGGTAGCGACTGGGGTAGAGCTGCCTGTAAGTGGCGCCAGACTCGCCGTTCGCCATCATGTCGCCATTGCGAATGGCCTCAGCCAGCTCGGCCTGCACTTCGGCGCGGGTTTTGGGCGCTGCAGGGTCGGCAGCGAGGGCCTGGCCGGCGGCCAGTGTGGACAGGGCAATGACCACGGCAGAGAGTACGGTTTTCATGGTGTTTCCTTTCGGGTTTGCAGCGCTGCGATCTGCAGTGCCGTCATGACCTTGGTCGGAACAACCTGAAAAAACGTGACAAGGATTTTTTCACCATCTTTGCGTTCACCGCGACCAGCACGGCAGGAGAACGATGGGTAGCAAAGCTGAGACGTTCAGTGATTCGCCGCGCTTGGACGGCTCATAGCATGGTGCTCAGTCACCGTCGAACCGATCCGGATTCACCGACCGCGGCTTGTTTCACCTCATCCCCAGGAGCCCCACACATGTCAGCAGCACCCTATATCCAGCAACTCAAGCCCGTGGCCCACGCCGATGCCCAGGGCGCTCAGAAAGAGATCCTCGACACCGCGCTCAAGCAGGTGGGGTTCATCCCCAACATGTACGCCAACATGGTCAACGCACCGGCCGTCTTGAGCACCTACCTGCACGGCTATGGCTTGTTTCGCAAGGAGTCCGGCCTCACGCCGACCGAGCAGGAGGTCGTGTTCCTGGCGGTCAGCCGGACCAATGGCTGCAAATACTGCACGGCGGCGCACAGCATGATTGCCGACAAGATGTCCGGTGTGCCGGCGCCTGTGCTGCAAGCGATCCGCAGCCACCAGCCCATTCCCGATCCGAAGCTGGCCGCACTGTTTGAAGTCACCACCGAAATGGTCAAAGGCCTGGGCCAGCCCAGCCCTGCAGCGGTCAAAGCGTTTCTCGATGCTGGCTACCAGGAGCGCGATCTGCTCTACATCGTGCTGGCGGTGTCGGTGAAGGTGCTGAGCAACTATTCCAACCACGCGTTCGGCACGGCCGTGGACGAGCGCTTCGCGGCCTACAAGGTCGATTGAGACCGGCAAGCCCATGACCCCTTCTTTCGTTCCAGAAACCTTCGAGCGGGTCATGGGCTGCACCGCCGACGAATTGTTGGCGTGGCTGCCCCGGGCCTTGCCCGAGGCCCGGTTGCAGACCGACGCGGCGGGGCAGAGCAATCTGGCGAGCTGGCCACAGGGGCGCCTGACGCTGAGCTGGCAGACCCTGCCGCCGCGCCGCATAGCGCTGCTGGTCATCCCGCAGCTGGCGGTGCGCTTCACCTACGAGGACCTGAGCGATGCTGAACGCTACCGGGTCCAGAAACGCTTTGACCTGCAGACGCACCGCGGCGGCGGTTGATGGCAGGTCACCATCTCGGGAGCCCACACCATGGACATCCAGGCACTGGCGTTTGACACCGGCGGCACGGTGTTCGACTGGCATTCTGGTCTCGTGGACGCATTCACGCGCGTGGGTCATGTGCATGACCTGACGCGCGACTGGCATGCCGTGACCAACGACTACCGGCGCGCGGCCATGAAAGCCATCGTCGGGCAGGTGCGACCCGCCTTCAACATGGACGACGTGCACCGCACGACGCTCGATGGCGTGTTGGCACATCACGGTCTTCAGGCATTCACCGCGCAGGACCGCTGGCAGATACACCGGGCGTGGCACGCGCTGAACACCTGGCCCGACTTTCCCGCCGCGTTGAACCGCCTGAAGCGCCGCTACCCGGTGGTCTCGTTCACCATGTTGCCGCTGGCCATGGTGGTGGCCGTCTCGCGCCGCAACGACATCGACTGGGATGCCGTGGTGTCGTGCGAGATGATCGGCGTGTACAAGCCACAACCCGAGGCCTATGCGCAGGTCGCCACCTGGCTGGGCCTGGAGCCGGCGCAGATCCTGATGGTGGCTTGCCACAACTTCGACCTGAATGCGGCACGAGGCTGCGGCTACCAGACCGCTTTCGTCCGCCGGCCACTGGAGTGGGGACCGGCTGGGCCGCCCGATCCGCATCCCCACCCCGACTGCAGTTTCGTGGTCGATGACTTCCCCGCGCTCGCACAGCGGCTGGGTGTTTGAGGGACTGTGTGATGAAGGCCATCTGGAACCACACCGTGATTGCGCAGAGCGATGACATCGTGGAGCACGAGGGGGTCAGCTACTTTCCGCTCGGCTCGCTGGTCAAGGCGCACGTGCGCAGCAGCTCGACAAACACCGTGTGCCCCTACAAAGGCATGGCCAGCTACTACGACATCGTGGTGGCCGGGCAGGTCAACAGGGACGCCATCTGGACCTATACCCACCCGACCGCGCGTGCCACTGCCATACGCGATCGTGTGGCCTTCTGGCGGGGTGTGACGCTGGCGCCTGACTGAGCGTGCTTGCCAACGCACAACGTCATCGCGATGGGCGCGCTGTAAGGATGCCGTGATGGGCAGCGACTGAAGGGCACAAGCCGTCTGGCTTGCCATCGACCGCTTTTCAGGAATTGCCCATGTCCCACCCGACCACCCGCGCCAAGAGAAAAACCGCCCTCGTCACAGGGTCCACCAGCGGTATCGGTCTCGGTATCGCGACGGCGCTGGCCGCGGCGGGGTGCGACATCGTGCTCAACGGTTTCGGCGAAATCGAAGCCATCGAACAACTGCGCAGCGAGCTGTCGCAGCTGCACGGGGTGAACGTGCACCACAGCGGCGCCGACCTGTCCGATCCGGCGGCCACGCAGGCCATGATGGAAGAAGCCATCGGCACCCGCGGCGCTATCGACATCCTGGTGAACAACGCGGGCATTCAATACGTGGCGCCGGTGGACGAGTTTCCGGTGGACAAGTGGAACGCGATCATCGCGATCAACCTGTCGGCCGCGTTCCACACCACGCGGCTGGCCTTGCCCGGCATGAAGACGAAGGGGTGGGGCCGGGTGATCAACGTGGCCTCTGCGCACGCGCTGGTGGCATCGCCGTTCAAGTCCGCCTACGTGGCGGCCAAACACGGCATCGCCGGGTTCACCAAAACGGTGGCGCTGGAAGTGGCCACCCAGGGCATCACCGCCAACGCGCTGTGCCCGGGCTATGTGTGGACACCGCTGGTGGAAAAGCAGATCCCCGACACGGCCAGGGCGCGCGGCCTGACCGAACAGCAGGTGATCGACGATGTGCTGCTGCACGCACAGCCCACCAAGCGCTTCGTCACCATCGAGCAGGTGGCGGCCTACGCGGCTTTCCTGTGTTCCGACGCCGGCGCCAGCATCACCGGCGCGGTGATGCCCATCGACGGCGGCTGGACGGCGCAATAACGAAAGGCGGATCGATATGGCCACACGCGCAAAAACCCCATCCCGCCAACCCCGCGATTCCGCCCAAACGGTGGCCGCGAAGGTGGCGCGTACCAGGATGGAAATGCCGAACACGAACTGCCCGCCCCAGCAGACCGTGATGGTCATGCAGGGCGGTGGCGCGGTAGGGGCGTTTCACCTCGGTGTCTACCAGGCCCTGCACGAAGGCGGCAAGGAGCCGGACTGGGTCATCGGCACCTCCATCGGTGCGATCAACGCCGCATTGATCGCTGGCAACCATCCCCAGCACCGGCTGGCGCGCTTGCGTGAGTTCTGGGCGCGCATGCAGTCGCGGCAGGCGGGGCAAGGCGTCTTTGCACTGTGGCCCTCGCTGGCCGGGTTGGCGCAGTGGCAGCACAACCTGGGTGTGGTGGGGCAGGGCATTCCCGATTTCTTCAAGCCCAACCTGCCCGCCTGGTTCAACCCGCGCCAGGCGCTCGGCATCGAACAGGCGGCGTACTACGACACGCAGCCGCTGCGCGACACACTCGGTGAGCTGGTGGATTTTGAATACCTCGCGCGCTCGCCCATGCGCATCACGGTGGGCGCGGTCAACGCGCGCACCGGGCAGATGCGGTATTTCGACAGTCGGCACGAACGCCTCGGCGTCGACCACATCATGGCCTCAGGGGCGCTGGCGCCGGCTTTCGGTGCCGTGCGCATCGACGGCGACCCGTACTGGGACGGCGGGCTGTACTCGAACACGCCGATCGAGGTCGTGCTGGACGACAAGCCGCGCTGCGACTCGCTGATCTTTGCCTGCCGCCTGTGGGAGCCGCACGGGGATGAACCGCAAAGCCTCTGGGACGTGCAGGGCCGTTTGAAAGACATCCAGTTCGCCAGCCGGGCCGAATCGCACATCGAGCGCCAGCGCCAGTTGCACCGGCTGCGCCACATCATCCGCGACCTGGCCCGGCAAGTGCCCGACAGCGCCCACGCGCGCGAGCTGGGCGCCTGGGGTTGCAACACGGTGATGCACGTCGTCAGCCTGATGGCGCCGCACCTGCCGGGTGCGGACCAGAGCAAGGACATTGACTTCACGCCCCGCGGAGTGGGCATGCGTTCGGACGCCGGGCTGAAGCTGGGGCGCCAGGCGCTGGCGGAAAAGCCTTGGGAAGCGCCACACGATCCGCTCGAAGGGGTGTGTCTGCACAGGCTTCACCTGGACGCAGCGGTTGCGGCGCCGGCCGACCTGGCCTGATTGTTCATTGACGCCTGTAAGGAATGCACGCGTGGGGGCGACTGAACTCATCACCCAGGTCCCATTCAAGGAGTCAACATGGTTCTTCGCCGCGTCTTTTTTGCCTCTGTTCTGTTGCTCGCCAGTGCTGCCTCGCACGCGCTGGAGATCAAACCCTTTTCTGCCGCGCTGCTGGCGCAGGCCCAGGCCAGCAACCAGCCGGTGGCGCTGCACTTCCATGCCGACTGGTGCCCGACCTGCCGCGCGCAGGACAAGGTCTTGCAGTCCCTCAAGAGCGAGTCGGGTCTGGACCTGACGGTGATGGTCGTCAACTACGACACCGAGAAGGACATCAAGAAGCGGTTCAACGTGCGCGCCCAGTCCACCTTCGTGGTGCTGCGCGGGCAACAGGAGTGGGCGCGCCTGGTGGGTGACACCGACCCAGCCGCCATTCGCACCGCATTCAAGTCCGCGCTCTGAGCGCAACACACGCATGTCTGATCTGGTCTCTCTGCCACAACTCGGTTTCAGCCTGGCCGCCGGAGGCCTGACGACGCTCTCACCCTGCGTTTTCCCCATGCTCCCCCTGGTGGTCGGTGGTGCGCTGCAGGGCAACCGGCTGGGGCCGGTGGCCATGGGCCTGGGCATGGTTGCCTCGTTCGCCGGCATCGGCGTGGTGCTCGGCGCCCTCGGGCCGGCGCTGGGGGTGGATGGCGACACCGTGCGCTTTGCGGGTGCCGCCATGTTGATCGCCTTTGCGGTGGTGATGCTGGTGCCCGCGCTGGGCGAACGCTTCACGCGCTGGATGTTGCCGCTGGCCAATTCGGCCCATGCCGCATCGTCGGGGCTGCAGGGCGGTTCGCTCACTGGTGCGTTTCTGCTCGGCGGTGTGCTGGGCCTGGTCTGGAGCCCCTGCTCAGGTCCTTTGCTCGGCTCGGCGCTCACCCTTGTGGCGAGCGAGGGTGGCCTGGCGCGGGGCGGCTTGATCCTGGGTGTTTTTGGCCTGGGGGCGGCCATTCCCCTGGTGGCCGTGGCGTACGCCTCGCGCAGCGGCTTCAACCGTGTGCGCGACTGGGTGATGGCGCGCATCGATCGCGTGCGCCACGCTTTTGCCGTGTTGCTGGGCCTGCTGGGTGTGGCCATCCTGATGGGCTGGGACAAACGGCTCGAAGCTTTGTTCGTGCAGTGGATGCCCGACGCCTGGGTCAACCTCACGGTGGGCATCTGACCGATTCTTCAACCACGGGTTCTTCGGTGAACCGCTCATTTCAAGGAGACCTTCCCATGCATGCCATGACCCAAACCCTTCCGCTGATCGGCGCTTCGGTGCTGCTGCTGGCCGCGTGCGGCACCGTCGAACCGCAGAAACCGCAGGCGCTCCTCACCGCTCCGGCTCCGGTGTCATACGACGGGCATGTGGCGGGCGAAGCGACCGACTATGTGTTTGTGCTGGTGCCCGACGCCAACCCGGCCACACCGGGCCTGGCCCTGAAGGCGGGCGAGTCGCTGCAGCTGGCGCTGTCTCCGGCGTTCAAGCGCAACGCCTCGGTGCCCATCGTGGCCGACCGGGACACCAATCTCGTGCTGACCAAGGGCTGGCCGCAGGGTGCCGTGCCGCTGGCCGGGCAGTACCGCATAGACTATGTCGAGAAAGACCACGTCATCACCGTCACCGCGCTCAAGGACATGGCGGCAGAAGGCGGCAACGCACCGGGCATCAAGGTGATTCATCTGCGCGGTCGCAGCTTCACCAACCCGGCCACCGGCGGTTACCCGGTGACGGTCACGCGCCGGTCCGCCCAGGGCCAGGTGCAGGCGGTCTGGCAAGGAGGCATGCGGGTGCAGGAAGAAATGCTGGAGGCACGGCTGGCGCCCACCAATTTCCATGTGCCACCGGGCGCGAACACCGACTTCCAGACGGTAGCGACCGGGCAGGTCGCCCCCATGCACCTGGGGCTGCTGCTCTGGGGCGCCAACGGTGCACCGCTCAACGGTGTGGGCGTGGCGCCGCGCGACATCAACCGCTTTCCGCGCTACACCGGTGGTCTGCTGGTGCAGGACAGCAACGGCGACAAGCGCCTGGACCCGGCGGTCGACACGGTGGTCGGCGGCATCATCGGTGCGGCACCGAAAGGCGCCACGGGCCAGGCGGCCACCAGCCCGCTGGGTGCCGATGGCAATCCGGTGCTTTCGGGGCAGGTGCTGCGCAGCGACCGCTTTCCGCCTGCGGCCGGAGGCGGCAAGCCCAACCCGGGTCTGCTCGCGATCCAGTTCCGCGCGGGCAGCCTGCCGGGCCTGTACCGGCCCACGGTCGAAGTACTCAAGGGCAACAGCCACCAGTTCACGGTCGAGGCCCGCTGATTCACCGGGGCGGTGCCCAGCCTCAGAGCCCGCGCCGGGTCGCCTCGGCTTGTAGGGCATCGAGATCGGCGGCCCAGTCGATGCGCGACTGGCTGAGCACCTCCAGGCGGTGGTTGCTCAATGCATCCGCCAGGGCGCCGTGCTTCGCGAGGCGGGCGTCCCGGCGCTGCAGCAGGTCGGCGATCAGGGGGCGGTACAGCGCCAGAAAATGGCCCAGCCAGGCGCAGGCGTTTTCGTGGCCGGGCACCGGGCCGGGTCGGCAGCGGTCGAGGCAGGCCAGGGTGAGCGCAGTGTCGAACCAGTGGCCTTCGGTGACCCACTGGTTGGTGGTGAAGAGCTTGACCGGCAAGCCACGGGCGTCGAGCGCGATGGCCAACATGTGCGTCGGTGCGCTGCGTTTCCAGACCTTGCGGCCTTGTGTGGGGCGGCTGCGGCGGCCTGACGCGGTGGCGTGCCAGAACACGTGCAGATGCCCGTGTTCGTCGCCGTGGGTGCGGTGGGCGTGGTAGTAGAACTGGGTCCCGCTGGCCAGATCAATGACGTCGGATGGCGGGTAGTGTTCGTACGCCACCACCTCGGCGCCTTGCACCCAGCTTTGGAGCAGGGAGCCCGCTGCTTCCGTGGCGGTGGCGAAGGCTTCTACGCTGGCCTGGCCGTGGTGCAGGGCGGCGCCCAGTTCGGTGAATGGGGCCGAGCGCCAGTGTCGGCGCAGCAGGGCGGATGCAGGCATGGATGCAGGTCGATGACACGTCCCCAGAGCGGGGTGCCGTTCAGGGGACGTGGGGCACGGGTTGATTACTTTTTGGGTGCGCAGGCGCCGCATTTGGCCTTGCAGGCGCTGCACTTAGGCATGGTCTTGGACGTGCCGCATTTGGCGCCGCAAGCGCGGCAGGCCATGGCGCAGCCACCCAGGGCGGCGGTGGTGACAACGGCCGCAGCCAGGCTCAGGGACAGGCGGGAAGAAAGTGATGACATGGGGGTTCTCCGGTGAAGTGACAGAAACCAGTGACATGCGCGAGGCCGGATGCCCACGAACAGTCCTTGGTGGGGCTTGGTCGTCACCTGGAGCCGGATCATTACAGCGATCGGTGTAATCCGGATGCGGCGATCACCGACCAAGCGCCATGTGGCTCAGTTTTGTGTTGGTTTTTCTGATCGGCTTCGCGGCCCACCGTGCCAGCTTGTGCACGGTGCGCGCGGTGATGCAGTGGATGGAGCAGCGCAAGGCCAGCTTGCTGGTCAGTTTTTTTTACGCCTCGCTCTGGGCCAGCCTGGTCACGGGGTTGTTTGTCTGGGTGGGAGCGCCCATCGCCGGGCGCCCCGTGCTGGCCAGCAGCTGGCTGTTCAGCGTGGTCGGCGGTCTGCTGTTCGGCATGGGGGCAGCGGTGAATGGCGGCTGTTCCTTGTCCACCTTGCAGCGGCTGGCGGACGGCGAAACCCGTCTGCTCACCACGCTGGCGTTCTTTGTGCTGGGCAGCCTCGTGGTGACGTGGCTGCAATCGGTCGGCACACTGCCCTGGCCCCATGCGGAAGCACTCTGGTGGAGTGCGGTGGGCGCGGGCTTTCGCAAAGCGCTGATGTTGCTGCTGCTGGCGTGGGCGGTGTGGCAGCTCGTGGTGCTCTGGCGCTGCAGAGTCCACCACCAGCGCCCAGACAAGTGGCTTCTGGCGCCCAGGTATCGACTTTCAATGGCCGCGATGGTGCTGGGTCTTTGCAGCGGCCTGCTGTTCCTGCTGGAAGGCGCCTGGACCTACACCAACTACCTGCGCGAGCTGGGTGTTTCTTGGATATCCGGAACGAAGCCGCCAGGATGGTATCGCCTGACGCTGGTCTCCTGCCTGTTCGTGGGCATGGTGGTCTCGTCGGTGCAGCGCGGCCAGTTTCAATGGCGCGGCGCGCAGACCATGTTCGGGTGGCGCAACATGCTGGGCGGCGGACTCATGGGCATCGGTGGCGCACTGGTGCCGGGAGGCAACGACACCGTGTTGCTGGTGTTGATGCCCACGCTGTCGTTGCAGGCGCTGGCCAGTTTTGCGGCCATGCTGACGGGGATCTATGTGGTGGTGAAACTGATGAAGGCGCCCGAGCGTGCCTGATGGGTGGTTGATCCCGAATATTGACAAAGGTCGTTCGCCGTTTCCACTGGTGCATCTTGGATGCATGGTCCTTGATGCCGCGTTGATCATCTAAAATGCGGCGATGCAGCATTTCCACCCAGCCCTTCAACGCCCCACGGTGACCTACCGTGGCTCGGCTTTGCCGCGTGGGTATTTCAGTTCGGTCACACCGCCTTGACCGGCGCCGGGCATCTGGCCTGGCCATCGCGCTCTGCTTCAACTGTCCGTCTGGGCGGTTTCTCCTTTTCTCCTCTTCCTCGACTCATCTTCGCTTCGCTGCGAGGGTGCTTGACTCATGTCCCTTCAGAAAATTCAACAGGACTGGTTCGCCAACGTCCGCAACGATGTGCTCGCCGGCCTGGTGGTCGCGCTCGCGCTCATCCCCGAGGCCATCGCCTTTTCCATCATCGCGGGCGTGGACCCGAAGGTGGGGCTGTACGCCTCGTTCTCCATTGCCACCATCATCGCCTTCATGGGTGGGCGCCCTGGCATGATCTCGGCCGCCACCGGCGCCATGGCGCTGCTCATGGTCTCGCTGGTGAAAGACCACGGCCTGCAGTACCTGCTGGCCGCCACCGTGCTCACCGGCGTGCTGCAAGTCATTGCGGGCTGGGTGAAGCTGGGGGTGCTGATGCGTTTCGTGTCGCGCTCGGTGGTCACTGGCTTCGTGAATGCCCTGGCCATCCTAATTTTCATGGCCCAGTTGCCCGAGCTGAACCCGCAGACTGTGGGTGTCACCTGGCATGTGTACGCCATGACGGCCGCGGGCCTGGCCATCATCTACGGCCTGCCCTACCTCACCAAGGCCGTGCCCTCGCCGCTCGTGACCATCGTGGTGCTGACAGCCTTCTCGATCTGGATGGGCCTGGACATCCGCACCGTGGGCGACATGGGCGAGCTGCCCGACAGCCTGCCGATGTTCCTGATCCCGGACATTCCGCTCAACGTCGAGACCCTCAAGATCATCTTCCCCTACGCGCTCACGCTCATGGTGGTGGGCCTGCTCGAATCGCTGATGACCGCGACCATCGTCGACGACCTGACCGACACCAGGAGCGACAAGAACCGCGAATGCGTGGGCCAGGGTGTGGCCAACATCGCCACCGGCTTCATCGGCGGCATGGCCGGCTGCGCCATGATCGGCCAGAGTGTGATCAACATCAAATCGGGCGGGCGCGGGCGCCTGTCCACCCTGGTGGCCGGCGTGGTGCTGCTGATCCTGGTGGTGTTCCTGGGCGACTGGGTCAAGCAGATCCCCATGGCCGCGCTGGTGGCCGTGATGATCATGGTCTCCATCGGCACCTTCAACTGGGGCTCCATCCGCAACCTGCGCGACCACCCCAAGAGCTCCAGCGCGGTAATGATCGCCACCGTGGTGGTGACCGTGGCCACGCACGATCTGGCCAAGGGCGTGCTCACCGGTGTGCTGCTCTCGGGCTTCTTCTTCGCGCACAAGGTGGGGCAGATCCTGCGCGTGCGCTCGATGTCAGACAACGAGGGCCGCAGCCGCACCTACACCGTCGCCGGCCAGGTGTTCTTCGCCAGCGCAGAGCGCTTCGCCAACGCGTTCGACTACAAGGAGGTGGTGGACACGGTGCGCATCGACGTCAGTCGCGCGCACTTCTGGGACATCACCGCCGTCAGCGCGCTGGACAAGGTGGTGCTGAAGTTCCGCCGTGAAGGCACCGAGGTGGAAGTGATCGGCCTGAACGAAGCCAGCACCACCATGGTGGACAAGTTCGCCATCCACGACAAAGACGGCGCCGACGACATGCTGGTCGGTCACTGAACAGGAGCATCAACATGACCCAACAAGACAACAAAGTGCTGGCCTGTGTGGACCTATCGCCATACGCCGAACACGTGGCCGACTACGCCGCCTGGGCCGCCGAGCGCATGGCCGCGCCGCTGGAATTCCTGCACGTGATCGACCGTCACCCTGCCCTGCAGGGCAGCCAGGACCACAGCGGCGCCATCGGCGCCAATGCCGAAGAAACCCTGCTCAAGAACCTGAGCGAGCAGGACGCCGCCCGCACCCGCGCCGAGCGCGAACAGGCCCGCAGCTTCCTGCAGGGTCTGCGCGAGCGGGCGCTCGCCACCGGCGCCAGCCCGGTGGACACGCGCCAGCGCCACGGCGATCTGGCCGAAACGCTGAGCGAGCAGCAGGACGGCGTGCGCCTCTTCGTGCTGGGCCGGCGCGGCGCCTCGGCCAGCACCACGCAGCGCGACCTGGGCCGCCACGTGGAATGGACGGTGCGCTCGCTGCAGCGCCCCATCCTCGCGGTGACCGACCGCTTCAAGGCGCCCGAGCGCGTGCTGATTGCCTTCGACGGCAGCGCCATCACACGCAAGGGCGTGGAGATGGTGGCGGCCAGCCCGCTCTTCAAAGGCCTGCCGGTGCACGTGCTGATGTCGGGCAAGCCGTCGGGCGACGGCCCGAAGCAGATCGAGTGGGCGCGCCAAACGCTGGAGCAGGCTGGCTTTGGCGTGGTGGCGGACATCGAGCCCGGCGACCCGGAAACCGTGATCGGCCACGCCATCCAGAAAATGGGCGTCGACCTGCTCGTGATGGGGGCCTACACCCACTCGCCGCTGCGCAAGCTGTTCATGGGCAGCAAGACCACCGAACTGCTGCGCGCGGCGAGGGTACCCACGCTGCTGCTGCGCTAAGAGGAAACCGAACAGTCCACCCTGGTTGACCTCGACTGAAGCTGGGTCCCAGCCTGAGCCTTGCGATTGCCCTGGTTCGCGCCTGCTGGTGTGGTGGGGCTGGCTCGCTGATCCCTTCATCCTTGCACACCGTCGGGTAGCAGCGGCGCATTGCTGCGCCGCCGCCCCCTAAGAACCGGACGTGCGAGTCACCCCGCATCCGGCTCAAGCCATTCTTCAGCACCATGGGTTGGCACCGAACAATTTGACGGAACGTTTCGCGGCTCGACGACGGGCCAGGTACGCAGTCCACTCCGGATCGAACGGATGGGCAGCCCCAGGAACCTTGACGTGGCGGGTGATCGCTACCGTCATCGCGCAGAAGAGCTGAAGGCTGACCGTTTTGCCGTCAGTCGAACCCCTCGTTGCGAAGGCCCAAGACCGTGATCCTCTTACCCTGAAGTACCGTCTGATGACCCATCGTGCCCCTTTGGCGGGGTGCCTGCGCACGGCCCACCTCCAAAGCATGTGCCAGATGTGCGAGTCAATCAATGAGAAGGTCGCTTTCGCCGCAGCATGACGGTGATACATGGCCCAACCTCGGATCACAGGGTTGAGTTGCCGGATCACCGCATCCTGCGTGGCGCTCGCGTTGTCCTTGATGATGTCCCTGACCTTGTCCAGCAGCGACTTGATGCTCTTCTTCGCCGGCTTGGTCAGCAACTGGTCGCCGTACTTGCGCACGTTCTGACCCAGGAAGTCGAACCCTTGCCCGATGTGCGTGATCCGGGTCTTCTCCTCCGACAGTTCCAGCCCGCGTTCGGCCATGAACCGGCGGATTGCAGGCAGGACCTGGGATTCGAGCACGTCTTTCGACGCACCAGACACCACGAAATCATCGGCATAGCGGATGACGTTGAGCTTGGCCCTGCGGCGTGCGCGTTCCGATCCACCGGCACTCGCATGCACCACCGCCTCCAAGCCATCCAACGCCATGTTCGCGATCACGGGCGAGATGATCCCCCCTTGGGGTGTACCTGCCCGCGTCTCGAACAAGGATCCCTCATCGACGTAGCCGGCCTCCAGCCATGCGCGCAGGACCGCCTTGTCCATCGGTATGTGCTCCAGGAACCAGGAGTGACTGAAGTTGTCGAAACAACCTCGGATGTCACCCTCCAGAATCCACTGCGCCGAAATACGGCGCGACAGGACCGTGAAGCACTGTTCGATGGCATCGGCAGTCGCGCGCTCAGGCCGAAAGCCGTAGGAGTTCGGGTCCGCCTGTGTCTCCGCGACGGGTTCCAGGGCGAGCTTCCACAAGGCCTGCATCGCCCGGCACCGCATACATGGAATTCCCAGCGGACGCTTCTTTCCATTGCTCTTGGGAATGTAGACCCGCCTCAGCGGCATCGGGCAGTAGCCACGATGCCCCAGCGACAGCATCCCCTTCCATCTGGCCGCCGGGGTCAGCCAGACTTTTCCGTCCACCCCCGGCGTTCTCTTCCCACTGTTTTCCGTCACTCGCTTGACGGCAAGCATCTTGCCGCTGTGCGAGCGGGTCAGCAGACGTTGCAAGGTTTGCACCTTGCCCCACCTGCCTTCCCGAACTGCCTTGGCGATACGCATCTGAAGTCGCTTCACCTCTGCTTCGATGTGGGGCCAGTTGGCCTGGTCCCACATCAGCGTAGCGGGCGAGGACGCACCAGCGCCCGATACCTTCGTATCGTTCGCCGTCATCTGCTTTTCCTCGTACAACGATTGGTCAAGATTCTCTCGCCATGAATGACCGCGCGGAAGTCTGCCCGCTTTCGCGTCGGGCGATGTCGCAGCCCGTATCCCGTCCATTACAGCCGGGCTTTCGCTTTCTCCGCATTCCTCTACCCACCACACCCACAGCGTTCCTCACGGTTCGCCTGCCGTTGCCGGCAGCGTGATGGGCTTACCCTGTTCCGCATGAATTTCCGGATGGTGCGGACCCGTCCTGTGCGCCGGCGGCAATCATGTCCATGACGGTCCAGAGAACAAAGGACCGTGCCTTGCCGCATACCTTTTGGTTCAAGCCTTTCAGCACCTTTGGCTTGTCTGACATTACGACGCGTTGTCGGACGTTCACATGTGTTGGTCGTACCCACCCATCCCTTGCTCCTCTCCGCCCTTGTGCTGGCAGATTCCGCTTCGCCTCACGGCTTGGCGTACCGGTAAACCGGCGGCAACGTTGTCCCCGGAGCTTCATACCGAGCCGTTGCCAGCTCCGCATGTCCGGGTAGGGAACGGCTGATGGAACAGCCGGTTTCATCAGGTCATAGCTACCTCCGTGAAACAGAAATTCAAGCGACCTCAGGTCGCACGTTCTCGCCGTCAAGGTCTGCGCGCCCGGTGGGCGCTGGCGGCCTGTCGGCCGTCTTCGAACCTGTGACCGCTGCGCTGCGGTGTTCCGGTTCCGGTCTCGGGCAATCCCGCCCGATCACCGGAGTTGGTCATGGACGACAAGTCATACATTTCGCTGGAACAGCAGCTGTGCCTGGTGTGCGGCACCTCTTTTGACACAGGCAACCTGCTGCTCGACCGACGCCTGCGCGCGAGCATGGCACTCCACACGACCACGGGCTGGAGCCTGTGTCCCGAGCACCAGAAGATGTTCGCAGAAGGTTTTGTGGCACTGGTCGAATGCGATCCGCGGCGCAGCGGGGCACCGTCCGGTTCGGGCCGGATGAAGCCTGAACAGACCTACCGAACCGGTCAGCTGGTGCACATCAAGCGGGAGGTGTTCACCCGGGTGTTCAACGTCCCGGTTGACGCTGGGCAGCCTTGTGTCTTCGTTGAACCCGGCGTGATCGCGCAGCTGCAGGCCATGGTGGTGCCCGCGGCGGGTTGACGCTGCGCTGAATCTTCAATGCGCCGCCCCGCAGACTGCGGGCGCGGCGCTTTTCTTTTGCAACGCATGAATGGCAACGCCTGCGCGCCGGCCTTGCCGGCTTGCCTGGCCTTTGCGGGCGCTCCCCCCGTCAAGGGCCGCTGCGGCGCCCGTGTCCTCGGCTGCGCCTGCGGGCCGCGCCAGCGCCTTCGCTTCCTCCCTTGACGGCGCACCCGCGCCGGCCCCAGCGGCTGCCCATGGCCGCGAAGGGCTTCGCGGCCCCTGCGGAGCCCAGCACCCAAGGAGAGCGCCCATGCACAACACCCACTGAACCCCCATCTGTTTCGTCTGACCTTTCATTGAACCAAGGCCCCGAGAGGGGCAGGAGATTTCACATGAACACCGTTTCTCAACCCGAAGCCCTGGCGCTGAACGCCGTGGCAACCGCTGCGGCCATAGGCGCAGCAGCCAGAACCGAGGAATCCTTGAGCGTCCCGGAGGTGGCACCCTATGAGTTGCATCTGATCCCGCTCTCGCGCTTGCGTCCGTCCAGCCGCAACGTGCGCCAAAGCGGCAACACGGCCATTCCCGAACTCGCAGCGTCCATCGGCCGCCTGGGCCTGCTGCAGAACCTGACCGTCATCGAATCGCCCGATGGGCTGTCGTTCGAGGTGGTGGCTGGGCGTCGGCGGCTGGCCGCGCTGAAGCTGCTGGTCAAGCGCCACAAACTCGACAAGGACCACCCGGTGCCCTGTCTGCTGGTGCCCGACACTTCGGCCCGCACCGTGAGCCTGACCGAGAACGTGCAGCGCGAACCCATGTCCCCGGTGGACGAACTGTTTGCCTGGAAGGCGCTGGTGGCCGAAGGGCGTGCACTGGAAGACATTGCGGCCGACTTCGGGGTCACGCCACTGGTGGTCAAGCGGCGGCTGCGGCTGGCCAATGTCTCGCCCCGGCTGCTGACGGACTACCAGCAAGGCAAGGTCTCGCTCGAGCAGTTGATGGCCCTGGCGATCACCGAGGACCACGCGGCGCAGGAAGCCGCGTTATGCCGAGATCGGCATAACGCGGCTTATGTGGAGTGCGAGGTTATGCCGAGCACGGTCGGCAACAGCCTGCATAGATTCCCAGAATCACTCGGCATAACTGTGCCCCTCGTGGGCTCTTTTACGTTGCGTTCCGAACTTCGGC
>NZ_JBFWNX010000018.1:306-81284 GCF_050250835.1 Hydrogenophaga sp. | reverse complement strand
CCTCGGTGGCCGGCAACGACACGGTCCGCCTGTTCACGCAGCTGGCGGAGTTCGGCCTCAACCGCAGCGTGCAGGTGGTCGGCGCTTCGGGAACGGTGACGTCGCAGAACATGCCCGCCATCGGCAAGGCGGCGGACGGCTTCGTCACCGGCGTCGGCTATGCGACCGGGATCGACACGCCCGAGAACAAGAAGTTCGTCGCCGACTTCCAGGCCGCCAACAACGCGGCGCCCGACCTGTACGGAGCCGACAGCTATGGCGTGCTCTTCTTCTACAAGGCCGCCGTGGAGAAGGCGAAGAGCACCGACACCGACAAAGTGCGCGAAGCGATGCGCGGCCTCCAGTGGAGCACTCCGCAGGGGCTCAAGACGATGCGCGCGGGCGATCACCAGGCCATGCAGGAGATGTACGCCATGCGGGTCAACAACGGAAAGTTCGAGATCGTCGGGCGCGTCAAGGCGGACGCCGCCATCGGTCCGGACACCTGTACCCGTTTCTGAACGAAAGAGCAGACGTCCATGAGCGCTACCCTGGAATGGCTTCAGTTCGTGCTGGCGCCGCAGATGATCAACGGCCTGTCCATCGGGGTGGCCGTGGTGCTGATGGCGCTGGGCCTGACGATCATCTTCGGCTTGCTGGACGTGATCAACATGGCGCACGGCGAGTTTTACGCCATCGGCGCCTACCTGGCCGTGGTGCTGCTCGGCCTGGGCCTGTCATTCTGGGCGGCACTGGTCCTGGCGCCGCTGATCATGGCGGTGCTGGGCTATCTAACCGAACGTGGCCTGGTGCAGCGGGTCTTCCACAGCCGGGATCGGCATACGCTCACGCTGCTGCTGACCTTCGGCGTGGCGGTGGTGCTGGAAGACCTGCTCAAGATCGTTTTCGGCGCCAACCCCGTGCGCGTGGAGTCGCCGATCACGGGCGCGACGGAAATGGTGGGGCTGTTCTTCCCGAACTACCGCCTCTTCGTCATGCTGTTCGGCGGGGCCCTGATCGCGGCGGTGTGGTTGCTGGTGTTTCGCACTTCGCTGGGCGCCGTGGTGCGCGCCGCCGCCTTCGACCGCCATATGAGTGCATCGCTGGGCGTGCCGGTGGCGCGCGTGTATGCCGGCACATTTGCCTTCGGCGCGGCGCTGGCGGCTATGGCCGGCGTGCTGCTGGCGCCGATCTATTCGGTGTTCCCGACCATGGGCCGCGACTTCGTGCTGATCGCGTTCAGCGTCGTGATCATCGGCGGCATGGGCTCGATCAAGGGCGCGGTGCTGGCGGGCCTGTTGCTGACGCAGGTGCAGTCGCTCTCGAGCCTGTTCATCTCGCCGGTCTGGAGCGACCCCCTGCTGTTCGGGATCATGGTGCTGGTGCTGATGTGGCGGCCACAAGGCCTGTTCGGGAGGCTCGGTCATGCATGACACGGTACTCCCCATCCTCCCCGCGCCGGTGAGCTCCGGGCGCCGCCGCTGGAGTGCCACGCGATGGCTGGCGACGGCCTTCTTCGGCGGCGCGCTGGTGTTCGCCGCCGTCGCTTTCCTGAAGGGCGACGTCTTCTTCCTCCGGCTGGCGACGGAGGCGCTGATCTTCGGCGGCCTGGCGCTCTCCGTCGACCTGCTGCTCGGACGTACCGGGTTGCTGCCGCTCGGGCAGGCGCTGTTCTTCGGACTGGGCGCCTATGTCTCGGCACTGGTGCTCAAGGAGTGGAGCGCTTCCTTCTGGGTCGCGCTGGGAGTCACCCTCGTCGCCAGCGCGGCGGTCGGACTGGTCGGAGGCGTCATCGCCATCCGCGCCAAGGGCGTGTATTTCGCCCTCATCAGCTTCGGACTGGCGCAGGTGGTTTCCAAGGTGGTCTACAACACACGCGAGCTGGGCGCCTCCGACGGCATCATCGGCGTTCCCGGGGCGGTCATCCTTCCCGGCCTCACCTCGGCCTCGCCGGCGGGTTTCTTCCTCGTGGTCCTGGCATACATCGGTGCGGTGTACCTCGGGGTGCGCTACCTGATGGACACGCCATTTGGGCGGCTGCTCGATGCGATCCGTGCCAACGAGCATCGGGTGGCCTTCCTCGGCTTCGACCCGTGGCGCTACAAGCTGACGGCTTTCGTGCTGGCTGCCGGCATCGCCGGCGGCAGCGGCGCGCTGTACCCGATGCTGCGCGGCTTCGTGTCGCCGGAGCTGATGTTCTTCCAAGTGTCCGGCAACGCGGTCATCAACGTGATCGTCGGTGGCACGGGAAGCCTGATCGGGCCCTTGTACGGCACCGCGCTGCTGACGGGCCTGCGTTCGGTGGTCGGCTCGTTCACGACCCACCATCACATCGTGATCGGCGTGCTGTTTGTCACCGTCGTGATCCTGATGCCGCGCGGTCTGGTCGGCTACGGGGCGCCCGCCCTGCAGCGGTGGCTGGACGCGCGGCGCGGATCCAGGCAGGGGAGGGCCGCCCAGTGAGCGCCGTTCTTTCGGTCAATGGTCTGAGCGTGCAGTTCGGCGCGCTGCGGGCGGTGCACGATTTGAGCTTCGAGGCCCTGGCCGGACAGATCACCGCGGTGATCGGACCCAATGGGGCTGGCAAGAGCAGCTTGTTCAACCTGATCAGCGGCGCGATTCGTCCCAGCGCGGGCACGGTGCACTTCGACGGGCGCGAGGTGACGGGCCTGCCGCCGCAGCGGATGCTGGCCGCCGGCCTGTCGCGTTCGTTCCAGATCACCAACCTGTTCTTCGAGCTGCCGGTGCGCGAAAACCTGCGCCTGGCCGCTCAATATCTCGAGCAAGGCCAGGGCCTCCTGCGTTCCCTCTCGCGCAGCGCGCGGGCGGCGCAGCGGGTGGAGGAGCTGCTGGCGCAATTTGAACTGACCCGCAATGCGGACGAGGTCGCTGGCTTCCTTTCGCACGGCGAACAGCGGCGGCTGGAGATCGCGGTGGCGCTGGCATCGCGGCCGCGCATGCTGCTGCTGGATGAGCCCACGCAGGGCATGAGCCATGCCGACACGCGCGACACCGAAGTGCTCATTCGCCGCCTTGTACGCCAAGACGGTCTTTCGATCCTGCTGGTGGAACACGACGTCGACCTGGTCATGGACCTGTCCGATCACGTGGTCGTGATGCACCAGGGCCAGAAGCTGGCCGAGGGAGCGCCGGCGGCCGTGCGGGCCAATGCGGCGGTTCAGACCGCCTATTTCGGAGAGGCGCACTGATGCTGGAACTGAAGGACGTTCACACGCACTATGGCCTGAGCCACGTGCTGCAGGGCATCGACCTGCACGTCGGCAAGGGCGAGGTAGTGGGGCTTTTCGGGCGCAACGGCGTGGGCAAGACCACTGTGATCAAGACCATCGCCGGGTGGGTACCGCCGTCGCAGGGCGAGGTGCTGTTCGAGGGCGAGAGCTTGCGTGGCGTGGCCCCAGATCGGATCTGCCGGCGCGGGATCGGGCTGGTGCCGGAGGACCGACGCATCTTTCCCGGCCTCACTGTCGAGGAGAACCTGCGCCTCGGTCAGATGCAGTGTCCGGCACGCAGCAGGGCCGCGTCGAGCGCGAAGCTCGACGAGATCTACCAGCGCTTTCCGCGGCTGGCCGAACGGCGGCGCCAGATGGGGACCACGCTATCGGGCGGCGAGCAACAGATGCTGGCGATCGCGCGCGTGCTGGCCGGTGCGCCGCGGCTGCTCCTGATCGACGAGCCCACTGAGGGCCTGGCGCCGATGATCGTGGAGGAGCTGTTCCTGCTGATCGGGCAGCTCGCCCGCGAGGGGATTCCCATCGTTCTCGTCGAGCAGAACGTGCGCCGGGCGATACGGCTCACCACGCGCTACTACCTGATCGAGCGCGGTCGGGTGGTGGCCCAGGGCGATTCCTCGAACGACGCCGGGCGCGCGGCGCTGCTGAGCCGAATCAGCGTATGAGGCGGTCCTGCTGGAATGGGTGGTGGCACAAGCAAGCCGCGACGGCGCACCAGCGGCGAGGGATTCACGCCCGTCCGTCACCGCCCTGGGGCGGCACAGACCCCAGGCCCACCAGATGGCGTCGCAAGACGGAGAGGAAAGCGGCGGCAGCAGGATTGAGCGGCCTTCGCGGATCGGTGACGGCCACGATCTGCCGCCTCAATCGAGGGGAAACAAAGCGATGCCCCTTCAATTCCGAGCGTTCGAGTTGGCCTCTTACGGCGACATGGGGCAGGAGTGTGCAGAAATCGCTCTCGCGCACCAGCTTCAAGATCGCGCTGATGGAATCTATTTCGAGGCTCGGGCTTAGATTCACATCCTCCGCTTCGGCGAAGCTCTCGATGACGCCCCGCAGACCATGCCGGCGCGTGGGAAACACCAGCTTCATGGCCGCCAGTCCACTGAACCTCATGGATGGGGGCACGTCTGCGTGGGCCGGCCCCGTCACCAGGAGTAGGTCCTCCTCGGCAATGGTTTCGCTCTTGAGGGTCAGGGCCCTTCGCGGCTTGTTGATGACCGCCACATCGAGCTGGCCAAGCGCCACCGCATCGATGAGGTCGCCGCTGAAGCCATCCGTCATCGACAGATCGACCTTTGGATGTGCCGGGGAAAACTCCAGGAGCGCGTCGACCAGCACGCCTTGCGCGATGGACGCGATCATCCCGAAGCGCACCTCCCCGCTCAGCTCGCCTGTGGCTTCGACGACCTGTTCGCGCGCCCGTTGGAAACCGGTCACCACCGGCAGGAACAGACGGTACAGGCGGCGCCCTTCGGGGGTCGGCTGCATGCCTTGGGAAGTGCGCACGAAGAGACGCTGCCCCACCTCCGCCTCGAGCTTGGCCATCTGCATGCTGAGTGCCGACTGGACGATATGCAGGCGGCGTGCCGCCCGCGTCACCGAACCGTCCTCGTAAAGACTGATGAAGTACTGGATCTGCCGGAATTCCATGATCGCCTAGGCTATCACTTTATCTGAATTGAAGCATCATAAAACGTTAATTGACCTGATATCACCGCACTCCTAGACTGGCCCTCCACAGAGCAGTCCCGCCCCGCGCCCGCCCGCCCGAGAACACTCAATCAACGGAGACAATTTCATGTTCCCCACCCCCCGCAAAGCGCTGCAAGTGCTCGCAGTCCTCGCCGCCTGCGTCATCGGCGCCGCCCAGGCGCAGGAGTACCCGACCAAGCCGGTGCGCATCGTCGTGCCCTATCCGGCCGGCGGCTTCAATGACACCCTGGGCCGGCTCGCGGCCAAGCACCTGGGCGACTACTGGAAGAAGCCGGTGATCGTCGACAACAAGCCGGGCGCGGGCACCATGATCGGCACCAGGGAAGTGGCCGGCGCGGCGCCCGATGGCCACACCATCCTGGTCGTGCAGTTCCCGTACGCCGCCAACCCCTGGCTGTACAAGAACATCGCGTACGACACGCAGAAGGCCTTCGCGCCGGTGATGCTGGCGGGGCGCTCGCCCATGCTGCTGGTGACCCACGCGCAGAGTCCGTACCGCACCGCCGCGGAATTCCTTGCCGCGGCCCGCGCCAAGCCGAATGTGTTGACCTATGGCTCCTCGGGTGCCGGTTCCTCGAACCACCTGGCGATGGCGTTGTTCGAAAACGCCACGGGCACGCAGATGCGCCAGATCCCCTACAAGGGGAGCACCCCCATGCTGACGGACCTGGCCGGTGGCCAGTTTGATGTGGCCCTGGACCTGCTGCCTCACGCGATGCCCTTCATGCAGATGAACCGCGTGCGTCCGCTCGTCATCGCGGCGCCGAAGCGCTCGCCTCTGCTGCCCGACGTGCCCACGGCCGCAGAAGCCGGAATCCCCGGTTACGAGGTTTCGTCCTGGCATGGCTTCGTGGTGCCGTCCGGCACGCCGCAGTCCGTCGTTGACAAGCTCAACAGCGACCTCAATCGAATGCTGCACGAGGACGAGGTGAAGAAGGCCTTCGCCGCACAGGGTGTCGCGCCCGACGGCGGCACGCCGGCGAAATTCCGCAGCTTCATCGATGGCCAGATGGCCCTGTGGAAGAAGGTCGTGAACGACCGCAACATCACGGTGGACTGAGTCGCCGGGCACCGGTCCGATCCGCTTCCCTCATGCTTGAAACACACACCGCTTCCCCCCACCTGGGCCGCCGCGCGCAGCGTGTCGAAGACCGCCCGCTGCTGACCGGCCGCGGCCGTTTCGGTGACGACGCGCCCGTGCGCGCCGGCACGCTGCACGCCGCGGTGCTGCGCTCGCCGCATGCCCACGCCCGGCTTCTGGCCGTTCGTGCCGACAAGGTCATGGCACTGCCCGGCGTGCGCGCCGTCCTGACCGCCGCGGACGTGCAACGCTGGTCCAAGCCCTTCATCGTTGGCGTGAAGGCGCCGATGGAACTGTGGGCCCTGGCAGTGGACAAGGTGCGCTACGTGGGCGAGCCGGTCGCCGTGGTGGTCGCCGAGAGCCGCTACCTCGCAGAGGATGCGCTGGAACTGCTGGAGGCCGACTACGAATCCCTGCCGCCGGTCGTGAACATCCGCGCCGCGATCGCGGAAGGCGCGCCGGTGCTGCACGAGAAGGTCGGCAGCAATGTGGTGAGCGACCGCAGCTTCCGCTACGGCGACCCAGAACAGGCCTTTGCCCTCGCTCCGCACCGCGTTGCGCTCACGGTCGAATACCCGCGCAACTCTTGCACGCCGATCGAATGCGCGGTGGTGGTGGCGGAGTTCCTCTCCGATCAGGAAGGTTATGACGTGCAGTCCAACTTCATGGGGCCGTTCTCGCTGCACACCGTGATGGCGATGGCGCTCAAGGTGCAGGGCAACAAGCTGCGCCACCGCACGTTCCCGGATTCCGGCGGCAGCTTCGGGGTCAAGCAGGCCGTGCTCAACCCGGCCGTGCTGATGTGCCTGGCGGCGCGAAAGGCCGGCGCACCTGTCAAGTGGGTGGAAGACCGGCTCGAGCACCTGACCGCCGCCACCTCGGCCACCGGCCGCCTGTGCCATGCGGCTGCAGCGGTGGAAGCCGACGGCCGCATCACCGCCTTGTCGCTGGACCAGTTAGACGACTGCGGCGGCTACCTGCGCGCGCCAGAACCCGCCACCTTCTACCGCATGCACGGCTGCCTGACTGGCGCCTATGCCATCCCCAACCTCAGCGTGCGCAACCGGGTGGTGCTGACCAGCAAGACGCCCACCGGCCTGGTGCGCGGCTTCGGAGGGCCACAGGTGTACTTCGCGCTGGAGCGCCTGGTGCAGCGCATCGCGGTCGAACTCAACCTCGACCCGCTGGACGTCTATCGCCGCAACTTCATTCCCCGCGACGCGTTTCCCTACCGGGCCGCCGCCGGCGCCCTGATCGACTCTGGGGACTACCAGCGCGCCCTGGAGCTGGCGCTGCGCGATGGCCGCCTGGACGAGCTGCGCCAGCGACAGGCGGCCGCGCGCAGCGAGGGCCGGCTGTACGGCATCGGCTTCGCAGCCATCGTGGAGCCCTCCGTCTCCAACATGGGCTACATCACGACTGTGCTGCCCCGCGAGCAGCGCGCCAAAGCAGGTCCGAAGAACGGCGCCATCGCCGCCGCCACCGTGAGCATCGACCCGCTGGGCGGCCTGACGGTGGTCATCGCCTCCGCGCCGGCCGGCCAAGGCCACCGCACCGTGTGCGCCCAGCTGGCGGCCGACGTGTTCGGCGTCGATCCGGACGAGGTGTCGGTGAACACCGAGTTTGACACCGCCAAGGACGCCTGGTCGGTAGCAGCCGGCAACTATTCCAGCCGCTTCGCCGGAGCCGTGGCCGGCACTCTGCATCTGGCTTGCCAGCGCCTGCGCGACAAGCTCGCGCGAATCGCCGCCGCTCAGTTTGGATGCGAGCCCGATCAGGTTGTGTTCTCAGGCGGCAAAGTCTATCCCAAGGACGCGCCCGAGCGCGGCCAGCCTTTCGGCCGGCTGGCTGCCAGCCCGCACTGGGCGCCCGGCCTGCTGCCCGAGGGCGAGCCCGTGGGCTTGCGCGAGACGGCCTTCTGGTCACCGCCGCAGCTGACGGCCCCGGACGAGGACGACCGCGTCAATACGTCGGCGGCCTACGGCTTCGCATTCGACATCTGCGCCGTCGAGGTGGATCGCGCCACCGGCCGCGTCCGCATCGACCGCTACGTCACCACACACGACGCCGGCACCCTCCTGAACCCGGCCCTGGCCGACGGCCAGATCCGCGGCGCATTCGCCCAGGGACTCGGCGCGGCGCTGATGGAGGAG
This sequence comes from Hydrogenophaga sp., assembly GCF_050250835.1. Taxonomy (GTDB): domain Bacteria; phylum Pseudomonadota; class Gammaproteobacteria; order Burkholderiales; family Burkholderiaceae_C; genus Hydrogenophaga. Next base: position 73,104 of record NZ_JBFWNX010000018.1, on the reverse strand, counting down.
TTCCGATATGGCAGCGACGGCAGCTTCCAGTCCGGCACCTTCGCCGATTACCTGGTGCCCACCACCTGCGAGGTGCCCGACCCGATCATCGTGCACCTGGAGACTCCCAGCCCGTTCACGCCGCTGGGCGCCAAGGGACTGGGCGAGGGCAACAACATGAGCACGCCGCCCTGCATCGCCAACGCGGTGGCCGACGCGCTCGGCGTGGCCGACATCACGCTGCCGCTGACGCCCTCGCGCGTGATGGACCTGCTGGGCATGGACGATCCGCCACCCTCGCGTGGCGCCGCGCTGGTCAGGCCCGCGGGCGGCAAGGCCGGCAAGGCCCTGGCGGCGCAAGGCGAGATCCTGCTGCCGGCCGAACCCGAGGCGGTGTTCGCCGTGCTGCTGGACCCGGCGGCCCTGGCCAGGGTCATCCCCGGCTGCCACGCACTGCATCAGACCGGCCCCAACCGTTACCGCGCGGACGTGACGGTGGGCGTGGGCATGATCAAGGCGCGCTATGCCGCCGAGATCGCGCTGAGCGACCTGGAGCCGCCGCACCGCCTGCGGCTGGCGGGCTCTGGCCTGTCCAGCATGGGCGCGGCCAGGGGCAACGGCCTGGTCACGCTCGAGCCCAGGGATGGCGGCACGCTGCTGCGCTACGACTACGAGGCCGAGGTCTCGGGCAAGGTGGCGGCCGTGGGTGGCCGCATGCTGGAGGGCGCGGCCAAAATCGTGCTGCGGCAGCTGTTCGAACAACTCGGCCGGCAGGCGGGCGGCAAAGGCGCCACGCCTTCGGGTTCATGGTGGCAGCGCTTGCTGGCCCGCCTGGGAGTGGCGCGATGAAGCCGGCGGCCTTCGACTACGTGCGTGCGGAAACCGCCGACGAGGCCGTGCAGCAGCTCAAGGCGCTCGGGCCCGAGGCGCGGATCCTGGCCGGCGGCCAGTCGCTGATGGCCGTGCTCAACATGCGGCTGGCGCAGCCCAGCGTGCTGATCGACATCTCGCGCACCGACGAACTGGACTTCGTGCGCAGCGAAGGCAGCATGCTGGCCGTGGGCGCGGCAGCCACGCAAGCGAGCGTGGAATGGCGCCCGAGCCTGGCGCGGGAAGTGCCGCTGCTGGCGCAGGCCTTCCCCTTCATCTCGCATTTCCAGGTTCGCAACCGCGGCACCGTGTGCGGCTCTGTGGCCCACGCCGACCCGAGCGCCGAGATCCCGCTGGTACTGCTGGCGCTGGGCGGCGAGGTGGTGCTGCGCAACGCCAGGAAGCGCCGCACCCTGCCCGCGAGCGAGTTCTTCCAGGGCATGCTGATGACGGCGCGCGCGCCCGACGAACTGGTGGAGCAGGTGCGCTTCCCCCTGGCTCAGCCGGGCCAGCGCAGCGCCTTCACGGAGTTCTCGGCCCGCCACGGCGACTTCGCCATCGTTTCAGCCGCCGCCGTGAGCGACGCACGCGGCCTTTGCCTCGCCATCGGCGGGGTGGCGGACCGGCCGCGCCTGGCGCAGTGGCCGGCCGGCCTGCGCGGCGTCGAGCTGGCCGCCGCCCTCAACGACTTCGCCTGGGAGCTCGAAGCCCAGGACGACGCGCATGCCAGCGCCACCTTCCGCCGCCACCTCGTGCGCCAGCTCGGCGCGCAGGTGATCGCCCAAGTCACGGAGACCTCCCGATGAAGCAGTGCAGCCGCGACCACCAGCACACCGTGCGCCTGACGCTCAACGGCGCCGCCCGCAGCGCAGCCTGCGAGCCGCGCATGCTGCTGTCGGACTTCCTGCGCGAAGGCCTGGGCGCGACCGGCACGCACGTGGGCTGCGAGCACGGCGTGTGCGGTGCCTGCACCGTGCAGATCGACGGCGTGGCCGGCCGCTCCTGCCTGACGCTGGCGCTGCAGGTCGACGGCCGCCGCGTCGACACGGTCGAAGGACTGTGCGATGGGGACGGGCCGATGTCCGACCTGCAGGAGGCCTTCAAGCGCCACCACGCCCTGCAGTGCGGCTTCTGCACCGCGGGCATCCTCATGAGCTGCGACGACTACCTGAAGCGTGTCCCGGACCCCAGCGAAGCGCAGGTGCGCGACATGCTGTCGGGCCATCTTTGCCGCTGCACCGGCTACACGCCCATCGTGGCGGCGGTGCTCGAAACCGCGTCGCTGCGCCGCCAGGCCGCGACCGTCCCCCACATCGGAGACTGATCCATGCTTGACCTCGGTACGACCTTCCTGCAAAGCGTCGAACGCAGCCCTCACGCGCTCGCCCTGGTGGACAGCGGCGTGCACCTCACCTATGCACAGTGGCACGAGCAGATCGGCCGCACGGTGGCCGGCCTGGAGCGCCTGGGACTGGGCCGGGGCGACCGGCTGCTGTCGGTGCTGCAGAACCGCCACCAGGCGGCGACCCTGCACTGGGCCTGCCAGTTCCTGGGCGTGGTGATCGTGCCGCTGAACTGGCGCGCCAAGGCCGACGAAATCGACTATTGCCTGGCCGACGCCGAGGCCAAGGCCGTGTTTTTTGACGCCTCCAGCGAGGAGGCCACCCGTGCCAGCGGCGCCGCGCGTGAGCTGCTGCGCATCGGCGTCGGCCCGCTCGAAGGCAGCGATGCCACCTGCGATTGGGAGGCCCTGCTGGCCGGCCCGGCGTCGCCCCTGCAGACCGCAGCCGATGCCGAGGACCTGTCGCTGATGCTCTACACCTCGGGCACCACCGGCAAACCCAAGGGTGTGCCGCGCCGTCACCGCCAGGAGCGCGCCGCGGCGCTGGCGCACGTGGCGCAGAACCTCTACCGCCGCGGTGAACGCACGCTGGGCGTGATGCCCCTGTACCACACGATGGGCGTGCGCTCCCTGCTCGCCATGGCCCTGGTCGACGGCGTGTTCGTATGCATGCCCCGCTTCGACACGCAGGAGGCGCTGGTGCTGATCGAGGCCGAGCGCCTGACCTGCCTGTACCTGGTGCCCACGCTCTATCACGACCTGCTGACGCAGCGCGAGCGCGCCGGACACGGCAGCGGCCCCGGGCCCGACATCGCCTCGGTGAAGAAACTGGGCTTTGCCGGCGCCCCCATGCACGACGCGCTGCTCAAACGCCTGCAGGCGGCCTTCGAGCCCGAGCTCTTCGTGAACCACTACGGCTCCTCGGAGGTGTACACCTTCTCCGTCGACCAGCAGGCGCCGGACAAGCCCGGCAGCGCCGGCCGCGCCGGCATCAACACCCGGCTGCGTGTGGTGCGCCTGGACGCGTCCGACGTCGACGACCGCGTGGGCCCGGGGGTGGAGGGCCAGATCATTGCCGACCTGCGCGGCGACGAAGCCTTCGAGGGCTACTGGAAACGCAAGGACGCCAATGCCAAGTCCCTGCGCGGCGGCTGGTACTTCACCGGCGACACCGGCTACCTCGACGAGGACGGCGACCTGTTCGTGACGGGCCGGGTGGACGACATGATCATCAGCGGCGGCGAGAACATCTCGCCGGTCGACATCGAGTCCGTCATCTCGCTGTGCCCTGGCGTCGGCGAAGTGGCCGTGGCCGGTCTGTCGGACGAGCGCTGGGGACAGCGGGTCGTGGCCTTCGTCACCACCCGCGACGGCAGCGCGGCGCTGGATGCGCAGGCGCTGGACGCGCACTGCCGCAGCTCCGACCTGCCCAACTTCAAGCGGCCGCGCGAGTACGTGTTCGTCGCCGAGATCCCCAAATCCCCCGTCGGCAAGGTGCTGCGCCGCAAGCTCGTTGCTGGCGAGTACACGCCCCTGCAGGCCGACGAAAACCGTTCCGCCTGATCCCACTTCACCACCGCACACCCATGACCACTTCCGCCCCCGCCCTTTCCACCGACCTGCGCCGCTGGCTGGCCCACCTGTCCGACACCGGCCGCCTGGCCGTCATCCGCGAAGGCGTGAAGCTCGAACACCAGCTGGCCGCCATCGCCAAGCGGCTCGACGGCCGGCAGGCGGCCTATTTCCCCCGGCCCGGCGGGCATGACGTGCCGGTGGTGTCGGGCTTCATGTCGCGCCGCGGCTGGATCGCCGAAGCCATGGGCGTGACCGAGGCGCAACTGCTGCAGCGCTTCCGCCAGGCCGCCGAGAACCCGCTGCCCTGGCGGGAGGTGCCGGCGGGCGAGGCGCTCTGCCAGCAGGTGGTACACAAGGGCGTCGATCCGCGCCAGGTGCTGCCCATCCCCACCCACAGCGAGCACGACAACGGCCCCTACATCACCGCCGGCCTGGTGATCGCCCGCAACCCGAAGACGGGGGTGCAGAACGTCTCGATCAACCGGATCCAGGTCCACTCCAAGGAGCGCATGGCCATCCTGATGCTGCCGCGCCACCTCTGGGCCTTCTACAAGGAGGCCGAAGCGCGCAAGCAGCCGCTGGAAGTGGCGGTGGTGATCGGAGTCGACCCGCTCACGCTGCTGGCCTCGCAGGCCATCGCCCCGCTTGATTGCGACGAGCTGGAGATCGCCGGCGCCTTGCACGGAGCGCCGCTGCGCGTGGCCAAGTGCCTGACCAATGACGTGCGCGTGCCGGCCGACGCCGAGGTGGTGATCGAAGGACGCATCCTCCCTGGCGTCAAGGAGCTGGAAGGCCCCTTCGGTGAGTTCCCCAAGTACTACAGCGCGCGCGAGCACCGCGAGGTGATCGAGGTGGACGCCATCACCCATCGCCGCGATCCGGTCTTCCACACCATCGTGCCAGCGGAGATGGAGCACCTCCTGCTGGGCTCCATCCCGCGCGAGGCGACGCTGCTGGCCCACCTGCAGCGCAGCTTCCCCAACGTGCTGGATGTCCATCTGTCGATCGGCGGCGTCGGTCGCTACCACCTGTTCGTCAAGATCAGGAAGACCCACGAAGGCCAGCCCAAGAACGTCATCTGCGCCGCCTTCGGAGCGCACTACGACATCAAGCAGGTGGTGGTCGTGGACGACGACGTGGAGGTGCACGACCCGCTGCAGGTGGAATGGGCGGTGGCCACGCGCTTCCAGGCGGACCGAGACCTGGTCGTGATCGCCGGAGCGCAAGGCTCGGTACTCGATCCCTCCACCACGGTGGGCCAGGAATTCGGCGAGAACAGCGCGCCGCCGTCCCACGTGCAGGGCATCAGCGCCAAGATGGGCCTGGATGCCACCAGGCCGGTGGTCTACCACGAGCACGTATTCACCAAGGTGCGCGTGCCGGGTGAGGACACCGAGGACCTGGACGCGCTGATCGACACCTCGGCCCGCGTCGACTTCCAGACCGGCAAGGTGCAAAGATGACCACAAAGCGCCTGATCGTGGCCATCACCGGTGCCAGCGGCGCCATCTACGGCATCCGCCTGCTGCAGGTGCTGCGCACGCTGCCCGGGTGGGAGACGCACCTGGTGCTGTCCGCCTCCGGCGCGCTCACCGCCGCCCAGGAGGTGGACCTCAAGCGCAGCGAGATCGAGGCCCTGGCCGACGAGGTGCACAGCGTCAAGGACATCGGCGCCGTCGTGTCCAGCGGATCCTTCCACACCGCCGGCATGGTGGTAGCGCCCTGCTCGATGAAGACACTGGCCGGCATCGCACATGGGCTGGCCGACAACCTGGTCAGCCGCGCCGCCGACGTGGTGCTGAAGGAACGGCGTCGCCTGGTGCTCCTGGCGCGCGAGACGCCCCTGAACCTGGCACACCTTCGCAACATGGTCGCCGTGACCGAGATGGGCGCCATCGTGTTCCCGCCCGTGCCGGCCTTCTACGTCCGTCCCGCGTCGCTCGACGACATGGTCAACCACACCGTCGGCCGCGTGCTGGACCTGTTCGACGTGGATCACAGTGATCTCGTCAAACGCTGGGAGGGCCTGCGCCGGCCTCAGCCGGCCGCCCTGGTGCGCATGCCCAATCCCTGAATCCCTTTCTTCCATTGATCCACGAGAGCCCTTCCATGACCCAATTGACCCACCCGGCCCAAACCCTGCTCCAACAGCTGGATGGCTTCAGCGTCCAGATCGACGCCGAGCGCGAGCGCGCAGACATCGTGCTGCACCGCCCGCCCTACAACATCATCTCCATGTCCCAGCGCGACCAGCTGCGGCTGGTGTTCGAGTCGCTGGACGAGAACCCGGCCGTGCGGGTGATCGTGCTGCGCGCCCAAGGCGAGCACTTCTCCAGCGGCGGCGACATCAAGGGCTTTCTGGAAGCATCCCCGGAGCACGTCTCCAAGCTGGCTTGGAACATCGCCGCCCCCGCTCGTTGCAGCAAGCCGGTGATCGCCGCCAACCGTGGCTACTGCTTCGGTGTCGGCTTCGAGATTTCGCTGGCCTGCGACTTCCGGCTGGTGACCGAAACCACGCGCTACGCCTTGCCCGAACAGAAACTGGGCCAGATCCCCGGCTCCGGCGGATCGGCACGCCTGCAAAAGATGGTGGGCATCACCCGCACCAAGGACATCGTGATGCGTTCGCGCCGCATTCCGGGCCAGCAGGCGTACGAGTGGGGCGTGGCCACCGAATGCGTGCCCGATGCCGAGCTGGAAGCGGCCACCGATCGTCTGGTCGACGAGCTGCGCGCCTTCTCGCCGATCGCGCAACGCACCGCCAAGAAGCTGCTGAACGACACGGAAGACTCCACGCTGACCGTGGCCATCGAGCTGGAAGGTCATTGCTACAGCCGGCTGCGGAGCTCCGATGACTTCCGCGAGGGCGTCGAGGCCTTCCACGGCAAGCGCAATCCAAAGTTCATCGGTTCCTGAACGTCGGTCAGATTCGAAAGTGCTGCCTCCCATGACCGATGTAAAACACGTCAGCAAGCAGGATGCGTGGAACTTCATCGTGGCACGCTATCGCGACCTCACGCCCGACGAGTCGAAGCATCTCCACGGTCTGCAGGATGCGCATGGGCTGGACATCGTGCTGCACCTCTTTCAGGAGTACGCGGCCTCGCGGCTCGGACGATCACTCACGCCAGACGAAGTCGCCTCCGCCGATTCGCAGATCGCCGGTTGGCGCTCCGAAGTGATCTTGCCCCTGCGGCGACTGCGTCGAGGCCTGGAAGATCCGCCCAGCTTGGCTCCAGGCCAGCCGGAAAGTGCGCAGGCACTTCGTCCCCTCATTGCCCGGGCAGAACTGGAAGCCGAGCAGGCCGAGTTGTACGCGCTATGTGACTGGCTTTCTTCCCAGGCATGCCCCCCGGCTCGCACTTCGACGATCGTGGTGGACGAGCTGAAGCGCGAAAGCCGCATGCAGTACGCCAGTCTCTCTTGGCCGTGGTGATTGCGCCTCTCGCTCCAGCACCTTGAAACCGGGACGATGATGGCGGCCCCGCAGATCCCTGGCACCGGCCAGCCGCATCGGTGAAGCGACGGCCACGTCGACACTCAACGCCGTCGTCGACGGCGACGTTCCTTCAGGAGGATCGATGACAAATGCACTCAGGATCGCGCAGGGCGGATTCGGTCGCTTGGCACTGCTCGACATGGATACCCCGCTGGTTTCGCATGCGCACTCGCAGTGCCACGTGATCTTCAAAGCCAGCGGCGCCGATTCAGCCTTCTACGTCAGCGAGGAGCGGCTTCCGGTCACCGACCGCACCGCCATCCTGGTGAATGCCTGGGAGCCGCATTACTTCTACAGCGAACCGGACTTTCCGCGCACCGTCTACCTGGCGCTGTACATCGAACCCAGGTGGCTGGCGACGCTGCACGACCCGCTGCGCCTGGCGGCCCATCCCCGTTTCTTCCCGCAGCCCTGCGTCCAGATCACGCCCCGCATCCGCAAGCTGGCGGATGACCTGATCGGTGAACTGATGTCGCCGATCCCGATGAAGCAGGAGCGCCTGGAGATCGCGTTGTTCGACCTGATGCTGGCCGTCAGCGAACAGTTCTCGGCATGGGAGAGCATCCAGGACCTGATGCGGCCGGAAGGGCTGCGATTGCCCGATTCGCGCATCCAGCGCGCGCTCACCCACATCGGAGAGCACCTGGGCCAGGCACTGGATGCGGACCGGCTGGCCGCCTCGGCGCATCTGTCGCGCGCGCAGTTCTTCGTGCGCTTTCGCCGCTGCACCGGGATGACGCCGCACGTCTACGTCAACACCTTGCGCGCCGAGACCGCCTGCCGGCGGCTGGCGCAGGCGGACGATCGCACCAGCCTCGGGCGCCTCGCGGAAGACTTGGGCTTCCCCGACCAGGGCCACTTCACGCGCTTCATCCGCGGCCAGATCGGCGTGACGCCCGGCGAGTACCGGCGCGTGGTGCAGGTGTATTGACTGCTACTTCAGCTTTTCCAGTGTTCCCGCAGAAGGAACACAGACCAGCATCGCCTCGAAGGTGTCGAGGATGTTGTCCAGTGTGAATTTGTGCGTCCAAATGCGTGACGACGCGGGCGCGTCGTCAGCCGGCGCTTCCTTGATCGAGAACACCGTCGTCGTGTAGATCGCCACCAGTGACATGCGCTGCTCCAGCACCGGGGCAGGGATGTGGGCCAGCAGCTGGCGGAAATGCTCGAGGCAGCGGCGATAGCCGGTATTCCATTTGGCACCGATGTGAGCGCGGAAAAGCTCGCGATGCGTGAGCTGCACGTTCGACAGGAAGCGCAGGTAGGTGCTGCCTTCGGACTCGGTCACCGTCAGCTGGTACACCGGCCGGACGAAGGCGTCCAGCACATCACGCACATGGCGCGGTCCACCGTCCTCCGCCATCTGGTCGAGCAGGGCCAGGCGAAAGGCATCCACTTTCTGCGCGCCGTCGACCAGCAGCTCGCCGATCAATTCGTCTTTCGATCCGAAGTGGTACTGCAGCGAAGCCTTGTTGCGCTGCCCGGCCGCCGCAACGATATCGGCCACCGTAACGCCGTCGATGCCGTGCTGCGCGAACAGGCGCTGTGCAACGGCCTTCATCCGGACCTTCGTTTCCCTTCCGTCCGAGCGCACTGGTTTCAAGGTTGACATGGTTAGTTAAGGGCGTAGAATTAACTAAGGCAGTATACTTAAATCACTGCCGAAAGGCCAGTCCGGTGCGTCCGCGCCGGATTGCTGTGCGAAATGAAAGGAGCCAACATGAATCGCGAAGAGGAAATCGTTGCACGGTCCCTGTCCTACAGGAAGCAGTACGTGGAAGACACCCCCGGCTGGTACCGCGGCGAGCTGCACCTGGGCTTCACGCTGGCATTCACCATCGGCGTGGTCTGGTATTGCGCAGCGCAGCTGCAGAACACGACCTGGCAGGAATGGCTGTTCGTCGTGGTTCCGATGTTTCTGTTTGGGAACTGGGCGGAATGGGCCGGGCACCGCTACTTGTTGCACAGCCCTAAGAGCTGGATCAAGCCGGCCTACAAGCGCCACGTCGCGACCCACCACCAGTTCTTCTCCCACAAGACGCTCGATTACAACGGCCACAAGGAGTGGCGCGCGTTGCTGTTTCCGCCATTTGCGCCCGTGTTGTTTGTGCTGGCGGCCCTGCCGGCGGCCCTGCTGATCGGCAACCTGTGGTCGGCCAACGCGGGGTACATCGCCATGCTGACGATGGCGTCGTACTTCCTGATGTACGAAGGTCTGCACACCTTGTCGCACCTCGAGCACCCGATTCTGGATCGCATGCCGCTGGTCAACACGGTGCGGCGGATGCATGTACTTCATCATAACCCTGACTTCATGCACACCCGCAACTTCAACCTCACCTTCCCCATCTGCGATGCGCTGTTCGGCACCAGCGACCTGAACAAGGGCCTGCTCGGCACGCTGTTCAATGGCATGTCGGACGAGGCGCGCAACGAGGAGGACCAGGCCAGGCTGCGCGCCCAGCAGGTTGCCCGCGCCGGCCAGACGCAGCCGGCCGGCAAGGACACCGCCGGCGCCGCCCCGCGCAAGGCGCCCGGTATGCAGGACGCCAGGCTGGGCTAGTCAGGAGAGGGCCTTTCGCCCCTCCGGGCGAGAACCCATGCTGCTGCTGCACATCGATCCAGACTCCATGGCAAAAAACAGGAGCTTATGTCAATGCGGTGCGCGGAGCCGGCTCGTAGAGTTCAGCAAGCGTTGCGGGCGGGCATGCAGGCATGCCGGTCAGTGGCAACCATCCCGGGAAATTTGAGAGACACCCACACATCGAACGAAGGAGACAACACATGAAATTCAACAAGCTGCTCACCATCCTCGCCGCCACCGCCGGACTCGCCATGGGCGCGGCAGCCCATGCGAAGGAAATGCGCCTGGGCCTCATCGTGCCGGCCAGCCACGAATGGTCGAAGGCCGCTGTCGCGATGGGCGAAGAGCTCAAGCAAAAGACCAATGGCAAGTACTCGGTCACGATCTTCCCGTCCGGCCAGCTGGGCAACGAGGCGCAGATGCTGCAGCAGCTGCAGACCGGCGCGCTCGACATGGCCTTCATGACCGCAGCCGAAATCACCAACCGCGTGCCCGACTACGGCGCGCTGTTTGCGCCCTACCTCGTCAAGGACGTGAGGCAGGCCGGCGTGCTGCTGAACGGCCCGACCGCGCAGAAGATGCTCGAGCGCCTGCCGCGTGAAGTCGGGGCGGTGGGGGTCGGCTACGGGGTGGCCTCAATGCGGCTGATGCTCAATGGCTTCCCGACCAACGCCGCCACCGACCTGAAGGGCCGCAAGATGCGGATCACGCCGTTCCCGCCGGTGCGCGACTTCTACCAGCTGCTGGGAGCGGCTTCGACCCCGATGCCCCTGACCGACGTCTACGACTCGCTGGCCAACGGCCAGGTGGATGGCGTTGATGCGGACATGGAACTGGTGTACCGCATGAAGTTCTACGAGCGCGGCAACACGCTGCTGCAGTCGAATCACATGATGTTCCCGGTCGTGGGCCTGGTCTCCGGCCGCCTGTGGCAGACCATGTCCCCGGCCGACCGCGACCTGATCGCCGGCGCCGCGCACAAGCATCTCAACGGCCTGTTCGACAGATACGTCCAGGTGGAACAGGAGATGGAAAAGAGCGTGCAGGGCACCAAGGTCAAGGTGGTGAAGGTCGGCCCCGAGTTCTTCGGCGACACGCTCAAGCAGTGGGAAGAAATCTGGCTCAAGCGCACTCCGGTGCTGGCCGATCTGCGTCGCGAGGCCGCAGCCATCAAGTAACGGCCCGAAGGCGGCTGGCGGTGCCCCGCAACCCGCGCCGCTTTCAAGCTGGAGACCTGCCTTGCTGAAAATCATTACGACTCTGAGCGACCGGATCGCACAAGCCGAACGCAGCGTGCTGCGCCTGATTGCCCTCGCGCTGCCGCTGATGGTCCTGGCCAACGTGGCCGGTCGCGCCATGCGCAGCCCGATCTACTGGATGGACGAGCTGTCCATTCTGTTCATGGTGTGGCTGGCGATGATCGGCATGTCGCTGACGCTCAAGACGCGCGATGCGGTCGCGGTCACGATGCTGGTCGACGCGGTGCCGCCGTTTCTGGCGAAGGCGATGAAGATCCTGGTTGATCTGCTGGTGCTGCTGTTCGGCATCACCCTGCTGGTGCTGTGCTACCGCTGGTTCGACCCGGTGACGCTGATGCGCCTGGGATTCGACACGCGCGAATTCTCCGGCGAAACCTTCAACTTCATGTACCAGGACACCACGGCCACGCTCGGGGTCGCCAAGTTCTGGTTCTGGCTGGTCGTTCCGCTGGTGGCTATCACCATCAGTGTGCATGCGCTGTCCAATCTGTTGCGAACCGTGGCGACGCCCGTCACGGTGAGCATCTCGTCCGGCTTGCCGGCCGCACTGGCCGGCAACGGTGGAGCGAAGCGATGATCGCGGCCGTATTCACCTCCCTGCTGTTTCTCGGCCTCCCCATTGCGCTGGTGCTGGCGATGGTCGCGCTGGCCTACATCTATGTCAGCGGCAACCCGGTGCTCTACCTGTCGTTCCCGCAACAATTCTTTGCCGGTCTCGAAAACTACGGATTGCTGGCGATACCGCTGTTCCTGGCGGTGGGCGAACTGATGAACGAGGGCGGCATCACGCGCCGACTGGTTGCGCTGGCCTCGGTGTTCGTGGGCCACATGCGCGGCGGGCTCGCCTACATCAACATCCTGGCCAACATGTTCCTTGCCTCCATCATGGGCTCGGCCAATGCGCAGGTCGCGGTGATGGCGCAGGTGATGGTGCCGGAAATGGAAAAGCAGGGCTACACGCGCGGCTTCGCAACGGCCACCACCTGCGCCGGCGCCCTGCTCGCCCCGGTGATTCCACCGTCCATGCTGTTCGTGATCTTTGGCGTCCTGGCCCAGATCTCGATCGGCGACATGTTCATCGCCGGCATTGTGCCCGGTCTGCTGATGGCCGCTGCCTTCGTCTGCGTGGTCGCGCTGCTTGGCTACCACTACAAGTACCCGCCGGGCGAGCGCCTGTCACGCCAGCAAAAGCTGCGCAACATCGGGGCCGCCATTCCATCGCTGCTGGTGCCGATCGTCATGATCGGTGGCATCCTCGGCGGGATCACGACGCCGACCGAAGCGGCGGCGGTGGGCGCCCTGATGGCCGTGCTGGTCGGGCTCTTCGCACACCATGAAATCCGTCTCCACCGCATCGGTGACATGCTGCTGCGGGTGGCCGTCAACAGCGCGGTGGTGCTGGCCCTGGTAGCCGCTGCCGGTGTCTTCGGCTGGGTCATCGTGTTCGAGAAGATTCCGCAGCAACTGGCCTTGGTGCTGCAGCAGATCACCACCGACCCGTTCACCTTCATGCTGCTGGTGACCGCCCTGCTGCTGGGGGTGGGCGCCGTCATCGATGGCATTGCCGCCCTGATCCTGCTGGTGCCCATCCTGCTGCCGGTGGCGACCCAGGTGTACGGAATCAACCCTTACCACTTCGGTGTGGTCATGTGCATCAACCTGACCCTGGGCCTGCTGACGCCGCCGGTCGGAACGGCACTCTACGTGGCCGCGCGCGTGACCGGTGCAACGCCAGCTGAAATCCTGCGCCCGCTGATGCCGTTCCTGGCTGCCACGCTGCTGATCCTGATCCTGCTGTGCTGGCAGCCGCAGCTGGTGACCGCATTCCTCGATTAACGATTCCGGCGCCGCGCCTGCGGCGCTTCCAAACCACCTTCCAACGAGAGAAGTCCATGCAGAAGCTCAAAGATCGCGTCGCCATCATTACCGGCGGCGCGCAAGGGATAGGTGCCGCCTACGCGCGTGCGATGGCGGCCGAAGGCGCGTGCGTCGCCATCGCCGACATCCTCGACGGCACGTCGTTGGCCAGGGACATCGAGGCCGACGGGGGTCGCGCGATGGCGGTCCAGGTGAACGTTGCCGACGAGAAATCGGTCCTGGCGATGGCCGAGGCGGTCAACGAGCATTTCGGCCGCATCGACATCCTGGTGAACAACGCGGCGGTGTACGCCTCGTTGCAGTTGAAGCCGTTTTCCGACATCGACGTGGCCGAGTGGGACAAGGTCATGGCGGTCAACGTCCGCGGGCCTTTCGTCTGCGCCAAGGCTGTGGTGCCGTTCATGCGCGGCAACGGCTACGGTCGCATTGTCAACATTTCGTCCGGGACACCGTTCAAGGGCACACCGAACCTGCTGCACTACGTGACATCCAAGGGCGCCATCCTGGCGCTGACCCGGGCACTGGCACGCGAAGTGGGCGGTGACGGCATCTGCGTCAACACGCTGGCGCCCGGCCTGGTGCTCAGCGAAGGGGTGATCCAGAACACCGACATGCGCGAGAGGCTGACCGGCCCCGTGCTCGCCAGCCGCGCCATCAAGCGCGACCAGACGCCGGAAGACCTGATCGAGCCGCTGCTGTTCCTCGCCTCCGACGCCTGCGCCTTCATGACGGGCGAGACGCTGGTGGTGGACGGCGGCTCGGTCATGCATTGACAGCCGCCGGTACTGGCCTGAATCGCAGTTGCCGCATTGCAGCCTCATCAGAGAGAGATAGAACAGATATGACCCCCATCGCGCAACCCTGGATCGGCGGCCAATGGGCGCCGGTCGCCAGCCGTGCCGTCGTCGACAGCATCGACCCTTCCACCGGCCTGGTGCTCGGCCAGTTCGCCGACGCCGACACCGGCACCGCCGAGGCCGCCATCAGCGCCGCTCGCCGCGCCTTCGAGCACAGCGACTGGGCACATGCGCCCCGCCTGCGTGCGGCCGTCATGCTGGAGTACGCCAACCGCGTCGAGCGCCGGGCCGATGAACTGGCGCTGCTGCTTGCCCGGGAAACCGGCAAGCTGTTGAAGCCTGCGCAAGCCGAGCTGGCCGGTACGGTGTCCGAGATCCGCTTCTATGCGGGGCTGGCCCGCACCATCTTCGGCCGCACCACTGAGGTCGAGCCGGGCGCCCTGTCCGTGCTCAGCCGCGAAGCGGCCGGTGTGGCCGGCATCATCGTGCCCTGGAATGCTGCCGCGATCCTGCTGGTGCGCTCGCTGGCGCCAGCGATGGCTGCCGGATGCACGAGCGTGATCAAGATGGCGCCGCAGTCGGCGCTGTTCCAGACCGAACTGCTGCGCTGCCTGGTCGAGGTGCCCCACCTCCCGGCGGGCGTGATCAACTTCTACAGCTGCACCAGCAGCGAGCCGAGCGAGGCACTGGTGGTGTCCAGCGACGTCGACGTGATCAGCTTCACCGGTAGCGTGGGGGTCGGCCAGCGCATCATGGCCAGTGCCGCGCCGACACTCAAGCGCCTCAACCTGGAACTCGGGGGCAAGGCGCCCGCCATCGTGTTTGCCGATGCAGACCCCAAGGCCATCGCCGCGCAACTGGCGGCCGCCGCCACGATCGCCGCAGGCCAGCAGTGCACCGCGCTCGACCGGGTGCTGGCGCATGAAAGCCTGATCGAGCCTCTGCGTGACGCCCTGGCCGCGCATTTCCGCAGCATCTCTGTGGGACCCGCCACCGAGCTGGAAAGCATGATGGGACCGCAGATCGACATCGCCAATCGCGACCGCATTGCACGCCTGGTCGACCAAGCGCACCAGCACGGGGAGGTGATCGTGCGTGGCGAGATTCTGGACGGCCGTCTTGCGGGCGGCGCCTTCATCCGCCCCAGCCTGATCAAGGTCGACGCGCTCGATTCGCCCTTCGTACAGGAGGAATTCTTCGGACCGGTGCTCAACCTCGAAAGCTTCCGTGAAGAGAGCGAGGCCGTCGCCAGGGCCAACGCTACGCGGTTTGGGCTCTCTGCGAGCGTGTGGACGCACGACGGCGCCCGTGGGCGACGCGTGGCGCGTGCCTTGCGCAGCGGCACAGTGTGGATCAACACCCACAACAAGCTGCTGCCCGAGGCGGAAACCGGCGGCTTCGGCGCCAGTGGCTACGGCCGCCTGCACGGCGCCGAAGCGATGCTGGAGTTCCTCGAGACGAAGCACGTGTATGAAGACATCGGACGTGTGAAGCCGCGCACGGAATCGACGTGAAGTCGGATTGGTAACCCCTGGGTAAATTTGTGGCGAATCCCCAAGTCGCTGCAAGTCTGAGCGGACTGCGTGGTTCGCCCCTCACGTGGCTGGACGAGCGAGTTGAAGTGCTGGTCGCGTTCATCTTCGACGGCCTCGCCGCGCCGGGAGCCGTTGAGGGGTAAGGCCCGACCCATTACCCGCCGTTCTCGTCCGGCCTGGGAATGGAAAGTCAGGGCGATGTCAGGCTTGTGAGGAGCGCACACGCTACTTTGCGGAGAGTGGACATCCTGTGGATTCGCATATTCCCAGGCAAGAATCAGCGTGTGGACTGAGTCTTTCGCCAGCCGGCCAGATGTCCGCGCCACACGCAAGCCTGCAACGTCTGCAGCAGCCCGAAGAGCTGACTCTCGAGCTCTCTGTTCGCCAGGGCCTGAATGACCGCACCGTGGCCGGACCACGCAACATAAATGCATCCCCATCGTCTGTAGCCGCTGCATGGTTGTCGTTGACTTCAGCACCACATCCGCCGCTCATAGGACTTTCACGGCTGACAGATACCCACGCCAGTAGACGAAACTCAGGCCCGAAACAGGCCAGTCGTAAGAAGTAGCGAAGTTCAGTCGAAGTACCCTGGCGAAAGCTCCACTAATGTGGCGCCGTTTGAAATTTCAAAGTACTGAGAAATTTTCAAAGACTTCTGAGAACCTACAGCCTCAAACGTCGATGTTCCCCGCCCGCAGCGCGTTCGTTTCGATGAAGTCCCGGCGCGGTTCCACTTCGTCGCCCATGAGCATGGTGAACACACGGTCGGCTTCGATGGCGTCGTCGATCTGCACGCGCAGCAAGCGGCGCACGTTCGGGTCCATGGTGGTTTCCCAGAGCTGCTCGGGGTTCATTTCGCCCAGGCCTTTGTAGCGCTGGCGGCTGGTGGTGCGTTCGGCTTCGCTGATGAGCCAGCGCATGGCGATGCGGAAATCGGCCACCTTTTCCTCGCGCTGCTTGTCGCCTTCCCCACGCATGACCTTGGCACCTTCGCCCAGCAGGCCCCGGAATGTCTCGGCCGCGGTGGCGAGGGCTGCGTAGTCGGCGCCGTGCACGAAGTCCTGTGTGAGCACGCTGCTCTTGATGTTGCCGTGGTGGCGGCGGCTGATGCGCAGGATGGGTTTGTCGGTGCGCACGTCGAACTCTGACGCCACTTCGGCGGGCACGCCGGTGGTGCTGAGTTCGCGCAACTTGGCCTGCAGCGCCACCGCGCTGGCTTCGGCCTGCTCCACGCTATCGAGGTTGAGCGACACGCCGTCGGCAATGGCGCGCAGGGCTTCGGCGTCCATGAAGCTGGAAAGGCGCGCGATCACGCTCTCGGCGATCTGGTGTTTGCGCGCGAGTTCGCCGAGCGTGTCGCCGCTCAAGGTGGTTTGTGTGGCGCCGCCGGTGAAGACAGAGGCGTCCTTGAGCGCGATGCGCAGCAGGAAGCCGTCGAGCGCCGAGGCGTCTTTCAAATAGAGTTCTTCCTTGCCGGCCTTCACCTTGTAGAGCGGTGGCTGCGCAATGTAGATGTGGCCGCGCTCCACCAGTTCGGGCATTTGCCGGTAGAAGAAGGTCAGCAGCAGGGTGCGGATGTGGGCGCCATCGACGTCGGCGTCGGTCATGATGATGATGCGGTGGTAGCGCAACTTCGCGACGTTGAAATCGTCCACGCCGGCGGTGCCGCCGACGCCCGTGGCCTTGCCGATGCCGGTGCCCAGGGCGGTGATGAGCGTGAGGATTTCGTTCGAGGTGAGCAGCTTTTCGTAGCGCGCCTTTTCCACGTTCAGGATCTTGCCGCGCAGTGGCAGGATCGCCTGGAACTTGCGGTCGCGGCCCTGCTTGGCGGAGCCGCCGGCGGAGTCACCTTCCACGATGTAGATCTCGCACAGCGCGGGGTCTTTTTCCTGGCAATCGGCCAGCTTGCCGGGCAGGCCCATGCCGTCGAGCACGCCCTTGCGGCGCGTCATCTCGCGCGCCTTGCGGGCGGCCTCGCGTGCGCGCGCAGCCTCCACGATCTTGCCGCAGATGATCTTGGCGTCGTTGGGGCGCTCCTGCAGGTAGTCGGCCAGCAGGCGGCTCACGATGTCTTCCACCGGGCCGCGCACTTCGCTGGAGACCAGCTTGTCCTTGGTCTGGCTGCTGAACTTGGGCTCGGGCACCTTCACGCTGAGCACGCAGCACAGGCCTTCGCGCATGTCGTCACCGGTCACCTCCACCTTGGCTTTCTTGGCCAGCTCGGTTTCTTCGATGTACTTGTTGATGACGCGCGTCATGGCCGCGCGCAGGCCGGTGAGGTGGGTACCACCATCGCGCTGCGGAATGTTGTTGGTGAAACACAGCACCTGCTCGTTGTAGCCGCTGTTCCACTGCATCGCCACTTCCACACCGATGTTGGTGCCCTGGTCGCTCTGGCGATCGCCGAGCGCGTGGAACACGTTAGGGTGCAGGACGGTCTTGCCCTTGTTGATGAAGTCAACGAAGCCTTTGACGCCGCCCGCACCGGAGAAGTCGTCTTCCTTGCCACTGCGTTCGTCCTTCAGGCGAATGCGCACGCCGTTGTTGAGGAAGCTGAGCTCTCGCAGGCGCTTGGACAGGATTTCGTAGTGGAAATCGGCGTTCTCGCGGAAGATCTCGTAGTCGGGCAGGAAGTGAACTTCGGTGCCGCGCTTCTCGGTGGCGCCGGTCACGCGCATGGGCGAGAGCTCCACACCCGTGGGCGTGGCTTCAACGATGCGGTTCTGCACGAAGCCACGCGCAAATTCGAGCTGGTGCACATGGCCTTCGCGGCGCACCGTCAGGCGCAGCCATTGCGAGAGCGCGTTGACGCAGCTCACGCCCACACCGTGCAGCCCCCCCGAGACCTTGTAGCTGTTCTGGTTGAACTTGCCGCCCGCGTGCAGTTCGGTCAGCGCAATCTCGGCCGCCGAGCGCTTGGGCTCGTGCTTGTCGTCCATCTTCACGCCGGTGGGAATGCCGCGCCCGTTGTCCACCACGCTGATGGAGTTGTCGGTGTGGATGGTCACCACGATGTCGTCGCAATGGCCAGCCAGGGCTTCGTCAATGGAGTTGTCGACCACCTCGAACACCAGGTGGTGCAGGCCGGTGCCGTCCGACGTGTCGCCGATGTACATGCCAGGGCGCTTGCGCACAGCCTCCAGGCCTTCCAGGATCTGGATCGAACCCTCGCCATAGCCTTCGCTCGCGCCGACCTGGTGGGCGTCGATGACGGGCTGGAAATTGGAGCTTTCGGCTTGTGCCACGCCGGTGTTGACGGTTTCGGCAGGCTTGTTGGCGTCGGACATGGTGCAGTTTCTCGATCTCAGTAAACGCCAAACCCGCGGTGTTCGCGGGTTTGGAAGGCGGTAGCAACCAGTGTGGCTGGCTTCAGATCCGCATCGGCATGACAACGTATTTGAAGGCGTTGTCGTCGGGGTTGGTCACCAGCGCGGAACTGTTGCCGTCGGAGAGCTCGACGCGCACCATCTCCTGCGACATGTTTTGCAGCGCGTCGATCAGGTAGGTGACGTTGAAGCCGATTTCGATGGTGTCGCCACCGTAGTCGATGTCGAGCTCGTCCACCGCCTCTTCCTGCTCGGCGTTGCTCGAGGCCACGCGCAGCGAGCCGGGTTCGACGTTCAGGCGCACGCCTTTGAATTTTTCACTGGTCATGATCGCGGTGCGCTGCAGCGAAGCCAGCAACGGCGCGCGGCCCAGGGTGACGATGTTCTTGTGGTTCTTGGGAATCACGCGGTTGTAGTCGGGGAACTTGCCCTCGACCAGCTTGGTGACGAACTCCATGCCATCAAAACTGAACTTGGCCTGGTTGGCGGCGAACTGCATCTCGATCGCGCCCTCCTTGTCGGACAACAGGCGCTGCAGCTCCAGCACGGTCTTTCGCGGCAGGATCACCTCCTGCTTGGGCACTTCCACATCCAGCGTGCTGGATGCAAAAGCCAGGCGGTGGCCGTCGGTGGCCACCAGGCTGAGCTGCTTGCCTTCGGCCACGAACAGAATGCCGTTGAGGTAGTAGCGGATGTCGTGCACCGCCATCGCAAACGAGACCTGGCCGAGCAGGCTTTTCAGCGTCTTTTGCGGCACCGAGAACACCGGGCCGAAGCTGGCAGATTCCTGCACCAGGGGAAAGTCCTCGGCCGGCATGCTCTGCAGCGTGAAGCGGCTCTTGCCACCTTTCAGGATCAGCTTGCCTGCGCTGGATTCGAGACTCACGGTCTGGTCGCCCGGCATGGTGCGCAAGATGTCGATCAGCTTGCGAGCTCCCAGGGTGGTGGCGAAGTTGCCGTCGTCGCCATCGAGCGCGGCCGTGGTGCGAATCTGGATCTCCAGGTCGCTGGTGGTCAGTTGTACCTGTGAGCCAGTCTTGCGAAGCAGCACGTTGGCCAGGATCGGCAGGGTGTGACGGCGCTCCACGATGCCGGCCACCGATTGCAGCGCGGCCAAAACCTTGTCCTGGGTCGATTTCAAAACGATCATGTCAGACTCTTTCGTCTCTGGTTGCTTGTGGCCCGGAGCATGCCTCCCCCGGTGGGCCCTGTGTCTGGCGGAGCCAAATCCCCGCTATTTTCGCCTTTTTGTGGCGTCATCCCTTGAGCGTCTGTTCCAGCACATGAAGCTGCTGGTTGAGTTCGGTGTTCTGCAGCCGCTCCGCGCCGATCTTGCGCACCGCGTGGAGCACCGTGGTGTGGTCACGCCCGCCGAAGAGCTCGCCGATTTCAGGCAGGCTTTTCTGGGTCAGTTCCTTGGCGATGAACATGGCGATCTGGCGCGGGCGGGCGATGCTGGCCGGGCGCTTCTTGCTGTACATGTCCGCCACCTTGATCTTGTAGAAGTCGGCCACGGTCTTCTGGATGTTCTCCACGCTGATCTGCCGGTTCTGGATCGACAGCAGGTCCTTGAGCGCCTCGCGGGCAAGCGCGATCGAGATGTCCTTCTGGTTGAACCGCGAATAGGCCAGGATCTTGCGCAATGCGCCTTCGAGCTCGCGCACGTTGGACCGCACGTTCTTGGCCACAAAGAACGCCACTTCCTCCGGCATCACCGCGTTCTCCACCGCCGCCTTGTTGATCAGGATGGCCACCCGCATCTCCAGCTCGGGCGGCTCGATGGCCACCGTCAGGCCGGAGTCGAAGCGCGAAACCAGCCGCTCGTGGATGTCGGCCAGTCCCTTGGGGTAGGTGTCGCTGGTGAGCACGATGTGGCTCTTCTTGGCCAGCAATGCCTCGAACGCATTGAAGAATTCCTCCTGCGTGCGCTCCTTGTTGGCAAAGAATTGCACATCGTCGATCAGCAGCAGATCCAGCGAGTGGTAGCGCTCCTTGAACTCGTCGAAGGTCTTGCGCTGATAGGCTTTGACCACATCGGAGACGAATTGCTCGGCGTGGATGTAGAGAACCTTGGCCTGTGGACGGTCGGCCAGCAGGTGGTTGCCGATGGCATGCACCAGGTGGGTCTTGCCCAGGCCAACGCCGCCGTAGATGAACAGCGGGTTGTAGAGTTGCCCCAGGCTGCCCGCCACGTGCATCGCGGCAGCGCGAGCCATGCGGTTGGCCGAGCCCTCCACCAGCGTGGAAAACGTGAGCGCGGGGTTCAGGCGGGTCTTGGGGCCGCTGGGAGCCACCAGCTCGGCTGGCGCCAGATCGGGCAACTCGGAGAGCACTTGTTCATGCACGGTTCGCGGCGCAGGCGTCGTGCGGCTGGGCCCTTCACGCGGAGCAAGCACCAACTCCAGAGCCACAGGAGCACCTTGCACCGATTCCAGCAGGGCTGAAATGCGCGCGGCATACTGGGCCCTGATCCAGTCCAGCTTGAAGCGGTTGGCCACGGCCACGACCACCCGTGAACCGTCCGGCATCACGGTCGCCGAGAGCGGGCGGATCCAGGTGTTGAACTGTTGTTCGGGAATGTCCTGGGCCAGCAAATCCATGCAGGTGGACCAGAGTGACCGGGTGTCGGCCAGGGACGCGTCGGGTTGGGTGCCCTCGATCATGCTGGGGAAGTCTCAAGTATTCTGATTGTGGACAATTGACCCGGGGCCGGCCGGCCATTGTAGGGGTCGGCGGCACTTATCCACAAGGACGGCCGCGATTTTTTTCCGTCCGATCACCAGAACCCGTGAAGTTCAGGTGGCGCGCGGGCACGCGCGGCCAAGTGCTTGCCGCACTTTGGTTTTCTTTGCGATAATTGCGGGTTTCCCCGATTTGTACAGACCACCATGAAACGCACCTACCAGCCCTCCAAGATTCGCCGCGCACGCACCCACGGCTTCCTCGTCCGCATGAAAACGCGTGGCGGCCGCGCCGTGATCAACGCCCGCCGCGCCAAAGGCCGCAAGCGTCTCGCCGTCTGAGGCCGCGCATGCCGTGCCGGCGCCGTTTCGCCCGGCCGCGTCTATCAGCGGCGTTGAGGGTGCAGCGGTGATACAGCGGCTGCGGTCCCGGCAACAGTTCCAGGCCGTCATGGCGGGAGCACCCGTGGCCAAGACCCCCCACTTCGCCTTGCACCGTGCGGCGCTGGCCAGCGCGCATGAAGGCCGGGCTTTGTTTCCCGTGGTCGATGCGTGGCTGGGTGTGCTGCTGCCCAAGCGCTGGGCGCGCCGTGCGGTTACGCGCAACGCCATCCGCCGCCAGATCTACGAGACCGCCCGCCAACGCGCCGACAGCCTGCCGCAAGCGGCGATGGTCGTGCGCCTGCGCAGCGAGTTCAGCCGCCAGCAATTCGTGAGCGCCACGTCCGAGCCCCTCAAGCGCGCAGTTCGCGCCGAGCTGGAGCAGTTGCTGGCGCGCGTGCTCGTGCCGGTGGAGGCCCGCCATGTTGTCTGACTGGCCGCGCCAGGGCCTCGTGGGCCTGGTCAAGGGGTACCGTCTGCTGCTGAGCCCCTGGCTGGGCAGCGGCTGCCGGTTCGAGCCCTCCTGCTCGGTCTACGCGATCGGTGCCCTCGAGCGCCACGGCGCGCTGGGGGGCAGTGTCCTCACCCTCAAACGCCTGGTGCGTTGCCATCCCTGGTGTGAGGGTGGCCACGACCCGGTGCCCGAACCGAAGGGCACCCTGTTCACCAGCCTGCTTTCTCCTTCCTGCGAAAAGAAGAACCCGTCATGAATGACATCCGTCGGTCCATCCTGTGGGTGGTTTTTGGTCTTTCCATGGTGCTGATCTGGGACAAGTGGCAGATCCACAACGGCCACAAGCCCACCTTTTTCCCGGGATCGGCACCCGTCACCGCACCAGCTGCCGCTCCTGCGGGTGCGGCCGTCTCGGCCGACACCAGCCTGCCGTCGGCCACGCAGGCCAATCCTGCGTCAGTGGCTGCCGCGGGCGAAGCGCCTGGCGGTGCTCCTGGCGCGGTGGCGCAGCGCCATGAAGTCAGTACCGATGTGCTCAAGCTCGTGTTCAACAGCGAAGGCGGTTCGCTCATTGGCGCGCAACTGCTCAAGCACGCCGAGGCCACGCGCCAGAGCAAGGACCAGACCGAACAGCCCTTCACATTGCTCACGCAAGGTGGGGATCGCATCTATGTGGCGCAGACCGGACTGATCGGCGGCAGTTTCCCGACCCACAAGACCCCCATGACGCTGGTTGGTGGCGACACCATGCTGGCCGAAGGTCGCAACGAATTGCAGGTGCGTTTCGAATCGGCCGAGGTCGGTGGCGTCAAGCTGGTCAAGACCTACACGCTCCAGCGCGGCCGCTACGACATCGCCGTCAAGCACGAGGTGCAGAACGTTGGCGGGCAGTCCGTGAGCCCACAGCTCTACCTGCAGCTCGTGCGCGACGGCAGCAAGCTCAGCAGCGAAACGCCCTTCTATTCCACCTTCACCGGCCCGGCGGTCTACACCACCGAGAAGAAATACCAGAAGGTTGAATTCGCCAACATCGAAAAGAACAAAGCCGAGTTCGTCAAAAACACCAGCGATGGTTACGTGGCCATGGTGCAGCATTACTTTGCTACAGCCTGGTTGCTGGCCGATGGCGTGGCGCGCGAGAACTTTGTGCGCCAGGTGGACAAGAACCTGTACGCCGTGGGCAGCATCAGCAGCCTGCCCGCCATTGCGCCGGGCCAGAGCCAGGCCGTGGAATCGCGACTGTTCGTTGGCCCTCAGGAAGAGAAGGTGCTGGAGACCATTGCGCCCGGCCTCGAGCTGGTCAAGGACTATGGCTGGCTGACCATTCTGGCCAAGCCGCTGTACTGGTTGCTGGAGAAGATCCATGGCTACGTGGGCAACTGGGGCTGGGCCATCGTGTTGCTGGTGGTGCTGATCAAGGCGGCGTTCTACTGGCTCAATGCCAGCGCGTACCGCAGCATGGCCAAGATGAAGAAGATCAATCCCCGCATCATGGAAATGCGCGAGCGCCTCAAGGGCAACCCGCAACAGATGCAGCAGGAAATGATGAAGATGTACCGGGAGGAGAAAGTCAATCCGCTGGGTGGTTGCTTCCCGATCCTGATTCAGATTCCGGTGTTCATTGCGTTGTACTGGGTGCTGCTCTCCAGCGTCGAGATGCGCAATGCGCCTTGGCAGTTGTGGATCACCGATCTGTCTTCGCCCGATCCATACTTCATACTGCCGCTGGTGATGGCCATCACGACCATGATCCAGACCGCGCTCAACCCGCTGCCGCCCGACCCGCTGCAGGCCAAGCTGATGTGGCTGATGCCGCTGATGTTCTCGGTCATGTTCTTCTTCTTCCCGTCCGGCCTGGTGCTGTACTGGATCACGAACAACGTGTTGACGATTGCGCAGCAGGCGGTGATCAACAAGAGCATGGGTGTGCCCCTGAAATTCAGCATGCCGAAGTTCACCTGAACCCCCTGCGCCGCTGACGCGGCTTCCCCCCTGGGAGGTGGGGACGACACCTGGGGCCGGCGGAGCCGGACCCTCGGTGTCTCTGGAAGGGGTGGCGCTTCTTCTCTCTTCGGGCCTGCTTTGCGGGCCCTTCTCTTTTATGCTCGCTCTTTATGCTTGCTGCCTCGCGTGATGCCATCGTTGCCATTGCCACGGCGCCCGGTCGGGGTGGGGTGGGCATCGTGCGCGTTTCGGGGCGGGGCCTGGAGCCGTTTGTGCGGGCTTTGCTGGGGCGCTCGTTGCGACCGCGTGAGGCGACCTATCTGCCGTTTCCTGATGTGGTGGGTCAGGCGATCGACCATGGTCTGGCGCTGTGGTTTCCTGGGCCACATTCCTATACCGGGGAAGATGTTCTGGAGTTGCAGGGACACGGCGGCCCCGTGGTGTTGCAGTTGCTGCTGGCCCGCTGCCTGGAGGTAGGGCGTGAGACCGCGCCAGCTTTGCGCGTGGCGCGCGCGGGTGAGTTCACCGAGCGCGCGTTCCTGAACGACAAGCTCGATCTGGCCCAGGCGGAGGCGGTGGCCGATCTGATCGACGCCAGCACCGAGGCCGCCGCGCGCAGCGCTTCGCGCTCGCTCGCCGGTGTGTTCTCCAGCCGCGTGCATGCCTTGCGCGACGCGCTGGTGAACCTGCGCATGCTGGTCGAGGCCACGCTGGATTTTCCCGAGGAAGAGATCGACTTCCTGCAAAAGGCCGACGCCAGCGGTCAGTTGCTGCGTCTGCAGCAGGCACTGGCCGACGTGCAGAGTCAGGCGCGCCAGGGCGCGTTGTTGCGCGACGGCTTGCAGGTGGTGATTGCCGGACAGCCCAATGCGGGCAAGAGTTCGCTGCTCAATGCGCTGGCCGGTGCGGAACTGGCCATCGTCACCCCGGTGGCCGGTACCACGCGCGACGTGGTTCAGCAGACCATCCAGATCGAAGGCGTGCCGTTGCACGTGATCGACACCGCCGGCCTGCGCGACAGTCCAGACGTGGACGAGGTGGAGAAGATCGGCATCGAGCGTGCCTGGGACCGCATCCAGAAGGCCGACGCGGTGCTGTTCGTTCACGACCTCACGCGTGGGCAGGACACTGCCTACCGTGAGGCCGATGGCGCCATTGCTGCCCTGCTGCCGAGCGGCGTTCCGGTGCTTCAGGTGTGGAACAAGGAAGACCAGTGCGACGCCGCCGCGATTGCCGCTGCGATGTCGGGGCCGCCCGGGGACGCGCTGGCCATCTCCGCCAAACGCGGCGCGGGGCTGGACTCGCTGCGTCGCCGCTTGCTGGACATCGTGGGCTGGGAGCAACCGGGCGACGGCCTGTTCATGGCGCGAGAGCGACACCTGCAGGCGCTGCGGCGCGTGGACGAACACCTGTGCGCCGCGCGGGGACTGCTGGCTGGGCGCGGCGAGCACCTGGACCTGCTGGCCGAAGAGCTTCGCCTGGCGCAGCAGGCGCTGGGCGACATCACGGGTGAGTTCACCGCCGACGATCTGCTGGGCGAAATTTTTTCGCGTTTTTGCATCGGCAAGTGAGCGCAGGGTGCCGTTCACGGCGCCGCTCGCACCGCCCGGAGTGCAACTGTAAGCAGGGGTAAGGGCCCGCTTGCGCGCGTGCGGGCTGCGCGGTTAACGTGACCGCATGAACGCCCAGCTTCCCGCCTCCGTGCGCTTTGACATTCAAGGCCTGGCCAACTCCATGCGCCTCTCCAGTGCGCTGGACGCCGTGCCATTGAATCTCAACGACAGCCAGTGGCCGATGCTTGCCAACTACCTGCAACCGGTGGCGCTGCAGCAGGGGCAGGTGCTGATCGAGCAGGGCGTGAAAGACCGCACCGTCTATTTCGTGGAAAGTGGCACGCTCACCGTTCACTACGAGGATTCGCGCGAGCGCGTGCGCATCGCCGTGGTGGGCTCGGGCTCGCTGCTGGGCGAGGGTGCGTTTTACAGCCACCTCCCGCGCAGCGCCACGGTGCATGCGGGCAGCGATTGCCGCCTGTGGTGCCTGACGCCGCTGCGCTTTCGCGAACTTTCCGCGCGCCACCCCGAAATCGCGCTCGAACTCTCGGTGGCCATGTCGGCCGTGCTCGCTCGGCGCATGTACAACCGACCCAAGCGGGTCGCGGTGACCTGACCGTGCGGCGCGGCTTCCCCCTCAACACGTCCTCATGTCCTCCCTTCAACCCTTTCTGCGCGTATCCCCTGCGCAAACGATGTACATGTCTTTGATGAGTTGGTGGCAAGCCCGGAAACCCGCACTCTCCGGCAAGGGGGGCTTTACCCGGGCCCGCAACAAGTTCAGCCAGACCACGTTGCCGCTGATCTCGCCGCGCCGCGGTCGCCGCATCCTGCGCCGCGAGCAGCTGTTCTCCGTGGTGCGCGAGTCCCTTATCCGTGCAGGCGTGCTCTCCACCAGCTACGAGTTCAAGGTGCTCACGCTCGACGCGACGGGCGACACCTTTCTGGTGTTGATCGACCTGGCCTTGCCCGCACAGGCCATGCCCGACGAGTACCTGCTCGAGATCGAGCGCTGGATCCAGCAGAGTGCGAAGACGCGCCATGAGATGGACATCCGCTCGGTGTACTGGCGCCGCAAGGCCTTGCACGACCAGGTGGGCATGGCGCTCAAAGCCGCCGTGTCTGCGCAGACGCGCCGCGAGTCGGTGCTGATGACCCCCGGTGCGGTGCCCCCGCCCTCACGGCCGATGCCGGTGCCCAGCCCCACCGCAATTCCCAGACCCGAGATCACGCCCTCGCGCGAACCTGCGCAGGTGGTGGGTGACGACGAAGTGGCGGCATTTCGTCGAGCCTTGCAGAGCGTGGCCACGCCGCCCTACCGCACGGCCGCCGACGCGCAGATGCCGGTGCCCGAGTCGCACAGCGACTTCGCGGCCCTGAGCGAGACGCAGCACGGCAAGCTCTGAGCGCTGCCGCGCCGGCCCGCTCAGTGACCGGCGAAATCCACCAGCGTGAACAGCTTCAGCCCGGAGGCGCGGAGCTTATCGGAGCCGCCCAGTTCGGGCAGATCCACGATGGCCGCGCCCTCCGTCACTTCCGCGCCGAGCTTCTCCAGCAGCCGGCGCCCCGCCATCATGGTGCCGCCCGTGGCGATCAGGTCGTCGATCAGCAGCACCCGGTCGCCGGCCTTCACCGCGTCGGTGTGCAGTTCCACCGTGGCGCTGCCGTACTCCAGCTCGTAGGTCTCCTCCACCGTGGTGAAAGGAAGCTTGCCCTTCTTGCGGATGGGCACGAAGCCCACGCCGAGCTGATAGGCCACGACCGAGCCGATGATGAAACCGCGTGCATCCAGCCCGGCCACCACGGTGGGCTTGAGTGCGGCGTCCATGTAGCGATGCACGAAGCTGTCGATCAGCACGCGAAACACCTTGGGGTCTTGCAGAAGGGGCGTGATGTCGCGGAACTGCACGCCGGGCGCAGGCCAGTCGGGCACGGTGCGGATGTGGGCTTTGAGGAAGGCGGCGTTGTCCATGGGCGTGGTCCGTGAAGCAGCGGGCATTATCGACGCGATGGAGCGTGGCCCGTGCTGATGCGCCATGCAGGACAAAAAAAGCCCCGGCCTTGGGCCGGGGCAGGAGACCATGGCGACCCTGTTCAATGCCATGGGAGGAAATCGAGGTCACGGTGATCGTTGCCTGAGGCAGATTGTGTGTGCCCGCCGTGCCCTGACAGGCGCGCACCCGGCGTGTGGTCGCCTGCAGCCGATGGACGACCTTCGTTGCCGCAGGCCAGGGCGCCTCAGCCCGAGAGCAGCTTTTCTTCAGCCAGCGCGAGCGCCGGCGCCTTGCCGCTGATGACGATGGTGTCGCCGCCTTCGAGCGCGACCTCGTCGTCCACCGCCTGGGCGCGCCCATTGGCACGCCGCAGGCTCACCACCCGCACGCCCATGGCATGCAGCGCGAGTGAAGCCAGTGTCTTGCCCACGTTGCGTCCGGCCGCGGGCAGTGTCACGGTGTTGAGCCGCTCGTGGTCGATCTCGTCGGCGCCGTCGTCGTCGGCGCCATGGAAATATCCGCGAAGCAGGTTGTAGCGCGCATCGCGCTGGTCCTGAACCACGCGGATCACGCGCCGCATCGGTACGCCGACCAGCGCGAGCGCATGGCTGGCCAGCATCAGGCTGGCTTCGATGGCCTCGGGCACCACTTCGGTGGCGCCGGCAGCGCGCAGCTTCTCCAGATCCACGTCGTCCACCGTGCGCACCACCACCGGCACATGCGCGGCCTGCTCACGGGCATGGCGCAGCACCTTGAGCGCACTCGCAGTGTCGAGGTAGGTCACGGCCACGGCACTGGCGCGATGCAAACCGGCAGCCATCAGGGCCTGCAGGCGCGCTGCGTCGCCGAATACCACCGAGTGCCCTGCAGCAGCGGCCTGGCGCACCCGGTCGGGGTCAAGGTCCAGCGCCATGTAGGGGATGCCCTCGGCCTCCAGCAGCCGGGCCAGGTTCTGGCCGCAGCGCCCGTAGCCGCAGATGATGACGTGCCTGTCGGCGTTGATCGCCTTGCGGGCGATGCTGGTCATCTGCACCGACTGCATCAGCCAGTCGCTGCCCACCAGCCGGATCACGATGGCGTTGGCGTACATGATGGCAAACGGCGTGAGCAGCATGGAGATGACCATGCTTGCCAGGATCGGGTTGAACAATTGCGGTGGAACCAGGTTGTTCTGTCCTGCCAGCGTGAGCAGCACCAGCCCGAATTCACCTGCCTGTGCCAGGTACAGCCCGGTGCGCAGCGCCACGCCCGTGGTCGCACCGAGTGCGCGCGTGAGGCCGGTGATGAGCAGCAGCTTGAAACCCACCGACACCGAGAACAGCAGCAGCACGAGCGGCCAGCGGTCCAGGACAAGGCGCCAGTCCAGCGTCATGCCGATGGTGATGAAGAACAGACCCAGCAGCACGTCGTGGAAAGGCCGGATGTCGGTCTCCACCTGGTGCTTGAACTCGGTCTCCGAGATCAGCATGCCGGCCACGAAGGCGCCGAGGGCGAGCGAGAGCCCGGCGTGCTCGGTAAGCCAGGCCAGGCCGAGCGTGATCAGAAGCAGGTTGAGCATGAACAGCTCGTCGCTCTTGCGCCGCGCCACCATCGTCAACCACCAGCGCATGAGCTTTTGCCCGCCGGTGAGCAGCAAGCCGAGCAGCAGCACCGCTTTCAGGGTGGCCCAGGAGAGCGCGATCAGCAGGTCGTCCGGGTCCGCTGCTAGGGCAGGAATCAGCACCAGCAGAGGCACCACGGCCAGATCCTGAAACAGCAGAATGCCCAGCACGCGTTTGCCATGCTCAGACTCCAGCTCCAGCCGCTCGGCCACCATCTTGATGACGATCGCCGTGCTGCTCATGGCCATCACCCCGCCCAGCGCCAGCGCCGTCTGCCAGCTGATGTCCCACCAGGTGGGCAGCAAGAGCGTGAGTGCGAGGGAGGCCCCTGTGGTCAACAGGATGGTGAGCACGACCTGGGACAACCCCAGGCCAAACACATGGCGCCGCATGGCGCGCAGCTTGGGCAGGCTGAATTCGAGCCCGATCACGAACATCAGGAACACCACGCCGAATTCCGCGAGGTAGCGAACACCACCCGATTCCTGTGCCAGCGCCAGCGCGTTGGGCCCGATCAGCACGCCCACCAGCAGATAGCCCAGCATCGGTGGCAGCCGCAACATGCGACAGCCCACCACCCCGAGCACGGCGGCCAGGAGGTACAGCAGGGCGATGTCGAGCGAGTTCATCTGGTCGTGATGTTACTTGGCGCCCATGGCACGATGTGCGTACGGTGGCAGCGATAATCGTGCGCATGTCGCTGCCGCCCACTTTCGATCCCGCCCGAGCCCTGGCCCTGGCCCGGGAAACCCTCCAGATCGAGGCGCAGGCGGTCAACACTTTGGCCCAGCGCATGGACGCTTCTTTTGTCCGGGCGGTCGAACGCATGCTGATCGTGACCGGCCGCGTGGTGGTCATGGGCATGGGCAAAAGCGGGCACATCGGCCGCAAGATCGCCGCCACCCTGGCCTCCACCGGCACGCCGGCTCTGTTCGTCCACCCGGCCGAGGCGAGCCACGGCGACCTCGGCATGATCACCGCCGTCGACCTGGTGCTGGGCATCAGCAACAGTGGCGAGAGCGAAGAGCTCACCGCCATCCTGCCGCTGATCAAGCGCATGGGCGTGCCCCTGGTGGCCCTGACCGGTCGCCCGGACTCCACACTCGGTCGGCATGCCGATGTGGTGCTCGACACTTCCGTGGAGAAAGAGGCCTGTCCGCACAACCTTGCGCCCACCGCCAGCACCACCGCACAACTCGCCCTGGGCGACGCGCTGGCCGTGGCGCTGCTCGACGCACGCGGCTTCAAGGCCGACGACTTTGCCCGCTCGCACCCGGGGGGCTCGCTCGGTCGCAAGCTGCTCACCCATGTCAGCGACGTGATGCGCAGCGGTGACGACGCGCCGCGCGTCGGCCTGGACACCACGCTCATGGACCTCATGCGCGAGGTCAGCGCCAAAGGCCTTGGACTGTGCGCGGTGGTCGACGGCGAAAACCGGGTGCAGGGCGTCTTCACCGATGGCGACCTGCGCCGCCTGATCGAAAAAACCGGCAGTGGCGCCGACCTGCGTTCGCTTCGGGCACGCGACGTGATGCACGCCAACCCGCGCACCGTGAGCTCCGGTGCCCTGGCCGTCGAGGCGGCGGGCGTGATGGAAATCAACCGCATCACCAGCGTGCTCGTGGTTGACGAAGCCGGGCGCCTGGTGGGCGCGCTCAACAGCAACGATCTCATGCGCGCCAAAGTCATATGACGCCCTTGCGCCCCGTGCTCGAATTCCCGCCCACCCTGCTGCTGCGCGCGCAGCCGGTGCGCGTGGCCTTCTTCGATGTGGACGGCGTGCTCACCGATGGCGGTCTCTACATCAGCGAGGCCGGCGAAACGCTCAAGCGCTTTCACACCCTCGATGGCCACGGCATCAAGCTGCTGCAGCGCGCCGGCATCACACCGGCCGTGATCAGCGGGCGCGACTCCGCCGCGCTGCGCCTGCGCCTGGGCGCCCTGGGCGTCCAGCATGTGCGCCTGGGCACTGAAGACAAGGCGCCAGCGGCCGAGACCATCCTGGCCGAACTGGGCCTGGACTGGAGCGCCGTCGCCGCCATGGGCGACGACTGGCCCGACCTGCCCTTGATGCGCCGAGCCGCGCTGGCGTGTGCGCCATCGACCGCCCACGCCGAGGTGCTGGCCATTGCACACTACGTTGCCCAGCGTGCGGCTGGCGCGGGCGCGGTGCGTGATGTCTGCGATCTGCTGCTCGTGGCCTGCGGCGCCTACGCCAGCGAGCTGGGGGCGGCCTCGCGGTGAGCACGACCGATCCCCTGGACTTCTTCGACGGTGTCGATTCGGTCGCCTCCGTGCCACGGGCGCCTCGACGCAAGCGCAAATGGCTCGACAGCCTTTCCATCTACCTGCCCGTGCTGCTCATGGGCCTGCTCGCGCTCGCGTCTTACTGGCTGTTGCGCGCCACGCCTGTGGCCGAACTGCCCGGGGTGGAGCGACCCGTGAGCACAGAGCCCGATTACTTCATGCGCCGCTTTTCGGTGAAGGTGTTCGACGCCGTCGGCATCCTCAAGACCGAACTCACCGGCGTCGAGGCGCGGCACTACCCCGCCACCGACACCGTGGAAGTCGACAACGGTCGCATCCGCCACGTCGGACTCAATGGCCTTCCCACGCTGGCCAGCGCCCGGCTGATCACCACCAACGGCGACAACACCGAGTTCATTCTCGAAGGCAATGCTGTCGTGGTGCGCGAAGCGGGCGTGAACGCGACCGGCGAAGCGGTGCCCCGGCTGGAGTTCCGTGGCGAGTTTCTCCACGTCTACACCACACCCGAGCGCATCGTGTCGGATCGACCGGTCACGCTCCTTCGAGGCACCGATCGCCTGCAGGCCGATACCCTTGACTACGTCGGCGATGAGCGCGTGGCGAACTTCAAGGGTCGCGTGAAAGTGCGAATGGAGCCCCGATGATCGCGCCCGAGCTGTCCGCAGGGACGAAGCAGCCTCTGGTCTTCATCACCGGCGCCTCCAGCGGCATCGGCCAGGCGCTGGCCGCACGGTTCGCGCGCGACGGCTACCGCCTGGCGCTCGTGGCCCGCCGCGTTGCCGAGATGCAGGATTGGGTGAAGGCCCAGGGTTATGGCGAGGCGCAATGCCGTGTGTACGGCGCCGACGTCGCCGACACCGACAGCATCGTCGCTGCGGGCCTGGCCTGCCTGAACAACCAGGGTCTTCCCGACGTGGTCATCGCCAACGCCGGCGTGAGCATCGGCATGGACACCGCAGTGCGCGAAGACATCGACGTGATGTCCCGTCTCCTGGCCACCAACAACGTTGGACTGGCCGCCACCTTTCACCCCTTTCTGGCCGGCATGAGCGCGCGAGGAAGTGGCGCATTGGTGGGCATCGCCAGCGTGGCGGCCATCCGGGGTTTGCCCGGGCATGCCGCCTACTGCGCGAGCAAGGCGGCGGTGGTGGCCTATTGCGAAAGCCTGCGTGGCGAGCTGCGCGGCAGCGGCGTGGCGGTGGTCACCTTGCTGCCGGGATATGTGGACACCCCGCTGACGCGTCAGAACCGCTACGCCATGCCCTTCCTGCTCAGCGCTGAAACCTTCGCCGATCGCGCTTTCGCCGCCATCCGCTCGCGCACCAGCTACCGCGTGATCCCCTGGCAGATGGGCGTGGTGGCCAAGTTGTTGCGCCTGCTGCCCAACGCGGTGTTCGACCGCCTGTTGGCCGGACGGCCACGCAAACATCGCCAGACATCGACATGAAAAAAGCCCTGTGGCGGACCACAGGGCTTTTTGTCTTTTGCGGCTGAACCAGCGCGCCGCGCTGGTTCAGGCAGACAGGCGAGGCCGATCAGTAACCGCCGCGGCCACCGCCGCCTTCACGACGACCACCGCCGCCGTAGGGGCTGCGGAAACCGCCTTCGCCACCACCGCCACCACCAAAGCCGCCGCCACCGCTGCGGCCGCCGCCACCGAAGCCGCCGCCACCGCTGCGGGGGGGACGGGCTTCCATCGGACGGGCTTCGTTCACCACGAGGCTGCGGCCGCCCAGGGACTGGCCGTTCATGCCTTCAATGGCGGACTGTGCTTCGGCATCGCTGCCCATTTCCACGAAACCAAAGCCCTTGGAGCGGCCGGTATCGCGTTCCATCATGACCTTGGCGCTGTTGACAGAGCCGTAGGCGCTGAAAGCTTGTTGCAGGTCTTCGTCGCGCACGGTGTAGGGCAGATTGCCCACGTACAGTTTGTTGCCCATGGATGGGACTCCTAATAACACTGATAAAAATAGCGATGGAGCCCCGTTAGCACACAAAAACCTGTAGCACGCGAAACCGACCGATCACTTGTCAAAGCGAGTGTTTCGGGCACTCGCCAGACCATTATGCGCTGAATGCGGCAGAAACAGTAACTATTTTTCAGGATGTGCAAAGCCCCGGTTTAGGCGATGCGCCGTTACAACAACGCCCCCCATCCGGGCTGCCGCCCGGGCCGGGGCGCTTCAACTTATACTCCGCCCAGCGCCGATTTGATCCGAATTGCGGGCGCTTTAGAAATGCCGCTAAAGGGGAGATTCCCGGTCTCGCTCTTGGCGGTACCGGGTTTTTTTTTGGGCGCCCGGCGCCCGGTCTGGACCTTGCCTTGATCGTCACGCCCCAAACGTTCCGATTCACCGAGCCCCTGCCCTTGCGCAGCGGCGCCTTGCTGCCGGCCTACGAGCTGGTGGTGGAGACCTACGGAACCCTCAACGCCGATCGCTCCAACGCCGTGCTCATCTGCCACGCGCTCAATGCCTCGCACCACGTGGCCGGCTGGCACGGTGACGCCAGTGGCCAGCCGCTGGCGCGCAGCGAAGGCTGGTGGAACAACATGATCGGTCCGGGCAAACCGGTCGACACCGATCGCTGGTTCGTCATCGGCGTCAACAACCTCGGCTCCTGCTTCGGCTCGACCGGGCCCACGCACACCAACCCCGCCACAGGCGCGCCCTGGGGCGCTGATTTTCCGGTGGTCACCGTGGAAGACTGGGTGGAGGCGCAGGCGCGACTGCTCGACGCCATGGGCATCGAGACGCTGGCAGCCGTCATGGGCGGCAGCCTGGGCGGCATGCAGACGCTCTCCTGGACACTGCAGTACCCGCAACGGGTTCGCCACGCCGTGGTGGTGGCCAGCGCACCCAACCTCACGGCGGAGAACATCGCTTTCAACGAGGTGGCGCGGCGTGCCATCGTGACCGACCCGGACTTTCACGGCGGCCACTACCTGCGCCACCAGACGCTGCCTCGGCGCGGCCTGCGAATCGCCAGAATGATCGGCCACATCACTTACCTGAGCGATGACGTGATGAACGAGAAATTCGGGCGGAACCTGGCCCCCACGCTCCCCGCTGCGCGTGGTTCGCTGCCCCCCGAAGGGGCTGATCCGGCTTGGGGCGGCCCGGCGCCGGATCGCGCTGCTCTCCTCGACGCCTACCGATACAGCACACAGGACGTGGAGTTCCAGATCGAGAGTTACTTGCGCTATCAGGGCGACAAGTTCAGCGAGTATTTCGACGCCAACACCTACCTGCTCATCACGCGCGCGCTCGACTACTTCGACCCCGCGCGCGAATTCGATGGAAACCTCACCGTCGCGCTGTCCCGCGCGCAGGCCCGGTTTTTCCTCGTGAGTTTCACCACCGACTGGCGCTTCTCGCCTGCACGCAGCCGCGAGATCGTCAAGGCCTTGCTCGACAACCGGCGCGAGGTGAGCTACGCCGAGATCGACGCCCCGCACGGACACGACGCTTTCCTGCTGGATGACGCGCGTTACCTCGGCGCCGTGCGCGCCTATTTCGACCAGGCTGTGGCCGGCACGCTTCAGGGAGGCGCGGCATGAGCGAGCTGACCATCCTCAACTCCATCGCGCGGCTGGTACCGCCGGGCTCGCGTGTGCTGGACCTGGGCTGCGGCGACGGCGCGCTGCTCGCGCTGCTGCAATCCACCCGCGCCTGCACCGGTTACGGCGTGGAGATCGACGATGCCAAGGTGCTGGCCTGCATGAAGCGTGGCGTCAACGTGTTGCAGCTCAACCTGGAAGACGGCCTGACCATGTTCGGCGACGACGCCTTCGACGTGGTGCTGCAGATCGACACGCTGCAACACCTGCGCAACGCCGAAACCATGTTGCGCGAGACCGCGCGCGTGGGTCGCCTCGGCGTGGTGGCGTTTCCCAACTTTGCACACTGGGTCAACCGCCTGCACGTGCTGCGCGGGCGCATGCCGGTGACCAAGCGCCTGCCCTACGAGTGGTACGACACGCCCAACATCCGCGTGGGCACCCATGCTGATTTCGAGGTGCTGGCCCGGCGCAACGGCCTCACCATCGAGGACAGCTTCGGCCTGCACGAAGGCCGCGAGATCCGCACCTGGCCCAACCTGCTGGCCAGCACCGCCGTGTTCCGCTTTTCGAGTTAGGGCACTGCGCCGCCTGGCGCTCCAGGTGTGTACTTTGCTACTCACGCTCGCGCACCGCCGGGCGAATGGGAAGGGTTTGTCCGGCTTTTTCGGACTTCAGCCTGGCCCGAGGTGGCCGATATTCCATGGACCAACCCGATCACCGAGGACCGATTCCATGGACATGCGCCACGACGCCCACCCCAACGCTCACCAGGACAGCGCACGCGTTGTCGCCAGCCTGAAGGCCAGTGCCGAGTTCCTCACCTTCCGACTGGGCGGCGAGGAGTACGGCATCGACATCCTGCGCGTGCAGGAAATCCGCTCCTATGAGGAGCCCACCCGCATCGCCAACGCACCGTCGTTCATCAAAGGCGTGGTGAATCTGCGCGGCGTGATCGTGCCGGTGGTGGATCTGCGCATCAAGCTGGGTTGCGACAAGGTGGAATACAACGGCTTCACCGTGGTCATCGTGCTCAACGTGCGCGGCCGGGTGGTGGGGGCGGTGGTCGATTCCGTGTCGGATGTGCTCGAACTCGCGGGCGACCTGGTCAAGCCCGCGCCCGAGATGAACACCAATGTGGACACCAGCTTCATCACCGGCATCGCCAGCGTGGGCGAGCGCATGCTGATCCTCATGGACATCGAGGCGCTCATGTCCAGCCAGGACATGGGGCTCATGGACGCCACCCAGGTTCTTCAGTGAACCCGCCACCTTTCACCGGAGACACGCACCGATGAACACCTTCTTATCTTCCACCCAATCCGTTGCGCGTCGCGTATCGCTCCTCTCCGTGTCCATGCTGGCTGGCGCGCTGGTGCTCATCAGCGGGGTGATGGCCGTGGTGGCCGAGGGCCGCTCGCGCGATCAGATGGTCGAGTGGGCAGGCGACAAGGCCGCTTCGGTGGCCAACTCTGTCGACGCTTTCGACGCCACGGCGCGCATGATGACCGACCGCGCCTACCGCCCGTTTCGCCAGAAGTTTGCCGAGAAGTTCGAGCTCGATGCATCGGCCGGCATGCTCAAGAGCTGGGGCATGCTGCTCAATGGTGATTTCTCGGAGGTGGATACCTTCAACCGCACCAACGGTGGCGTCGCCACCATCTTCATGCGCAAGGGCGACGACTTCGAGCGCGTGAGCACCTCACTGAAAAAGGAAAACGGCGAGCGTGCCATGGGCACGCTGCTCGCGCGCAACCACCCCGCTTACCCACTCATGCTCGACGGCAAGGCCTACACCGGCCGCGCCGTGCTGTTTGGCAAGCCGTACATGACGCACTACGAGGCCATGCGCGACGAGGCGGGCAAGGTGGTTGGCATCCTCTTCATCGGCTTTGACATCGCCGACTTCCAGGCGTCGCTGGACAAACTGGTGGGCGAGGCCCGTTTTTTCGACAGTGGCGGCACGTACATCATTGATCCGCGCACGAGCAACGCCGAGGCCGTGTTCGTGTCGCACCCGACAGCTGCGGGCAAGAAGGTGCTCGATGTCAACCCGGGCGCCGATGCCATGCTCACCCGGTTGCGCGAATCGCCGCAGGCCTTCGTGCGCGATGCCACCCCGCTGTTCAATGCCGAGATGCGCAAGCCCTGGGTCAGCAAACGCGAGTCGGCTGCTGGCGGTTGGTGGATCCTTGCGGAGGTCTCCGACACCGAGGCCATGGCTTCGCACTGGAACGGCATGTACGCCCTGTGGGCCATGCTGCTGGTGGCCACCGCTGCGCTGGGTGGCGGGCTCTACCTGCTGGTGCGCCGAAATGTGAGCCAGCCCCTGGGCGACCTCACGCGGGCCGTGACCACGGTGGCGCAGGGCGACCTGAGCCACGCTTTTGCGAGCCAGCGGCAGGACGAGATCGGTCGACTTGTGCGCGAAGTGGAGGCCATGCGCCTGCGCTTCCTGGGCATGATGCGCGAGCTGCGCAGTGCGACGGACAGCATAGGGACGGCGTCGGTGGAGATAGCGTCTGGAAACCAGGACCTGAGCGCGCGCACCGAGCAGGCTGCGAGCAGCCTGGAGGAGACGGCGGCCAGCATGGAAGAGCTCACGAGCACGGTGCGCCAGAGCGCGGATGCGGCGCGCCAGGCCAACCAGCTCGCTGCCAGCGCGGCCGAGATCGCGGTGCGTGGCGGCCAGGTGGTGGGGCAGGTGGTGACCACCATGGACGAGATCAACCAGAGCAGCAAGAAGATCAGCGACATCATCGGTGTGATCGACGGCATCGCGTTCCAGACCAACATCCTGGCGCTCAATGCGGCGGTGGAGGCCGCCCGTGCGGGTGAGCAGGGCCGAGGCTTTGCGGTGGTCGCTGGCGAGGTGCGCAACCTGGCGCAGCGCAGCGCGCAGGCGGCCAAGGAGATCAAGGGGCTGATTGGTGCGAGCGTGGACAAGGTGGAGACCGGCTCCAGGCTGGTGGCCGATGCGGGGCAGACGATGAGCGAGATCGTGGGCTCGGTGCAGCGGGTCAGCGACATCATTGGCGAGATCACGGCGGCTGCGGGCGAGCAGAGCGACGGGATCGGCCAGGTCAACGTGGCGGTGACGCAGCTCGATCAGATGACGCAGCAGAACGCGGCGCTGGTGGAACAGAGCGCGGCTGCGGCCGAGAGCCTCAAGGACCAGGCCGCTCGCCTCGACCAGGTCGTGCGCGTGTTCCGCACGGGCGACGCGCCGCCTGCGGTGGTCGCTCCGGTGGTGCGCGCCACCGCGTTGCCCGTGACGGCGCCGGCCGTGGCGCTGCGTCCTGCGGTGCACAA
This sequence comes from Hydrogenophaga sp., assembly GCF_050250835.1. GTDB lineage: Bacteria > Pseudomonadota > Gammaproteobacteria > Burkholderiales > Burkholderiaceae_C > Hydrogenophaga. Next base: position 34,710 of record NZ_JBFWNX010000018.1, on the reverse strand, counting down.
ACCCTCCGCTCCTGCACGCGAACCCCAGCGTGCCGTGGTACCTCCCTCCCGTCCCGAGCCGGCCAAGGCATCTGCCAGCGCCGAAGGTGACTGGGAAAGTTTCTGATTGCTTTCTGTTCTTCCTGGAGACATCGACGTGTTTTTCACCCAACTCAAGATCGGCCAGCGGCTGACCCTCGGATTCGCCAGTGTCCTGGCGCTGCTGCTCGTGCTTACCGCGCTTGCCTGGAACGGCCTGCGCAACGCACAGGCGGCGACCGAGCGCGTGGCTGCGCTCGAGCACCGCGCAGCCGCGACGGCCGAATGGGCAGCGAGCACGCGTTTGAACATCAACCGCGTGCTTGCGGTCGCGAAGTCCAGGGCCGACGCCGAGGTCGATGCCTACTTCAAGCCCCAGATCGCGGAGACCACCACGCGCATCAACGAGCTGCAGAAGACGCTGGAGGCCGAGATCAGCAGCGCGCAGGGCAAGGCGCTCCTGGCCAAGATCTCCGAACTTCGGACCGCCTACATCGCGGTGCGAAAGGTGTATTTCGATACCCTCAAGAGCGGTGACCTGGATGCTGCAAACCGGCAACTCACGACCGGACTGATGCCGGCGGCGGACAGCTATGGCAACGCACAGAGTGAACTGCTGGTGTTCCAGCGGGGTCTGGTGGACCAGGCGGTGGCGACTTCGCAGACGACCATTCGCCAGGCCGTGATGCTGCTCGTCGGCTTGGCCGTGGCTGCCGTTTTGGTGGCCAGTCTCGTGGCGTGGCGCATCACCCGGTCGGTCACGGCACCGCTGAATGAAGCCGTGGCGATTGCCACCACGGTGGCCGCAGGCGACCTCACGCAACAGGTGAAGTCCGACCGCCACGACGAGCTGGGCGATCTTCTGCGGGCCCTGGGTGCCATGAAAACTTCGCTGGTTCAGACCGTCGGCCAAGTGCGCAGTGCGACGGACAGCATAGGGACGGCGTCGGTGGAGATAGCGTCTGGAAACCAGGACCTGAGCGCGCGCACCGAGCAGGCTGCGAGCAGCCTGGAGGAGACGGCGGCCAGCATGGAAGAGCTCACGAGCACGGTGCGCCAGAGCGCGGATGCGGCGCGCCAGGCCAACCAGCTCGCTGCCAGCGCGGCCGAGATCGCGGTGCGTGGCGGCCAGGTGGTGGGGCAGGTGGTGACCACCATGGACGAGATCAACCAGAGCAGCAAGAAGATCAGCGACATCATCGGTGTGATCGACGGCATCGCGTTCCAGACCAACATCCTGGCGCTCAATGCGGCGGTGGAGGCCGCCCGTGCGGGTGAGCAGGGCCGAGGCTTTGCGGTGGTCGCTGGCGAGGTGCGCAACCTGGCGCAGCGCAGCGCGCAGGCGGCCAAGGAGATCAAGGGGCTGATTGGTGCGAGCGTGGACAAGGTGGAGACCGGCTCCAGGCTGGTGGCCGATGCGGGGCAGACGATGAGCGAGATCGTGGGCTCGGTGCAGCGGGTCAGCGACATCATTGGCGAGATCACGGCGGCTGCGGGCGAGCAGAGCGACGGGATCGGCCAGGTCAACGTGGCGGTGACGCAGCTCGATCAGATGACGCAGCAGAACGCGGCGCTGGTGGAACAGAGCGCGGCTGCGGCCGAGAGCCTCAAGGACCAGGCCGCTCGCCTCGACCAGGTCGTGCGCGTGTTCCGGCTCTGACCCTCATTTGAACTCTGGCGTTACCGAACCCTGCAAGAACGAGTTTTCGACCATGCAAGATCTGATGAGACAGTTTTCCATCCGCACCCGCATGATGGGGGCCATCGGCGTCGTCCTGTTTCTGCTGGTGCTGGTGGGTGGAGCGGGCCTTTGGGGCATGTCTCGGCTGCACGCCTTGAGCACCGAGTTCATGAATCACGCCTTCCAGGAAACCGTGACACTCTCGCGCCTGCAGGTGGCGCTGGGCGACCTGGGCCGCTTTGAGAAGGACATGATCATTGGCTACGAAAAGCCTGAGGCCGTGACCAAGGCCAAAGCCCAATGGAACGCCGCGCGCGACAGCGCGCTTCAGCAGATCGACCAGATGCTGGTGGGCGATGAGGACGATGACAACGCGCTGGTGCGCGACATGAAGGAACAACTGACCCGGTACGTGGCTTTTGTGGAGCCGGTGAGCAAGCAGCTCGAAAGCGGGGGATACGACACCGCCACCGTGGCCAACCGCGTGTTGGCCAGAGCGCACGAACAGTACGACGGGCTGCTCCAGAACCTCGGGAAGGTGGAGGCGATCCTGATTGCCGAAGCGGCGCACCTGGAACAGGAGGGCCAGGCGACCCGAGAGCAGACCCTGGCGCTCTTTGGCCTGGCCGTGGCCCTGGCCGCCGTGATCGTGGTGCCCAGCACCCTGCTCAACATGCAGAGCATCTGTCGCCCGGTGGAAGAGGCGCAGCGCCTGGCCGGAGCCATTGCCCAGGGTGACCTCACGCAGCCGGTGCGCGCGCAGGGGCGCGACGAGCTGGCCACACTGATGAAGGCCCTGGGAGACATGCAGGGCTCGTTGGCCCGCATGGTGGGCCAGGTGCGAAGTTCGACCGACAGCATCGGCACTGCCAGCTCTCAGATCGCCAGCGGCAACCAGGACCTTTCCAGTCGCACAGAGCAGGCCGCGAGCAATCTGCAGCAGACCGCGGCCAGCATGGAGCAGCTCACCAGCACGGTGCGCCAGAGCGCCGACGCGGCGCGCCAGGCCACGCAGATGGCAGCTGCCAATGCCGAAGTGGCCGCACGTGGTGGCCAGGTGATGGGCGAGGTGGTGACCACCATGGGAGAGATCAACCAGAGCAGCCAGAAGATCGGCGACATCATCGGCGTGATCGACGGCATCGCGTTCCAGACCAACATCCTGGCGCTCAACGCGGCGGTGGAAGCCGCGCGCGCCGGTGAGCAGGGGCGAGGCTTCGCGGTGGTGGCCGCCGAGGTGCGCAGCCTGGCGCAGCGCAGCGCGCAGGCGGCCAAGGAAATCAAGGGCCTGATTGAAGTCAGCGTGGGCAAGGTGGAGAACGGCACGCGCCTGGTGACGCAGGCAGGCAGCACCATCCGCGAGATTGTGGCCAACGCCGAGAAGGTCTCGGCATTCATGGGCGACATCACCACGGCGGCCACCGAGCAGTCGCAGGGCATCGGTCAGGTCAACACGGCGGTGAACCAGCTCGATCAGATGACGCAGCAGAACGCCGCGCTGGTGGAGGAAAGCGCAGCCGCGGCCGACAGCCTGCGCGACCAGGCCAGCCGGCTGGCCGAGGCGGTGCGGGTCTTTCGGACAGCCTGACGGCTCGAACCACACCCCCCCCTGCGCCGCTTCTCTGGTCAGGGGCTGCATGCGTCCCAAAAACCGTTGCGCCTGCCTATACTTGTTTCCCTGGCCACCGCAGCGGGTGAAATCTTTCGCGGCGCGTGGCGGCCCCCCACGCTCCCGGAGACCACCGCCATGAACGCCCGCCTGCCTCACACCGCGCTCGACTCGGCCGCCCTGCAGGCCCATGTGGAGGCGAGCTGGTCCGGCACCATCGTGCCCGAGCTGGTGCGCTACATCGAGGTACCGGCCAAGTCGCCCGCCTTCGACGCCGACTGGGCCCGCCACGGCCTGCTGGATCGCGTGCTGCACAGCGCTGCCGACTGGGTGCGTGCGCAGCAGGTCGAAGGCCTGACGCTGGAAGTGGTGCAACTTGACGATGCGCGCGGCCAGCCGCGCACCCCTGTGCTGTTTTTCGAGGTGCCTGCCAGCGCCGGGCGCGATGGCACCCCGGCGCCAGCTTCCGGCCAGACCGTGCTGATGTACGGCCACCTCGACAAACAGCCCGAGTTCACCGGCTGGCGCAGCGACCTGGGCCCCTGGACGCCGAAGATCGACGACGGCAAGTTGTACGGCCGGGGTGGCGCGGACGACGGTTACGCCGTGTACGCCAGCATCGCCGCCCTGCAGGCGCTCAAGGCCCAGGGCGTGGCCCATCCCCGCATCGTCGGGCTCATCGAAACTTGCGAAGAAAGTGGATCGGGCGACCTGCTGCCCTACGTGGACGCATTGCGCACGCGCCTGGGCGACGTCGGCCTGGTGATCTGCCTGGACAGCGGCGCGGGCAACTACGACCAGCTCTGGCTCACCACCAGCCTGCGCGGCATGGCCAGTGGTGTGCTCAAGGTGGAAATTCTCACCGAGGGCATTCATTCGGGTGATGCCTCTGGCCTGGTGCCATCCAGCTTTCGCATCATGCGCCAGGTGCTCGACCGGCTGGAAGACAGTGCCACGGGCCGCTTGCTGCCCGCGAGTTTCCACTGCGAGGTGCCGGCCGAACGCGTGGCTCAGGCCAGGGCAACGGCGGCGATCCTGGGCGATGAGCTTTACAAACGCTTCCCCTGGGCTCACTACGATTGCGGCGGCGCCACCCTGTTTGCGCTGCCCACCACGACCGACCCGGTGGAGGCACTGCTCAACCGCACCTGGCGGCCCACGCTGTCGGTGACCGGCGCGGACGGGTTTCCCGAGCTGCGCAATGCCGGCAATGTGCTGCGACCCTACACGGCGTTCAAACTCAGCCTGCGCCTGCCGCCACTGGTGGACGCGCCCGCCGCCGTGCAGGAACTCAAGGCGCTGCTGGAAGACAACGCACCCTACCAGGCCCGCGTGACCTTCGAGGGTGAGGGTGCCGCCAGCGGCTGGAATGCCCCGACCACTGAACCGTGGTTCGAGCAGGCCCTGCAGGCCGCCTCGCAGGCGCACTTTGGCGCCGGCTGCGGCACCATCGGCCAGGGAGGCACCATCCCGCTCATGAACATGCTCAGCAAGGGTTTCCCCAAAGCGCAGATGATGGTCTGCGGCGTGCTCGGCCCCAAGAGCAATGCCCACGGTCCCAACGAATTCCTGCACCTGGAGTACGCCCGGCGCCTGACCGCGACGGTCGCCCAGGTCATCGCCCGCATGCCCTGAGCTGGCGGGCCAGATGATGTCCGAAACCACCCAGGCCCCCTTCACCCTGCGCGACGGGCTGAACCTGGCGCTGTATGACTGGCCCCTGCCGATGCGCTGGCGACCGCGTGCGGTGGTGCTCATCGTGCATGGTCTGGGCGAACATGCCTGGCGCTACGACCCGGTGGCACACCGTCTCAACGAATGGGGGTTCTGTGTGCGCGCCTACGACCAGCGCGGCCATGGTGAATCGGGGGGTGCGCGTGGCGTCCTGCCCGACGACGACGCCTTGCTGGACGACCTCGCTGAAGTGCTGGAAGACACGCGGCACCATATTGCCGAGCCCTGGTCCTGCCCTCTGATCCTCATGGGCCACAGCATGGGAGGGCTGGTGGCGGCCACGTTCGTGCAGCGGGGCATGGCCCGGGTGGATGGCCTGGTGCTGTCATCACCCGCGCTCGATACGGGCATGAGCTGGTTGCAGAGAAAACTGGTCCGGCTGCTCTACCGCCATGCGCCCAACTTCGCCTTGTCCAATGGGCTGGACGCGAGCAAGATCTCGCACAACACGGCCACGGTGGATGCCTACAAGAAAGACCCGTTGGTGCATGACCGCATCACTGCGCGCCTGGCGCATTTCATCGACAGCAACGGGCCGTCCGTGGTTGCCGCCGCCGCCCGCTGGACCGTGCCCACGCTGCTCATGTTCGCCGGCGCCGATCACCTGGTGCGCCCGGCCGGCAGTCGAGCCTTCGCCGCCGCCGCGTCCGCCGCTCAGGTGCACACGCAGGCCTTCGAGGGCCTGTACCACGAGATCTTCAACGAGGCCGATCCATCGGCCGTGTTCGGCACGCTCAAGGCGTGGCTGGACGTGCAGGCGCCAGCGGGCTAGCGCAGCACGCCTCAGCGCCTGGGCTGCATCAGCCCGCCGAGCACGCCCATGAGGTCGCCGGCGTTTCCGCCATTTCCACCCAGCAGCGCACCCAGTCCGCCCAGCTCGTTGTCGGAGGGCAGCTGGCCTTTCGGGGTGAGCTGGTCGATCAGGCCGGGCAGCAGTTCGGCCAATGTGCCGGAGGCTTGTTGCGGGTTGCCGCCCAGTTGCGAGGCGATCATGCCCATGAGGTCCGGACCAAGCGCGCCGCCCAGTTGCTCGCCTGAAACCGGCTGGTTCGCGCCGGTGCCGATCCACGACTGCACCGCATCGCCAAGACCTCCCGATTGCAGTTTCGCCAGCAAACCCTGCAGCCCACCCGAACTGGCCAGCAGGCCGCCCAGCAGGGTGACCAGCATTTGCGGGTCCATGCCGCCGGGCAAGCCACTGGCCGAAGGGGAAGACGGGCCTTGTGATGAGCCCATGCCAGCCTGGGTGGCCGCGCCGATCAGTGAATCCAGAAGTCCCATGGTCCTACCCTTTCAGTGGTGTGGATGAACGTTTGACACATCAGTGGCTCCCGCGCCGAGCCCGACCCACGACGCCTGACACAGCGCGGGGGGGGGCTTCCTCCTATGCCGGATTCTGGGTCTGCCGACGCACCCATGCAAGCCAGAGCAGTGCCAGTCCGGTCAGCGCCACCGGGACCAGCGAACCGACATTGAGCCACTGCCAGCCTTTCGTGGTCACCAGCGCGCCCGAGGCGAAGGAGGTGAGCGCCATGGTGGCAAACACGCAGAAATTGATGGCCGCCTGCGCTCGGTCCTTTTCTTCCGGCCGGTAGGCCTGCAAGGACAGCGTTGTGCTGCCGGTGAACAGGAAATTCCAGCCCACGCCAAGCAGGAACAGCGCGATGAGGAACTGGTGCAGGTCCACTCCGGACAGCGCGATCGCGATGCAGGCGCCGTTGAGCACCACGCCCACGCCCATGATGGTGAGCACGCCAAAGCGCTTGATCAGGTGGCCGGTGACGAAGCCCGGAGCAAACATGCCGATCACATGCCATTCCAGCACCAGGGCCGCGTCTTCGAAGGGGAGGCCGCACACCTGCATGGCCAGTGGCGTGGCGGCCATCAGCAGGTTCATCACGCCGTAGCCCAGGGCAGCGCCAGCGGTCGCCACGATGAAGATCGGCTGGCGCATGATCACGCCCAGCGGACGGCCCCGATCAGCGGCCGCCACTCTGGGCGGCACGGGCGGGAAGCTCATGAAGGCGATCACCGCCATGGACAACAGCGCCACCGCCGCCAGCGCCAGGTAGGCGCCAGCAAAGGGCACGCTCATCCAGTCCTTGGTGCGAGTTGCCAGGTTGGGCCCGAGCACCGCACCCGCCAGGCCGCCTGCCAGCACCAATGACACCGCCTTTTCGCGGAACGCCGGGGCGCTCAGCTCTGCGGCGGCAAAGCGGTAGAGCTGGCCATTGGCGCTGTAGTAGCCGGCGATCACGGTGGCGGCCACCAGCATCCAGAAGTTGCGATCCATGACCGCCCACGCGCACAACAGCGCCGAGGCCAAGGCCACCAGCAGCCCGATCTGGAAAGACGCCTTGCGGCCCAGCGCGCTCTGTGTGCGCGCCACCATTGGCGTGGACAGCGCGCCGCCCACCACATAGCCCATCACTGGCAGCGTGGCCATCCAGCCCAGCGGTGCCAGCGACAGGCCCACCAGGCCATTGATGGCGATGAAGACCACGTTGTTGGTCAAGAACAGCCCTTGGGCGCCGGCCAGCAACCAGAGATTTTTATTCATAAGTCATCGTTTATACATGGACGCTGCCGCCGGCGCCTGCGCCCCCGCGACAGCGCCGGGCGCCGTGCTCAGCGCAGCGCGAGCACCAGCGCGGCCAGTGCGGCGGTCTCGGCGCGCAGCACGCGCGGGCCGAGTGTCACTGGCACAAAGCCGGCTGCCAGGGCCAGAGATTCCTCTTGCGGGCTCAGGCCACCTTCGGGGCCGCTGAGGAACAGCACCGGTGCATGGAGGGGCGCATCTTGTAGAAAAAGGTCCAGTGCCTGGGTGCCCTGTCCGAGCGACAGCAGGCAGCGCAGCGCAGAATGCTCGCGATCCCAGGGAGGCAAGGCTTTCAGCCAAGTGGTCAGATCACTCACCGCATGTACGTCGGGCACCCGGTTGCCGCCGCACTGTTCGCAGGCCGCGATGGCCACCGACTGCCAGTGCGCCTGCTTTCTGGTGGCGCGTTCGCCCGCAAGGCGCAGCACGCTGTGGGCCGTGTGCAGGGGCTGCAGGCTGGCCACGCCGAGTTCGGCGGCTTTCTCCAGGAGCCAGTCCATCCGATCGTTGGCCGGCATGCCCACCGCGAGGTGTACCGATCGCAATGGCTCGCGCTCGGTGGGATGGTGCTTGAGCACACTGACCTCCACGTCGCTGCGGCCCATGCGGGTGATGCTGGCATCCCACTCGCCGCCTTGGCCGTTGAAGAGCTCGATGGTTTGTCCAGGTTGCAGGCGCAGCACCTGAACATGCCGCGCCGCCGCTGCCGGCAGCAAAAGCACCTGCCCCTCCACCAGGCGCACGGGGCAATGGAAGCGGGGCATGTTCAGACCCGCCCGAAGGCGTAGCCCGAGGCTGCTTGCAGGCCCTCGACCTCGTCGATCAGCCTGAGCAAGGGGCCAAGCGCGCGGTAGCGGTGCGCGGTGTGGCGGATGTAGGCGATGAAACGCGGCGTGTCGGCCAGGTACTTGGGTTTGCCATCGCGCAGCGTGAGGCGCGCAAAGATGCCCGCCACCTTCAGATGGCGTTGCAGCCCCATCCATTCCACGCCTCGGTAGAAAGCGCCGAAGTCGCTGTGCCAGTCTTCGAAATCCATCAGACCGGCCGCCCGTGCCTTTTCCCAGTAGCGCACGGTCACGTCGATCACGAAGTCCTCTTCCCAGCTCAGGAAGGCATCGCGCATCAGGCTGGCCACGTCGTAGGTGATGGGGCCATGCACCGCGTCCTGGAAATCGAGCACGCCGAGTTGCTGCGCAGGGGTGTTGCCGGCCTGCAAAGGCAGCATCAGGTTCCGTGGCATGAAGTCGCGGTGCACATACACCATGGGCGAGTTCAGGTTGTGCGCCACGATCGTGTCGAACGCCTGGCGCAAGGTCTGCGACTGCGCGTCACTGAGGGTGATTGCCTTGTGCTGATGCAGGTACCAGTCGGGGAAGAGCTGCAGTTCGCGCCGCAGCAAGGCTTCGTTGTAGGGCGCAAGCACGCCGGGCCGGGACGACAGCTGCCAGGCCAGCAACGCATCGAGGGCCTGCATGTAGCGTGCATGGTTGGCCTGCGCATGGTCGAGGTCCATGCCGTCCAGCATGGTTTGACGTCCCAGGTCGCTGAGAAGCATGAATCCGAGCGGCTGATCCCAGGCCAGCACGTCCGGTACCAGCAGGCCCGCGTCGCGCATGAGGCGGGCCACGTGGACAAACGGTTCGCAGTTCTCGTGTTCGGGCGGTGCGTCCATCACGATCAGGCTGCGCCCAGCAGAGGTGTCGATGCGCAGGTAGCGGCGAAAGCTCGCGTCGGCAGACGCCGGCCTGAGGGTGTCCGGCGATAGGCCGAAGTCCTTCGTCAACGGTGCCAGCCACGTCTGGAATGCGGCTTCCCGGGAGGCATCGGTCCACGCGACAGCGGGGGTGGGCAGGGTCATGGTGGTGGAGGGTGTCTGGTCGGCCGCTGTCCGGTCTGAGCACGTGACGGGCAGTGGATAATGCCAGCTGATTCTACAAACCCCCCTGCTGGGCAGGCTGCCGGCTTTCGCGCCCGTACAGGCAGCCGGGCCAACGAAGTCCTTTTCCTTGAACCGTCGCACCCACCCGCAGCGCATTGGCCTCGCTCACCACAGCAGGCGCGCGCCCCATTTCGTGGCTGCACCCGTTGCGCGGGGCGTTCACGTCCTGCTTGCCTTGCTTGCACTGGGCGTCCTGGCGTCGCCTGGCTGGGCGCGGGCGCAGTCTGGCGATGGCGATGAAGCCCCTGCGGCGCCCGCCTTGAATCTCAGGCCCAGCGGCATGCTGCTGGAGGCCCTGCCCGATGAGGCCCGCCAACAGGCGCCCACCTTCATCTCGGGCGATCGCATCGAAGGCCAGACCGGCGGCGTGACCGCCGTGGAAGGCGCGGCCGAACTGCGCCGGCACGACATCGTCATCCGCGCCGATCGCCTGCAGATCAACCAGAGCAACAACGACGCCCGTGCCACGGGCAATGTGCTCGTCAACCGCGATGGGAATCGTTTTCGCGGCCCCGACCTGCAGCTCAACATGGACACCTTCCAGGGCAGGTTCACGCAACCCACTTTCGAGTTGCTCGAGAACGAAGGCAAGGGCGACGCAAGCCGTGTCGATTTCCTCGACAAGGACCACGCCAATGCCTTTGATGCGCGCTACTCGACCTGCCCGCGCACGCCCGGCGCAGACTGGATGCCCGACTGGATGGTGCGCGCTTCGCGCATCGAGTTCGACAACGTCGAGGAAATCGGCAAAGCCACCAATGGCGTGCTGGAGTTCAAGGGCGTGCCCATTCTCGGCGCACCGTACTTCACCTTCCCCTTGACCGACGCGCGCAAGTCGGGCCTGTTGCCTCCGACCCTGAACATCGACAACATCAGCGGTCTCGAATTCACACAGCCCTATTACCTCAACCTCGCGCCCAACTTCGACGCCACGCTCTATCCCACGTTCATGAGCAAGCGCGGTGTCGATCTGGGCGCAGAACTCCGCTACCTGCAGCCGACCTATGCCGGCCAGGTGCGCGGAGCGTTCATGCCATCGGACCAGTTGCGAGATGCCGATCGCTGGGGCTACACGCTGCAACACCAGCAGAACCTGACAGACCTGACCAACCGGCTGGGAGCTCCAGGCGCGGCCGGCCTGTACCTGAATCTCAATCGCGTGAGCGACGACGACTACTGGCGCGATTTCCCGCGCGCCACCGCGTCGCTGACCACGCGCCTGCTGGCCAGCGATGCGGTGCTGAGCTGGGGACGTGGCCCCTGGGCGGTGAGCGCGGGCACCTACAGCTGGCAGACCCTTCAGGACATCGACGCACCGATCACGCCTCCCTATGACCGCCTGCCGTCGATTGCTGCGCGCTACAGCCGTGGCGACGCGCGCATCGCGGGCCTGGGCGGCTGGGACTGGTCGGTGCTTACCGACTTCACCCGCTTCGAATCCAACCCGCTCCTGACCGGCCAGACCAACGGGTCGCGCACCATGTCGGTGGCCGAGATCAGCCGCCGCTGGCTCGCGCCGGGTTGGTTCATCAAACCGCGTGCCCAGCTGCATGCCACCCACTACAACTTTGACAATCCCCTGGCCAACGGCGCGCGCAGCGCTACACGCGTGGTGCCTACCGTCAGCCTGGACAGTGGACTCGTGTTCGAACGCGATGCCAGCTATCTGGGCCGCTCTTTCGTCCAGACGCTCGAACCGCGGGCCTTTTTCACCTGGACGCCCTACCGCGATCAGAACCTGCTGCCCAACTACGACTCCGCCACGAACGACTTCAACCTCGCCTCCATCTTTTCCGAAAACGTGTTCGGCGGAAACGACCGGATATCCGATACCCGAGCCCTCACACTGGGTGTGAGTTCGCGCCTGCTCGACCCGGACAGCGGCGCTGAAGTGCTGCGCGTGGGCGTGGCCCAGCGCTACCTGTTCGAGGACCAGAACGTCATTCTGCCCAACGCCCGCGGCCTACCCGGTGGCGATCCCGTGACCGAGCGCCTGAGCGACATCCTGGTGGCCACCCGCGTGCAGTGGAGCCCGCGCTGGTCGATCGACACCAACGTGCAGTTCAACCCGAGCAACCGCGAGTCGGTGCGTACCACGCTGGGGGGGCGCTACACGCCCGGCAACTACCGCGTGGTCAGCGCTGCCTACCGACTCCAGCGCGGCACCAGCGAACAGTTCGACATTGGCTGGCAATGGCCGCTCAACGACCTGTGGGGCGAGCCCGCCCACACGAAGGTGCCGGGCAGGGGCCTCGGTCCGGGCCAGTGGTACAGCGTGGGCCGCGTCAACTACAGCGTGCCCGACAAGAAGGTGGTCGATCTGGTGGCCGGCTTTGAGTACGATGCGGGATGCTGGGTTGGGCGCGTCGTCCTCGAGCGCCTGCAGCGCAGCGGCGCCACCGCCAACCAGCGTATCCTGTTCCAGCTGGAATTCACCGGGTTCTCGCGCCTGGGCTCCAACCCGCTGAGAACCCTCAAGGAAAATGTGCCGCGCTACCAATATCTGCGCGAAGAAATCAACCCGCCCAGCCGGTTCCAACAATATGACTGACCGTTTCTCCACCCGCATCCGCCCGTCGATCTGGCTGGCCTGTGCTTCCGTGTTGTGCGCGGCCACGGTTCAAGCCCAGAGCCTGCGCCTGACAACCCAGCTCAGCCTGCCGACCGCCACACCGGTCCCTGGCGTCCAAAGAACCGCCGACTACATCGTGGCACTCGTCAACTCCGAACCGGTGACCAACAACGAGGTGCGCCAACGCCTGGTGCGCGTGGAACAGCAGATGGCCCAACAAGGCACGGCCATGCCACCGCGCGATCAGCTGGCCCGCCAGGTGCTCGAACAGATCATCAACGAGCGCATCCAGGTCCAGCAGGCCACCGAGCTCGGCATTACGGTGAGTGAGGCCGATGTCACCCAGGCCGAACAATCCATTGCCGCGCAGAACCAGCTCAGCCCCGAGCAGTTCCGCCGACGCCTGGCCACCGAGGGCGTGGACATCAACCGCCTGCGCAATGACCTGCGAAGCCAGATCCTGCTGCAGCGCGTGCGCGAGCGCCAGGTCGATTCGCGCGTGCGCGTGACCGAGGCAGACATCGACGATTTCATCCGCGAGCAACAAAGCAGCGATGTGCTGGCCAACCTTGAACTCAACCTGGCCCATGTGCTGTTCATCGTGCCTGAGGGCGCCAGTCCCGAGCGCATCAAGGAGTTGCAGGACAAGGCGCAGGACGTGGCCGCGCGCGCGCGTGCCGGCACCGACTTTGCACAGCTCGCACGCGAGTTTTCCGATGCTCCTGAGCGCGTCAATGGTGGGCAGTTCGGCATGCGGCCGGCTGAGCGGCTGCCGTCGCTGTTCGTGGATGCCACGCGCTCGCTGAACGTGGGCGATATCGCCGGTCCGCTGCGCAGCCCGGCGGGCTTTCACATCCTCAAGGTGCTCGACAAGCGTCAGGCCGGCATGCCCGACGTCAACGTGACCCAGACCCGCGCGCGGCACATCTTGCTGCGCCCCGATGCCCAGCTCACCCAGGCCGATGCGGTGGCCCGTCTCAACGGTTGGCGCCAGCAACTCGCCAGTGGGCAGGCCAGTTTCGAGGCGCTCGCGCGCGAGCACAGCCAGGATGGCTCGGCCAGCCAGGGTGGTGACCTCGGCTGGGCCGGCCCAGGTCAGTTTGTGCCCGAGTTCGAACAGGTGATGAACAGTTTGCGGCCCGGTGAGGTGTCGACTCCGCTGGTCTCGCGCTTTGGGGTGCACCTCATCAAAGTGGAAGAACGGCGCCAGACCAAGCTCTCGGCGCGCGAGCAACGTGAGATCGTGCGAGGACTGGTGCGCGAGAAGAAAACCGACGAAGCCTTGCGCGCCTGGGCGCTGGACGTGCGTGGCCGCGCCTTCATCGAATACCGCGAAGCGCCGCAGCAGTGAAGCGCGGCGCAGGCCAGCGATGAAACACATCGCGCGCAAGCGTTTCGGTCAGCACTTCCTGACCGACAGCGCCATCATCGAGTCCATCGTCGCGATCATCGCGCCTGCCGCCGCCGACGCCATGATCGAGATAGGCCCTGGGCTGGCCGCGCTCACCCAGCCCCTGGCGGAGCGTCTGAAACGACTCACCGTCATTGAACTCGACCGCGATCTGGCGGTTCGCCTGCGTGCCCACGGCTCGCTGGATGTGATCGAGTCGGATGTGCTGAAGGTGGATTTCACTGCGCTGGCTTCGCGTCTGGGCGCGATGAAGATCCGCGTCGTGGGCAACCTGCCCTACAACATCTCCACACCGATCCTCTTTCATCTGCTCGACCACGTGGACGTGATCCAGGACCAGCACTTCATGCTGCAAAAGGAAGTGATTGATCGCATGGTCGCAAGGCCTGCCACGTCGGACTACAGCCGGCTGTCGGTCATGCTGCAGTGGCGCTATGCCATGGAGAACGTGCTCTTCGTGCCGCCCGAAAGCTTCGACCCGCCACCGCGGGTGGACAGCGCCATCGTGCGCATGGTGCCCCTGGCCGAACCGCCGGCCATCGACGTGGCCCATTACGGCGAGCTGGTCCAGGCAGCGTTCAGCCAGCGCCGCAAGATCCTGCGCAACACGCTGGGCCGATGGTTGGATGAAAAGGGATTCACTGGCGAGTTCGACTTGCAACGCAGAGCCGAGGAAGTGCCGGTCAGCGAATACGTGAGCCTGGCGAAAAGCACGCAGGCATGAAAAAGCCCCGACAGGTGTCGGGGCTTATCCAGTGGCGCCGAGGGACCGGCGCGGGGGGTCAGGCCGCTGCCAGCCAATACCCTGCATTGAACGGACTGCTCATGCGCAGCGCCATCGGGCTGACGTCCAGGATCTTGTCGGTGGGCATCGGCTCGTCGCTCTGCACCTCGATCGGCTCTTCGCCCTTGGGAGAACGCGCCACCGAGAACGAATAGAAGCAGCGGAACGGAATCTTGCGGTCGGACCAGTAGTCGGCGGCGTCGCGGAAGATGTCGAGCAATTGCTCACGCGCTTCCTTGTCGAACTTCGCGTGCGCCGGAATGTGTTCCAACACCACGATGAACCCGGTCTGAGGACCGGATTTGTGGACCATGTCGGTCATGCAGTCGTAGAGCGCGTCGAAGTTCTTGCCGAAGTGCGAGGGCAAGGTGTATTGAGCCGCGATCAACTCCAGCACGTCCTGTTTGCTCTGGGCCTTGGCCAGGTTGGCGTAAAGGAAGTGGTGCCCCAAGTGCTCGGCCGCAGCCTGCAGGTCTTTCACGCCGTGGGCGCGAATCGACTGAACGATATTGGGTCGTACGTTACGAAGTGGCGTGTCCATCTCCGCGTCTCTTTCTAAGGTCAAAGTTAAAAATCTGCTCACATCACCAAGACCTACTGAACCACCAGCCTGAAGCTGGCGTAGTGGTCTTCGGTGTAATAACACGCTTCAGGCCAACGGGGCTTGAACCCACCGCATACGATCCGCCGGGCGCCCCGGTGGCTCAAGCCGGGGGTGGGCACCGTGTATTCCCGGTAGTACCCACGCTTCTGGCCCGGCAGCAGGCGTTCGCGATTGCCAAACACTGTGCCGTCTTTCTCGTACCGGAAGGGACCGCCTTGCCGGATCAGGCCCATCACTTCCTGGCCTTGTACCGGCAAACCGGAGACCGACATGGGCGTTGCGGCCAGCGCCGGAGCCGCAGCTTCGGGGGACCGGGCCTGCACCACAAAGGTGCCCATCGTGACCAACACGGTGGTCGCAATGGCCCAGGTGGCCACGTCCCTCACGCTCCCGATGCGAGCCCGGATCTGCTGCAGATCCATGAAATTCCCCTGCCTTTTGATGCAATCAACCCGCCTTTGTCGCCTGGGAAAAGTGAGCGATAAAGCATTCTTTTCCGGGGTGACTTGGGGCGGGTTAACCCTGAAATCCAAGCTCGCTAGTGTGCCTGAGGCGGCTTGAAATTGCAAGGGCCTGCTGAAAAAGAGGGCAAATTCAGGGCGTCAGAAATGTGTGTAAAAGTTAGCGCTTGCTTTTACAACAGGCGTCAACGGGAAACGTTTGCGTCCGCCACGGTGAGCGCGGTCATGTTGACGATGCGGCGCACGGTGGCGCTGGCTGTCAGGATGTGGACCGGCTTGTCGGCGCCCAGGAGAACCGGGCCGATGGCGATGTTTCCGCCGGCCGCCGTTTTCAGGAGGTTGTAGGCAATGTTCGCAGCGTCGATGTTGGGCAGCACGAGCAGGTTGGCCGCACCCTTGAGGGTTGAGTTCGGCATCAGCGCCTGGCGCGCGGCGGCGTCCAGTGCCACATCTCCGTGCATCTCTCCGTCTGCTTCCAGCCAAGGCGCCTGTTCCCGCAACAGGGCCAGTGTTCGGCGCATCTTGACCGCGCTGGGCTCGTCGCTGGATCCGAAGTTGGAATGCGACAGCAGCGCGGCCTTGGGTTGCAGGCCAAAGCGCAGCATCTCCTCGGCCGCCATCACCGTGATTTCGCACAGCTCTTCGGGCGTCGGGTCGTAGTTGACATGCGTGTCCACCAGGAACACCTGTCGGCCCGGCAGCATCAGGCCGTTCATGCAGGCGTAGATGCGCACGTCCTGAGCGGTGCTCGGGCTGCCGCCCTCGCGCTTGCCGATCACCTGGTCGATGTACTTCAGGTGAGTGTGGGTGGAGCCCCAGGTGCCGCAGATCATGCCGTCGACCTCTCCCTTGTGCAGCAGCATGGAGCCAATCAGCGTGAGGCGCCTGCGCATCTCGATCTTGGCAAGCTGCGCGGTCACGCCTCTGCGCTCGGTCATGCGGTGGTAGGTCTGCCAGAAGTCGCGGTACCGGCTGTCCTGTTCGACGTTGACGATGTCGTAGTCGAGTTCTTCGCGCAGTCGCAAGCCGAACTTCTCGATGCGCTGGGCAATGATCTCCGGCCGTCCAATCAGGGTGGGGCGCGCGAGGCCTTCGTCGACCACGATCTGGCAGGCGCGCAGCACGCGTTCTTCCTCGCCTTCGGCGTAGGCCACTCGTTTGCGCTCGGCCAGCTTCGCTGCCGCGAAGATCGGTTTCATGATGGTGCCGGAGGCGAACACGAAACTCTGCAGGCGCTCGCGGTACGCGGCCATGTCGACCACCGGACGCAGCGCCACACCGCTGTCGGCGGCGGCCTGCGCCACGGCAGGCGCGATCTTCATCATCAGGCGCGGGTCGAAAGGTTTGGGGATCAGGTACTCGGGTCCGAAAGCCAGCTTCTCGCCTGCGTAGGCGGCCGCCACCACCTCGCTCTGTTCGGCCTGCGCCAGTTCAGCGATGGCGTGCACCGCCGCGATCTCCATTTCATCGGTGATGGTGGACGCGCCCGCGTCAAGCGCGCCACGGAAGATGTACGGGAAGCACAGGACGTTGTTGACCTGGTTCGGGTAGTCGGTGCGGCCGGTGGCCATGATGGCGTCGTCCCGCACCGCCTTCACGTCTTCGGGCGAGATCTCGGGGTTCGGGTTGGCCAGCGCCAGGATGAGCGGGTTCGCGGCCATGCTCCTGACCATGTCCTGCTTGAGCACGCCACCCGCAGACAGGCCGAGGAAGATGTCGGCACCGGCAATCACATCGCGCAGGGTGCGGTGGCCAGTCTTTTGCGCGAACTGGATCTTGTCCTCGTCCATCAGTTCGGTGCGGCCCTCATACACCACGCCGGCCAGGTCGGTCACCCAGATGTTTTCGCGCGGAATGCCCAGCTTGACCAGCAGGCCCAGGCAGGCCAGGGCTGCGGCACCAGCGCCGGAGGTGACGAGCTTGATCTTTTTCGGGTCCTTCTTCACGACCTTCAGGCCGTTGAGGATGGCCGCGCCGACCACGATGGCGGTACCGTGCTGGTCGTCGTGGAACACCGGGATCTTCATGCGCTCGCGCAGCTTGCGCTCCACATAGAAGCAGTCTGGCGCCTTGATGTCTTCGAGATTGATGCCGCCGAAGGTGGGTTCGAGCGAGGCGATGATCTCGACCAGCCTGTCCGGGTCTTTCTCGTTGATCTCGATGTCGAACACGTCGATGCCCGAGAACTTCTTGAACAGCACGCCCTTGCCTTCCATCACCGGTTTGGCAGCCAGCGGGCCGATGTCGCCCAGGCCGAGCACGGCGGTGCCGTTGGTGATGACCGCCACAAGGTTGCCCCGGCTGGTGTACTTGAAGGCGTTGACCGGATCGGCCACGATTTCCTCGCAAGGCGCGGCCACGCCGGGCGAGTAGGCCAGCGCCAGATCGCGCTGGTTGGTGAGCTGCTTGGTGGCAGCGATGGCCACTTTGCCGGGGATGGGGAACTCGTGGTATTCGAGCGCGGCGCGGCGCAGTTCGGCACGCTTGTTCTCAGGGCTGTTGTCCATGCTCATGCTCGTGTCTCCAGCGAATTGTTATCTTGCGATGCGGAACGGAATCGCGCATTCTAAAGCGGTGACCGGGAAAACCCTAGTGCGTAAAACCGCGTAAAGCGGTGCAACGCTTTTGACGATTCAGGAGGGAATGTGCCCGGCAGGGCACGCTTTGACAAGGCGCAGTATGCGCCTGTACCTCAGGCGGCTGCGGCCTGGGCCGGCAAGGCGGCTGGGTGAAACTTCAGGTGGGCCACGGCCTGATGGGGCGTGCATTCCGACCACAGGGAGCGTGCGCAGGACTCGCACTGTCCGCATTGCGTGGCCACGCCCAGTTCGAGCTGGATGTCGTCGAATGCCATGCCCGAACGTGCGCAACGTGCGATGGTCTGGTCACTGACGCGATGGCAAACGCAAACGATCATGGCAGGAGGCAGGCAGGGTTGGAAAGTGGAAAAGCCTGCAAATGATAATTGATCGTATTCAATGAACCGGGAAAACCCCGCACGTTGGCGGGGTTTGGCGGACAGGCGGTACCGCTGGGTTCAGCTGGGCGAACCCATCTGGCTTTGCAGGTAGTTGGGCAGGCCCACTTTCTCGATCAGTTCGATCTGCGTTTCGAGGAAGTCGATGTGCTCTTCGGTGTCGTCCAGAATGCCTTGCAGCAGGTCGCGGGAAACATAGTCGCGCACCGTTTCGCAATGCGCAATGCCGTCCTTGATGGTTTTCTGCGCGCCGGTCTCCAGTGCCAGATCGCTTTTGAGGATCTCGGGCACATCCTCGCCGATGTGCAGCTTGCCCAGATCCTGCAGGTTGGGCAGGCCGTCGAGCGTGAAGATGCGGTCCATCAGTTTGTCGGCGTGCTTCATTTCACCGATGGATTCGGCGTATTCCTTGCCGGCCAGCTTGTCCAGGCCCCAGTGCTTGAGCATGCGGTAGTGGACGAAATACTGGTTGATGGCGGTCAGCTCGTTCTTGAGCTGGGCTTGCAAGTGGCCAATGGCCTTGGCGTCGCCTTTCATGGGCACTCCTTTCGCATTTTTTGAGAACAGGGCCGCATTGTGCGCGTTGCACGGGCTCGTTTCAGTTTTGAGAATCGGTTCGGCTTGCAAATGAGAATCGTTCTCATATAATTCAACCTCGCCAGCCTTCTTGAGGAGACCCGATGCGGACCATGCCCCCGACCGACCATGCCGACGAGGAGTACACCCTGCCCAGTGTGGAGGCCCTGCTGGCTGGCACGCTGGCGCTCATGACGGGCTACGCGCAGAGCGCAAAGGAGTGTCCGCACCGCGCCCACATGGCGGGCAAACTGGTGACCAATCTCCAACAGCTTTCAGGCCATTCCCAGCTTTCACCGCCCATGCAGGCGATGCTGGCCAACCTGCGCACCCGCTGGCAGCTCGAACTGCACAACGTGTCAGAAGAGCCGGGGAAACCCAAACCGGTATGGCATTCCATGCCCACCAGTCTGCAGTGACCTTCGATGGTTTTCTCAGCAGCCGCAAACCTTGAAGTGAGCACCGAACATGGTGTGCTCACGCGCCAGCTCGCAGGCTTGCAGCGCCGCGTGGAGACACAGATGCGAGCCAGCCAGGCGCAGTTGCTGGCGCTCGAAGGGGAAGTGCTGAGGCTTCGCACGCAACTCGTGCTGACGCGCACTTGCGTGCTCTGGGGGCTGAACGCCATGGTGTCGACGCGGCCGTTGCTGCAGCGACGAACGAATCCGGACGCTGCGCTGACCTCGTTGGCCGAAGCCAGTGGCGTGATCTGCCAGACCGGCTGCGTGGGCCATGCGCATCCATGGCTGGAGGCCGATGGGCAATGCCGGCGCACGGGTGGTGCGTGCAACCAGGTTACCGGCTACGCCGAAGAGCCGCCGTGATCACAACACGACCCAGTGATTGTCGAATTGAATCCGATGGGCGGCGCGGGCTTCGACGGCTTCGGGCGCGCACCACACGCCTTCTGACCCACTGGCCCACCAGTGGGCGCTATCTGCCGCCAGCGCATAGGCTTCGCGATGAGACTGGATCTGAGTCCAGAGCGCACTGGCATCGAACAAGGCCAGCGCGTCTGCACGCGGGCAACTCACCACAAAGCCTCCGCCGGGCCTGGCGCAGATGTCGCCGCCATAGCCCTGCATGGCAGGTTGCTCCCGCGCGGCCTGCAGGCGCTTGCCGTTCCACACCGCGAGCACCGGCGCGCGCCGCCTGGCGTCCGCATCGGGATGCTCGGCCTGCAGGGCAATGCCCACGGAACACGAAACCGGGTCCCAGGCGAGGTGGCGGATGCTGAGGAAAGAATCGTCCAGACGCCACCGACCCAGCAGCGCGCCATCGCGGGGGTTCAGTGCCACCAGGGAAGCGTCCATGCGGTCAAGCGCGCGCTTGCTGCGACCGGTTTCGGGCAGTGTGGGAATGCCGCCGTTGGCCACGATCAGGCTCCCGGCAGGCACCTCGCCCACTGGCTGGGGAAGCACCAGAAACTCGTGCGGATCCATGCCGTGCGTGGCCCACTCATCGCGCTTTTCCAGCGACTTCGCGTCTCGCACCGCGAGGCAGCCTTGCGCGTTGTCCAGATCGGTCTCGGTGGTCCAGATCGCCTGGCCGTCGGGGCTGGCGGCCGCGTGGCCGTTGAAGCGGCGGTCGTCTTCAATCCAGTGCCACTCGGTCTTGCCGCCGGCGGGGTGCCAGCGCAACAGCCAGTCGCCGGGGCGCCGCGCGGTGGCGAGCACGCTGCCGCCGGCTTCCACCAGCAGGCCGTGCGCGCGGGTGGGCACGATGATCTCGCGTTGAACCGACCAGCGCGCGCCATCGACACCGATCACGCCAATGCGTTGCTCACTGGAAGCTTGCCAGGCGGCAAGAAGACGCCTGGCGCCCGCGGGTGTGGCGGCCCGGGCGGGCGCAAGACATAGCGCAGCTGCCGCCGCCAACCATTGGCGACGCGACAGCAGCGGGGTGTCCTCAGTCCCCATCGGCATCGGAGAAGCCCAGAGGGACGTCGAGTGCGGCCGCCACTTCGTTCTGGAACAGCACGGTCACGGCTTTCATGGACTTCGTGAGTGCCAGCAGTTCACGTTCGCTGGATCGAGGTGTCAGCTTGTCCATGTCCGCCGTCACCTCGTCCAGCGCCTGGCCCCACTTCTGCGCCAGCGCAAGCTGGCCCCGGCCCATCAGCAGCGCTTCCATGGGCACGAGCGCGCTGCCCGCGGCGGGCGGCTGCGCACCTGGCGGCAGTCGGCCCTGTGCGAGCAGGCTCTGCCACTGTGCGCGCCAGTCGCGCAGTGCGCTTTCGCGGTCGAGACGGGCAAATGGAACCGGCGCGCCCGTGGCAGCCTTGCCCGTGGTCTGGTGGCTGGTGATGGGCTTCTCGATGTGGGCCCAGCGCAGCCGCTCCAGGCCGGCAAGCCACTGGTTCACCCACTCGGCGAGCGAGGCGGTGGTGACCTCCGGTTCATCGGACCATGCCTTGCTGGCCCAGGTGCCGAATTCGTTCTGAAGCGCGTGTGCCTCGGCCGCGATGCCTTGCGACACCAGTTCGGCATAGTGGCAGGCGGCGGCGGGTGCCGGTTGACGGCTTGCGGACCACTGGTTCATCAACACCTCGAGCGCCGGAAATCCTTTGGCGGGCGTGCCCACGCGGTCCATGTCGGCCAGGGTGGCGGGAGCTTTGTCCAGCGAGCGACGCAGCAGATCCGGGCGGGTTGGCCAGAAGTCGATCTGGCGCTGCGAGCGCCGCGCGACCAAGGGCCCCACAGCGGGCGTGGACAAAGTCTCCCAGTTCACCAACGTGCGCTTCCATTGCGTGCGCAGCGCGGCCAGTGGGGCCTGGCCCTGACAGAACTGGCGCGTGCTCTCGACGAGGCGATCTGCCTCACCCTGGAACGCACTTGCCAGCGGCGGCAGATGGTGGGTGTAGAGGCCCTGCATGGCCTGCTCGGCCGAGTAGTAGGGCGCAGCCACGACCGGCGCAGTGACTTGCGCGCCGACCCCCGAGATGCACAGCGCCAGCGCTGCGGCCGTGAGCGCGCGCAAGCGGTTGTTCATAGCGACTCCACGAATTTCACCAGTGCCTGCCGCTCGCCGGACTTCATCCTGAGCACCTTTTCTTTCGACACCTGTGCCTCGCCACCGTGCCACAGGATGGCTTCGAGCACGCCATTGGCACGACCATCGTGCAGCAGACGCTGGTGGCCGTTGACGTCCGGTATCAGGCCAATGCCCCACAGGGGCGGCGTCTTCCACTGGCTGCCGCTGGCCTGGAAATCCGGTCGGCCATCGGCCAGGTCGGGACCCATGTCGTGCAGCAACAGGTCGGTGTAGGGCCAGATGCGCTGGCCCTTCAGGGCCGTGCTGGTAAGGCTTGGGAACGGGCCTTCGGCAGTGACGTAGCTCGGTCGATGGCAGGTGGCGCATTGCGCCTGCGCAAACAGCGCCTGACCGCGCAACACCTGCGGGTCTTTCACCTTGCGCCGAGCGGCGGGAGCCAGCGTGGCCTGATAGAAGATCACCTGGCCCAGCGTCTCGTCGTCGATTTCGGGGCGCTGTGCGATCGCGCTGGAAGCTGGCACGATCCCATCGCGCCCGTTCGTCCGGCCGCCTCCGTGCGGCGCGGCCAGGCAGTCTTTCTGCGTGGGCGTGCAGGTCTCTTGCGGAAAGGCGTTGGAGGTGATGCCGATGTCGCCGTGGAAGGCGCCGGCGGTCTGGTGAGCAATGGTGGCGACGTTGGCCTTCCAGCCGAATCGACCCAGCCGCTCGCCCTGGGCGAACACGTCCCACACGCGGTTGGGCTGACCCTTGATGGGGCCGGGAGCGGTGGCCTGTTCGCGTGCGTTGCGCAGGATCTCCGCTTCCGGAATCGCTTCCAGCAAACCGATGCCGGCAATCTGTGGCGCGATGCGCGGGCTGACCATGAGGCCGGGTGCGAGCGGCCCATAGGCGAGATCGGTCAGCTTGTAGATCGGCTTTTGCAGTGTGTACCGCGTGCCGTCGGCAAAACGGCCGTGGACTGGATGCTGCCGCATCTCCACCCGGCCTTCGGGCCTGACGCCCTGGATGGCCGCGTTGTTGAACTGGTCGCCGTACACCGGATCGGGCCGCACGCCGGCCCCGGGCTCAGGCGTGCCGGCCACCGAAAGGCGCATGAGCAGCGCAACGGTGCCTTCGGGCTCGGCGCCCAGCGTGTTCTGCCAAGCCGGTGGGGCGCCCCGGCCGTCGAGCACATGGCAGCCCGCGCACGAACGCGCGATGAAATGCGGGCCCAGGCCGTCGCGCGCAGTGGTCGAGGCCGGGGCTTCGACCCAGTTGCGCTTGAAGAAGGAGTTGCCGATCACGAAACGCGTGCGCCCCGCGTCGTCCAGGTTGGCCAGAGGGAACGAGAACGCGTTCTTGCCGGTGGCGTAGACGGTGGTCTTGCCACCGGTCTTTTCACCGAGCGGATCGGGCGCCTCGTCCGCGTGCAACCACACGGCGGCGGCACAGCCGATGATCAGCATCGACGCCGCCACGAGCCGCCGAGGGGCGGTCAGAGACTTCATGGCGTCGTGTTCAGGGTTCCACCAGGGTCAGTTTTGCAATGCCCACGGCGCTGGCCGATTCGACCAGCAGCTTGGACTGCTCGACCAGGCTGGCAATCGTTTTTTCCACCGCTGGCCGGCCGGCCGATCCCTTGCCGATGGCGCGGTCAAATGGCGCTGGAATGGACTCCGCTGCGGCCACTGAGGCGGCCAGTTGCGCGGTGGTCTTCTCCGCCAGGTCGGCCTTCTTTGCGGCGACCAGATCGCGCACGCCAGGGCCTTGCAGCAGGCTGCCGTCCCGCTTTTTGTACTGGCCCAGCCACACGTTCTGGATGCCGGTGGCGTTGGTGACGATGTCCCGGTGCGTGTTGTCCGAGAAGCAGGAGTGCTCGTCTTCCTGGTCCTGCGAGTTCAGCGCGACCTCCATGCGCTCGCCGGCCAGTTCGCCGCGCGAGAGAGAACCCAGGCCGACGATGATCTTGCGCACCGACTCCTTGCCACCCTTCTCAAATCGGGCGCGGTAGTTCTTCTGGCCCGGGGCCCATGCCTTGGTCACCGCCGTCAGGTCGTCCACCAGCAGGGCCGTGGCCACAGTCAGGAACTGGCGGCGGCGCTCGGCGTTGGGTGTCTTGCCGTCCACATAGTCTTCAAACGACCGGTTGCCCGGGCCGGTCTCGCTCACATCCTGGCCCCAGAGCAGGAACTCGACAGCGTGCCAGCCGGAGCTGATGTTTTCCTCGCCACCGCGTTCGTTGAACTTGGCCAGATTGGTCTTGGTGATCTTGAATTTGGGGTTGTTGATCAGGCCGGCCTTGGGCTTGCCCTGCACGTAGTCCACATAGGCCTCGTCCAGCGGCCAGGCGTTGATCTGCCCTTCCGGGCCCTTGTCGTCGTCGATCGGCCCGCTGTAGAAACGGAAAGCCTCTGTCTGGCCATACGACTCGCGGGCGGCCAGCCAGGCCTTGCGTGCGGCGGTCAGGCCGTCGGCCGAGGGTGCAGCCACGAAGGCGGCGATGGCCGCCTGCATTTCCTGAGCGCCGGCGAGGGTGTCGCTGTAGTTGGCGTACACCAGCGTGGCGTAGTGGGCGGCCACACTGGCAGGGGTTGCGGCAGCGGTTTGTGCCTGTGCGGTGGCATTCAGGGCCACGCCAAGGATGGCGGCGGCCAGGGCGGTCTTGAGGTGCATGGGTTCTCCTGGGAAGTGGCGCGAACGGATGTCCGAATGCCCAGGAGAATATCTTAAATGCGAATGATTATCAGAAAATTAACGCATTTCAAAAGGGGTCACACGCCGTTTCAGTCGCGCATGAGGGCCTCAATCTCGTCCGCCTGGACCGGCACCCCGCGCGAGATCAGCTCGCAGCCGGTCGCCGTGACGATGGCGTCGTCTTCGATGCGGATGCCGATGTTCCAGAACTGCTCGGGCACGCCGGCGCCGGGCCGCACATACAGTCCGGGCTCGATGGTGAGCACCATGCCCGAGCGCAGTAGGCGGCTGGGCCGGTCCTTGATGGTTTCGCCGCTCAGCGGGTCCTTGCGTTCGCTCACCGTGCCCAGCTCGGACGGTTCCACGTAGCTGCCGCAGTCGTGCACGTCCATGCCCAGCCAGTGACCAGTGCGGTGCATGTAGAACGGGAAATAGGCGCGGTTGGCGATCACATCCTGCGCGTTGCCCACCTTGTTCCTGTCCAGCAGGCCCACATCGAGCAGGCCCTGCGCGAGCACGGCCACCGTGGCCTCGTGCGGGTCGACGAAGCGTGCGCCTGCCTTGGTGGCGGCCACCGCGGCGTCCTGGCTGGCGAGCACCAGGTCGTAGAGCGTGCGCTGCGGCCCGGTGAACTGGCCATTGGCCGGAAAGGTTCGGGTGATGTCGCTGGCGTAGCCGTCGAGCTCGCAGCCGGCGTCGATCAGCACCAGCTCGCCGCTGCGAATGGGCGCGGCATCGGCGCGGTAGTGCAGCACGCAGGCATTGGCGCCGGCGGCAACGATGCTGCCGTAGGCCGGGTATTGCGAGCCGTGTTCGCGAAAGGCGTGAAGCAGCTCGGCGTCCAGGTGGTACTCGCGCACGTCCAGGCCAGCGCGCAGCATGGCCGCGCTGCGCCGCATGGCACGGATGTGGGCCTGTGCGCTGATCTGCGCGGCGCGGCGCATGGTGGCTTGCTCGTGTGCGTCCTTCACCAAGCGCATCTCGTCGAGCAGGCCGCACAGGTCGCGTTGCGACTCGGGACACAGCGCGCCGTACCGCACCCGCGCGCGCACCGGCTGCAGCCAGGCGTTGACGCGACTCTCCAGGCCATCGTGGGTGGCAAACGGGTACCACACGGTGTGCTGGTTCTCCAGCAGTCCGGGCAGGCGCTGGTCGAGCTCGGCCACGGAAAAGGCGTCGTTCACGCCCAGGCTTTCCGGAGCCGCAGCGGGGCCCAGTCGAATGCCGTCCCAGATCTCGCGTTCCAGGTCCTTGGGCTGGCAGAACAGCGTGGTACCGCCCTCGGCGGTGATCACCAGCCAGGCGTTGGGCTCGGTGAAGCCGGTGAGGTAATAGAAGTAGCTGTCGTGCCGGTAAAGGAAGTCGCTGTCGCGGTTGCGCGGCCGCTCGGGCGCGGTAGGCACGATGGCGATGCCGCCGGCGCCCAGTTGGGCGGCCACGCGGGCGCGGCGTTCAGCGTAGATCTGGGTGTGGGTGGTGGCGTCCATGCGCGCCATTGTCGGGGTTTTGGCGCGATCTGACAGCGTCCCGGAAGATCAACCGGCAGCGTTCAACTCTTCCAGCCGGGCGGGCGTTCCCACATCGACCCAGGGCCCTGTGTAAAGCTCCGCGCTCACGCGGCCCGCGTCCATGGCACGGCGCAGCAACGGTGCCAGCGGTTCTGCCGTGCCCTGCGGGTTGCCCGGCAGGATGTCGCACCAGGGCGGCTCGAACAGTTCGCGTCGGTACAGGCCGATGGTGCTGTAGGTGTGGCGCCCATCGGCCTGGTTCAACGCCAGACCCTCTGGGCTCAGGCCGAAATCACCGCGCGGGTTGTGCGCCGGATTGGGCACCAGCCACAGGTGCGCGAGCATGGAGCTGGTCTCGAAGCGCGCCACGCTGGCGGGCGCGAACACAAAGCCGGGCACATACACGTCACCCGCCAGCACCCAGAACACGTCGCCCAGCAGGGGCAAGGCGCGCGCGATGCCACCAGCCGTTTCGAGGGCGTAGCCGAAATCCTGGCCCTCTCGCGAGACGGTCACCTGAGCGCCGGGGTGGCGGGCTTGCCACTGCGCGCAGAAGTCCTCGATCTGCTCGCCCAGCCAGGCGGTGTTGATCACCAGGCGCTGAAAGCCACCAGCGTGGAGCGCTTCCATGGGCCATTGCATCAAGGGTTTGCCTTGCACCGCCAGGAGGGGCTTGGGCTGACTGTCGGTGAGCGGGCGCATGCGCATGCCGCGTCCGGCTGCGAGGATCATGGCCGCAATCGGAGCGGCGGCGGTCGGTTCGGCGGCAAGTCGGGGCATGGGGCTGTGTGGTGCGCGTGTGGAATTATGTGCGCGGCCGGGCACGAAGGCCGGGATCGCTGAGGGCAGAGGCCGGTCAGGCCGATAAAATCTCAGGTTTTGCGCCGCCACGCCATCCCTCCCTTCCTCACTTCTTCCCCACCTCCCATGTCCGACGCCGCCAGCACCTCTACCCGCACCGCTCCCGCCGTCTCGGCCATGACGCCGCAGATCCAGGCCAACGCCATTCGCGCCCTGGCCATGGACGCGGTGCAGCAGGCCAACTCTGGCCACCCGGGTGCGCCCATGGGCATGGCAGACATGGCAGTGGCGCTGTGGGGCCGCCACCTTCGCCACAACCCGGCCAACCCGCAGTGGGCCAACCGCGACCGTTTCGTGCTCTCCAACGGTCACGGATCCATGTTGATCTACGCGCTGCTGCACCTCACTGGCTACCCGCTGCCCATCGGGGAGCTGAAGAACTTCCGCCAGCTGCACAGCAAGACCGCCGGCCACCCCGAAGTGGGCATCACGCCTGGCGTGGAAACCACCACCGGCCCGCTGGGTCAGGGCATCACCAACGCCGTGGGCATGGCGCTGGCGGAGAAGCTGCTGGCGGCCGAGTTCAACCGCCCGGGCCACGCCATCGTCGACCACCACACCTACGTCTTCCTGGGTGATGGCTGCCTGATGGAGGGCATCAGCCACGAGGCCTGCGCACTGGCCGGCGCCTGGAAACTCAACAAGCTGGTCGCCCTCTATGACGACAACGGCATCTCCATCGACGGCCAGGTCACGCCCTGGTTCATCGACAACACCGCGTTGCGCTTCGCCGCGTACGGGTGGAACGTGATCGGACCGATCGACGGCCACGATACCGAGGCGGTGGACCGCGCCATTGCCGACGCGAAGAACAAGGCCGATGCGCCCACGCTGATCATCTGCAAGACCGCCATCGGCAAAGGCAGCCCCAACCGCGCCAACACCGCCAAGGCACACGGCGAGCCGCTGGGTTCCGACGAAATCCAGCTCACCCGCGAGGCCCTGGGCTGGACGCACAAGCCCTTTGAAGTGCCGCCGGAGGTGTACGCGGCCTGGGACGCGAAGGCTGCAGGCAAGAATGCGGAGACCGCCTGGAACGCCGCCTTCGCCGCCTACAAGGCGGCGTTTCCCGACCTCGCCAGAGAATTCACCCGCCGCATGAAGGGCGAACTGCCGAAGAATTTCGCGCAGGTGGCGGTGGACGCCGCCGTGGCTGCGCACACCAAGGCCGAGACCGTGGCCAGCCGCAAGGCCAGCCAGCTCGCGCTGGAAGCCTTCACCGCCGCGCTGCCCGAGCTGCTGGGCGGCAGCGCCGACCTCACCGGCTCCAACCTCACCAACACCAAGGCCACGCCCGCACTGCGCTTCAACGTGGCTGGCGAGGTGGTGAAAAATGAGCACGGCCAGGGCGGCCGGCACATCAACTACGGCGTGCGTGAATTCGGCATGGCCGCCATCTTGAACGGCGTGGCGCTGCACGGCGGCTTCATCCCTTACGGCGGCACCTTCCTCACCTTCAGCGACTACAGCCGCAACGCCATCCGCATGGCCGCGCTCATGAAGCAGCGCGTCATCCACGTGTTCACCCACGACTCCATCGGCCTCGGTGAAGACGGCCCGACGCACCAGTCCGTTGAACACGCAGCCAGCCTGCGTCTGATCCCCAATCTGGATGTCTGGCGACCCGCCGACACCGCCGAGACGGCCGTGGCCTGGGCGGTGGCGCTGCAGAACACCAGCCGACCCACGGCCCTGCTGCTGAGCCGCCAGAACCTCCCCTACGCACCCAAGGGCGACCTGGGCGACATCAGCAAAGGCGCGTACGTCCTGGCAGAGCCCGCCGAGGTGGGTCTGAAGAAAAAGGCGCAGGCGCTGATCGTCGCCACCGGTTCCGAGGTGCAGCTGGCGCTCAAGGCGCAGGAACTGCTCGCCCGCGAACACCAGATCGCTGTGCGCGTGGTCTCCATGCCCAGCACCAGCACCTTTGACCGTCAGGACGCGGCCTACAAAACTTCAGTGCTGCCCGCCGGACTGCCGCGCATTGCCGTGGAGATGGGTTCCACCGACGGCTGGTGGAAGTACGGGGTGGCTGCGGTGGTTGGCCTGGACACCTATGGTGAGTCGGCGCCCGCACCGGTGCTGTTCAAGCACTTCGGCTTCACGCCTGAAAACGTGGCGGACACGGTGCGTGCCGTGCTCGCCAAGCGCTAGTCCCGTTCGGGCTGAGTTTGTCAAAGCCCCCGCACGGGTGGGCCCTTCGACAAACTCAGGGCGAGCGGATCGAATTTTTCAATCCAAGGAGCATTCATGACCATCAAGATCGGCATCAACGGCTTCGGCCGCATCGGCCGCAACGTGCTGCGCAGCGCCCTGCAGAACTTCAGCGACATCGAAGTCGTGGCCATCAACGATCTGCTTGAACCCGAGTACCTGGCCTACATGCTGCAGTACGACAGCGTGCACGGCCGCTTCAAGGGCGATGTGAAAGTCGAAGGCAACACCCTCATCGTCAACGGCAAGAAGATCCGCCTGACCCAGGAACGCGACCCCGCCAACCTCAAGTGGAACGAAGTCGGTGCTGAGGTCGTGATCGAATCCACCGGCCTGTTCCTGGACAAGGTGACCGCACAGAAGCACCTGGACGCTGGCGCGAAGAAGGTCATCCTCTCGGCCCCCTCCAAGGACGACACGCCCATGTTCGTCTACGGCGTCAACGACAAGACCTACAAGGGTGAGGCCATCATCTCCAACGCGTCGTGCACCACCAACTGCCTGGCGCCCATCGCCAAGGTGCTCAACGACAAGTGGGGCATCAAGCGCGGCCTCATGACCACCGTGCACGCCGCCACCGCCACGCAGAAGACCGTGGACGGCCCTTCGAACAAGGACTGGCGCGGCGGCCGCGGCATCCTGGAGAACATCATCCCCAGCAGCACCGGCGCGGCCAAGGCCGTCGGCGTGGTGATCCCCGAGCTCAACAAGAAGCTCACCGGCATGAGCTTCCGCGTGCCCACTTCTGACGTTTCCGTGGTGGACCTGACGGTGGAACTGCACAAGGACGCCACGTACGAAGAAATCTGCGCCGAGATGAAGGCGCAGAGCGAAGGCGCTCTGAAAGGCGTGCTGGGCTACACGACCGACAAGGTGGTGGCCACCGATTTCCGCGGCGACACCCGCACCTCCATCTTCGACGCCGACGCCGGCATCGCGCTGGACAAGACCTTCATCAAAGTCGTGAGCTGGTACGACAACGAGTGGGGCTACTCCAACAAATGCCTTGAGATGGTTCGCGTTGTGGCCAAGTGAGCGCACGCTGACTATCAAAAAAAAGCGCCTTCTGGCGCTTTTTTTGTGTCCGGACTTGACACTAGACCGACCGGTCTATAGATTGCGCCTGATGAACGAAGTCCCCACCCCCGGCACCCGCGAGCGCCTGATCGCCGCCATGATCGACGCGCTGCGCAGGCGTGGTCTGCACGGCATCGGCCTGACCGAACTGCTGGCCCAGGCGGGCGCACCCAAGGGCGTGCTCTACCACCACTTTCCGGGCGGCAAGACCGAGCTCGCGGTGGCTGCGATCGACGCCGTGGTGGACCGCATGCTGCGCGGGCTCGATGCCTTGCTGGCCACCACGCCCGACCCGATCGAGGCCACGCGCCGATGGATGGCGGGCGCCACTGCACGCCTGCAGGACAGCGGGTTTGAATCCGGCTGTCCGCTGGCCACCGTGGCGCTGGAGTCCACCCCGGACGATCCTGCGTTGCGCGCTGCCCTCAACCAGGCATTCGCTCGCCTGCGCGAGCGCATTGCGCTGGCGCTCGCGCAGGCTGGCGAGCCGACCGACCGAGCCCATGGTGTGGCGGCGCTGATCGTGGCCACCTACGAAGGCGGCCTGTTGCAGGCCCGCGTGGCGCAGAGCATCGAACCCATCCACTTGGCCACGCAGGCATTGCTCACCTTGCTTGCGGGCCGTGCCCAGGCTGCAACCAAATGAACCCCACCCTCGACTTACCCGTGCAGGCCGAGCGCCTCTCCCTCGTCGCCGCTGATGGTTACGAACTGGCGGCGCTGCGCTACCGCAGCGCCGGCCCTGCGCGAGCGCACCTTGTGGTCGCTGGCGCCACGGGTGTGCCGCAGGGCTTCTACAAGCGGTTTGCGGAACATGCCGCCGGGCGCGGTTTCGACGTGCTCACGCTGGACTACCGGGGCATCGGTCAGTCGGCCCCGCCTTCGCTCAAGGGCTTCCGCATGAACTACCTCGACTGGGGCCGGCTCGACCTGGCCGCTGGCGTGCAGGCCATGCGCCAGGAGGGCATGCCGCTGTACCTGGTGGGCCATTCCTATGGGGGCCATGCGCTGGGCCTGCTGCCCCGGCACGATTGGGTCGATGGCGCCTGGACCTTCGCCACCGGCGCCGGCTGGCACGGCTGGATGCCGCCGCTGGAGCAAATGCGTGTGCTCTTCATGTGGCGGGTGCTCGGCCCGGTCTGGACGCGCATGGCCGGCTACCTGCCCTGGAGCCGGCTGGGCATGGGCGAAGACTTGCCGCTGGACGTGTACCGCCAATGGCGCCACTGGTGTGGTTTCCCGCGATATTTCTTTGACGATCCGCGCATGAGCGCCACCACCGACCGCTTCGACGAAGTGCGTTTTCCGATTGTGGCGGCCAACGCGCTGGACGATGCCTGGGCGCCACCCGCATCCCGCGACGCGTTCATGGCCGGCTACCGCAACGCCCCGGTGCGCGCCATCACGATAGATCCCCGCCAGGCAGGGCTCGGCCCGATCGGCCACATGGGGTACTTTCGTCCCAGGGCACAGCCACTGTGGAACGAGGCGCTGGACTGGATTGACGCGCAGCGCCTGGGCGCGTTACCCCGCGCGGGCTGATGGGCAAGCCGTTGCACCGACGACGAAAGTACTTGAATGGGAGGTAACAGGCGCATGAGCCCCAGGGCGCCGTGTCAGAATAACCCGCGAGTCCCCCACCCATTGCATGCCCGCCGATCGGCTCATGCTACAAAACGTAATGAGCCGATTTCTCTCGACATGCCTGTTGGGCTTCGTGGTGCTGCTGGGCATGAGCGCCTGGCCGGCCGCCGCCCGCCCTGTGCAGGAAACGGCGGTGGCCACCGGCCTGATCATCGGCTTCAAGGACGGCAAAGAGGAGCGGACCACGCGCCATGTCGATCGAGGCCCCTGGGCCTCCGAACGCGAACGGGCCCGCAAGACCTGGGACCGTTCGGCGCGCCGTGACCGGGAGCGTGTGGCCCGGCTGGCCCAGGAATCCGGCGTCGCGCTGGCCGGCGCGGGTGAGGCGGGCAATGCCCACCTGCTGCGTCTCGAACGTCCGCTCAAAGGCCAGGCGCTGGACCGCGCCATGCGCCGACTGCGGCTGCATCCCGAAGTTGCCTGGGTCGAACCCAACGTCTTGCTGCCCCGCCAGCAGCTTGCCCCCGGGGCGCCCAACGACTCGCTGTATTCGCTTCAGTGGTACCTGCAGCCAGCCGACAACGTCACCAATTTCTCTGGCATGAACCTGCCGGGTGCCTGGACCATCCGCAACGGCAGCCCGGTGGTGGTGGCCGTGGTCGACAGCGGCGTGCGTTTCGATCACCCGGATCTGGCCGGCCGGCTGCTCGCGGGCTACGACCTCGTGAGCGAAATCGACATTGCGAACGATGGCGGCGGCCGGGATGCCGACGCCAGTGATCCCGGCGACTGGGTGACTGTCGGCGAAGCCGGTCAGGGCATCTTCCAGTATTGCTCTCCCTCCAACAGCGTCTGGCACGGCACCTTCATCGCCGGCCAGATCGCCGCCGCCTCCAACAACGGCGCCGGCGTGACAGGCCTCAACTGGGGCGCCAGCGTGCTGCCGGTGAGGGTGTCGGGCAAATGCGGCGCGCTCGTGTCGGACCTGCTCGACGGCCTGCGCTGGGCCGCCGGCCTGCCCGTGGCGGGCGTGCCCGTGAACAGCACGCCGGCCAAGGTGATCAACCTCAGCTTCGGCGGCGATGCGCCCTGCTCTCAGGCCTATCAGGACACCATCGACGAAGTCACCGACGCCGGCGCGCTGCTGGTGGTGGCGGCGGGCAACAACCAGCCGCTGGGCAATCCCACCCTGACGCGCCCGGCCGACTGCCAGCGCGTGATGGCCGTGGCCGCGGTGCGCAAGGACGGCGCCAAGGCTTCGTATTCGAATTTCGGCTCACAGGTGGCTTTGGCCGCACCGGGCGGCTCCATAGAGTCGAACCCGAACCATTTCCTGGTCTCCACCGACAACAGCGGCACCACCACGCCGACGAGCAATTCGTACGGCTACAAACAGGGCACCAGCTTCTCGGCGCCGCAGGCGGCCGGCGTGGCCAGCCTCATGCTGGGCATCAACCCGGCGCTCTCGCCTGCACAGCTCATCGACCGCATGAAGACCGGTGCGCGCACGCACGCCTTCGACGCTGGACGCAGCACCTGCAGTGCCACACACCCAGGCATCTGCAACTGCACCCCCAGCACTTGTGGCGCCGGCTTGCTGGATGCCGAACGCTCGCTGCAGCTCGCGGCAGGCCCGGCCGCGGTGATCGAGCGCCTGGGCCAGGTCGAGCCCGGCAGCGTCATCGCGCTTGACGGCCGCCAGAGCGTGGCCATCACCGGTTCGACCATCGTCAGCCACCAGTGGCAACAGACGGCCGGGACGTCGGTCACGTTGACGAACAGCGCCACGCCGCTGGCGGGCACCACGCTTGCGACCGAGGGCACGTACGTGTTTCGACTCACCGTGGTCGATGACCTGGGGCGTACAGGCTCCGACACGGTGCAGGTGGTGGCAGCCATGCCACCTCCACCCGCGGGCGGTGGCGGCGGTTCCAGCAGCCTTTTATGGGGCCTGAGCCTCTGGGCATGGGTGTTGGGCGCAATCGCAACGCAACGCAACCACCTGAGCCGCCGGACCCGCCGCGCCTGAGCACGCAACGGCGGAGCGCGGGGGGGCCAGGGGCCAGCCGCCGGGCCGCCCCAAGGCAGGCCCAGCCCCCTCGGGGGGCAGCGACCCGCGCAGCGGCGGAGCGTGGGGGCAACGAGAACGGGCCAGCCGCCGGGCCGCCCCCAAGGCAGGCCCAGCCCCCTCGGGGGGCAGCGACCCGCGCAGCGGCGGAGCGTGGGGGCAACGAGAACGGGCCAGCCGCCGGGCCGCCCCCAAGGCAGGCCCAGCCCCCTCGGGGGGCAGCGACCCGCGCGGCGGCGGAGCGTGGGGGCCAGGGCCAGCCGCCGGGCCGCCCCCAAGGCAGGCCCAGCCCCCTCGGGGGGCAGCGACCTGCGCAGCGGCGGAGCGTGGGGGCCAGGGCCAGCCGCCGGGCCGCCCCCAAGGCAGGCCCAGCCCCCTCGGGGGGCAGCGACCCGCGCGGCGGCGGAGCGTGGGGGCCAGGGCCAGCCGCCGGGCCGCCCCCAAGGCAGGCCCAGCCCCCTCG
>NZ_JBFWNX010000018.1:0-296 GCF_050250835.1 Hydrogenophaga sp. | reverse complement strand
GGGCCAGCCGCCGGGCCGCCCCCAAGGCAGGCCCAGCCCCCTCGGGGGGCAGCGACCCGCGCGGCGGCGGAGCGTGGGGGCCAGGGCCAGCCGCCGGGCCGCCCCCAAGGCAGGCCCAGCCCCCTCGGGGGGGGCTGCGACCCGCGCAGCGGCGGAGCGTGGGGGCCAGGGGCCAGCCGCCGGGCCGCCCCCAAGGCAGGCCCAGCCCCCTCGGGGGGCAGCGACCCGCGCAGCGGCGGAGCGTGGGGGCCAGGGCCAGCCGCCGGGCCGCCCCCAAGGCAGGCCCAGCCCCCTCG
>NZ_JBFWNX010000017.1:40826-82337 GCF_050250835.1 Hydrogenophaga sp. | reverse complement strand
TGCGTGGGCTTCTCGTCGGCCATCGTCTGCGGCCGGTTGCGGTGGCTCTGGCTGATGCCGGTGGGCACGAAATACGGGCAGAGCACGCTGGCGCTGAGCTGGTCGCTCACGAGCTTCAGGTCCTGGTAGAGCGTTTCGGTGAGGCTCACCACGGCGTGCTTGCTCACGTTGTAGATCCCCATGTTGGGTGGCGTGAGCAGGCCGGCCATGCTGGCGGTGTTCACGATGTGGCCACGCCAGGTGGGGTCGGCCCTGGCGGCGGCCAGCATCATGGGGGTGAACAGACGAACGCCGTGAATCACGCCCCAGACGTTCACGCCCAGCACCCACTCCCAGTCCTGGACGGAGTTTTCCCAGATCAGGCCGGCCGAGCCCACGCCTGCGTTGTTGAAGACGAAGTGCGGTGCGCCAAAGGTCTTCTGCACGTCGGCCGCCAGGGCCTCCATCTGCGCCTGGTCCGACACATCCACGCGGCGCACAAGCACCCGAACGCCCGTGGCGCGAATCTCGGCTTCGGCCTTGTCCAGTGCATCCTGCTGCACGTCCACCAGCACCAGGTTCATGCCCAGCCCCGCGCCGATGCGCGCGCACTCCAGGCCGAACCCCGATCCGGCGCCGGTCAGCACGGCAGTTTTGCCCTTGAAATTCTGAATCATGGGTGTCTCCTTTGAATGGAAAGCTCAGGCGGCTCGCAACATCTCGATGTGGTCGATGCCGTCTTCAAGGTAAATGCCGCTCGCTGGCTCGAAGCCGTGTTGCCGATAGAACGCCTGCAGCCGAGCCTGTGCGCCGATGCGGATGGGCCGAACACCCCACAGGTGGTGCGCGGCGCGAACTGCCTCGCGCATGAGCGCGTGGCCAATGCCCGTGCCGCGCGCGGCCTGTGCGCTGATCACGCGGCCGATGCTCACCTCTGAAAACTTGAGTCCGGCAGGCACCAGGCGGGCATAGGCCAGCAGCGACCCATCAGCGGATTCGCCCAGCAGGTGAAAGCAGGCCGTGTCGGCACCATCCATGTCCTGGAACGCACAGTTCTGCTCCATCACGAACACCTCGGTTCGCAACTGCAGCAGGCGGTAGAGCGTGCGGGCATGCAGGGCATCGAAAGGCAGGCTGCGCCAGGTGATGGATTCGGTGGGACTCAAGCGCGCACTTCCCTCAACACGAAACCGATGCGCGGGAAGTGCACGTGCAGGCGGCCTGCACGTTCGTCGGTGCGCTCCAGCGTGAAGCGCGTGCGCGTGGCCGCGCGCAGGATGCCTTCGGTGGGCTCCTGGCCGAAGGCTTCAGCGTTCACGGTGACGCGGCTGCCCAGGGCAATGCCGTGCTCGTCCTGGAAAACATCGTCGGTCAGAGGCGCTGGCTCGGCCGCCGCCGCAACGGCGATGGCCTCGGTGGACGTGAGCTTGCTCATCTGTCCATGGCCGATCTGCGCCATGCGGTCCAGCCAGTCGATCACGTGCGGCGTGGCATCCAGAATGCCGGCCATCGCCGGGTTGACCACGCGGCTGAACCACAGCGGGTGGTAAGCCGCGAAGTCGGCCACACAGGGGGCATGACCCAGCAGGAAGGGCTGTTCCTCGACCATGGTGGAGAGGCGGCGCAGGTAGCTGCGGTAGGCGGCCGTGGCATCACCCGGGCGCAGGCTGGTCATGCCACCGCGCATGGCGCCGCGGTCGGCGGCGAAGGCCTGGGCCGCTTCCGGCGGCTGGCCGGCAAACAGCGCCGCCGCGCCCTTGGGGCTGAGGTTGTAGGCCATGGCGGCCCAGAACAGCGTGCTGTCGGCCCACTGCGCCAGCACGCGCGCAACGCCTTTGTGGTGGGCCGGGTACAGCGTCGGTTCGGGCTGGCGGTGCTCCAGCACATCAGCGATCAGCGCGGTGTCGCAATAGATGTCCGCGCCCACCTGCAGGAAGGGCGTGCGGCGGTAGCCACCGGTGAGCGCGATCACATCCGGTTTGGGCATGATGCGCGGAATGCTCACGCCCTTCCAGGCCAGGCCCTTGTGGCCCAGCATGAGGCGGGCCTTTTCGGAAAACGGGGAGGAAGCGTAGTGGTGGAGGATGAGGTCGGACATGGTTCAGCTGTCTCCGGGAGGTTGAGTGCCCGTTCGCCCTGAGCCAGTCGAAGGGCTTGCCGAAGTGCGGGCGGTGGCTTCGACGGGCTCAGCCCGAACGGGAATCGGGGTGTTCATGTGGGTTGCGCCCGCTCCAGAATGGCGTCGAAGTCGGTGCCCGAACCCAGAGAACCAAAACTGTGGCCCCACTGGCCATCGAGCCGGGAATCGCAAAACGCGCCGAACACCTCAGGTGGCGCGGTTTGAGCGAGGAGAGCGGCCTGTACCGCCAGCGCCACGTCCTGCGCGAGGCGGCGGGCCTCCATTTCGGTGGCCATCTCGGCCACGCGGAGGGGCAGTCGATCGGCGAGGTGGTCCAGCGCGTGGTGCATGCCGCGCGCCGGCGCCAGTTCGTGCGCCAGCGCCTCGGCCGCATCCGCCTTGCGCAAGGCGCGCAGCAAATCGAGCGCCATGATGTTGCCCGCCCCTTCCCAGATGGAGTTGAGTGGCATCTCGCGGTAGATGCGCGCCATGATGCCTTCACCGCCCTCTTCCACGTAGCCGTTGCCGCCCAGGCATTCCATGGCTTCTTGCGCGAAATGGCTGCCGCGCTTGCAGATCCAGAACTTGGCCACGGGCGTGAGCAGGCGGTTCATCACCTGTTCGTGCGGGTCGCCCAGCCGGTCGAAACTTCGCGCCAGGCGCAGCGCCAGCGCGGTGGCGGCCTCGGATTCGAGCGCCAGGTCGGCCAGCACGTTCTTCATCAAAGGCTGGTCGATGAGCCGTTTGCCAAACGCCTGGCGCTGTGTGGTGTGGTTCAGCGCAATGGACAGTGCCTGGCGCATCAGCCCGCTGGTGCCCAGCGCGCAGTCCAGACGCGTCATGGTGCCCATGGCCAGGATCTGCGGCACTCCGCGCCCTTCCTCGCCCACCAGCCACGCCGTGGCGCCGACGAACTCCACCTCGGAACTCGCATTGGCCTTGTTGCCCAGCTTGTCCTTGAGGCGCTGGATGAAGAGCTGGTTCATCGAACCATCCGGCAGCACACGCGGCAGGAACAGGCAGCTCAGGCCGTTTTTCGTCTGCGCCAGAATCAGGAAGGCGTCACACATGGGCGCAGAGAAAAACCACTTGTGGCCGGTAACGGTGAAGCGCTGGCCCCAGGTGTCGGTCCCGTCGGGTTCCGCGCGCGTGGTGTTGGCACGCACGTCCGAGCCACCCTGCTTCTCGGTCATGCCCATGCCCATGGTGAGACCCGGCTTGTCCCGCCAGACCTTGAGCGCGGGGTCGTAGGCGCGGCTGGTGAGGCCGGGCGCCCAGTCCTGGTAGATGGCCGGGTTGTCCTTGAGTGCGGGGGCGACCGCGTAGGTCATGGAGACGGGGCACAAAATCGAAGGCTCGAGCTCGGTAAACAGCATGAAGCCAGCGGCGCGCAGCAAGTGAGGGTTTGCGGCGCCTTTCGCCCACGGCGTGCCATGCAGGCCGGCGCTCACCGCCTCCGTCATCAGCGCGTGGTAGCTGGGGTGAAACTCCACCTGGTCGATGCGGTGCCCGAACCGGCTGTGGGTCTTCAACTGCGGCGTGTGCACGTTGGCCAGCCTCGCATGCGTCTGCATTCCGCCGCTCCCCACCACCTGGCCCAAGGCCTGCAACGGGGCACTGTCCAGCGCAGGCGCATTGAACCGCAGCGCCGCCTGCATGGGCCGATTGATCGCGAACAGGTTCACATCCACCAGCGGCGCAGGCTGGTTGAAGACCTCATGCGTGGCGGCGGCCATGGCGCCCTCCTTCAGATCAGCTTGACGAGTTGCTTGCCGAAGTTTTTGCCTTTGAGCAGACCCAGGAACGCTTCAGGCGCCGAAGCAATACCCTGCGCCACGGTCTCGCGCGGACGCAGCTTGCCGGTGCCCACCAGGGTGCCCAGCTCGGCGAGCGCTTCGGGCCAAACTTCCATGTGTTCGCTGACGATGAAACCCTCGACCTTGAGGCGGTTCACCAGGATCAGCGCCGGGTTGGCCAGGGGCATCGGCTGGCCGTCGTAGCCGGCGATCATTCCGCACACGGCAATGCGGCCAAAGGCATTCATGCGCAACAGCACGGCATCGAGCACCATGCCGCCCACGTTTTCGAAGTAGCCGTCAATGCCCTTCGGACACACGTCCTTGAGCGCCTTGGCCAGCGAGTAGGCGTCCTTGTGCTGCTTGTAGTCGATGCACGCGTCGAAGCCGAGTTCTTCCACCGCGTACTTGCACTTGTCCGGTCCACCCGCGATGCCCACCGCACGGCAGCCGCGCGCCTTGGCCAGCGCACCAAAGGCACTGCCCACGGCGCCGGTGGCCGCACTCACCACCACCGTATCGCCCGCTTTGGGGTTGATGATCTTCACCAGGCCGTACCAGGCGGTCACGCCCGGCATCCCCACCGCGCCCAGGTAGTGCGAGAGTGGCACGTGGGTGGTGTCGACCTTGCGCAGCGCGCCAGGCTGGCCGGCGTCCACCACGCTGTACTCCTGCCAGCCCCCCATGCCCACCACCTTGTCGCCGGGCTGGAACCTGGGGTGCTTCGATTCGGCCACCTCGCCCACGGTACCGCCGATCATCACTTCGCCCAACGGTTGCGATGCGGCATAGCTCTTGCTGTCGTTCATGCGGCCGCGCATGTAGGGGTCGAGGCTCAGGAAGTGATGTCGAACCAGCACCTGGCCATCTGCGAGTGCAGGCGTCTGCACACTGACCAGCTTGAAGTTGGTCACGGTGGCTTCACCCTGTGGGCGGTTGTCGAGCAGGATCTGGTGGTTGGTGGGCATGGGTGACTCCTAGTCGGTGGAAATGCGGTTGAGTGGCTGGGTGCTGCCCGGCCCGGTCGGCAGGCGCGGCACGAGCTTGAAGGTACCGGTGGCGTGAGCGCAGAGCTTGCCAGTGGCGTCGGAAATGCTGCCCTCGGTGAAGACCAGGGTGGCGGTGCGATGCAGGATGCGGCCAGAGGCCAGCAGCGGACCCTTGGCCGCGCGCATGAAACTGGTCTTCATCTCGATGGTGATGGCTCCCTGGTCCTGCTGCACCGAGCGTGCGGCGTGGGCCATGACCACGTCAAGCAAGGTCATGCTTGCACCGCCGTGCACCACGTCGAAGGAGTTCAGGTGGTCGCCGGAGGGGTGGAACGCGATCTCGGCCTCGCCGCTGTCCATGCGGAGCAGCTTGAAGCCCAGCAGTTCAACGAACGGGATGCGAACGGAAAAATCCATGAGTTGCCTACAGTATCCGTTCGCCCTGAGCCTGTCGAAGGGCCCACCAAAGTGCTGGCAAGGCTTCGACAGGCTCAGCCCGAACGGTG
Source organism: Hydrogenophaga sp. (assembly GCF_050250835.1). Taxonomy (GTDB): domain Bacteria; phylum Pseudomonadota; class Gammaproteobacteria; order Burkholderiales; family Burkholderiaceae_C; genus Hydrogenophaga. The sequence continues at coordinate 76,948 of NZ_JBFWNX010000017.1, read as the reverse complement.
GTTTTGAATCATCCGCAACGGTGGTTTTGAATCATCCGCAACGGTGAGTTTGAATCATCCGCCCGTGATCACGCTGACGCCGCCATCCACTGCCAGCCATTGGCCGGTGATGTGCTTGCCCGCGTCGGACGCGTAGAGCACGGTCAGCCCCTTCAGGTCTTCGTCGTCGCCCAGACGGCGCAGCGGTGCGTGGGCGGCGAGCTTGTCTTCTCCCATCGCCTTGAGCGTGCCCGCCGTCATTTTGCTGGGGAAAAAGCCCGGGCAGATGGCGTTGACGGTGATGCCGTACCGGCCCCATTCGGTGGCCAGCGCGCGGGTGAAGTTGATCACCGCGCCTTTGGAGGTGTTGTATGCAATGGTGTTCATGCCCGAGGGGTTGCCGCCCAGCCCGGCGATGGAGGCGGTGTTGATGATGCGGCCGTGCTTGCGCGCGATCATGCTGCGTCGGGCGATCACCTGGCTCAGGATGAAATAGCTGCGCACGTTGAGGTTCATCACCTTGTCCCAGGCTTCCACGGGGTGGTCTTCGGCCGGTGCGCCCCAGGCGGCGCCCGCGTTGTTGACCAGGATGTCGATGTCGCCCAGCCGCTGCAGGCTTTCATCGGCCAGCCGGTGGATGTCTTCTTCCCTGGAGCAGTCGGCAGCGAACCAGCGCGCGTCAATCCCGGCAGCCTGCAGCTCGGCGGTGGCGCTCTCCAGGTCTTCGGCCTTGCGCGAACTCACCAGCACGCGCGCGCCCGCCTCGCCCAGCGCATGCGCCATCTGCAGGCCCAGGCCTCGTGAGCCACCGGTGATCAGTGCGGTCTTGCCCTTGAGGTCGAAGAGTTGCTGGACGGTGCGAATGGTCATGTGGGTCTCCTGAGGGTTGTGTGATTAGAAGGCGTCTTCGGGCAGTTCGGCACAGGTCTGGTCGCGGCGGCTCACCACTTGCAACCAGGCACCCACCTTGGGCAGTTCGTAGTGAAAGAAAAAACGCATTGCCGCCAGGCGGCCGGTGCGGGCGTTCGATTCCGGCGCGGCGCGCGCGGCCAGGGCCACGTCCAGCCACACCCAGGCCAGCACCATGTGGCCAAAGGCCTGCAGGTACGGCACCGCGTTGGCCAGCGCATCGGTGGGCTCGCCCGTGGCCCAGGCGGCCTTGGTGGCCGCTCCCACCTGTGCCAGTGCCTGGCCCAGTGCGTTGGCGTGTGGCGCGAACTCGGGAATCTGGATGGCGCGCTCGATGGTGGCGTTGATACGCGCAGCCAGCAGCGAAAGGCCTTTGCCACCTTCCATGAGCACCTTGCGGCCCAGCAAGTCCATGGCCTGGATGCCGTGCGTGCCTTCGTGAATCATGTTCAGGCGGTTGTCGCGCCAGTACTGCTCCACCGGGAAGTCGCGCGTGTAGCCGTAGCCGCCATGGATCTGGATCGCCAGGCTGTTGGCCTCCAGGCACCACTCGCTGGGCCAGCTCTTGGCAATGGGCGTCAGCACCTCCAGCAGAAGTCGTGCGTCGTCTGCCTCGGCGGCCGCGGCCGTGTGCTGCTCGTCCACGAGGCGTGCGCAAAACAGTTCCAGCGCCAGCGCGCCTTCGCAATACGACTTCTGCGCCAGCAACATGCGCTTCACGTCTGCGTGTTCGATGATGCGCACCGGCGGCTGCGCCGGGTCCTTGCCGGCCGGCCCCATCGGACGACCCTGAGGTCGGTTCTTCGCATAGTCCAGGCTGGCGTGGTAGCCGGCCATGCCCAGCATGGTGGCGGCCAGGCCCACGCCGATGCGGGCCTCGTTCATCATGTGGAACATGCAGTGCAGGCCCTTGCCCGGCTGGCCCACCAGGTAGCCAATGGCGCCCTCCCCCGTTCGTCCTGAGCCAGTCGAAGGGCCTGAGCCAGTCGAAGGCACGGGGTACTTGCCTTCACCGAAGTTGAGCAGCGTGTTGGTGGTGCCCCGCCAGCCGCACTTGTGGTTCAGACCTGCCAGCGCCACGTCGTTGCGCTCGCCGGTCAGTTCACCCTGCGAATTGACCATCTTCTTGGGCACGATGAACAGCGAGATGCCGCGCGTGCCGGGCACAAGTTTGCCGCTGTCGTCCGGTATCTTGGCCAGCACCAGGTGGATGATGTTCTCGGTGAGCTCATGCTCGCCGGCCGAGATCCACATCTTGTTGCCCTTGAGCCGGTAGCGCGGGCCGAGGGGGTCGCTCTCGAAATCGGCGCCATCGGGCACGGCGCGGGTCGTCACATCGCTCAGCGACGAACCGGCCTGCGGCTCGGACAGGCACATGGTGCCGGAGAAGCGCCCACTGAATTCGTTGAGCGCGAACACCCTCTTTTGCGCGTCGGTGCCATGCGCCATCAGCAAATTGGCATTGCCGGTGGTGAGCATGCCACTGCCAATGCTGACCGAAGCCATGGCAAAAAACGCGTTGGCAGCGGCCTCCACCGTGTAGGGCAACTGCATGCCACCCACCTCGTAGTCCTGCGCGGCACTGAGCATGCCGCTCTCGGCATAGGCCTTCTGCGCGTCGTGCGTGGCCTGCGGCAAGATCACCTTTTCGCCGTCGAAGTGAGGTTCCTGCGTGTCCACCAGGCGGTTGAAGGGGGCGTATTTCTCCCGCGCGATGCGCTCGCAGGTGTCCAGCACCGCGTCGAAAGTCTCGCGGCTGTGATCGGCGAAACGCTCGCGCTGCTGCAGCGTCTCGACGTGCAGCCAGTCGTGCAGCAGGAAGTCTACGGTCGGGCGCAGAGTCATGTTGCGCCCCAGTGTCAAAGAACTTCGAAAATGCCTGCTGCACCCATGCCACCGCCGATGCACATCGTCACGCAGACGCGTTTGGCACCACGGCGCTTGCCCTCGATCAGCGCGTGGCCGGTCAGGCGCTGGCCTGACACGCCATAAGGATGGCCCACCGCAATGGCACCGCCGTTCACGTTCAGGCGATCGCCCGGAATGCCCAGCTTGTCGCGGCAGTAGATCACCTGCACCGCGAAAGCTTCGTTGAGTTCCCAGAGGTCGATGTCGCCGACCTTCAAACCCAGGCGCGCAAGCACCTTGGGGATGGCGAACACCGGGCCGATGCCCATTTCATCCGGCTCGCATCCGGCGACCGCAAATCCGAGGAAACGCCCCAGGGGTTGCAGGCCGCGCTTTTCGGCCAGGGTTTCGTTCATCAGCACGCAGGCACCGCCGCCATCGCTGAACTGGCTGGCGTTGCCGGCGGAGATCACGCCGCCGGGAATGGCGGGGCGGATGCCGCTGATGCCTTCCTTGGTGGTGCCTGCACGAATGCCTTCGTCATTCTCCACCGTGACCTGCCTGGTGGTGAGGCCCATGACCTTGTCGGCCACGCCGGCGGTGACCGTGATGGGGGCGATCTCGGCTTTGAAAAGACCGGCTTCCAGCGCGGCAGTGGCCTTCTGCTGGCTGGCGGCGCCGTACTCGTCCATCGCATCGCGGCCAATGTTGTAGCGCTTGGCCACCTGTTCGGCGGTCTGCAGCATGTTCCAGTAGATCTCGGGCTTGTTCGCCACCAGCCAGGGGTCGGCAATCATGTGGGTGTTCATCTCCTGCTGCACGCAAGAAATGCTCTCCACGCCACCAGCCACAAACACATCGCCTTCGCCAGCGATGATGCGTTGGGCGGCCATGGCGATGGTCTGCAGGCCTGACGAACAGAAGCGGTTCACCGTCATGCCCGAAGTGGTGATGGGCAGGCCGGCGCGCAACGCGATCTGGCGTGCGATGTTGGCGCCGGTGGCGCCCTCGGGGTTGGCGCAGCCCATGATGACGTCGTCCACCTCGGCGGCTTCGATGCCGGCGCGCTGCACGGCGTGCTGCACCGCATGGCCGCCGAGCGTGGCACCGTGGGTCATGTTGAAAGCGCCCTTCCAGCTCTTGGCCAGGGGCGTGCGGGCGGTGGAAACGATGACGGCGTTGGTCATGAAAATTCTCCTGATTCAGTTGAAGGACTTGCCTTCGGCGACCAAACGGGTCAGCAACGGCGCGGGCTCCCAGAACTTGGCGTCGTCCAGCGGGTTTCTCGCGAAGCGCTTCATGCTCTGCACCACGTTGAACAGACCCACCGTGTCGGCGTAGATCATGGGGCCGCCCCGGTGAGCGGGGAAGCCGTAGCCAAAGATGTAGACCACGTCGATGTCGCTGGCCTTGTTGGCGATGCCCTCTTCCAGGATGTGCGCGGCTTCGTTCACCAGCGCATACACGAGGCGCTGCACGATCTCCTCGTCGGCGATCTTGCGCGGCGTGATGCCCAGGGCCTTGCGATGATCTTCAATCATCCTGACCACCTCGGCGTTCGGAATCGCATCGCGCTTGCCGGGCACGTAGTCGTACCAGCCGGCGCCGGTCTTCTGCCCGAAGCGGCCTTTCTCACACAGCAGATCGGCGGTCTTGCTGTACTTCATGTCCGGCTTTTCCTGGTAGCGGCGCTTGCGGATCGCCCAGCCGATATCGTTGCCGGCCAGATCGCCCATGCGGAAGGGGCCCATGGCCATGCCAAACTTTTCCATCGCCTTGTCCACCTGCTCGGGCGTGCAGCCTTCGTCCAGCAAAAACCCGCCCTGGCGACCGTACTGCTCGATCATGCGGTTGCCAATGAAACCATCGCACACGCCGGAGACCACAGCGGTCTTCTTGATTTTCTTGGCCACGGCCATCACGGTGGCCATCACGTCCTTCGCGGTCTTGTCGCCGCGCACCACCTCCAGCAGCTTCATCACGTTGGCCGGGCTGAAGAAGTGCAGGCCCACCACGTCCTGCGGGCGTTTGGTGAACGAGGCGATCTTGTTCACGTCCAGCGTAGAGGTGTTGGACGCCAGGATCGCCCCCGGCTTCATCACGCGGTCGAGTTCCCTGAACACCGTTTCCTTCACGCCGATGTCCTCGAACACGGCCTCGATCACCAGATCGGCCGACCCGATGTCGTCGTAGCTCAAGGTGGTGGTCAACAAGGCCATGCGCTGTTCGTACTTGTCCTGCTTGAGCTTGCCCTTCTTCACCTGGGCTTCGTAGTTCTTGCGGATGGTCGCGATGCCACGGTCCAGCGCTTCCTGTTTCATTTCCAGGATTTTCACGGGGATGCCGGCGTTGAGGAAGTTCATGGCGATGCCGCCACCCATGGTGCCGGCGCCGATGATGGCCACCGAGGCGATCTCGCGCCTGGGCGTGTCTTCGGGGACATCGGGAATCTTGCTGGCAGCGCGTTCGGCGGTGAACAGGTGGCGCAGCGCGCGGCACTCGGGCGTCCACATCAGGTTGATGAAGATCTCGCGCTCAAAGGCCATGCCCTCGTCGAACTTCTTCTTCGTGGCCGATTCCACCGCGTCCACGCACTTGGCGGGCGCGGGAAAGTTCTTCGACATCCCCTTGACCATGTTGCGCGCAAACTGGAAGTAGGCGTCGCCCTTCGGATGCTTGCAGGGCAGGTCGCGCACCCTGGGCAGCGCGCTGCCCTCGGCGTGCTTCGCGGCCATCTCGCGGGCCAGGGCCAGGGCTTCCTCCGCCAGGCTCTCCGGCGAGGCGGCCAGCTTGTTGAACAGCATCTGGCCGGGCACCTGCGCCAGCATCTCGCTCTTGATGGCCTCGCCGCTCACGATCATGTTGAGTGCGGGCTCCACACCCAGCGCACGAGGCAGGCGCTGCGTGCCACCGGCCCCGGGGATCAGGCCCAGCTTCACTTCGGGCAAAGCCACGTTGGTGCCGGGCGCAGCGATGCGGTAGTGGCAGCCCAGCGCAAGCTCCAGCCCACCGCCCATGGCCACGGAATGGATCGCCGCCACCACCGGCTTGGACGCGTTTTCCACCGCCAGAATCACCGAGAGCAGGTTCGGCTCGGCCAGCGCCTTGGGCGAGCCGAACTCGCGAATATCGGCTCCACCCGAAAACGCCTTGCCGGCGCCGGTGAGCACGATCGCCTTGACCGCCGGATCGGCCTCGGCCTTCTCCAGCCCCGCCGCAATGCCCTGTCGGGTCGACAAGCCCAGGCCGTTGACCGGCGGGTTGTTCATGGTGATGACGGCAACGTCGCCGTGAACCTTGTACTCAGCGGTCATGGAAGCTCCTTCGTTGTATTGGCTGTCTTGACGGGCGTTGACTGTGACGCTCTTCGTCGAAAAGAACGATCGTTCGATTCTAGGGGTGCTGTCGTGCGTTGGGACAGAGGGGTTTGTCTCAGGTGGGACATGCCATCGGGAAGACCATCCGCGACCGTCAGCCTTCGCCAGGCAGCGATGCCAAAGAGGAAAGGTCGCACCTCCATAATTAGCACGAAGGTAGTATTTGTTTGCAAGGACCACGATGCGGAAATGGCCCAGAGCGCTCTACGCTCGATACGAGATGCACCACGAGGCCACCGGGAGGCTCCTGGATTGGATGGGGGTGATCGGCGCAGTCGCCTTTCCGTTGCTCTACCTGCTGCGAGAGACACACCACTTCCCGGTGATGTACGACGATCTCGCATGGCGAGGTGCCGCGGTCTTCCTTTGTGTCGTGCTTGCACTGCGCAAATGGTGGCCCGAGCCCATGCAGAGGTTTTACCTTGCCTACTCATACGTCTCCATCTTCTACTGCCTCGTCTTCCTGCTGCCGTTCTCCCTGATGCACAACAAGGCCACCACCCCCGCGGTGGCGAACATCGTGTTGAGCGTCGTGCTGATCATCCTGTTGACGGACTGGCGAAACACCATCGCCATGTTGGCGGGCGGCTACCTCACCAGCGCAACGGTCTACTGGCTCACTGCTGACGCCCCCAGCATGCCGATCGACTTCATTCTCTGGTGGATGCCGTTGTGTGGCGTGCTCGTGGCCAGTGGCAGCGCGGCCCGGTACGCGGAGAAACGCGCCGAGCTCGAACGCATGCGCACGTACGCCAGCCTCGCGGGCTCCATCGCTCATGAACTGCGTACTCCTTTGGCCCAGGTGCAACATGTGCTGCGGCGCATTGATGCCGAAGTGCCCGCTGCCTCCGAGGCGTCGCGAGCCGTCCAGCAAGGCCATGCCGCCATCCACCGTTGCCTGCAATCCATCAACATCACGCTCCAGCAGGTCCGCGGCGCACAACCCGTTCAGACCGAACTCGGCTGGCTTTGGGCCGCCCGCAGCGTGGGCAAAGCCATTGACGAGTACGCGTACGACTCGGTAAATGCCCAGCAGCGCGTGCGACTGAACGTTGAGCAGGACTTCGCGTTTCGGGGAGAGGTCACGACCTTCGAGTTGCTGCTGTTCAACTTGTTGAAAAACTCGCTCTACTACCTGCCGCTTCACCCTGACATGGAGGTCTGCATCACGGTTCGGGCGGCGCCCTCGCCTTGCATCCTGGTTCACGACACAGGTCCGGGCATCGAACCTGAGTTGCTTGACCATCTCTTCAAGGGTTTCAAGACGCTGGGCAAGATCGAGGGCACTGGCCTGGGGCTCCCGTTCTGCCGCCGAGTGATGCGAAGTTTCGGCGGAGACATCCAATGCCGGTCGGAACTAGGCCGCTTTACCGAGTTCACATTCCATTTTCCCCGCTGCCCGGCGCCCGGGGTGCTGCCTGCAGATTTGGCCGCGATGCCCGTTCCGGCTGGCCGGACTGTGCTGATCGTCGACGACCAGTGCCTCAACCGCACGGTGGCACGAGCGCTGGCGCGCGATCTCGGCCTGGAAGTGCTTGAGGCCGAGCACGGCCAGCAGGCGCTGGACATGTTGCAGGCCGGCACGGTTCCGGACGTGGTGCTGATGGACGTGAACATGCCCGGTCTGGACGGGATGGCAACGACCCGGCATCTCAGGGCACTGCCCGGTCCAGCAGCGCGGGTGCCCGTGTATGCGCTGACGGCCAACGACTCGCCGTCGGTGCGGGCCGCAGCGCGCGAGGCCGGCATGCAGGGTGTGCTGGCCAAGCCCATCGACGTCGAGGCGCTGCGGCTCGCACTTGGCGTCGGGCCCCGACGGCAGTTGCCTCATACCTCCAGCCATTCCTTGCGGGTGTAGGGATCGGCGCGCAGGCTCTCGGGCGTGCCCTGGAACACGATGCTGCCGTGGCCCATCACCAGTGCCCGGTCGGAAATGCTCATGGCGATGGTGAGCTTCTGTTCGATCAGCAGCACCGCCACGCCGCGCGACTTGAGCTTTTGCAGGTATTCACCGACCAGTTCCACGATCTTGGGCGCCAGGCCCTCGGTGGGCTCGTCGATGATGATGAGATCCGGATCGCCCATGAGCGTTCGGCACAGCGTGAGCATCTGCTGCTCGCCGCCCGATAGCACGCCCGCTTCCGTGTGCTGGCGTTCCTTGAGTCGCGGGAACATGGCGTACATGTCGTCGAAGCCCCAGCGCGAACCCTTGCCATTGCCCTTCTGGCCAAGCATGAGGTTCTGGTGCACCGTGATTCGGGGAAAGATGTCGCGGTTCTCGGGCACATGCCCGATGCCCAGGTGGGCGATCTCGAACGGTTTCTTGCCCAGAATCTCCTGGCCTTTCCAGCTTACGTGGCCGGTGCCTTCGACCAGGCCCATGATGGCCTTGGCGGTGGTGGAGCGGCCCGAGCCGTTGCGCCCGAGCAGGGCCACGATCTCGCCGGGACCCACCTGGAACGTGACTCCGTGCAGCACGTGGCTCTTGCCGTAGTAGGCGTGCAGGTTGTTGATGTCGAGCATGTCAGTGTCCTGCCGCCTGTTGTTCAGCGATGGTGCCCAGGTAGGCTTCCTGCACGCGTGCGTTGGCGCGCACGGCTTCGGGCGTGTCGAAGGCGATGACCTCACCATAGACCACGACGGCGATGCGGTCGGCCAGGCCGAAGACCACTCCCATGTCGTGCTCCACGGTCAACAGGGTCTTGCCCACCGTCACTTCGCGGATCAGGTCGATGAAGCGACTGGTCTCGCTCTTGCTCATGCCGGCCGTTGGCTCGTCGAGCAGGATCACGTGGGCGCCGCCTGCGATGGTGATGCCTATTTCCAGCGCTCGCTGCTCGGCATAGGTGAGGTTCATGGCCAGAACGTCGCGCTTGCGGTCCAGGCGGATCATCTCCATGAGTTGCTCCGCACGATCGTTGGCGTCGTCGAGGTCGGCCAGGAAGCGGAACAGCGTGTACTTGTAGCCCAGGCTCCAGAGCACCCCGCAGCGCAGATTCTCGAACACACTGAGCTTGGGAAAGATGTTGGTGATCTGGAAGCTGCGCGAGAGGCCCAGGCGGTTGATCTGGTAGGGCTTCATGCCGTTGATGCGCTGGCCCGCCAGCAGCACGTCTCCGCTGGTGGGTTCGAAGCGGCCCGAGATCAGGTTGAACAGGGTGGACTTTCCCGCGCCGTTGGGGCCGATGATGGCCACCCGCTCGCCCGGGTTCACGACGAGATTGGCGCCCCGGATGATCTCGGTCTTGCCGAATCGCTTGCGCAGGTCGCGAAGTTCCAATGCCGGTGTCTGGGTCATAGCGCCTCCCTGCGCTTGATTTCCTGTTCGATATCGACCTGGATGTCGTGCCATTCGCGCAGGAACTGGCGCCGAGCCAGTTCGAACAGGCCGAGGCCCGTGAGCATCACGAACAGCGAGCCGAACCAGCTGTTGGCGCTGCGGGCATTCAGCGTGGCGCCCAGAAACTGGAGTTCATCACCCAGGGCCGCATTGAGTTGCAGGTGGTAGACCATTTCGATCATGGCGCCTGCACCCACCAGCACCACCAGCGCCAGCAAGCCCAGTGCGAGGTAACTCGTCCACACCCTCCGCAACATGCCGAAGGCGGCCACGCGCACGTTCATCATGATCAGGCTGGCCACGCCGCCGGGTGCGTACATCACCATGAACAGGAAGACCAGGCCCAGGTAGAGCAGCCAGGCCTTGGTGAACTCCGAGAGCAGCACAAAGGCCAGCACCATGAGGATGCCGCCGATGATGGGACCGAAGAAGAAGGTGGCTCCACCCAGGAAGGTGAACAGCAGGTAGGCGCCGGAACGCGCACCGCCCACCACTTCGGCGGTGACGATTTCGAAATTGAGTGCAGCCAGGCCACCCGAGATTCCGGCGAAGAACGCGGCGATGACAAACGCCAGGTAGCGCACCACCTGGGTGTTGTAGCCCACGAATTCGACGCGCTCCGGGTTGTCGCGCACGGCGTTGAGCATGCGCCCCAGCGGGGTGCGCGTGAAGGCGTACATGAGCCCGGTGCAGACGAATGTGTAGACCGCGATCAGGTAGTAGAGCTGGATCTGAGGCCCGAAGCTGATGCCCATGGGCCTCGCGCCGGTGACGCGGTTGCCGGCAATGCCACCTTCCCCACCAAAGAACTCGGGAAACATCAGCGACATGGCGTACACCAGTTCACCGATGCCCAGTGTGATCATGGCAAACGGCGTGGCTGCCTTCTTGGTGGTGACCCAGCCGAACACCAGGGCAAACGCCACGCCTGCAAGACCGCCGGCGATGGGGATCAGGCTCACGGGAATGGGCCACTGGCCGTTGCTCACGAGGTTGAGCGTGTGAATGGCCAGGAACGAGCCCAGGCCGGAATACACCGCGTGGCCGAAGCTGAGCATGCCGCCCTGCCCCAGCAGCATGTTGTAGGACAGGCAGACGATGATGGCGATGCCCATCTGGCTGAGCATGGTCTGGCTCAGGCTGCTGGTGAAGATCAGCGGCGCGACCAGCAGCACCAGTGCAAACAGGCCCCAGACGATCCAGCGGCCAACGTTGAAGGGCTTGAATTGGTAGTGTTGATGGTTCGACATGTTCAGCCCTCCCGCGTTCCGAGCAGGCCCTTGGGACGGAAGATGAGGATCAGCACCAGGAACACGTAAGGCAGGATGGGTGCGATCTGGCTGATCTTGAGTTTCCACAGTGCCCAGCCGAAGGTCTCGGGCGTGAGCGTGACGCCCGCCACCTGCAGCAGATCCACCAGCGCCTTGTCGATGCCCACGGCAAAGGTCTGGATGACGCCTATCAGCACCGAAGCGACAAAGGCACCCGAGAGCGAACCCATGCCGCCCACCACCACCACCACGAAGATCACCGAGCCGACGGTGGCGGCCATGCCGGGCTCGGTCACGAAGGCGTTGCCCCCGATCACACCGGCCAGGCCGGCCAGCGCGGCGCCACCGCCGAACACCAGCATGAACACCCGCGGCACGTTGTGGCCCAGTGTCTCAACGGTCTCCGGGTGCGTGAGTGCGGCCTGAATGACCAGGCCGATGCGCGTGCGGGTGAGCAGCAGCCAGATGGCGACGAGCATGAGCACCGCCACCAGCATCATGAAGCCGCGGTACATGGGGAACTGAGTGCCAAAGATGGTGAACAGCGGACCGGAGAGTTCGGCCGGTACGCGGTAGTCGACCGAGCTGGTTCCCCAGATCAGTTGCACCATCTCCAGGATGATGAAACTCAGGCCGAAGGTGATGAGCAGCTCGGGCACGTGGCCGAATTTGTGCACGCGCCGCAGGCAGTATTTCTCGAACACCGCGCCGAGCAGGCCCACCAGCAGTGGCGCGACCAGCAGCGCCGGCCAGAAGCCGATGAACTCGGTGGTGCTGTAGGCGAAATAGGCGCCGAGCATGTAGAAGCTGGCGTGCGCGAAGTTGAGCACGCCCATCATGCTGAAGATCAGCGTGAGGCCTGAACTCAACATGAACAGCAAGAGCCCGTAGCTCAGGCCGTTGAGCAGGAAGATGGTGAAGAATTCCATGAGGAGTGCAGGCAGTGGAAACAAAAAAGCCCGTTCACCCTGATCGCATCGACGGGCGAACGGGCTTCGACAGGCTCAGCCCGAACGGAGAACCTCAGGACGGTCGCTTCATCTGGCAGCTGGTGGGCGTGCTGGCCACGTAAGGGTCCATCTGCTTGATGGGTGCGAAGGTGAAGCCAGTGTTTTCCACGCTGTAGGGGTTCTTGGCATCGACCTTCTGCCACTTGGTGACAAACATGGACTGCTGCAGCTGGTGGTCGTTCTTGCGCATGGTGACCTCGCCAGCGAAGCTCTTGACCGACAGGCCTTCCATGGCCGCAGCCACCTTCACCGGGTTGCTGCTCTTGGCCTTGGCAATGGCCGCGCTGAGAAGGTTGATGCCGTTGTAAGTGGCGTAGGTGTAGTAGTCGTCGTTGAACTTCTTCTTGAACTCGGCGGCCATCTTGCCAAGGTCGCCGCTGTGGTTGGCATGGCCATAGGCGATCACATAGACCTCTCCCTCGCCGCCAGCGGCCAGCGCGGTGGGCGTGCCGGTGACGCCGGAGTAGTAGGTGTACATCGGCAGCTTCAGGCCGGCGTCGTTGAGGGCCTTGACGAACAGCGTGAGGTCGGCGCCCCAGTTGCCGGTGACGATGGTGTCGGCGCCAGACTGCTTGATCTTGGCCACGTAGGGCGCGAAGTCCTTCACCTGGCCGATGGGGTGCAGATCCTCGCCCACGATTTTCACGTCAGGGCGCTTGCGACTGATGCCTTCCTTGAAATACTTGGCGACCTGCTGGCCGTGCGAGTAGTTCTGGTTGAGCAGATACACGTTCTTGACCTTGGGCTGGTCTTTCATGAAGGTGGTGAGCGCCTCCATCTTCATGGTGGTGTCGGCGTCCAGGCGGAAATGCCAGTAATCGCACTTCTCGTTGGTCATGGCGGGGTCCACCGCCGCGTAGTTCAGATAGATGACCTCCTTGCCAGGATTGCGCTCGTTGTGCTTGGCCACGGCGTCAAGAATGGCCAGGCCGGCGCCCGATCCGTTGCCCTGCGTGACGTAGCGAAAACCCTGGTCAATTGCGGCCTTGAGCGTGTTCAGGCTTTCCTGCGGCGAGCCCTTGTTGTCAAAGCCCACCACCTGGAAGGTCACCCCGGCCGGGTTCTTGGCGCCGGACAGCTTCTCGGCGGCAAACTGCCAACTCTTGAGCTGGTTCTGCCCGACGTTGGCGAACGGGCCGGAGAGCGGATCCATGAACGCGATCTTGACGGTTTCACCCTTCTGGGCATGTGCCGCAAGGGCGCAGGCGATCAGGGACGCGGCGGTGAGGCTCTTGATGGCGAAGTGCATGTCTGTCTCCGGTTGGGGTTGAGGTCGACGCACAGCTTACAAGCCAGCCCGTTCTCACCTCTCAGGGATAGCCCCTAGGGGCTATCGCGCGGGCGACTGCACCGGTGCCGGCCGTCCGGTGCGCCTGGATGCAGGGCTCACGCGAGCGGCAGCACGTAGCCCTTGAGTTGCTGGCGCAGGGTCATCTTCTGCATCTTGCCGGTGGCACCCAGCGGTATGGCATCCACGAACACCACGTCGTCGGGCACCTGCCACTTGGCGATCTTGCCCTCGTAGAAGGCCAGCAGTTCCTCGCGTGTCAACTCGGCACCTGGTTTCTTCACCACCACCACGATGGGGCGTTCGTCCCACTTCGGGTGGGCCATGCCCACGCAAGCTGCCATGGCCACAGCCGGGTGGGCCATGGCAATGTTCTCCACGTCGATCGAACTGATCCATTCGCCGCCGGACTTGATCACATCCTTGCTGCGGTCGGTGATCTGCATGAAGCCATCGGCGTCGATGGTCGCCACGTCGCCGGTGGGGAACCAGCCGTCACGAAGCGGGTCGCCGCCCTCACCCTTGAAGTAGCTCGCGATGATCCATGGGCCGCGCACCAGAAGATCGCCGTAGGTCTTGCCGTCCCAGGGCAATTCCTGCCCCGCCTCGTCGACGATCTTCATGTCCACGCCGAAAATGGCGCGGCCCTGCTTCAGGCGCACCTTGAGCTGCTGGTCCGAAGGCAGAGAAAGCTGGGCGTTCTTGAGCGTGCAGACCGTACCCAGGGGCGACATCTCCGTCATGCCCCAGGCGTGCAGCACTTCCACCCCGTACTGGTCGTTGAAGGCGTTGATCATGGCTGGCGGACACGCCGAACCGCCGATCACGGTGCGCTTCAAGGTACTGAACTTCAGGCCACCAGCCTGCAAGTGGCCCAGCAGCATCTGCCACACCGTGGGCACGCCGGCGGCCATGCTCACCTTCTCGGCTTCGATCAGCTCATAGACCGACTTTCCATCCAGCGCCGGGCCTGGGAAGACCAGCTTGCAGCCAGTGGCTGCGGCCGAATAGGGAATGCCCCAGGCATTGACGTGGAACATGGGCACCACGGGCAACACGCTGTCGCGCGCCGACAGACCCATGGCATCGGGCAACGCCGCCCCGTAGGCATGCAGCAGCGTGGAGCGGTGCGAATACAGCGCCGCCTTGGGATTGCCGGTGGTGCCACTCGTGTAACACATGCTGGAGGCACTGTTCTCGTCGAACGTGGGCCAGGTGCAGGTGTCAGGTTGTGAGCCAATCCAGGCTTCGTAGCTCAGCAGGCCGGATATGCCGCTGTCGGCCGGGAGCGCCGACGCGTCGCACAGCGCGATCCAGTGCCTGACGGTGGAACAGCGTTCCGCCACGGCCTTGACCAGCGGCAGGAAGCTCAGGTCGAAGCACAGCGCACGGTCTTCCGCGTGGTTGACGATCCAGACCAGCTGGTCGGGGTGCAGACGCGGGTTGAGCGTGTGCAGCACGCGGCCGGTGCCGCTCACGCCGAAATACAGCTCCAGGTGCCGGTAGCCGTTCCAGGCCAGGGTGGCCACGCGATCGCCCATGGGCAGGCCCAGGCCCTCCAGCGCGTTGGCCACCTGCCGGGATCTGCGGGCCACCTCCTGCCAGTTGCTGCGGTGAATGTCGCCTTCGACCCGGCGCGAGACGATTTCGCCCTCGCCGTGGTGCCGCTCGGCGTGCTCGATCAGTGAAGAAATGAGCAGGGGTTGGCTCTGCATCTGGCCCAGCATGGAGGTCTCCGTAACGGTTGGAACGATCCGGCCATGTTAGCCCTCACGCCGAGCCGCCATGGGGCGGGTTGTCCCGGAGGAAACAGCCAGACCGGGCGCTGCGCGGGCTTTCAGGCCTTCGCCAGCACGGCAGATGCCGCGCACGTGTCCAGAGCCTGCCGCGTCCTGGCAGCAAGCGTGTGCAGCGCGGTCACCCAGTCCGCCGGGTCCGGCCAGCGCTCCTGTTCCACCAGCGGGATGTAGCACTTGCGTGCGAATCGGTGCAGCGCCAGGGCGCCCAGCTCTCCACTCATGCCCACCAGCGAATGCAGGGCCTCGCAACAGGCTTTCATGTCACCGGCCTGAGCAGCCACCTCCACGCTGTCCAGCAACCGCTCGATGGCTGGCAGGTAGTCGACCACCAGTTCATCCAGCACGCCGATGCGGCGGTAGTTGTCGAGCCGCTTGATGTCGAGCAGTTGGTTTGCGGCAGCCTCCAGCCGGCTCGCTCGCTCCAGTTCGCGGGGCGGCGGCGGGCTTGAAAACGACAACGCCTGCAACCTCGCTTGCACGGTGGCCAGGTTGAAGGGCTTGGTCAGGAAATCGTCTGCGCCAGCGCGCCGGGCCTCTTCCAGGATGTCAGAACCGGAATGCGCCGAGAGCATGATGATGGGCGCGCGCTGCCAGGCCATGGCGCTGGCTCGGATCGCGCGAGCTGCTTCCAGGCCATTCATTCCGGGCATTTCGATGTCGAGCAGGATGGCATCGCAGCGGTCCATGGTGGCAAGCCTGGACAACACCGAGTGTCCGCTGTCGGCCTCGACCACCGCCACGCCCGCATGCCGCAAGGAGGCCGCCACGGTCTGCCGGATGTAGGCGTTGTCGTCCGCCAGCAGCACGGCGCGTCCGGCCAGGAGCGGTGGCTGTTGCCCGGTATCGCGCGCCAGCGCCCGTTCCATGGCACGGCACAGCGCCAGCAGCAAGGCCCCCTGCTCGCTCGGCTTGGATACAAAGCCGTCCATGGACGCCTTGCGCGCTTTGATCTGAGCCACCACCACCGGCTCGCCGGAATAGGCCACCACGCACAGGTTCGGGTCGATGCCTGCATGGCCTGCGCGAATGCGTTCGGTCAGGGCGTAACCGTCCAGGCCAGGCAGGTGGAGGTCGAGCATGATCAGGTCGTACTGCTGTTGCGCCAGAAGAAGCAGGGCCTGCTCCCCGTCGGCGCATTCGTCCACCACGGCGCCGAAAAACGCGAGCTTGTGACGCGTAAGAAAACGCGCGCCGGCATCGGCGTCCACCACCAACAGGCGCCGGCCATCGAACAGCGCACGCGCCTTGGCCAGGGCGGTCTTGCGCTCGGTTTCTCGCTGGGCCGCACTGGCCAATGGCAACGTGAGCCGGAAACAGGTCGGACGACCTGGATAGGACGAGCAGCTGATGCTGCCGCCGAAGGCCTTCATCACACGCCAGCAGTAGGCCAGGCCCAGACCTGTGCCACCGGTCTTGCCCTGGGTGTGAAACGGCTGAAACAACCGCGCCTGCACTTCGGGTGCAATGCCGGGGCCGTCGTCGCGAACGTCCACCCGCCCCGCGTCCACGACGATCTGCACCCGCACGCCAGGATTGGCCAACGCATTCCGGATCAGATTGAACAACACAAACAGGAACGCCGTCTCGTCCGCTCGAAAGACGAAGTCGCACTCGACCCGCAGGCTCACATGAGAGCGTTGGGTGGCGTTTTCGTAGCCGTACTCCTGCACCGCCCGGGCGCAGGTTTCACCAGCCCGCAAAAGACCCAGGCTTTCGGGTCTGATGGGCCTGGCCTGGACTTCTTCCAGTGTCATGGCCATGATTTGCAAGCCTCGCTGCACCGCCAGTTCGCCCTGGGCGACGTGGCTGTAGAGCCCGTCAAGACATTCACCCGTCAGCGCTTGCGGCGACTGGCCTGCCGTGGGTGAGGGCAATCCTCGTTCAATGCCCTCCAGACATTGCTTCAGCTGCGCGAGGGGGTTGCGCATCTCGTGGGCAATGGAGCCTGCTAGCGCGCCATACCGCTGGCGCACCCTGATGGTCACGGCACGCTCCAGACCATGTTTGAAAAGAGCTGCTCCAGCCACCACCAGCAACAGCACGGGCAGCCGCGCCACATAGTCCAACGGGATCTGTGGATGGGGATCGGTCACCCAATAGGCGGCAAAGGCCGAGGTGAAGCCGATCACGAGCATCACCATCGCGTTGCGGCGGTCGGTCAGCAAAACGGTGAAGAAGGCGGCCATCAGGGTGTTGGCCACCGCCGCTGGGCCGCCGCCGTTCTTGAGCGACGTGAACACAAAAAGAAATGGCAGGCAGTAGATCGGCGCGACCCAGATGAAAAGGTGGAAATGCGGCTTGAGCGCGCTGGGCCAGCGGTCATGCAAAAGCATTAGCAGGCAAGCCGCCATGGCGATCAGCCGCAGCGCCCAGTCGTCGTACCCTGGGGAAGACTGGGTGAAACGCAGCAGATAGAACAACGGATAGCACACCAGCGCCAGGGTGGCGGCATAGCGGATCATTCGGGGATCCAGATGGTGGTATCGGCGATGGCGGTCCACCCAGTCACGCAGCACTTTCATTGCCTCTTCTTTCGATTTCCAAATAGTACCAATGCACTAATTTTCACCTATTCTCGCCACTCCTTGGCCTTGTCACAGCGGGGTTAACCCAGGAAACGGAAAATCTTTCGATGTCATCCGAGATTGATGCGCCCGCCGCCACCCTGGACCTGGGCCTGAATTGGCACAACCGCTTTGCCCAGCTGGGAGAGGCTTTCTTCACCCGACTCCACCCCACGCCCCTGCCCGCGCCGCAATGGGTGGGCGCCTCCCTGGCGGTGGCTGACCTGCTGGGCCTGGATCGCGCGTGGATGAACTCTCCCGAGGCGCTGGAAGCTTTCACCGGCAACTGCGCCATCGCTGGCTCGGAGCCGTTGGCCAGTGTCTACAGCGGGCACCAGTTCGGCCACTGGGCGGGTCAACTGGGCGATGGCCGCGCCATCCTGCTCGGCGAGGTGGGCACCGCCAGCGGTCCGCAGGAGGTGCAGCTCAAGGGTGCAGGTCTCACGCCCTATTCCCGTATGGGCGACGGGCGTGCGGTGTTGCGCAGTTCGATCCGCGAGTTTCTGTGCAGTGAAGCCATGCATGCGCTGGGCATTCCGACCAGCCGGGCGCTGTGCGTCACGGGCTCGCCCGCACCGGTGCGCCGCGAGACCATCGAGACCGCAGCCGTGGTCACTCGCGTGGCGCCCAGCTTCATCCGCTTCGGGCACTTCGAGCACTTTTCGCACACCGGTCAGCACGAGCAGCTGCGCACCCTGGCCGATTTCGTGATCGACAGCTTTTATCCGGCCTGCCGGGACGCACCCGGCAGCCCCTATGCCGCGCTGCTCGAAGCGGTGAGTGCGCGCACCGCCGAGATGGTGGCGCAGTGGCAGTCCGTGGGGTTCTGCCACGGCGTGATGAACACGGACAACATGAGCGTCCTGGGGCTGACCATCGACTACGGGCCGTTCCAGTTTCTCGATGCGTTCAACCCAGGCCATATCTGCAATCACTCGGACACCGGCGGCCGATATGCCTACAACCGCCAGCCCAACATCGCCTACTGGAATCTGTTTGCTCTGGGCCAGGCGCTGCTGCCGCTGATGGACGACCAGCAGCAGGCGCTGGACGCGCTGGAGCCCTACAAGGCCATCATGCCGGCGGCGCTGCAACGGCGCATGAATGCCAAGCTGGGTCTGGTCGAGGTTGAGGACGGCGATGCCGAGCTGACCGAAGGCCTGATGAAACTCATGGCGCAGGACGCCGTGGATTTCACCATTTTCTGGCGGCGACTGAGTCACGCCGTCACTTCCGTTCGTGCTGAGCCTGATGAAGGGCTTCGACAAGCTCAGCCCGGACGGGAAGCTGTTCGCGACCTCTTCCTCCAGCGCGAGGCGTTCGACGCCTGGGCGGCGCGATGGCGCGAGCGTCTTTTCGCTCAGCCAGGCTTCGACGCCACCACCACGCAAGCCCGGATGCTTCGCACCAATCCTCAGGTGGTGTTGCGCAACCACCTGGGTGAAATCGCCATTCAACGGGCCAGGGAAGGCGACTTCAGTGAGCTCGCGCGGTTGCAGAATGCGTTGGAGCGCCCATTTGAAGCGCTTCCGGGCCAAGACGACCTGGCGGCGTTCCCGCCCGAATGGGCCGGCCAGATCGAGATCAGCTGTTCATCCTGACCCCATGCACGAGGAGACCCGCATGAACTTTCCCGTCCAGAAGACCGAAGCCGAGTGGCGTGAACTGCTGGCCAGCAAGGGCGCCGAGCCGCGAGCGTTCGAAGTGACGCGCCAGGCGGCCACCGAACGACCCTACAGTGGCAAGTACGAGGAGGTCTGGGCCGATGGCAGCTACCACTGCATCTGCTGCGGCAACACCCTGTTCGACGCCAGCACCAAGTTCGACGCCGGCTGCGGTTGGCCCAGCTTTTCGCAGGCCGTGCCTGGAGCGATCACCGAAATCACCGACCGCAGCCACGGCATGGTTCGCGTGGAAACCGTGTGCAGCCAGTGCGGCGCGCACCTGGGCCACGTATTCCCGGATGGCCCCACGCCCACCGGACTGCGCTACTGCATGAATTCCGCTTCGCTGGAGCACCAGCCCACCAAGGACACGCCATGAAAGCCCAGACCATTCTCCAGACCATCGGCCGCACCCCTCACATTCGCGTCCAGCGCTTGTTCGGCAAGGCGAGCCAGCAGGTCTGGATCAAATCGGAGCGCAGCAACCCTGGCGGCTCCATCAAGGACCGCATCGCCCTGTCCATGGTGGAAGACGCCGAGAAAAGCGGTGCGCTGAAACCTGGCGGCACCATTGTCGAGCCGACCTCTGGCAACACCGGCATCGGCCTGGCCATGGTGGCCGCCGTCAAGGGTTACAAGCTCATTCTGGTGATGCCCGACAGCATGTCGGTCGAGCGCCGCCGCCTGATGCTGGCCTACGGCGCCAGTTTCGACCTGACGCCGCGCGAGAAAGGCATGAAGGGCTCGATCGCTCGTGCCGAGGAGATCGTGGCCAGCACACCCGGCGCATGGATGCCGCAGCAGTTCAA
Organism: Hydrogenophaga sp.; assembly: GCF_050250835.1. Classification (GTDB taxonomy): domain Bacteria; phylum Pseudomonadota; class Gammaproteobacteria; order Burkholderiales; family Burkholderiaceae_C; genus Hydrogenophaga. Next base: position 57,090 of record NZ_JBFWNX010000017.1, on the reverse strand, counting down.
CAACCCGGCCAATGTGGAGGTGCATGTGCGCACCACGGCCGAGGAGATCGCTGCAGACTTTCCCGATGGCGTAGATGCGATCATCACCGGCGTGGGCACGGGCGGTCACATCACGGGCGTGGCGCGCGTGCTCAAGGCGCGCTGGCCGAAACTGCAGGTGTTTGCCGTGGAGCCGGCGGCTTCGCCCGTCATCTCTGGTGGCAGCCCCTCGCCCCACCCCATCCAGGGCATCGGCGCCGGTTTCATTCCCGACAACCTCGACAAGAGCCTGCTCGATGGCGTGATTCAGGTCGATGCCGAGCCGGCACGCGAGATGGCGCGCCGATGCGCGCGCGAGGAGGGCATGCTGGTCGGCATTTCTTCGGGTGCCACGCTCGCTGCCATCGCCCAGAAGCTGCCCGAGCTGCCGGCCAACGCCGTCGTGCTGGGGTTCAACTACGACACCGGCGAACGCTACCTGTCCGTCGAAGGATTCCTGCCGGCATAAAGAAACACCCCCCGCGTCGCCTACGGCGCCTCCCTTCTCTCTCGCCTTCGGCGGGTAGGGGGCGATACCTGGGGCCGGCGGAGCCGGACCCTCGGCGTCCCAGGATGGGGCCGGTGTCTACGATGCGGGTGACAAGCAACGCGACGACAGACTTACATGAAAACACTCTCCGACATCCGCCTGTCCATGCTCGATCTGGTTGCCGTGCGCGAAGGCGGCAGCGTGGCCGACGCGCTGGCCGTGGCGCTGCGCACCGCGCAGCACGCCGAATCGCTGGGCTTCACGCGCTACTGGCTCGCCGAGCACCACAACATGAGCGGCATTGCCTGCTCGGCCACCGCCGTGCTGGTGGGCCACATTGCGGGAGGCACCAAGCACATGCGCGTGGGCTCGGGCGGTGTCATGCTTCCCAACCATGCACCGCTGGTGGTGGCCGAGGCCTTCGGCACGCTGGCCGAGCTCTACCCCGGCCGCATCGACCTGGGCCTGGGCCGTGCGCCGGGCACCGATCCGCACACCATGCGCGCGCTGCGCCGGGACCGCGTGGAAACCGAGGCCGATTTCCCGCGCGACGTGGCCGAACTGCAGCAGTTGCTGGGCCCGGCTCAGCCCGGTCAGCGTCTGATCGCCAATCCGGGCGCGGGCACCAACGTGCCGATCTGGCTGCTGGGCTCCAGCCTGTTTTCGGCGCGCCTTGCGGCCGAGCGAGGCCTGCCCTATGCATTCGCCTCTCACTTTGCGCCGCGCTTGCTCATGCAGGCGCTGGACGTGTACCGCCGCCAGTTCCAGCCCTCGGCCACGCTGGACAAGCCCTACGCCATCGTGGGCGTGCCGCTGATCGCCGCGCCCACCGACGCCGAAGCCGAGTTCCTCGCCAGCAGCACCTACCAGCGCGTGCTGGGCATCCTGACCGGACGGCGCGGCCTGTTGCCGCCGCCGGTGGAAAACTTCATGGAGCGCCTGCACCCTCAGGAGCGCGCGGGCATCGCCGATTTCCTGGCCATGGCCGTCATTGGCGGACCCGAAACCGTGCGCGAAGGGCTGACCACACTCGCCGAAGCCACCGAGGCCGACGAGTTCATGATCGTGAGCGACCTGTACGACCCGGCGCTGCGCCTGCGCTCGCTCAGCCTCACGGCCGAGGCCATGGCCAGCCAGCACACGCCGCAACTGGCCTGACGCGCTACCTGCGGATCATCTGCATGATCTGACCGGCGTCCAGCGTCGCCGCCTTCTGCCGGATCTGCGGCAGGTACTGCGTCTGCATCTGCTTGGCGGGGCCGAGCAGATCCTGGAAGGTCTGCCTGAGCAGCTCGGTGCTCATCACCCGCCCGCCCGCGTAGTAACGCTTGGCCACCTGGCCCAGCGCGTACGTGGTGGCAAAGGAAAACGCCATGCCGGTGGCCGCGCGGCCGATGCCACCTAACGTGCGCCCTGCGGCCTTGCCCAGCAGGCCGCCCAGCAACTTGCGACCGAATTGCTCCAGGTATTGCGAGGTCAGGCCCACGCCCACGGCGGCAATGAATTCGCGGATGTGGCCCTGGTCCAGCTCCACCCCGTGCGCCTTGCCGATGGCGTAGACCATCTTCACCTGCAAAGGGATGATGGCCATGGAGGCCCAGGACTGTGGAAGCAGTTCGAGCGCGCCGTTGAGCAACGCATAGTTCAGTATGGATTTGTCCAGCTCGGCATGGAGCGCCTGCGTGGGTGCGGGCGTTGCCACCGCAGTTGCGGGCACGGGAACCGCCGCGGGCACCGCCACCTCTGCGGCCTGCACCACGGCATCGGCCTCCCGTTCAAAGGCGGCAGCCTCAGAGGCATCGAGCTTCAGGCGCGCTTTCAGGTCGGAGAGGAACGCGCATTCGGCCGGGCTCTGGCGGCCATCTGCGTCGCACACACACACCGCCATCTCGTAGGCCAGCTGGCGCTGCCCTGGGTCCTGCAGTCCGGCCACCGCATCGTTCAGCGACACGCGCTTGAGCAGCACGTCCTGGTACAGCCGGGTCAGGCCTGCGCCTCCGGCCTCGTGGCCGAGGGTGTCGGCCATCTGCCGGATCGACTCGCGTTCGGCATCGGCCTTGTTGCCATCGGCAAAGGCGGCCAGCAGGGCAACACAGAGGATGGATTGTTGTTCCTGAGGGGACATGACGAAACGATTCCTTGAAGATGTCGATCGGTGCGATCGGGTCGATTGAAAGAGTCTGCGGGCCCGAAGGGAGTTCCTTCCCAAGCCCCGCTTAAGTCTGTGCCCAGTGCCAAGCCCGATAATCTCTCCCATGCGTTTCCTCATCGACTTTTTCCCCATTGCGCTTTTCGTGGCGGCGTACAAGATGGCCGACATCTACACCGCCACGGCCGTGCTCATGGTGGCCACCCTGGTGCAGACCGGCCTGATCTACGCCATTGACCGGCGCTTGCAGACCTTGCACAAAGTCACATTGGCTCTGGTGCTGGTTTTCGGCGCGCTCACCCTCTTCCTGCAGGACGAGCGCTTCATCAAATGGAAGCCTACGGTGCTCTACGCCAGCATGGCCATCGTGCTCGCTGCCGCCCTCTGGATCTGGAAGAAAAACTTCCTGCAGCTCCTGCTGGGCAGCCAGCTCAAGCTGCCCGAGCCGGTCTGGGCACGGCTCACCGTGGCCTGGATCGCCTATTTCCTGTTCATGGCGGCGATCAACGGCTACGTGGCAGCGTACTTTTCCACCGAGTTCTGGGTCGATTTCAAGCTCTGGGGCTACATCTTTCCGGTGGTCTTCATCGTCGGCCAGGGCCTGTACATCTCGCGTTACCTCAAGGACGACGTGGTGGAAAAATCATGACCGATCCAGGCGTACCCACCGCCCACGCCATCGAGGCGCGCTTGCGCGAGGCTTTGTCGCCTACCGTACTGGAGGTGATCGACGAAAGCGCGGCGCACGCCGGGCATTCAGGTGCCAACGGGCTGGGTTTCGGCACCCATTTCCGGGTGCGCATCGGGGGGCCAGCCTTCACCGGCAGGACCCGCGTGGCACAGCACCGCCTTGTGTATGATGCGCTGCAAAAATTCACCGACGCCGGCCTGCACGCCCTGGCCATCGAGATCAGGGTCTGAATCCCGGCATCACCCAGACAGGCGCTACGTTCTGATACCTGTTCGCTGAACCCCTCTGCGCGGGACAGCTCCAACCCTTTTTTCATCCGAGGAATACCATGAAATTCTCCCTGTCGGCCCTGACTGCGGCCGTGCTGATCACGACCGCCTCGCTGGCCAGCGCTCAGAACGTGGCCGTTGTCAACGGCAAGCCGGTTCCAGTCGCACGGTTGAACGTGCTGGCCGAGCAGCTTGCCGCATCCGGGCGGCCCGTGGACGATTCGATCCGTGCGCAGCTCAAGGAAGAAGTGGTGTTGCGTGAGATCTTCATGCAGGAAGCGCAGAAGCGCGGCGTGGCTTCCAGCCCGGAATTCAAGAACCAGATGGCGCTGGCCCGCGAGACCATCATGATTCGCGCCCTGTTTGCCGACTTCCAGAAGAAGAATCCGGTGACCGAGGCCGATCTCAAGGCCGAGTACGACCAGCTCGTGGCGGCCAACAGCGGCAAGGAGTACCGTGCCCGCCACATCCTGGTGGAAAAGGAAGACGAGGCCAAGGCCGTCATCAAGTCGCTCAAGGGCGGCGCCAAGTTTGAAGACATCGCCAAGAAGCAATCCAAGGACGCCGGTTCCGGCGCCAATGGCGGCGACCTCGACTGGGCCGCAGCGGCCAGCTACGTGCCCGAGTTCTCCGAAGCCATGGTGAAGCTGGAAAAGGGCCAGATGACCGCGGAACCGGTGAAGAGCCAGTTCGGCTGGCACGTCATCCGCTTGGACGACGTCCGTCAGGCGGAGATGCCGAAGTTCGACGACATCAAGCCGCAGATCGCCCAGCAGATGCAGCAACAGAAGCTCAAGGACTTCCAGCAGAATCTGCGCGACAAGGCCAAGATTCAGTAAGGCGGCACTGCCTGTGAAAAGCGCGGCAGGTCCGCGCTTTTTTTTCGTCACGACAGGCGCGTGCCCAGCCAGATCAACCCCATCAGCACCGGCTGGTGCAGGAGGTAGTAGGAAAGGCTCCAGCGCCCCAGGTTGACGAGCCCACGCCGCAGGCCGCTGGTATTGCCGCCACCCACCTCGAGCCAGTTGCGCCGCTGCCGCAGAGCCCACTGCCCGGCGGCCAGGCCCCACCAGACCACGCCGAGCCAGGGCAGCAACGGCACGTAGTCTTCGGTGATTGGCTTGCGGTTGATGAAGCCGAGCCAGTTGAGCCAGGGGCCGTTGAACACCTCCAAGGCCGGCCAGGCCGCCATGGCCGGAGGTGCAGCGAACTTCAGAGCGATCACCAGCGCACCGAGCGGCCACAGCCAGACGCCCCACCCCGCCGTGACCCGCGCCACGACCAGCATGACCGCAATGCCGTGCAGCACCCCGAAGTAGATGAAGCTGCGGGGAAACACCAGCAGCGAACCGGCTGTGACCAACAGGGCTGCGCCTGCGACCTGCAGCCAACGCCGCCAGAAGCGCGCCCAGGGTTGCCCCTGATGCACGGCAACCGCCTGAGACAGACCGGCCGTGAAGAGAAACAGGCTCACGATGGCCGAGCGCTGCCAGGTCCAGAACGGATCGCGGTAGAAGTCCTCCCTCAGAAGGCCGAAGAAATTCAGGTCGAAGCAGAAATGGTAGGCCGTCATCCACAGCATGGCCGCGGCGCGCAGCAGGTCGATGCGGTCCAGACGCTGGGTCATGAGGCTCAGGCGCTGTCGCGGTGAATGCCCAGCAGCAACTCGGCCAGGGCCCGGGGTTCGCTCACCATGGGGTCGTGGCCGGTGGCCATTTCCAGCACCTGCCAGCCCGGTTCGTTGCGCACCCGCAGTCGGGCCGGGGCAATGGTGGCCAGGGCGGGCGAAGTGCAGTCGATGAAGGTGCGTGGCACCGAGGCCAGACGTTCGGCGTCGAAATCCAGCGGCTGCTGGTACACGCGAAAGGGCTGTGGGGTCTGCCGCCGGTTCACCCAGTCGCGGTCGTTTCCCGTGAGGCCGAAGATGGCGGCATCGGGCGGGGGGAAACTCAACCCCCCGCTGGTCCTGGATGCCTCGATGCGGGCCTGCTTCGTTTCGGCCGAGTGGTGACTGCTCCAGCTGTCACCGGGGTACGGCACCGCAGCGTCGAGGTAGACCAGATGAGCCAGCGCACCAGGGCGTTCGCGTTGAAGGCGGTCGGCCACGCCAGTGACCACCATGCCCGCGTAGCTGTGTCCCACCAGCACCAGGCGCGTGGGTTCTTCCGCCTCAATCAGGCCCATCACGTCCTGGACGTGGGTGTGCAAATCCACCGCCGGGCTCAGCAGATGGGCACGCTCCCCCACGCCGGTGAGCGTCACGGCGTAGGCCGGCACCCCTGCAGCATGCAGCAGAGGCAGCACGCGCCGCCAGCACCAGGCGCCGTGCCAGGCACCGTGTACGAGCACGAACGCGGTTTCCGCTGGAGGCTGTGTGATCAAGGCGATGCTCCGGAGATGCTGTGGAATCACCGGATTCTGCCTTGCCCGCGATCGGGCGGGGACTCAGATGTAAGCAGGCGGTTGCGGCACGTGTTTCATGTGCAGGGAAAGGCCCAGCGCCGCCATGTGGTTGCTGTTGCGGGAAAGGATTTCCTGGGCCAGCGGAAGGAATTCGGCCTCCTCGTAGCCGGCGTGCGCGGCATACGTTTCCACCAGGCGGTAGAGGTCCTGAACGTCCAGGTCTGCATCCTGGCCTTTGGCCACGTATTTAAGTGGCTTCTCCAGCGATTTCCATTGCTTCTCGATGGCGCGATGCTCCAAGGTGAGGCGCTCGGTCATGGCCTTTACCCGGTTGCGTTCGGCTTCGGTCCCGGCGCTGGCCAGCACGGCGGGAAAGAGTTCGCGCTCTTCATCGACGTGGTGCTCGAAGACAGCCTCGCGGAAGAATCCCAGCGCCTCGGTGGCAATCTGTCGTGCGCGCTGCGCGGCGCTCAGCAGGCTGGCCAACTCGTCGAGCGAGCGCAGCTGCCGGAGGATGCCTGCGTGGCAGTCGGTGAAGTTGGTGATGGGGGTGTTCGCCGACGCGGGGCCGGCGTTCGCGGCGAGTGGGAAGGTGTTCATGGCGTGGATTTCCTGACAGGTCGCCGGGACCCGCCCCGACAGACACATGGAGTCTAGGCAGCGCTGCAGATGCCGGCTTGATGCAGGTCAAGCCGCACGGCTTCAGCGATGGGACACCAGCTCGAACAAGTCCTTCTCGTTTTCTGCGCCCGAGGCCACGATGAGTCGGCGCTGCATCTTCACGTAGCGCTTGACCTCCGGGGCGTACCAGATCAGGTAATGAATGCGCACCGGCTCGGTCTGCATGGACCCGGCGCCGCCACTCGGTTGTCGGTTGCTCGATACCTCGACCTTGTAGGCATTGAAGCGCCCAGCCGGCACCGTGACGGCTTCCTGGCCCAGCACGCGGGCTTCCGAGTACCACTGCCCCCACTGGCCATCTGCACTTGGGGTGGCAAATCCGCGCTGCACGCCCAGCCCTGCAAGCTCGTTGAAGGCCCCCAGATAGGGACTGAATTCGAGGCCCAGCACGCTCCAGTTGACGAAGCCCGGCGCACCACCAGGCGAGTTGCGCACTTCGGCCGCCATGCCACTGGCCGAGTCGGCCCGCAAGCTGTCGGTGACATGGCTGCTGGTCACCGCCTGCACCCCGATCACCAGGTTGCGTTTCGGACTGGTCGGCCACTTGCCACTGGTGCGGTAGGTCCAGGTCTCGCCCACCCGCGGCAGGCGCGCGTCTACCGCCGCACTGCGTGCCGGTTCGGGCGTTGGGGCGGTCCTGGGAGGCGCGGGCGCCGGAGCGGGAGTCGGTGTCGGTGTCGGTGTCGGTGTCGGTGTCGGTGTCGGTGTCGGTGTCGGTGCGGATGTGTTCGGTGGAGCCACTGGTGGCGATGCCGCTGTGCGTGCCGGAGGGTCTGCGGCCGGCGCTGGCCGGGTGAGCGCCGCCGAGCGGGCCGGCGGCGCAGAGGCGCCACCTGGAGGCCGCGAGGGCGCTGCCGCCACCTCCACGGGCGCAGGCGCCGTGGCCACGGCCGCTGCTGCGGGTTCGGGCTTCGGCATGCCCTCTGGCGCCGCAGCATCTGCGCTCAGAACAGGCCGGTTCGATGCATCGGCTTCTTCTGGCGGAGACGAATCTTGCGAAGACCACCACCCGCCGGCCACGACAGCGCAGAACACGGCCAAGCCACCCAGCACCCACGGCCATCGGCGCCTCTGCGCATCCCCCTTCCCGTGCGACGGGCTGTTCTCGGGCGGCATCGGCGGCGCCGCAGGTGGCGCCATGGTTGCGGCACCGTCCGACAACAAGCCCTCCATGGCACGAACGAGTTCGGCCGTGGAGGCTTCCCACTGCTTGTGGCTGACCTCGATGGCCTGGCGTCGGGCAAGCGGGCGCAGGTCTTCGGGCAGATCCTCGGCGCGTGGCATGGGTGCGCCGTCCACCAGCACGGGCACCACCCGGATGCCGCGCTTGAGTGCGATGACGGTTTCCAGCCGGATGAAGTCGTTCGGGTCATCCAGACGACGACGGCCGGCCGCGTCGGAGGTGTTCAGCCATTCATCGCCCATGACGACGATGAGCACGCGGCAGGAGCCCACGGCGTTTTCGATGGCTGTGACGAAGTCCGTGCCCGGTTCGATGCCTTCCACGTCCATGAACACCCGCTCGGCGCCGAAATGTCCGGCCAGGCGGTCGTACAGACGCCCGGCGTAGCCCGCCGTATCGTCGCGCCGGTAACTGATGAAGATCCCGTCCATGCAGCGAAGGCCCTTGTGCCGCCGGTGAGGTGACCGGGCCATTCTACGGCGCAGGTGCCGGCAGGCACCATCCACAAAACAGGGAGCGACGAGGCACTCGTGCAGACGCAGTGCCTAACTAACGACCGCGAGCATCGGAGGGCAAGGCCGTGTAGGGTGCCAGCAGGCCACCCTGGCCCAGGATGTCCGCCAGCGCCTTGCTTTCGGTGGCCAGCGCTTGCGCCTGTTCGTTGAAGCCGTAGTCCACAGCCGCCCCCGGCATCTGGGGCAACTCCGGGGTCCGCGTCTGTTCCTCGATGAAATAGGCGCTGGAACTGGCTTTCAAGGCGTGTTGCGTCACCTGGTTGTACAGGTTCAGGGATTCGACCACCATCTGGTTGTGCAATCTTCGGTTTTCCTGGGCGATGTCGAGTTGATGGATGTAGCGCGTCAGGTTGGAGAGTCTTGATGCCAGCCCGACGAACTCCATGGCTTGATCGGCGATTGCCTTGACATGCAATGCAGCGAAAGGCCCCGGCTTGCTCCAGATGTTCGCATCCAGCGCGGATGACGTCTGAATGAGCTTGGCCCATTTCTTCATGGCGGCATACATGCCATTGGCAAAACTCCAAACGCCCTCGGCCAGGTTCCAGTTGTGGATGGCGTAAGCCACCTCGGACTGCGTGCGATGGTCCTGCGTGGCCTTGCTCATGATGGAGGCCGCCAGGTGGGCGTTGTATTGGCCACGTCCTGCCACCGACACCATGGCGTCACAACCGAGGTAGCTTGATATCTGGGACGCGCTGACCGCACGCACGGGTTGATTGGCGGGCTGAGCGGGCGGAACCAGTAGGTCGGGGGACTCCAGCTCAAGCAGGTAGGCTGCAGCTCCGCGCTCCAGGACGCGTGAGAGCCCGTTGCACAGGTCCAGCATGCCGTCGTAGCCTTGCGGCAGCAGCTTTTTGAGGGCCACTGGGGCAGCGCGTGGATCGCTATCGCGATCTATGTTTCGATCGTTCACCAATACCGTGAAGGAACTGCGCCCGACACCCAGAGCCGAATCCAGCGAATAGCGAATGCGCGTGAATTTCACCTCTGGCAAACCCAGCGTCAGATACGGCAAGAAGCCCGACGTCTGAAGCGACTCGCAGGACTCCAGTCCATTGGCGATGGTGGCAGGACACGGAAAGCGCCGATGCACCGCTGCGAACGCCCGCACCGCAGCTTCCGAACGCTCCAGTTCCGCCGCAGCTCGGGCGTGACCCTCCAGGACCCGTGTCGCGCCGACCGCCTGCCACAGCACGAGGCTGGCCACGCCCATGACGGCCATGGCCACTGCGGTCTCCACCAGGGTCATGCCTCTCTGTCTTCGGCTCGCATGTCCGTATCGCATGGGTGTGATGCTCATGGCATCAGTCCCTTCAACTGGAGTGCCTGCACCTGTTGCAAACGCCAGAGGCGCTCCTCGTCGCGATCGGCTGCCACGGATCGAGCTTGGTCGCGCAAATGGGCCTCCTGCCCAACCTTGGCCCGCGCCCGACCGGCCATTTCGATGGAATAGTCCATGACCAGCGCCAGACGAGCCGCCTCAAACGAAAATCCGGCGATGTTGGTGGCTACCTTCAGGGCCCCGAGCGGCGTCGTTGCACCTGTCAACTTGGTGGCCACCAGGTTCCAGGAACTGGCCGCCAGACGGGCAGCCACATTGACCAGCCGCCATTGATGATTCACGAGGGATTCCACTGCCGACTGGACAGCCAGGCTGCGCAATCTCACGTTCAGTTCAGCGATCTCTTGCAGGTCAGATGCCAGCGTGGCTGCCTTCACCTCCGTGGCCAGCCGTGCAATCGCCGGTATGCAGCCCAGCCGGTGTATCAGGTTGAGGATGCCCACAGCGCGAACGTCTTGCGCCTGCGATGGCCCGGTGCCGCTGGCACCACGTTCAGACATGCCGTCCTGCTGCAGGCGAAACGCAAGTCTGGGCGTCACGCCACCATCCAGTCCGGCCTGTTCCTGCTGGATGACCCTCAGGCACAGATCCAGTCCGTTGGCGTCGGTGCGATCGGCGACCGCATTGCCCAGCATGCCCCATGGATCGGCTCGGTACGCCACGGCAGGAGGGCGCGTCAGTGACTTGCTCACCAAGTACCGGATGCTTCTGGGTGGTTCGGTGACCAGCACATCGGCGGGCAACCAACCTTCCCAATGGTCGGGTGCATGCGCGGACTCGGCGGCATCGACCGGCATGGGCAACCGATGATCTCGCACGGCCAGTCCATACAGCGCGTCTTCGACACGCTGCAAGGTTTCCCGGGCCTTGATTTGCCGGTTGTTGGACCCGACCAACTCCAGAGACTTCCAGAACCCCGTCGCCATGAGCCCCGCCAGGGCGACCACCACCACCGCCTCCAGCAGTCCCCAGCCGATCTGGTGCTGGCGCGGCGCCCCTGCGCACGGCATGCGATTCATAGGTCGGCAGCCTGAATTCCCGCGATCTGCCCCATGCCCGCTGCCAGGCCCGTCTGATGGGCAGAGAGCAGCATTTGCAACGCACCGTCCCAGACACGCTGACTGGCCGCTGCCTCGGCCGACTCCCTCAAAGCCCGAGCCTGTTGAATGCGAAGCGCCAGGGTGGTGGTGTTGCGTGCGGTGTCCACCGCCGAGAGTGCGACGCCCGCTGCCCCCTTTGAGATGCCGGACTGGTGTACCGGGACGTAGGGCCAGAGTGTTGGCTTGAGCGCCGCGATGACCATCCTGCGGGTGTTGTCCGCCATGTTGTAGACGCCGTTGCTCAGATCCGCCAGCGAATCCACCAGGTAGAAGGCATCGGACATCACCCCCAGTTCGGTGAGCTCCGCGGTTCGCCTGGCTCTCTCCATGTTGGCCACGCGAGTGGCAGCTGCGTGGTCGACCCAGGCAGCCGCCAGAGCCATGGCGTCCAGGGACGATGTCGCACTGTTGCATCCCAGGGCTTCATGGACCTTCGAGGGCGTTGCGAGGGTGACCTTGTCGCTGTAGGCGCTGTCTGTGGGTCGCCATGCCGATTCCATCATGGGCATGGCGAAATCGGCATTCAAGCCCGATGCGGCGTCAGATGCGCCTTGCGCAGCCACGGCGATGCCGAAAGCGAGTTGCTCCACATTGACCGGCGTGCCAATGTCCAATGCCGCACTCGATGAATCGCGCCAGGGCCTGGCAAACCCGCTTGCTGCCTCCAGCCGCTCGCACAGATCCAGGGTGCTGACGGTATCCGTCGGATAAGCGGCCGGCCGCTCGCCAGTGGGAAACGCGGGCTGAAACAGTGCCTGGGACACGGCCATGTCTTCGCGGTCCCCGCCGGCCGTGCGATTCACCATGTAGCGGATGGGCCAGCGGTGAGGCGCAGACATCCGGGCGACATCGCGCGTGTCATCGGGCATCGCCAGCAGCGTGCCCAAAGGGAGCCAACCCTTGGCCTGGCCGCTCGTGCAGTCTTCCGGGCCCGAACGCATGCGCGCCGGACAGGGCAATCGCCCATGCACGGCGGCAAAGCCTTGCACGGCTTGTTCGGCCCACACCAGCATGTCGCGCTGCTCACTCGTCTGAGCCAGCCTGAGTGTTGACTTCTGCAGAAGGGCGCCGCCAAGGGCCGAGCCTGCCACAGCCACCGACAGGAGCGACATGGCGATGGCGGCCATGCCGCGTTGTGTTGAGGCTCGCGCAGGTTGCCTGGAAAAACGGCGGAAAGGCAAAGTCATCTTCGATTCAACCCAACGATTGCCGGACCACCGCATGAGTGATCAGGGTCGAGTGCATGGCGGCACAAGCAGGCCGTTCCAGTCGCACACCGTGTGAAATCAGCCGTTCGTGGCGGCCGTGTTCGTCAGCGGGAAGTGTGCGAGGTGGTCATGAAAGGGCCGTGTCGGTTGCATGTCAAATTGATGACATGCAGGAAGGCCGACGGAGATGGCGCAGCGGGCGAAAGCACGGCCCGGGGCCTATGCGCGTGCAGGACCGCGCAGGCGGGAAAGCAGGCTCACCGCGAGCACCACCATCGCGCCAGCCACCAAGCCGGCGATGGCCCCGGCGAGGCTGGAGACCACCGGCCCGATCCAGCCCAGCGTGGCGGCAAATGCCTCGATGCCATGGCCCACGGCGGGAATGCCATGCACCAGGATGCCCCCACCCACGAGGAACATGGCGGCGGTGCCGAGCACGGAAAGTGTCTTCATCAGCCATGGGGCGGCGGCCAGGATGCCGCGACCCAGCGAGCGCTTCCAGGCGGCAGCCTGTTCATTGAGGTGGAGACCGAGGTCATCGAGCTTGACGATGCCGGCGACAAGGCCGTATACCCCCACCGTCATGAGCAGGGAGATGCCGACCAGCACCGCCACCCGCTGGCCCATGCCGACAGCGGCCACCGTGCCCAGAGTGATCACGATGATCTCGGCCGAAAGGATGAAGTCGGTCCGGATGGCGCCCTTGATTTTCTCTTTCTCGAAGGCGACCAGATCGAGGTTTTCGTTGGCCACGGCCTCGACCAGTTCCTGGTGATGTGCCTGCGCGTCGGGCTTGTGCGATCCGAATGCGTGCCAGAGCTTCTCGGCTCCTTCGAAACACAGGAAGAGGCCCCCGAGCATGAGCAGCGGTGTGATGGCCCAGGGTGCGAAGGCGCTGATGATCAGCGCCGCCGGCACCAGGATGGCTTTGTTGAGCAGAGAGCCTTTGGCCACCGCCCACACCACGGGCAATTCGCGGTCGGCTCGCACGCCCGTGACCTGCTGAGCGTTGAGGGCCAGGTCGTCGCCCAGCACGCCGGCGGTTTTCCTGGCGGCCACCTGGGTCATCGCGGCCACGTCGTCGGCCGCCGAGAGCCCCTGCCGCGCAGCGACCTTGGTCATCACCGCCACATCGTCGAGCAGCGTGGCAATGTCGTCGATCAGGGCGAGCAGACTGGTTCCGGCCATGGTGTGGTCCTGTTGAAATGGAGGTCAGCGCCCGGGCCAGACCAAGGGAAACATCGGGTCGTCGAGTGGCGCGCCATCGCCCAGGCGGTCGGCAAGACCCGCAAACGGCGGAGAGGTTCGCCAGGGCCGTGGCGCGTGGCGGGCATCCTGGCCCAGGTAGCGCGCCGAGAACACGCGTCGCCGCTGTGCCGGTCCCACCCCACTGGAGGCGTGCAGGCTCAGCATGTGAAAGGCCACGCAATCGCCAGGCTCCAGCGCCCAGGCGAGCTGGCGAAATTCATCGGGCTGGGTGTCAATGGCAGGCAGTTCGGCCAGTGCGCCCTCGGGAAACCATTTCGCCTGCTGGTCGCGGAAGGTGCGCGGCATGTACCAGGTGCCTTCGTGGGAACCGGCCACGAAGCGCAACGTGCTCGGCAGCGGTACCGGGTCCACGGGAATCCAGAAACTCACGTTCTGGCGACCACTCACGTTGTAATAAGGCTGGTCCTGGTGCCAGGGCGTAGGCTGTCGGGTGCCCGGCTCCTTGACCAGAAGATGGTCGTGGTACAGGCGCACCTCGCGGCTCTGCATGAGTTGCGCTGCCACGTGCGGCAGCGCCGACTGTTGCAGGACTTCGCGGTAGGCCGCGTTGTCCTGCCAGGTGCAGAAATCCTCGACAAATCGCCCGGGGTCGTCGGCCTCGCTGGCCACCAGTGCGAGCGGGCTCAGGTGGGCCAGGTTGTATTCGATACCCTCTTCCAGCCTGGCAAGTTCGCGGGCATTCAGTGCGCCGCGCAGCACCACGGCACCGTCGCGAAGATAGCCTTCGACCACCTCCGCATCGAGCGCCAGCGTGCGGGCCATGTCACCCGACCCACTTGCGCGCGTTGTGCCATAGGCGCATCCAGCCACTGTGGGCCGATCGGTCCTGATCGGTCCAGCTCATCTGGATGTTTCGGAACACCCGTTCGGGGTGTGGCATGAGCGCGGTGAAACGGCCGTCGGCGGTGGTCACCCCTGTGAGTCCGCCCGGGCTGCCATTGGGGTTGAAGGGGTAGGCCTCGGTGGCCACGCCCTTGTTGTCGGTGAAGCGCATCGCAGCGATGGCCCTGGACGCGTCTCCCCGGTGATGGAAGTTGGCGTAACCCTCGCCGTGTGCCACGGCAATGGGCAGGCGCGTGCCGGCCATGCCCTGGAAGAACAGACTGGGCGATTCAAGCACTTCCACCATCGACAGGCGCGCCTCGAAACGCTCGCTCTGGTTGGTGGTGAAACGCGGCCAGGCTTCGGCACCCGGAATGATGTCGGCCAGTTCGGCGAACATCTGGCAACCGTTGCAAACGCCCAGGCCAAAGGTGTCGGTGCGGGCGAAGAAGCCCTGGAACTGCGCCGACAGCGCGGGGTTGAAGGTGATGCTGCGCGCCCAGCCGATACCCGCGCCCAGCGTGTCGCCGTAGCTGAAGCCGCCGCAGGCGACCACGCCCTGGAAGTCGGCCAGCTTCGCGCGGCCGGTCTGCAGATCGGTCATGTGCACGTCGAACGCCTCGAAACCCGCCAGCGTGAAGGCGTAGGCCATTTCCACGTGTGAGTTCACGCCCTGCTCGCGCAGGATGGCGACCCTGGGGCGGGAGAGCAAAACCCCCGTTCGGGCTGAACTTGTCGAAGTCGTGTGGCCTGGATGCCCTTCGACAAGCTCAGGGCGAACGGGTGTTTCTGCGTCGGGGTGAAAGGTGAGCTTCGTGTGCAGGCCCGGATCGTCGGGTTGACCAGCCGCCGCGTGTTCGGCATCTGCACAGGCGGGGTTGTCGCGCTGCTGGTTGATTTTCCAGCTCACGCTGTCCCACACCTGGTGCAGGTCGAACAGGCTGGCCGAGAACACGGCCCTGGCATCGCGCCAGACCTGCAACTCGCCCTTGCCCGCGTCGATGGCCGAAGAAGCCGGGCGCGTCTTGCCGACAAAGTGGCTGTGCCTGGAAAGACCATGCTGGCGCAGGACCTGCATCACGGCGTTGCGGTCCTCGGTTCTCACCTGAAGCACCACGCCCAGCTCCTCGCTGAACAGCGCCTTGAGCGTGAGTTCTTCGCGCCGCGCGCTGACCTGCCCCGCCCAGTTCTTGGCGTCACCCATCTCGGCACGGCTGTCGCTGATGCCGTCGCCTTCAGTCACCAGCAAGTCCACGTTGAGCGCCACGCCCACGTGGCCGGCAAAGGCCATTTCGGCGGCGGCGGCGAGCAGGCCACCGTCGCTGCGGTCGTGATAAGCCAGTATCTGGCCCTGCGAACGAAGTGCGTTCACGGCGCTGACCAGGCGCACGAGGTCCTGCGCATCGTCGAGATCGGGCACCTCGCCACCGCCCTGCTCCAGCACCTGGGCCAGCACGCTGCCACCCATGCGGTGGCGGCCCTTGCCCAGGTCGATCAGCACCAGCGTGGTGTCGTCCAGGGCGTTGTTCAACTGGGGCGTGAGCGTGCCTCGCACGTCGGTCAGCGTGGCAAATGCGCTCACGATCAGGCTCACTGGCGAGGTCACCTTTTTCGTTTCTCCGCCTTCTTTCCACTGCGTGCGCATGGACAGGCTGTCCTTGCCCACCGGAATGGAAATGCCCAGTGCCGGGCAGAGTGCCATGCCCACTGCCTTGACGGTGTCGTACAGCGCGGCGTCTTCGCCCGGCTCACCACAGGCGGCCATCCAGTTGGCGGACAGCTTCACGCGCGGCAGTTCAATGGGTGCAGCCAGCAGGTTGGTGATGGCCTCGGCCACCGCCATGCGACCCGACGCAGCGGCGTCGAGGGCGGCCAGCGGCGTGCGCTCGCCCATGCTCATGGCCTCACCGGCGAAGCCCTTGAAGTCGGCCAGGGTCACCGCGCAGTCTGCCACCGGCACCTGCCAGGGCCCGACCATCTGGTCACGGTGAGAGAGCCCACCCACAGTGCGGTCACCGATGGTGACGAGGAAACGCTTGGAGGCCACGGTGGGGTGACTGAGCACGTCGATCACGGCCTTTTGCAGGTTCACGCCCGTGAGGTCCAGGGGGGTGGGCGGGC
>NZ_JBFWNX010000017.1:0-40726 GCF_050250835.1 Hydrogenophaga sp. | reverse complement strand
TGGCGTCAGGGCGAACGGGGGCGTCTGACAGCACGAGCTGGCGTTCGTCGGTTGCGACGCCGATCACCGCAAACGGGCACCGTTCCCGTTCGCAAAATGCGGTGAAGAGGTCGAGCGACTCCGGTGCGATGGCCAGCACATAGCGTTCCTGGCTTTCGTTGCACCAGATTTCCTTGGGCGCCAGACCGCTCTCCTCCAGCGGCACGGCGCGCAGATCAAAGCGGGCGCCTCGACCGGCATCGTTGGTGAGTTCGGGAAATGCGTTCGAAAGGCCACCGGCGCCCACGTCATGGATCGCCAGGATGGGATTGTTCTCGCCTTGTTGCCAGCAGTGGTTGATGACCTCCTGGGCGCGGCGCTCGATCTCGGGGTTGCCGCGCTGCACGGAGTCGAAGTCGAGCGAGGCGGCGTTGGTGCCGGTGGCCATGGAGCTGGCGGCGCTGCCACCCATGCCGATCTTCATGCCTGGGCCGCCGAGCTGGATCAGCAGCGAGCCCGCCGGGAACTCGATCTTCTTCGTCTGCCCGGCGTCGATCACGCCCACGCCCCCGGCGATCATGATGGGCTTGTGGTAGCCGCGCTGCACGCCGTCCACCAACAGCTCGTATTCGCGGAAATAGCCCAGCAGATTGGGCCGGCCGAACTCGTTGTTGAAGGCTGCGCCCCCGAGCGGGCCCTCGGTCATGATCTGCAGCGGGCTGGCAATGTGTTCAGGTTTGCCGCCCGGCTGGTCGCTCCAGCCACCCCAGAGCTTGCCCACGGTGAAGCCGGTCAGGCCCGCCTTGGGTTTGGAACCTCGGCCTGTGGCGCCTTCGTCCCGGATCTCGCCGCCCGCGCCCGTGGAAGCACCGGGGAATGGCGAGATGGCGGTCGGGTGGTTGTGGGTTTCCACCTTCATCAGCACATGGTGCGTGGCGGTTTCAGCCGAGTAGACCGGCGACGCGCCGCTGCCCATGCGCGCCACGAAACGCTCGACCACGCTGCCTTCCATGATGGAGGCGTTGTCCGAGTAGGCCACCACGGTGTGTTGCGGCGCCTGCTGGTGGGTGTGGCGGATCATGCCGAACAGGCTCTTGTCCTGCGCCACGCCGTCGATGGTGAATTGCGCGTTGAAGATCTTGTGGCGGCAGTGCTCGCTGTTGGCTTGCGCGAACATCATGAGTTCGACGTCCGTGGGGTTGCGCTGGAGGCCATGGAAGGCGGTCACGAGGTAGTCGATTTCGTCTTCCGCCAGGGCGAGGCCCCAATCGGTGTTGGCACGCTCCAGCGCCGCGCGTCCACCCCCCAGCACGTCTACCTGCTCCATGGGCGCCGGGTGCAGTTCGGTGAACAGCGCCTGCGCCTGGCTGCGGTCGAGCGACACGTTTTCCGTCATGCGGTCGTGCAGCACATCGGCCACGGCGCGCAGCTGTTCGGGCGAGAGGCTGGTCTTGCCGAGCAGGCCCGACTTCAGCCCAACGCGGTATTCCACCAGGCGCTCCACGCGGTGCAGTTTCAAGCCGCAGTTGTGCGCGATGTCGGTGGCCTTGGACGCCCAGGGCGAGACCGTGCCCAGGCGCGGCATGACCAGCAGGGCCGGGGCGCCGGCCTTCTCCAGGGCCAGATGGGCTTCGGTACAAGGCTCGCCGTAGGTGAGCAGTTCGCCCAGGCGCTGCACGGTGGCGGCGCCGGGCTCGCCGTCGAAGGCGGCAATATGCACGAAGCGGGCCGCGAGGCTGGTGATCTTGTCGGAGATGCCCGCGAGTCGGGGCAGGATTTGCTGGACTTTGAAACCGCTGATGGCGGTGCCGCCGTCGAAAATGCGCAGGTGCAGGGACACGTTGGGAGCCTGAGGTGCGTTGACCCGGTGGGCCCGGGTGGAAAACCCGGGATTTTACCCGGCCGTCCCCATGGCCTTGCCCTGCGGGAACACCGCCGGGCAAGGCCAGATGGGATAATCGCGCCCCATGAGCATCACCTACAAAGACGAGGCCGGCATTGCGGGCATGCGCACGGCCTGCCGGCTGGCTTCCGAAGTGCTGGACTACCTCACGCCGCTGATTCAGCCAGGCGTGACCACCCTCGAGATCGACCGCCTTGCGGCCGAGTACATGAAGCAGCAAGGCACGGTGTCGGCCACCATCGGCTACCAGCCGCAAGGCTACCCTCCCTACCCGGGGCACCTGTGCACGTCCATCAACCACGTGGTCTGCCACGGCATTCCCAACGACAAGCCGCTCAAGAAGGGCGACATCCTCAACGTGGACGTGACGGTCATCAAGGACGGCTGGTTCGGCGACAACAGCCGCATGTTCCTGATTGGCGGCCCTGCAGCTTGCTCGGTGCAGGCGCGCCGCCTGAGCCAGGTGACCTTCGAGGCCATGTGGAAGGGCATCGTCATGGTGCGTCCGGGCGTGCGCCTGGGTGACATCGGGCATGCCATCCAGACCTTTGCCGAGGGCAACGGCTTCTCGGTGGTGCGCGAATTCTGCGGTCACGGCATCGGCCAACGCTTCCACGAAGATCCGCAGGTCCTGCACTACGGCCGCCCCGGCACGCTCGAAGAACTCAAGCCAGGCATGACCTTCACCATCGAGCCCATGATCAACGCCGGCAAGCGTGACATCAAGGAACTGGGTGACGGCTGGACCATCGTCACCCGCGATCGCTCCCTCTCCGCCCAGTGGGAACACACGGTGCTCGTCACCGAGACCGGCTACGAGGTGCTCACCCTGTCCGCTGGCAGCCCTGCCGTGCCCGAGTTCGTGGCGCCCGCAGCCGCGGTTGCCTGAGTCCATGAGCGTCGCTGCACCGCCCTCCATCATGGGCGACCTCGGCACGCTGCGGCTCGAATACCGCAGCAACAAGGCCGCGCTGATGGCCCGGCTCGGTGTTCAAGGTTCATCCACCCGGGGCGTGCGCAAGGCGCTGCAGGAACTCTCCCGCCTGACCGACCAGACCCTGCGCGAGCTCTGGGCCCTGGCCGGTTTCGGTCCGGGATTCTCCCTCGTGGCCGTGGGGGGCTACGGGCGTGGCGAGCTGTTTCCCTTTTCCGACGTAGACGTGCTCGTGCTGCTGCCCGATGGCAGCCTGCCCGACAGCGACGCCGCGCTCAAGACGCGCCTGGAGTCTTTCATCGGCGCCTGCTGGGACCTGGGCCTGGAGATTGGCTCCAGTGTCCGCACCATCGGCGACTGTGTGGTCGAGGCGTCCAAGGACGTGACGGTGCAGACTTCGCTGCTGGAGTGCCGCCTGATCGCCGGAAGCAAGAACGCCTTCGGCCGTCTGGTCAGCGATCTGGCCGAGGCCATGGACCCCAAGGCCTTCTTCGTCGCCAAGACGCTGGAAATGCGCCAGCGCCACACCAAGTTCGAGAACACGCCCTATTCACTCGAACCCAATTGCAAGGAATCGCCGGGGGGCCTGCGCGACCTGCAGATCATCCTTTGGGTCTCCAAGGCCGCAGGCCTGGGGCGAAGCTGGGACGAGCTGGCGCGCAAAGGGCTGGCCACGCCTCTGGAAGCACGCCAGATCAAGGCCAACGAGGCACTGCTCAGCCTGATCCGAGCCAGGTTGCACCTGCTGGCCAACCGGCGCGAGGACCGTCTGGTGTTCGACCTGCAGACTGCCGTGGCCGAGTCGTTCGGCTTCAAGGCACAGGTGCCGGCCGTCATCACGCCGGGCCACCCTGGCGAACCCCATGTGGTGCCCACGGCACGCGGCACGCGCCGCGCCAGCGAAGCACTGATGAAACGCTACTACTGGGCCGCCAAGGCGGTGACTCAGCTCAACCAGATCCTGCTGCTCAACATCCAGGAACGCTTGCACAGCGACGTGGCAGGCGTGGACCGACTGCGCCCGCTGAACGAACGCTTCTTCGACAAAGGCGGCATGCTGGAGGTGGCGAACGACCACCTGTATGTGCAGCAGCCCCACGCCATCCTGGAGACCTTTCACCTCTATCAGACCACCGTGGGCATCAAGGGCCTGTCGGCCCGCACCCTGCGCGCGCTCTACAACGCCCGCCCGGTGATGAACGCGCGCTTTCGTGCCGACCCGGTCAATCGCGCGCTGTTCCTGAAAATCCTGCAGGAGCCCGAGGGCATCACACATGCCATCCGGCTGATGAACCAGACTTCGGTGCTGGGTCGCTACCTCTGGGTGTTCCGCCACATCGTGGGCCAGATGCAGCACGACCTGTTCCACGTGTACACGGTGGACCAGCACATCCTGATGGTGCTGCGCAACGTGCGCCGCTTCTTCATCGCAGAACACTCGCACGAGTACCCCTTCTGCTCGCAGCTTGCAGCGGGCTGGGACAAGCCCTGGATTCTCTACATCGCGGCCCTGTTCCACGACATCGCCAAGGGCCGGGGCGGCGACCACTCCGAGCTGGGCGCGCGCGACGTGCGCACCTTCTGCCGCCAGCACGGCATCGGCCGCGAAGACTGCAGGCTCATTGAATTTCTGGTGGCCGAACACCTGACCATGAGCCGCATGGCTCAGAAGGAAGACCTGAGCGATCCGGACGTGATCTCAGCCTTTGCCCAACGCGTGGGCAATGAACGCTACCTCACGGCCCTGTACCTGCTCACCGTGGCCGACATCCGGGGCACCAGTCCCAAGGTCTGGAACGCGTGGAAGGGCAAGCTGCTGGAAGACCTGTACCGCTACACGCTGCGCGCGCTCGGTGGCCGCGCGCCCGACCCGGGGGCGGTCATCGAAGGCCGCAAGCGCGAAGCCCTGTCCATGCTCGCCCTGCACGCCCTGCCCCATCAGGCTCACAAGGCGCTCTGGGACACGCTCGACGTGAGCTACTTCATGCGCCACCAGGCCGACGAGATCGCCTGGCACACACGGGTGCTCACGCGCCAGATCGCACAGAGCGCCGCCCAGCAGGCCAGGCAGCCACCGGCCCCAGCGCCTGTCGAAGGCGCCCCCGAAGTGATTGACAAGTGCATCGTGCGCGCCCGGCTTTCACCTGAGGGCGAAGGTTTGCAGGTGCTGGTGTATGCGCCCGATCAGCACGACCTGTTCGCCCGCATCTGCGGCTATTTCGACAGTTCGCATTTCAGCATCCTGGACGCGCGCGTGCACACCACGCGCGACGGTCACGCGCTGGACACGTTTCAGGTGGTGGCCCCTGCGCTGTCAGAGCACTACCGCGAGTTGATCGCCATGGTGGAAAACAACCTGGCCCAGACCATCGACGAGCGCGGCCCGTTGCCCACGCCGACCAAGGGACGTCTCTCGCGCCGGGTCAAGAGCTTTCCGGTCACGCCACGCGTGGATCTGCGGCCAGACGAGAAAGCGCAACGCTGGTTGTTGTCGGTGTCTGCAAGCGACCGCGCGGGCCTGCTCTACGGCATCACACGCGTGCTCGCCCGCAACGACATCAGCGTGCAACTCGCAAAGATCACGACCCTCGGGGAACGTGTGGAAGACACGTTCCTCATCAGCGGTGCGCAGTTGCAGATGAACAAACGCCAGATCGAGATCGAGACGGAATTGCTGGAGACGCTGGAGGGTTGAGTCGGCGGGCTGTTCGCTGACGCTGGCTGAGTGCGGCTTCATCCGGATCTCGCCAGTCGCTAGGCGCGAACGGTTTCCGGAGCGCCCGCAGACGCTGGTTTGCGCCGAAACAAGCCCGAAAACCAGTTCCCCACATCGTCCACCAGGGTGAACACCGCCGGAATCACCAGCAAACTCAGGAAGGTGGACGTGATCAGGCCCCCGATCACTGCCACCGCCATCGGTGATCGGAAACTGCTGTCCGCCGCGCCCCATCCAATCGCAATCGGCATCATGCCCGCGCCCATGGCGATCGTGGTCATCACAATGGGGCGTGCTCGCTTGTGACAGGCGTCCAGAATTGCGTCGAGCCGGTTCAATCCATGCTCGCGGCGCGCCTCGATGGCGTATTCGACCAGCAGGATCGAGTTCTTCGTGGCCACGCCCATCAGCATGATCAGGCCGATGAGTGATGGCATCGAAAAGCTCTTGTTGGTCAATAGCAGCGCCACAAAAGCGCCACCCAGCGACAGGGGCAGCGCGGCCAGGATGGTGAACGGATGCAGGAACGCCTTGAACAGCAGCACCAGCACGATGTAGATGCACAGCACACCCGTGAGCATGGCCAGGCCAAAGCTCGCGAACAGCTCGCCTTGCACCTCTGCATCGCCGATCTCGATCACGTTCACTCCCGCTGGCAGGTTGCGCAGGCTCGGGAGCTTTTCCACCGCCGTTTTCATGTCCCCCAGCGCGATGCCGGCCAGCTCCACCTCGAAGTTGATGTTGCGCGAACGGTCGTAGCGGTCGATCACCGCGGGGCCGCCGCCAATGCTCAGCGTGGCCACCTGGCCCAGCATCACCGGGCCCTTGCTGCCGGGCACTGGCAACCGCGCGAGCAGGTCCAGGTCCTGGCGAGCACCGACGTCGAGTTTCACCACGATGGGGACCTGCCGTTCAGGCAGGTTCATCTTGGGCAAGGCGTTGTCGTAGTCGCCCACGGTGGCGATGCGCAGCGTCTCGGCGATGGCGCTGCTGGTCACCCCCATTTCTGCGGCACGCGCCAGGTCCGGCGTGACGCTGATCTCGGTGCGCACCAGCGCGGCGGTGGACTGGATGCTGCCCACGCCCTGGATCGTGCGCAGGTCGCGTTCGATGGCGGTGGCGGCGGTCTGCATGGCCGCGGCGTCGTTGCCGGTGAGCGTGAGGATGTATTTCTCGCCCGATCCGCCCAGGCCGACCTTGCTGCGCACGCCCGGCAGGTTGGACATGGCCTCGCGAAGCTGGTTCTCGATCACCTGCTTGCGCGGGCGCGCACCCCTGGCGTCGAGCTGAATGGTGAGCGCGGCCTTGCGCGATTCCGTCGCGCCCTGCGGCGCGAACGGGTCGCTGCCGGCAGAGCCCGAGCCGATGGTGGTGTAGACCGATTTCACGTGCGGCACCGCGGTGACCAGTTCGCGCGCGCGCTCAGCGGTGCGGATGGTCTGCTGCAGCGTGGCACCGGGTGGCAACTCCAGGTAGACCTGGGTCTGCGAGTTGTCATCGGCCGGAATGAAGCCCTGAGGCAACAGTGGGATCAACATGATTGAACCCACGAAGAACGCGCCCGCGCCGACCATGGTGACCCAGCGGTGGCGAATGCACCACGCTGCCCAGCCCTGGTAGGTGTTGAGCCAGGCGGGTTCATCCTGGTTGGTCATCCAGCGCCAGATCGCGCCGGTCAGTCGGCTGCTGCGCGCCCAGCGCGGCATGTCCTTGGCCATCACGACGGGCCTGAGAAGGTAGGCGGCCATCATGGGTGTCAGCGCACGGGCCACCACCAGCGAAGCGAACACCGCGAATGACGCCGTCCAGCCGAACTGCTTGAAGAACTTGCCGGGGATGCCCGACATGAAGGCGGTGGGCAGGAACACCGCGATCAGCGTGAAGGTGGTGGCGATCACCGCCAGCCCGATCTCGTCGGCCGCTTCCATGGAGGCCTGGTAGGGCGTCTTGCCCATGCGCATGTGGCGCACGATGTTCTCCACCTCCACGATGGCGTCGTCCACCAGGATGCCGATCACCAGCGACAAAGCCAGCAGCGTCACCACGTTGATGGTGAAGCCCATGTAGTACATGCCGATGAAGGCGGGAATGGCCGACAGCGGCAGCGCCACGGCCGAGACCACGGTGGCCCGGAAATCCCGCAGGAACAGCCACACCACCAGCACGGCCAGGATGGCTCCCTCGTAGAGCAGCTTCATGGAGCCGTCGAACTCTTCGGCCACCGGTGTCACGAAATCAAATGACTCGGTGATGCGCAAATCAGGCCGCTGCTCCTGCAGCGTCTTGAGCCTGGCGCGCACGCCATTGCCCACTTCGATTTCACTGGCGCCACGGCTGCGTGCCACCTCGAAGCCCACCACCGGCTTGCCGTCCAGAAAGGCGGCGGCGGTCGGTTCTGCCACGGTGTCCTTCACCTCGGCAATCTGGTCCAGACGGATGCGCCGGCCATCGGTCAGGGCAAGTTCGAGTCGGGAGAGCTCTTCGGCCGTGCGCAGCGACGACAGCGTGCGCATGGGCTGCTGGCTGCCACCAAGATCCGCACGCCCGCCTGCGCTCTCGATCTGCACCTTGGCCAGCTGACGCGAGATGTCGGTGGCGGACGCACCCAGCGCCTGCAGCTTGAGCGGGTCCAACAGCACCTGCACCTCGCGCTCCACGCCGCCCACGCGGTTGACCGCGCCCACGCCAGGCACCGAGAGCAACAGTTTGGCGATGTCGTTTTCCACGAACCACGACGCAGCCTCGGCATCCATCTTGTCTGAAGCCACGGTGTAGGCCAGCACGGCGCCACCGGCCAGCTCGATCTTGTTGACGATCGGTTCGCGCAGATCCGACGGCAGGTCGCCGCGCACCTTGGCCACCGCCGAACGAACGTCGTCCAGCGCCTCCTGGGTGTTTTTCTCGATGCGGAACTCGGCCGTGATCGACACCGATCCGTCCTGCACCTTGGTGTAGATGTGCTTCAAGCCCTGGAGCGAAGCCAGGCTGTTCTCGATGATGCGG
This sequence comes from Hydrogenophaga sp., assembly GCF_050250835.1. Taxonomy (GTDB): domain Bacteria; phylum Pseudomonadota; class Gammaproteobacteria; order Burkholderiales; family Burkholderiaceae_C; genus Hydrogenophaga. The sequence continues at coordinate 32,191 of NZ_JBFWNX010000017.1, read as the reverse complement.
GCGACATCGTTCTCGAGCTGGTTGGGCGAGGCGCCCGGCAGCGTGGCCAGCACCGTGATGTTGGGCACGTCCAGATCCGGGAAGTTCTGCACCTTCATCTGCTTGAAGGAAAACAGGCCCGCCAGCGTGAGCATGACGAACAGCATCGCCGCCGGAATGGGGTTGCGAATGGACCAGGCGGAGACGTTCATGCGGCGACCCTCACGGAACCACTTTGACCAGATCGGCTTCGTTCAGGAAACCCGCGCCCTGCACCGCGACCGATTCTTCTTCCTTCAGGCCTTCGAGCACTTCGACGCGCTCACCCACCCGCCGTCCGGTCTGCACCTTGCGCTGGCTGGCCTTGTTCTTGTCGTCGATCACGAACACGTAGTTGTTGCCGTCGCGCACCACCAGGGATTCGCTCGGCACGGTGAGCGCATCGCTCTGCCCGAGGTCAAAGCGTCCCTTGGCAAAGGTGCCGCCCTTCAGATCGGTGTGTTTCGGCAGATCGACGAACACCAGAATGTTGCGAGTCTGCGCATTCGCGGTCGGTGCGATCGCCCTCACCTGCCCGCTGATCTCCAGGCCGGTGGCCGCCGTCACCAGCGCCCTCTGCCCCACACGGATGCGACCAACTTCGCTGGGCGTGACCTCGGCGCGCCACTCCATGCGCCCCTGCCGCACCAGCCGGAACAGTTCCTGGCCCGGCGCCACCACCGAACCCACGGTGGCCGCACGGGCCGAGATGATGCCGTCGTCCGGCGCCAGCACCCTGGTGTTGCCCAGGCGCACCTCGTTGGCTTCAAGAGCGGCCTTGGCGGCCTCCCATTGAGCGCGTGCCACCTTTTCCTGTGTGAGGTACTGCGCCACCTGGGAACGCGAAAGCGCGCCGGTGTCCTGGATCGAGCGTGCGCGGTCGGCGTCGGCCTTGGCGTTTTCGTAACTGGCCTCGGCCTGCATCACGCTGGCCTTGCTCTGCAGGCTGTCGGCCCGCGTGGTTTCGCTGGCGAACACCGCCAGCACCTGGCCCTTGCGCACGACGTCGCCCACGTTCACGTTGACCGATGCGAGCCGCAGGCCGTTCACCTCGGCGCCCACGCTGGCTTCCTGCCAGGCAGTGATATCGCCGTTGGCCTGCAGGCTGATGGGCAGGCTGGCCCGCGTGGGTTTGTGCACCGTGACCGTGAGCGATGGCCTGGCTTCGGCCGGCGCAACTTCGGCAACAGGGCTCGCTTCGGATGGCTGCTTCAAAAACATCCAGAACACCGCGACGAGAACCAGGGCCAGGCCGATGGCCAGCCAGATCCAGCGCGTGCGCCGGGGCGTTTGCGGAGTGGTCACGTTCATGATGGTTTCTTCAAGACGTTGGCGTTGTTCACGGGGTCGAATCCGCCGCCCAGGGCGACGTAGAGCCGAATCCAGGCGTTGATGCGTTCCTGCTGGAGCGCGATGGCGCTGCTGTCGGCAGCCAGCTTGAGACGCCGCGCTTCCTCCAGCTCGTTGAGGCTGGCCAGGCCCACGCGGTAGCGCGCTTCGGTGGCCCGGAACGACTGGCCGTAGCCTGCCACGGCGATGTCGGTGGAGGCCACGCGCTCGTGCAGGCTGGAGAGCAACACCAGCGACTGCTCCACCTCAGCCACGGCCTGGCGCAACGTGCCCGCATAGGCCAGCGCAGCCGCCTCGTAGCGAGCCTGGGCGCTGTCGGTGTTGGCGCGCAGCGCCTCACGGCCCAGCAACGGCAGGCTCAGCGTGATGGGGCCGATGGACCAGGTGTTGAACGTGGCCTGCGTGCCGCCGCCGGAGAAACGGTTGCGCAGCAGGCTGCCCGAGAGCGAAAGACCTGGATACAGCGCAGCCTGTGCCACGCCCACGTCCTCGCTGGCGGCCGCCAGTTCGCGTTGGGCGCGGTACACATCGGGCCGCTGGCGCAGCACCTCGGCCGGCACGGCGTTCACCGAGAGCATGGCGTCGAGCCGACCCGAACCCAGCAAGGCGGGCAACGCCGGAGCGAGCGAGAGTTGCTGGCGCAGTTCGGGTTCGGTTAGGCCCGTCAGCGCCACCAGAGACTTGACCTGCCGCTCGCACAGTTCGGCCTGCGCCCGCTCCCGCGCCGCACCTTCGGCGCCACTGGCGCGAGCCAGCGCGGCCACCGCCGGTGCGGTGAGCCCGGCGCGCTCGGAAACGGCGTTGTTCTCGGCGGTCACGGCACGCGAGTCGCGGTCCCGCGTGGCCACGCCTAGTTGCTCGCGGCACAGGCGTTGCGCGAAGTACAACTCCGCCAGTTCGGCCGCCACCAGCACACGGGCTTCGTGCCAGCCGGCACCAGAGGCGTCCTGCCGCGCCTGCGCGCCGCTGCGGCGCGACTCGGTCTCGCCCCACAGGCCGATGGCCCAGGACGCCTGCAGGCCCGCGTTCAACGAGGTGCCCAGGGGAATGGTGGGGTCGGTGATGCCTCGGCTGGCGTTGGCCACCAGGGCCACCTGCGGCCCGGTTTCTGCCTCCACGCCAAGCCGGGCTGCGCGGGCGGCAATCACCTGCGCACGCGCTTGCGCCACGGTCGGGCTCTGTGCCTGGGCGCGGGCGATCCAGTCGGCCAGCACCGGGTCGTCGAACCGGCTCCACCAGGCATCCAGACGCTCGACACTGCCCTGGTGTGCCAGGGGCGGTGCATACCAGGACGGGGGCATCGGAACGGCTGAGTCGACCGGGGGCTTGGTGAGGCTGCAGGCGCTGAGAATGGCAACACCCGCAAGCACGACAAGCTTGCGCTTCATGAAAGGTGAATCCCTGTTGCGTTTTCGATCGGGCTTGACTCTATTCGATTTCAGCCCGCGAATATTTCAAAGGCGCCTCGTTTTGTAACGAAGGCGCCAGCAAGCGCCTGCTCAGTCGTCGTCTGGCGATTCCAGCCCGGGAAACAGCACCTCAGTAAAACCGAACCGGGTGAAATCGCGCACCCGCATGGGGTAGAGCTTGCCCCAGAGGTGGTCGCACTCGTGCTGCACCACGCGGGCATGGAACCCCTCGGCCTCGCGGTCGATGGTCTGACCACGCTCATCGACTCCCTGGTAGCGGATGCGGCGCCAGCGCGGCACCACGCCGCGCAGGCCGGGCACAGAGAGGCAACCCTCCCAGTCCTCTTCCTCCTCATCGCCCAGCGGGGTGATGACCGGATTGACCAGCACGGTTCGCGGCACCACCGGCGCGTTGGGGTAGCGTGGATTCGGCAACCCGCTGCCGAAGATCACCACCTGCAGATCGACGCCGATCTGCGGCGCCGCCAGGCCGGCGCCATTGGCAGCCGCCATGGTCTCCTGCAGATCGGCCACAAGCCGGTGCAACTCGGGCGTGTCGAAGCTCGTGACTGGCTGAGCCATGCGCAGCAGGCGCGGGTCGCCCATTTTCAGGATGGTGTGGATGGTCATGGGGTTGGATGGCTGGCGACGGGTGGAGCGGGTCTCCGGTTCATGGCGGTGGTGGTACACGGGTGCTCGCAACGTTCCCCACGTTTGCGGCCCTGTCCTTCACTGGGAGAGACCGCCCTTCTCATGGCGTCGCGGTGCTGCGCCTGCGGAAGACTGGCGTGCATCTCTTGCAGTGCAGGCGTCGAGCAACACTTGGTACTGAGGCTGCGGTGGACTCACGATGCCCGGAGTAACGGCTTCTGCCGCATTCGCATGTTCGGGGTCCGCCGACTGAACAGGGATCGGTTGCGAAACCTGAGCGCGGAAAAATGACGGGTATCTGGCATGAAAATCAGGCGAAAACACCGTCATGTTCGCACCACTGTTGCGAAGCTCAATGGACGCTGCTGCATGCCCACCCCGGTCCGCATGGTGAAGCGGGGTACGCCCATCTGAATCTTGCGCATTCACTTTCGCACGGCCCCTCAGCAGCGCCTGGACCGCCCCCACATGGCCACCCCGGGCCGCATGGTGAAGCGGGGTTCGCCCGTCTGAATCTGGCACGTCCACTGTCGCACGGCCCTCCAGCAGTGCCTGAATCGCGCCCTGATGGCCGCCTTTGGCCGCATGGTGAAGTGGGGTCTGCCCATTGGGATCCTGTACGTCCACTTTCACGCGACCCCTCAGCAGCTCGCGGATTGCATCCGCATGGCCACCCTGGGCCGCATGGTGAAGCGGGTTGCGCCCATTGGGATCTTGCACATCCACTTCCGCGCCTGCCCGCAGCAGTATTTCCACCGCCTTTGCCTGGCCAGTTGCAGCCGCATGATAGAGCGGCGTCCACGCGGCAATGTCCAGATCCAGATCCAGGTTTTCGCGCACGTTCGCACCACCCTGGTCACACAGGGCCTGAACCACCCGCCATTGGCCATGTTCGATCGCGCTGTGAAGTGGGGCCCAGGTCCAGAGTGGTCCTTCGGAATCGACGCCTTTCGCGAGCGCCGCCTCGATGTGCCCAAGGGCGTCTTCTTCACGCTGCTGGACGATCGCCAAATTCAGTGCATTCAGTTCTTCTTCCACGCTACCTGTCTACTCCGGTTTCTGTGTTGTGCCATGAAGCCCGGTTGAGCCGGCTTCGAAAAGTTGATGCGGGGCAAGTCCCCGCGATTCAGGTGTCTGAGGCAGGTTTGAGCATGACCTGCATCGAAGCCTCGTCGATCACCGCCACGCCCAGCGCCTGCGCCTTCTCCAGCTTGCTCCCAGCCTCGGCACCGGCCACCACGTAGTCGGTCTTCTTGCTCACCGAACCAGCCACCTTGGCGCCAGCGGCTTCCAGCAGGTCCTTGGCCTGATCGCGGCTCAGGGTGGGAAAGGTGCCGGTGAGCACGAAAGTCTTGCCCGCCAGCGGCTGTGGCACACGTTCCGCCGGCTCGCCCTCTTCCCACGTGAAGCCGCAAGCACGCAGTTGCTCCACCACCTCGCGGTTGTGAGGCTGCTCGAAGAAGGTGCGGATGCTCTGTGCCACCACCGGACCCACGTCGCTCACTTCCGACAGGGCTTCCACGCTCGCGTCCATGATGCGATCGAGCTGGCCGAAATGGCGTGCCAGCTCCTTGGCCGTGGCCTCGCCAACGTGGCGGATGCCCAGACCGAAAAGGAAACGCGGCAGCGTGGTGCGCTTGGATTTCTCCAGAGCGGCCAGGATGTTCTGCGCCGACTTCTCCGCCATGCGTTCCAGCGCCAGCAGCGAAGTGAGGCCCAGGCGGTAGAGGTCGGGCAGGGTCCTGACCACCCCCGTGTCCACCAGCTGTTCGACCAGCTTTTCGCCCAGGCCTTCAACTTCCACCGCGCGGCGATGCGCGAAGTGCAAGATGGCCTCCTTGCGCTGCGCGCCGCAGAACAGGCCCCCGGTGCAGCGGTGATCCGCTTCGCCCTCTTCCCGCACCGCGTCGCTGCCGCACACGGGGCACTGCGAGGGCATGGTGAAAGGAGACGGATTTCCAACCCGCTTGTCGACCAGCACCGAGACCACCTCAGGAATCACGTCACCTGCGCGGCGCACGATCACCGTGTCGCCCACCCGCACATCCTTGCGACGGGCTTCCAGCTCGTTGTGCAAGGTGGCGTTGGTCACCGTCACGCCGCCCACGAACACCGGCGCGAGCTTGGCCACCGGGGTGAGTTTGCCCGTGCGGCCCACCTGCACGTCGATGGCCAGCACAGTGGTGAGCTGTTCCTGCGCTGGGTACTTGTGTGCCACCGCCCAGCGCGGCTCGCGGGTGACAAACCCGAGCTGCCTCTGCAGATCCAGCGCGTCGACCTTGTAGACCACACCGTCGATGTCGAAGGGCAGTGTGTCCCGCAGTTCGCCAATGCGGCGGTGGAAGGCCACGAGCTCATCGGCGCCCCGGCAACGCGTGGTCTGGTCTGCGACCGGAAAACCCCAGGCCTTCAGGCGCATCAGCCAGTCGAACTGTGTGGCCGGTGGCTGCCCATCGCCTTGCACCTCACCCCAGGAATAGGCAAAGAAACTCAGGGGGCGCTCGCGGGTGATCTTCGAGTCGAGCTGGCGCACGGCACCGGCTGCCGCATTGCGCGGATTCACAAAGGTCTTCTCACCCTTGGCGCCGCCCGCGATCTTCTTGCGCTGGCGTTCGTTGAGCGCGTCGAACTGGTCGCGCCGCATGTAGACCTCACCGCGAACTTCCAGCACCTCGGGCACCCCGGCAGGCAGCCGCAAGGGAATCTGGCGGATCGTGCGCACGTTGTGGGTCACGTCCTCGCCGGTCTCTCCGTCGCCGCGCGTTGCCGCGCGCACCAGCACGCCCAGCTCGTAGCGCAGGCTCATGGCCAGGCCGTCGAACTTGAGTTCGGCCAGGTAGTCCACCGGTGGGTCGCTCTCGCTGAGCTTGAGCTCGCGCCGCACGCGTGCGTCGAACGCCACCGCGCCCGTGGCCTCGGTGTCGGTCTCCGTGCGAATGCTGAGCATGGGCAAGGCATGGCGCACGGCAGCCAGTTCCTTGAGGATGTCTCCACCCACGCGCTGGGTCGGAGAATCCGGCGTGAGCAATTCGGGGTGTTCGGCCTCGATGGCCTGCAGTTCCCGGAACAGGCGGTCGTATTCCGCGTCCGGAATCTCCGGCTCGTCGAGGGTGTAGTAGCGGTGGGCGTGGTGGTGGAGTTGCTCGCGCAATGCGGCAGCGCGCTCGGCCGGCGCTGACGGCTTGGCAAAAAGATCGTCGGTCATCAGGAGAAAAGTCGGCGAGCCTGGGCGGAGCCGGCAGACAGGTCCCGGCTGTCCAGCGCGTCGTACAGGCTTTCCAGGTCGGCACCGATGCGGTCCATGGTGTCGGTGGAGAGTGGCTGCCCGGCGTCGTCGGTGACCACGCCGTCCATGGCCTCGGCCAGCGACATGGCCGCCTGGCGCATGCGCACAAAGGGTTGTTCGCTGCGCGGCACGTGGGTCACCTCGAGCGACAACGCGATTTCCCGCAGCGCAGTCTGCTCGGGATCTTCGGCCATGGCAGCCTGCGGGTCGAAGACCAGGCTCAGGATGGCGGCGTGCCCGCTCTGGCTGCCGGGCAGCACCATGCGCCCGGGCAGCGCGCCAGCAATGAAACCGAGGCGCGACGCATGTTGGGCCACGTATCCCGGGCTCCATGCGGTGCGCCGTGCCCGCAAGGTGAAGCCCAGCTGGGCATCGTGCCCGCTGGCAAATGCATCGAGTTCACGCGCACGGGCCACCTCGGCGCGCATGTCGGGGAAATCGGGCGCGGCCGCCAGGAGATCGGCAAAGGCCTGCGCCTTGACCACGAACTCGGAGAACTCGATGTCGTTGAGCGGGCCGGATCGGTTGGCGAGCTGCACGCCAGCCTGCAGGCTGCGGTAGCGCTGGCCCAGGCGCGGGCTTTCCCATTCGCCGCTCGCCTCGCAAAGGCCTTCCACGGCAAACGGCTTGCTGCCCACGCGGCGCGTGCCGGGCAAGGCGGCCAGCACCGCGTCACCCGAGACCTCATGCTCCAGCTGCAGTGGCGCAATGACGTCGATCAGCGCGTCCAGACCGGGCTTCTTTTCGGGCTGCGCCATCAGCGGGTTCACGCTTACCGAGGCGATGGCCGCGGCCACCACCGCAGGCGCGGGCGGCGGTGGCGCCCCGGGCATCTCGCCCAGCACCGGGTCGATGCGCTGGATTTCGTTCTCAGAGAGATCGGCGGGCGAATAAGGCAGCGTTTCGTCGCCTGCCGCTTCGTCGGCGTTGTGCGCGCCGCGCTCGCGCGCGGTGCGCGGCACGCTTCTGCCCGTCACCCACGCGTTGTAGGCCACCACGCCGGCCAGAACGAGTCCTCCGATGATGGCCAGGCCAATTTGCAGCGTGCTCATGGTGTGGGGTCCCGCTCGTGGTTCGGTGGATTCGGGGGAGGCTTCAGGTGGGTTCGAGCATGCCGGCTGCAGACTCCATGTCCACTGCGACGATGCGCGAGACGCCCTGCTCCTGCATGGTGACGCCAATCAGCTGCTCGGCCATTTCCATGGCGATCTTGTTGTGGCTGATGAAGAGGAACTGCGTTTCCTTCGCCATGGCCGTCACCAGCCTGGCGTAGCGTTCGGTGTTGGCGTCGTCCAGCGGCGCGTCCACCTCGTCAAGCAGGCAGAACGGTGCCGGGTTGAGCTGGAAGATGGCGAACACCAGAGCGATCGCGGTCAGCGCCTTCTCGCCACCTGAAAGCAGGTGGATGGTCTGGTTTTTCTTGCCCGGTGGCTGTGCCATCACCTGCACGCCGGCGTCCAGGATTTCCTCGCCCGTCATCACCAGCCTGGCATTGCCGCCGCCGAACAGCTCAGGGAACATCTTGCCGAAGTGGGTGTTGACGGTTTCAAACGTGCTGCCCAGCAGGTCACGCGTCTCGTTGTCGATCTTCTTGATCGCATCTTCCAGCGTGTTCATGGCTTCCACCAGATCGGCCGACTGCGCGTCCAGGAAGGTCTTGCGTTCGCGCGCGGCGGTGAGTTCATCCAGTGCGGCCAGGTTCACCGCGCCGAGCGCCTGAATCTCGCGGTGCAGGCGGTCGATCTCGCTCTGAAGGCCCGACAGGCGCACGTTGCCTTCAGTGATGCTCTGCGCCACGGCGGCCAGATCGGCCTGCGCTTCTTCGAGCTGTTGGCTGTATTGCTCCACTCCCAGGCGCGCGGCCTGTTCCTTGAGCTGGAAATCGGTGATGCGGCTGCGCAAGGGCTCCAGCTCACGTTCCAGCTGCAGGCGACGTTCGTCGCTGGCGCGAAGCTTGGCGGTGAGGTCGTCGTATTGGCTGCGCAACGCCCCCAGCGCCTGCTCCCGTTCGAGCTTCATCGCCAACGCGTCCTGCAGGCCAGCCTGGGCGGCGGCATCGGTCAGGCGGGCGAGCTCGTCACTGGCGCGCTGCTGCTCCTCGGCGAGCGATTGTTCCTGCGTGGCGGCGGTCTCCATCGCGCGTTGCAGTTCGCCCTGGCGTGCCTGCAGGCTGCGCAATGCAAAGGTGGCTTCCTGAGCGTGGCGTTCCAGTGCGCGTTGCTGTTCGCGTGCCTGGTTCAATGCCCGCTCGGCTTCGATCACGTGGTCATCGAGCTGGGCGTGGCGCTCCTGGCTGTCGGCCAGTTGCATGTCGAGTTCTTCAAACCGCGCTTCGGCCGTCACGCGGCGTTCCTGGAGCTCTTCCAGTTGCGCGTCCACCTCCGCCAGGTCGCTGGCGATCTGCTCGCTGCGCGCACGGGTCTGTTCGGCCAGCTGGGTCAGGCGCAGCGCCTCCACCTGCAGCTCGTGCGCACGGCCGCGCGTTTCGGCGGCTTCACGGCGCGCGCTCACCAGTCGCTGGGAAGCGTCGGTGTAAGCGGCCTCGGCCCGAATCAGCGCGGCGCGCGCCTGTTCGGCAATCAGCACCTGGGCCTTGAGCTGCTTGTCGATGTTCTCGATTTCCTGGGCACGCGCCAGCAGGCCGGCCTGCTCGCTGTCGGGTGCGTAGAAGCTCACGCTGTGCGCGGTGACCGCATGGCCGCTGGCCACGAAGATCACTTCGCCGGGTTGCAGCCGTTCGCGCTGCGCGAGTGCTTCTTCCAGGCTGGAAGCGGTCAGGCAGCCGTGCAGCCATTCCGCGAGCAGTGCGTGTTGCGCCGCGTCGTTCAGGCGCAGCCAGGCCGCCAGGGGCTTGAGGCCGGCGCTGCTGGCGGAGGCGACGGCACCGGCGGGCGGGCTGTAGAAGGCCAGCTTGGCCGGCGGTGCGTCGTTGCCGAAGGCGCGCACCATGTCCAGGCGCGATACCTCCAGCGCACCCATGCGCTCGCGCAGAGCCGCTTCGAGGGCGTTTTCCCAACCCGTCTCGATGTGGATGCGGCTCCACAGACCTTGCAGGCCATCGAGCCCATGTTTGGCCAGCCAGGGTGCGAGCTTGCCATCGGTCTTGACCCTGTCCTGCAGCGCCTTGAGCGCTTCCATGCGCGCCGACAGATCGGCCTGGCGAGCGGATTCCTGGTTCACCGCCTGCTGCGCGGCACGGCGAGCGTCGTCGAGTTGCGGCACGCTGTCCTGCAGCTCGTGCAGCACGGCGTCGGCCACTTCGGCGGTCTCCTGTGCGCTGGCCAGTTGGGTTTGCGCACTCAGCAGGCGCGCTTCGTCCGGCGCAGCCAGTGCGTTGCGATCAGCCATCAGGCGTTCGCGGCGCTGGTTCAGCGCACGGCTCTGCTCTTCCACGTTGCGCTGCTCGGCGGCCAGAACCTGAATCTGCTGCTGCACCTGCGTCACACTGGTGCGCTGCTCATTGGCGCGGGCCTGCGCCTGGCGCAGGCTGTCTTCAAGCGTGGGCAGCGCGACCGATTGCTCCTCGCCCTGAGCGGCCAGCACGACCGACTGGTCTTCCGCCTGCACGAGCGACTCGGCGATCTGCTCCAGCTCCACGGCCGCGTCCTGGCTGCGCGTGGCCCACGAGCCCATCTGCTCCTTGAGTTGCAACAGGCGTTGTTCGACGCGTTGGCGACCTTCCACCACGAAGCGGATTTCGGCCTCGAGCTTGCCCACCTCGGCGCTCGCCTCGTACAGCTTGCCCTGCGCCTGGTTGACCTGGTCGCCGGCGGCGTAGTGCGCCTGGCGGATGGTTTCGAGTTCGGCTTCGATGCGGCGCAGGTCGGCGGTGCGCGACTCCAGGTCGTTCACCGCCTGAGCGGCGTCGTTCTTCACCCTGACCTGATCGGACTCGGCTTCGCTGCGTTTCAGGAACCACAACTGGTGCTGCTTGAGCGTGGCGCCGGCTTGAAGCGCGTTGTAGCGCGCGGCCACCTCGGCCTGCTTTTCCAGCTTGTCCAGATTGGCGTTGAGTTCGCGCAGGATGTCTTCCACCCGCGTGAGGTTCTCGCGCGTGTCGGCCAGCCGGTGCGCGGTCTCGCGGCGGCGTTCCTTGTACTTGGAGACCCCGGCCGCCTCTTCCAGGAACAAGCGCAGTTCTTCGGGCTTGCTCTCGATGATGCGGCTGATGGTGCCCTGGCCAATGATGGCGTAGGCGCGCGGACCCAGGCCGGTGCCGAGGAACACGTCCTGCACGTCGCGGCGACGCACGGGCTGGTTGTTGATGTAGTAGCTGCTGGTGCCGTCGCGCGTGAGGACGCGCTTGACTGCAATTTCACCAAACTGGCCCCACTGCCCACCGGCGCGGTGATCGCTGTTGTCGAACACCAGTTCCACGCTGGAACGGCTGGCAGGCTTGCGCGTGTTGGTGCCGTTGAAGATCACGTCCTGCATGGACTCGCCGCGAAGTTCCGAGGCCTTGGACTCGCCCAGCACCCAGCGCACCGCGTCCATGATGTTGGACTTGCCGCAGCCGTTGGGGCCGACCACCCCCACCAGTTGGCCCGGCAGCATGAAATTGGTAGGTTCGGCGAAGGACTTGAAGCCGGAGAGCTTGATCGAGTTGAGGCGCACGCTGCGGGATCCCTAGTCAAGGCCAAGTGTTTGAATTCAAAGGCAATTTCACCGCAAAGGGCACGCTGCGGCGGTGGTCGATGATACCGTGGGCGCCAGCCCCGATAATCCCCAGCCATGAATCCATTGCTTGCGCGCCTGCAGCCCTACCCCTTCGAACGGCTGCGCCGGCTGTTCTCGGACATCACCCCCAACCCGGCACTGCGTCCGATCAGCCTGGGCATCGGCGAACCCCGGCACGCCACCCCCGAATTTCTCAAGCAGGCGCTGTCCGCCTCGCTGGCCACCGGGCTGGCAGGTTACCCAGCCACCGCCGGCGAACCTGCCATGCGCCAGGCCTGCGCCGGCTGGGTGCAGCGGCGTTACGGCATCGCGCTTGATCCGGCCACCCAGGTGCTGCCGATCAACGGGTCGCGCGAAGCCCTGTTCGCCTTTGCGCAGACCGTGATAGACCCCACCCGCGAGGGCGCGACGGTGGTGATGCCCAATCCGTTCTATCAGATCTATGAAGGCGCAGCCCTGCTGGGCGGCGCCGAGCCCCACTTCGTGGCGAGCGACCCGGCACGCAATTTCGCCACCGACTGGGACAGCGTGCCCGAATCGGTGTGGGCCCGCACGCAACTGCTCTACGTGTGCTCGCCCGGCAACCCCACCGGCGCCGTGATGCCACTGGAAGAATGGCGCCGCCTGTTCGAGCTGAGCGACCGCCATGGCTTCGTGATCGCCTCCGACGAGTGCTACAGCGAGATCTACTTCCGCGACGAGCCTCCGCTGGGTGGACTGGAAGCCGCCCAGCGCCTGGGTCGCGAAGGCTTCCCGAGGCTCATCAGCTTCACGAGCCTGTCCAAGCGCAGCAACGTGCCAGGGCTGCGCAGCGGCTTCGTGGCCGGAGACGCCACGCTCATCAAGGCGTTTTTGCTCTACCGCACCTACCACGGCGGCGCCATGAGCCCGGCGGTGCAGGCCGCCAGCATCGCGGCCTGGAACGACGAGGCCCACGTGGTGGACAACCGCCGCCAGTACCGCGAAAAGTTCGCACAGGTCACGCCCTTGCTGGCAAAAGTGCTCGACGTGGCCTTGCCCGATGCCGCGTTCTACCTCTGGGCGGGCGTGCCTGCAGCCTTCGCCGACGCTGGCCGGCGCCTGAGCGCCGATGAAGCCTTCGCCCGCGAGCTGCTGGCTCAATACAATGTGACGGTCTTGCCCGGCAGCTATCTGGCCCGCGAGATCGGCGGCGTCAACCCGGGTACCGGCCGGATTCGCATGGCGCTGGTGGCCGAACCCGCCGAGTGCCTGGAAGCCGCCAACCGCATCGTCGAGTTCGTTTCGCGCCGCGCCTGAGGCGCGAGTCTTCCGTTTCTTCCTTTGCTCACACTTGCCCCGAGTTCCATGACCCAACAACTGCAAACCCTCATCGACACCGCCTGGGACAACCGCGCCGACCTCTCCCCTGCTGCCGCCCCCAAAGAGGTGCTGGAAGCGGTGGAACACGTGATCTCCGAACTCAACAGCGGCAAACTGCGCGTGGCCACGCGCCAAGGCGTGGGCCAGTGGACGGTGCACCAGTGGATCAAGAAAGCCGTGCTGCTGTCGTTCCGCCTCAAGGACAACGAAGTGATGCGCAGCGGCGACCTCGCTTTCTTCGACAAGGTCAAGACCAAATTCGCCCACCTCAGCGAAGCGGAAATGAAGGCCACGGGCGTGCGCGTGGTGCCGCCAGCCGTGGCACGCCGTGGCAGCTACGTCGCCAAGGGCGCAATCCTCATGCCCAGCTACGTGAACATCGGCGCCTATGTCGATGAGAACACCATGGTCGACACCTGGGCCACGGTTGGCTCCTGCGCCCAGATCGGCAAAAACGTGCATCTCTCCGGCGGCGTGGGTATTGGCGGCGTGCTCGAGCCGCTGCAGGCAGGTCCCACCATCATTGAAGACAACTGCTTCATCGGCGCACGCTCCGAAGTGGTCGAAGGTGTGGTCATCGAGGAAAATTCGGTGATCTCCATGGGCGTGTACATCGGCCAGAGCACCCCCATCTATGACCGCGCCACGGGCGAAGTGAGCTATGGCCGCGTGCCTTCAGGCTCGGTGGTGATCAGTGGCAGCCTGCCCAAGGATGGCGGCAAGTACAGCCTGTACGCAGCCATCATCGTCAAGCGGGTGGATGCGCAGACACGTTCAAAAACCAGTCTGAACGACCTCCTCAGAGATTGAGCATGATGCCCCCACGCTCCTCCGCTGCGCGGGTCGCTGCCCCCCAAGGGGGCTGGCCTTGCTTGGGGCGGCCCGGCGCGGCGGCCTGCCTCACTGACCACATTCACCCGAAGGAATCAGCATGAGCAGCGGAACGATGGAACGCATCTTGCGCCTGATGGCCGACAAGAAGGCCTCGGACGTGTACCTGACGGCGCACGCGCCGGCAATGATCAAGATCAACGGGCAGACCATTCCGATCAACAGCCAGGTGCTGCCGCCCGAGGCGCCGCGCAACCTGCTTGCCGAGATCGTGCCGGCCACACGCATGGAAGAGTTGCAGGAGACGGGCGAGCTCAACATGGCAGTGCCGCTGGAGGGCCTGGGCAACTTCCGGATCAGCGCGTTCCGCCAGCGCGGGCACATCGCGGTGGTGATCCGCTTTGTTCCTGGCGACATTCCGGCGCTGGATTCGCTCAACGTGGCGCCCGTGCTGGCCGAGCTGGTGATGGAAAAGCGTGGACTGGTGCTCATGGTGGGCGCCACCGGTGCCGGCAAGAGCACCACGCTGGCGGCCATGATCGACCATCGCAACGAGCGCGCCACCGGCCACGTGCTCACCATCGAGGATCCGATCGAATACGTCTACCGCAACAAGAAATCGGTGGTGAACCAGCGTGAGATCGGGCCCGACACCGCTTCGCTGCAGATCGCGCTGAAGAATGCACTGCGGCAGGCGCCAGACGTGATCCTGATTGGCGAGATCCGCGACCGCGAAACCATGTCGGCGGCCATAGCCTACGCTCAGTCGGGCCACCTGTGCCTGGCCACGCTGCACGCCAACAACAGCTACCAGGCGCTCAACCGAATCCTGAGCTTCTACCCGGTGGAAGTGCGCCCCACCATGCTGGGCGACCTGGCCGCCGCGCTGCGCGCCATCGTCTCGCAACGCCTGCTGCGCACCCACACCGGCGGCCGCGTGCCCGCCATGGAAGTGATGCTCAACACCTCGCTGATCGCCGACCTGATCCAGAAGGCGGACTTTTCCGGCGTGCGCGAGGCCATGGAGAAATCGCTGGCCGAGGGCTCGCAAACCTTCGAACAGGATCTCTCACGCCTCATTGGCGATGGCCTGGTGTCCCGCAACGAAGGCCTGGCCCACGCCGACTCTCCCAACAACCTGCTCTGGCGCCTGCAAAACGACTTCAACTCCAGCAAAGCAGCCGATGCGGCCACGCCTGGCGAGGAAGAGAACGCCGACGCGGCGACCTTTACCGAGTTCACGCTGGACGTGAAGTTCTGACTCCATCCTCCATGTCCGCCACCCTGAGACTCACCGAGCAACTGATCGCGCGCGCCTCCGTCACCCCCAGCGACGAAGGCTGCCAGGCGCTGATCGCCGCTCGACTGGCCCTGCTGGGCTTTGACTGCGAGACGCTGGAGAGCGGTCCGGCGGCGTTTCGCGTCACCAATCTGTGGGCCCGCCGCGGCACCGGCCAGCGCCCCACGCTCGTGTTCGCCGGCCACACCGACGTGGTGCCCACCGGCCCGCTTCAAGCCTGGACCAGTGACCCCTTCGTACCCAGCCAACGCAATGGCAAGCTTTACGGCCGTGGCTCAAGCGACATGAAAACCTCGCTCGCGGCCATGGTCGTGGCCTGCGAGGAGTTCCTGGCCGCGCACCCGGAGCCCGCCATTGACATCGCCTTTCTGCTCACCAGCGACGAAGAAGGCCCCGCGGTGGACGGCACGGTGATCGTTTGCAACACGCTCCAGCAGCGCGGCGAGCGGCTGGACTGGTGCATCGTCGGCGAGCCCACGTCGGTCGAGCGCACCGGCGACATGATCAAGAATGGTCGGCGCGGCACGATGAGCGGCAGGCTTACCGTCAAGGGCGTGCAGGGCCATATCGCCTACCCGCACCTGGCGAAGAATCCGATCCACCTGGCGGCTCCGGCGCTGGCCGAACTCGTGGCCACCACCTGGGACGAGGGCAATGCCTTTTTCCCGCCCACCAGCTGGCAGATCAGCAACATCCACGGCGGCACCGGCGCGAGCAACGTGATCCCCGGCAACGTGGAGATCGACTTCAATTTCCGCTTCTCCACCGAGTCCACGCCCGAGAGCCTGCAACAGCGCGTGCGCGACATCCTCGAGCGTCACGGCCTGGTCGAGGGGGCCGGCTATGACATCGCCTGGACGGTGGGCGGACGACCCTTTCTCACCCCGCCCGGTACGCTGGTGGACGCGGTACGCCAGGCCATCCTGGACGAACTCGGTATACAGACCACGCTCTCCACCACCGGCGGCACGAGCGATGGGCGCTTTATCGCGCAAGTCTGCGAGCAGGTCATCGAGTTCGGCCCACCCAACGCCACCATCCACAAGATCGACGAACATGTGGCACTGGCAGACATCGAGCCGGTGAAAAACGTCTACCGGCGAACCCTGGAGCACCTGGCACTCCAGGCCGGCGCCAGCGCATGAGGCCGCGGCCGTGAACCTCGCTGAAGTCATTGCGCAGTCGTTTCACCGCCTCGAAGCGGCAAAGCTGGCCTATGGGCATGGCACCACCAACGCCCGCGACGAGGCGGTGTGGCTGGTGCTGTGGCAACTGCGCCTGCCGCTGGACAGTGATGTCGATGTGCTCGCCCGCCGCCTCGTCACCGCCGAAGAACAGGCTGCGGTGGATGCACTCATTCAGCGCCGCATCGACACGCGCGAACCCGCCGCCTACCTCACCCACGAGGCCTGGCTGCAGGGCGTCTCTTTCTATGTGGACCGCCGTGCCATCGTGCCGCGCAGCTTCATCGCCGAACTGCTGGCCGAAGGCTCGATCGACCCCTGGCTGGACGAAGACAGCCGTGAGGTGCTGGACCTGTGCACGGGCAACGGCAGCCTCGCCGTGTTGGCGGCCATGGCCTATCCAGACGTGCATGTCACCGGCGCCGACATTTCCACCGATGCCCTGGCCGTGGCGCGCATCAACGTGGAGCGCCACGGACTGCAGGATCGCATACGACTGGTGGCGTCCAACGGCCTGGCCGCCTGCCCCGGTCCCTGGGACCTGATTCTGTGCAATCCGCCTTACGTGAACGCCCAGAGCATGGCCACCCTGCCGCCCGAGTACCGGGCCGAGCCAGGCCTGGCGCTGGACGGCAACGTCGCGGGCGGCACGGACGGAATGGATTTCGTGCGGGCCTTGTTGCGCGACGCGCCGACACACCTCAAACCCCACGGCGTGCTCGTGCTCGAGATCGGCAACGAGCGCGAGCATTTCGAGGCCGCCTTTCCCGACCTGGAAGCACTCTGGCTGGCCACCAGCGCCGGCGACGACCAGGTCCTTCTGCTCACCCACGAATCGCTCCTGGCGCTGCCCCTCTCGCAGACGCCCTCCCCATGATCACCCTGAAAAATCTGGTCCTTCGCCGCGGGGCGAAGGTGCTGCTCGATGGCGCCTCCTGCACCATCAACCCCGGCGAGAAGGCCGGCCTGGTCGGCCGCAACGGCGCGGGCAAGTCCAGCCTGTTCGGCCTGCTCAACCACACCCTGCACGAAGACAAGGGCGACTTCTACGTGCCTGCGCAATGGCGCATGGCCCAGGTGGCGCAGGACATGCCCGAGACCGACATGCCCGCCACCCAGTTCGTCATCGAAGGCGACGTGACCTTGCTTCAGGCGCGCCAGGAAGTGAGCGCGGCCGAGGACAGCGGCGACGGCGAGCGCATGGCCCACGCCTACATGGCGCTGCACGACGCGGGCGAACACGATGCCGCCGCACGCGCGCAGGCCCTTATCCTCGGCCTGGGTTTTCGCACCGACGAACTCGAGCGCCCGGTCGACAGCTTCTCGGGAGGCTGGCGCATGCGCCTCCAGCTCGCTCGGGCCCTCATGTGCCCAAGCGACCTGCTGCTGCTCGACGAACCCACCAACCACCTGGACCTGGACGCCCTCGTCTGGCTTGAAGCCTGGCTCAAGCGCTATGAAGGCACCATGCTCGTGATCAGCCATGACCGCGAGTTTCTCGACGCCGTCACCGACGTCACCATCCACATCCACGCTGCGCAGCTTACCCGCTATGGCGGCAACTACAGCCGTTTCGAAGACATGCGCGCCGAGCAAATGGCGCTGCAGCAATCCGCCTATGCGCGCCAGCAGGACAAAATGGCGCACCTGCAGAAGTTCATCGACCGCTTCAAGGCCAAGGCCAGCAAGGCCAAGCAGGCACAAAGCCGCGTGAAGGCACTGGAGCGCATGGAAAAAATCGGGCCGGTGCTGGCCGACGCCGAATTCACCTTCGAGTTCGCCGAGCCGCAGAACCTGCCCAACCCCATGCTGGCCATGGCCGACGCCAGTTTTGGCTACCCGCCGCCCGACGAAGGCAGTGAGCCCACCGTCATCGTGCGCAACATCAGCCGCTCGGTGCTGGCCGGGCAGCGCATTGGCATCCTTGGCGCCAACGGCCAGGGCAAATCGACCGTGGTCAAGACCATCGCTCGCGACCTGCAGCCCCTGGCTGGTCAGATCACCGAAGGCAAGGGCCTGAACATCGGCTATTTCGCGCAGCAGGAACTCGACGTGCTGCGCCCGGCCGACACCCCGCTCGAGCACATGATCCGGCTGGTGCGTGAATGCACCGCCGAAGGCCGCCTGAGCGGCCAGCCCACCCGCGAGCAAGACCTGCGGAGTTTCCTGGGCAATTTCAACTTCACCGGCGACCAGGTCAAGCAGACCGTGGGCAGCATGAGCGGCGGCGAGAAGGCCCGCCTGGTGCTGTGCATGATCGTCTGGCAGCGCCCCAACCTGCTGCTGTTGGACGAACCCACCAACCACCTCGACCTGGCCACCCGAGAAGCGTTGTCCGTCGCACTCAACGAGTTCGAAGGCACCGTGATGCTGGTCAGCCACGACCGCGCCTTGCTGCGCGCCGTGTGCGACGAATTCTGGCTGGTCTCGCGAGGGGGCATTGAGCCCTTTGACGGCGATCTCGACGACTACCAGCGCTACCTGCTCGACATGGCCAAACAGTCGCGCGAGTCCCAGCGGCAAGAACAGCGCGAGCAGCAGCGCACTCCCGTGGTGGCGCCCGAGGCCGAGCAGAAACAGCGCCGCCAGCAACTGGCCGAAAAGACCAAGCCGCTCAGGAAAGAGCTGGAGCAAATCGAAAAACGCCTGGCCGCACTGGCGCAGGAAAAGGAACGCCTGGAAGCGGCCATGAGCCAGCCGCTCAGCCCGACCGACATTGCCGACGCCGGCAAGCGCCTGAAGGCCGTGAATGACGAGAACGAAGCCCTGGAAGCACGTTGGCTGGAATTGCACGAGGCCATCGACGCCGTGGGTGCCTGAGGTATCCTGCGCGAACCGGTTCGCCGCGCCGCCCCTCAACCCAAGCCACAGGAAGGCCTCTTGCCATGATGTCCATTCTCGGAACCCTGTTCATCGGTCTCATCGCGGGCTTCGTTGCCCGAGCCATCAAGCCCGGCGACGACGGCATGGGCTGGATCATGACCGCCATCCTCGGCGTGGCCGGCGCCTTTGTCGCGGGCTACCTGGGCGCGGCGCTGGGCTTCTACCAGCAGGGCGAGCCTGTGGGATTCATCGCCTCGGTGATCGGCGCCATCATCCTTCTCGTGATCTACGGTTTCGTGAAGAAAAAGTGACCGAAGCATCCTCTCGCGCATATCGCGAGATGCTGTCCACGAGGGCGTCGATGCCCTTGTCGAAATCTCGTTGGTCGGCCCAAGCACGATCTTCTGACCAGGAAACCGGGCGCCGGCGTTGATGCCGCGTGGCAGCCCGTCAATGCGGAACCGCACCATCTCCCGGAGCACTCGTGGAGAGAAGTCGTTCAAGGTAAACCCCGTACCCGATGCAGTACCACCTGGAAGCTGAGATTTCCGGGGCCTCCATGAGACGTTTCGTTGCCGATTTTTGACGTTCTATTCCGCCAGCGAGACTGAGCGAATGGCTGCGATATGGTGAGGGGTCATCCCTCCAACGCCATACATCCGCGTCCTGTGCGTCCCCTCCAAATCGCTTCAGTTTCGACTTCAGCCTTCCCTCATCTGGCCACCGCCGTTCATTGCCGGTGGCTCATCGCATTTGTTTTTGCATGGGCCTTCGCCGGACTTCAAAACGCCTGGGCCAACACCACATCCTCTGCTGAGAATTCAACGTCACTTCGTTCGGTTCACCTGCCTTTGCGGCAACTGATCGGCGGTCCACTGACCCTTCGAGGCGCCGAAAGTGAGCGACGCATCCACCTGGGTGTGCGACTGGATGAAATGGTGATCCGGGGTCGCCTGAAGCTTGCGATCACCCCATCACCCGCCCTGCTGCCGGCCCTGTCCCATCTCCAGATTCGCCTCAACGACAAGTTGCTGAGCGTCGTCCCGATTCGCGCCGATACGGCTGCCTCCGGGGAACGCATCGTTCGGGAAATCGATCTGGACCCGCGCCTGTTCGTGGACGACAACTGGCTGAGCTTACGTATGGTCGGGCACTACACACTGGAATGCGAAGACCCGCTGCACAGCAGTCTATGGGTCGAGGTCGACGTGGACACGACCGCCATTGACCTTGACATTCGGCCGCTGACATTGGAAGACGAGCTGGCCCTGTTTCCCGTTCCCTGGTTCGACCGACGCAGTGCCGGCAGGATCGAGGTGCCGATGGTGCTCGGCGAACAACCCAATCGCGAACGACTGATCACCGCTTCGATCATGGCGTCCTGGCTGGGCTCGCTCGCCGGAGAGCGAACAGCGGTGTTTCCGGTATTGCGAGACCGCCTCCCCGATCAACACGCTGTGGTGCTGGTCAACGATCAGCTGGGAGGGCCTGAAGGCCTGCTCTTGCCGGCGGCACAAGGACCCACCGTGCGTTTGATGCGCAACCCGGCAAAGCCGCACCTCAAGTTGTTGGTGTTGCATGGTCGGAATGAACAGGAATTGCGAACGGCAGCCTTGGGCCTAATGCTGGGTCGGCAGGCCATCAGTGGCAGCTCCGCCCTGATTCACGAGGTCGCACCCATTCCCATTCGCCCAGCCTATGACGCGCCCAACTGGGTCACCACCACACGGCCGGTTCGCTTGGGAGAGATTGTTCCCGAGCGCGGAGCGCTGCAGTTGACCGGGACACACCCCGACGCTGTTCGAGTACGCTGGCGCACGCCTCCCGACCTGTGGCAAGGACCGGGGCGCAATGCCTTGCTGGATTTGCGATACCGCGTCTCCGTGGCTTCGGAGACAGAGAACGCGCTCATGGGTCTCGTGCTCAACGAGACCTTTGTACGCGCCTGGCGCCTGGGGCCATCTCCATCAAACGACTCCTTCGCGGGCTGGCTCAACGGAATCGGCGAAACCTCGGGCTCCGTGCTTGTGAAACTGCCCGAGTTTCAGCCTCAGCAGACCAACACTCTCGAGGTTCGCCTACCCCTGGGAATGAAGCCTCAAGCGGGAAACTGCGCGGGGCGTGCGGAAGCCACCCGGGCTTCCGTAGACGCTGAATCCACGCTCGATTTCTCGGCACTGCCGCATTTTCTGGAGATGCCGGACCTGGCGGCGTTCGCAGGTTCAGGCTTTCCGTTCACCCGGCATGCGGATTTGTCGCAAACAGCCATCGTCATGTCCGGGAAACCTGACCAACATGAGATCGAAACCTTGCTCGCCCTCATGGGAAGCTTCGGACGCTGGACCGGTACACCGGCCTGGCACGTGGACATCACCACGCCCGACGCGCTGGAGCGGGTGGCCGATCGCGATCTTCTTCTGATCGGGGGGGAACAAGTCCACGACTTACTGGGGCGCTTGCAAAAAAACCCGATGCTTTTGATGGCCTCGGCGCACAGACAAACGAGTGGCCCCCCCACGCTGGTGGCCGAATGGCGGGGCTGGCTTCGTGCACGGGCCGAGATGTTCAGCGCAAACGCTTCCACCCCGCAGGCTGCGCTGCGATTGGACGCAACTGGCCCTCTTGCCATGATGACGGGATTCGAATCTCCGCTTCACGCTGGTCGCTCGATCGTGGCCTTGAGCGGCAACGAGACGCAAGCGCTGCGGTGGCTCTCGATGGCCTTGCTGGAACCGGCACTAGCCACCCAGATCCAGGGTGGCCTCGCGCTGATTCGCGAGCGGGAGGTGCGAGCATACGAAAGTCCAACCCGCTACCACATTGGGCACCTTCCGCTGTTGGAGCGTGTCACCCTGTTCGTGACGAGATACCCGTGGATCGGAGCCGTGGCACTGGCGCTGGCACTAAGCATGCTGGTGTGGATCGCCCGCCATCGACTCAGGCTGCGCGCAACGCGACGCCTGAAGATCTCCAAAGCGGACCCCTGAAATCATGACTCCGAAAAGCTGGGTCATTCACTGGCGCCATTGCGCCGCTGTGGTCCTGGTTTGGATTCTGGCCGCTGCACCCCAAGCTTCAAAGGCAGCGACCTGCCCAGTCTGGCCCTTGTGGGAGTGGTTTCGCAAAAACCATATCTCCCAAGACGGCCGCGTGCAGGATGTGAGTTTGCCGCACAGACCGACTGTTTCGGAAGGGCAGGCGTATGCCATGTTCTTCTCGCTGGTCGCAGGCGACAGGCAGCAATTTTCGGCATTGCTCCAGTGGACCGAAAACAATCTGGCCGGTGGCAGCCTGGCGGAGCGTGCGCCGGGCTGGCATTGGGGGGAATCGGACACAGGTCAATGGACGTTGCTGGATGCCAATCCCGCCAGCGATGCAGATTTGTGGATGAGCTATGCCTTGCTGGAAGCCGGTCAGCGCTGGCAACACGACGCCTACACCCGCTTGGGGTTGAGCCTCGCAGAACATCTATTGCGCGATGCAAGTCCCGTGCTGCCCGGCTTGGGACGCAGCCTGCTCCCCGCTCCAAAGGGATTTCAACTGGGGCCGACTCGATGGCGCCTCAACCCAAGCTACGCTCCGTTGCCGCTGCTCAGGCGCCTGGCCGCCCTCACCGCTCGAAGTGAATGGCTCGAGATGCTGGAGCCCACCCTGCGGTTGATCGTGGAGTCGGCGCCCCACGGCATTTCCCCAGAGTGGGCGATCTGGGACGCCAACAGCGGCTGGCAGCCAGATCCAGAAACTCGGGGACTGGGCAGCTACAACGCGATTCGCTCCTACCTGTGGACTGGAATGTCCCGCGACGATCCGGCGTTCGAGCGGCTGGCACTGGGATTCCTGCCTTGGCTTCACTGGGTCGCACAACACGGCCACGCCCCCGAATCGCTCAACGCGCAAAAAGCTCCCTCTAGCCAACCGATGCCCGCTGCAGGCCCTCCAGGTTTTGACGGAGCTGCGCTGCTGCTCGCCGACAGTCTGCGTTTCTCCTCGCTAAGCAGGCATTTGAACAAACGACTGGAGCCAAGTCTTGGCTCAAAGTCTCCCGGTTACTACAGCCACGCGCTCCTGCTGTTTGGACTTGGCTGGATAGAGGGCCGTTACCGCTTTGCAACCGATGGATCACTGCTGCTGCCAGGAGCACCATGCGAGCCTCACGTCGACTGATGCCCGCGTTGACCCTGCTGGCGATCTCGCTGCCGTCGTTTGGAGCAGGCGGGCAAGGCGAGCCGCCTGAGGTGGCGCAGTTGCTTGAAAACGCCCGGTTCTGGGTCGAGCACCGCCGGCCAGACCTCGTTCGCCAGGTCATGCGCAAGTTGCTCGCCATCGACCCGCAGCAACCTGAGGCGCTGCTTGTGCTGGGCCTGGCGTCAACCGCCAGCGGATCGAAGCCAGTTCCAGTGCCAGAGGCCAACCAGGCTGGCAGCCCATCGGTGCCAAACCCAGCGAGGAATATTCGACATGTAGCGCGCAGGTCGAAGCATCCATCGCCTCGCCCATCAGACCAGCACGTTCCCCTGCTTGCCGCCCTCCACACATTCACCCCGACACTCAAGATCGCCACCGTGATGTCCCTGCCCGCCTCGACACCTGCGCCCGAGCAGGAGGCAGTCATAGAGGCCAATGTCGCGCCGGCCTCAAACGTCGAAGCCACCGACAAAGCCGCACCGAATCTTCAGCCTGTTTGGCAAGCCCTGGAACAGGGACGTTACAACGAAGGCCTTCGCCTTGCCAGAGAGCTCAATGTACGACACCCCGAACAACCGGACGTCACCCGCGCACTTGCTCTCGCCTTGCTTGATGTCGGTGAACGCGGCATGGCTCGCGCAAGTCTGGAGCTCGCCGTGCGTCAAGCACTGGAAGCTCCGCCATCGCTTTTCTGGGTGGCACGGGAATCGCGTCTCACCTTGCAGGCCCTGGACGACCGTCAGCAACCAACGCTGTCCGCCGGTGTCACCCTGGTGCAGAAACCGGGCGACGAAGCCGTGTCTCGACTGAACAGCCAGGCGGCGAGTTTTCGGATGCGCATGCCCAGAGGAGACCATGGTCACTGGTTTGTTCATGTCGACAACGTCCAACTCGATGCGGGGCGCTCCAACACAGCCCTGCTCGCTCAATCTGGTGAATGGGGAAGCACGTCCCTCACCTCGCTGCAGCCCTGGGATGCCATGGCAGTTCGCGGGCGAGCGAGTGGCACGGCGTTCATCGCAGGCTACGAGGCGGATCACTGGCAAGCCGACGTGGGGACATCGCCGATTGGCTTCGAATTCGCCGACCTCAGTGCCGGTCTGAGTTTGAAAGGCCAGCTGGGTCAGTCGGACTGGCGCTTGTCGGTGGCGCGTCGCCCCGTCACTTCCAGCCTGCTTGCCTATGGCGGACAACGTGACCCGGCGACTGGAATCGTCTGGGGTGGGGTGCGCCGATCGTCAGCGCTTCTACAGTTCTCCACGACCTGGAAAGGGCTGCAGCCGTTCGCCGAAATGGAGGCCGCCACCTACCGGGGGCGCGAGGTTCAGGCCAATCGCGAACATGCGGCCGCACTGGGGGCGGACTGGGTGCTTAGCCGTGGTGCTGATCACTATCTGGCCGTGGCCCCGGTCCTCAGGATGCGGGCCTTTGACAACAATCAGAATCACTACAGCGTGGGGCATGGTGGCTACTACAGCCCGCAAAGCAGCACCACATTCAGCCTTCCGATTCAGGCGGCCATGAGACACACGAACCTCTCCTGGCTGTTGCGTGTGGCGCCGTCCTGGGGCCACGCAAGCACCGCGAGTGCCGCGCGCTTTCCCACTCGCCCAGACCTGCAGGCCATGGCCGCCGAGCAGGGCCGCGCCTTCTACGGCGCCAGCAGCGGCCCAGGCGCCGGCTGGGCGCTTCAGACAACGCTGGAATATCGAATGAACAGCCACTGGACGACAGGCATGCGGTTGTCGATGGAGCGGTCAACCGACTACGCGAGAGATTCGTTGCACCTGTACCTGCGCTGGCATGAAAAGCCGCAGCGCGCCCCGGTGCCCCTGTGGCCTTCTACGGTCTTGCCACATGCCGGCCTTTGAAGCCACAGCGCCAGTCGCGCATTCGCTGCCGCCAAGCTGGCGCCTGGCGCTTTGCCTGTTGCGTCCTCGCGCCCTGATGGCGTTGCTGCGCTGGAGCAATGCCCACATGTCAGCGTCCCAACGCACCGCGCTCAAAACGCTCTTGGCGCCACCACCCAGAGAAACCAGGCAAAGGCCAACGCGTGCGGCACCGCTGCGCCACCGCAGGCGCGATGTCGCAAGCCATGACACCCGCACCACCTCTCGGTGGACAACCGTTGCGCGCCAATGGTCAATTCACCCGCCAGAGCTGGTCTTGCGGACCGCTGCGGTCCTTGGACTGGCCATCGTGGCGGCCATCGTGCTGGCGCCTTTGCCCAACCTCCATCAAGCCTTGTTGGGGTGCAGCCTGATCGGCGTGGCGCTTCTATGTTCACGAGCACACAGGAGGGCCGACGACCGCGCGCGCGTGCTGCTCATCATGGGTTTTTCCATCGTACTGGCGGGACGCTACGCGTGGTGGCGAGTAACGCAGACGCTGCACTTCAACGGCGCAGTCGAAGCGATCGCTGGGTTGTTGCTCCTGGCAACAGAAGCGTATTACTGGTCGGTGCAGGCCATTAGCCATGCCCAGGTGGCTTGGCCCTTGAGGCGACCAAAAGCGCCAGTGCTCGTCGCCGATCCAGACCTGCCCCATGTTGACATCTTCATCCCCACCTACAACGAGCCGCTGAACATTGTGCGCCCCACGGTGCTGGCGGCCCAGAATATGGACTGGCCCGTGGAGAAGCTTCACATCCACCTTTTGGACGATGGTCGCCGCGACGAATTTGCCGACTTTGCCGCAGCTGCAGGGGTGAACTACGTCCGCCGTGCTGACAACCGCCATGCCAAGGCTGGCAACATCAACCATGCACTGGCGCTGACGTCGGGCGAGTTTGTTGCAATCTTCGACTGCGACCACATGCCCGTGCGCGATTTCTTGCGAGCCACTATGGGGTGGTTGATAAGCCAACCCGACTGCGCCATGGTGCAAACACCGCACCACCTCTTTTCGCAAGACCCCATGGAGAGGAATACCCGCCTGGAACGCAGCATACCCAACGAAGGAACGCTCTTCTACGGTCTGGTCCAGAGGGGCAACGACCTCTGGAATGCTTCGTTCTTCTGCGGCTCATGCGCCGTACTTCGAAGAAGCGCTCTAGACCTCATCGGCGGTATTGCGGTGGAAACCGTCACGGAAGATGCACACACGGCGTTGAAACTCCATCGACTGGGCTTCACGACAACCTACCTTCCCCGCATTCTCGCCGCCGGACTCGCCACTGAAAGCCTGTCTGGACACATCGGTCAGCGAATCCGGTGGGCGCGGGGCATGGCGCAGATCTTTCGACTCGACAATCCGCTGCTTGGACCCGGGCTCAGCCTGATGCAACGTCTTTGCTATTGCAATGCCATGTTGCACTTCTTCAGTGCCTTGCCGCGTTTGATTCTTCTGATCACGCCTCTTTTCTATCTGGTGTTTGGGTTGCAATTGCTCCACACCAGCATGCCCACGCTGCTGGCCTACCTCATCCCCCATCTACTCATGGGGAAGATCTTTGAGAGCCAGGTGCATGGCCCCTACCGAGCCTCATCCTGGGGAAACGTCTACGAAACCTTGCTGGCCTGGTACATCCTTCGGCCAACCTGGACGGCCCTGGTCGCGCCGCGCCTGGGGCGCTTCAACGTAACAGCAAAGGGTGGCCGAATTGACCGCGAGTTCTTCGACTGGGCCATCGCCGCACCCTATATCGTGCTCGTTGGGGTCAATATGACTGGCCTGATTTTCGGTGCCAGAACGTTGATATCCAACGTCGGGCCCGACGCCGCGGCCATTTGGCTCAACATGGGATGGGCCATCTTCAATTTGCTTACGCTGGGTGTCGCGATACGTGTCGCCACGGAGAGCCAGCAGATTCGAAGTACGCCACGCGTACGCGTCGCACGACCACTCCCTGCGCGGCTGCTGGTACCGTCGATCTCACCTATCCAGGCCAGCCTGATCGACTTCTCGCTGAATGGCGTCGGACTTCAAACCCAAGTCGTGCGGCCCATCCCCAAAGGCACTGCCTGCCAGCTGGAGCTGCACGACGGAAATACATGGCACACATTTTCCGCCACACTCTCGCGCTCGAATGGCACCTTGCTGGGCCTGCAAATCGACCGCCTTGATCTGCTCGGGCAGCGCAATTTCTTGGCCTGCACTTTCACGCGATCAGACCTGTGGCGTCGACAGTCTTCGCAGCGCCACCTTGATCGTCCCTTCTTTGAGGTTCGCCAACTCTTGCGCACAGGAACGAGCGGTTACGCCCACGGCCTCTTGCTAGGGTGCAAGGAAGCGTGGCACACCGCCTGCCGGCGATTGAAAAGGGGGCAGGCCCGATGAGCTGGCACATCTATTTTGTCTCCAAACTTTTCCTGGCAGCGCACGAACGCCTGCAGCTCGAGGCCTGGCTAAACTTCCCCTTGGCGCTTCTGGTGTACTGGCCGATTGCTCAGCGGCCCTGGCGATGGGTGCGTGCACTTCTGGCCTGGCCTGCAGCACTGGCACTGGCAGCCCACGAAGTCGGGACAAGCATCGGGCCACGACTGATTCAGCAGTTGAGCCAGCTCACGGAGTTCTCTCAAAGCTACGCCCTTGAGCTTGGCTTGCGACTGTTGCAAGACGGCTTCCTCCCATCACTGCTGGCCCTGCTGCTCGTCAGCCTATGGCTCAACCGCTGGTTTCGACTGGACGTTCTGTTGTGCCTGTCGCTTCTGGTTCTGCCACTGGCCGCCAGCCAACGACATGCCGTGCAAGCCGATTCCTCCATGCTGAATGCAGGTGAGGCAGGTCCACAAAATGGCGCGAACTTCGACCCACAAGCCAGGGTGCAAAACTTTTGGAGAGACGAACAGCAGAGGGCATACCCGTTCGTGCAAGGTGAGCGCCCGCCTTTCGATGTGGTCCTGCTGCATGTGTGTTCGCTTTCCTGGGATGATCTGGACGCCATCGGTCTGGGACGCAGTGCGCTGTTCGACCGATTCGATCTGGTGTTCGAGCAGTTCAACTCGGTCTCCAGCTACAGCGGCCCATCCATGCTGCGGCTCTTGCGCGCAAATTGCGGGCAGACACACCATGAAGATCTGTACCGTCCCGAGGACGCGCGCTGCGGGTTGTTGCGGCAGCTCACCCTGGCTGGCTACCAGGTGCAGGCCTATCTCAACCACGATGGCCGGTTTGACGGTTTTGCCGACAGCCTTGCAGACGAGACATCGGTGCCGGTGCACACGCCAGTGCGACTGCCAGGAGCACAAGTCGCCCTGCAGGCTTTCGATGGATCACCCATCGGCGGCGATCACGCAACGCTGGCGGCCTGGCGTTCGGGAGTTTCAAGCTCTACCCTTCCCCAGGCGCTGTACTACAACACCGTCACGCTGCACGATGGCAACCGCCAGCCAGGGGGGCCGGCAATGGAAATGGCGGATAGCTACCGCCTGCGTCTGGGACACCTGATGAGCGACCTGGACAGATTCATCGGTGACATCGAGCTTTCGAAACGCCCAACACTTGTCGCACTGCTGCCAGAACACGGGGCTGCATTGCGCAAGGGCGCTCAGCCCATTGCGGGCCTGCGCGAAACGCCATGGCCCGAAATCACGCTTGTCCCAGTGGCCGTCAAACTCATTGGCCTGGACTCTCTGCGCCCATCGGGACTACAGAGTCCTGTTCGGGTGTCTGGGCCAACAAGCTACCTGAGCTTTGCGGCACTTCTCGCCGAACTCCTGTCCAAACCAGATCCCTGGGACGTGCTAAGAACTGCTCCGCAGAACTTGCCTCGCGTCCCCTTCGTATCGGACAACGGAGATTCCATCGTCACGCTCGACGAAAAGGCGATGTGGATACGCACCGCATCCCGTGGATGGCAACATCTTGAACGCCTCCAGAAATACAGCCAGCTTGCACACCAGGAGCATCCATGACCCCCCCATCTTCAAGGCACGGATCGCCTCAAATCCTCGTCATAGACGATTCACAGGAGATGCTGGAGCAGCTTTCCATGCTGCTTGCTCCAGGCTACAACCTCAGCCTGACGGACAACGGAATTGAGGGACTGACGATGGCGCAGGACCACTCGCCAGACCTGATCCTTCTCGACGTTCGCATGGAATGTATGGATGGCTATGAAGTCTGCGAGCGCCTGAAGAGCAACAAGGCAACGCGTCACATTCCGGTCGTTCTCATGTCAGCGTACATTGATGCAGAGGGTGAAGCCAGGGCGTTCGAGGTTGGAGCCTCCGACTGCCTTCGAAAGCCCATCAATCGGCGTGTCGCCCTCTCGCGCATCCAGGCGCAGCTCGCCATCAAGGCTGCGCACGACATCGTCCGCGATCGCGAAGCGGCGCTTGAACAGGAAGTGCAACGACGCACCGAACATATAGAGACCACGCAACAGGTCGCGCTGCTGGCGCTGGTGAATCTGGCGCGCACGCGAGATACGGAAACCGGCGGTCATATCGTTCGCACGCAAGCGTATGTTCAAAAGTTGGCGGAACGACTTCGTGATCACCCACGGTTTGCATCTGAACTGACACCCACCGCAATACGGCTGATCACACAATCCGCACCCCTTCATGACATTGGAAAAATCG
Source organism: Hydrogenophaga sp. (assembly GCF_050250835.1). GTDB lineage: Bacteria > Pseudomonadota > Gammaproteobacteria > Burkholderiales > Burkholderiaceae_C > Hydrogenophaga. Next base: position 2,612 of record NZ_JBFWNX010000017.1, on the reverse strand, counting down.
GCATCCCCGACCACATTCTGCGCAAACCGGGACCTCTCACACCCGAGGAGATGACCATCATGCGCACCCATACCACGCTTGGATTGCAGGCACTCGAGGACGCTGAGCGCCTGCTCGACCGGTCCGTCGACTTTCTCCGATATGCCAAAGACATCGTCATTGGTCACCATGAACGATGGGACGGCAAAGGCTATCCAAAAGGTCTCGAGCGCGACGCCATACCCATTGCGGCCAGGCTTATGGCCGTTGCTGACGTGTTCGATGCATTGATCTCCAAGCGAGTCTACAAAGACGCATTTCCCCACGAAATGGCCGTCGACATCGTACGAGAAGGGAGCGGGACACAGTTCGATCCAGATGTCATCCAGGCGTTTCTCGATCTCGCCGATCAGTTTGCCGCGATTGCCCGCGCCCACGGAGACGACGAGATGTCGCCCCTGCCAACATGATCGACTATCACCTTCCACTGGTCAGTATCTCGGAAGCCATCCTGGTGCTGTCCGAGAATCTGACGATCGACTTTGCCAATCCTGCTGCATTGCGCATGATGTGTTTTGAAGGCGATTGTCCGAGGGACCTATCGCTGCGCGATCTGTTCGAGGCCAGCAGCGTCGCAGTGGCCCAGGAAGTAGAGAGCGTTCTGACGCTCACTGGCCACTGGAGTGGCGACATCTGGCTGCGTCGCGCGGATGCGGATGCGTCGCCCCTGCCAGTGCGGCTGGTGGTCGACCGCTACCAGGATGGCAACGGCACTCGGCACGCCTGCATCATGTCCGACATCTCCCAGCGCATGCAGACCGAAGCTCGACTCAGGGAACTGTCTCAGCTCGACTCCCTGACTGGCCTCTTCAACCGTGCCTACTTCCTGCGTCAGCTGGAGTCAAAGTTGCACACGCTGCGTCGCGAAGAGCGCCAGTATGCGCTGCTCTTTGTGGATGTCGACGACCTGAAGGAAATCAACGATACCCAGGGACATCACATTGGAGATTTGTGCTTGCGCGAGGTAGCCCGTCGCCTCCGGCTCGCAATCCAGCGCTCCCAACATGCCGTCGGCGACCACAGCCCAGATGCATCGGAAACGCTGGTGGCCCGCATGGGCGGCGACGAATTCGTCATACTGCTACCCGTCTCCACGGGGGATGAGGCATTGCATATTGCACGCACCATCGGCCACGTGATGAATGACCCATGGCAATCTGGTGAAGGGCAACAACTCACCATCAGCACTTCAATTGGTATTGCATATGCACCCTTGCATGGCAGTTCGAGCGAGCAGCTTCTCCAGCTGGCGGATCGAGCGATGTACGAGGCCAAGAGTTCACGCAAGGGGTCTGTACACGAGTTCATCTGGCAGCGTCAGCCACAGGACCAGTTGGGCTTTGAAACTGGCTTCGATACCCTGACGACGGAGAGCTGACCTCTGAACGCTTCATTCACTCCGTGCGCTGAGATCCTGCTTGTTCACGGTCATCCAGGGTCAGGCCCCGACTTGACATCAGATCTCGCAGATGCACTCTGCATTTGCGCGACGAACAGTGAAGATGTTGCGCTGCAATATTTGTGTGATCCCGGATTCGCACCCGCAGTGATCGCGGGCAATCACCACATGCTCCGCCGATTGAGGTCGGACCTTTCGCAAGGCGATCAGAGCCGCCACCGGGGAATGGTCAGGTTGCTGATCAGCGACTGCAGCGACCCACGCGCTGACTTCGCAGCCATGAACGAAAGTCCCGTGTTCCGCGTTCTGACCATGCCACTGGAACGCAATGAGATCCGACGGCACTTTCACGATGCATTGGACTGGTGTGGCGGACAGCGGCCAACAGCACAGCGTCTGGCTGCAAGCGGTTCGGGACTGCGCGACGCGCTCGCCATCCTCGCCCACGAGATCAACACCCCGCTATCGCTCATTCAGGGCTATTCCGATGCGCTTATTCAGCGCTCGGGCATGCTCACCGGCATGGCAGCACCGACAGGTGCGGAACAAAAGGCGCTGGAAGCCATCGGCCGCAATGCCAAACATTGCCTGCGCCTCATGACCCAGACAGCGCAAGCCGCACTGGGTGCGTTTCCCCATCGACAGCCGCTCAGCTGCGCAGCATCCGGATTGGTGGCGGTATTGATGGACGCCTATCCGTTCACCGCAAAGGAACGTGCCCGGGTCTCGATCCGTCTAGTACGGGATTTCCATGTTCCGTCTGGCGGCGAACTCGCCCTGCTGGTGATGTACCTTGCAACACGCGTTGCCCTGGATGCACCGCGAGGCATGGCACAGGCGCGCCTTTGCATCAGCGTGGATGTTCGTGACGGCGCCCGCCTCCTCCAATTCGAGGCGAGCGCCGAGCCGTCGGCAGAAACACTGGAGACGCCAGGCAGTCGAAGCATTTTTGACAACATGAGTGCAATTGAGCACCTTTGTCAGCGGATGATGCACACCCAGGGCGGAGATTTCAGGCTTGATCCATCGACAGGCGGAGGCCCTTTGATGGTGCTTCGCTTAGGCCCACTTGCAAATGATGCCCAAGAAAAAAGGACTCAGCCTTTCGACTGAGTCCTTGGTTCCCTGGTAGGACGTGGCAGGCTCGAACTGCCGACCAACGGATTAAAAGTCC
>NZ_JBFWNX010000016.1:0-104376 GCF_050250835.1 Hydrogenophaga sp. | reverse complement strand
CGGGGGGCAGCGACCCGCGCAGCGGCGGAGCGTGGGGGCCAGGGGCCAGCCGCCGGGCCGCCCCAAGGCAGGCCCAGCCCCCTCGGGGGGCAGCGACCCGCGCAGCGGCGGAGCGTGGGGGCCAGGGCCAGCCGCCGGGCCGCCCCCAAGGCAGGCCCAGCCCCCTCGGGGGGCAGCGACCCGCGCAGCGGCGGAGCGTGGGGGCCACATAAATGAATGATTGGTTCAGCGCAAAGACGCCAGGGGTTTGCGCGCGTAAGATGAACCGACGGTTTTCTGGAGTTCACCGATTCTTCCGCGCCTCTGCGCGGCCGCCTGGCTGACCGGCCAGCTTTTATCTTCTTCACGGTGACCCCATGGTTCGCATTCACCTCGCCATTGATCTCGACTACGCCGTCCATCCCCCCGGCGCCGACTTCATCTTCAACGTGCAGGCCGCGCACGCGCCCCAGCAGACCGTGGTGTGGGAGGAGTTGCAGGTCAGCCAGCCTGTGCCCGTGTCCATGCACACCGATGTGCCCACCCGCACGCGCCTGCTGCGCCTGACGGCTTCACCGGGTCCGTTGCAACTGCGTTACCGCGCCACGCTCGACGTGGTCCACCACGTGGCCGAGCCCGATGCCGTGTTCGAGACGCCGGTGGCCCAGTTGCCACCTGAAGCACTGGTCTACATCTACCCCAGCCGCTACTGCCAGTCCGACTGTGTGACCGGCATGGCCACGCAGCTCTTCGGCCATCTGCCGCAGGGCTATCGGCGGGTGCAGGCGATCCAGAAGTGGGTGCAGAGCCAGGTGAAGTTCGAATCCAACACCAGCAACTCCATGACCTCGGCGCTGGACACGCTCAACGACCACAAGGGTGTGTGCCGCGACTTCGCGCACCTCATGATCGCCTTCTGCCGCGCCCTGAACATCCCGGCGCGTTTCACCACCGCCGTCGACTACGGCGCGGACCCAGCCCTGGGGCCGACCGACTTCCACGCCTATGTCGAGGCCTACCTGGGCCACCGCTGGTACATCTTCGATCCGTCCGGCACGGCCATGCCCATGGGGTTTCTGCGCATCGGCACCGGGCGCGACGCGGCCGACGTTTCCTTTGCCACCATCTTCGGCAGCGTGCAGGCGAATGCCCCGCGCATCGACATTTCGGCCCAGACCGACGCCGCCAGGGCCTGGCAAAAGCCGGTGCACCGCACCGAGGCGCTGTCCACCGATTCGAGCCTGGGCTGGAGCCTGGTCGCCACCGGCTGAGGCCCACGCCCGGGGCCTTGTGGCCTAATACGGGTTTTTCCAACTCTCTCAGGATCCTGTCATGGGCAACAAAATCGTCACCGAAGCCGACCGCAAGCGCACCCCCCGCCCCACGCCCGTCCCCGGCGTGTCGCTGGCCACGCCGGGCCGCGGCCAGCGCGTGAGCCTGGAGCGCGGCGTGGCCACGCGAAGCAAAAAGAACCCGGGCAAGCGCTCGAAGAAGGGCGGCTGACAACCGCTGGCCGGCAACGGCCGTTCTCGCAAAAAGGCCCGCAAGTGCGGGCCTTTTGCATGGGCGATCGCTGGGCTCGGTATCCCGCGGCGACGGCGGGGTCATTTTTATTGCCTGAATAAATACTGCCTAGGCATGTATATTCACGTCTTTCCCGAATCACCTCCACCCACATGGCACGTGCTCCCGCCCCGGTCCGTTTCTACGACGCCGGCACCTACACCCCTGATGAGAGCGTGGGCTACCTGCTCAAGCGGGTGTTGCTGTCCATCGTCCACCAGGTCGACAAGCGCCTGGACCTGCACGACCTGACCTCGGCGCAATGGGGCCCGATGATGCGACTGCGCATGCACGGCCAGTCCACCGTCGTGGAACTGGCGCGCTGGGCACACATCGACGCCGGCGCCATGACTCGCCTGCTCGACCGCCTGGAAAAGAAGGGCCTGTGCAAGCGCGAGCGATGCACCGAAGACCGCCGCGTCGTGCGGGTGGAACTCACCCCAGCGGGCAAGGCCGCGATGGAGCACGTCCCCGAGGTGCTCGCCGACGTGCTCAACCAGCATCTGGCGGGCTTTTCCAGATCGGAGTGGCAGTCTCTCATGGGCTACCTCCAGCGAATGGCCGACACGGGCGACGCGTTGCGGGAAGCGGGATGAGAGGGGTGCGTCATCTGCCCCAATCTTTTGTCGCCCAATTGCCTGCCTGAGCAAATGAAGCCTGATCAAGTACCCGACGTTCTTCGCCTCCGCCGACCCTGGGGGATGGCCCTTTCCTTCAGCGTGGTGCTGGCGCTGGCGGGCTGCGCCAGCAGCGCCGGAATCGGCTCAGGCGCCCAGGTGCTGTCGCCCCGGGCGGCCGGTCTTCCAGCGGCCGCAGACGCTGCGCCCATGGAGATGGTGCAGGCCAACTGGTGGCGCGATTGGGGCGACGCCGGCCTGAGTGCTGTGATCGAACAGGCCTTGCAGGCACAACCTTCGCTGAAGGTGGCCGAAGCCCGCCTGCGCCGCGCACAGGCAGCCACCGCCAGTGAACAGGCCATGGAGGGACCGCAGGTCAACGCCAGCGCGGACGCCACACGCCAGCGCTTCAGTGCCAACAGCATCTACCCCGCGCCGCTGGGCGGCTCCATGCGCACCCTGGCCAACGCGCAGCTTGCTGGCAGCTGGGAGATGGACTTCTTCGGCCGGCACCGTGCGGCCATCGAAGCGGCCGTGGGCAGCGAACGCGCTGCGGTTGCCGAGTGGCAGGCGGCGCGCAACGTGCTGGCCAGCCAGGTGGCACAGACCTATGTGCAACTGGGCCGCTTGCTGGCCCAGCGCGAGGTGGCCCGGCATGCGCTGGCCCAGCGCGACCAGATGCTGGTGCTGATCCGCCAGCGCGTCGATGCCGGGCTGGACACACGCGTCGAACTCAAGCAGGGTGAAGGTGCCTTGCCCGAGGCGCGCTTGCAGATCGAACAGCTCGACGAGCAGATTGCGATGACGCGGCACGCGCTGGCCGCGCTGGCGGCGCTGCCCTCGTCGAGCTACGACCAACTGGAACCCGATCTGCGGGCCATCAAGATCCTGGCATTGCCCGCCGCGCTGCCGGCCGACCTGCTGGGTCGCCGGCCCGACGTGAGCGCGGCGCGCTGGCGCATGGAAGCGGCCACGAAGGGCGTGGACTCGGCCAAGGCCCAGTTCTATCCCAATGTGAGCCTCACGGCGTTCATGGGCCTGTCCAGCATCGGGCTTGACCGCCTGATGGAATCGGGCAGCCAGCAGTACGGCGTGGGCCCTGCGATTCACCTGCCGATCTTCGATGCGGGCCGTCTGCGCGCCCAGTTGCGCGCGAAGACGGCCGATCTCGACGCGGCGGTGGAGAGCTACAACGGTGCCGTGATCGACGCTGTGCGCGAGACCGCCGACCAGCTCGACGCGCGCCAGTCGGTGCAGCGCCAGCGCGAGCAGCAGGCGCAGGCGGGCGACGCGGCCGAGGCGGCCTACGACATCGCCACCCAGCGCTACCGTGCCGGCCTCAGCGGGTATCTCACGGTGCTCAGCGCCGAAACCTCGCTGCTCAGCCAGCGGCGCCTGAGCGTGGACCTGAAGGCGCGCGAACTCTCGGTGCAAGTGGCGCTGGTGCGCGCCCTCGGCGGCGGCTTTGACGACGCCAGCGTGGGTCGCTGAACCCGGCGGCCCTTTCTTTTTCTCAACTTTTCCGCTCATCGAGTCAGGAGCTCCTCATGAATGCCAACTCCGACAGAACAGCCCAGGGCAACCCTGCGCGCAGGAAGGCGCTGACCGCCGTCGCCGCTGGCGTGCTGCTGGCCGGCCTGGCCTACGGCACTTACTGGGCGCTGGTGCTCAACCACTTCGAGACCACCGACAACGCCTACGTGCAGGGCAACGTGGTGCAGATCACGCCGCAGGTGGCCGGCACCGTGGTGGCCATCAACGCCAACGACACCGACCACGTCAAGGCCGGGCAATGGCTGGTGCGTCTGGACCCGACCGACGCAAAGATTGCGCTCGAGCAGGCCGAGGCCCAGCTCGCGCAGACCGTGCGCGAGGTGCGCACGCTCTATGCCAACAACCGCACCCAGGGCGCTCAGATCGCGCTGCGCGAGGCGGACCTGGCGCGCGCCCAGAGCGATCTGCAACGGCTGCAGGACGACGTGACGCGCCGCCAGCCCCTGGTGGCCACCGGCGCGGTGGGGCAGGAGGAGTTCAAGCACGCGACGGCACTGCTGGCGGCGGCGAAGAGCAGCGCTGAGGCGGCGCGCGCCGCGGTGTTGGCCGCGCGCGAGCAGCTGGCGTCCAGCCAGGCGCTCACCGAGGGCATCGCAGTGGACCAGCACCCCAGCGTGCTGCGCGCCTCCGCGCGTGTGCGCGAGGCCTATGTGGCCTTGCAGCGGGTCGAGTTGCAGGCGCCTGTGGATGGGTATGTGGCGCGGCGCAATGTGCAACTCGGCCAGCGCTTGCAGGCAGGCGCGCCGTTGCTCTCGGTGATCGCGCTCGATCAGGTGTGGGTGGAGGCCAACTTCAAGGAGAGCCAGCTCAGGAACCTGCGGCTGGGCCAGCCGGTGGAGCTCACCGCCGACGTGTATGGCAAGAAAATCGTGTACCAGGGCAGCGTCGAAGGGCTGGGCGCGGGCACCGGTGCGGCCTTTGCGTTGTTGCCGGCGCAGAACGCCACCGGCAACTGGATCAAGGTGGTGCAGCGCGTGCCTGTGCGTGTGCGCCTGGACGCGCAGCAGCTGCTGGAGCATCCCTTGCGCCTGGGCCTGTCGATGGAAGCGCGCGTGGACGTGAGCAAGACCGATGGGCGCATGCTGGCCGACGCGTCGAGTGCGCCGGTGGCGGTGCAGACGGCAGTTTTCGACCAGGACAACCGAGAAGCGGACGCCCGCGTGCGCGCCATCATCGGGCAACACGGCGGGACCGTGCGAGCGGTGTTGAACAAGCCGGCGGCCGCTGCGCCTGTCGCGCCTTCGGTGGCGCTGGCGCACTGAAGCCGGACGCCCTCCCGACATGAGCAACACGGCCGTTGTGGCGCCCGGCGCGTCACCTGCACCCTCAACTGCGCCACCGGTGGTCTTCGAGCCGCTCAAGGGCGGCCAGCTGGTGCTGGGCACGATCGCCCTGTCTCTGGCCACGTTCATGAACGTGCTTGACACCTCGATTGCGAACGTGTCGATTCCCGCCATTGCCGGCGACATGGGCGTAAGCCCGGCACAAGGCACCTGGGTGATCACCTCGTTCGCTGTGGCCAACGCCATCTCGGTGCCGCTCACTGGCTGGCTCACACAGCGCTTCGGGCAGGTGCGGCTGTTCACCATGAGTGTTCTGCTGTTCGTGCTGGCGTCCTGGCTGTGTGGACTGGCACCCAACATCGGCATGCTGATCGCCTTTCGCGTGTTGCAGGGCCTGGTGGCCGGGCCCATGATCCCGCTCTCGCAAACGCTCTTGCTGGCGAGCTACCCCCGCGCCATGGCCGGCACGGCCATGGCCATGTGGGCCATGACGGTGCTGGTGGCGCCGGTGGCTGGCCCACTGCTGGGCGGCTGGATCACCGACAACATTTCGTGGCCCTGGATCTTCTACATCAACATCCCTGTGGGCCTGATCGCCGCCGCGCTGATCTGGTCCATCTACCGCAGCCGCGACCCCGGCCCGCGCCGCGTGCCGCTGGACGTGGTGGGCCTGGGCTTGCTGGTGCTGTTCGTCGGCACCATGCAGGTCATGATCGACATGGGCAAGGAACTGGACTGGTTCGAGTCGGGTGAAATCGTCCTGCTCACCGTGGTCTCGGCGGTGAGCTTCATGTTCTTCGTGGCCTGGGAGCTGACGGAAAAACACCCGATCGTGGAGATCCGACTGTTCGCGCGCCGCAACTTCGTTGCCGGCACGCTGGCACTTTCCATCGCCTATGGGCTGTTCTTCGGCAATGTGGTGCTGCTGCCACTGTGGCTGCAGCAGCACATGGGCTACACGGCCACTTGGGCAGGCCTCGCCACGGCGCCGGTGGGTCTGCTGGCCATCGTGCTGTCGCCCTGGGTGGGCAAGAACGTGAGCCGCATCGACCCGCGCAAGCTTGCCACCATCGCTTTCCTGGGTTTCGGTGCGGTGCTGTGGATGCGCTCACACTTCAACACCCAGGCCGACTTCATGACCATCCTCATTCCCACGCTGTTGCAGGGCGCGGCCATGGCCTTCTTCTTCATTCCACTGCAGGCCATCGTGTTCTCGGGGCTCTCGCCGCACCAGACGCCTTCGGCCGCCGGCCTGTCGAACTTCGTGCGCATCACCGCGGGTGCGGTGGGCACATCGCTGTTCACCACCTTGTGGGAGAGCCGCGCATCGCTGCACCATGCCCAGCTGGTGGAATCCATCCACACGGGCAACGCCACCGCCATGGCCACGCTGGACCAGCTCATGCGCGGCGGCATGAACCGCGAACAGGCATTGGCCTCCATCGACCGAATGATCAACCAGCAGGCGTTCACGCTTGCGGTCACGGATCTGTTCTACCTGTCGGCGGTGCTGTTCTTCGTGCTCGTGGCCATGATCTGGGTCACACGGCCGGTGGCAGGCGCCGCGGTGGACGCGGGCGCGCACTGACCAGGCGCGCGCAGCATCAGCGCGTGAAGCGCAGGAAGCGGCCCTTGTAGGCTTCGCCGTTCTCCAGTTGCCGATGCGCCGAGCTCATGGCGAGCGTGAAGCCCATGGCGGCCATGTCGCGCCCGAAAGCGGCGCGATTGCCCCGGTCGGGGTCGACGATGATGACCACCGCGGCGGGCGCCGCATGGCGAAAGATGAACGCGGCCAGCTGGGCGGGCTGCTGGCGTTCGTAGAGCAGGTCGCTGCCCACGATGAGATCGAACCGGCCCAGCGCCGGGTTGTCGGTGGCAGCTGTGCTTTCCCAGTTGCCCGCCTGGTAGGGCATCGGTCCCAGGCCGTTGAGCGCCAGGTTGTGGCGCAGGAATTCTTCCGTGAGTGGGTGCCAGTCGCTCACCGTCACGTCCGCGCCGCGCCGGTGCATGACCAGGCTGGCCAAGGCCAGACCTGCGCCAATCTCCAGCACGCGCAGGCCATCGAGCGGGTGCGCGAGCATGGCCAGCGCCAGCACGCGTGAAGAGGGCCACACCTGCCCGAAGTGCGCCCAGCCCGCCGGCGGCAGGCCCAGGTCCGCCGCGCTGTGGTCGGTGTCGGTGTATTGCTGGTCGTCGCTGAGCCGACGGATGTGCCAGTCTTCGCCGCCGAGTTGCAAGGTCTCGGTCCGGACTTGGTAGCCTGGCATGGAAGGCTTTCGTTGGGAATGTGGTCCACGGTACCATGCCCTGGCACCCGGCGGGTGGTGCGTCAGCGGGAGTGTTCACATGGGTTGGTTTTCCAAGGGCAAGGACGGCTTCTTTCTCAGCACCACCACGCTGGAAGGCCTTCAGCGCTCGCAGATGCTGGGTGTGGTGCACGGTGAAGCCATCATCGGCGCCAACATCTTCCGCGACATGTTTTCCTCCGTTCGCGACGTGGTGGGCGGGCGTGCCGGTGGGTACGAACGCGCCCTCTCCGGCGCGCGCGACGCGGCCATGGAAGACCTCATCGAGTCGGCAAAGGAAATGGGTGCCGACGGCGTCATTGGCATCGACTTCGACTACGAGGTGCTCGGCGAGACCAACGGAATGATGATGGTCTGCGTCAGCGGCACAGCGGTCAGGCTGGGCTGAGGGAACTGGCCGGATTCAGTAGCCGATCTGGGCGAAGAAGGCGCGCACCTCGTCGCTGAACGCGACCGGTTCCTCGAGTGCGGCGAAATGGCCGCCAGCCGGCATTTCGGTCCAGCGAGCGACAGCGAAACCGCGCTCTGCCACAGCACGCGGAGGATAGGGAATGAGCTCCGCCGGAAACAGCGCGATGCCCACGGGGATGTCCACGCGCGGCATTGCGCCACCCGCCGCCATCTCCTCCCATCGACCTCGGTACATCCACATCGCCGGACCCACGGCGTCGTTCACCAGGTAGAGCATCAGGTTGGTGATGAGGGTGTCGCGGTCGAAGCGGCTGTCGATGTTGCCTTTCGTGTCTCCCCAGGTTCGGAACTTCTCGCAGACCCAGGCGGCAAAACCCAGCGGCGTATCGGTGAGCGCGAGGGAGATCGTCTGCGGCTTGGTCGACTGAACGAGGTGGTACCCCATTTCCCTGGCGCGCATGCTGGCGATGCGGGCCAGGAAAGCCGCTTCCGCGGCGTCCGGCTTCTCGGCGGGCGGCAGTGCCCAGCTCGGCACCATGTTGAGGTGGATCGCCTTCGTCACGTCGGCGTGGTCGATGCCGAGGAGGTGGGTGACGGCGGCACCCCAGTCGCCACCCTGAGCAGCGAAGGTGGCATAGCCCAGCGCATCGACCATCAGGCCGCGCCATAGGCGCGCCACCGTGCGCGGGCCGATGGGCCGGGCCGGGCGCTGTGAAAAGCCATAGCCCGGCAGCGAAGGAATCACCAGATCGAAGCCGTCTTCTGAAGAGCCGCCGAAGCGCTCGGGATGGGCCAGCCGTTCGATGCTGCCCAGAAATTCGACCACCGATCCCGGCCAGCCATGTGTGAGCAGCAGGGGACGGGCCCGTGAGGCCGATCCCTTCACGTGATAGAAGTGGATGCGCTGGCCTTCCACGTCGGCCGTGAACTGCGGCCATTGGTTGAGCGCCCGCTCCGCGGCTCGCCAGTCGTAGCGCTCAAGCCAGTGTCTGACGAAAGAGCGCAGCCAGCGGGCGTCCGTGCCATAGGTCCAGTCGTCGTCGTCGTCCGGCGCCTCGGCCCAATGGGCATCGGCCAGCCGACCCCAGATGCGGTCGATGACGGCCTGCTCGATCGCGACGTGAAAAGGCTGTACGTTGGAGTTGCTCATGTTCGATGGGCCCGCGCTCAGGCGGGCGGTGGCTGCATGTCAATGGTCTGACATCTTAAGTGCCCACTGCGGCCGGCCGCAGTGGGCACTTTCTGCAGCCGGCGGGCGAGCTGCGCGCCTGTGTCGAAGACCCCGAGAGGGCGCGCGGCTTCAGCCGCCTCGCAGCGCCTTGAGCAACTTCTGCCCCGCACGCCCGCTGGCCTCCTGCCCCAGGCGTTCCTGTTCGGCGCGGATGGCGGCACGGCTTTTGTCGCCCAGCATCCCGTCCACCATGCCGATGTCGTGCCCGCGCTGGATCAGCAGCGTCTGCAATTCGCGTCGTTCAGCGCGCGAGATGCCGGGATCGTCGGTTGGCCAGGGCGTGACGAAAGGGGTGCCGCCGCGCAGGCGGTCAGACAGGTGCGCAATCGCCAGGCCGTAGCTCTCAGCCGCGTTGTAGCTGTAAAGCGCATCGAAATTTCGCAGCACCAGAAAGGCCGGGCCTTGCGGGCCGGCCAGGGTGAGCAGGCCGGCGCTGCCCGACGCGGGCAAGGGTGAGCCGTCCACACGCAGCACGCCCCGTGCGGTCCATTCGCTCATGGCGCGCTTCGAGCGCCGGCCTTCGCCCGCCGCCGAAAAATTCTCGGGCAGTTTCACCTCGAAGCCCCAGGGCTGCCCTGCTTGCCAACCGGCTTTTTGCAGGAAATTGGCGGTGGAGGCCAGTGCATCGGTGGTGCTGTCCATCAGGTTGGCCTTGCCGTCGCCGTCGAAATCCACCGCCAGCCGCTCGAAGGTGCTGGGCATGAACTGCGTGTGGCCGAAGGCACCGGCCCACGAGCCCACCAGTCGCTCAGGTGCAATGTGGCCTGCCTGAAGAATGCGCAGCGTGGCAAAGAACTCCCCCCGGAAGTACGCCTGACGCCGACCAAAGCAGGACAGTGTGCCCAGCGACTGCACCAGCGGCGATTTGCCAAAGCTCTGGCCGAAGTTGCTCTCCACGCCCCACACCGCCACCACGGTGGCCGGGTCCACACCAAAGCGCTCGTTCACGCGGGCCAGTGTCTCGGCGTGCTGCGCCATCAGCGCTTTGCCCTGTTCGACCCGCTCTTCGTCCACCAGCCCGGCCATGTAGTCCCAGATGGCGGTGCGGAACTCGGGCTGAAAGTTCAGTCTGTCGATCACGGTCATGTCGGGCACGAGACCTTGCGTGTGTTGCACGAAGGTGGCGTCCTGCACGCCGGCGGCGCGCGCCGGGGCGCGCAGGCCGTTCAGGCAGGTGTCGAATTCGGGGTTGGGGGTTTGCGCCCGCGCGGCGCAAGAGAGGAGGGCTGCGCCCAGGAGCAAGGTGAGTGGTGGCGTCATGAACTTGTGAGTCGGATCCATCGGCGCGGTTCGCCGTGGCGATGTGAGGAATTGTTCCAGTGTTCAAACACCCCAGGTGCTGCCGTGCTCGGGCACCAGCGCCTGCCAGCGCAGCTCGGTCTCGATGCGGTGGCGCAGGCGGTCGGCCGCCTCCATGTCGCCGTGTGTCACGAACACGCGGCGTGGCGGCGTGGGCAGGGAACGCAGCCACGCCATGAGCTGGCCCGCGTCGGCGTGGGCCGACGCCGAGGTGAGCTGCACCACCTCGACGCGCACCGGCAAGTCCTGTCCATGGATGCGCAGTTGCGTACCGCCGTTGGCCAGCGTGGCACCGCGCGTGCCGGGTGCCTGGTAGCCCGTGAGCACCACCATGTTGCGGTGATCGCCCAGGTACTGCACCAGGTGGTGCAGCACGCGACCGCCGGTGGCCATGCCGCTGGCGGCCAGGATCACTTTCGGCCCGTGCTGCCGCGCAATGGCCCTGGACTCGTCAGCCGTGCGCACCATCTTGACCGCGTGACCCATCGCTCGGCACTGCTCGGCGCTCAGCCGGTGTTCACCCAGGTGGCGCGCAAACAGCTCGGTGCTGTGGATGGCCATGGGGCTGTCCAGAAACACCGGGAGCGCGTGCGGCAGCTGGCCGCTGGCTTTCAGCTGGGCGATGGCGTGCAGCAAAGCCTGGGCTCGGCCCACCGCGAACACCGGCACCACCGCGGTGCCACCGCGCGCGGACACGCGCTGCAGGGCGGGGCCGAGTTCGGCCAGCACGTCCTCGTCCGGATGGTCGCGGTCGCCATACGTGGACTCGCACACCACCACATCGGCCGCCGGCGGCGCCTCCGGCGCGAGCATGATCGAATCGTCCGGCCGGCCCAGGTCGCCCGAGAACAGGATGCGCCGCCCGCCCACCTCCAGCAGCACGCTGGCTGCGCCCAGGATGTGGCCGGCGCCGGAGAAGCGGGTCGTCCAGCCTTTGAGTGGCTCGAAGGCCTGGTGCATGGGCACGGTGTGAAACAGCTTGAGGCTGCGGCGAGCGTCTTCCTCGGTGTAGAGCGGCAGCGCGGGTGCGTGCTTCGAGAACCCCTTGCGGTTGGCGTAGGCCGCGTCTTCTTCCTGAATGTGGCCGCTGTCGGGCAGAAGTATCTGAGCCAGGTCGCGCGTGGCGGGTGTGGCCCACACCTTGCCGTGGAAGCCTTCTCTGGCCAGCAATGGCAGGTAGCCGCTGTGGTCCAGGTGGGCGTGCGTGAGCAGCACGGCGCCGATGTGGTTGGGCATCACCGGCAGGGGATCGCGGTTGCGAAGGCGAAGCTGCTTGTAGCCCTGGAACAATCCGCAGTCCACCAGCAGGCTCTGACCGTCGTGCTCCACCAGGTACTTGGAGCCGGTGACGGTGCCGGCGCCGCCGAGGAATCGGATGTGAACGCTCATGCGGGCGATCTTACGCCGCGTGAGAGCGCGATACAGTGCCACATCCACCGTCGTCCGGCTCGCACATCTTGATCGAGATCGTCCCGTATTCCACCGAGTGGCCCGCACGCTTCGCCCAGGAGGCGGCGAGGCTGCGGTCGGCGCTTGCGCCCTGGCTGGTCGCCGACATCGAGCACATCGGCAGCACCGCCGTGCCTGAGCTTGGCGCCAAGCCGGTCATCGACCTCATGGCGCCGGTGCAGGATCTGCTGGCAGCCCGGCCCGCCATTGCCGCCGCTGTCGCCGCTGGCTACTGCCACTTCCCCTACAAACCGGATCAGATGCACTGGTTCTGCAAACCCTCCCCCGCCGTTCGCACCCACCACCTGCACCTGGTGCCATGGGGCAGCGCGCTCTGGCACGACCGGCTTGCCTTTCGGGACGAACTTCGCAGCAACGGCCCACTGGCTCGGGAATACGAACGCCTCAAGCTCGCGCTGGCCGCTCGCGATCCCGAGGACCGCGAGGCCTACACCGAGGCCAAGTCACCCTTCATCGCCTCCGTGCTTCAGGCGCGGCGCTCCAGGATGGGGGAAGCTTGAGCCTTTGAGCCGTGCGCAGACCGGCTAGAGGTGGCGCGGTTCAGCTGAAGAACGACTTGGCCTTCTCGAACCATCCTTTGTCGTTCGGGCTGTGCTTGTGGCCGCCCTTCTTGAACGAATCGTCGAGTTCCTTGAGCAGCTTGCGCTGGTGCTCGGTGAGCTTGATCGGTGTCTCCACCGCCACGTGGCAGTACAGGTCGCCGGGATAGCTGCTGCGCACGCCCTTGACGCCTTTGCCACGCAGGCGGAAGGTCTTGCCGCTCTGGGTTCCTTCGGGTAGGTCGATGGTGGCTTTTCCGGCAAGGGTGGGCACGTCGATCTCGCCGCCGAGGGCCGCCACCGTCATGCTCACAGGCACCTGGCAATGCAGGTCGTCGCCCTCGCGTTCGAAGATGTCGTGCTTGCGCAGTCGCACCTCGATGTAGAGGTCGCCCGAGGGGCCGCCGTTCTGTCCGGGCTCGCCGTTGCCGGTGCTGCGGATGCGCTGGCCGTCGTCGATGCCGGCGGGGATCTTGATCTCCAGCGTCTTCTGCTTCTTGATCTTGCCCTGGCCGTGGCAGGTGGTGCAGGGCTCGGGAATGATCTTGCCGCTGCCGTGGCAGTGTGGGCAGGTCTGCTGCACACTGAAGAAACCCTGGCGCATCTGCACCGAACCCTGGCCGTGGCAGGTGGTGCAGGTCTTCACGCTGGTGCCGGGTTTGGCGCCGGTGCCGCTGCAGGTCTCGCAGTTGTCCCAGGAGGGGATGCGGATCTGCGTTTCCTTGCCGGCAGCGGCTTCTTCGAGGGAGATCTCCATGGCGTAGGAGAGATCGGCGCCGCGATAGACCTGCCTGCCGCCGCGCTGACCGCGCGCGCCTCCGAAGATGTCGCCAAAGATGTCGCCGAAAGATTCGGAGAAGCCGCCGAAGCCTTCTGCCCCGCCCGGGCCGCGCATGTTGGGGTCCACGCCGGCGTGGCCGTACTGGTCGTAGGCCGCCTTCTTCTGCGCGTCCGAGAGCATCTCATAGGCCTCCTTTGCCTCCTTGAATTTCTCTTCGGCGGCCTTGGCTGCATCACCCTGGTTGCGGTCAGGGTGGTGCTTCATCGCCAGCTTGCGATACGCCTTCTTGATTTCTTCGTCCGAGGCGTTCTTGGGCACGCCCAGCACTTCGTAAAAATCGCGTTTTGCCATGGTCAGTTTCGGTAGTTTTCAAACACGAACGCCGCGTCAGGTTGCCCGGACGCGGCGATGGTCAGCAAGTGGGCTCTCGATCAGCCCTTCTTCACTTCCTTGACTTCGGCATCGACGACATCGTCGTCGGCCGGCTTGCTGCCACCACCCTGCGCTTCGGAAGCGCCGGCGGCGGCGGCCTGTTCGGCCTGCGATGCGGCGTACACCTTCTCGCCCAGCTTCTGGCTGGCCGACATCAACGCCTCGGTCTTGCTCTCGATGGCTTCCTTGTCGTCGCCTTTGGCCGCTTCTTCCACATCCTTCAATGCGGTCTCGATGGCTTCCTTCTCGGCGGCTTCGAGCTTGTCGCCATGCTCGCTCAGCGACTTTTTCACGCTGTGCACCATGGCTTCGGCCTGGTTGCGAGCCTGCACCAGTTCGACCTTCTTCTTGTCGTCGGCGGCGTTGAGCTCGGCGTCCTTCACCATCTGCTGGATCTCCGCTTCGGAGAGGCCGGAGTTCGCCTTGATGGTGATCTTGTTTTCCTTGCCGGTGCCCTTGTCCTTGGCGCCCACGTGCAGGATGCCGTTGGCGTCGATGTCGAAGGTCACCTCGATCTGCGGCATGCCGCGCGGAGAAGCGGGGATGCCTTCCAGGTTGAACTCGCCCAGCAGCTTGTTGCCGGCTGCAATCTCGCGCTCGCCCTGGAACACCTTGATGGTCACGGCCGGCTGGTTGTCTTCGGCGGTGGAGAACACCTGGCTGAACTTGGTCGGGATCGTGGTGTTCTTCTGGATCATCTTGGTCATGACGCCGCCCATGGTCTCGATGCCCAGGCTCAGCGGGGTCACGTCGAGCAGCAGCACGTCCTTGCGGTCACCGGAGAGCACCTGACCCTGGATGGCGGCGCCCACGGCCACGGCTTCATCGGGATTGACGTCCTTGCGAGGCTCCTTGCCGAAGAACTCCTTCACCTTTTCCTGCACCTTGGGCATGCGCGTCATGCCACCGACCAGGATCACGTCGTGGATCTCGGAAGCGCTGATGCCGGCGTCCTTGATGGCCGTGCGGCAAGGTGCAATGGTGCGTTCGATCAGCTCTTCCACCAGGGCCTCCAGCTTGGCGCGCGTGAGCTTGATGTTCAGGTGCTTCGGGCCCGAGGCGTCGGCGGTGATGTAGGGCAGGTTGATGTCGGTTGCGGCGGAGGATGAGAGTTCGATCTTGGCCTTCTCGGCAGCTTCCTTCAGGCGCTGCAACGCCAGCACGTCCTTGCTCAGGTCCACGCCCTGTTCTTTCTTGAACTCGGCAATGATGTGGTCAATGATGCGCTGGTCGAAGTCTTCGCCGCCCAGGAAGGTGTCTCCGTTGGTGGAGAGCACTTCGAACTGCTTTTCGCCATCGACGTCGGCGATTTCGATGATGGACACGTCAAAGGTGCCGCCGCCCAGGTCGTACACCGCGATCTTGCGGTCGCCCTTTTCCTGCTTGTCCAGGCCAAAGGCCAGGGCTGCGGCGGTGGGCTCGTTGATGATGCGCTTGACCTCCAGGCCGGCAATGCGGCCGGCGTCCTTGGTGGCCTGGCGCTGTGCGTCGTTGAAATAGGCCGGGACAGTGATCACGGCCTCGGTCACCGGCTCGCCCAGGTAGTCCTCGGCGGTCTTCTTCATCTTGCGCAGAATGTCGGCGCTGACCTGCTGGGCCGAGATCTGCTTGCCGCGAACTTCCACCCAGGCGTCGCCGTTGTCGGCGGCCACGATCTTGTAGGGCATCAGGTTGATGTCCTTCTGCACTTCCTTCTCGGTGAACTTGCGGCCGATCAGGCGCTTGATGGCGTAAAGGGTGTTCTTGGGGTTGGTCACGGCCTGGCGCTTGGCCGACGCGCCCACGAGCACCTCGCCATCTTCCTGGTAGGCCACGATCGACGGCGTGGTGCGCGCACCTTCCGCGTTCTCGATCACCTTGGTGGTGTTGCCTTCCATGATGGACACGCACGAGTTGGTGGTGCCCAGGTCAATGCCGATGATTCGTCCCATGTTGTTGCTCCGTCTGGAAAAGTGAATGTGTGAAAAAGGATGTGGGGAAGGTGTGGATAACCAGTGGGTATTTCAAGCCCGGAGGGGCATCATTTCGGCGCGGCCACGGTCACCAGGGCCGGTCGCAGCACGCGGTCGGCGATCAGATAGCCCTTTTGCAGCACGGTCACCACGGTGTTGGCCTCCTGCTCGGCCGGCACCATGCTGATGGCCTGGTGCTGGTGGGGGTCGAACTTCGCGGCGGTGGCGGGGTTGATTTCCAGCACCTTGTGGCGTTCCAGCGCGCTTTTGAGCTGCTTGAGGGTGGCTTCCGTGCCTTCCCGCAGCTGATCGCGGTTGGCATCGGCGATGGCCAGGCCCGCTTCGAGGCTGTCGGCCACGGCCAGCAGGCTGTCGGCGAAGCTTTCCACTGCGAACTTGCGCGCCTTGGCGATCTCTTCTTCGGCACGGCGGCGGGCGTTCTCCGCCTCGGCCTTGGCACGCAGGAACTGGTCGGCCAGATCGGCGTTCTGCGCCTTGAGCGTGGAGATTTCCTGGGTCATCTGGGTCAGGGCATCGGCCTCGTTGGCGGCCTCGGCCGCCAGGTTTTCTTCTGGGCTCACAGGTGCGTTGGGATCGGGCTGGTCGGGTTGAAAGGGCGTCTGGCTCATGGGTCTGTGATGATCGTGAAAGCAATGGCCAGGCTGGCCGTGGGCGTCAGATGGGGCCATTGGGCCCGTCTTCAAGGGATGGGGCGGCAGATGGGCCGCCGGTGGGGAAGGGACGACGGGCGCAGGGGGGCGGCAGCGTGTCCAGGGGGCGGGGTGGCGACCACCCCAGCGCGTGATTTTATGTCCCGACGGAGTGGGGGTGCGCCGAGGACGGGGCGACACGCGCCTGGTGCTGCAACCACTTGCCCGCAAACTGCTGGACTTCAACCAGTCGACGGGCCAGATCGGTGCCCTGGGAAGTGAGGCGGTAGCCGGTGCCGCTGTGGTCCACCAGGCGTGCGGCGCGCAGTTCTTTCAGGCGGGTGTTCAGCGTGTTGGGCGTGACACCGCCCACGCTGTCCTGGAGCAGCCGGAAGGTCTGGGGGTGGCCATCGCTCAGGGCCCAGATCACGCGCAGGGCGTAGCGCGATTCCAGCAGGTCGAAAAGCTGGATCACGGCGGCATTGTCCTTGGCGGTCATGGGCGGCTCCGTGGGGCGCGGGGTGGTGCGATCCACTATAGGCAGGAAACCCGGGTGCTACCAGTTTGCTAGCTGCGTGCACTGCAGCAATGTGGCGCAAACGTCAATGATGCGGATTTACCCGGATTGCATTCAGGCCAGCCAGCCCGCGAACCAGAGATAGATCGGGATGCCGACCAGGATGTTGAAGGGAAAGGTGACCCCGAGCGCTGCAGCAATGGACAGCCCCGCATTGGCCTGGGGAAGTCCGATGCGCATGGCCGTGGGCGCCGCAATGTAGCTGGCGCTCGCGGCCAGGGTGGCCATCAGCGCCACGCCGCCGGTGCTCAGGTCAAGCGACTTGCCCACCAGCGCACCGGCGACGGCGAGCAGCAAGGGCAGGCTGGTGCCAAGGAGCAGCAGGCGAAGCCCGTAGCGACGCACCTCCGCCAGCCGTTCGCCGAGCACCAGCCCGAGTTCCAGCATGAACAGGGCCAGCACGCCCTTGAAAGGGTCAACGAACACAGGCTTGAGTGGTGCGGTCCCGGCCTCGCCCATGAACGCGCCGATGACCAGACCGCCGGCCAGCAACATGACCGAGGGACCCGCCAGAACATCGCGGGACAGGTGGCGCCAGTCGATGGGGCCGGCACCGCCACGCCTGGCGAGGAAAATGGCGGACAGCAGGGCAGGGGCCTCCATCAGGGCGACCCAGAGCGCCGCATGACTTTCATAGGTGACGCCCTTCTGGTGCAGGTGACTGGTGGCGACCGCGAAGGTGACGACGCTGACCGAGCCGTAGTGCGCCGCCAGGCTGGCGCTGTCCACGCCCGAAAAACCCAGGCGACGCAACAGGGGCACCACCGCAAAGGGCACGGCAAGGCTCAACGCGACGCAGGCGGCCACCTGAGGCAGCAAGTCCTGGAGCGGCTGACGGCTGATCTCCACGCCGCCCTTGAGGCCAATGGCCAGCAGGAGGTAGATGGAGAGCGTCTCGTACAGCGCTGGCGGGACCTTGAGTTCGCTGCCTGCCAGGCGCGCGACCAGACCGAGTCCGAAGAAAAGAACAACGACATCCACGGACATGATTTCCTTGAATCAGGGTTGCCTGATGCAGGATGGCACTTTAGCCAGGATCGGATTCGGAAAAAATTCGCTTTTGCCTTAAAACACATCGAATAATTCGATCTATTTCCATGAACTACAAGCATCTCCACTACTTCTGGACCGTGGTGCGCACGGGCAGCATCGCCCGAGCCAGTGCGCAGCTCCATCTCACCCCGCAGACCCTGAGCAGCCAGATCAAGTTGCTCGAAGAGCGCCTGGGCAAACCTTTGCTTCGCAAGGTCGGTCGGGGCGTGGAGCCGACCGATGCTGGCCGCATGGTTCAAAGATTTGCAGACGACATCTTTTCTCTGGGAACCGCATTGCAGGAAGCCTTGCTGACCGGTCAGGAAGGGGCCGGGCAGGGCAGCTTCCGGGTGGGCATCGTCAATTCGGTTCCAAAATCCATTGCCTGCCATGTGCTGGAGCCGGCCCTGACCCCGGTCGATCGGAGTCGCCTGATCTGCGTCGAAGGCAAGCTCACCGCCTTGCTGGCGGAGCTGGCGGTTCACCGTCTCGATCTGCTGGTCTCGGACGTACCCATGCCCGCTGGCTTGAGTGTCAAGGCGTTCACCCACTTGCTCGGCCGGACAGGGGTGTGCTTTTTTGCATCCCCGGCGCTCCTCAGGCGAGAAGGGCTCACCTTGCGTCAGGCACGTTCCCGTTTTCCCGCCAGCCTGATCGGCCTGCCATGGCTGATGCCGAACTTTGACTCGGTTTTGCGCCCTCGTCTGGAGGCCTGGCTGCATGATCGGGGCGTGGTGCCCAGTGTCGTCGCCGAGTTCGATGACGGTGCGCTGACGAAGGCGTTCGGCCGTCAAGGCTTTGGCGTGTTTGCCGGGCCGGCCATTCTCGCGCATGAAATCGAGGCCCAGTTCCAGGTGGTGCAACTGGGTTCAGCGCCCGATCTCGTGGAGGAGTTTTATGCGATCTCCATCGAACGACGAATCTCCAACCCTGTCGTGGCGGCCATCACCGACGCCGCGCGCCGAGAGCTGTTTCCGCGGCCCTGACGAGGTGCCGGGCTCAGCGGCGGTACACCTTGCGCAGCAGCGCGATGAGCGTCTGCAGCTCCTCGGTGCTGAGCCGCCCAGCCACGTTCTGCTCAAGCTGCGTGGCGGTGGCCTGGGCGTCGCGGTAGAGGCGCTGGCCCTCGGCAGAGAGGTGCAGGCCCTGCGCACGCCGGTCGGTGGGATGGGGTTTGCGCAGGATCAAGCCGCGTTTGTGCAGGCTCTTGACCATGCCCACCAGGTTGGGCGGCAGGATGTCGAGCGCAGCGCAAATCTGGCGCGAGGTCACGCCCGGGTTGTGCGCCACCACCGACAGCACGGAAAAATCCACCGGGCGCATGCCGTAGGGTTCCATGCGGCGCAGGAACACGGCGATGACCGCCAGCGCCGCGCGCCGAGCGTTGTAGCCCAGCAAGGATTCGAGGTAACTGGTGTCGACATCGGCGGACTCCTGGGCGCCCGTCAAACCCGGCGTCGGGTTTGAATCGGCGGCGTCGGCATCGGCGTCGGCGCTCTTGCGGGGGCCGCGCGGGCGGCGCAGGGCATTGGCGATGGAGGTCTCGGGCATGGTCAAAGCATATCGCGGCGGACTCAGCCCCTGGCCAGCGTGGTTCTCATCATGCGCTGGCGCATCTCGAATTCGGGCCAGACAAAGCGCCAGAACGCCGCAGGCGCCTGGCTGGCGCCCGGTGTGGCGCCAATGCGGGCGCTGGCCCAGGCCATGAGCACCAGGGCCAGGGCACGCAGGAAGTCGTCGGCCAGCCAGTGTGCCCGGTCCGCGGGCGCACTGGCTGCGCTGGCCAGTGGCAGCAGTTCGGTGCGAATGAATTCGCCCAAGGCTTGCAGCGCGTCGCGCGCTGCGCCGGCCTCGGGCACGCGATCCAGATCGCCGTGCAGCTCGACCAGCAGGGCCTGCAGGGCGGTGGCGCCATCCGGCAACGTCTTGCGCAGGAGCAGGTCGATGGCCTGGATTTCGTTCGTGCCCTCGTAGATCATGGCCACGCGCGCATCGCGCACATGCTGTTCGATGCCCCATTCGCGCACGTAGCCGTGGCCGCCAAAGACCTGCAGGCAGGCGCTCGCGCCGCTGAAGGCCTGCTCGGTCCAGGCCGACTTGAGCACCGGCGTGACCAGGCTGCACCAGCGGGCAGCACTTTCGCGCCGGGCGGCCTCGGGGTGGTGTTTCTGCACGTCGAGTTCGAGCGCGGTGCGGTAGGCCAGCACGCGGCCGGTGTCGATCCAGGCGCGTTGCGTCAGCAGGATGCGCTGCATGGCGGGGTGAAGGGCGATGTGGTCTGCCTCGCCGGCCTTGCTCGCGCTGCCGGGCGCGCGCATCTGGCGCCGCTCCTGCGCGTAGGCATTGGCCTTCTGCCAGGCGGCGTCAAGCAGCCCGATACCTTGCAGGCCGACCAGCAGGCGAGCCGCGTTCATCATCACGAACATCGCGTTCAGGCCCTTGCCGGGTTCGCCCACGAGCGATGCCACCGCTTCCTCGAACCGCATCACGCAGGTGGGGCTGGCGTGAATGCCCATCTTCTCTTCGATGCGCTCGCAGTAAACCGCACTCCGGCTGCCGTCTTCATGAAACTTGGGCACCACGAACAACGAGAGCCCTTTGGGGCCGGGTGGTGCATCGGGCAAACGCGCCAGCACCAGATGGACGATGTTGTCGGAGAGGTCGTGCTCGCCGCCGGAGATGAAGATCTTGGTGCCGCTCAGGGCAAATCGGCCGTCGGGCAGCGGCGTGGCCCGCGTGCGCACCAGGCCGAGATCGCTGCCCGCGTGCGGCTCGGTGAGGCACATGGTGGCGAGCCACTCGCCGGTGGCCAGCTTCTCCAGGTAACGCGCCTTGATGTCATCGGAGCCGTGGTGCTTCAGGCACTCGTACGCCCCGTGCAGCAAACCCGGTGCCATGGTCCAGCCGTGGTTGGCGGCGTTCAGCATTTCGTGCAGCACCGCTTCCAGCGCGGTGGGCAGGCCCTGGCCACCATCTTCAGCGGCGCACGCCAGCGATGGCCAGCCGGCTTGCCAGAACGCCTGGTAGGCCTGCCGGAATCCCGGCGGCATGGTCACTGCGCCGGCCTTCCATTGCGCGCCCACTTCATCACCCTCGCGGTTGAGCGGCGCGAGCACCTCGCCCACAAACTTGCTGGCTTCCTCGATCACCTGCGTGAGCAGGGCCGGTTCGGCATGTTCGGCCAGCAAGGGGAGCTCGGCCAGCACCTCGGGTGCCCGCAACACCTGCAGCAAGATGAAGGAGTGGCTCTCGGGCCGGGGCTGGTAAGCGTTCATCGTTTCAGCGGCACGTGAAGCTGGATGCGTTTTCCACTGGTCCGCTGCCGTTGTAGTGCGCCACGCTCGGGTAGGCGCACAGCGGTCGTGTGCGGTTGGCGGACCAGTCGGCGGGCAGCTCCGCGTTCACGCCGCCCGCGTTGCCGGCGCCGCGTGCGCTGGCCGTCACGGCTTGCGGCGCTACGCCTTGTTCCACCCACTTCACCAGGGGGCCAAGCAGATCGAACTGGTCGGTGGCCGGGCCGCCGCTGCAGTGGTTCATGCCCGGCACCGGGAAGTAACGCGCGAAATCGTTGGCCTTGCCGCCTTGCGAGCGGTTCACGCGTTCGACCCACTGGCGCGTGTCTTCGGCCGAGAAGATGGCATCGCTCACGCCGTGGTACAGCACCATCTTCGCGCCACGCGCTCGCAGCGCAAGCAGGTTGTCTGGCTTGTCGTGGCCAGGTGGGCCCATGAGCGACACGCCGGATTCGCGGTAGGTGTCGCTGGTGGCCGAGATGGCCGACAGCAGCGAGTCGATGTTCGCGCTGGCGAAGTTCACGGGTGCAGCCGGTGGTGCGGTGAACACCGTGCCCACCGACAGCGGATCGAGCGCCACGGCGTTGACGAACTTCCAGGTGGCCCAGTTGCTGCCTGCGATGCCGGCGTCGTAGGGGAAGGCGCTGTAGATCGGCCGGGCGTTGCCGGCCTTGCCGCCCGCCTGCACGTCGGCCAGCGTGGCCTTTTGGGGCGCGGTGAGGCAGTTGCCATCGCGCGCACCGCTGCAGGTGGGCACGTCGCGCACCACGTCGAAGGCGCCCTGGCAGGCTTGCGTGGCCTGCACCAGGCCATCTTTCAGGCCATCGAGCGCATCGCAGCGGTTGAGGATGGCGCGCGCCACGGTCTGGCGTTCGGCGGCGGTCAGCGCGCTGCCGAGGTCCGGGATGCTGGCGTTGGGGTTCAGTGGGTGTTTCACCGTGGCACCCGGCGTGGCCTGCGGCAGCCAGCGCTGCGCGCCCCAGAGTTGCGCCAGCGCGGCGTTGGGCAGGCGGTAGCCGGGCGCGCCGATGAGGTAGCCGTCGTACTGCTCGCCCAGGCGCGACGCCGCCACCATGGCATGGCGCCCGCCGTTGGAGCAGCCCCCGATGTAGGAACGGTCGGGGCCCTTGCCGTAGGCGCTGGCGATCAGGGCCTTGGCCATGGGGGTGAGCTTGGCCACCGCCTGGTAGCCGTAGTCCAGGCGCGCTTGCGGCTCCAGCCCGAACACGGTGGTCTGGGCGCCGCTGTGGCCGGCGTCGGAACTGATGACGGCAAAGCCCTGCACCAGCGCGCCGGTGAGGGGGCCGCCGCCCAGCACGCCTTCGGCCGGACGCACGGCGCCATCGAGCCCGCCGTTGCCCTGGTAGTAGAAGCGCCCGTTCCAGGCCATCGGCAGGCGCATCTCGAAACCGATGGCGTAGTCCCGGCCATCGCTGCCCTTGCGCTTGTGCATCTGTCCCTTCACCAGGCAGTGCGCCGCCACCGGCTGGCCCGCCAGCATGAGGCCACCGGCGGCCACGTTGACGGCGGAATCAATGACGGTCTGGTCGAAGCGGAACTGGCTCGCCAGCGCGTCGCACTGGTTCAAGCTGGCGCCCACGGCCGCCTTGAGCGGAACGGGTGGTGGGGCCACAGGCGTGGTGCTGCAGGCCACCAGCGCGAGGCCCAGCGCAGCAGGCCAGGCCACGCGGGTGACGGATGCGGGTTTCTTCATGGTGTGTCTCCTTGGGGGGGCGTGAAGGCAATCAGGCACGTTCGCGAGCAGTGCCCAGGTAGGTTTCGATCACGCGCGGGTCGCTGGCCAGTTCACTCGCCGGTCCCTGCGCGCTGAGTTCACCCATCTCCAGCACGTAGCCATGATCGGCCACCTGCAGCGCGGCGCGCGCGTTTTGCTCCACCAGCACAATGGTCACGCCGGTCTGGCGCAGCCGTTCGATGATGGCGAAGATCTCGCGCACGATCAGCGGCGCCAGGCCCAGGCTGGGCTCGTCGAGCATGAGCAGATCGGGCGCCGACATGAGCGCACGGCCCACCGCCAGCATCTGGCGTTCGCCACCCGAAAGCGTGCCGGCAAGCTGTGCGCGGCGCTCCTGCAGGCGCGGGAAGATGCTGTAGACGTCGTCGAGACGGCTGCGCCATTTCGCGTTGCCCAGCCGCATCTGGCGAAAGCCGCCGAGCAGCAGGTTGTCTTCCACCGGCATCGTGCCGAAGAGTTCCCGCTTCTCGGGCACCAGCGCCATGCCGTTCATCACGCGCTCCTCCAGCGAGAGTGTGGAGATTTCCTGCCCACGAAACTCGATCGTTCCCTGTCCTGGCAGCATGCCCATGAGCGTGTTGAGCAAGGTGGACTTGCCCGCGCCGTTGGGGCCGATGACGGTGATGACACCGCCGGGCGCAACCTGGATGTCGATGCCGTGCAGAACCTCGGCGCGTCCGTAGCCGGCGCGCAGGCCGCTGACTCGAAGAATGGGTGTGGTCATTTCAGTGCTCCGTGCCGAGGTAGGCAGCACGCACCTTCGGGTCCTGCTGCACCTGTGCTGGCGGACCTTGCGTGAGCAGCGTGCCGAATTCCATCACCACCAGGTGGTCGCAGATCTGCATCACCAGATCCATGTCGTGTTCCACCAGCAGGATGCTCATGCCCTCGCCCTTGAGCTGGCGGAGCACGCCCGCCAGCGCCTGCTTTTCTTGATGACGCAGGCCGGCGGCGGGTTCGTCCAGCAGCAGCAGTGTCGGATCGGCGCAGAGCGCGCGAGCAATCTCCATCAGGCGCTGCGGGCCCATGGCCAGGTTGCCGGCCTGTTCGTGCAGGTAGGCGCCCATGCCGACGCGTTCGAGCTGGCGTTGTGCTTCGCGGAAAAGCTGCTTCTCTTCCGCGCGGTTGGCGCGCAGCATGGCGGGCAGCACGCCCTTGAAGCCGCGCGTGTGTGCGCCCAGCGCCACGTTTTCCAGCACCGTCATGTCCGGAATCATCTTGACGTGCTGGAAGGTGCGCGCCATGCCCAGCCGTGCGATGTCGCGCGAGGCTTTGCCGACCACGTTGCCGCCCTGGAACTGCACCACGCCGCTGGTGGCCGGCAGCACGCCGGTGATGAGGTTGAAGGTGGTGGACTTGCCTGCGCCGTTGGGGCCAATCAGGCCGACGATCTGGCCCGAATGAATCTGGAAGCTGATGTCGTTCACCGCCACCAGGCCGCCGAACTGCATGCGCGCCTTCTGCACGTCGAGCACCAGTTCACCAGCGGCAGGCCTGGTGCGCTCGGCAAGCGCAGCCGCGTCCTGCCAGTCCACCTTTCGAGGTGGCTTGGGCATGTGCCGACCGACCAGCGACCACAGGCCATCGGGCAGGTACTTCAGCACAACCACCAGCGCGATACCGAAGACGATCACTTCATAGCTGCCACTGGTGCCGATGAGCCTGGGCAGCAACACCTGCAGCTGGTCTTCGAGCACTCGAATGAGCCCGGCACCCACGATGGCACCCCACACATGGCCCACGCCGCCGATCACCGCCATGAACAGGTACTCGATGCCCATCTTCAGGCCAAAGGCCGAAGGGTTGACCGTGCGCTGGAAGTGCGCGAGCAACCAGCCAGCGACCGACGCGAGCACAGCCGCCAGCACGAAGACGGTGACCTTGTAGCGGAAGGTGCTGATGCCCATCGCCTCGGCCATCTGGGAACCGCTCTTGAGCGAACGGATGGCGCGGCCCGCACGTGAATCGAGCAGATGCAGCATCGCGGCCACGAACGCCAGCAGGATGATCCAGGTGAGCACGAAGAATGCGCGGCCCTGGCCAATGTCAAAGCCACCAATGGACAGGCTCTGGATGCCCAGCAGGCCGTCGTACTTGCCCAGCGCATCGAGGTTGCCCATGAGGTAGTACAGCGAGAGCCCCCAGGCGATGGTGGCGAGCGGCAGGTAGTGGCCCGACATGCGCAAGGTGATCAGGCCCACCAGCAGCGCGCTGCCGGCGGTGAGGCCCATGCCGATGAACAGCGTGAGCCACGGGGACATGCCGAGGTTCAGCGTGAGCCACGCCGTGGTGTACGCGCCGATGCCGACAAAGGCCGCCTGCCCGAACGAGGTGAGCCCCCCCACGCCGGTCAGCAGGATCAGACCCAGCACGGTCATGCTGTACATGCCGATGTAGTTGAGTTGCGTGATCCAGAAATCGGGCAGCGGCAGCACTGCGATCAGGGGAATCGCGAGGGCCAGGATCAGCAGGCCGAAGTTTTGAAGTTTCGGCATGTCAGTGGTCCTCGTCTGAATGCTTGCTGCGCAGGGATCTGAACAGCAGGACGGGGAGAATCAGGGTGAACACAATCACTTCCTTGAAGGCACTGGCCCAGAACGAACCGAAGGCTTCGATCACGCCCACGCCCAGTGCCGCGATGAGCGCGCCGGGATAGCTCGCCAGGCCAGCGGCCACAGCAGCCACGAAGCCTTTCAGGCCGATGAGGAAACCGGAGTCGTAGAACACGGTGGTGGTGGGGCCGATGAGCAGGCCGGAGAGCGCGCCGATGAAGGCCGCCATGGTCATGGTGAGCTGGCCCGATGCCTGCGACGAGATGCCCATGAGGCGTGCGCCAGTGCGGTTCACGGCAATGGCACGCAGCGCCTTGCCGCGCAGAGTGCGCTCGAAGTACAGCCAGAGCATCACGATCAGTGCCACGGTGGCGGCAAAGGTGATGATGGCCTGGCCCGAAAGCATCACCGGGCCAATGGTGAAGCGCTGCTCCCAGAATGCCGGGTTGCGAAAACCCTCGGCGCCGAAGAACAGCAGGCCCAGCCCGGTCATGGCGAAGTGCACGCCGACCGAAACGATCAGCAGCACCAGTGGGGTGGCGCTCTCCAGCGACTGGTAGGCCACGCGGTACACCAGCGGCCCATACACCGTGACCACCGCCACGCTGAGCGCGGCCTGCACCCACAGCGGAAATTGCTGCGGCGCGGACCAGATGGCCACGCCCGACACCAGCACCGGCAGCACCAGCGTGCGCCCGGCCGCCTTGAGCGCGGGCCATGCCGAGCTTTGATTGCGCCATCGCTCAGCCAGCTCCATCAACGCCGCAACGACAGCCAGCAGCATCAGCAGCCACACGGTACCGGGCACCTTGCCGGTTTGAAAGATGGCCAGGGTCAGTGCGCCATACGCGACGAACTCACCCTGGGGAATGAAGATGATCCGGGTGACGGTGAACACCAGGACGATGGCCAGCCCCAGCAGCGCGTACACCGCGCCGTTGGTCAAGCCGTCCAGCAACAAAATGCTGGCGATCGAGAAATCCATAGGACTGTTAACACCCCCCGCGTCGCCTGCGGCGCCTCCCCCCTCTCTCGCCTTCGGCGGGAGGGGGGCGACACCTGGGGCCGGCGGAGCCGGACCCTCGGTGCCCCTGTTTGGCGTTGCCTCAGGCGAAACGGACGAGTGCGTCTTTCTATCGTTGGTTTGGAATCACTCGACTTTGAATTTGCCGTCGACGACCTTGAGCATCACACCCGTTTCATTGGTGTAGCCCCAGTGGTCATCCTTGGTCCAGTTCATCACGCCGTGCGAGAACACGGTGCGGCCCATGGTTTCGAAGGCGTCACGCAAACCCGCGCGGAACTCCGGCGTGCCGGGCTTGCCGCTTTTCAGCGCCATTGGCACGGCCTTGTTCAGGGCAATGGCGGCGTCGTAGCTGTGGCCGGCGAACTGGTTGCGCGTGCCGGGGCCCATCGCCTTCTCGTAGTTGGTGACGAAGTCCACCGCCAGCTTCTTGGACGGATGGGCCTCGGGCAACTGTTCGGCAATGACGGCCGGACCGGAGACCACGAAAGAACCTTCCACGTCCTTGCCACCGATGCGCACCAGGTCGGGCGTGGCGGCCGCGTGCGTCTGGTAGATCTTGCCTTTGTAGCCACGCTCCACGATGGCCTTGTGCGGCATCGCGGCGCCGGAGCCGGAAGCCACCACCAGGATGGCGTCGGGGTTGGCCGAGCTGAGCTTGAGGGCCTGCGGCGTGACGCTGGTGTCGGCGCGGGCAAAACGCTCGACGGCCACCACCTTCATGCCGGCTTTCTCGGCCAGCGGCGTGATCGCCTTCAGCCAGAGCTCACCGTAGGCGTCGGTGTAGCCCAGGAAGCCGATGGTCTTGATGTTCTGCTTCTTCATGTGCTCGACCATGGCGTGTGCCATCACATCGTTGCCCTGCGGCAGCCGGAACATCCAGTGATCGGCGCCCGGGGGCACGCCCACCGGCGAAGCGGCCAGCTGCACCGTCTTGGCTTCGGTGACCACCGGGGTCATGGCTGCCGCCACCGGGGTCAGGCACGAGCCGATGATCAGATCGACCTTGTCTTCGGTCACGAAGCGGCGGGCGTTGGCAGCGCCCTTGCCCGGATCGCTCGCGTCGTCGAGGATGATGAGGTTCACCTTCTCGCCTGCGATGGTTTGCGGGAACAGCTTGAGCTGGTTCTGCATGGGAATGCCCAGGCCGGAGCCCGGGCCGGTGAGCGAGAGGCTCACGCCGACGTTGATGTCGGCCAGCGCGGCGGTGGTGGCCAGCGCCGTGACGGCGGCGGCGACGAGGGTCTTGACGATTTTCACGGGGATGTCTCCTTCTGGGTGGTGGTGAGAAACGGAACGGGCAGGAAAAGGGGTTTCAGGAACACAGGGCCTTGATGTCTTCAGGCACGGGGATCGCCTTGATGCGTTCGGGTGCCTCCGGCGGGTGGATCACGAACGCGCGCGTCTCGGTGCCTTCGCACAGGAGATCGTCGCCGCGCTTCACGACGTGCCTGTGCATGAACACCTTCTCGCGCCACTCGGTCACGCTGGTGTGGATCTGCAGGCGTTCGCCATAGGTGGCAGGGCGGATGAATTTCGTGTGGATCTCCAGCAGCGGTGTGCCGACGATGCCGCGCGTCTTCACCAGTTCGCGCCAGGGCGGCACGCCGCACTGCATGAAGAAGTTCAGCGAAGAAGCGTCCATCCACTTGGAGAAGTTGGGGAAGAACACGATGCCGGCGGGGTCGCAGTCGCCGAACATCACGTCCAGCTCGAAGATCACGGTCTTGGTCATCGCGGGGCCATGCGCAAGGCGCCGTCGAGGCGGATCACTTCGCCATTGAGGTGCGTGTTGGTGACGATGTGGGCGGCGAGTTGGGCAAACTCTTCAGGCTTGCCCAGGCGCGGCGGGAACGGGATGCTGGCCGCGAGAGATGCCTGCACCGGCTCGGGCAGTTGTTTCATCAAGGGTGTGCTGAAGAGCCCCGGTGCGATGGTGCAGACGCGAATGCCGTGCTGCGCCAGGTCGCGTGCCATGGGCAGCGTCATGCCCACCAGACCGCCCTTGGAGGCGCTGTAGGCCTGCTGGCCCACCTGGCCATCGAAGGCGGCCACGCTGGCGGTGAAGATCATCACGCCGCGCTCGCCGTCCTCCAGTGGTTCCAGCTTCGCGCAGGCCGCGGCAAACAGGCGACTGGCGTTGTAGGTGCCGATCAGGTTGACGTTGATCACTTTCGCAAAGTCTTCCAGCGGTGCGGCGTTGCCGTCCTTGCCCACCACACGTTTCGCGCTGCCGATGCCGGCGATGTTCATCAGGATGCGGGCCGCGCCGTGCACGGCTGCTGCACCGTCGATGGCGGCCTGCAGGCTTTCGGTGTTGGTGATGTCGCACGCGAAGGCGGCGCCGCCGATGTCGGCGGCCACGCGCTGGGCGTTGCCCAGGTTCACGTCAAGCACGGCAACCTTCGCACCCAGGCGGGCCAGTTCGCGCGCCGTGGCTTCACCGAGACCCGAGCCGCCACCGGTGACAAGAGCGGCGTGTCCTTGAATGTTCATGGCTTGTGTTCCTTGTTCAGGCCGATGTGTTTTCGATCAGCAGCGCCATGCCCTGGCCTCCGCCCACACAGGCGCTTGAGATGCCATAGCGAATGCCGCTGCGCTGCAGTTCGCGCGCCAGCGTGAGCGTGAGGCGCACGCCTGTGGCGGCGAGTGGATGGCCGAGTGCAATGGCGCCGCCGTTGACGTTGAGGCGGTCCAGGTCCATGCCCAGCTCGCGCGCCACGGCCAGCGTTTGCGCGCCCTGCGCTTCGTTCACTTCGAACCGGCCGATGTCGGCCAGCTTCAAGCCGGTGCGCTCCAGCAGCAGGCGGATGGCCGGCGCGGGGCCGATGCCCATGATCTCGGGCGGCACGCCCACGGCCGCGGCGGCCACGACCCGTGCCAGCGGCGGCTTGCCCTGCGCTTTGGCATAGGCGCCCGAACTCACCACGCAGGCGGCCGCCGCATCCACCAGCGCCGAGCTGTTGCCACCGGTCTGCACGCCGCCGTCGAACACCGCTTTCAGTTTCGCCAGCACCTCCACCGGCGAAATGCGCGGATGCGTGTCGGTCGCCACTTCGGTCAGCTTGCCTTGCAGGCGGATGCCGCGCGGCTTGTAGCCGTCGAGTTCGAATTTTTCGCTCACCACCGGTGCGATCTCACCTGCGAGGAATCCGCTTTCCTGCGCAGCCACCGCCTTGGCGAACGAGGCCGATGCGAAGGCGTCCACGTCTTCGCGGCTGATGCCGTACTTTTTTGCCAGGTTCTCGGCGGTCTGGATCATGTTGATGCCGGCTGCCGGGTCTTTCAGCGCTTCCCACATGTAGTCCTTGAAGCCCACGGGCGAGCCCAGCTTGAAGCCGTTGCGGTGGTCGAAGGCCGCGATCGGGTTGCGCGTCATGCTCTCGGTGCCCACCACCAGCGCTGCGTCGCACGCGCCGCCCTGAATGTGTTCGCCCGCCTGGCGGAACAGTTCGAAGCCGGTACCACAGATGCGCTGCGCCATGATCGCCGGCACCTCCACCGGCACACCGGCGTACAGGCCGATGTGGCGCGGCAGGAAGAACTGGTCGAAATCACCCGGAGCCATGTTGCCCGCAACCACCGAGCCGATGTGCTCGCCCGGCACACCTGCCCGTGCCAGCGCTTCGCGTGCCGCCTTGATGCCCAGATCGGTGGGCGAAATGTGGCCGAGTGCGCCACAGTAGTCCACCATGGGCGTGCGCACGCCGTCGAGCAGCCAGACGTCGTCGAAGGCGTTGAAGAATCCTCGGGAAGCCATGTCGTGTCTTATTCAGGTTTCAGGATGGCGTGGAGCGTTCCGTCGTGCAGGTGCTCCACGGTTTCGGCGCGGTGGGTGAGCACGGCGCGCTGGTTGATCGACCCTTTGTCGGTGATCTCGCCGCGGTCGATGGTGGGCGGGTCGGCCAGCAGACACAGGCGGGCGATGCGACTGGCGCTGCCGGTCGCCGTCTTGGCGAGTTCGTTGACCACTCGCTGGAAGTGCGCGAGCACCGGTGCGCTGTTGAGCACGTCGTGCATCGGGGCGTCGGCCGGCAGGCCGCTGAGTGCGCGCACCGCGCCGGTGGGGAACACCATCGCGCCCACTTCCTTCATGTTCAGGCCGGTGAGCACCACGTCCTGGATGTAGGGCGCACCGGCTGCAATGATTTTTGCGCGCAGCGGGCCCACGCTCACGAAGGTGCCGGTGGCAAGCTTGAAGTCTTCGGCGATGCGGCCGTCGAACTTCAGGCCCTGGTGGATGTCGGTCTCGTCGATCCACTTCACCGCGTCGCCGGTCTTGAAGAAGCCTTCTTCATCGAACGACTCGGCCGTTTCCGCCGGCATGCGCCAGTAACCCGGCGTGATGTTCGGGCCCTTGTAGCGCACCTCCGTCTTGCCATCGGTGTCGACCAGTTTGAGCTCCAGGCCCGGCGTGGGCAGACCAAGGTCGCCCGCTTTCACATCGGGGCTGGTCACGAAGATGCCGAACGGGCTGGACTCGGTCATGCCCAGGCCGGTGCCCATGACGATGCGCTCACCGATCTCCTGTTCCTGCACCGCGTGCAGCGCGTCCCACACCGGTTGGGCCAGCGCGGCGCCGGCATAGAAGAACATCCGCACGCGCGAGAGCAGGTTCTTGCGCAGCGCCGCGTCGGTCTTCATTGCATGGGCGATGGCCTCGAAGCCTGTGGGCACGTTGAAGTACACCGTGGGCGCGATCTCGCGCAGGTTGCGCAACGTCTCGCCCATCAGCGCCGGCGTGGGCTTTCCATCGTCGATGTAGAGTGTGCCGCCGTGGTAGATCACCATGCCGAAGTTGTGATTGCCACCGAAGGTGTGGTTCCAGGGCAGCCAGTCCACCAGCACCAGCGGGCTCTCGGCCAGCACCGGCATGGATTCGCTCATCTGCTGCTGGTTGGCGCACCACATGCGCTGCGTGTTGATGACGGCCTTGGGCATCTTGGTGGAACCCGAGGTGAACAGGAACTTGGCGATGGTGTCGGGCCCGGTCGCGGCCTGCGCCGCGTCCACGGCGGCGGTGGGTTCAGTGGCCAGAAGCGCCGCGAAGGAGGTGGTGGCGCGTCCGGGCACGGTGCCTTCGGTCGTGACCAGTTCAACGCCTTCATGGAGCGTGGCCAGCATGGCGCGACCGTAGCGGTGCGCGTCGCTGGCGAACACCAGGCCGGGGGTGAGCGTCTTCACCACGTGGTGCAGCTTGTCGAAATCCTGGCTGATGAGCGAATAGGGCGGCGAGGTGGGGCAGTAGGCGATGCCGGCGTACAGGCAACCCAGTGCCAGCAGCGCGTGCTCCAGGTCGTTCTCGCTCAGGATCAGCACCGGGCGTTCGGCCGAGAGGCCTCGGTTCAGCAGGCCCTGGCCGATGCGCCGGGCCGCGTCCAGTGCCTGCGCGAAGGTGACGTGTCGCCAGTCGCCGGTGCTGCCGTCGGTGCTCTTTGTGCGGCGGGCAAACAAAGTCTGGTCGGGGCGCTCCTTCGCCCAGCGAATCAGGCGGTCGGTCATGCGATCGGGAAACGGCCCCAGTTCTTTGGCTGCGCCCAGGTAGTGGATGCCTTCGTTGCCATCGCGCAGCACGGCCTGCGTGACGCCGAACCTGAGTGGGCGGTACTTCGCTGCGGTCATGGCATCAGTCCTTGCTCACTTTGGCAGCACGGCCTTCCAGGAAGTCGCGCACGCGCGCCTTGGCCTCGGGTGCGTTCTGCACGATCGCAGCCATCAGCGCTTCGGTGAAGAAGCCCTGGTCGGCGGGTTGTTCGGCGATGCGTGGCAGCGCGTGCATCAGCGCGTAGTTGGTCAGCGGCGCGTTGCCGGCAATGCGCGCGGCCAGCTCCAGGGCCTTGTCCAGCGCGGTGCCGGACGGCACGAGGTATTGCGCGAGGCCGATGCGTTCGGCATCGACGGCCTTGTAGACGCGACCGGTGAACATCATGTCGGCCATGCGTGCGGCGCCGATGAGGCGGGGAATGCGCACCGAGCCACCACCACCCACGAAGATGCCGCGCGAACCCTCGGGCAACGCAAAGAACGACGTCTCGTCGGCCACCCGGATGTGGCAGGCGCTGGCCAGTTCGAGACCGCCGCCCACCACCGCGCCGTGCAACGCCGCCACCACCGGCACCGGACCCGACTGAACGCAGTCCAGTGCCGCATGCCACATGCGCGAATGGTGCAGGCCTTCGCCGGCATCGCGCTCGCTCAGCTCGGAAAGATCCAGCCCGGCACAGAAGTGCTCGCCGGCGCCGTGGATCACGGCCGCGCGCACACCATGCGGCATGCCCTGAAAGATGTCGCGCAGCGCGAGGATCAGGCCATCATTGAGTGCATTGCGCTTGGCGGGGCGGTTGAGCGTGATGACAGCGATCTCGGACGATCCGCCTTGCAAACTCAGACTGATGTCGGTGGAATGGATGGGCATGGAAGGGTTTGCGTGCTTGAAGTGATCGGGCATTATTGTTATAAACAATAACCAAATCAAGCGCGCCGGTCAGAAACAGACCCCCGTGTTTTCCCTAGGGCTCCGGAGACCAGCATGGACCACAAGAACCTCATCGCGATCGACATCCACACCCACGCCGAAGTGAGTTGCCGCAACCCTTTCGACAGCTATGGCGAAGAGTACGACCGGGCGGCCGACAAGTACTTCGGCAGCAACCGGCGGCCGACCATCGCGGAGACCATCGCCTACTACAGAGAGCGCAAGATCGGCCTGGTGATGTTCACCGTGGACAGCGAGGCGCAACTCGGCCGCCGGCGCATTCCCAACGAAGAGATCGCGCAGGCCGCGCGCGAGAACAGCGACATGATGATCGCCTTCGCCAGCATTGATCCGCACAAGGGCAAGATGGGTGCGCGCGAGGCCGAACGGCTGATCCGGGAAGAGGGTGTGAAGGGCTTCAAGTTCCACCCGACGGTGCAGGGCTACCATCCCTACGACCGCATGGCCTGGCCGATCTACGAAGTGATCAATGCGCACAAGCTGCCCACCATCTTTCACACCGGCCACAGCGGCATTGGCTCGGGCATGCGTTGCGGCGGTGGCCTGCGCCTTGAATACAGCAACCCCATGCACCTCGACGACGTGGCCATCGACTTTCCGGACATGCAGATCGTCATGGCGCACCCCAGCTTCCCCTGGCAGGACGAGGCCCTGAGCGTGGCCACGCACAAGCCCAACGTGTGGATCGACCTCTCGGGATGGAGCCCGAAGTACTTTCCCAAGCAACTCGTGCAGTACGCCAACACGCTGCTCAAGGACCGCATTCTTTTTGGAAGCGACTACCCGCTGATCACGCCCGAGCGCTGGATGAAGGATTTCGAAGTTGCCGGCTTCAAGCCCGAGGTGATGCCTGGCATCCTCAAGGGCAACGCCGTGCGCCTGCTCGGCCTGGATTCCCGGTGAGCCTGGCACCATGCAAGCCTTCTCCACGCTGGCCGACATCGAGCACCTGGAGCGCACGGTGCGGGCGGTGGTGGCGCCGCACCGCAGCCCGTACGCACTGATCCGCGCGGCGGCCCTGCGATTTGCGGGTCGTGAGGCGTTGACCTTCCTGCCCGATGCGCGGCTGGACACACCGCCACGACGCACCACCTACCGCGCATTGCTCGCTGGCATCCATCGAGCCGCCAATCTTTTTCGCGCCATGGGCCTGGGGCCGGACGACGCCGTGGCCGTGCTCGCGCCCAACACGCCCGAGGCACACGCGGTGATCTGGGGGGCGCAACTCGCTGGCCGCGTTTGCCCCATCAACTACCTGCTGCAGCCCGAACACATTGCCGCACTGCTCAAGGCCGCCAACGCCAAAGTGCTCGTGGCGCTGGGGCCGAACGATGAACTGTCCGTGTGGCCCGTGGCCGAGCAGGTGGTGCAGATCCATCCATTGCCCCTGATCCAGATTCGCGTGGGTGCGCACGCCGAACCCGGCGTACCGGTCTTGCAGGACCAGATGGCCCTGCTCTCGGATGAACTCGCCTTCGAGCCCGACCTGAACCCCGACCGTGTGGTGGCGCTGTTCCATACCGGCGGCACCACCGGAGCGCCCAAGCTGGCGCAACACACGCAGGGCAATGAAGCGCACACGGCGTGGTTCGCCCACGCCTTCTACGACATGGACGAGCAGGCGGTGGAGATCAACGGCTTTCCGCTGTTCCACGTGGCCGGTGCCTTCGTCTATGGCCTTGCGCTGCTGGCGATCGGCGCACGCCAGGTGCTGCCCACGCTCACCGGCATGCGCAACACGGGCTTCGTGCAGGCGTACTGGAAGTTCTGCGAGCGCGAGCGCGTGACGCACCTGGCCTGCGTGCCCACCGTGCTGGCCAGCTTGCTGGGCGTGCCCGTCGACGCCGATGTGCGCAGCGTGCGCGCTGCCTATACCGGTGGCTCGCCGCTGCCCGCCGAACTGGCGCAACGCTTCGAGACCGCCACCGGCATCCCGGTGCGAAACATCCTGGGCATGACCGAGTGTGCCGGGCTGGTGAGCATCGAGCCGCTGCGCGGCCCGCGCACGCCCGGCTCGGCCGGCCTGCGCCTGCCCTATACCGAGGTGCATGCCGTGCCATGGCGCAATGGCCAGGCGCAACTGGCCGAGCGCTGTGCAACCGGCGAAACCGGCGTGCTGGTGCTTCGCGGGCCGCATGTGAGCCCGGGCTACACCGATGCGGCGCGAAACGCCGGCATGTTCGAGCAGGACTGGATCGTCTCCGGCGACCTCGGCCACAT
This sequence comes from Hydrogenophaga sp., assembly GCF_050250835.1. Classification (GTDB taxonomy): domain Bacteria; phylum Pseudomonadota; class Gammaproteobacteria; order Burkholderiales; family Burkholderiaceae_C; genus Hydrogenophaga. The sequence continues at coordinate 69,359 of NZ_JBFWNX010000016.1, read as the reverse complement.
CGACGAGGCGGGTCGCATCCACATCACCGGTCGCGCCAAAGACGTGATCATCCGTGGCTCGCACAACATCGACCCGGCGCTGGTGGAGGACGCCTTTCTTGCGCATCCCGCGGTGGCTCTGTGTGCCGTGGTCGCCGAGCCGGATGCCTATGCCGGTGAAATCCCGGTCGCGTTTGTCACGCTGAAGCCTGGCTCACCGATCACCGCCGAAGCATTGCTGGCGGCGGTCGCTCCCACCGTCTACGAACGGCCAGCGGTCCCCAGGCGCGTGGTGCTGGTCGATGCTTTGCCGGTCACGGCGGTCGGCAAGGTGTTCAAGCCAGAACTCCGCCTGCGCGCCATCGAGATCAAACTGCAGGAAGCGCTGCGCGACTGGGCGCCCGGCAAGGGCGCAAAAATTCGAGCATTCGAGCAGGGCGGACGCCAGCGCGCACTGATCGAACTGCCCGGCCCCATGGATACCGTCCTGCACGAACGGGTGAGGCAGGGGATCTCGGCCATGGCCGTGGACATCGAGATCCGGTTTGATTGAAGGCACTCACCAGCCGCCGCGAACGAGCCAGCGGTCAAGCTGGTCAAGCTTGTCGAAGCCCCAGAACATCTCGCCGTCCACCAACACCGTGGGAGAGCCAAACACGCCGGCTGAGAGCGCCTCGTCCACGTCTGCGCGAAGCAGGGTGGCGGCTTCGTTGCCGGCTGCCGCCTGTGCCAGTGTTTCGCCAGCCAGGCCGCCCGGCAAATTCAGGCCGACGAGCGATTCCGGTGTGGAGAGGTCCCTTCCCTCGCCCCAGTAGGCGCCATAGATCGCATGTGCCATGGCCGCGGCTTGCTCGGGATGGTGTTTCCGCACCCAGGCGAACGCGCGCGCCGAGGGAAGGGGATTCATCACCGGATCGCGCGGCTGGCGCCCCAGGGAAATGCCCGTTTCACGGGCGGTCCGCAACACGTCGCGCCCTGTGTAGTCGCCCTTGAGCGGTGTGTCCATCAGCGGCTTGAGCCCCATCACCTTGAGCACCGACACGCCCAGCAGCATGGCGTGCCAATGCACTTCGCGCCCGTGCCGTGCGGCCAGCGCCTCGATGCGCTGCGAGGCAAAAAAACCGTAGGGCGAGATGAAGTCGAAGTAAAAGTGCAGCGGTGCGGTCATGCCCGCCATGGTAGGTGCGTTCGGGGTGGCGCCTTCAACCCCACACCTCGCGCGCCGTTTCAACCACCAGCGCGAGCTTGCGTCGCTGGTCTTCCACAGCAATGTTGTTGCCGTGCACGGTGCTGGAGAAGCCGCATTGTGGCGACAGGCACATCTGGTCGAGGGGGGCGTACTTTGCCGCTTCGTCGATGCGGCGCTTGAGGTCGTCCTTGCTCTCGAGCTGGCCAAACTTGGTGGTCACCAGGCCGAGCACCACGATCTTGTCCTTGCTCAGGTAACGCAGCGGGCGGAAGTCGCCACTGCGGTCGTCGTCGTATTCCAGGAAGAAGGCGTCGAGCTTCATTTCGGAGAGCAGCGCTTCGGCCACCGGTTCGTAATTGCCGGCCGCCGCGTGCGTGCTCTTGAAGTTGCCCCGGCACAGGTGCATGGCCAGCGTCATGCCGGCTGGCTTGCGTGCCACCACCTTGTTGATGAAGCCTGCGTAGCGATGCGGCAGTTCGTTGGGGTCGTCGCCGCGCTGGCGGGCCGCCTCTCTCATGCGCTCGTCGCACAGGTAGGCCATGTTGGTGTCGTCCATCTGCACGTAGGTGCAGCCGGCATCGGCCAGGCTCTGCAGTTCCTCACCGTAGGCCTTGGCCACGTCGTCGTAGAACACCGGGTCGAGTTCCGGGTAGGCCTCCTTGCTGATGCCTGCTCGCCCGCCGCGAAAGTGCAGCATGGTGGGCGAGGGGATGGTGACTTTGGGGGTGAGCGCCGGCAAGCCCAGAGCCTCCACCTGCGCCTTCAGGTACTGGAAGTCCGCGAGCTGGATGTCCTTGGCGTGGCGCACCTTGTCGATCACGCGGATCACCGGCGGCGCCAGTTCTTCGCTGCCATCGGGTTTTCGGATGGTCACCGGGATGTCGGTCTTCACGCCGCCGAGCTGCTCCAGGAAGTCGATGTGGAAATAGGTGCGACGGAACTCACCGTCGGTGATGGACTGCAGCCCCACGTCGGCCTGGAACTTCACGATGTCGGTGATGGCGCGGTCCTCCACTTCACGCAATTGCGCCGGCGTGATGTCTCCCCTGGCTTTCTTTTCGCGCGCTTCAAGCAGGTAGGCCGGTCGTAGAAAGCTGCCAACGTGGTCGGCGCGAAAGGGCGGTCGGGGGCGCAAGGTCATGGCGTTGTCCGGATTGAGGATCGTCGTATGAAGGGTGAGTAGGTACTTTGCCAGCCTTTGAAGAATACACAAACCTATGGAAAACCCCAACAAACGTCAAAATAACTTGAAAATTGCCAGTTTCTGTATACATTGCGTATCCCATGAACACCACGCCTTCGCATTTCCCGCTCAATGCCTGGTACGCCGCCGCGTACGACGTGGAGGTGAGCCGCAACCTGCTGGCACGCACCATCTGCAACCAGAAGCTGGTGCTCTTCCGGCAGCTGGACGGCAGCGTGGCCGCCCTGGAAGATGCCTGCTGGCACCGTTTGTTGCCGCTCTCCATGGGGCGGCTCGAAGGCGACGAGGTGGTGTGCGGTTACCACGGGCTGGTCTACAACGCCGAAGGCCGCTGCACCCACATGCCGAGCCAGGAAACGCTCAACCCTTCGGCCTGCGTGCGGGCCTTCCCGGTACTGGAGAAACACCGTTTCGTCTGGGTCTGGCCCGGCGACCCGGCGCTGGCCGATCCGGCCCTGGTGCCCGACTTGCACTGGAACCACGACCCGGCCTGGGCGGCCGACGGCAAGATGATCCGGGTGAGGTGCGATTACCGGCTGGTGGTGGACAACCTCATGGACCTCACGCACGAGACCTTTGTGCATGGCAGCAGCATCGGCAACCGCGCCGTGGCCGAGGCGCCTTTTGTGGCCACGCATGGGGAGCGCACCGCCACCGTCACGCGCTGGATGGAAGGCATCGAGGCTCCGCCTTTCTGGGCCGGCCAGATCCAGCAGGCGCGGGGCTACAACGGCCCGGTGGACCGCTGGCAGATCATCCGCTTCGAGGCCCCCTGTACCGTGGCCATCGACGTGGGCGTGGCGCCCGCCGGCTCAGGCGCGCCGCAGGGCGACCGCAGCCAGGGCGTGAACGGTTTCGTGCTCAACACCATCACGCCCGAGACCGGCAACACCTGCCTGTACTTCTGGGCCTTCGCTCGCAACTACAGCCTGCAAGAGCAGCGCCTCACGCACCAGTTGCGCGAAGGCGTGGCCAGCATCTTCCGCGAAGACGAACTGGTGCTGGAGGCGCAGCAGAAGGCGATCGAAGAACACCCGGACCACAGGTTCTACAACCTCAACATCGACGCTGGCGCGATGTGGGCGCGACGGCTCATCGACAAGCTGGTGGAGCAGGAGCGCCCCAGTCCCACCATCATTCCCATTCGCAGGGCGGGTTGACGATGTCGCAAATGGCCGTGTCCATGCCCGTCAACGAAACCGCTGGCACCGAAAGCGCCCAGGTGCGCGCGCTCCTGCAGTTGCGCGAACTCATCCTGTCGGGCGAGCTGCCGGGTGGCTCGCGCATTGCCGAACTCGCCATCGTCGAACGCCTGGGCGTCTCGCGCACGCCGATCCGCGCCGCGTTGATGCGGCTGGAGCAAGAGGGTCTGTTGCAGACGCTGCCCAATGGCGGCTACGTGGTGCAAACCTTTTCCGAGCGCGACATCGCCGATGCGATCGAGCTGCGCGGCACGCTCGAAGGGCTGCTTGCGCGACTGGCGGCCGAGCGCGGAGCACCGGGCGTGGTGCTGGCCGAGGCGCGCCAGTGCCTTGACCGCATCGACACCGTGCTGGCGGCGCCGGCACTCGACGATGAGGGGTTCTCCGCCTATGTGGCGCTCAACAGTCGGTTCCACAGTCTGGTCTGGGAGATGGCCGACAGCCCGACCATCACGCGCCAGCTGGAAAAGGTGCTGAGCCTGCCGTTTGCCTCGCCTTCGGGTTTCGTGGTGGTGCAGGCGCACTCGAGCCGCGCGCGCGACATGCTCGTGGTGGCACAGGATCAACACCGGCAAGTGCTTGAAGCCATCGAGCAGCGCGAAGGCGCGCGCGCCGAGGCCATCATGCGCGAGCACTCGCGCCTGGCGCAGCGCAACCTGCGCGACGTTCTCAATGGCCCGGCCCGAGTGCATGCGCCTGGCGCCATGCCGGCCATCAAACTCATTCGCAGACGATGAAAAGCACACTCACCTGGCATCCCGCACGCGTGGCCGAATTGCGCGACCTCACGCCCACCGTGCGCGAATTCGTCATCGCGCCTGTCGAGGGAGCAGCCGAGCGCTGGGCGCCCGGGGCGCATCTTCCGCTGCGTCTGCAGGCCGAGGGGCGCGAGTTCACGCGCCAGTACTCTCTGGTGGGTGCGCCTGAGGAAGCGGTGGGCTACCGTATCGCGGTCAAGCGGCTCGACGATGGCCTGGGGGGCTCGCGCGCCATGTGGCAGCTGGCGGTGGGCGATGCCATCGAGGCCGGCACACCGCAGAACCATTTCCCGCTGGGATTTGCTGCGCCAGCCTCCTTGCTGGTGGCTGGCGGTATCGGCATCACGCCCATGGTGTCCATGGCGCAGGCGCTGGCCCGCGCCGGGCACCGCGTGCGGCTGCTGTACGCCGCGCGCAGCGACAGCGAGCTGGCCTATGGCGAGACCTTGCGCGAACTGCTGGGCGAGAGCCTGGTCACCTGCGTGTCGTCCAGAGGCGAACGACTGGATCTGGCGGGCGAGATCGACGCCCTGGCCCTGGGCGCCCAAGCCTATGTCTGTGGTCCGGCAAGCCTGCTGGATGAGGTGCGTTCGCGCTGGCTGGCCGCAGGCCGGCCCTTGCCCAGTTTGCGTTTCGAGACGTTTGGCAGCGGCGGCCGCCTGCACAGCGCGAGTTTTCGCGTGGAATTGCCGCGCCACGCCGCCCGGCTTGAAGTGCCGCCCGACCAGCCTCTGCTGGACGTGCTGGAGGCTGCCGGCATCGAGGTCATGAGCGATTGCAGGCGCGGCGAGTGTGGCCTTTGCGCCATGGACGTGCTCTCGCTCGAGGGCGAGATTGATCACCGCGACGTGTTCCTGAGCGAGCGCGAAAAGCGGGAGAACAAGCGCATCTGCGCCTGCGTGTCCAGGGTGGTGGGTCGCGTCACCCTCGACACCGCGTGGCGCGCCGAGTGCACTTGAACTGGCATCGTGTGGGCATGGCGTTCTTCAAGTCATCCGGATCGGGGCGCGCCCACACGCCCACGAGCCGGAGCATCCATCAGGAACTGGAGACACACATGAGCATTTTCCATCGCCGCAGAACCTTGTTGGCGCTGAGCGCTGCCGCCCTCGCGGGTCTGGCCGGACAGGCCACCGCCCAGCAGGTGGTCACACTGCGGCTGCACCAGATGCTGCCGCCCCAGGCCACCATTCCTGCGCGCGCACTGACCCCCTGGGCGCAGAAGGTCGAAGCGGAATCCGGAGGCAGGATCAAGGTGCAGCTGTTTCATGCCATGCAGCTCGGCGGTGCACCTCCACAGTTGTTCGACCAGGCGCGAGACGGTGTGGTGGATTTCACCTGGACCGTGCTGGGCTACACCCCTGGCCGCTTCAACAAGTCAGAGGTCTTCGAGCTGCCATTCATGAGTGGATCTGCTGAAGAGTCTTCGCGTGCGTTCCAGGAATACGTGGAGAAATACGCCGCCGATGAATTCAAGGACGTGAAGCTGATCGCGGTGCATACCCACGGGCCTGGGCTGTTCCACACCAAGACGCCCGTCACAGGACTGGAGAGCCTGCGTGGCATGAAAATCCGGGGTGGCTCGCGCGTCATCAACAACATGCTCACCAAGCTGGGTGCCACACCTGTGGGCATGCCGGTGCCTGCGGTGACCGAGGCACTTTCCAAGGGCGTCATTGATGGCACGACGATTCCCTGGGAGGTGACGCCTGCCCTCAAGGTGAGCGAACTGGTGAAGAACCACACCACGTTCGCCGGCAAGCAGGGCCTGTACACCCAGACCTTTGCGTTCTCGATGAACAAGGGTGCCTATGACAAGCTGCCGGCCGATCTGAAAAAGGTGATCGACGCCAACTCAGGCGTCGAGACCGCCGCGATGTTCGGGCGTGCCATGGACGAGGGCGACAAGGCGGGCCGTGCCATTGCAGAAAAGGCCGGCAACAACATCGTGGCGCTCGATGCCGCCGAGACGCAGCGCTGGCGCCGCACCGCCGCGACGGTGGAGACCGACTGGATCAACGAAATGAAGGGCAAGAATATTGACGGTGCAAAACTTGTATCGGAAGCACGTGCCTTGATCGCAAAATACGCACGCTGATCGCACTGGGGCCTGTGCACGCGATTTTTCCAGGTGGAAAAGTGGCGTGAACAGGCCCCAGGCAACAGGTGGCCGCCTTCCTGAAGAAGGCGGCCATTTGCTTTGCGGCCTGCAGGCGTGAGCGATCATGGACAATTCGATGCTTGGATGTTTTTCTGGAAAGAACGCGAAATGATTGGATTCGTTTACAGGCTGGCCTGGTGGTCCGCCGTCACAGGAGGCCTGGTGCTGGTCGCCCTCACCCTGATGATCGTGGCCAGCGTCTCTGGCCGGGCCCTGATCGGCGTGGGTCTTGGTCCTGTGCCGGGAGACTTCGAGCTCGTCGAGGTGGGCACGGCCATTGCCGTTTTCTTCTTCCTGCCATGGTGCTACCTGCGCGGTGGCCATGCCACGGTGGACCTGCTGTACATGCACATGCCCGCCTGGGCGCGCAAAACCGTCGTCCTGGCCAGTGACTTCCTCATGCTGGGGCTCTGGCTTTTGCTCACATGGAAGCTCTGGGAAGGCATGCTGGAGAAGAAAGAGTACCTGGAGACCACATTCATTCTCCTGATGCCGATCTGGTGGGCCTATGCCCTGTGCCTGGTCGGTGCCGTGATTGGCTGCCTGAGCTACCTGGCCAAGACGTTGACGGAACTGGGACTGGCTTCCGAGCCTGCAGGCTGGAACGTCGCAGCCAACGAAGGAGGCCACTGATGTCCGGCATCGAACTCGCGGCCTGGTCGTTCCCGATCATGCTGCTGCTGATTTTCATCCGCGTCCCCATTGGCCTGGCGATGCTGGTGTGTGGACTCGGCGGGGCATGGGTCATCTATGGCAGCGCAGACCCCATCCTCAACCAGCTCAAGCAGATCAGCTACAGCACCTTCTCGAACTACAACCTGTCGGTGATTCCCTTGTTCCTGCTGATGGGGCAGTTCGCGGCGCTGGGAGGCCTGTCGCAAGCGCTCTTCAAGGCCGCAGAGGCCTGGATCGGACACCGCAAGGGTGGTGTGGCGATGGCCGCCGTTGGCGCGTGTGCAGGTTTCGGGGCCATCTGCGGCTCATCGCTGGCTACCGCCGCCACCATGGGCCAGGTCGCCCTCCCCGAACTGAAGCGGGCCGGCTACGCCGGTGGCATCTCCACGGCCACGCTGGCCGCCGGCGGCACGCTGGGCATCCTGATTCCGCCCTCGGTGGTGCTGGTGATCTACGCCATCCTCACCGAGCAGAACATCGCCAAGCTGTTCCTGGCCGCGTTCGTGCCAGGCCTTCTGGCCGCCCTGGGCTACATGGTCGTGATTGCGGTCTACGCCCGTCTCAAGCCGCAGGACGTCGGCAGCATGCCGCCCATGCCCATGAAGGACCGCTGGGTCGCGACCGTGAAGGTGTGGCCGGTGCTGACGATCTTTGTGGTCGTCGTGGGTGGCATCTACACCGGCTTGTTCACGCCCACCGAAGGCGCGGCTGTGGGTGCTTTCGGTACCGGGATCGCCGCCTGGATGGGTGGTGGCCTCAATCGCAAGACCCTGATGGGCGCCATCATGGGCACGGCCATTGCCACCGGCATGATCTTCATGATCGTGCTGGGTGCTGGCCTGTACAACACCTTCCTCGCACTTTCCCAGCTGCCGCAGGAGGCGGCACAGATGGTTGCCGGATCGGGGCTCAATCCCTGGCTGGTGCTGGTGGCCATACTGGTGCTCTACATCCTGCTGGGCTGTTTCATGGATTCACTTTCCATGATCCTGCTCACCATCCCGGTGTTCTTTCCCATCGTCACGGTGCTGGACTTCGGGCTGTCGCCGGAGGAGTTCGCCATCTGGTTCGGCATTCTGGTCTTGATCGTGGTGGAGGTCGGTTTGATCACGCCACCTGTGGGCATGAACCTGTTTGTCATCAATTCGATGGCCAAGGATGTGCCCATCACCCAGACCTACCGCGCCGTCCTGCCCTTCGTGGCAAGCGACATGGTTCGCACCGCCATCCTCGTGGCGTTCCCTTCCATCACGCTCTTCGTCCTTCGTCTATGAACCTGCATCGGCGCGATCTGCTGGGCGCGGCCCTTTTTTCCGGGATGCTGGTGGCCGGCACCCGGACCGTCCTGGCCCAGGTGCCGTTCCCTGTGCGTGGCCTGCGCATCGTGGTGCCGTTTTCGGCCGGCGGCGTGGGCGACCTCACGGCGCGCATCGTCGCCGCAAAGCTCGCCGAACGCCTGGGCCAGACGGTGGTGATCGAGAACCGCCCCGGCGCGGGTGGCGTGGTGGCCGCCGAGAGCGTGGCTCGAGCCGAGCCGGACGGGTACAGCCTGTTTCTCATGTCCAATGGCACGGCGGTCACGGCCAGCCTGTTCAAGTCGCTGCCTTTCGACACCGTTCGCGATTTCATCCCGATCTCGACACTGGGTTTTTTCGATATCGCGGTGGTCGCGCACCCCGACGCGCCCTTCAAGACCTTTGCCGAGCTGCTGGCATTTGCCCGCGCCAACCCGGGCAAGCTCAACATCGGCAGCATCAACATCGGCAGCACGCAGCATCTGGCTGCCGAGCTGTTCAAGAGCACCGCCGACATCGACGCCCAGATCGTGCCCTTCAACGGCACACCCAATCTCATCGGTGCGCTGCGAGGGCGTCAGGTCGATGTCGGTGTGGAGATTCTGGCGCCGGTGCTCACGCAGATTCGCGGTGGAGCCCTCAAGGCGCTGGCGGTGGCTGGCGAGCGTCGATCCCTGGTGCTGCCCGAGGTGCCCACTGCGCTGGAAGCCGGCGTGAACGGATTCATCGCATCGTCCTGGAACGCGCTGGCCGCGCCCGCGAAAACGCCGCGAGCCGTGATCGACCGCCTTCAGCGCGAAATTGCCGCCTCCCTGGCAGACGCCGAGGTGCAGAAGAAGCTGCGCGAACTCAACATCGACCCGCGCTCATCCACGCCCGAGCAAGCGTCGGCGCTGTTGGCCAGCGACATCCAGCGGTGGAGCCGCGTCATCGAGCGCGCAGGCATTCCGAAGCAGTGACCTGGAACATGCTGTCCGCCGGCCGGTTCAGCGCGTGTTGAGCTTCTCCAGCGTGTGACGGATGAGTTCCAGGGTGGTCTTCTGCGTCAGCGTGGCCGGGCGCTGCGAGCTCACGCCCAGGCACAGGCGGGTGCGCAAGGGTGGCTCGGTCACCTGGCGCATGCGGTAGGCCGAGGGCCGGATCGAGCTGGCCACCGCGTTGCGCGAGAGCAGGGCGGCGCCCGCGCCGTCGGCCACCAGATCCAGGATGGCTGAAACCCCGTCGATCTCCAGCGCCACCCGGGGGCGACAGCCGATGTTGGCCATTTCGGCCTCCACATGCATGCGGACAGCGTTGGGTCGGCTGGGAATGACCAGCGCAAGCGCGGCCACCTCGCGCAGGGGAACGGGCGGCGGCGGCGGGTCCTCCGGCAGGCCGGGAGGGCGCGGCTCCACCAGCATCAGGTCCTCGTCATACAGCGGGTGGATGTCCAGCTCTGGCGCCGGCTGTGCGTTGTAGAGCACCGCAATGTCCAGGCGACCGGTGACCAGCCACTCCTGCATGGTCACCGACAGGCCTTCGGTGATCGACAGGCTGGCCTGCGGCAGTTGATGTCGGAAGGCGCGGGTGAGCGGCACCGCCAGCACCCGGGCCAGACTGGGCGGCAGACCGATGGCCACACGCCCGGCCAGGGCACCTCGCACCCGGCCCAGCTCCTCGCGTGCGCGCTCCACCTGGTGCAGGATGCCCCGGCCGTGCGCCAGCAACAGCTTGCCAGCCTCGGTGGGCACCGCGCCGCGGCCATTGCGCACCAGCAGGTTCTGGCGCAACTCCACTTCCAGCAGGCGCACCTGCCGGGACAGGGCTGGTTGCGCCACGTGCAGAGCCATCGCTGCGCGCGTGAAGCTGCCCAGTTCGGCCACGCGAACGAAGTACTCGAGTTGCTTGAGATCCATGGGATGTCGTGTTGGCGGTTTGAGTGGATCATAGTTATGTTCATTTGTTCTAGCTGCTAGCCCGGCAATGGCTTTTTTTGTGACCTTAGCCGGTTCACAATGGCCGGTCGCTACGAGAGTTCTTGCCATGTCCCTCCCCATCCAAGGTATTTCGTCCATGGCCACCCGGCAGGTGCTGGCCGAGCTGGTGGCTGGCTATGGCCAGCGCTCGAAGGGTCCGATCACCATCGAGTCGGTCGGGGGGGTGGATGCCGCCAGGCGGGTGCAGGCCGGTGAGGCCTTTGACCTCGTGGTGCTGGCCTCGGACGCGATCGACAAGCTGATCGCCGCCGGACACCTGCGCGCAGGCAGCCGGGTCGATCTCGTGCGTTCGGGCGTGGCGGTGGCGGTGCGCAGTGGCGATCCGCTGCCCGACCTGTCCTCGGAAGAATCGGTTCGAGCCGCTGTGCTGGCCGCTCGCAGCCTGAGCTGCTCCACCGGCCCCAGCGGCGTTGCATTGGCCCGGCTGTTTGAGCGCTGGGGCATCGCCGATCAGATCGCCAGCCGCATGGTGCAGGCGCCGCCGGGCGTGCCGGTAGGCACGCTGGTGGCGCGCGGCGAGGTGGCGCTGGGATTCCAGCAGCTCAGCGAACTGCTGCACGTCGAGGGCATCACCGTCGCTGGCGCGCTGCCACCGGCCATCCAGATCGTCACCACGTTTTCAGCCGGCATTCCCGTGGGCACCGCCCGGGCCGATGAGGTCCAGGCGCTGCTCGACTTCATGGTCTCGCCCGCCGCCGACGAAGCCAAGCGGCGCCAGGGCATGGAACCCGCGCGCTGACACATCCATCAGGAGCACCCATGAGCCTCATCATTGATTGCCACGGTCACTACACCACGGCCCCCAAAGCACTGGAGAACTGGCGCAACCAGCAGATCGCCGGCATCAAAGACCCCGCCAGCGCGCCCAGAGTGGCGGACCTGAAGATCAGCGACGACGAACTGCGCGAGTCCATCGAGACCAACCAGCTCAAGCTGATGAAAGAGCGCGGCAGCGACCTCACGCTGTTCTCGCCGCGCGCAAGTTTCATGGCGCACCACATCGGCGACTTCAGCGTCTCCAGCACCTGGGCCGCCATCTGCAACGAACTCTGCTACCGCGTCTCCACCCTGTTCCCCGAGAACTTCGTGCCCGTGGCCATGCTGCCGCAGTCGCCCGGTGTCGACCCGAAGACCTGCATTTCCGAGCTGGAGAAGTGCGTCAAGGAATATGGCGCTGTCGGCATCAACCTCAACCCCGATCCTTCTGGCGGTCACTGGAACAGCCCGCCGCTGACCGACCGGCACTGGTACCCGATCTACGAAAAGATGGTGGAGCACGACCTGCCCGCCATGATTCACGTCAGCACCAGCTGCAACGCCTGCTTCCACACCACCGGCGCGCACTACCTGAACGCCGACACCACCGCCTTCATGCAGTGCATCCAGGGCGATCTGTTCAAGGATTTCCCCACGCTGAAGTTCCTCATTCCGCACGGCGGCGGCGCGGTGCCCTACCACTGGGGGCGGTTCCGGGGCCTGGCGCAGGAGATGAAAAAGCCGTTGCTCGACGATCACGTGATGAACAACATCTTCTTCGACACCTGCGTCTACCACCAGCCTGGCATCGACCTGCTCAATACCGTGATCCCGGTGAAGAACGTGCTGTTCGCCAGCGAGATGATTGGTGCCGTGCGCGGCATCGACCCCACCACCGGCCACTACTACGACGACACCAGACGCTACATCGAAGCCTCGAAGATCCTGAGTGCGGACGACAAGCACCAGATCTATGAAGGCAACGTGCGCCGCGTGTTCCCGCGCCTCGATGCGCGCCTGAAAGCCAAAGGAATCTGACATGTACGAACTCGGCGTTGTCTACCGCAACATCAACCGCGCCGACCGCGCAGCCGCCGACGGCCTGGCCGCGCTCGGCTCGGCCACGGTGCACGAGGCCATGGGCCGCGTGGGTCTGCTCAAGCCTTACATGCGTCCGATCTATCCGGGCCAGCAGGTTAGCGGCACCGCCGTCACCGTGCTGCTGCAGCCTGGCGACAACTGGATGATGCATGTGGCGGCCGAGCAGATTCAGCCGGGCGACATCGTGGTGGCCGCGGTCACCGCCGAATGCACCGACGGTTTCTTTGGCGACTTGCTGGCCACCTCGTTCCAGGCGCGCGGTGCGCGTGCCCTGGTGATCGACGGCGGCGTGCGCGACGTCAAGGAACTGCAGAAGATGAACTTCCCGGTTTGGAGCAAGGCCATCTCGAGCAAGGGCACCATCAAGGCCACGCTGGGTTCGGTGAACATTCCCATCGTGTGTGCCGGCATGCTGGTCACGCCCGGCGATGTGATCGTGGCCGACGACGACGGCGTGGTGTGCGTGCCCGCCGCGCGCGCCGCCGCCACGCTGGAAGCCGCGCAGAAGCGTGAAAGCTTCGAAGGCGAGAAACGCGCCAAGCTGGCCAGCGGCGTGCTGGGGCTGGACATGTACAAGATGCGAGAGCCGCTGGCGGCCGCTGGATTGAAATACATCGACTGATCCAATTCCTGTTCCGGCTGAGCCTGCCCTTCGACAAGCTCAGGACGATCGGAAGAACAACCATCCGTTCGAGCTGAGCCTGCCCTTCGACAAGCTCAGGGCGAACGGAGCAACTGGAGCTACCAAAGAATGAAATTCGAGAAGACCCCTGGCTGGCTCGACTGGTACACCGGCCCGAGCAAGCCCCGTTTCCAGGTGCCGGCCGGCAGCGTGGACGCGCATTGCCACGTGTTCGGCCCAGGCTCCGAATTTCCCTATGCGCCCGAGCGCAAGTACACGCCTTGCGACGCCAGCAAGCATCAGCTCTTCGCGCTGCGCGACCACCTGGGTTTCACGCGCAACGTGGTGGTGCAGGCCACCTGCCATGGCGCCGACAACCGCGCACTGGTCGACGCACTGGTGCACTCCAACGGCAAGGCGCGTGGAGTGGCCACCGTCAAGCGCAGTGTGACCGACCAAGAACTGCAGGCACTGCACGCTGCCGGTGTGCGCGGGGTGCGCTTCAACTTCGTCAAGCGCCTGGTGGACTTCACGCCCAAGGAAGAATTGATGGAGATCGCTGCGCGCATCCACAAGCTGGGCTGGCACGTCGTCATCTACTTCGAGGCGGTGGACCTGCCCGAGCTGTGGGACTTCTTCACAGCGCTTCCGACCACGGTGGTGGTGGACCACATGGGCCGACCCGATGTGAACAAGCCGGTGGACGGGCCGGAGTTCGAGCTGTTCCTCAAGTTCATGCGCCAGCACCCCAACGTGTGGAGCAAGGTGAGCTGCCCCGAGCGCCTGAGCGTGACCGGTCCGAAAGCGCTGAACGGCGAGCAGAACGCCTACACCGATGTGATTCCCTTCGCGCGCAAGGTGGTCGAGGAGTTCCCAGATCGCGTGCTCTGGGGCACCGACTGGCCACACCCCAACTTGAAAGACCACATGCCCGACGATGGCCTGCTGGTTGATTTCATCCCGCACATCGCGAAGACGCCTGAGCTTCAGCAGAAGCTGCTGGTGACCAATCCGATGCGCCTGTACTGGCCCGAGGAAAACAACCCCCGTTCCGCCTGAGCTTGTCGAAGGCTTCGACAAGCTCAGCTCGAACGGATCACTGGAGAACCCGATGGCATTGGAAAAACCTTATCTGGACGTGCCCGGCACGACCATCTTCGACGCCGAACAAAGCCGCAAGGGCTACTGGCTCAACCAGTTCTGCATGAGCCTCATGAAGGCCGAAAACCGCGAGAAGTTCAAAGCCGACGAACGCGCCTACCTTGACCAGTGGGCGATGACAGAAGAGCAGAAGCAGGCCGTGCTCGCGCGAGACCTGAACTGGTGCATCCGCCTGGGCGGCAACATTTACTTCCTGGCCAAGATCGGCGCCACCGACGGCAAGAGCTTCCAGCAGATGGCGGGTTCGATGACCGGCATGACCGAAGAAGAGTACCGCAACATGATGATCGCCGGTGGCCGTTCGGCCAATGGCAACCGCGTGGTGGGCGAGGACGGCGATGCGCAGGCGCACCGCCAGCCGCAGGGCTCCGCCGGAAAGAAAGTGAACTGAACATGGCACGCATCACCGCATCCGTCTACACCTCTCACGTGCCGGCCATCGGCGCTGCGCTCGACCTGGGCAAGACGCAGGAGCCCTACTGGCAGCCGGTCTTCGCTGGCTACGACTTCTCCAAGCAATGGATGAAGGCGAACAAGCCCGACGTGATCTTCCTCGTCTTCAACGATCACGCCACGGCTTTCAGCCTGGACATGATCCCCACCTTCGCCATTGGGACGGCCGCCGAATTCCAGCCTGCCGACGAAGGCTGGGGACCGCGACCCGTACCCAAGGTCATGGGGCACCCCGATCTCGCGTCGCACATCGCGCAGTCTGTGATCCAGCAGGACTTCGACCTCACCATCGTCAACAAGATGGATGTGGACCATGGCCTGACGGTTCCACTCTCGCTGATGTGCGGTCAGCCACAAGCCTGGCCCTGTCCGGTGATCCCGTTCGCAGTCAATGTGGTGCAGTATCCCGTGCCCAGTGGTCAGCGCTGCTACAACCTGGGCAAGGCGATCCGCAAGGCGGTGGAGGCCTACGACGAAGACCTCAACGTGCAGATCTGGGGCACTGGAGGCATGAGCCACCAGCTGCAGGGGCCACGCGCGGGGCTCATCAATCAGGCGTTCGACAACGCGTTCCTGGATCAGCTTGTCAGCGACCCCGACGCCGCTGCCCGGATTCCGCACATCGACTACGTGCGCGAGGCGGGGAGCGAAGGCATCGAACTCGTGATGTGGCTCATTGCACGCGGTGCCATGGCCGATGTGGCGGGTGGCAAGCCACCCAGGGTGGCGCATCGCTTCTACCATGTGCCAGCGAGCAACACGGCCGTGGGCCACTTGATTCTCGAGAACGTTTAACCCCCGATCGTCCTGAGCCTGTCCTTCGACAAGCTCAGGACGATCGGAACATCACCACGCTGGCGAGCCCTTCGACAGGCTCAGGGCGATCGGACATCACCGGAGAACCGAAATGAGCAAAACCATCAAAGTCGCCCTCGCGGGCGCGGGCGCCTTCGGCGTCAAGCACCTGGACGGCATCAAGAACATCGACGGCGTGGAGGTGATCTCGGTCATCGGCCGTGAACTCGACAAGACCCGGGAAGTGGCCAGCAAATACGGCATCGGTCACGTCACCACCGATCTTGCCGACTCGCTTGCGCTCAAGGAACTGGACGCGGTGATCCTGTGCACGCCCACGCAGATGCATGCCGAGCAGACGATCGCCTGCCTCAACGCCGGCAAGCACGTGCAGGTGGAGATTCCGTTGGCCGACAGCCTCAAGGGCGCGCAGGACGTGGTGGCATTGCAGAAGAAGACCGGGCTCGTGGCCATGTGCGGACACACGCGCCGCTTCAACCCCAGCCACCAGTTCGTCCGTCAGCAGATCGAAACAGGCCAGTTCAACATCCAGCAGATGGACGTGCAGACGTATTTCTTCCGTCGCACCAACACCAACGCGCTGGGCCAGGCCCGCAGCTGGACCGACCACCTGCTGTGGCACCACGCAGCACACACCGTGGACCTGTTCGCTTACCAGTGCGGCAGCCCGATCGTGCAGGCCAATGCCGTTCAGGGGCCGATCCATCCGACGCTGGGCATCGCCATGGACATGAGCATCCAGCTCAAGGCCGCCAATGGCGCGATCTGTACCCTCAGCCTGAGCTTCAACAACGACGGCCCGCTCGGCACCTTCTTCCGCTACATCGGCGATACCGCGACCTACATTGCGCGCTACGACGACCTGTTCAACGGCAAGGAGGAAAAGATCGACGTGTCCAAGGTGGCGGTGAGCATGAACGGCATCGAGCTTCAGGACCGCGAGTTCTTTGCCGCCATCAAAGAGGGCCGCGAGCCCAATTCCAGCGTCGCCAAGGTGTTCGCCTGTTACGAGGTCCTGCACAAGCTGGAGCAGCAACTGAACGCGAACGGTTGAACGCCATGCAGCAGCGCCAACTCGGCCCCTTCAAAGTCTCGGCCATCGGCCTGGGCTGCATGAACATCTGCCACGCCTATGGCGCACCGATTCCGGCCGATCAGGCCGAGCGGTTGCTGCTCTCGGCTCTGGACCAGGGAGTGACCCACTTCGACACCGCCGCGCTCTATGGCTTTGGCGCCAGTGAGACCGCGGTGGGCAAAGCCCTCTCGAAACACCGCAGCCAGTTCACGCTGGCCAGCAAGTGCGGCATGCAGGGCGTGGATGTGGCCGGCGACGGCAAACTGGTGCGTGTGATCGACGGGCGGCCCGAGACGATCCGCGCCACGTGCGAGGCCGCGCTCAAGCGGCTGAAGACCGACGTGATCGACCTCTACTACCTGCACCGCTGGGACAAGCAGGTGCCGATCGAGGACAGCGTGGGCGCCCTGAGCGACCTGGTCCGCGCGGGCAAGATCCAGGCCATTGGCCTTTCCGAGGTGTCGGCGGTCACCTTGCGCAAGGCGCACGCGGTGCATCCCGTCGCCGCGGTGCAGACCGAGTATTCGCTTTGGACGCGCAACCCCGAGATCGCCGTGCTCCAGGCGTGCCGCGAACTCGGTGTGAGTTTCGTGGCGTTCAGCCCGGTGGCGCGCGGTTTCCTGTGCGGCCCGCTGGATCTGGCCGCACTCGACCCCAAGGACATCCGCCGCACCATGCCGCGCTTCTCTCCCGAGCACTACGCGTCCAACCTCAAGCTGCTTGGGCCCTACGAGGCCGTGGCGCGCGAAGTGGGTTGCACGCCGGCCCAGCTCGCCATTGCCTGGCTGCTGCACAAAGGCAACGACATCCTGCCCATTCCAGGCACGGCGCGAGAGGACCATCTGCGCGACAACCTCGGGGCGGCCGACGTGAAGCTGGACACCGCGACGATGGTGAAGCTCGGGGCACTCATCAACCAGCAAACGGTGAGCGGCAACCGCTACAACGACCAGGCGAACCGCGAAGTCGACACCGAGGTGTACTGATCGTCAGGCGCCTCCGCGAAACAGCGAGAAGCCCCAGGCCGTGAACTTGAACGGCAAGTGGTAGTGCTGCACCGGGTCGGCAATGTGGAAACGGTAGGGCACCACTTCCAGGAACACCGGTCCGGTGGCGGCCAGGCCCAGGCGCCGGTAGAAGTCGCCCACGGCAAAGCGCACCTCGTAGCCGCCGGCGGTGATGGCCTCGCTCATGAGGGCCGGGTGCTGCAGCAAGCCGTTGCTCCCCACCCGCCCATCGGCCAGCAGTTCGCCCTGAGGTCGTCCATCGGAGCCCAGGCGCTGCACTTCCACGCCGAGCCCCTGCGCCAGCCGGCCGCTGGCCACGTCCACGCAATGGATGGATATGCCGCCGCTCATGTCGCTCAATTCAGGCGTGCGCCCGACGCCTTGACGGCGGGTGCCCACTCATTGACCTGGTCGGTGACGAACTTCGTGAATTCCGTTGCGCTCATGGAATCCGGCGCCACGCCCAGGTCGGCCAGGCGTTTGGCCACATCGGGTTGCGCCACCACGTCATTCACCGCTTTGTTGATCTTGTCCACCACGTCTTTCGGTGTACCCGCCGGCGCGGAAACACCCAGGAAATTGTCGGCCACCAGTTTGGGATACCCCGCTTCCACCACGCTGGGTACGGTGGGCGACATGGCAGCGCGCGTTCGGGAAGTGACGGCGATGCCGGTGAGCTTGCCGTCCTTCATGTAGGGCACGTTCTGGGTGAGCGTGTCCACGGCGAACTGCAGGGTGCCACCCAGCAGATCGTTGTGCATGGGCGAGGAGCCCTTGTACGGCACATGCTCCATGTTCAGCTTGTACTGCTGCTTGAACATCTCACCCACGATGTGACCGATGGAGCCGACGCCGCCCGAGCCGTAGTTCACCGGCCTGGCCTGCGCGTTGATCCATTTCACCAGCTCGGGCATGGTCTTGGCGGGCACGGAGGGGTGCACCACGAACACATTGGGCACCGAGCCAATGTAGGCCACGTGGGTGAAACTTTTCACCGGGTCGTACGGCGCCTTGTCCATCATGAAGGGTGAAATGCTGATGGGCGCGGTGTTCGACAACAGCAGGGTGTAACCGTCCGCAGCGGCGCGCGCGACCTCGTTGGCGCCAATCGTGCTGCCCGCGCCGGGCTTGTTTTCCACGATCACGACCTGGCCCAGCTTTTCCTGCAGACCGGGCTGCAGCAGGCGCGCCACGATGTCCGAAGAACCGCCCGGCGCAAAGGTGACGATGATCTTGATCGGCTTCTGGGGCCAGGCCTGCGCGTGGGCTTGCGACAGCGCCAGGCACAGCAGCGCGCCGGTGGCCAGAAAGAGACGGCGTGGGGTTTTCATGAGGAGCTTCCTGAAAGGGTGGAGACGGCGGGTGGGGCGGCGGGAGAAACGGATGGCAATGGGGGTGACACGGCCTGGTTCAGCCGTCCGCGCATGACCTCGCAGACCTGCCGCAGTGCCTCGCTGCGTTCGGCTGCGCCGTCGTGTCGCAGTCGTTCGTCGAAGTCCTGCAACACCGAGGCCAGCGTCGCGTGCAGGCGCAGCGCTGCGATAAAAGGAAAGCCGAAGCGCTCGCGGTACTGCGAGTTGAGCGTTTCGATCCGCTGAACCGTCGGGGCATCCAGGGCGAGCAGGCCCAGGCGGCCCTGTTCGCTCTGCGAATCCGCGGTCATGGTGCCTGCCCGGGCTTCCCGGCCGGCGAGTTCGGGGTGGCTGCACAACAGGGCCCGCTGTTCCCCCTCGCTTGCGGCCAGGATCACGCCCGCCATCGCGCGGTACAGCTGTTCGTGGTCGGCAAACGGGTGTGCCGACCAGGCCCGCTGGGCCACCCAGGGCGAGTGCTCCACCACCGGGCCGAGCAGGGCGCGGAACGCGGTTTCGTCCAGGGCCTGAAAGGCTTCCCATGTGATCGACGTTGAGGCTGGCGAGTTCATGTTGAGCGCAGTTTGCGACGCCGTTGCATTGCTGTCCATCGCATAATTGGTCATGTTCCGTTCTGATTTTCAGCATGCATGAGCAACCTCAGTCAACTGCTTCATCCCAAGGCGCTGCGCTATGTGGCCGCCGTGGCCCAGCTGGGTTCGGTGCAGGCCGCAGCGCGCGAAGTGTCGATCTCGGCCTCGGCGATTGACCGTCACATCCTGCTGCTCGAAGAAGACCTGGGACTGCCCCTGTTCGAGCGTCAGCCGCGCGGCATGCGCCTGACGGCTGCGGGTGAATTGCTGCTGGCGCTCTCGCAGCGCTGGAAAGCCGATCTCAACCGCACGCTCTCCGACATCAAGCACCTGCAGGGCGTGAGCCAGGGGCACCTGCGGCTGGCGGCCATGGACAGCCATGTGAACGGCTTGCTGCCCGAATTCGTGCTAGCGGTGGCGAAGGAGCATCCCGGCATCGTGCTGGAGGTGGACATCGTGAGCACCGACGAGGCTGTGCAGCGCCTGCGCGCAGGCGAGGTGGACCTGGCGGTGGCCTTCAACCTCAGGCCCGCTCGCGAGCTGCACATCGTGGCCACTGCCGATCTGCCGCTGGGCTGCGTGGTGGCCCCCGGGCATCCGCTGGCATCGCAGGCGCAGGTGACCTTCAAGGACGTGGCAGGCTGGCCGCTGGCAGCGCAAAGCAAGGTGCTTGCCATTCGCCGCTACCTGGAGAAGCGCCACAACTGGCTGCTGCAGGAGGCTCGCCCGCCGCTGGTGACGAACTCGCTGCAACTGGTCAAGAGCCTGGTGCGCAGCGGCAGCCACGTCGCGCTCACCTCCGAGCTGGACGCCGGGCCGGAAATATTGGCCGGCCAGTTGTGCTTTGTGCCGCTCAAGGACAAGAGCGCACAACCGCAGACGGTGGCGGTGGCAGTGAGCGCCGGGCGCGCATTGCCGCACATTGCGCGCATGGTGGCCGAGCGCCTGGGGGCGCACGTGATCGACTACCTGGTGCGGGTGCGCGCAGCGGGGGCTGATACAAAACGAAAAAAACCGAAACCACGCCGAGACCCGAAGTAGCCATCCGGTCGGCACCATGACGGACATGTTCAACAGCCCTTCGCAAAGGACCCCGTCATGAAACCCTGGATCAAACGCACCCTCATGGCCTTCACCGGCATCTCCATCGCTGTGGGCGGCCTGGCCGCCTGCGGCACGCGCGGTCATCACGAACGCGGTCCCATGAGCGCCGAGAAGATGGCCGAGGTGCGTGGCAAGGTGATCGAACGCATCACCAGCAAGCTTGACCTTGACGCCGCGCAGCAACAAAAGCTCAATGTGCTGGCCGACAAGCTTCAGGCCCAGCGCACGGCCTTCATCGGGCAGACCACCGACCCGCGCGCCGAGTTGCGTTCGCTGGTGGCGGCCGAGAAGTTCGACCGTGCCCGTGCGCTGAACCTGCTGGACGAGAAGACCCGCGTGCTTCAGGTCAGCAGCCCAGAGGTGATCAACGCTCTGGCCGACTTCTACGACAGCCTCAATCCGACACAGCAGGCCGAAGTGCGCGAGCGCATGGCGCAGCGCAAGGGCTGGTTCGGTCGCGGCTGAACGCGAGGCGCGGCGATGTCACCGGCATTGCAGTCCATCGGTCAGCCTCTGCGCGAACATGGTTTTGCGCTGCTGGCCGAGGTGGACGACCCGCACGACGAGTTGCTGGCGCTGGTCTGGGGACCGCGCTTCGATCGCGAACACGCGCTGGGCCTGTGGGCCCGCTTTTCGCGAAGACGACCCGCCGAGGCGATTCACTCGCTGCCAGCCATCCTTGCGGCCGCCGACCGCTTCGATGGCCTTGACACGCGGGCCCAGCAGCGCCTTCGCCGCCTCATCCTTCGCCACCGGGCTCTCAGCGCGGCAGCTCCGCAGGCAGTGATATGAGTGAGAATGCCGCATGCACCGTGTCTTGCTGATTGACGACGACGAACAGCTCGGAGCCCCCCTGGCGACCTATTTCCAGCGCTTCGAGCTGGCGCTGACCCACGCGCTGCGCCCCAGCGAAGGGCTGGCGCGCTTGCGCGCCGGTTCTTTCGAGGTCGCCATCCTGGACGTGATGCTGCCCGAAATGGATGGCTTCGAACTCTGCCGCACCATCCGCAAGGAAAGCGACATCCCCATCGTCATGCTCACTGCGCGCGGCGATGTGATGGACCGTGTGGTCGGTCTCGAACTTGGCGCCGACGACTACCTGCCCAAGCCCTTCGAGCCGCGCGAGCTGGTGGCGCGCATCCAGACCGTGCTGCGCCGGCGCCATGGGCAGAACGGCCCGGCGGCAGTGGCGCCTTCGCCCGGTGTGTTGACCTTCGAGGGACTCAGCATCGACCCCGCGCGCCGCAGCGTGATGCGCCAGGGCGAGGCGGTGGAGCTTACCGGCACCGAGTTCGAGCTGCTCCACCTGCTCGCTCGCGAGAGTGGCCGCGTGATCAGCCGCGATGACATCCTCAACCAGTTGCGTGGACATGACGCCGACCTGTACACCCGTGCCGTCGACATTGTGGTGAGCCGCCTGCGCAAAAAACTCGAACCGCTGGACTGCATCAAGACCCTGCGCAATGCCGGCTATTCGCTGGCCTTGCGCCGACAGGCATGAAGCTCACCCCCGCTGCCCCCTGGTACCGCAGCGCCTTCACCGCATTGCGCCGTTCGCTCAGGCTGCGCCTGGTGCTGGTATTCCTGCTGCTGGCCCTGGGCATGGCGTTCACCTTCATCAGTGGTGCGCAGAAAGCGTTTTCGGTCGGCTGGCGCGAGGCAGCGCGCCCCTTGCTCATGGACTACGTGGACCGCCTTGCTGCTGAAGTCAGCGTCGATGGCGCTCCCAGCGTGGAGCGTGCCCAGGCGCTCACGCAGCGCCTGCCTCTCACCCTGGTCATCCAGGGGCCGCGGGTCAATTGGCGTTCGCATCCCGAGCAGATCAGGCCGCACTGGAAACGGGACCGACCAAGCAGCGCCGATGGCGACGGCCCCGGTTGGGGCGATGACCAAGACTGGGATCGACTGCTGCTTCGAACCACTGCCGATGGCCACCGCATCGAGTTTGGTCTGAACGACGCCGTGTTCGAGCGCCGCCCCAAGCTGATCGGCTTCACCTTGAGTGTGTTGCTGCTGCTCACGTTGCTGGCCTACCTGTACGTACGCCGCCTGTTGCGGCCGCTGGACGACATCCGCCAAGGTGCGCAGCGTTTCGGTGCGGGCGAATTCGGCGAGCCGATACCGGTGCGCCGACCTCAGCGGCCCGACGAGCTCGGGCAGCTCGCCACCACCATCAACACCATGGGCCAGGACATCCAGCAGATGCTTGAAGCCCAGAGAGCGCTGTTGCTGGCGATCAGCCATGAACTGCGCAGCCCGCTCACTCGCGCGCGCCTCAACACCGAACTGCTCCCCGAGACCGAGGAAACCGCTGCGCAACGCGAGGCCTTGCTTCGCGATCTGGCCGAAATGGCCCGACTCATCAGCGATCTGCTGGAGAGCGAGCGCCTGGCCGGACGCCACAAGGCGCTGCACCGCGAGCCCACCGATGCGGTCGCGCTCGCCAGGGAGGTGATCGAAGAACTGGCTCTGACCCAATCGGCCGCTCGCACCATTCAACTGCTCGCCTCGCCGGGCCTGCCCACGCTGCCGCTGGACCGCATTCGTGTTCGGCTGCTCTTGCGCAACCTGCTGGACAACGCCGTGCGCCACAACGCCGGTGCAACCCAGCCGGTGGAACTGCACATTCGCCCCGAACCCACGCAAGGCCATGGCGTTCAGATCGAGGTGCGCGACCATGGCCCCGGTGTGCCTGAAGAGCAGTTGCAACACCTGGCCCAACCCTTCTTTCGCCCCGACACCGCCCGCACCCGCAGCACGGGTGGCGTGGGGCTGGGCCTGTATCTGTGCCGCCTGGTGGCCCAGGCTCACGGCGGCACATTCGCGGTGCGCAATGCGCAGCCAGGATTGGCCGTGACGGTGACGTTGCCCGAGCGTTGAATGTTCGCCCGCTGGGCGACCAGGGGGGTTGCAACGCGGGCGTTTTCTGGTTAAATTCTGTATTCGCAATTCAAGAATACAGAATTCAAATGCAACTCAAACCGCAAGACTTCGTGGTGGCGTTCAAGCTCGTGGCGTGGGGAGGCGAGCGATGGACCTATGCCCGCATGGCTCACGAACTCGGGCTGAGCGCCTCGGAAGCGCACGCTGCCGTGAAACGTGGCCTCCAGGCTGGCCTGCTGGAAAACAACCCGGTCTGGCCGGCGCCGGCCTCAACGGGTGGCGTGCTGGAGGAGCCTGCGGCGTTGTACCGGGTGCGCGCACGGCCGCGCAGGCCGAGCCGCGAAAGGGTGGCCCGCAACGTGGCCAACGAAGCATCGCCGCTGATGGACGACAACCCTGCGCGCGTGCACCGCGCCAACCTCACCGAGTTTGCGGTGCATGGCGCGCGGTTTGCCTTTCCCGCCCAGCGACTGCCCAACTCGCCAGGTGTGCCCACCGGGCGCAGTTGCCCCGAAGCGGCCCGCTGGCTGCCGAAGGGTGAGGGTGCCTGGGTCTGGCCTCATCCGCAGGGTCCGTGGCAAGGCCAGGGTATCGAGCCACTGCATCCGGGTGTTCCGTTTGCGGCCATGCAAGACGTGCGGTTGCACGAAATGCTGGCGCTGTTCGATGCCCTCCGCGTGGGCGAACCGGGCGAGCGGCAGGCCGCAGGGCAGCGACTGCAATCGCTCCTCGGCGTGGGCTCGGTCGAGTAAAGGCTGGCCTATGTTCGAGTGTTACATCGGCATTGGCTATTCGGGAGCACAGACGGCACTGACGCGTTTGAAGGGCCTCCAGGTTTTTGCAGCGAGGCCAGGCGAACGAAGTTTCGAACGATGGAACTGCGGGAGCCAGGCTGCCGAGACCGACGTCAACTGGAGTCGTCGAGAAGTGGCCGAAAGGTTGCGGGACGAAGTCCTTGGAGGCACTCGCTTTCTCGCGGGCATCGACCACGGTTTCTCGCTTCCGGTGGCCCATTTCGGGCGCCACCGTCTGGACGCCTGGCCTGCCTTCCTCAACGACTTCGTGACGCATTGGCCCACGCACGAGGATGGCACGGTCGTGGACGCCGTGAGGCGCCGCCTGATGCGTCAGCGAAACAGCGCCTGGGTGGCGGCGCCACCAGACGCGTCGGGCGAGGCTCTTCGGCTGACGGAGCGCTGGACCTCAGCGGCCCGCAGCGTGTGCCTGTTCGATGCGCAGGGCGTGGCTGCCAAGGCCGCGCATGCAGGCATACCCTGGCTGAAATGGCTGCGCGACGAGGTCGGCGACCGGCTGCATTTCTGGCCATTCGACGGCTGGCAGGTGCCTGAAGGCAAGTCGGTGATGGTCGAGGTCCACCCTTCCATCTTTCGCCGCCGCTATCCACGCGAGCAGCGAGAACCGGACGAGCACGACGCCTACGCCACCGCGCGCTGGATGGCCGACATGGCCGCCCGCGGCGCGCTGCAAGCCTGCTTTGCGCCGCCACTCACGCCCATGGAGCGCGACGTGGCTGAGCTTGAAGGCTGGATGCTCGGGGTGCGTTGAACCCGCTGCAAGCCGCTTACAGCGTGTCGATGAAGCTGCGCAGCTTGTCCGAACGGCTCGGATGCTTGAGCTTGCGCACGGCCTTGCTCTCGATCTGACGAATGCGCTCACGCGTCACGTCGAACTGCTTGCCCACTTCTTCCAGCGTGTGGTCGGTGGACATCTCGATGCCGAAACGCATGCGCAGCACCTTGGCTTCACGCGGCGTGAGGCTGTCGAGGATCTCCTTGACCACCTCACGCAGGCCCGCCTGCATCGCAGCCTCGATGGGTGCGGTGTTGGCCTGGTCCTCGATGAAATCACCGAGGTGCGAATCGTCGTCGTCGCCGATGGGCGTTTCCATCGAGATCGGCTCTTTCGCGATCTTCATGATCTTGCGGATCTTGTCCTCAGGCATCTCCATCTTCTCGGCCAGGATGGACGCATCGGGCTCAAAGCCGAACTCCTGCAAGTGCTGGCGGCTGATGCGGTTCATCTTGTTGATCGTCTCGATCATGTGCACCGGGATGCGGATGGTGCGCGCCTGATCGGCGATGGAGCGGGTGATGGCCTGTCGGATCCACCAGGTCGCGTAGGTCGAGAATTTGTAACCCCGGCGATACTCGAATTTGTCCACTGCCTTCATCAGGCCGATGTTGCCTTCCTGGATCAGATCGAGGAACTGCAGGCCGCGGTTGGTGTACTTCTTCGCAATCGAGATCACCAGGCGCAGGTTGGCCTCGATCATTTCCTTCTTGGCATCGCGCGAGGTCGACTCGCCCTGGTTCATCCGCTTGTTGATGTCCTTCAGGTGCGCCAGCGGCACGACCACGCTGCTCTGAATGTTCATCAGGCCCTGCTGCAGTTCCTGAATGGGCGGGATGTTGCGTTCCATCACCACGCTCCAGGGTTTGCCGGCGGCGGCCTGCTTCTCCACCCACTTCAGGTTGAGCAGGTTGGCGGGGAATTCGGCGATGAACTTCTCCTGCGGCATGCCGCACTTGTCCACAATGATGCGGCGCAGCTCGCGTTCCTTCTTGCGCACTTCATCCACCTGATTGCGCATGGTGCTGCACAGTTTCTCGATCGCCTTGGCGGTGAAGCGAATCGACATCAGCGTCTCGGTGATGGCGTTTTGCGTCTTGAGGTAGGCGGGGGTGCCGTAACCTTCCTTGTCGTAGGTCTTGTGCAGCTTTTCGAACAGCGTGCGCATGGTGTCAAAGCGCGTGAGTGCCTCGCGCTTGAGTTCTTCCAGCTTTCGAGTCAGTGCCTTGGAACCACCCTTGCCGTCGTCGTCGTCGGCTTCGTCGTAGTCGTCGAAGTCTTCCTCAGCCACGTAGTCGTCAGCCTCGTCGGCGTCCGCGAACCCATCGACCACGGTGGAGATGACGACCTTGCCTTCGCGAATGTCCTCGGCCATGACGAGGATCTCGGCGATGGTGGCAGGACTTTCGCTGATGGCGGCCATCATGTCGTTCAGGCCGCCCTCGATTCGTTTGGCGATCTCGATCTCGCCTTCGCGGGTGAGCAGTTCCACCGTGCCCATCTCGCGCATGTACATCCGCACCGGGTCGGTGGTGCGGCCGAACTCGCTGTCCACAGTGGAGAGGGCGGCTTCGGCTTCTTCTTCGGCCTCCTCCTCGGTGGCGGCGGTGGGGCCGGTGTTGTTCAGCAGCAGGGTTTCGGCGTCAGGTGTCTGTTCATAGACGGCCACACCCATGTCGTTGAGCAACGAAACCACCACTTCCAGCGTCTCGGCTTCCACCAGCTTGTCGGGCAGGTGGTCGTTGATCTCGCCGTGCGTGAGGTAGCCGCGCGTCTTGCCCAGCTTGATCAGGGTCTTGAGGCGTTCGCGGCGGTTGCGCGCTTCTTCTTCGGACAGGATGGTTTCATCCAGGCCGAATTCCTTCATCAGCGCGCGCTCTTTCGCCTTGCTGATCTTCATGCGCAGGGGCTTGACCTTCTCGGTCGCCTGCACGGAGGTGTCGACCACCTCGGCTTCGACCTCGCCGGTCAGATCGTCTTCGATGTCGCTCAGGTCGGCATCGTCCAGATCGGCATCGGCCTTGCCTTTGCCCTTGGCGTCGGCCTTGGGCTTGCGGCCGCGCTTGGCCGCCGGTTTTTCGGCGACCTCGGCCTTGGCGGGGCGGCCGGCCTTTTTCTTCGCAGTGGTTTCGTCGATCGGGTCGGCCTTGGCGGCAGATTTCTTGGCGGGCGCAGTCTTGGCAGCGGCCTTGGCGGGGGTCTTCTGGGTCACAGCAGGGGCTTTCTTGGGGGGCGAAGCCGGAGCGGCCGCGCGCGGGCTGGCCTTCTTGGCGGTTTTGGTGCTGGACACGACGGGCGTACTGGATTTCTTCGCGGGCATGAGGACCTCAAAAAAATGTCGAACTGGAACCGGCAGATCACACAAAAACGCTGAAGGCCGCGCTGCGCGGTCACCCCGGTGGTTTTGTCGGGCACATCACCTGCCCCTTGCCGGAAGGAGCGGGCCTGCAAGCTGTGAGGGCGAACATTTGGTGTGCAGTCCTTGCGGGGTTCCGTCAGGACCGGTTGGGTCACTGAGGTGGCCAGGAGGGTGTCCATGTAGCCCCGTTGCCTGGGGCCGGGCCGATGCCGGAGGTGCTGCTGTCGCGCTTGCGGTGCAAAACCCTGGATTATACCGCCGGGTTGCTGATTTTGTGCTCGAGCGCCTTGCGAAGCGCCTGGATCTCGCGGTACCGGTCGAGCTGCCCTGGGTCCTGCGCGGAAAGGGCAATGGCCTCGCTTTCCATGGCCTTGAGGTGCTCGATGCGCAGCCGCGTCATGACCTCCTGCAGTTCCTGCAGTTCCTGGGTGTCTGCCTCGGGCTCGGTGGGCATGACCACCTGCTCGGCCTGCGCGCAGGCAAACACCTCGTGCTCATGGCCTCGCAAGGCTTCGCGCAACGCGGCCCAGGGCTGCGGACCGTGTTCATGAAGTTGCCCTTCGAGCCAGGTGATCACGGGACCGTGGGGAGCCTCAAGGTGTGCCAGCAGGGTGTGATCATCTGCCGACAGGCTGTCCCATGCCAGCGGGTTGGCCAGCAGCAGGCCCACCGCACGGTCTCCCCGGCTGGTTACCCCCCGCCGGTGCCCGGGGGCCCGCCGAGCTGTGGAGGGGGGCGACAGCTTGCGCCGAGGTGACAGGGTGTCGCTGACGCGACCTGAATTCCCGGTGGGCGCCTCACGCTGCGGGCTGCGCGCCTGTCCCCGGGACGGGCCACCCTGCTGCCAGAGCTGCATCAGATCCTGACTGTCCAGCGCAATGCCGTCGGCCAGCTCGCCGATCAGCTGGCGTTTGAGTGCGCCGTCGGGAAGTGCGCTCCAGAGGGGGCGCGCCTGGCTGGCCATTCGGGCGCGGCCTTCGGCGGTGGACAGGTCGCAGTCGGCACTGGCGGCCTCGATCAGGAAACGCGACAGCGGCACGGCTTCCTTCACGCACTGCGCAAAGGCGGATTCGCCATTGGCGCGAATGAAGCTGTCCGGGTCGTGCTCGGCGGGCAGGAAAAGAAACTTCACACTGCGCGTGTCGGTGGCCAGCGGCAGGGCAGCGTCGAGCGCCTTGCGCGCGGCACGGCGTCCCGCGCCATCGCCATCGAAGCTGAAGACCACCGAATCGGTGAAGCGGAACAGCTTCTGCACGTGGTCCGGCGTGCAGGCGGTGCCCAGCGTGGCCACCGCGTTGGCAAAGCCGAGCTGGGCCAGCGCCACCACGTCCATGTAGCCCTCGGTCACGAGCGCGTAACCCGCCACGCGAATGGCGGTGCGGCCTTCGAACAGGCCATAGAGTTCGCGGCCCTTGCTGAACACCGGGGTTTCAGGAGAGTTGAGGTATTTGGGTTCGCCCTTGTCGAGCACGCGCCCACCAAAACCGATGCACTCGCCTTTGACGTTTCGGATCGGGAACATGATGCGGTCGCGAAAACGGTCGTACCGCTTCGTCTGCCCGTCGGCGCCTTTCTCGTCCTCGTGCTCGATCACCATGCCCGATTCCACCAGCAGCGCGTCCTGGTAGTCGGGGAACACGCTGGCCAGCGAGCGCCAGCCTTCTGGCGCGTAACCCAGGCCGAACGCCTTGGCGACTTGTCCCGACAGGCCCCGGCCCTTGAGGTAGTCCACCGCGCGGGGCGACACCTTGAGCTGCCTGGCGTAGGCTTGGGCGGCCTTTTCCAGCACGTCGGTCAGCGTGGCCTGCTTTTGGCGCTGTTGGGCGGCGCGCTCGCGATCTTGCGGCGAGGCTTCGTCCTCTGGCACCTGCAGGCCAGCCTGCTGGGCCAGGTCTTTCACAGCCTCGATGAAACTCATGCCCGCGTGTTCCATCAGGAAACCGATGGCATTGCCATTGGCGCCGCAACCGAAGCAGTGATAGAACTGCTTGGTCGGGCTGACGCTGAAAGACGGTGACTTCTCGCCATGGAACGGGCACAGCCCCATGAGGTTGGCGCCGCCCTTCTTGAGCTGCACGTAGCGACCCACCACGTCGACCACGTCGACACGGTTGAGCAGTTCCTGTATGAAAGTCTGGGGGATCGCCACCCGGGTATTCTGAACCAGCCTAGTCTCCGGCGACGATGCCTTCGCGTCGCGGATCGGCGCCCCCCAGCCACCGTCCTTGCCGGCGCACTAGTGCCTGCGCGCCGCTGGTCATCTCGATCTGAAGCACCTGGTGCCCCAGCGCCTGCAGGGCTTGTGCGGTGGTGGCGGGAAACCTCATTTGCTCCAGCAGCAGCGGTCCACCCAGGCTGCCGAAGTTCGGCAGATCCAGCGCAGCCTGCGGGTGCAGGCCCCACTGCAATACGCCGTGCAAGGCCTTGGCCGTGTAGTGGATGATGAGCGCACCACCCGGGCTGCCGGTGCTCATGAGCAGCTCGCCGCTGGCGCGGTCGAACACCAGCGTGGGTGCCATGGAGGAGCGGGGCCGCTTGCCGGGTTCGACCCGGTTGGCCACGGGCAGGCCGCCGGCGCCGCGTGGCGTGAAGCTGAAGTCGGTGAGCTGGTTGTTGAGCAGGAAGCCGCCGGGCCGCGAGGGATCCGTGGTCACCATGCGGCGAGCGCCAAAGCCCGCTTCGATGGTGGTGGTCATGGCCACCGCACGCCCCTGGGCATCGACGATGCTGATGTGGCTGGTGCCGTATTCGGGTTGCGCGGGCATGGGGGCGTATGACACCCGCTGACCAGCCGGCTCGCCGGCCGGCATCTGCTCGGCACGGCCCGGACCCATGAGCCGCGCGCGCTCGTCCAGATAGCGCGGTTCAAGCAGGCTGTCCCAGCGGCCACCCGGTGCGATGATGAAATCGGGGTCTGCCACATAACGGGCCCGATCGGCGAATGCCAGCCGGGAGGCTTCTGTGTAGGCGTGCAGCCAGTTTGCCGATGGCAGACCGGCCTGCAGCGGTGCTGTGGCCTGCGGTGAGCGGGCCAGCAGGCCAAGGATCTGACCGACTGCGAGGCCACCCGAACTCGGCGGCGGGAAGCCGCAAATGCGCAGCGCGCGGCCGCCCGCCTGATGGTCGTGGCACAGGGCTTCGCGCTCCCTGGGCTGGTAGCGTTTCAGGTCTTCGGCACTCAGGGCGCCGGGCAGTGGCGGGCGCTGCACGGCGGCCACGATGGCTTGCGCCACCGGGCCTTCATGCAGGGCGATGGGGCCGATCGTTGCGACGTTGCGCAGCACCTGCGCGAGCTCCGGGTTGCGCAGCAAGTGGCCCGCTGGATGCGCTGAACCATCGGCGCGGTAGAAGAGGGCGCGCGCTGCGGCGTCTTCGCGCAGCGCTGGGTCGGCCGTGAGCAAGGCGTGCAGACGAGCGCTCACCGGAAAGCCCTGTTCTGCGAGTTCAATGGCGGGCTGGAACAGCCGCACCCAGGGCAGGCGCCCATGCTGGCGATGCGCCAGCGCCAGCATCAGGACCGTTCCTGGCACGCCCACCGACCGTCCGCTGGTGACCGCCGTATTGAACGGCAGCGGCTGGCCTTGCGCATCCAGGAACATCGATTCGGAAGCGCCAGCCGGCGCCGTCTCTCGGCCATCGAAAGCCTGAACGCGCCGGCCGTCGAAGTGCAACAGAAAGGCACCGCCGCCGATGCCGCTGGATTGTGGCTCGACGAGCGTCAACACCATCTGCACCGCGATGGCGGCATCCACCGCGCTGCCTCCTTCACGCAAGATGCGGGCGCCTGCCTCGGTGGCCAGCGGGTTGGCCGCAGCCACGGCCTGGCGCTGGAAGGTCCAGCCGGGTTTGGCGGTGAGGCCAGACGAAGCTTCTGGCTGCGCAGGCGGCGGAAGCGTCGGCGCACAGGCGCCCAGCAACACCAGCCAAGCGATCGCAGCCAGTCGCTTCATGTCGTTGGCATGCTTACTTCGGAGCCAGGCGAATCGCGCCATCGAGGCGGATCACCTCGCCATTCAGCATGTCATTCTCGAAAATGTGCTGGGCCAGTCTGGCGTAGTCCTGCGGCGTGCCCAGGCGGCTGGGGAAGGGCACGCCAGCCGCCAGTGCGTCCTGCACCTCCTTGGGCATGCCGAACAGCATGGGCGTACCGAAGATGCCCGGCGCAATCGTCATGTTGCGGATGCCGTTGCGCGACAGGTCGCGCGCAATCGGCAGCGTCATGCCGACGATGCCGCCCTTGGAAGCGGCGTAAGCGGCCTGGCCGATCTGGCCGTCATAGGCCGCCACGCTGGCGGTGGAGATCATCACGCCGCGCTCGCCCGTGGCCTCGGGCTCGTTCTTGCTCATGGCTTCGGCGGCCAGGCGGATCATGTTGAAGCTGCCCACCAGGTTGACCATGATGGTCTTGGTGTACACGCCCAGGTTGTGAGCGCCGTTCTTGCCCACGGTCTTCTCGGCCGGCGCAATGCCCGCGCAGTTCACCAGGCCCATGAGCTTGCCCATGGAAACCGCCTTGGCCACCACGGCCTGGCCATTGGCCTCGCTGCTCACGTCGCACTTCACGAAAGCGCCGCCGATGTCCCTGGCCACGGCTTCGCCTTTCTCGACCTGCATGTCGGCCACCACGACGATGCCGCCCTTGGCCGCGAGCATGCGTGCCGTGCCTTCGCCCAGACCCGATGCGCCGCCGGTGACGATGAAAACCTTGCCTTGAATGTCCATGAGGTACTCCATTGAGAGGGGGATAGATATGACGTTGACGTAAACGTCAATTCAGCGCGAATTATGCGACACGCGCGCGTCACATGGCTGTCACAAGAGCCCCCTAGCCTGATCGCTTTGTCTTCAATCTGGACTTGCCATGCTCGACAACGCAGACGACCAGATGCGCCGCATCCACGCCGACCTGATGGACGGTTTCGACGAAGAGCTCGAGATGGAACTGGAGGACCGTGAGACCGATGCGACCGACGCCGCGCAGCAGAAGGAGGCGCGCCGCGTCTATTTCCGTGAGCTGTTCCGCCTGCAGGCTGAGCTGGTGAAGCTGCAGGACTGGGTGGTGGCGACCGGGCACAAAGTGGTGATTCTGTTCGAGGGGCGGGACGCGGCAGGCAAAGGCGGCGCCATCAAGCGCATCACCCAGCGCCTGAACCCACGCGTGTGCCGCGTGGCCGCGCTGCCGGCACCCAACGACCGCGAGCGCACGCAGTGGTATTTCCAGCGTTACGCCGCGCACTTGCCAGCGGCCGGCGAAATGGTGCTGTTCGATCGCAGCTGGTACAACCGCGCCGGCGTTGAACGCGTCATGGGCTTCTGCACCGATGAGCAATACGAGGAGTTTTTCCGCTCCGTGCCCGAGTTCGAACGCATGCTGGTGCGCTCAGGCATCCAGCTCGTCAAGTACTGGTTCTCCATCTCGGACGAAGAGCAACACCTGCGTTTCCTGGGCCGTATCCACGACCCGCTCAAACAATGGAAGCTCAGCCCCATGGACCTGGAAAGCCGGCGCCGCTGGGAGCTCTATACCCAGGCCAAGGAAGTGATGCTGGAGCGCACCCACATCCCCGAATCACCCTGGTGGGTGGTGCAGGCCGACGACAAGAAAAAGGCCAGGCTGAATTGCATCCACCACCTGCTTCAGCAGATGCCTTACGGCGAAGTGGAAAAAGCGACCATCACCTTGCCTGAACGTGTGCGCCACGAAGGCTACCGCCGCCACCAGGTGCCCGGCGAAATCCACGTACCGCAAGTCTATTGAGACGCAAAAACCAAGGCCCGCAACAGCGGGCCTTGGTCATCCAGAGATGCCGTGGAACTGGCTTTGCCAGGCCACAGGCATCGCCCCCTTGAGGGGGTCGCGCGAAGCGCGGCAGGGGTGTACTTACTTGTACCCGGCGCGATCCAGCATCTGCTGAACCTTTGTCATGTTCTTGGCCACCACGCCCAGGGGCACGGTCTCGGCCTTGAAGTTGTCGCCGCCCATGGCCTTGATGGCGGGGTTGTCGATCTTCAGGCCCTTGACGGTGGGGAACTCGTTGTTGCCGTTGGCAAAGTAGTCCTGCGCGTAGGGGCTGGCGAGGAACTCCATGAACAGGATGGCGTTGTCGCGGTTCTTGGCATGTTTGGCCACACCGGCGCCAGCAATGTTCACGTGGGTGCCGCTGGTGCCCTGGTTGGGAAACGACACACGCACCTTGTCCATCACCGCCTTGTCTTCCGGCTTGGTGGACTTGATCAGGCGGGCCACATAGTAGGTGTTGGTGAGCGCGACGCCGCATTCGCCAGAGGCCACGCCCTTGATCTGGTCGGTGTCGCCGCCCTTGGGTGCGCGCGCCATGTTGCTCACCACGCCCTTGAGCCAGGCTTCCCCTTTTTGGTCACCCAGGCGCTCGACCACGGTGGAGAACAGCGAAAGGTTGTATGGGTGCGAGCCCGAACGCGTGCAGACCATGCCCTTGAGCTTGGGGTCGGCCAACTGCTCGTAGGTGGACACGTCCTCGGCCTTCACGCGGGCCGGGTCGTACACGATCACGCGGGCGCGGGTCGAAAAGCCCGTCCAGGTCACGCCGTCGGCGGTGGCGGTGGCGCGCAGGTTGGCGGGGATGGCGGCATCGAGCTTGGCCGACTTGATGGGCTGGAACAGGCCCTGGGCGTCGGCGGTGGCCAGGCGTGCGGCGTCGACCAGCATGATCACATCGGCAGGAGAGGCGGCACCTTCGGCGCGCAACCGCGCCACGATGCCCGCGTCGTCCGCGTCCACGCGGTTGATCTTGATGCCCGTGGTTCTGGTGAACGTGTCGTACATCACCTCGTCGGTCTGGTAGTGGCGCGCCGAATAAAGGTTGAGCACCTTGTCCTGCGCTTGCGCTTGAACGCCCAGCGTGGCGGCGGTGGCAATGGCCAGAATCGAAAGCTTAGGGAAGAACGTGGTCATGACGGTCCTGTTTTTTGATGGAAGGTGGGAGCTGCGTCGGGATTCGAAAGCCCGGGATTGCGTCAACACAGAAGGGGATAATCCGGTCCAAGATGCTAACAGAAACGCGAATGGTTCTTAATAAGACCCTGATCTCCAGTGGCCTGCTGGTGGTGGTGATGGTGCTGGCAGGTTGTTCCACGTCACCGCCGCGCCTGCCTGAGGAGCCCGTTGTCACAACCGTGCCGACGCCCCCCGAGGTCGCCACCCGAGCGCCGCGACTGGGCCTGGCGCTGGGCGGCGGCGCGGCGCGCGGTTTTGCGCACGTGGGCGTGATCCAGGTGCTGGAGCAGCACGGCATCCGTCCCGATCTGGTGGTGGGCACTTCGGCGGGCAGTCTGGTGGCTGCGCTTTACGCCAGCGGCAAGAGTGCGGCGCAACTGGAAGCGGCGGCGCTGAGCATGGAAGAAGCGGCCTTGACCGATTGGGCCTTGCCCATCATGGGTCGCGGCCTCCTGCGCGGTGAAGCGCTGACGCGCTACGTGCGCAAAGAGGTGGACGGCAAGCTGCTGGAGAACATGAGCCTGCCGCTGGGTGTGTTGGCGACCGACCTGTCGAACGGGCAGGGTGTGCTGTTCCGGCGGGGCGACGCCGCGCAGGCAGTGCGCGCTTCCAGCGCGGTGCCCGGCGTGTTCGCCCCGGTGGCCATTGCCGGCCGCGAGTACCTCGACGGGGGCCTGGTGGCCCCGGTCCCGGTGCGCCAGGCGCGCGACATGGGTGCCGAGGTGGTGCTGGCGGTGGACATTTCCAGTTCGCCCGAAGGCAACTCCGCCGCTGGCAGCCTGCAAGTGTTGCTGCAGACCTTTGCGATCATGGGGCAGAGCATCAATCGCCATGAACTGGCCGGCGCTGATGTGGTGGTGCGCCCTGCGCTGGCGGGCGTGGGCAGCGCGGACTTCGCTTCTCGCAAGCGCTCCATCGAGGCAGGGCGAGCGGCGATGCAGGCGGCGCTGCCGATGCTGCGCACCCAGCTGGCCAGAAAAAAAGCCCTCACTTCGCAGTGAGGGCTTAAGGGGTCCGATGAAATCGAATTTCGAAAAGGACCCGAGGAGACAACCAGAAAAACCAGTTTGATCCTAGAGGGGGTGCCGGGGCGCGTGACCGGTGAGCCGATCAACGGCGCCCTCGCAGCGATGTTCAGCGCTTCTTGGCGGCCGACTTCGTGGCGTTCACGGCGGAAGCGGTCACGGTATTGAAGTTGGCCTCGGCCATTTCGGTGGCTTGCTTGACGGCCTTCTGCACCGATTCCATGGCGTTGTTGGCGGCAGACACGGCGCTCTTCATCACGGCCACGGCGGTTTCGGAACCGGCGGGAGCGTTCTTGGCGGCGTTGTCCACGACAGCCAGGAACTTCTTCTGGGTGTCGCTGCCTTGTGCTTCGGCGGCCTTGGCGAACTCAGCGCCGGTGCCCGAAGCGATGTCGTACAGATGACGGCTGTAGGCCACGGTCTTCTCGGCCAGCGGCTGCATCAGGTTGGCTTGCAGCGTCAGCAGTTCCTGAGCGTCCTTCACGCTCAGCAGGGCCTGGGCGCTGTTGGCGGATTCGGACAGGGCGGCCTTGGTGGCTTGCACATTCAGCTCGACCAGCTTTTCCATGCCTTCGAAGGCTTTCTGGGTCAGGCCGAAAATGGTTTCGATGTTGGCTTTCTGGGCGGCAACGATTTGTTCAGCGGTCAACATATTCATACTCCTGGAGTTGTCAAAAAATAGAGGGCTTAGTTGAGGGCTGCTCGGAACACCGCGCTGTCTTTGACGCTGTTGTTCTCGTTCGCTTTGCTGCACTGCAACATGGGCTCGATTATAGAGAGGCGAAACGATCGCGCAAGCCTTTTTTGCTGCATTGCAACATTCTAGAGGGCCGGTTCTAGAAACCGCTGGCAGCGCTGCGGATTCGTCTGGCGGACACAATCAGCGACCTTCATCGTCGGCCCGCTTCGGCTCCATCTTGTGCAAGCTTTCTACGCCGACCACTTCGTCCTTCCCTTGCCAAGCGGCCATCGCTTTCCGATGGCCAAGTACGCCCGCCTGCGCGAAAGACTTTCCGCCGAACTGCCGGAGGTGCAACTGGACCAGGCACTGCCGGCCAGCGATGGCGAACTGGCCCTGGTGCACACGCCGGCCTACATCGAGGCCGTTGGTTCTGGCACCTTGTCCGCCGCAGCGCAACGAGAGATTGGTTTTCCCTGGAGCCCAGCCATGGCCGAGCGAGCCAGGCGATCGGTGGGCGCCACCCTGCAGGCCTGTCGCAGTGCCATGGGCGGCGCGGGCCTGGCGGCCAATCTGGCTGGGGGCACGCACCATGCCTACCCGGACAAAGGCAGCGGATTCTGTGTGTTCAACGACCTGGCCGTGGCGGCGCGGCTGATGCAGGCCGAACACGCCCGCAGGCATCGCGCGCTCGGACCATTGCAGGTGGCCATCATCGACCTCGACGTGCATCAGGGCAATGGCACGGCGCGCATCTTCGCCGGTGACCCGACGGTGTTCACGCTCTCCCTGCACGGCGCTAAGAATTTTCCGTTTCGCAAGGAGCCGAGCGATCTGGACGTGGAATTGCCAGACGGCTGCGCCGACTCCGAATACCTTGAAGCGCTGGAGCTCGCGCTGGGTGAGCTCGATCGACGGTTCGAGCCTGGCCTGGTGCTCTACCTGGCGGGTGCTGACCCGCACGAAGGCGACCGCCTCGGCCGTCTCAAGCTGAGCTTTGATGGGCTTGAAGCGCGCGACCGCAGGGTGATGGATTGGGCCTGGCGGCGGCGGGTGCCACTGGCCTTTGCCATGGGCGGCGGCTATGGCATCGACCTCGAAGCCACGGTGCAGGTGCAGATCAACACCTACCGCACGGCGCTGGCGTATGTCGGCCGCTGGCACAATGCCGCGGCATGAATACCGTTACCCGTTCACCTTCCGAGCGTCCGCAAGCCCTGCCGCGCAGCGCCTATCGTGCGTTCCGACCGATCGGCACGCGCTGGAGCGACAACGATGTCTACGGCCACGTGAACAACGTGGTGTACTACAGCTGGTTCGACACGGCCGTCAACGCCTATTTGATTGAGCAGGGCGCGCTGGACATCCACGCTGGCCCGGTGATTGGCCTCGTGATCGAGACGCAGTGCAACTACTTCGCGCCGCTGGCGTTTCCGCAAGCCGTGTGGGCGGGTCTGCGCGTGGCGCACCTGGGCAGCTCCAGCGTCCGCTACGAGGTGGGCCTGTTCGCCGATGGCGCGGACCTGGCCGCCGCGTGCGGGCACTTCGTGCATGTCTATGTGGACCGCGATACCCGGCGTCCTGTGCCGCTTCCTGAATCCCTCAAACGCACCCTGGAGACCCTTCGATGACCCTCAACCCCCAGGCTGCCGCAGCGGCCATCGACGGCGCCAGCGTCGATGCAGCGATCACCAGCCGCATGTCCGTGCGGGCTTTTTTGCCCAAACCTGTGCCGCGCGCGACGATCGAACACCTGCTGACCCTGGCCAGTCGTGCGCCCTCTGGCACCAACACGCAGCCCTGGAAGGTTTACGTACTGCAGGGCGCCAGCCGCGACGCGCTGGTGGGGAAGGTCTGCGCCGCGCACGACGCGCTGCGTGCCGATCCGTCTCTGGCCGAGCAGTACAAGGAAGCCTACGACTACTACCCCGAGAAGTGGGTCAGCCCCTTCATCGACCGGCGTCGCGAGAACGGCTGGGGACTCTACGGTCTGCTGGGCATCACCAAGGGCGACAAGGACAAGATGCACGCGCAGCACCAGCGCAATTTTCGTTTCTTCGATGCGCCTGTGGGCCTCATGTTCACGCTGGACCGCGTGATGGGGCGGGGTTCGCTGGTGGACTACGGCATGTTCATGCAGAACCTCATGGTGGCCGCGCGCGGCCACGGTTTGCACACGTGCCCGCAAGCGGCCTGGAACGGCTTTGCCCGCATCATTCTTCCGCACGTCGGCGCGGGCGAAAACGAGATGCTGGTCTGCGGCATGTCGCTGGGCTATGCCGACCCCGACCATGTGGTCAACGGCTTCTACACACCGCGCGAGCCGGCCGCTTCTTTCACGACTTGGCTGGAATAATCGAGCGCTTCACATTCACGACAACCAGGAGATTCCCATGATCACCACCCCCAGCGGCCTGCAATACGAAGACACCGTGGTCGGCAACGGCGAGACCGCCCAGGCCGGTCGCCCTGTGCAGGTTCACTACACCGGCTGGCTCTACAACGACGGCGTGCAAGGCGCCAAGTTTGATTCCAGCAAGGACCGTGGACAGCCTTTCGAATTCCCGCTCGGTGCGGGCCACGTCATCAAGGGTTGGGACGAAGGCGTGCAGGGCATGGCCGTGGGCGGCACGCGCCGGCTCGTGATTCCCGCTGCGCTGGGCTATGGCGCGCGCGGTGCGGGCGGCGTGATCCCACCCAACGCGACACTGCTGTTCGAAGTCGACCTGCTGGCGGTCTGAGCGCCATGTCGAGCGTTTCAAGCCGGGCGTCGGTGCTGGTCTCGCGCTCAGTGTTCCCGGAAGTCGTGGAGCGCTTGCGGGAACACTTTGACGTGCAGACCAACGACGAAGATGCCGTGTGGTCTCCCGCGGAACTGGCTGCGCGACTGCAGGGCAAGAAGGGTGTGCTCACGACTGGCAGCGAGCGTGTGGACGCAGCGCTGCTGGCGGCTTGCCCCCAACTGAAGATCGTTGCCAACATCGCGGTGGGATACAACAATTTCGACGTGCCCGCCATGACCGCGGCCGGCGTGCTGGCCACCAACACGCCCGACGTGTTGACCGAGACCACCGCAGATTTCGGGTTTGCACTGCTGATGGCGACGGCGCGACGCATCAGCGAGAGCGAGCATTTTCTGCGGGCCGGTCAATGGAACCAGTGGCGCCTGGACCTGTTCGCCGGTGCCGAGGTCCACGGCAGCACCCTGGGCATTCTGGGCATGGGTCGCATCGGTCAGGCGATCGCACGGCGCGGCGCTCATGGTTTTGGCATGAAGGTGATCTACCACAACCGTTCCCGGCTCGATGCCGCGACCGAGGCCGAATGCAAGGCCCGTTACGTGGACAAGGCCGAACTGCTCAGCTCGGCGGACCACCTCATCCTTGTGCTGCCATACAGCGCCGAATCGCACCACGCCATTGGCGCGGCCGAAATCGCGCAGATGAAGCCCACGGCGACGCTGGTCAACATCGCGCGTGGCGGCATCGTGGACGACGCGGCGCTGGCGGTGGCATTGCGCGAGAAGCGCATCGCCGCCGCGGGGCTGGATGTGTACGAGGGCGAGCCCAAAGTGCATCCGGACCTGCTCACGGTGCCCAACGTCGTGCTCACGCCGCACATCGCCAGCGCCACCATCGCCACCCGCAAGGCCATGGCCAACCTGGCGGCGGACAACGTGATTGCCTTCCTCACCACCGGGCGCGCCGTCACGCCCATCAACACCGTGGCCTGAAGCACGCTGGATGATGGCCGACCTCCTTCCCTGGGCGCTGCTGATCCTGCTGTTGGTGAACCTGCTGCTGGTGGGCTGGCTGTTGCTGCGCCGCCCGCCGACGGATGTCGAAGCGGTGGCGCACCAGCAGCAGCTGCTGGCGCAACTGCAGCAGCAGGGCCAGCGCGTGGAACGGGTGGAGAGCGAACTGCGTCGCGAGATCAGCGAGTCCTCTCGCGGCGGCCGCCAGGAGATCCAGCAGACGTTGGCCACCTTTCAGGAAACCCTGACTGGCCAGTCCGCAGAAACCACGCGCACGCAGAACGCCCAGCTCGACGCCTTTGCCCAGCAGTTGGTGCTGTTGCGCGGGACGCTGGGGGACACGCTCACGCGGCAGTTGCAGGACATGAGCGAAGGCAACGCCCGCCGCCTGGCCGAGATCCGCACCACGCTCGATGCGCAGTTGCAGCAACTCCAGCAGAGCAACTCGGCCAAGCTCGACGAGATGCGCGCCACGGTTGACGAGAAGCTGCAGAGCACGCTGCAGGCGCGCCTGGGCGAGAGTTTCAAGCAGGTGGCTGATCGCCTGGAGCAGGTCCACAAGGGGCTGGGAGAAATGCAGACGCTGGCGCAAGGCGTGGGCGACCTCAAGCACTTGCTGACCAACGTGAAGACGCGCGGCATGTTCGGCGAAGCCCAGCTCGGCGCCTTGCTCGAACAGGTGTTCGCGCCCGACCAGTACGCCTCCCAGGTGACCACACGCCCCGGCAGCCGCAACGCGGTGGACTTTGCCATCAAGCTGCCTGGAAGGGGCGACGATGGCGCACCCTGCTGGTTGCCGATCGACGCCAAGTTTCCCAATGAGGACTACGAACGCCTGCTCGATGCGCAACAGCGCGCCGACGTCGAGGGCGCCGAGTTGGCCGCACGTGGGCTGGAACAGCGCATCCGCCTCGAGGCGAAGTCCATGGCAGACAAATACCTGGAGCCGCCGCACACCACCGATTTCGCCATTCTTTTCCTGCCGACCGAAGGCTTGTATGCCGAGGTGTTGCGCCGTCCTGGCCTGATGGAAGTGCTGCAACGCGAACACCGCGTCACGCTGGCCGGGCCGACCACACTCATGGCCATGCTGAACTCGCTGCAGATGGGCTTTCGCACGCTCGCGCTGGAGAAGCGCTCAAGCGAAGTCTGGCAGGTGCTGGGAGCGGTCAAGACCGAGTTCGGCAAGTTCGGTGATGTGCTTTCCCGCGTGAAGAGCCAGACGCAGACCGTCCTGAATACGCTGGACCAGGCACAGACGCGGACCAATGTGATGAGCCGCGCCTTGCGCAGTGTGGAGGCCCTTCCGCAAGACCAGGCCAGCGCGCTCTTGCCGCTGGACCCCACCGACAACGCGGACGCTTGAACCCGAATCTGCGCATCGACCTCGCGCGCCTGATCGCCGCCCAGATCAGCCTGCACGCGTGCATGACCGGCTTTCGCCTTGCCGCGCCGCTCCTGGCGCTGCGCGAAGGGTACAGCCCGGTGGCGGTGGGCGTGCTGCTGGCACTCTTCGCGCTGGCGCCGGTCTTCATGGCGCTGCCGGCCGGACGTTACGCCGACCGACGTGGCCTGCGCAAGCCAGTGGCCATTTCAGTGGGCATTGCCTCGTCAGGCGCGGCGCTGGCGGTGGCGTTTCCCGTGTTTCCCGTGCTGTGCCTGAGCGCGCTCACCTGCGGCGCGGCGACGGGCCTGGCGATGATCGCCTTGCAGCGCCACGTGGGTCGGCTCGCGAACGGACCCACCGAGCTGCGTCAGGTCTTCAGCTGGATGGCCATCGGTCCTTCCATCTCCAATTTCCTTGGTCCCTTTGTCGCTGGCGTGATGATCGACACCTTCGGGTTTCGCGCCGCCTTTCTGTTGCTGGCGCTGCTGCCATCCATGGCCTGGTTCTGGGTGCGGCACACGGTCGAGCACGAGCCAGTGTCGCCCGATCTGCGGCAGGCCAGTGGCTCATCGTGGAACCTGTTGAGAGACAAAGGCTTCAGGACCTTGATGGCGATCAACTGGATGTTGTCCTCGTGTTGGGATGTGCACACCTTCCTGGTTCCGGTGCTGGGCCATGAGCGAGGCCTCAGTGCCACCGTCATCGGCACCATTCTTGGCGCTTTCGCGCTGGCCGCCACCGCGATCCGCCTTCTCATGCCCTGGCTGGCCGCGCGGCTTCGCGAATCTGTCGTGATCGGCTCGGCCATGCTCGCCACCGCCGCTCTGTTCGCCGCCTATCCGCTGGTGCAGTCGGCCTGGGCCATGGGCGCCTTGTCGGTTTTGCTGGGGCTGGCGCTTGGCTCGGTGCAACCCATGATCATGAGCACCCTGCACCAGATGACGCCGCACCACCGCCACGGGGAAGCACTGGGCCTGCGCGCCATGGCCATCAACGGCTCCAGCGTGGTGATGCCTCTG
Organism: Hydrogenophaga sp.; assembly: GCF_050250835.1. Classification (GTDB taxonomy): domain Bacteria; phylum Pseudomonadota; class Gammaproteobacteria; order Burkholderiales; family Burkholderiaceae_C; genus Hydrogenophaga. The sequence continues at coordinate 27,208 of NZ_JBFWNX010000016.1, read as the reverse complement.
CTCTTTGGTTCGGCGGGTGCGCTGGTCGGCGTCGGGGCGGTGTTCTGGATCGTGGGCTCCGTCGTTGGTCTGGGCTCGCCACTGGCCTGGACCTTGCGGGCGCCTGCGTCCACCGCACCCGAGCGCTTGCAACCGTGAGCGAGCGCCGTCAGCGGCGTGACGGTTTGTGGCTTTTAGAATCGACGGCTAACCTGAAAGACGACCCGTGCTGCTGATCATCGTCCTGCTACCGCTCTTGCTGGGAACCGTATCCACCATGTGGCTGGGCACGAGGTCACGAACGCTCACCGCGATCGCCGCAGGCCTGGTGACCCTGGCCAGTCTTTCGTTGCTGGTGTCACTCGCGCCCTTGGTGATGGCGGGCGAGGTGGTGACGAATCACTGGAGCTGGGTGCCAGAGATTGGCCTGGATCTCGTCTTCAGGCTCGATGGTCTTTCGATGATGTTCGCCGGGCTGATCCTTTTCATCGGCTTGCTCATTGTCATCTACGCGCACTTCTACCTGAACGCCAAGGACTCCGTGGCGAAGTTCTATAGCGAGATGATGCTGTTCATGGCGGCCATGCTCGGCATCGTGCTGTCTGACAACGTGCTGCTGCTGGTCGTGTTCTGGGAGCTCACGAGCCTGTCGTCCTTTCTGCTGGTGGGCTACTGGAGCCATCGCGCCGATGCGCGTGGCGGTGCCCGTCAGGCGCTCGCGGTCACTGGCGGCGGTGGTCTGGCCATGCTGGGTGGTTTCGTGCTGCTGGGGCAGATGGCAGGGACCTACGAGATCAGCGCCATGGTGGGGCAGGTTGCCCAGATCCAGGCTGACCCCATGTTCGTCCCTGCGCTCTTGCTCATTCTTCTGGGTTGTTTCACCAAGAGCGCGCAATTCCCGTTTCACTTCTGGCTGCCCGACGCGATGGCCGCGCCCACGCCAGTCTCGGCCTACCTCCACTCGGCCACCATGGTCAAGGCCGGCGTGTTCCTGCTCATGCGGCTCTACCCCGTCCTGGCTGGATCGGGCTGGTTCGAGGTGATCGTCAGCACCACCGGCCTGGTGACGATGCTGTTCGCGGCCTTCGTGGCCATCTTCAAGCACGACCTCAAGGCGTTGCTGGCTTACTCGACGATCAGCCACCTCGGCCTCGTCACCTTCCTGGTGGGTCTGGGCTCGCCGCTGGCGGCGGTGGCCGCCGTCTTTCACGTGCTCAACCACGCGACCTTCAAGGCCTCGCTGTTCATGATCGCGGGCATCGTCGACCACGAGACCCACTCCCGCGACCTGCGCCAGCTCGGCGGGCTCTACCGCTTCATGCCCTGGATGGCCACCCTGTCCATGGTGGCTGCCGCGTCGATGGCCGGCGTGCCCCTGACCAATGGATTCCTGTCGAAGGAAATGTTCCTGACGGAAGCGGTGGTGGGCACGGCGGGCCTGTGGGGCTGGCTGGTGCCCGTGGCGGTGACCCTGGGCAGCATCTGCAGCGTGGCCTACTCGGTGCGCTTCGTTCACGACACGTACTTCAATGGTCCGCTGGGCGACGTGCCCAATGCGCACCCGCACGAACCTCCGCTGGGCATGAAGCTGCCCTCGATCCTGCTCGCGGTGATGTGCATCGTGGTCGGCCTGCTGCCCGCGCTGACCTTCGGGCCGCTTGTGCATGTGGCTGCCACCGCACTGGCGGGCAAGGCGCTGCCCGAATACCACCTGGCCATCTGGCATGGCTTCAACCTGCCGCTGCTCATGAGCGTGATTGCGCTGATCGCGGGTGCAGCGCTCTATTTCTGGCTCGCGCGCGGCCGGTGGCTGCATCGAATCAGTTCCGAACGCTGGTTCGGGCCGATCACCGGGCGGCGCCTGTTCGATGGCGGCATTGACGGCCTGTTTGCGCTCTCGGGCCGCCTGACGGTGCGACTGGAGACAGGTTCGCTGCAGCACTATCTGGGATGGCTGATGGGCACCGCGCTGGTCCTGGGCGTGGTGGTGCTTGTCGGTCGGGGCATTGACACCGGGACGCGCGAACTGCTGCCCGCTTCGCCATTGGCCGTGGCCGTCTGGCTGCTGTTGCTCACCACCTGCATTGCCCTGGCGCTCACGCACCGCCATCGGTTCCAGTCGGTGGTGCTCGTCGGGGTCGTGGGGCTGGTCACGGCCTTGAGCTTTGTGAGCCTTTCGGCGCCCGATCTCGCTCTGACACAACTTTCGGTGGAGGTGGTATCCACCGTGCTGTTGCTGATGGGCCTGGCGCTGCTGCCACAGCAGTCGCCGAAGGAGTCGCCCGCCTGGCGCCGCGCAAGCCATGCGGGGCTGGCGCTGGCGGGTGGTGCGGCCATCGCCTGGGTCGCCTGGATCCTGCTGACGCGAGACCATGAGTCGATTTCCTGGTACTTCCTGGAAAAGTCCTTGCCGGTGGGCGGGGGCACCAATGTGGTCAATGTGATCCTGGTGGACTTCCGGGGCTACGACACCTTTGGTGAGATCACCGTGCTGGGCATTGCGGCGGTGGGCGTGCTCGCCCTCATGGAAGGCATGCGCACGCGCCGTTCGCCGACGGATCCGCAGGGGCGAGCCTGGACCTTCGCCGCACAACCTCTGTTGCTTCGCGTGGCGGCCGCGCTGGTCTTGCCACTGGCGCTGGTGTTCTCCATCTACATCTTCATGCGTGGGCACAACCTGCCCGGGGGCGGCTTCATCGCAGGGCTCGTCACGGCGGTGGCGCTGGTATTGCAGTTCATGTCGCTGGGACAGGCGCGAGCCGAGTCGGTGCTGCGCGCGCAGAACGGCCGCAGGTTCGTGCGCTGGATCGGCCTGGGCCTGGGCATTGCCGGCCTGACCGGCGTGGGCGCATTCCTCTGGGGTCGGCCATTTCTCACCAGCGCACACGGCCATCCCCATGTGCCGCTGCTCGGCGACCTGCCCCTGGCCTCTGCGGCCCTCTTCGACCTCGGTGTCTACTTCACCGTGGTCGGTGCCACGCTGCTCACCATCTCGGTGCTGGGTTCGGTCACACGGGAGGTCGCCATACCTGTCAAACAAGCTGAGGTCGCATCATGAACATGGCATTGAGCATGGAGTTCCTGCTGGCCAGCGGCATCGGCCTTGTGACCGCCTGCGCCATCTACCTGATGTTGCGTGGTCGCACCTTCACGGTCGTTCTGGGCCTGTCCTTGTTCGGCTATGCGGTCAACGTATTCATCTTCGTCATGGGCAGGTTGTGGGCCAATGCCCAGCCCATCCTGCTGGGCGATGGGCCTGTGGCCGATCCCCTGCCGCAGGCACTGGTGCTCACCGCCATCGTGATTGGTTTCGCCACCACGGGATTTGTGATCGAGCTGGCGCTGCGCAGCCGACATGAGAGTGGCAGCGATCATGTGGATGGACACGAGCCCGGACACGCGCCCGGCTACCAGGCACAGGACGCAACGCCCGCGCCGCGCGGTGACGGAGGTCGCGCCTGATGATCCACATGGTCCTGGCTTTCTGGCTGCAGCACGCGCCCGTGCTGTCGGTCCTGTTGCCCACCTTCACCGCCATAGCCATGTTGCTCCTCGGTGAACCGGCGGGCGCTTCTGCTCAGGCGAGTGGACATGTGAGCGCGGCTGTTCGCCGACGCCGCTGGCTCGCCATGGCCTCTGTGCTGCTCGGTGCGGTGATGGCGGCGGGCCTGGTCTGGCAAGCCTCGAGTGGTGAATTGATGGTCTACCAGCTCGGGGAGTGGCCGGCACCGTTCGGCATCGTGCTGGTGGTTGATCGCCTGTCTGCCCTGATGGTGCTGCTGACCTACTTGGTCGCGGTGCCCGCACTGTGGTACGCCACAGGTGGCTGGGATTGTCGCGGGCGCCATTTCCATGCGCTGTTCCAGTTCCAGCTCATGGGCCTTTGCGGGGCCTTCCTCACAGGAGATCTGTTCAACCTGTTCGTGTTCTTCGAGGTTCTGCTCATCGCCTCTTACGTGCTGCTGGTGCATGGACAGGGGCGCGAGCGGTTCCGCATGGGTGTCCACTACGTGGTGCTGAACCTCGCGGCCTCCGGCCTGTTCCTGATTGGTGTGGCGATGCTCTACGCCGTGACGGGCACGCTCAACATGGCCGACCTGGGACAGCGCGTGGCGCTGTTGCAGGGGGATGCTGCTTTCCTCGCGCGGGCATCGGCGCTGGTGCTGTTGGTGGTGTTCGGCCTGAAGGCCGCCATGGTGCCGCTCTATTTCTGGCTGCCGGCCACCTATGCGGCTGCAAGCGCGCCTGTCGCGGCGCTCTTTGCCATCATGACCAAAGTGGGTGTGTACAGCATCATCCGTGTCCACTGGGGAATTTTTGGCGCTGGAGCTGGCGAGGCTGCACTGGCCGCACAAGACTGGCTGCTGCCGCTGGCATTGACCACCAGTGTGCTGGGCGTGCTCGGCGCTCTGGCCGCTCATTCGCTGGGGCGCATGGTGGCTTACCTCACGGTTTCCTCCGTTGGCACCATCCTCGCTGGCGTGGGCCTTTTCACGCCAGCCACGCTGTCGGCGGCGCTGTACTACACGTTGCACAGCACGGTGGTGATTGCAGGTCTGTTCCTGCTGGTCGAGCTCATGGCCGCCCAGCGCGGCGAAGCCCAGGATCGACTGCGACCCGCCGTGGCGGTACGTGAGCCCCTGCTGCTGGGCGTGATGATGATCTTTGGCGCAGCCTCGGCGGCGGGCCTGCCGCCCTTGCCAGGTTTCCTGGGCAAGTTGATGGTGCTGAAGAGTTCGTCTGGCCTTCCGGCACAGGCCTGGGTCTGGAGCGTGGTCCTGCTGGTCGGATTCTTCACCATCGTCGGCCTGGCGCGCGCCGGCGTGGTGGTGTTCTGGCACGTGCAGCCCGAAGAGCACGCCGACGCGCAAGGCTCGGGTTCCAGTCCCAAGCTGCTGACCGCGACCTGGGCGCTCATGGTGATCACCCTGGCCATGGCCGTGCTGGCTGCGCCGGTGAAGCGTTACACCGACGATGCCGCGAACCAGTTGGCCGACACCTCTGCCTACGTTCGGGCGGTGCTGGGGAGCGATGCCGCAGGGCGCTCCACCACTCGGCCTTTTGACGGCAGCCGGGCAGAACCCGCCCCGACACAGGAGACGCCCCGATGACCCCGACCCCTCAAAGCGCCACGCCTGCAAGGCCAAAGGCCGGCTGGCTGTCGCATCCCGTGCTCTCGCTGCTGCTGGCCGCCAGCTGGCTCGCGCTCTCGCACAGTCTGGCGACGGTGCATCTGCTCTCTGCTGCGCTGATCGCTCTGATCGTGCCGCGCCTGCTCCACCCCGTCCTGGCACCGGCCGATCGCATCGACTGGCTTGCTGCGTTCCGGCTGACCTGCGTCGTGTTGTGGGACATCGTGATGGCCAACATCACCGTCGCGCGGCTTGTGCTCGGGCCCATGAATCGCCTGCAACCGGCCTGGCTGCCGGTGCCACTGGCCAGCGACCATGCGCGGGTCAATGCGCTGTTCGCCACCATCATCACCACCACGCCGGGCACCGTGTCCTGCGTGGTCGACGAGCGCCGGCACCTGATACTGGTTCACGCACTCAACTGCGACGATGCGCCAGCCATGATTGAAGAGATGAAGCAGCGCTACGAGGCGCCCCTGATGCGCGTCTTTGGTCAGACACCCACCGAAAGGAGCCGACCATGAATGTGCTCGACATGGCGTTGAACATCGGGCTGGCAGCGGTCACCCTGGCCATGGTGTTCTGTGGCTGGCGCCTGCTGGCGGGGCCTGAGGTCACCGACCGCCTGCTCGCGCTGGACACGCTGTACCTCAACGCGGTGGCACTCATCGTGTTGTTCGGCCTGCGCTGGAACACCGGCTTGCTTTTCGAGGCCGCGCTGCTGGTGGCCATGCTCGGGTTTGCATCAACCGTGGCGCTCGCGCGCTACCTGAGCCGCGGCGACGTGGTGGAGTAAGGAGCCGAGATGAATCCCCTGATCGAATGGCTGGCTGCCGCACTCATCGTGATCGCGGCATTTTTCCTGCTGGTGGGCGCGGTGGGCCTGATCCGCCTGTCCGACTTCTACATGCGCCTGCACGCGCCCACCAAGGCATCCACGCTGGGCGTGGGCAGCATTCTGGTGGCCTCGATGCTGGTAGCGGGCAGCCAGGGACGCCCTGGGGTGGCCGAACTGCTGATCACGCTTTTCCTGTTCGTCACGGCGCCGGTATCGGCCAATCTCATGGCGCAGGCAGCGCTGCACCTGGCCCTGCCTTCACGCGCGCAGGTCCCGCCCGACGTGGTGCCCGAGCGTCGACAGGACTGAAGCCCAGCCCGACGAAGTAGGCGTCCATGGTGTGGCGACCGCAGCGCACCAGGTCGAACGCCTGCGGATCAAGCAGCCAGTTCTGGATCAATCCGTCCAGCATCACGTGCAGGCCCAGCGCGGCCGTCGACAAGGGCATGCCGAGCTCGATGTGGTCCCGGCGCACGGCATGGCCCAGCGCCGCTTCGGTCATTGCCATGCACTCGTTGCGAACGCGAAGGTGGCGATCGCGCACGGCCTGCATTTCGCTGACGTACTCCACCTTGTGCGTTGCGACCTCGAACACGCGCCGGGTCTGCTCGTCGTTGGCGGTCTGGCGCAAGGCGCCCAGCATGGATTCGCGCAAGGCGAGCAGGGGGTCGGCCATGGCTTGCACCGTGTTGGCGAGCGAACACTCCAGCGGCATGGTCACGCGTTCCATCATGGCGTTGAACAGATCTGCCTTGTCCTTGAAGTGCCAGTAGATGGCGCCGCGCGTGGTGCCGGCTTCGGTGGCGATGTCGTTGAGCGAGGTGCGTGAGACGCCACGCGCCTGAAAGAGGTGCTCGGCCGCGTCCAGCAGGCTGTTGCGCGTTTCCAGCGCCTCGGTTTTGGTTCGTCGAACCATAATGCGTGTCTCCTGTCGGCAAGCTCCATCAAGACCCTGGCAAGTCTGGGCCCAAGCACCGGACTATACATACATTCTTGTATGTATGTATACTGCACCGCTTTTGCGGCAGTTGAGCCATCCGTCTCGTTCGACCCCACTGCGCAACCCCATCTTCACCCAAGGATTCCCATGTCCGCCTTGAGCCATATCAAGTCCGAGCCCGCCGTGCGCCCTCGCTTTCCCGCGATGTCCTTTGCTCGTGTTTTCCATGGCCTGGCCGTGGTGTCCCTGGCCGTGTGGCTGAGTGCCTGCGGCAAGTCCGAAGCGCCGCCTGCGCCTGCGGCGGGAGGCGGCATGCCGGCGCCCGAGGTGGGCGTGGTCACCGTGGCGCCTGGCGACGTGGGACTGGTCACCGAATTGCCCGGCCGGCTGGAAGCCTCGCGGGTGGCCCAGGTGCGAGCACGTGCGGCGGGCATTCTGCAGGAGCGCCTCTTCCGTGAGGGCAGCGAAGTCAAGGCGGGACAGGCGCTGTTCCGCATCGACGCCGCCCCCTACACGGCCGCGCTGCAAAGTGCCCAGGCCAGCCTGGCACGCTCTCAGGCCAACCTCACCCAGGCCACTGCACTGGCCGAGCGTTACGCGCCGCTGGTGAAGGAAAACGCCGTGAGCCAGCAGGAATACGCCACCGCTGTGGCGGCACAGAAGCAGGCCGAGGCCGATGTGGCCGCCGGCCGCGCGGCGGTGCAGACCGCCAACATCAACCTCGGCTATGCCCGCGTGACCGCGCCCATTTCGGGCCGCATCGGCCGCGCACTCGTGACCGAAGGTGCACTGGTCGGGCAGGGCGAGGCCACCCAGCTGGCGGTGATCCAGCAGATCAACCCCATGTACGTGAACTTCACGCAATCCGCCGCCGAGGTGTACAAGCTGCGCAAGGCCATGGAGAGTGGACAGCTCAAGGGCGCAGGTGCCGACGCCGCCAGCGTGCAGGTGGTGCTGGAAGACGGCAGCGTGTTCGAGCGGCCCGGCCGCCTGCTGTTCTCCGATCTCACGGTCGACAGCACCACCGGTCAGATCACCTTGCGAGCCGAGGTGCCCAACCCCAGAGGAACGCTGTTACCGGGCCTGTATGTTCGGGTGCGCCTGGAGCAGGCCACGGCCGGCAACGCCATCACGCTGCCGCAGCAGGCCGTGACACGCTCGGCGCAGGGCGACACCGTGTCGGTGGTGGGTGCCGATGGCAAGGTGACATCCCGCAAGGTGAAGGTGGGAGGCGAGCAGAACGGCAAGTGGGTCATCGTCGATGGCCTCAAGGCCGGCGAGCAGGTGATGGTCGACGGATTCCAGAAGCTGCAGATGATGCCGCCGGGCACGCCAGTCAAGGCCGTGCCTTGGCAGGCACCGGGCGGTGCCTCCCCCGCCCCGGCGCCCGCCGCATCAAGCTGAGGAGCGCTCCGTCATGGCGAAATTCTTCATCGACCGGCCGATCTTTGCCTGGGTGATTGCGCTCTTCATCATGGTGATGGGCGGCGTGTCCATCACCCAGTTGCCGATCGCGCAGTACCCACCGGTGGCCCCGCCGGCCATCGTCATCAACGCCACCTACCCAGGCGCTTCCGCCGCCACGCTCGAAGACAGCGTGCTCTCGGTGATCGAGCAGGAAATGAACGGTTCGCCGGGCCTGATCTACATGGAGTCGGTGGCGCAGGCCAACGGCACGGGCAGCATCACGCTGAGCTTCGAGACCGGTACCAACGCCGACCTGGCACAGGTGGATGTGCAGAACCGGCTCTCGCGCGCGTCACCGCGCCTGCCCTCGGCGGTGACGCAGCAGGGCGTGCGCGTCGACAAGTCCCGCAGCAACTTTCTGCTGTTCACCATGTTGTCGAGCGACGACCCTGCCTGGAATCCTGTCGCGCTGGGCGACTACGCCTCGCGCAGCGTGGTGCCCGAACTGCAACGCGTGCCTGGCGTGGGCCAGGCCCAGTTGTTCGGTACCGAGCGCGCCATGCGCATCTGGATCGACCCGGCCAAGCTGCTGGGCTTCAGCCTGAGTGCCACCGACGTCACGAACGCCATCCGGGCGCAGAACGCGCAGGTCTCGGCCGGTGAGATTGGCGCCTTGCCCAATGTGGGTGGTCAGAGCATTTCGGCCACCGTGGTGGTCAATGGCCAGCTCGCCAACGTGGAGCAGTTCGGCAACATCGTCCTGCGCGCAACCCCGGACGGCGCCACCGTGCGCCTGAAGGACGTGGCCCGCATCGAGCTGGGCGCCCAGGCCTACGCGACGTCGGCGCGCCTGAATGGCCAGCCTGCGGTCGGCGTTGGCGTGCAACTCTCTCCGAGCGGCAATGCACTGGCCACGGCCGAGGCCGTGCGCGCCAAGATGACGCAGCTCGAAGCGTTCTTTCCTGCCGGCATGTCCTGGTCCATCCCCTACGACAGCTCGCGCTTCGTGAAGATCTCCATCCAGCAGGTGGCCGTGACGCTGGGCGAGGCCATGCTGCTGGTGTTCCTGGTGATGTTCCTGTTCCTGCAGAACTTCCGCTACACCATCATTCCCACCATCGTTGTTCCGGTGGCCTTGCTCGGCACCTTCGCCACGCTGTTGGCCATGGGGTTTTCCATCAACGTGCTGACCATGTTCGGCATGGTGCTGGTGATCGGCATCGTGGTGGACGACGCCATCGTGGTGGTGGAGAACGTCGAGCGCATCATGAGTGAGGAAGGCCTGCCGCCGCTGGAGGCGACGCGCAAGGCCATGGGGCAGATTTCCGGCGCCATCGTTGGCGTGACGGTGGTGCTGATTTCCGTGTTCGTGCCACTGGCCTTTTTCAGCGGTTCGGTGGGCAACATCTACCGTCAGTTCGCCGCCGTCATGGGCGTGTCCATTGCGTTTTCGGCTTTCATGGCCTTGTCGCTCACGCCGGCCCTGTGCGCCACGCTGCTCAAGCCCGTGGAGGCCGGTCATCACCACGAGAAGAGGGGCTTCTTCGGCTGGTTCAACCGAGGCTTCAAGCGGACCGCCAAACGTTACGAAGGGGGTGTCTCTGCTCTGCTGCCGCGCGCCGGCCGCACGCTCATCATCTACCTTGCGATTGTCGCGGTGGCGGCCGTGGTCTACATGCGCCTGCCCACGTCTTTCCTCCCCAACGAAGACCAGGGCACGATGCTGGTCAATGTGCAGCTGCCACCTGGCGCCACGCAGGAGCGCACGCTGGACGTGATGAAGCAGGTGGAAGGCTTCATCCTGAAACAGCCGGAGGTGCAGGGCATGGTCAGCGTGCTCGGCTTCAGCTTCTCGGGGCAGGGGCAGAACGCCGCGCTGGCCTTCATCACGCTCAAGGACTGGGCCGAGCGCACGGGTCCCGGCAGTTCGGCCGAGGCTGTCGCCGGCCGCGCTTTCGGCGCACTCTCCAGCATTCGGGATGCGTTCATCTTTCCGCTGAGCCCGCCGCCAATTCCTGAGCTCGGCGCGTCGTCCGGCTTCAGTTTCCGCCTGCAGGACCGCTCAGGCCAGGGCCGCGCTGCGCTGCTGGCCGCGCGAAACCAGCTGTTGGGCCTGGCGTCTCAGAGCAAGGTCATCACCCAGGTGCGTCCCGACGGCCTGGAAGACGCGCCCCAGCTGCAGATCGACCTCGACCGTGACAAGGCCAATGCGCTGGGTGTGGGCTTTGACGCGATCAACGCCGCCATCGGCACCGCGCTCGGTTCGAGCTACGTGAACGACTTCCCCAACGCCGGACGCCTGCAGCGCGTGGTGGTTCAGGCCGATGCACCCGCCCGCATGCAGCCCGACGACCTGCTGCGCCTGAACGTGGTGAACAACAAGGGACAGGCGGTGCCGATGTCAGCCTTCGCCAGCACGCGCTGGATCACCGGCCCCATGCAGACCGTGCGCTACAACGGCTACCCGTCGATGCGCATCAGTGGCAGTGCGGCACCGGGCTTCAGCACCGGTGCGGCCATTGCCGAGATGGAGAGGCTCGCCAGCCAGCTGCCGCAAGGCTTCGGCTACGAATGGACGGGCCAGACGCGTGAGGAAAAGCTGGCCGGCGCTCAGGCTCTGGTGCTCTATGGGTTTGCCATCCTGGCGGTGTTCCTGTGCCTGGCCGCCTTGTACGAAAGCTGGACCATTCCGCTTTCGGTGATTCTGGTGGTGCCGCTGGGTGTGCTCGGTGTGCTGCTGGCGACGCTGTTGCGAAGTTACTCCAACGACGTGTACTTCCAGGTGGGGTTGATCACCATCATCGGGCTCACCGCGAAGAACGCCATTCTGATCATCGAGTTCGCCAAGGACCTGCAGGCCCAGGGCAAGAGCGTGATCGAAGCCGCGCTGGGCGCGGCACATATCCGGTTCCGCCCCATCGTCATGACCTCGATGGCGTTCACGCTGGGCGTGCTGCCGCTGGCAATTGCCTCGGGCGCGGGCTCGGCCAGCCAGCGCGCCATCGGCACCGGCGTGATCGGCGGCATGATCACCGGCACCGTGCTGGCGGTGGTGTTTGTTCCCATCTTCTTCGTTGTGGTCCGAACCCTCTTCAAGGGCAGCAAGCGCCAGCAGCTGCACGATGCCGAGCAGGCCCGACACCATGGACATGGAGCCTAAGCCAATGTTTCAGACGCACCTCTCCCCGACGCGCACCGCGATCACGCTGGTGGCCGCCGCTGTGCTGGCGGGTTGCTCGATGATGCCGACCTACGAGCGCCCCGCGATGCCGGTGGCGCCCGAGTGGCCGGTGGCCACGCCCGCGGCGCCAGCCAGCGCCACGCCGGCAGCCGACATCGCCTGGAGCGATTTCGTGGGTGATGCGCGGCTGCGCGAGCTCATTGCAATGTCTCTGTCCAACAACCGCGACCTGCGCGTGGCCACGCTCAACATCGAGCAAGTGCGCGCGCAATACCAGATTCGCAGCGCCGACCAGTTCCCCACGATCAACCTGGCCGCCAGCGGCAACCGTCAGCCCGCCGCCGATGGCGGCGGTGGCATCAGCAGCGTCTACAGCGTGGGTCTGGCGCTCAGCAGTTGGGAGATTGATTTCTTCGGCCGCATTGCCAGCCTGAAGGAAGCAGCGCTCGCGCAGTACCTGGCCAGTGAAGAGGCACAGCGCGCCGCCCAGACCAGCCTGGTCGCCGCGGTGGCCAACACCTGGCTGAGCCTGCAGGCCAACGAAGAACTGCTGGCTCTGACGCAGCGCACGCTGGCTACGCGCGAGGACTCGCTGCGCCTGAGCAAGCTGCGTTTCGACAACGGCGCGTCCTCGGCGCTGGATCTGCGCCAGGCCGAGTCGCTGAGCGCATCCGCCCGGGTGGCACTGGCCCAGCAGCGGCGCCTGCGTGCGCTCGACGTGAACGCCCTGACCCTGCTGGTGGGGCAGACGCCGCCGGCCAACCTTCTGCCCAATGCCGCTCCTGCAGCCGCAGCAGGTGAGGGCAGTGTTGCGGTGCCGGCCTCGCCCGCCATGGGTGCGTCGATGTTGCGCGACGTGCCGGCGGGCTTGCCTTCAGACCTGCTGACGCGCCGCGCAGACATTCGCCAGGCCGAGCAGCAGTTGATCGCGGCCAACGCCAACATCGGTGCGGCGCGCGCCGCCTTTTTCCCACGCATTTCGCTCACCGCCAGCGCGGGCACGGCCAGTACCGACCTCTCGGGTCTGTTCAAGGATGGCTCCTGGGGCTTCACGCTGGCGCCGCAGGCGCTGTTGCCGATCTTCGACGCCGGGCGCAACCGCGCCAACCTCGATTCAGCCAGGGCAGGGCGTGAGATCGCGGTGGCTCAGTACGAGAAGGCGATCCAGACGGCGTTCCGCGAAGTGGCCGATGCGCTGGCGGGCAACGCCACACTCGGGGATCAATTGGCCGCTCAACAGGTGCAGGCGACCGCCGAGGCCGATCGTTTCCGCCTGGCTGAGCTGCGCTACCGCAACGGCGTGGCGAACTACCTGGATGTGCTCGACGCGCAACGCTCGCTGTTCGCCACCCAGCAGGCGCTGGCGCAGACCCGACTGGCGCAACAGCAGAGTCAGGTGGCCTTGTACAAAGCCTTGGGTGGCGGCTGGACACAGCCTTAGCAGGGCTTCGACAGGCTCAGCCCGAACGGCGGTTGGGGCTTCGACAGGCTCAGCCCGAACGGCGGGTTAACTCAGCCCGAACGGCGGTTGGGGCTTCGACAGGTTCAGCCCGAACGGCGGTTGCAGCCCGTGTACGCCCCAACGACCGTTCGCCCTGAGCTTGTCGAAGGGCTGGCGCGATCAGGCCTTCAAATCGTAAAAATGCACGATGTGGTCCCACGCACTCTTCGGGTCGTCCACGTACTTGAACAGATCCAGATCCTCGGGCGAGATCGTGCCTTCTTCCACCAGCACATCCAGATTGATCAGGCGCTTCCAGTAGTCGCTGCCGAACAGCACGATCGGCACTGGCTTGGACTTCCTGCATTGCACGAGCGTGATCACCTCGAACAGCTCGTCGAGCGTGCCAAAGCCACCGGGGAACGCGACCAGGGCCTTGGCGCGCATCATGAAGTGCATCTTGCGCAGCGCGAAATAGTGGAACTTGAAACTGAGCTCGGGTGAGACGTAGGGATTGGCCGACTGCTCGTGAGGCAGCGCGATGTTCAGGCCGACGTTGAGTGCCCCCTCGTCGTGCGCACCCCGGCTGGCGGCTTCCATGATGCCGGGGCCACCCCCGGTGCAGATGAAGAGCTGATCGGCCTGAGGGCACTGCTTGCTGTAGCGGGCGACGGTGCGTGCGAACTCGCGCGCCTGGTCGTAGTAGTGGGCGTTGCGCACCATGGCCTGCGCCACGCGGATGGCATGTTCGTTCCCGGTGGCCTCTGCCTTGGCAAGCAACTCGCGCGCGTCGCCGGCCTCCTGGAACCGGGCGCTGCCAAAGACCACCACCGTGTTTTCAATGCCCAGATCGCGCTGCGCCAGATCGGGTTTGAGCATCTCGAGTTGGAAGCGGATACCGCGCGTTTCGCGGCGCAGCAGGAATTCGGGATCGGCAAACGCCAGTCGGTAGGCGTCGGCCTGCAGCGCATTGCCTTCGTTGGAATGGGCCTGCAGCTCCGCCCAGGCATCGGCCAGGCGCCGTTCGTTGAGGTCTTGAGTGGCTTCCATGTGAAGTTCCTTGTGTGTGTGAACAGGCCCTATGGCAGGCCCTATAGACCCAGTGCCAATGCGACCGGGACGAAGACCACCGCCAGGGCGTTGCCCAGCATGATCATGGCACCGACCTTCTCGGGTTCCTGGTGGTAGCGCTCGGCCAGCATGAACTGCATCACGGCGGGCGGCAACGCAGCGAACAGCAGCAGTTGCGCTCGAGCCACCCCTTCGAGCTCCAATGCCCAGGCCAGTGGCAGCCCGATGGCCAGGCCAAGGATGGGACGAGCCAGCGCACCGAGCATGCCCATGGCCAGGCCCTGGCGGGTGAGTGAGGTCAGTCGAACGCCGAGTGCGAACAGCATCATGGGGATGATGGCATCGCCCAGCAACTTGAGCCCCGAGAGCACCACATCGGGTGGCCGCACACCGGTCAAGGCGCTGGCCAGCCCCAGCAGCGTGGCGACCATGAGCGGACTGGCCATGAGATCGCGGGTGCGGGCAAGCCGGCTGGTGATGCGTGCGCCCACCGAAAAATGCAGCAGGTTGCTCACGGCAAACAGGGCCACCGCTGCCCCGAATTGATCGGCACCAAAGGCCAGCAGGGCCAGGGGCAGGCCGATGTTGCCGCAGTTGTTGAACATCACCACCGGCACCAGCGTGCGTGGCTGCACGCCGAAGGCGCGCGCCAGCGGCCAGGCCAGCAGCCCGCCACCCAGAATCACCACCGCGCCACCCAGCAACAGGGGAAGGTGATCGGTGATGACGAAGGCTTTGGACGCCATCACCGAATACATCAGCATGGGCGCGAGCACATCGAGCGCGATGCGGTTGAAGGTCGATAGATCGGGTTGGGCCCGGCGCCCATAGCCGTAGCCGATGGCCACGACCAGGAAGACCGGGATGATGACGTCCGCAATGCGGGAAACCAGGTCCATGGGCAGGTGTGGCGTGGGATGGGGGGTGATCAAACGAAAGAGGCTCCTGCTGGAGCCTCTTCAAGTCAATGACGCGGTCTGCGCGCCTTCAAACGCGCTTGCGGTACTCGCCCGTGCGCGTGTCGATTTCGATGCGGTCGCCCTGTGCCACGAACAGCGGCACGGACACTTCGAATCCGGTGGCGATCTTGGCGGGCTTGAGCACC
Source organism: Hydrogenophaga sp. (assembly GCF_050250835.1). Lineage (GTDB taxonomy): Bacteria > Pseudomonadota > Gammaproteobacteria > Burkholderiales > Burkholderiaceae_C > Hydrogenophaga. Next base: position 12,114 of record NZ_JBFWNX010000016.1, on the reverse strand, counting down.
TTGCCCGAGGTATCGCCCTTGACGGCCGGCTCGGTCCAGGTGATTTCGCGTTCCACGCTGGTGGGCAGTTCGACCGAGATGGCCTTGCCGTCGTAGAACACCACTTCCACGGTCATGCCGTCTTCGAGGTAGTTCAGCGCATCGCCCATGTTCTCGGCTTCCACCTCGTACTGGTTGTAGTCGGCGTCCATGCACACGTACATGGGGTCGGCGAAATAGGAGTAGGTGCACTCCTTCTTGTCCAGGATGATCTGGTCCATCTTGTCGTCGGCCTTGCAGACGACTTCAGTGGCCATGTTGTTGAGCAGGGCCTTGAGCTTGAGGCGCACGGTGGCGGCACCACGGCCGCCACGGCTGTATTCGGTCTTGAGGACGATCATCGGGTCCTTGCCGTGCATGATGACGTTGCCGGCGCGGAGTTCTTGAGCGATTTTCATAGGGGTTCCAACGGTTGGGCCGCGTGTTCCGGCGTGGGCTGCGCACCCGACCGGTTTTCCACAAAGCCTCGAATTTTATCGCTTTTCCAGCACGAAGCGGATGAGCTGGCTGGCCAGGTCTGCCTGGGCCAGCAGCCGCTGGCGCGCCCGGCCCACACAGTCCTGCCAGAGCGCCAGGGTCGGGCGGTCGGGCCACACGGCGGCAGTGGCGCCGATGCCGTTCCAGGCGTGGTGGAAGTCGCGCAGCGAATCGGGGGCCTGCAGCCAGTCGAGGAACGCCGCCAGCTTGGCGTGGTGGGCGTTGTCGTGCTGGGGATAGATCTGCCACACCAACGGCCGACCCGCCCACAGCGCGCGCACCAGCGAGTCCTCGCCCCGCACGAAATTCAGGTCGCAGGCCCAGAGCAGGTGGTCGAATTCGTGTTGCGTCAGATGGGGCACGGCGTGCAGGTGGCAGGCCGGACCAATGGAGCCGGGCAGCGCTCGCACCGCCTGCCAGGCCCGCCCGGGCGTCACCAGCCAGTCGCTCGGTGCGGCGGCCTGGCCGGCCTGTTGCAGCACGGATTGCAGCGCGGCAGGCTCGTAGCAGAACAGGCTCACCCGCAGCCGGTCTGCTTGGGGCGCGATGGACCGGCGCCCCAGCCATGCCGAGGCATCGAAGGCGGTCTGGTTCACCAGCAGATCGTCCTCGCGCAGCAGGCCGCCCGTGCGTTCGCTGAAGCCGGGGTAGAAGAACCATTTCGCTAGTCCCTTGGCCGGGCCGCTCATGATCGGGGAGGGCAGGCGGTGAGAGCGCTCCACATAGGGCTCCGCGCTCAGGTATTCGAGGTTGATCCACACGGGCGCACGCCTGCCACGCGCCGTCTGGTGGCCGAGCGCTTCGACGCATTCGCGCGGTGGGTCGCAGCCGAATGCCTCGACCCAGACCTCCGCCGGCGCAAGGCGCTCCAGCAAGCCCGATGGCAGCGGTGAGGTCCAGCGCAGCACCTCGATACCCGGTATTTCACCTTGCAGCGCGCCCGGCGCCATCCAGCCCAGCGCCTGCGGATCGTCGAGCCAGAGGCGCACCTGCTCGCCCCGATGCGCCAGTTGGGCTGCGAGCCGCCAGCAGACGCCCACGTCACCGAAGTTGTCGATCACCTTGCAGAAAATGTCCCAGCGCATGGTTGCCATTGTCAGGGCAAGGCTTTCAAGGCCGCGCACAATACGCGCCCATGTCCGACGCGCATTCCGATCAACTGCTCAGCGAGGTGTCCGCGTTGCCGGCGCTTCCCGGCGTGTACCGCTATTTCGACGCCCAGGGCCAGTTGCTTTACGTGGGCAAGGCGCGCAACCTGAAGAAGCGCGTGGCGAGCTACTTCCAGAAGAACCATGACGGCACGCGCATTGGTCACATGGTGGGCAAGATCGTGCGCATGGAGACCACGGTGGTGCGCTCCGAAGCCGAGGCGCTGCTGCTCGAGAACAACCTCATCAAGACGCTCAATCCGCGGTTCAACATCCTGTTTCGGGACGACAAGAGCTATCCCTACCTCAAGATCACCGGCACGCGCGACAAACCCCTGGCCAGAGCGCCGTCGCCCGCGCAGGCGTTTCCTCGCATGGCGTACTACCGGGGGGTGGTGGACCGGCGCCACAGCTACTACGGTCCCTACCCCAGCGCATGGGCCGTGAAGGAGTCCATCACGTTGCTGCAGAAGGTGTTTCGCCTGCGCACCTGCGAAGACACCGTGTTCGCCAACCGCACGCGACCCTGCCTGCTCTATCAGATCAAGCGCTGCAGCGGTCCTTGCGTGGACCTGATCGACAGCGAAATCTATGCGCAGGACGTGCGGGACGCCGAGCGTTTCCTGCGCGGCGAGACGCAGGCCGTGCTCGACACATTGGAGCAGCGCATGCTGGCGCACGCGGACAAGCTCGAGTTCGAACAGGCGGCCGAACTGCGCAACCAGATCAGTGCACTCTCACGCGTGCTGCACCAGCAGGCGGTGGACAACGTCTCCGACAAGGACGTGGACGTGCTGGCCGTGAAAGTGCAGGGGGGGCGCGCCTGCGTGAACCTGGCCATGATCCGTGGCGGCCGCCACCTGGGCGACCGGCCGTATTTCCCCGCCCACGTGGAAGATGCCACGGCCATCGACCACGCCATCTCCGACGACGCACCCGCGCAGGATGATCCCGTCGAGCGCGTGACGGTACAAGTGCTCGAAGCCTTCATTGCCCAGCATTACCTGGGCGTGGCCATGCCGCACACGCTGGTCACCAGCCATCCCGTGGGCAAGTCCCTGCTGGATGCGCTCACCGAGCAGACCGGTGCACGGGTCCATGCCGTGCACCAGCCGCGCGAACACCGCCGCATCTGGCTGGAGATGGCGCAGAAGAACGCCGATATCGCACTCGCCCGCCTGCTCGCGGAGGAAGGCAGCCAGCAGGCCCGCACCCGAGCGCTGGCCGATGCGCTGCACCTGCCGGACGACCAGCTCGACACCCTGCGCATCGAGTGCTTCGACATCTCGCACACGGCCGGGGAATCCACGCAGGCATCCTGTGTGGTGTTCGAAGGCCACAAGATGCAGAACAGCCAGTACCGCCGGTACAAGATCGAAGGCATCACACCCGGGGATGACTACGCCGCCATGCGGCAGGTGCTTTTGCGGCGGTACGGCCGCATTGCCGAAGCAATGCGCGCCGAAGACGCGCCCCTCCCCGTGCTTCCTGTGGATGAAGAGCCCAGCGCCGCCGTTCCGGCTGAGCCTGTCGAAGCCCTGGCCATGGAACCTACCGCCGAATCCATCGCCGGCCCCCGCATGCCCGACCTTGTGCTCATCGACGGCGGCAAGGGCCAGGTGAGCATGGCGCGCGAGGTGTTCGAACAGCTCGGACTGGACCTCTCCCTCATCGTCGGCGTGGAAAAGGGTGAAGGCCGCAAAGTGGGGCTGGAAGAGCTCGTGTTTGCCGACGGCCGCGAGAAGGTCTACCTGGGTCACGACTCCGCCGCCCTGATGCTGGTGGCGCAGATCCGCGACGAAGCTCACCGCTTCGCCATCACGGGCATGCGAGCCCAGCGCGCCAAGGTGCGCACCGGGGGCAGCCGACTCGAGGACATCCCTGGCGTGGGACCGAAGAAGCGAGCCCGGCTGCTGCAGCGCTTTGGCGGCGTGCGCGGCGTGGCGGGGGCGAGCGTGGAAGACCTCTGCACAGTGGAAGGCATATCCAGTGAACTGGCCGACACCATCTACCGTGCCCTGCACTAGGGCCTGGGGGCGGAGCCAAGTTCATAATCGACACCACTATGTTTTTCAATCTCCCCACCCTGCTCACCTGGGCCCGCATCGTGGCCATCCCGTTGATCGTGGGGGTGTTCTACCTGGAAGACATGAGTCCCGCACGTCAGAACCTGGTGGCCACGGCGATGTTCATCGTGTTCGCCCTGACCGACTGGGCCGACGGGTATTTGGCCCGCAAGCTCAACCAGACCTCGGCCTTTGGCGCCTTTCTTGATCCCGTTGCCGACAAATTCCTGGTGTGCGCCAGCCTGCTGGTGCTGGTGCACCTGGACCGGGCCGACGTGTTCGTTGCGCTCATCATCATCGGCCGCGAGATCGCCATTTCTTCGCTGCGCGAGTGGATGGCCATCATCGGCGCCACCAAGAGCGTGGCCGTGCACATGATCGGCAAGGTCAAGACCACGGTGCAGATGGTGGCGATCCCCTTCCTGCTGTACCACGGCACGCTGTTCGGCTTGATCGACACCCAGCTCTGGGGCACCTGGCTGATCTGGATCTCGGCCGTGTTGACGGTCTGGTCGATGGTGTACTACCTGCAGAAAGCCATCCCGGAAATCCGCGCCAAGTCCCGTTGAGAACACGGCCATGAACGCACCCGCGCAAGACAACGCCTGGCTGCGTACGATGCCCTGGGTGTTCGTGCTGATCTGGAGCACCGGCTTCATTGTGGCGCGCTACGGCATGCCCCATGCACCGCCCATGAAATTCCTCGCGGTCCGCTACGCGCTCTCCATCCTGTGTTTCCTGCCCTGGATATTTCTCGCTGGAGTCAAATGGCCGAACACCCGCGCCCAGTGGTTCCACCTGGCCGTCACGGGGGTGCTCATGCACGCCGGCTACCTGGGCGGCGTGTGGGCGGCCGTGAAGGCGGGCATGGGTTCCGGGCTGTCGGCGCTCATCGTCGGCCTTCAGCCGGTGCTTACCGCGATCTGGCTGTCGGGCACCGGATCGAAGGTGAGCAAGCGCCAGTGGCTCGGTCTGGTGCTTGGTTTCGCAGGGCTGGTGCTGGTGGTCTCACGAAAGTTCGGCGCGGGTGGCCCGGGCGATCAGGCCAACTGGCTCAACCTGTCGTTTGCCGTGATGGCCCTGTTCGCCATCACCGTCGGCACCCTGTACCAGAAACGATTCGTGGCGGCCTGCGACGTGCGCACCGCCAACGCGGTGCAACTGCTCGCGGCGCTGCTGGTCACGCTGCCCCTGACGCTGCTGGAAGCCGAGACCATGGACTGGAACGGTGAGCTCATCGGCGCCATGGCCTGGTCTGTGCTGGGCCTCACGCTCGGGGGCAGTTCCTTGCTGTACATGCTGATCCAGCGCGGGGCAGCGGCCTCGGTCACCAGCCTCATGTACCTGGTGCCGCCCTGCACCGCACTGATCGCATGGATGCTGTTTGCCGAGCCCATCACGGCCGCCACGCTCCTGGGTACGGCGCTCACCGCTTTTGGCGTGGCGCTGGTGGTGCGCCCGGCGCGCTGATCCCCTCATTGACCGACACCAAGGAGCCCCCATGAGCCAACACCGCATCGCCGTCATCGCAGGAGACGGCATCGGAACCGAAGTGATGCCCGAAGGCATTCGCGTGCTGGAAGCCGTTGCCTCCCGGTTCGGCATCGGCCTGCAATTCGATCACTTCGATTTTTCCAGTTGCGACTATTTCGAGCGCCACGGCAAGATGCTGCCCGACGACTGGAAAGACCAGATCGGCGGACACGACGCGATCTATTTTGGTGCCGTGGGTTGGCCCGACAAGGTGCCTGACCACATCTCGCTCTGGGGCTCGTTGCTGCTGTTCAGACGCGAGTTCGACCAGTACGTCAACATCCGCCCCGCCAAGCTGATGCCGGGCGTGACGGCGCCAGTGGTGCGGCGCGACGGCAGTGCGCGTGAGCCCGGCGAGATCGACATGGTGATCGTGCGCGAAAACACCGAGGGCGAGTACTCCAGCGTGGGTGGGCGCATGTACGCCGGTACCGAGCGCGAGATCGTCATCCAGGAAACCGTGATGTCGCGCGTGGGGGTTGACCGCGTGTTGCGGTACGCCTTCGAGATGGCGCGTTCGCGCCCGAAGAAACACCTGACCAGCGCGACCAAATCCAATGGCATCGCCATCACCATGCCCTACTGGGACGAGCGCGTGGCCGAGATGGCCAAGGACTACCCCGACGTGAAGGTCGACAAGTTCCACATCGACATCCTCACCGCCCACTTCGTGCAGCGGCCCGATTTCTTCGACGTGGTCGTGGGCAGCAACCTGTTTGGCGACATCCTGAGCGACCTCGGGCCGGCCTGCACCGGCACCATCGGCATCGCCCCCAGCGCCAACCTCAACCCCAGCCGCCAGCATCCCTCGCTGTTCGAGCCGGTGCACGGATCGGCGCCGGATATTGCGGGCCGGGGCATTGCCAACCCCATCGGGCAGATCTGGTGCGGTGCGATGATGCTCGACTTCCTCGGGCATCGCGACGCGCACGACGCCGTCATGCGCGCCATCGAGTCGGTGCTGCAGCCCGGCAGCGGGGCGCCACGCACCGCCGACCTGGGCGGCACAGCAGGGACCACCGATGTCGGCCGAGCGATTGCGCGGGCCATCGCTTCGTGACCGGTGGCCCGCCATCTGGCGTCGCGATTGCGACATTTTGTAGCCTGAGAATGGGGGAGAGTTGAAAGCGTCTAGAATCTCGCCTCTTGCGCCGCCTAGGCTGGAATCGACCCCTCAACGTATTGACAGGGGTCGTGCCCAGTGGGTCTAATCACCCAGCGTTTGCCATGGTTCTGGCAACGTCCTGCGGTTCAAAGCGACCAGGTTTTTTTCCCCGCGGCCCGACCGCCGTCTCCGGAAAAAACCGTCATCACGAAACATTCTTTCCATTTCAAGAGGGGCTATTTGTGAACAAAACAGAACTCGTCGAACACATCGCCAAGCACGCCGACATTTCCAAGGCTGCTGCAACGCGTGCGCTGGACTCCACCATCACCGCCATCCGCACCACGTTGAAGAAGGGCGGCACGGTGTCGCTCGTCGGGTTTGGTTCTTTTGCCGTGACCAAACGTCCCGCGCGCAAAGGCCGCAACCCCCGCACCGGCGCCGAGATTAAAATCAAGGCCGCCAAGGTGCCCAAGTTCCGCCCGGGCAAGGCACTCAAGGATGCGCTGAACTGAAAACCGTCACCGGTTCTCCGGTGGGGTGCTTAGCTCAGTCGGTAGAGCGGCGCCCTTACAAGGCGTAGGTCGGCGGTTCGACCCCGTCAGCACCCACCACCATCGAAAAGGCGAACCCGGGTTCGCCTTTTTTGTTGTCTCCGCCGGCTCCGTTGATCGAGGCTGGTTATTGAAGTAGCAGGGTTCAAGGCATGTTTGATTCCATCCGCAATCACAAGAAGTACCTCATGGGCTTCCTGTTGATCCTGATCATTCCCTCCTTCGTGTTGTTCGGCATCGAGGGATACACCCGCTTCAACGAAGGTGGCACCGCCGTGGCCACGGTGGACGGCAAGGACATCACCAAGGCCGAGTGGGACATGGCGCATCAGCAGGAGTCGCAACGCCTGCGGCAGGCCATGCCCACGATCGACGCGGCCCTGCTCGACAGCGAAGGTGCCCGCTACGCCACGCTTGAGCGCCTCGTTCGCGAGCGCCTGCTGGGCGCTGCAGCCAGCAAGCTCAACCTCTACACCAGCAACGAGCGGCTGGCACGCGAGCTCCAGCAAAACGAAACCATAGCCACGTTGCGCCGTCCCGATGGCACGCTCGACGTGGAAGCCTACCGCCAACTGCTCTCTCGCCAAGGCCTCACACCCGAAGCCTTCGAGGCCAGCGTGCGCGCCGATCTTTCGCAGCGCCAGGTGTCGATGGGCATTCTGGCCTCGGGCTTTACACCGCTTGCGCAGGCCCGCGTGTCGCTCGATGCCTTCTTTGAGCGCCGTGAGGTCCGCGTGGCCCGTTTTGCCGCTCGCGATTTCGCCTCGCAGGTGAAACCCACCGATGCCGAGATCGAAGCCTTCTACAGCGCAAACCCCGCCATGTTCCAGGCACCGGAACAGGCCGACATCGAATACCTCGTGCTCGACGCCGCCGCCCTGCAGAAATCCGCGTCCCTCAACGAAGCGGACCTGCGGGCCTACTACGACCAGAACGCCGGGCGCCTCTCGGGCACCGAAGAGCGCCGTGCAAGCCAGATTCTGCTCACCGTTCCTGCTGGCGCCACCGCTGAGCAGAAAGAGGCCGTGCGTCAACGGGCCACGGCCCTGCTGGAGAAAGTGCGCAAGGCGCCAGCCACCTTTGCCGAAGTGGCCAAGGCCGACTCGCAAGACACCAACTCGTCCGCCAACGGTGGCGACCTCGGGTTCTTTGGCCGCGCGGACATGATCAAGCCCTTCGCCGATGCGGTGTTTCAGCTATCAAAAGGCGCCATCTCTGACCTGGTGGAGACCGAAGTGGGTTTCCACATCATCCAGCTCACCGACATCAAGGCGCCGCCTCAGCGCAGCTTCGAGTCGATGCGCGCTGAAATCGAAACGCAGCTGAAACAGCAACAGGCTCAGAAGCAGTTCTCCGAAGCCGCGGAAACTTTCAGCAACCTCGTGTACGAGCAGGCGGACAGCCTCAAACCTGCCGCTGAACGGCTCAAGCTCGAGATTCGATCCGCCAAGGGCGTGCAGCGCCAGCCGCTGCCGGGCGCCACAGGCCCGCTGGCCAGTGACCGCCTGCTCGGCGCGCTGTTTTCGGCCGATGCCATCGACAAGAAACGCAACACCGAAGCCATTGAAACGGGTTCGGGTCAACTGGCTGCGGCCCGCGTGGTGCAGCACATGCCCGCTCGCACGCTGCCGCTGGCCGAGGTGCGCGAACAGGTGCGCGAACGCCTGGTGGCCCAGCGCGCCACCCAACTGGCTCGGGAAGAGGGCGAGAAGCGCTTGCAGGCCTGGAAGGGCGGCGGTGGCGCCGATACCGGTCTGGCCGCTCCGGTGGTGGTTTCGCGCGAGAACCCGCAAGGCCTGGTGCAGCCTGTGCTGACCGCTGCGCTGAGCACCGATCCCAAGGCCTTGCCGGCCTGGGCTGGCGTCAGCCTGGGCGAAGAGGGCTATGCCGTCGTGAAGGTGGAAAAGATCCTGCCGCGCGACGCCCGCAATCCGCAGCAACTGGCCCAGGAAGTTCAGCAATACAGCCAGTGGTGGGCTTCGGCCGAGAACGAAGCCTATGTCGAATCGCTCAAGGAGCGTTTCAAGGCGCGCATCCTGGTGCCCGAGCCTGCAGCCGTGAAGACCGCCGCACGCTGAGCCTTTGGGGCCCGATTCGATCGGGCTATAATCTCGCTCTTGCGGTGGCTGTAGCTCAGTTGGTAGAGTCCAGGATTGTGATTCCTGTTGTCGTGGGTTCGAGTCCCATCAGCCACCCCATCAAATAATTTTCCATCGCCAAGTGCTTGATTTCCTTAGGAATCAAGCACTTTTTGCTTTCGGGGACTGAGAAGTTGTCACACAGCCTGTCACACAGAGCTGTGTAACAACCACCATGAAGTCCATCACCGAATCCATCTACGAACGCGGCAAGCACGGCACGAAGTACCTTCGTGTTCGCATCCCAAAATCCGTTCGTCCAGCGTACCCAACTCACTGCACTCATGTCACGCTGAGTCTGGGCACTACAGACCTGAAAGCGGCAAAGATTCTGGCTCGGTCGCATCGAGCGAAGCTTGATACCGAGTTCGAGCGAGTCCGTCAACAAATCGCAGATCGGCAGGCAGACCTGTACGCCCGTCAGTTGGGGGCCTCCGAGGTCTCCAACGAGAGAGCGGGTGGTGACGCGGTTGCGGTGTTTCACGCCATTGCCAATCAGGCCCCCACAGGGGGCGCGTCTACGCTGGGCGGCGACCGCGGCTCATGGAGTGGTGAATTCCTGTCCAGGCTGGATGAGCACATCAAGCGGCTTGGGGTCGACCAAGTTTTGTCCTGTCTTGAGGCGTATAGCGCGCTCCGTCCGACGTCTGAACTGGGTAACCAGATGGTGCCTTCGGTGGTTCCCTCCGTCGTCATTGGTCAGCTGCCAGGTGCTCAGCTCAAGGCTCAAGGGCCGGCGGAGGCCCGAAATGGGCCGCAGGAGCCACGAAAACCTGCCGGCGAGGGCAAGGCCCTCCCTGGATGGGACGAGGTCTTTGCGGCTTGGCGTGATTTCGTCCCGGATCGGCCTCGCTCGACGGCGATTGCGTCACAGACTCCTTGGCGTGATCTGCAACGGTTCAAGGGCCAGCGTGTGGCCTGCCAGGAATGCAAGTCCCCCGCAGAGGTGACCGCGGAGGACATGACGGCATTTGCACAGGACATGCGGGGGCGTGGTCTGGCCGTCGACACGATCAACGAGCGGCTCTCCAAAATCAAGGCCATCTACAAGATTGCGGTGGGGCGCCACATGCTGGCGGAGAACCCGGCCCAAGATACCTTGGGCTTCAAAGAGAGCTCAGTACAGAAGCGCAAGAAGCGCCGCCTGCCGTTTGACCAGGACGACCTGAGAACCATCTTTGGCTCGGAAGTGTTCACCGACCATCGACGGTCCAGCGGACAGTCTGGGGAGGCCAGCTATTGGATTCCGATCCTGATGTTTTACACGGGCGCGCGCCCCGAGGAAGTCGCAGGCTTGTCGATCCAGGACATCAAACAGGACCCTGAGCATGGCTGGTACCTCGACCTCATTGATCGCCCATCCGGTGAGGATTTGGACCTGTTCGAGGAAGTCCCCAAAGGCCACAGGCGCACGTTGAAAAATGGTCACTCAATCCGGCGAGTTCCGGTCGCGCAACAGCTGATCGACCTTGGTTTGCTGCGATATGTCGACTGGCTTCGAGGGCAGGGGCATACGGTGTTGTTCCCCACCCTGCAGAAGGACTGGCACGGGAAGCTGTCTGGCGCCTTCTCGAAGTTCTTTGGGCGGTACCTGCGGGCCCTGGGGGTCAAGGACGAACGCAAGGTGATGTATTCGTTCAGGCATACGATGAAAGACCTGCTGGAGCAGGCGAGGATGCCGACAAAGTACCTGCAGCGGTTTCTGGGCCACACATCAGGCGATGGCACGGTCACTGACGGCTACGGCTCGGATGTGCCGTTTGAGATTCTTGTCGACTACTTCATGGGGGTGAGGTTTCCGCAGGTTCCTGCGAAGCCTTGGCAGCAGGGGCGCGGCAAAGTCCGGCTCATTCGCGCACGCGAGGATGCTTGACGTTTCAATAGTTATTGCTTATAATCGCGGCTCATTTCGCAGTTTTTGACTGCGAAACATCCTGGGTCAGTACCTTTTCGCTGACCTCAGACCCTCTCCCTCTAGGGTCCGTCAAGGAGCATTGCTTCGATCTGGCGCAACGCCGGATTTGATCTTGGTCGCGCCATCGCGCTGCGACAGCAATGCTCCTTAACAATTTCAATTCTCTTCCGCTTTAAACACATCGGCATATCGCCGATGTCTTTCGGCCGCGCCTTGCTCGTCAAGCTCGGCCGATCACTTTGCTCATGGTCACGACGCTTGGCTATGGGCTTCTTCGCCTCATTCATTTGCGCCCCCACCAAGTATGGCGGGGCGTGCTCACCCATTTTTCAAATTTCATCCTGGCGCGTAGACGCGGCGGGAGGTAGGAGCTTTTTCATGAAAACAAATCTCAAACTGGTCGACGACCACTTTCACGATTACGACGTAGACGATGTCCCGTTGGACGAACCCAGTGACGGCTTCACGGCTCTGGGCTTCCACAGAAACGCGGCTGTGGTGTTTTCCGACTTGCAGAAATGCGTCGTCCACCTGCGCCCCCGGGACCTTTCCGAGGTGAATCTGCGTATGCAGTTGGGCACCGAATGGTTCGACGCCTGCAGCGCTTTCCTTGAATCGAAGGACAAACAGGGTGGGCGCCGCGGTAGCTCAACAGCCATGGTCGGGACCTACATCCTCGCCTCCTGCCAGGCCGCCGGGAAATTCCGACCTAGTGCCGAGCGTGGGGCAGGGACCTGGCTCGATGAGGACGGTGGCCTGATCGTCAACGGGGATGCCCTTTGGCGCCATGACGGTACGGTGCTCCAACACGGAATCCGTGGGGACTACGTGTATCCCGACGCTGCCTCACTCGGATATGGTCCTGACACGGCGCTAGCAACGCAAGACGATGTAGATCGCCTGCTGACAGTGTTCCGGTCGTACAACTGGAGTGTTCCGGCCGGAGCCGAGATGGTCCTCGGCTGGATTGGCAGCAGCCTGCTCGCAACCGCGCTGCGCCGTCGACCGCACATGCTGGTCACGGGCTCGCATGGGTCAGGGAAGTCCACGCTCCTGGAGCAGGTCAGCCGACTCCTGGGCAAGAACGCCGCACAGGTGACTGGGCGTCCGACTCTGATTGGCCTAAACCAACTCGTCAA
>NZ_JBFWNX010000015.1:0-108646 GCF_050250835.1 Hydrogenophaga sp. | reverse complement strand
GGGCCCGCAGCCAGGTCACGGCCATGATGGTCACGCACGACGTGGACGAGGCCATCCTGCTGGCCGACCGCGTGGTGATGATGACCAACGGCCCGCGCGCGAAGATCGGCAAGATCATGGACGTGCCGCTGCCTCGCCCACGCACCCGCGAGGCGCTGCTGAGCCACCCGCGCTACTACGAGTTGCGCGAAGAGCTGATCGGCTTTCTCGAAGACTGCGGTCGCCAGCACTGAACGGCGCCGCCCTCGGACCCCATCCCCACCAGGACGCTCACCATGAAAAAGATGAAGCTCGTCATGATCGGCAACGGCATGGCCGGCGTGCGCACGCTCGAAGAGCTGCTCAAGATTGCGCCCGACCTGTACGACATCACCGTCTTCGGCGCCGAGCCGCACCCCAACTACAACCGCATCCTGCTCTCGCCGGTGCTGGCGGGCGAACAGACATTGGATGAGATCGTGCTCAACGACTGGGCCTGGTACAGCGACAACGGCATCACCCTGCACGCAGGCAAGACCGTGACCACCGTGGACCGTGTCAGGCGCATCGTGCGCGCCGACGACGGCCAGGGTGGCGTGATCGAAGCGCCGTACGACCGCCTCATCCTGGCCACCGGCTCCAACCCCTTCATGCTGCCGGTTCCAGGCAAGGACCTGGCAGGCGTGCTGGCCTACCGCGACATCGCCGACACGCAGGCCATGATTGACGCCGCTGCGCAGTACAAGCATGCGGTCGTCATCGGCGGCGGCCTGCTGGGACTGGAAGCGGCCAATGGTCTGATGAAACGCGGTATGACCGTGAGCGTGGTGCATGTCGCCCCCTGGCTCATGGAGCGCCAGCTCGACGACGTGGCGGGCAAGCTGCTGCAACAGTCGCTGGAGCAGCGTGGCATGAAATTTCTCATCGGTGCACAGACCGAGGCCCTGCTGCCTGCTGTTCGCCCGGAGCCTGGCGAAGGGCTTACCGATCCGTTGGCGCAAGGGCTTCGACAAGCTCAGCCCGAGCGGGTGATGGCTCAGCCCGAGCGGGTGGGGAGCATCCGCTTCAAGGACGGCACCGAGCTGCCGGCCGACCTCGTGGTGATGGCGGTGGGCATCCGTCCAAACACGGCGCTTGCGGAATCCATGAACCTGCACGTGAACAAGGGCATCGTCGTCAGCGACACCTTGCAGACCGTGACCGACCCGCGCATCTACGCGGTGGGTGAATGCGCTGCTCACCGCGGCATTGCCTATGGCCTGGTGGCACCTTTGTTCGAGCAGGGCAAGGTGCTGGCCACGCACCTGGCCGAGTTCGGCATCGGCCGATACGTCGGTTCGCTCACGTCGACCAAACTCAAGGTCACGGGCATCGACCTCTTCAGCGCCGGCGACTTCATGGGTGGCGAGCACACCGAAGAGATCGTGATGAGCGACCCCTCGGGTGGCGTGTACAAGAAGCTCGTCATCAAGGACGACAAGCTCGTGGGTGCCTGCCTCTATGGCGACACCGTCGATGGCAGCTGGTACTTCAAGTTGCTGCGCGATGGGCGCAGCGTGGCCGACATCCGCGACCGGCTGATGTTCGGAGAGTCCAACATCGGCGACGTGGGCCACCAGGGCCACAGCAAGGCCGCAGCCATGGCCGACACCGACGAAGTCTGTGGCTGCAACGGCGTGACCAAGGGCAGCATCTGCAAAGCCATCAAGGACAAGGGGCTGTTCACCCTGGAAGAGGTGCGCAAGCACACCAAGGCCAGCGCGTCCTGCGGTTCCTGCACCGGCCTGGTGGAACAGATCCTGATGTTCACCGCCGGTGGGGACTATTCCGCCACGCCCAAACTGAAGGCCATGTGCGCCTGCACCGACCACGGCCACCAGGCCGTGCGCGACGCCATCCGGGAAAGCCGGCTGCTGAGCATCGGCGAGGTGTTTCAAGGCCTGGGCTGGCGCACGCCCAACGGCTGTGCCACCTGCCGTCCCGCCGTCAACTACTACCTCATCAGCACCTGGCCCAAAGAAGCCAAGGACGATCCGCAGAGCCGCTTTATCAACGAGCGCGCGCACGCGAACATCCAGAAGGACGGGACCTACAGCGTGATCCCGCGCATGTGGGGCGGCGAAACCACCGCCGACGAGCTGCGACGCATCGCCGACGCGGTGGACAAGTACCAGATCCCCACCGTGAAGGTGACGGGCGGCCAGCGCATCGACCTGCTGGGCGTGAAGAAAGAAGACCTGCAGGCGGTGTGGAGGGACATCGGCATGCCCAGCGGCCATGCCTACGCCAAAGCGCTGCGCACGGTGAAGACCTGCGTGGGCAGCGAGTGGTGCCGCATGGGCACGCAGGACAGCACCCAGATGGGCAAGGACCTGGAGCGCGCGATGTGGCGCATGTACGCACCCCACAAGGTGAAGTTCGCGGTGAGCGGCTGCCCGCGCAACTGCGCAGAGGCGGGCATCAAGGACGTGGGCATCATTGGCGTGGACTCGGGCTGGGAGATGTACGTGGCCGGCAACGGCGGTATCAAGACCGAGGTGGCCCAGTTTTTCACCAAGCTCAAGACCGCTGAAGAAGTGCTGGAATACACCGGTGCGTTCATGCAGCTCTATCGCCTGGAAGGCTGGTACCTGGAGCGCACGGTGCACTATGTGAACCGTGTCGGCCTCGACCACGTGAAGAAGAAGATCCTGGACGACCACGAGGGACGAAAGGCGCTGTGGGAACAACTGCAGTTCGCGCTTGACGGCGAGCCGGACCCCTGGTTCGAGCACCAGAAAGCAGCGGTGGACACGCGCCAGTTCATCCCGATCAGGGCGGTGGCTCTTGAAGGGAGCGCAGCATGAACCGCTGGATCGCCATCGCCCGCGTGGACGACATTCCGGTGCTGGGTTCGCGCTGCGTCGAGCGCGAACACGGCCTGGATGTGGCGGTGTTCCGCAACGACCAGAACGAGGTGTTTGCCTTGCTCGACCGCTGCCCGCACAAGGGTGGTCCCCTGAGCCAGGGCATCGTGTTTGGCACCCACGTGGCGTGCCCCATGCACAACTGGACGATCGGCCTGGACAGCGGGTGCGCCAGAGAGCCCGACGAAGGCTGCACGCCGAAGTTCGCCGTCAAGGTCGAAGACGGTGTGGTGCACCTGGACGCCCAGGAACTGGCCAGCCACGCCACCGATCTCACCCGCCCCCTCGCGGGCCCCGCTCGACGAACCGAAGCCGCATGATCCCGACCACCACCCGCTCAACCTGCCCTTACTGCGGCGTGGGCTGCGGGGTGCTGATCGACAGCGTGGGCAGCCAGATCACCGCTGTACGCGGCGACCCGCAGCATCCGGCGAACTTTGGCCGACTCTGCACCAAGGGCCAGACGCTGCACCTCACCGCGTCGCCCGCTGTCACGCAGCAGGCGCGCCTGCTGCAACCGATGAGGCGCCTGCGACGCGGTGCGCCTGCGCAGCCCGTGACATGGGACGCGGCGCTGGACCTTGCGACCGATCGTTTTTCGACAGCCATCGCCACCCACGGTCCCGACGCGGTTGGCTTCTATGTCAGCGGCCAGCTGCTCACCGAGGACTACTACGCCTTCAACAAGTTGGCCAAGGGCCTGATCGGCACCAACAACATCGACACCAATTCGCGCCTGTGCATGAGCAGCGCGGTGGCTGGCTACAAGCTCACGCTTGGGGCCGACGCGCCACCGGCCTGCTACGACGATGTGAACCATGCGCAATGCCTTTTCATCGTCGGCAGCAACGCGGCGTTCGCCCATCCCGTGTTGTTTCGCCGGATCGAGGAAGCCAAGGCGAAGAACCCGGCGATGAAGGTGATCGTGGCCGACCCGCGCCGCACCGACACCGCCGGCTTTGCCGACCTGTTTCTACCGCTGCAACCCGGCAGCGACGTGATGCTGTTCCACGGTCTGCTTCACATCATGCTGTGGGAGAGCTGGATCGACCACGCGTACATCGCTGCCCATACCACCGGTTTCGATGCGCTCAAGGCGCTGGTGCGTGAATACACGCCCGAGCGTGTGGCACAGGCCTGCGGACTCAGCAGGGAAGACCTGTTTACCGCCGCGCGGTGGTTTGCCACATCGTCCGCCACGCTGAGCCTGTATTGCCAGGGCCTGAACCAGAGCAGCAGCGGTACAGCCAAGAATGCCACGTTGATCAACCTGCACCTGGCCACCGGCCAGATCGGCAAACCCGGTGCCGGTCCGTTCAGCCTGACCGGTCAGCCCAACGCCATGGGCGGGCGCGAGGTCGGCGGCCTGGCCAACCTGCTGAGCGCCCACCGCGACCTGTCCAACCCACAGCACCGCGCCGAAGTGGCCGCGCTCTGGGGCGTGCCCGCCGTGCCAGAGAAGCCCGGCAAGACCGCCGTGGAAATGTTCCAGGCCGCCGCCGACGGCGAGATCAAGGCTCTGTGGATCGCCTGCACCAACCCGGCGCAATCCATGCCCGACCAGGCCACCGTGCGCCGCGCACTGCAGCGCGCCGAGTTCATCGTGGTGCAAGAGGCCTACGCCACCGCCGCCACCTGCGACTTCGCCGATCTGCTGCTCCCCGCCACCACGTGGGGCGAGAAGGACGGCACCGTGACCAACAGCGAACGCCGCATCAGCCGCGTGCGACCGGCCGTGCCCGCGCCCGGCCAGGCACGGCACGACTGGCGCATTGCGGTCGATTTTGCAAGGCGCCTCGAGCGCAGGCTTCCCGTTCGGGCTGAGCCTGTCGAAGCCCCTGCCAACGAAGGCCATGAAAAGGCTTCGACAGGCTCAGCCCGAGCGGATACGTCACTCTTTTCTTGCGACACGCCCGAATCCATCTGGCTCGAACACCGCGAATCGACGCGCGGACGCGATCTCGACATCACCGGCCTCTCGTACGCGATGCTCGAACAACAAGGCCCGCAGCAATGGCCCATCCGGCCGGGTGAGGCAGAGGGAAAACAGCGTCTCTACGAAGACGGCGTCTTCCCCACGCCCGATGGCAAGGCGCGCTTTGCGGCCCTGCCCTTCGTGCCGCTGGCCGAGCCCCGCGAATCGCGCTACCCGTTCTCGCTCACCACCGGGCGCCTGCGCGACCAGTGGCACGGCATGACACGAACCGGCACACTGGGCCGGCTGTTCGGCCACGTGGCAGAGCCTGCCGTGCAATTGAACCCGCAGGACATGGAACGCAGGGGCCTCCATGAGGGCGACCTGGTGCACGTGACCAGCAAGCGCGGCTCCATCCTGGTGCCGGTGCAGGGTTCGGACGACATAGGCCTTTCGCAGGCTTTCATGGCCATGCACTGGGGTTCGGAATTCCTGAGCGGCATCAGCAGCACGGGCGAGGTGCTCGCGGGCGTGAACGCGCTCACCACCTCGGCGCATTGCCCCACGTCGAAACAACCCGAGCTCAAGCACGCAGCGGTGAAGGTGCTCAAGGCCGAACTGCCATGGGCGCTGCTGGCGGTGGCCTGGTTGCCCGAGGCACAGGCGCTGAACGCGCGCGAGGGACTGCGAGCCCTGATGGCGCGGTTTCCCTACGCATCCTGTGTGCCCTTCGGCAGGGAGCGCACCGGCGTGCTGTTTCGCGCCGCCGCGCACCAAGCGCCCGAGCCTGCCCTGGTCGAGCACATCGAAGCCCTGCTGGGCCTGGCCACCGCCGACGCGCTGCGCTACGCCGACCGGCGCCTGGGCCAGCGCCGCACCGCGCGTCTGGTGCGCGGCGGCGAGTCCACCCGGCTCGAAGGTTTCGTGCTCGCAGGCGACACGCGCGCCGAGGTCTGGATCAAGCCCCTACTGCAGGACGAGATGCCTGCCGCCGCCTACGGCCGCCTCCTCCTCATGCCAGGTGCCAAGGCGCCCGTGGCCATCGAGCGCAAGGGCCGGCAGATCTGCACGTGCTTCAACGTGACGGAAGACGCCATCCGCGGCCGCCTCCAGACATGCGAAGGGAGCGAGGCCGAGCGCCTGGCGGCCCTGCAGGACGGGCTGAAATGCGGCACCAACTGCGGGTCCTGCGTGCCAGAACTCAAACGCATGGTCCGCGAGACCTTGCCCACGTCCGCAACGGTCATATAACGCGAAGTCATCAAACTTCCCGGACAATTCGCGAAACAACGACACCCATGGGTATCAGCCACTACATCAAGGACATCGGCCGCGGCAAGGAAGGCGCCCGCTCGCTCACCCGCGAGCAGGCCGCCGACCTGCTGGGCCAGGTGCTGGATGGCGCGGTGAGCGATCTGGAGGTCGGCGGCTTCTGCCTTGCGATGCGGATCAAGGGCGAAACGCCGCAGGAAATGGCCGGCTTCCTGGACGCGGCCCACGCGCGGCTGCTGCGCCTGCCTGACATCGGCCCCGCCACGGTCGTGCTGCCCAGCTACAACGGCGCGCGCAAGCTGCCGGTGCTCACGCCGCTGCTGGCCCTGCTGCTGGCGCGCCAGGGCGCCGCCGTGCTGGTGCATGGCACCGCCACCGAAGACAAGCGCGTGCCCGTGGACCAGGTGTTCGCCGAACTCGGCATCAAGCCCGCGAGGCAGGTGGCTGCGCTTCCGGCCGGCGAACTCGCCTTCGTGCCCACCGAGGTGCTCTCGGTCAGCCTCAAGCGGCTGCTTGACGTGCGCCGCGCGGTCGGCCTTCGCAACCCGGCGCACAGTCTCGTCAAGCTCATGAACCCTTGCGCGGGCCAGGCCTTCATCGTCGGCAGCTACACCCACCCCGAGTACGCGAGCTCCATGGCCGCCACCTGGACGCTCACTGGCGCCCACGCGCTGCTGCTGCGTGGCACCGAGGGCGAGCCGGTGGCCGACGCGCGCCGCACGCCGCGCATGGAGGTGTTCCGCGACGGTCGGCGCTCCGAGGTGCAGACAGCGCACGAGGGTCCCCTGGCGCACCTGCCTTCGCTCCCCTCCACGGACGCCATTCAAACGGCCGCGTACATCCGCGCCGTGCTCGACGGCACACAGCCCGTGCCCACGCCCATTGCCTTGCAGGTGGAACACATCTTGCGAGAGCTACACCACCATGAATCCGCAGCCCATGCCATCGCCGTCTGAGTTCCTTCCCGGCACCGTCTCGCTCGTCGGCGCCGGACCGGGCGACCCTGAGTTGCTCACGCTCAAGGCCGTCAAGGCCATTTCTGCGGCCACGGTGCTGCTGGTCGACGACCTGGTGAGCGAAGGCGTGCTGGCCCACGCTCGCCCGAACGCACGCATCGTGCACGTCGGCAAACGCGGCGGCTGCAAAAGCACGCCGCAGGCCTTCATCGAGAAACTCATGGTCATGGCAGCGCGCGAGGGCGAAGTGGTGGTGCGCCTCAAGGGTGGTGATCCGTTCATCTTCGGGCGTGGCGGCGAAGAGGTGGAACACCTGCGCGAAGCCGGCATCGAGGTGCAGGTGGTCAACGGCATCACCGCCGGCCTGGCAGGCCTCAGCTCGCTCGGCGTGCCGCTCACGCACCGCGAACACGCGCACGGCGTGGTGTTCGTGACCGGCCACGCCAAGCCCGGCGACAAGGGCACCGACTGGCAGGCCCTGGCCACCACGGCGCGCGATGCGAAGCTCACACTCGTGATCTACATGGGCGTGGCCAGCGCCGCGCAGATCCAGCAGGACCTGCTCACCGGGCTGCCCGCCGACACGCCGCTGGCCGTGATCCAGCACGCCACGCTGCCCCAACAGCGACACGCCGTCACCAGCCTGGGGCAACTGCGCGCCACCATCGAGCGCGAAGATCTGGGCAGCCCGGCGGTGATCGTGGTGGGCGACGTGGTCAGCGGCATTGCCGCCCTGCAAGTACCCCTGCCGATCATCCGAAGCGCCTGAAACGGCCATCCTGTGCCCGCTACACTGCGGCACCCGCGCCCGTCGGCGCCAGGGGGGAGCGAGCGGCATGCTCAAAAAACTGAACGATTTCACCGAGAGCCATGGCACCCTGCGGCCCGGCCGAGGCCTGGTCACCGGCGTGATTGCGCTGACCCTGGCCATCCTGTGTTTCCTGGGCGTGATGGCCTTTCATTTTCCGCAGTACCTGACCACGCCCGAGTTGCGCAAGCAATATGACGTGGCGCTGATGCGCCAGCTGCTGTTCGGCGCCCTGGTGGCTGCTGGCGGCCTGAGCCTGGTGAACGTGCTGTTCAACCGGGCGCGCTGGCTCTCGGCCTTCGCCTTCGCGCTGGTCCTGCTCAGCGCGCTGCTGGGTGGGCACCAGGTCGAAGTGGATCCGAACTTCCCCGAACACACACCGTACATCGGCATGGACTGGTTCATCCTCGACCTGCTGGGTTCTGCGCTGGTCTTCATCTTCGTCGAGAAGCTGTTCGCCCTGCGCAAGGACCAGCCGGTGTTCCGCCCCGAGTGGCAGACCGACTTCCATCACTTCATCGTCAACCACATGGTGATCGGCTTCATGCTGCTGGCCACCAATCTGCTGGTGCACAACCTCTTTGGCTGGGTGCCGGTGGACGGCGTGCGCGGCTGGATCGCGGCGCTGCCATTCTGGGCCGCGCTGCCGCTCATCATCCTGGTGGCCGACCTCGCCCAATACTGGACACACCGCGCCTACCACGAGGTACCACTGCTGTGGCGCCTGCACGCGGTGCACCACAGCACCAAGCACATGGACTGGATGGCTGGCTCGCGCCAGCACATCCTGGAGACCATCATCACGCGAACGCTGGTGCTCGGCCCGATCTACCTGCTGGGCTTCTCCAAGGAAGTGATCGACGCCTACATCATCGTGGTGGGCTTCCAGGCCGTGTTCAATCACGCCAACGTGAGCGTGCGCCTGGGACCACTGCGCTACCTCATCGTCACACCCAACTTCCACCACTGGCACCACAGCCAGGATCAGGAGGCGCTGGACAGGAACTACGCGGCGCACTACGCCTTCCTGGACCACCTTTTCGGCACCGCCGTCAACAGCCCCAAGGTCTGGCCAGAGCGTTACGGCGTACTCGGCGACTACGTGCCCAAGGGATTCCTGCGGCAGCTCGCCTTTCCGTTCACCTGGAAGGGCTGACAGGTGAGCGACATGTGGGACGCCGTGGTGATCGGTGCGGGTGCCGCCGGGCTTTTCTGCGCCGGCATCGCGGGCCAGCGCGGCCTGCGCGTGCTGGTGCTCGACCACAGCGAGAAGGTGGCTGAAAAGGTCCGCATCTCGGGCGGTGGCCGGGCGAATTTCACCAACCGCGACCTTGACCCGCAGGCGCCTCACAAGCACTTCATCAGCGCCAACCCCCACTTCTGCCGTTCGGCGCTTTCGCGTTACACACCGGCCGACTTCATCGCGCTCGTACAGCGCCACGGCATCGCCTTTCACGAGAAACACAAGGGCCAGCTCTTCTGTGACCGATCCGCCGAAGACCTGATTCAGATGCTGCTGCGTGAATCTGAAGCCGGCGGCGTGCAGCGCTGGCAGCCCTGTGGCGTGAAGGCCATGCGGGTCGCAGGCGACGGCACTTTCGAGCTCGACACCGACCAGGGTGTGGTGAAAAGCCGCGCGGTGGTGGTGGCCACCGGCGGCCTGTCCATCCCCAAGATCGGCGCCACCGACTTCGGCTACCGCATCGCAAAGCAGTTTGGTCTGAAGTCGGTGGAAACACGCCCAGGCCTGGTGCCCATGACTTTCGATGGCGACGGCTGGGCACCCTACGGCGGGCTTGCGGGACTGGCGCTGCCCGTGCGCATCGAGACCGGCGACAAGAAGAGCCGAACGGCTTTCCTCGAGGACCTGCTGTTCACCCACCGGGGCCTGTCTGGCCCGGCTGTGCTGCAGATCTCCAGCTACTGGCGCGAGGGCGCTCCCATCCGCCTGAACCTGGCGCCCGAAGCCGACCTGCCCGCCGCGCTGGCGCGCGCCAAGGCCACCTCCCGCAAGCTGCTGTCCAACGAACTCGCCGCACTGGTGCCCAGCCGCCTGGCCGAAGCCTGGGTGCAGCAGGACGCCGACTGGCAGCGCCCCGTGGCCGAGGCCTCCGACAAGGCGCTGGCCCGGCTGGCGGAGCGACTCTCACGCTGGGAGATCACACCCACCGGCACCGAGGGCTACAAGAAGGCCGAAGTCACGCTGGGCGGCGTGGATACACGCGAACTGTCCTCGCAGAGCCTGGAATCGAAGCAGCCGGGTCTGTACTTCATTGGCGAGGTGGTGGACGTGACCGGCTGGCTGGGTGGCTACAACTTCCAGTGGGCCTGGTCCAGCGCCCATGCCTGCGCACAGGCCCTGCCCTGATCGCCCCAGCCGCGCTGCGCCAACGGGCGGCGTCCCGTTGGCGGGCGAGGCGCCCCGATGATCTGCACAATCTTGCCTGGTGCCCAGGAATGGCTATAATGCTAGGCTTTGCTGGCAAATCCCCGTCGGCCAATACCAGTTAATGACGGGACATTTTTGCGGAAACGACGCTCGGGCCCGATCTTCCCGACCATCCTCTTCCCGCGCATTCTGGACAACCTTCGCCCATGACGACCATCCGTGTAAAAGACAACGAGCCCTTCGACGTCGCCCTGCGCCGTTTCAAGCGCACCATCGAAAAACTCGGCCTGCTGACCGATCTGCGCGCCCGCGAGTTCTACGAAAAGCCCACTGCCGAGCGCAAGCGCAAGAAGGCCGCTGCCGTCAAGCGCCACTACAAGCGCGTGCGCTCCATGCAGTTGCCCAAGAAGCTGTACTGAGCCAGCGCCACCGGGGCAACCCGGTCGCCCGAAAGCCCGCTGGAGGACGCTCGAGCGGGCTTTTTTGTTGGCCCCACTTCCTCCCGAATCACCACCCGGAGCACCCCATGAGCCTGAAAGAACAGATCACCGAAGACATGAAGGCCGCCATGCGCGCCAAGGACAGCGAGCGTCTGGGCACCATCCGCCTGCTCACCGCTGCCATGAAGCAGAAGGAAGTGGACGAGCGCGTGGAGCTGGACGACGCGATGGTCGTCGCCATCGTGGACAAGCTGGTCAAGCAGCGCAAGGACAGCATCGAAGCTTTCACCAAGGCCGCTCGCCAGGACCTGGTGGACAAGGAGACCGCCGAGATGAAGGTGCTGCAGGCCTACCTGCCGGCGCGACTTTCGGCCGAAGCAGTGGCTGCGGAGGTGCAAGCCATCGTGGTTGAACTGGGTGCCAAGGGCCCGGGCGACATGGGCAAGGTCATGGGGGTGGTGAAAGCGCGTCTGGCCGGCAAGGCCGACATGGGCCAGGTGTCGGCAGCCGTGAAGGCCGCGCTGGCCGGCTAGGAAAGAATCATCGCGGTGCCAGCCACCGCGAGCCCGGCACCGAGCCAGGCGCCCATCGCCGGACGCCGCCGGTATACGATCCAAAGCACTGGCAGGATCAGGATCGGCGTCACCGAGGACAGCACGGCCACCAGCCCGGCCTGGCCGTGCTTCATGGCCTGCAGGATCAGCGTCATGCCCAGCGCCATGGCCACGGCAGCGCTGCCGAAAATCAGGGCCGCGTCCTTCATGCGCACGGGCGCCAGCGATCGGGCACCGGCCCAGCCAGTGGCAAACAGGAGACCGTGAGCCACCAGCGCCATGCTCATTCGCATGGCCGAGCCAGCCACCGCGTCGATGCCGGTGGTCATGAGCGGTTTGAGCATGAGCGTGGCCACCGACTGGCACAGCGCGGCCAGCAGCCCCAGGACAACGCCCACAGCCAGCCGGCCGCGCGTCTGTTCCCAGCCATGCTGCTCGTCGCCACGGCGGCCCCACACGATGGCCAGCATCACCCCACCCACCAGCAAACCGCTGCCCGCCAGCGCCCAGCCCCACAGGCTCTCACCCAGGAATAGCCAGGCCAGCACCGCAGAGAACAGGGCGTGGGTGGCAAACAGCACGCCGGAGCGGCGTGGCCCCAGGCGGTTCATGCAGGCAAATAGCGCGGTGTCGCCGATAAAGATGCCGATCAAGCCGGAAGCCGCGAGCAGGCCAAAGGCCGACGCATCCAGCGTGCGCCAGCCACCGGTGACCAGTGCAATGAGCCAGAGGATGAGACTGGCAAAGAGCATCCGCCAGCGGCTGAAGGTAAACGCTCCGAGGCGCTGCGAAGCGGGTGCCGAGAACAGCGCCGCCACGGCCCAGCACGCGGCAGCGAGCAAGGCCAGGGCTTCAGGGCGCAAGAAATCAGCTCCCTGCGATCTTCATGCGGTTCACAAGGATCGAGCCAGTTGTCTTGGCTCCGTAGTTGTAAGCGTCCGCACCGACTGCCTCGATGCCCAGCAGCATGTCCTTCAGGTTGCCAGCGATGGTGATCTCGTGCACCGGGTAGGCGATCTCGCCGTTCTCCACCCAGTAGCCGGAGGCGCCGCGCGAGTAGTCGCCGGTCACGTAGTTGACGCCCTGGCCCATGAGCTCGGTGACAAAAAGGCCTCGCCCCAGCTTTCTGAGCATGGCACGCAAATCATCGCCCGGCTGCGTGAGACGGCTCTTGAGCGTGAGGTTGTGCGAGCCGCCAGCGTTGCCGGTGGTGCGCAGGCCCAGCTTGCGTGCCGAGTAGGTGGACAGGAAATAGCCCTGCACGCGGCCGGCCGACACCACTTTGCGCTTCGAGGTGCGCACGCCTTCATCGTCGAACGGCGAGCTGCCCTTGCCGTTGCGCACGTGCGGGTCCTCCTCGATGTCGAGGTGCCTGGCAAGCACCCGCTTGCCCATGCTGTCGTGCAGGAAGGTGGTGTTGCGGTAGAGCGCACCGCCGCTGGTGGCCTGCACGTAACTGCCCAGCAGGCCGGCAGCCAGGGGTGATTCGAACAGCACCGGGCATTCGGTGGTGGCGATCTTGCGGCCGTTCAGGCGCGCCAGCGTGCGTTCGGCGGCGTAGCGGCCCACCGCTTCGGGCGTGGCCAGGTCCTGGGGTGCGCGCATGGAGCTGTACCAGTAGTCGCGCTGCATGTTCGAGCCCTTGCCCGCGATGGGCGCCACCGAAAGGCTGTGGCGCGAGCTGGCGTAACCGCCGCTGAAGATACCGGCCTTGCCGCGTTCGCCGCCGCGCAGGTGCGCCGCAAAGAAATGCGACTGCTGTGCCGACACGCCAGCGCCTTCGCTGTTGTTGATCTTTTTGCTGGTGGAGAAAGCGGCGGCCTCGCAGGCCAGGGCGATGCGTGCGGCGTCTTCCGAGTTCAGCGACCAGGGGTGAAAGAGGTCGAGATCGGTGTAGGTGTCCGCCACGTCCTGGGCATCGGGCAGGCCGGCCATGGGGTCTTCTGCGGTGAAGCGCGCGATGTCGTAAGCGGCCTGCACCGTCTGGCGGATGGCCGCAGCGGAAAAGTCGGAGGTGGAGGCGTTGCCGCGCTTGTGGCCCAGGTAGACCGTGACGCCGAGTGACTTGTCGCGGTTGCGCTCCACGTTTTCCAGTTCGCCCTTGCGCACCGACACGCTCAGGCCTGCGCCTTCGGAGACCTCGGCCGCCGCATCGGCCGCGCCGAGCTGTTTCGCGTGCGAAAGCGCCAGGTCGATCAGTTCCTCGAACTGGCTGCGGGCGTACTGGAATCCGGGAAGGGGGTTGCGAGGATCGGCTGCCGGGCCGGAACCGAGGGCTTGGGAGGGTTTTTTCATGTCGACGGCTATGATACTTGCCGCCCCTCCTGGCCGCTGCCATTCGAGCAGATGCCCATTTCACGAACCACATGTCCCGCAAACCCACCAAAGGCTATTTCGTCCGTGGCCAGTTCGTCGCTCTCGGCAGCGAACTGGACCAGGAGCTCAAGCGCGAGCTCAAGGGTTCGGCGGAGATGAGCAAGACCGACCTCAAGAAATACAGTGACCGCCTGCAGCAACTGGGCGAGAGCCTGCTGACCCTGCGCACGGACCTCATGCAGAAGCTCGATCTGTCCGAGAAGCTGCAAGACGCCGTGGCCGAGGCCAGGCGCATCACCAACTTCGAAGGCCGACGCCGCCAGATGCAATACATCGGCAAGCTCATGCGGGGTGTGGACGAAGACACGCTGGCTGCCGTGGAGGCCGCGCTCGACGAACAGAACAAGGGCTCGGCCAAGGGCACGCTCTCGCTGCACCTGGCCGAGCAGTGGCGCGATCGCCTGATCGCCGACGACGAGGCACTCACGCAATGGCTGCAGCTCGACGCTGGCGCCGACGTGCAGCAACTGCGAGCGTTGATCCGCCAGGCGCGCAAAGACGCACAGGCCACGCAGGCGCAGGAGCGTCCCGGCGAAGCCGTGCGTCACGGCAAGGCTTACCGCGAGATCTTCCAGACCGTCAAGGCGGCACTGAACCAGGACGCCGGCCATCCGGCCGGCTCCACCGAGAACGAAGAACATCCATGACCGACACAGCATCCAGCGGCTCCGATCCGGTGCGCATCGGCATCGTCTCCATCAGCGATCGCGCCAGCAGTGGCGTGTATGAAGACAAGGGCCTGCCCGCGCTGCAAGACTGGCTCACGCGGGCGCTGAAGAATCCCGTCGCCTTTGAGCCGCGCCTGATTCCCGACGAAGCCGAGCGCATCAGCGCCACGCTGATCGAGCTGGTGAACGCTGGCTGTGCGCTGGTGCTCACCACCGGCGGCACCGGCCCCGCCCTGCGCGATGTGACCCCCGAGGCCACGCTGGCCGTGGCGCACAAGGAGATGCCCGGGTTTGGCGAACAGATGCGCCAGATCAGCCTGACCTTCGTGCCCACCGCCATCCTCTCGCGCCAGGTCGCCGTGGTGCGCGAGCGCAGCCTCATCATCAACCTGCCTGGCCAGCCCAAGGCCATCGCCGAAACGCTGGAAGGCCTGAAGAACGCCGATGGCACGCAGAAGGTCAACGGCATCTTTGCCGCCGTACCCTATTGCATCGACCTCATCGGCGGGCCCTACCTCGAAACGAACGACGAAGTCTGCAAAGCCTTCCGTCCCAAATCTGCCATGCGCCCCGCGCGCTGAAACTTTCATTCCAGAGAACGCCATGAAGATCGCCAAGGACACCATCGTCACCCTCACCTTCCGCGCCACCGATGCCAGAGGCAAGGTGCTCGAAGACGGCAAGACCCCACGCGCCTACCTGCACGGCGGCTATGGCAACACGCTGCCCGGCGTGGAAATGGCGCTCGAAGGCCAGGAAAAGGGGTTTGCCACCACCGTGAAGCTGCTCCCTTCGCTGGCCTTCGGCGACCGCGACGAAAGCCTGGTGACCACCATCTCCAAGAAGAACTTCCCGCCGGGCGTGAAGGTGGGTGGCCAGCTTGAAGGCAGCAACGAGCAGGGCGAGCGCCAGGTGTTCACGGTGACCAAGATCAAAGGCGACACCGTTTACCTGGACGGCAACCACCCCTTGGCGGGTGAAGAGCTCACCTTCTCGCTGAAGGTGATGGATGTGAAGGCCGCCTCAGCCGAGGAAATCTCGCATGGCCACGCGCATGGTGATCACGGTCATCATCACTGACCACCACGTCCGATCGCCCTGAGCCTGTCGAAAGGGGCTTCGACAGGCTCAGCCCGAACGGACTTACTTGCCCACCAGCTGGTTGAGCTTTTCAGCCTCGAAGCACTCCTTGAGCGCCGCATCGCTCGGCACGCAATCCCCGTCGCGAGCCCCGGCCAGCTTCTCGATCGCCTGCCACAGCAACGCGATCTGGTGTTCCTGGCTGGCGGTGCTGTCGATCAGGCCACGCATGGCCTGCGACAGAGGATCGTCTTCCTGCGTGATGCCATAGGCCTGGAACTTGGGGTCGGTCACATCGGCGCTTTCGCCGGTCTTGCTCGGAATGATGCGTGCCGGAATGCCCACCGCCGTGGCGCCCGCTGGCACGGGCTTGATCACCACCGCGTTGCTGCCAATCTTGGCACCATCGCCCACCAGGAAACCGCCCAGGACCTTCGCGCCGGCACTCACCACCACGTCCTTGCCCAGGGTGGGGTGGCGCTTGGTGCCCTTGTAGAGCGAGGTGCCCCCCAGCGTGACGCCCTGGTAGATGGTGCAGCCATCGCCAATTTCAGCGGTCTCCCCGACCACCACACCCATGGCGTGATCGAAGAACACACGCTCGCCCAGCCTGGCGCCCGGATGGATCTCGATGCCGGTGAACCAGCGCGAGAGGTGCGAGATGAAGCGGCCCGCCCATTTGAAGCCGTGCGTCCAGCACCAGTGCGCCGGGCGGTGCAGCCACACGGCGTGCAATCCGGGATAGCAGGTGATCACCTCCCAGGTGCCGCGCGCGGCTGGGTCGCGGTCAAGGATGCACTGGATGTCGGATCGGATGCGGGCAAACATGGCGCCGAGTCTAGCCCTTGCCACGTTCGGTGGCTTGCAGCATGGCTTTGGCGACACCTCGAAGAATGTGGATTTCCTCTTCGCTCGGTGCAGCGCGGTTGAAAAGCTGGTTCAGCCGTGGCATGAGCTTCTTGGGCGCCTGCGGGTCGAGAAAGTCCACCGCCACCAGGGCACGTTCCAGGTGTTCGAGCATGCCGGCAAGTGCTCTCGCGTCGGCATGCGGCCGCTCGGCCACCACCACCGGCGCAGCAAAACCACCCAGCGCCAGGCGCCAGTCGTAGGCAATGAGCTGCACCGCAGCGGCCAGGTTGAGCGAGCCGAAACCGGGCGCGGTGGGGATGGACAGCGCCACATGGCAACGGTAGACGTCCTCGTTGCGCATGCCGAATCGCTCGGAGCCGAACAGGAAGGCCACGCCCCCGGGGGGATCGCCCGCGCTCAGCAGGCCGGTGAAATGCTCACGCGGGGCGAGCGTGGGTGGGCCGAAGTCGCGCGGGGTCATGGCAGTGGCGCAAAGATGGCTCATGCCGTCCAGCGCCTCGTCGAGCGTGTCCACGATGCGGGCCTTGGCCAGCACGTCGTTGGCACCACTGGCGCGCTGGATGGTCTCTTCTCGGCGCAACACGTTGGCCCAGCGTGGCTGCACCAGAACCAGGTCGTCGAAACCCATGACCTTCATGGCGCGGGCCACGCCGCCCACATTGCCGGCGTGACTGGTCTGGATGAGAACAAAACGGGTGCGCATGCAGCAAGGGCCTGGGACGGTAAAATCCCGGCTATTGTCGCCGCCCGCATCGCCGGGCCTTCCCTCCCGCTCATCCCCTGTCGCGCCCGCCTTCGCGGTGCGCCGAGGTACACAATTCATGTCGTCCACACTCCACCCCATGCTCAACGTGGCCATCAAGGCCGCACGCACCGCTGGCACCCTCATCAACCGCGCCGCGCTGGACGTGGAGTCGGTCCGGGTCTCGGTCAAACAGACCAACGATTTCGTGACCGAGGTCGATCAGGCCGCCGAGGCCGCGATCATCGACACCCTGCTCACCGCCTATCCCGACCACGCCATCTGGGCCGAAGAATCGGGCAAGCGGCCGGGCAAGCACGGCGGCGCAGACCATGTCTGGATCATCGACCCGCTGGACGGCACCACCAACTTCATTCATGGCTTTCCGGTCTACTGCGTGAGCATTGCACTCATGGTGGGCAACCGGATCGAACAGGCCGTGGTCTACGACCCTTCGCGCAACGACCTCTTCTGCGCCACCCGTGGGCGCGGCGCGTACATGAACGACCGCCGCGTGCGCGTGGCCAAGCGCACCACGCTGCGCGACTGCCTGCTCTCCACTGGGTTTCCCTTCCGCCCGGGCGACTCCTTCCAGACCTACCTGCAACTGTTTGGCGATGTGATGCCGCGCGTGGCCGGCCTGCGCCGCCCCGGCTCAGCTGCGCTCGATCTGGCCTACGTGGCCGCCGGATTCACCGACGGCTTCTTTGAAACCGGCCTGTCTCCCTGGGACGTGGCCGCTGGCGCGCTGCTGGTCACCGAAGCGGGGGGGCTGGTGGGCAACTTCACTGGCGAGTCCGACTTCCTCGAACAGAAAGAATGCCTCGCTGCCAACCCCAAGATCTACGGCCAGCTCGTCGGCCTGACGGGCAAATACAGCAAATTCGCTAGCGCAGGAGACAAGGCCGCTGTGCGCCAGGCCAGGAAGGACGCCGCCAACGCGGCACCGGAACAGCAAAGCGCCAGCGAAGACCCGGCTGCCTGAGCGCGGTTCAGGCCTGCGGCAACCGGAAAAAGAACGTGGCGCCCTGGCCGGGCGCCGATTCGGCCCAGATGCGGCCGCCATGGCGCTCGATGATGCGCGCCACAATCGCCAGCCCCACGCCCATGCCCGGCACCTCACTGCCGGGGTGCAACCGCTGGAACAGGCCAAACAGTTTTTCCGCGTGTGCCATGTCGAAGCCCATGCCGTTGTCCCGAACGAAATAGGCGCGCTGGTTCGCGTCGAAACCCGCCACCACATGGGGGATCGGCTGGTGGTGCGAGTACTTCAGCGCGTTGTCCATCAGATTGGAGAAAACCTGGCGCAACAGCGTCGCATCACCCATCGCATGGGGCAACGTCCCCACATCGATGCGGGCCTGTGGCACCTGGGGTGACAGCGCCTCGGACACCGATAGCGCCAGTTCCCGCATATCCACTGGCACGGCGTCCAGCTCCACGCGGACCACGCGCAGCAGTTCCAGCATGTCGGTGAGCATCTGCCCCATGTTGCGGGCGGAGCGGGCGATGCGCTGGAACATATCGCGCCCCTGGGCACTCAGGCGATCGGCCTCCTCCTCCAGCACGATGGCCGCGAAACCATTGACCGAGCGCAGCGGCGCGCGCAGGTCGTGCGCGATGGAATATGAAATGGCTTCCATGTCGCGCATCGAGCGCTCGAGCGCGGCGGTTCGCTCGCTCACGCGTTGCTCCAGGCTCGCATTCAGGGCGCGCACCTGCTCCTGGGCGGCCACACGTTCCGAGATGTCGATGTGCGTACCCGACATGAACAGCGCGCGCTCCTGGTCGTCACGCTGGTGCACGCGCCCCCGGGTGTTGACCCAGACCCAGTGCCCGAGCTTGTGGCGCATCCGGATGTCGCATTCGTAGTAAGGCAGTTGCCCGGCGAGATGGCGGTCCCGGATGTCGTCCGCTCGCCGCAGGTCGTCGGGGTGCACCAGTGCCTCCCAGGTCTCGTAGCGCATAGGCTGCAGTTCCCGCAAGGTGTAGCCCAGCATTTCGGCCCAGCGCTCGTTCACCGTCAGCGTGTGTTCGACCAGGTTGGTTTCCCAGATGCCGGGGCGCGTGCCCTCCAGCACCCACGCCAGTCGCTGGCGCTGCTCCCGCAGGGCTTCCTGGGCCTCGAAATAGGAGCTCACATCGGTGAAGGTGCGCACCAGCCCGCCATCGCTCAGGCGACGCGACCGAATGTCCAGCGTGCGGCCATCACGCGTCTTGCGCCAGTAGTAGTCGGGCGATTCCACGTCACCGGGTCTTTTCAGGTAACCGTGTGCCTCGGGTTCCACCAGCCGCATGCCGTCGCCAAAATCGCCACGCTCGCGCTGGAACTTCACGATGTCTTCGTTGGAAGGGCGGCCCCGCAGCAGTTCCTCGGGCAGGTCCAGCAATTCCAGCACGCGCTGGTTGTAGATCAGGATGCGGCCGCTGGCGTCGACCTTGGTCAGGCCCTGGCTGATGCTGTCCAGCGTGGCCTGCAATGCGGCGCTTTTTTCGGCCAGCAAGCGGCTGGTGGCCTCCAGCTCCTGACGCGTGCGTCGGCGCTCGGCGTGGCCACGCCAGGCCAGAACCAGCTGGCGCACCGCCCCCAGCAAGGGTTGCAGGAATTCGATGTCCTCGACGTTGTAGCCATCGGGCTGATTGGCCAGGCCCACCATCGCGATCAGCCTGTCTCCAACGGCCAGGGGAATGCCGAGAAAAGCGTCCATGGGCGGATGGCCTGGCGGCAGGCCACCTGCGCGCGCGTCCTGGCGCGGGTCGTTGGCGATCACCGGCTCCCTGGTCACCATCGCTACGCCGAACAAGGTGCGCAAGTTGCGAAACGCCATGCCAGCGTCCATCTGATCTTCATAGGTGCGACGCGATGCCTCGTCCCACGCAATGTTGGTGATGGCATGGGTCCTCAGATAGGGCTGATCCTGTCCGTCGTAAAGCACTTCGCCCACGAAACCATAGGAACTGCCGGTCACGCTGAGAAAAGCGGTCAGCAGGCCCTCGAAAGCGCGGCGTTTGTCGTCCGCCTCGATGTACTCCGCCTGCGCCAGGCGAACCGCTTCGAGCATGCGGTGCTGGCGTTCGAGCTTTTGTGCCGCGATGCGCGCCTGCGTCACGTCGGTGGTGAATCCGTGCCAGACCACGGAGCCGTCGGGCTCAGCCTGAGGCACCGCCTCCACGCTGTACCAGCGCGTGTGCCCACTGGGAAGACAGACCCGGTAGGTCTGGCGCCAGGACGTGAGCTCCTGCGCCGACCTCTCCAGCGAGCGGATCACCGAAGGCCGGTCGTCCGGATGCACCCGATCAAACAGAATTCCCGCATCGCTCTGCAGCGCCTGGGGCTCTATCTCCAGCATCTCGCGCGCTGCGTCGTTCACATAGGAAATCACGCTGCGGCCATCCGGCAGACGGCGCGCCTGGTACATCATGCCGGGCACGCGGGCTGCGATGTTCTGGAGCAACTTGAACTGCTCGGCCAGGCGCTTGTTGGCCTCGCGCTCGGCGGTGATGTCCTGCACCACACCAAAGTCGGTCTGCGGGTTGCCCGCCACAGTGGTCTGGCCGATGCGCGTGCGGAACCAGCGCTGCTGGCCATCGGGGCGAAGCCAGCGGAACTCCACTTCCCGACCGTCCATGGCGGCTCGTGCGGCCAGCCAGGCGGGCTTGTCGTCAGGGTGAATGCCGCCTCGCCCATCGCGGCGGCGGATGCGATCCTGCGGCTCCAGGCCAGCGATCTCGTAGAGCCCGAGCGACCAGATGACCTCGTCTTCGTTCTCGGCATTGGTCCAATGGCCGACGCCCGCCATCCTCTCGATGGCAGCGTGCAATTCGACCTGTTGCTGCAGCTCCACATTGGCGCTGCGCAAAGCCGCCTCGCTCTGGGCCCGGGCTTCCTCCGCCTCGTACTCGCGCGTGGCCTCGGTCAGATAGACCAGCGCCAGCGGTTCTGGCAAGGTGTCCAGCACCGTGGTGTGCAGCCGCACCCTGTGCTTCACGCCATCGCGAAGACGCAGGTAGTGCACCGGCGCCGCCGAGGGCAATTCGTTGACGTAGCGATCGCGCTCATCCACGCTCGGCCAGTGGCCAATCTCCACCGTCGTGCGTCCGATGGCGTCTTCGCGGCGCATCCCCGTGAGTGCGACCCAGGCATCGTTGACAGCGACCAGCCGCCCATCGCTCAGTTGCGACACGGATGCCGCGATCGGCGAGGCCATGAACAGGGCATCGAATGGCAGGGCCGGCGCAAT
Source organism: Hydrogenophaga sp. (assembly GCF_050250835.1). Classification (GTDB taxonomy): domain Bacteria; phylum Pseudomonadota; class Gammaproteobacteria; order Burkholderiales; family Burkholderiaceae_C; genus Hydrogenophaga. The sequence goes on along the minus strand of NZ_JBFWNX010000015.1, from coordinate 87,450 downwards.
GGGCAGGGATGTCATGGCGTCTGCCGGTATCGACTGGGTGGCGGGAACGGCTTCGGCCATGCGCTCGTGGATGGAAATGAAGTGGAGACCAACGTTCAAATTGTGCCGGACAGTTCCGACAGAAAGCCTTCGATCAGCCTGCTAAAGTGCCCGCTTGTTCGGGTTCCGGAACCAAACCATGGCCCCGCAACGCACCGCGCCGCTCATCTGCATGCTTTTGATCTACATCGTGGAGCGGCGCGTTTCGGTTCGGGAGCACATTGAACATGTCGCTGCACGGCTTTTGACCCTTCTCGCCAGATCCGCCTGGCTGTGACACTTCACCGGCCTGGTTCTGCCGCCGCGGCGTCACACCGTTGCCCAGCCCGTGTTCACGGTGGGCCTCCACCGCGCGGTGATCGCCCTTGAACCCGGGCCTGGCACACAACCTGCCCCCGCGAAAAGGCCCCCAGCCTCGCGGATGGCTTTCGCCACCCCCTACGACCCTCCACCCGAACACAGGAAAATCGTCCCGATGAACCGTGCCTTCACCTGTGTCTGCCAACAACCCATCTTTTTCCGCAACAGCGTCTGCCTGGCGTGCATGAAACCACTGGGCTACGACGCCCTGCGTGGCAAGCTGCTGCCGCTGGAACCTGCAGACAACCCGGGGCTGTGGCGCAGCGTGGAAGGCGGCACTCGCGCGCGACTCTACCGGCGCTGCATGAACCTCTCCACCGCCGCAGCCTGCAACTGGATGGTGCCGGTGGCATCGGCCGAGGAGTCGGCGCACGACCTGTGCCTGTGTTGTCGGCTCACGCGCACCTTGCCCGATCTCGGCACGCCCGAACATGCCGAGTGGTGGGGTCGAATCGAACTGGCCAAGCGGCGCCTGGCGTCGTCGCTGCTGGCCTTGCGCCTGCCCCTGGTGCCCAGGAGCGAAGACCCCGCGCGTGGACTGGCCTTCGACATTCTGGTCGGCCTGCCAGGTGGGTCCCCGGTGTTCACCGGACATGAAGATGGCGTGATCACACTGGACGCTCACGAAGCAGACGACGCCACCCGCGAGCAGCGCCGCACCTCGCTGCGTGAGCCCTACCGCACCCTGCTGGGCCATTTGCGCCACGAATCGGGCCATTACTTCTGGCAGCGCCTGGTGGATGGATCACCCTGGCTGACATCGTTTCGCCACGTCTTTGGCGATGAGCGCGCCGACTACAGGGCGGCGCTGGAGACCCACTACCACCAGGGCGCACCGGCGGACTGGAGCACGCGCCACGTGAGTGCCTACGCCAGTTGCCATCCCTGGGAAGACTGGGCCGAGACCTGGGCCCACTACCTGCACATGCGAGACACGCTGGGCACCGCACGGGGGTTCGGCATCCGGGGCAATCGGGTGGAACTCGCCTGCGAGCCCTTTGATGCATCGGTGCTGCAGGAAGGCGAGGGAGACGAGCACACCAATGCGCGCTTCCTGAGCTGGCTCAACCACTGGATGAAACTCACCGTGGCGCTCAACGAAATTTCGCGCAGCATGGGCGTGATGGACATCTATCCTTTCGTCCTCTCCCAGCCCGCGGTGCGCAAGCTGCACCTCGTGCACCGCATCATCGTTCACAAAGCACCACGCGGCGGGCGCCGCCGCAGCGCCCTGCCCCTTCAGTCGTAGGCGCGCGGCAGGAGAAAGGCAGGTTCTGGGCGATGCGGTGTGCGCTCAACCCAGCCGCAGCGCCATCACACCCGCCACGATCACCACCGTGCCCAGAGCACGTTGCAGGCCGAACCGCTCCTTGAGCAGCAGCGTGCCCATGACGGCGGCGAACAGCACCGAGGTTTCGCGCAGTGCCGCCACGCTGGCCACCGGCGCTCGCGTCATGGCCCACAGCGCAATGGCGTAGGAAGCGATCGACGCGGCAGCGCCCATGGCCGCCATGGGCCAGCGCCTCCGGGCATAGACCAGCATCTCCGCGCGAGCGGGCGGTGTGCGCCGCCACCACACCAGCAGCGGATAGGCAATGCCATTGAGCACGAACAGGAGCAGCACGTAGCGCAGGGCATTGCCGCCAGAGGCCGCTTCGGCGCGCACACCCAGGCCATCGACCAGCGTGTACAGGGCAATGATGCCGGCGTTGGCGAACGCGTACAGCAGCGCCTTGCGGTGGTGCAAGGCCTCTCCCGGGTGGGCCAGTCCCACCATGGCCACCCCCGCGGTAACACCGATCACCCCTGCCCATGCCGCCACACTGGGCGACTCGCCCAGGAAGCTGCCACTGGCCAGGGCCACGAGCAAGGGCGCGAAACCGCGCATGATGGGGTACGTCAGCCCGAGCTCGCCGTGTTGGTAGGCGCCGACCAGCGCGATGTAGTAACCCAGGTGAATGCCCACCGATGCGGCGAGGAAGGGCAGGCTGTCCGGTCCTGGCAGCCCCGTTAGCCACAGCACCGGCAGGGCTGCCGCCGAACCCACCATATGCAGCAGCGCCGTGTCCAGCGCCTTGTCGCCGCTGCTCTTGACGAGTGCGTTCCACGCGGCATGCAGCAAGGCACCCACCAGCACGGCGGCCACCACGGGCCAGGTGAGCGTCAGCACAGGGAAAATTCCGCAGGATGAGAGGACGGCATGGGTGCGTGCGATGCGGGCCGAGGATCGCCGATTGTCAACCAGATGGCGCAGCCGGCCTGGCGTCGGCCGCAGCCCTTGGCAGCGGTGCTTCGCGTTCAGGGCCATCCCATAAGATAGGCCTCGCGGAGAAAGTCAGCGTCGACGAATCTCGCCGAAGAGCCCAAGTCATTGATGAAACCTGATTTTTCAGACAGCGCCACCACCCTGGCTAACCTGTCCCAGCACACACCCATGATGCAGCAGTACCTGGCCCTCAAGGCCGGGCACCCGGACACGCTGCTGTTCTACCGCATGGGCGATTTCTACGAACTGTTCTTTGCCGATGCCGAGAAAGCCGCGCGACTGCTCGACATCACGCTCACGCAACGCGGCCAGTCCGCCGGCGAGCCGGTGGTCATGGCTGGCGTGCCCTTTCACTCCGTCGACACGTACCTGGCGCGCCTCATCAAACTGGGCGAGTCGGTCGCCATCTGCGAACAGGTGGGCGATGTGGCCACGGCCAAAGGCCCCGTGGAACGCAAGGTGGTGCGGGTGGTCACGCCCGGCACGCTGACCGACAGCGAGCTGCTCTCCGACAAGACCGAAGCGCTGCTGATGGCCGTGCATCCCGGGGCGCGCACCGGCTGCGGCCTGGCCTGGATGTCGGTCACGCAGGGCATCGTGTTCCTGGCCCAGTGCGCCAGCGACGAACTGGCCGACTGGGTGGCCCGCATCGGCCCTGGCGAACTGCTCTACAGCGCCGAGGCCACGCCCGCTTTCGAACGCGCGGTACAGACCCTGGCAAGCCAGAGCAGCGGCAACGGCGGGCGCCTGGTGGCGGTGTTGCGCCCGGCATGGGCCTTCGACGCCGGCCTGGGCCAGCGCAAGCTGCTGGAACAATTGCAGGCCGCCAGCCTGGCCGGCTGGGACGCGCAGGACCTGCCCGACGCCCACGCCGCTGCAGCGGCCCTGCTTCAATACGCCGAACACACCCAGGGCCGCGCCCTCACCCACGTGCGCAGCCTGCAGGTGGCACGCAGCGGCGAGCGCATCGACCTGCCCGCCAACACGCGCCGCAACCTTGAACTCACGCAGACGCTGCGCGGCGAGAGCAGCCCCACGCTGTTCTCGCTGCTGGACGTGTGCTGCACTGGCATGGGCAGCCGCGCATTGCGGCAGTGGCTGCTCGAACCCCGGCGCGACCGCGCTGAAGCCCGCGAGCGGCTGGGCGCCATCGCCGTGCTGCGCGGCGGCCTGTGGCAGAGCCTGCGCCAATCGCTCAAAGGTGCGAGTGATGTGGAGCGCATCACCGCGCGAATCGCCTTGCGCCAGGTGAAACCACGCGAGCTGGTGGGCCTGGGCCAGACGCTGGAGCGCGCGCAGCAACTGGCGCGCCAGCTGGGCGATCAGCCCGCCAGCTCACTGCTGCAAGGCATCGGCCAGCACCTCACTCCACCGCAGGGCTGCGCCGACCTGTTGCGCGCTGCACTGCTGGCCGAACCGGCCGCGCTGGTGCGCGATGGCGGCGTCATCGCCGATGGCTTCGACGCCGAGCTCGACGAACTGCGTGGCATCCAGAACAACTGCGACAGCTTTCTGGTGGACCTGGAGCAGCGCGAACGCGCACGCACCGGCATCGCCAACCTGCGCGTGCAGTTCAACAAGGTGCACGGCTTCTATATCGAGGTCACGCAAGGCCAGGCGTCCAAGGTGCCAGACGACTACCGCCGCCGCCAGACGCTGAAGAACGCCGAGCGCTACATCACGCCCGAACTCAAGGCCTTCGAGGACAAGGCCCTGTCGGCACAGGACCGCGCCTTGGCGCGCGAAAAATGGCTGTACGAGCAACTCCTCGACCAGCTTCAGGATGACGTGGTACCGCTCGCACAACTGGCCCGCGCCATGGCCGCGCTGGACGCGCTGTGCGCGCTCACCGAACGCGCGCTCTCGCTGAACTGGTGCGAACCGCAGTTCGTGCCCGAGCCCTGCATCCACATTCGCGGCGGGCGCCACCCGGTGGTGGAAGCGCGCCTGAACGAAACCAGCAGTGGCAGCTTCATCGCCAACGACACGGTGCTCGGACCGAAGCAGCGCATGCAGGTCATCACCGGCCCCAACATGGGCGGCAAAAGCACCTACATGCGCCAGGTTGCGGTGATCGTGCTGCTGGCCAGCATGGGCAGTTGCGTGCCGGCCACCGCCTGCCGCCTCGGCCCCATCGACGCCATCCACACCCGCATTGGCGCGGCCGACGACCTGGCCAACGCGCAGTCCACCTTCATGGTGGAGATGACCGAAGCCGCGCAGATCCTGCATGCCGCCACGCCTGAGAGCCTCGTGCTGATGGACGAGATCGGGCGCGGCACCTCCACCTTCGACGGCCTGGCCCTGGCCGGTGGCATCGCCACCCACCTGCACGACAAGTCGCGCGCCTTCACGCTGTTCGCCACCCACTATTTCGAACTCACGGAATTCCCGGCCAGTCACCACGCCGCGGTGAACGTACACGTGAGCGCGGCCGAGGCCGGTGGCAAATCGGGGGGCATTGTGTTCCTGCACCAGATCGAGCCCGGTCCGGCCAGCCGCAGCTACGGCATTCAGGTGGCGCGTCTGGCCGGCGTGCCCGCGGGCGTGGTGCAGCATGCGCGCCACGCCCTGGCCGCGCTGGAGGCTCAGAGCGAGGAAAGCCGCAGCCAGGTGGACCTGTTCGCGCCGCCACCTGCGACACTGGAGCCTGAGGCACACCCGCTGCAAGCCGCGCTGGAGGCCATCGACCCCGATGCACTGAGCCCGCGCGAGGCGCTGGAACAACTCTACACATTGAAAAAACTGGCCAACCCATCATGACCTACTGCGTCGCCGTGAAACTCAATGCCGGCATGGTTTTCCTGTCGGACTCCCGCACCAATGCAGGTCTCGACCAGATCAGCACCTTCCGCAAGATGATCGTCTACGAGAAACCGGGTGACCGCTTCATGTGCCTGCTCTCGGCCGGCAACCTGAGTGTGTCGCAGTCGGTGCGCGAGATTCTGCAGATCGAACAACTGGAAGACGCCGATGGCGGCGAGCCCATCACGATCTGGAACGCGAAAAGCATGTTCGACGCAGCGCGGGTGCTCGGCTCGGCGGTGCGCCACGTCTATGAGCGCGACGGCGACTCGCTGCAGCGCGCGGGTGTGGAATTCAACGTGTCCATGATCTTCGGCGGCCAGGTCCAGGGTGAGGGCATGCGGCTGTTTCAGGTGTATTCGGCGGGCAACTTCATCGAAGCCACCTCCGAAACACCGTTCTTCCAGATCGGGGAATCCAAGTACGGCAAACCCGTGCTCGACCGCGTGATCACACCCGAAACCCCGCTGGACGAGGCCGCCAAGTGCGTGCTGGTCTCCATGGACTCCACGCTCAAGTCCAACCTGTCGGTCGGCCTGCCGCTGGACATGGCCGTCTACGAGGTCGACCGCCTGCAGTCGGACAAGATCACCTGCATCGACGACAACAACCCCTACTTCCGCATGGTGCACAACACCTGGGGCCAGAAGCTGCGCGAGGTGTTTGACAGCATCGAGGACCCGACCTGGGACGGCGCTCACACCGAAGTGCCACTGCTGTGCAGCACGCCGCGCAGCCAGCCGCTGAAAAAGATCACGAACGCGCGCGAGAAACTCATCTGAGGCTTCGCGTTGTCCCTGATCGTCTTCTCCCACGCCAACAGTTTCCCCGCCAGCACCTACGGCGTGCTGTTCAAGTCGCTGCGCGCGCGCGGCCACGCGGTGCGTGCGGTGGACCGCTTCGGCCACGACCCGCGCTACCCCGTCACCAGCAACTGGCCTCACCTGGTGCAGCAGCTGGCCGATTTCGCCGCTCCCGAGGTCCAGCGCCACGGCCAGGGTGCGTGGCTCGTGGGACACTCGCTGGGCGGCTTTCTCAGTCTCATGTGTGCCGCTCGCCACCCGCGCCTGGGTGGCCACGCGGTGAGGGGCGTGGTGCTGATCGACTCGCCTGTGCTGGGTGGCTGGCGCGCCCGCGCGCTGGAGCTGGTCAAGCGCACGCAGCTCGTGGGTTCGATCACGCCCGGCAAGGTCAGCCGGCGGCGCCGCAACGCCTGGCCCGACAGCGCCACCGCGCATGAGTACTTCCTCTCCAAGCGGGCCTTTGCCGACTGGGACCCCCAGGTGCTGCGCGACTACATCCACCACGGCACCCACGAACACACCGACGCGCAGGGCCAGTCTCAACGGGTCCTGGGCTTCGACCGCGACATCGAGACCGCGATCTACAACACCCTGCCCCACAACCTGGACCGTCTGCTGCGCCGCCACCCGCTGGGCTGCCCGGTGGGGTTCATCGGCGGCACGCGCTCGCAGGAGATGAAGCAGGTGGGCATGGCCATGACGCAACGGCTGGTGGGCAAGGACCATCCCGAGCGCCTGCTCATGGTGGAGGGCAGCCACCTGTTTCCCATGGAAAAGCCACAGGAAAGCGCCGACGCCATCGACACGATGTTGCAGGCGCTCACCCAGAAACGAGGCCATCCGGTATAACGCGGTGAACCCAAGCCGATCCGCCCTTGCCAGCCCACGCCCCATGACCACCTCCGACCCCAAGGGGAATCTGGCGCAACGGTACTGGCAAATGCTGGTGGACTGGCAGCCGGAGCGGCGCAGCAGCCTGAACCGTTACGGTGTGGCCCTGATCGTCACGCTGGTGTCGGCCTGGCTGCGCGTGGAGCTGGCGCCAGCCGAATCGGGCGGGCGCTTCATCACCCTGTCGCTGGCGGCCGCCATCTCGGCGCTCTATGGCGGTTTCCGCGTCGGCATGTTCAGCACCTTGATCGGCATGCTGCTGATCAACTTCATGCTGGTCCAGCCCTACTTCAGTTTCGCCATCGACAACCCGGTCGAAGCCTTCTGGCTCAACCTGTGGCACCTCATCACCCAGATCGTGGTGGTGGGCGCCATTGCGCTGATGCAGCGACGCAACCGCGACTTGCGCGCAGCCACCACGCTGCTGGAAGAGAACAAGCGCAAGCTCGAGGACACCTTCGAGCAAGGGGCCACGGGCATGGCACACAGCCACATCGACGGTCGCTGGATTCGCGTCAACCAGACCTACTGCGACATCGTGGGCTACACCAAGGCGGAAATGCTGGGCATGCATTTCCGCGACTTCACGCACCCGCAGGACCTGGCGCTGGACATGAAACAGCTTCAGCGCACGCTCGACGGCGAGATCACGCACTACAGCTTCGAGAAACGCTACATCCACAAGCAGGGCCATACGGTGTGGGTCTATCTCACGCTCTCGCTGGTGCGCACCGAAGCTGGCGAGCCTGACTATCTCATTGCGGTGGTGCAGGACATCAGCGTCCGAAAGGCCATGGAAGAGGCGTTGCGCACCAGCGAGCAGTTGCTGCGCCAGGCTCACACCATGGCGGGCCTGGCCAGTTGGCAGGCCGACGTGGCCACGCGCCGCTTCAGCACGCTGGCGGAATCTCACGGCATCCTCCACCTGCCCTCGCCCGCCTTCACCGACGATGAACTGCTCGCGCGCACGCACCCCGAAGACCGGCCCCGGGTGCTGGAGCGCTGGGCGGAGGCCATCAAGGGCTCCCTCAAGTACGACATCGAATACCGCATGACCTTCGACGGCGAGGAACGCTGGTTCTCGGTGCAAGCCGAGTTCGAACGCAACGCGCAGGGGCGCGCCGTGCGGGCGCTGGGGGTCACACAGGATGTGACCGAGCGAAAACGCAACGAGATGGAAATCCAGCGGCTCAATGCCTCGCTGGAACAGCGCATCCGCCTTCGCACCCAGGCGCTGGAGGCGGCCTACGAAGAGTTGGAGAGCTATTCCTATGCGGTGGCGCATGACCTGCGTTCGCCCCTGCGCATCATCAACGGCTTTGCACAGGCGCTGCGCGAAGACAACCCTGCCATGGACGCCGAGAGCCAGGCCCACCTGGAACGCATCATGGCGGCCAGCAAGAAGATGGGCGAACTCATCGACGGCCTGCTCACGCTCTCGCAATTCGCACGCGGCGAACTGCGGCGCGAGCCGGTGGACATCAGCGCCATCGCCACACGGCTGCTGGAGGAATTTGCCGCCACCGAGCCCCAGCGCCACGTGCAGTGGCGCGTGGACCCGGGCCTGCAGGCCATGGGCGACCCGCCATTGATCGAAGCCCTGCTGCAGAACCTGCTTCACAACGCATGGAAGTACACCGCTCAGACGCCGCTGGCTTCGGTGCGCGTTTTCGCGCAGCGGCGCGAGGGCAAGTCCTGGTTTTGCGTCAGCGACAACGGCGCGGGTTTCGACATGGCGCGCTCGGCCAAGCTGTTCCAGCCGTTCCAGCGTCTGCACATGCCCCACGAATTCAGCGGCCTGGGCATTGGCCTGGCGACCGCGCGGCGCATCGTGCAGCGTCATGGCGGCGAGATGCAGGCCGAAGCCGCGCCCGGCGAAGGCGCCACCTTCAGATTCACGCTGGGCTGAACGCCTACTCGTGGCGCAGCGCCTGTATGGGCAGCAGCCGCGAAGCCCTGCGCGCCGGGTAAAAGCCGAAGAACACGCCCACGCTGGCCGAGAAGCCTGCGGCGAGCGCGATGGACTCCAGCGTCATGCTGACCTGCCAGCCCGCAAAATGACCCAGCGCCCAGGTGGCGATGGCGCCCAGGGCGACGCCGGCCAGGCCGCCGATCAGGCTGAGCGTGATCGCCTCCATCAGGAACTGCGTGAGGATGTCGCGCCCACGCGCACCCACGGCCATGCGCAGACCGATCTCTCGGGTGCGCTCGGTCACGCTCACCAGCATGATGTTCATGATGCCGACGCCTCCCACCAGCAGGCTCACGCCGGCCACTGCCGAGAGCAGCAGCGTCATGGTGCGGCTGGATTCTTCGCGCGCCTGCAGCATTTCGGTGAGGTTGCGGATGCGAAAAGGTCCGTCGGCACCGGGCTGCACGCGCAGGCGCTGGCGAAGCAGGTCCCGGATGTTTTCCTCGGCCACCTTCATGTCGTGGCCATCGCGCACTTTGATCAGGATGCTGTTGATGCGCTGGAGGCGCCCGCCGGCGTTGCCCTGCAGGCGGCTGCGGAAGGTGCTGAGTGGCACCATCACCACGTCGTCCTGGTCGTTGCCCCACATGTTCTGACCTTTGCGTTCGAGCACGCCCACCACCGTCATGGGCACGCTGCGCACACGGATCACCTGGTCCAGCGGGTCCTGATCGCCAAACAGTTCGCGCGCAATCGTTTCGCCGATCAAGGCCACCTTGGCGGCGCCCTGCATTTCTGTGGCCTCGAACAGGCGTCCGGCCGAGAGCGGCCAGTCCATCACTTCCAGGTGCGCATTGCCGGTACCAAACAACACCGTGTTCCAGTTGACGCCGCCATGCACCACCTGCGACATGGTGCGTGAATTGGGAGCGGCCACCTGCACTTCGGGCACTTCCTGCGCAATGGCCCAGGCATCGGCCTCGGTGAGCGCCTGCCCGGTCTGCGCACCCTGGCGAACGCCACCGGTGTTCACGCTGCCGGGGTGCACCAGGATGACGTTGGACCCGAGCGTCTTCATCTGTTGGTGCACCCGATCGGTGGCGCCCTGGCCGATGGCGATCATGGCAATGACCGCTGCCACGCCCATGATGATGCCCAGCATGGTCAACAGGCTGCGCAAGGGATTGGCCACCAGCGCACGCCAGGCGCTGCGCAGCGCCGCCTGCAGGTTCATGCGGACGCCTCCTGGAGCGCGTGGCCAGGCTGGGCGGCGTCCTCGATCAGCAGTCCATCGCGAAACACCAGTCGGCGCCGCGCCCAGGACGCCACTTCGTGTTCGTGGGTGACCAGAATCACCGTGATGCCCTGGGCATTGAGGGCAGCGAGCAAACCCATGATGTCCTCGCTGGTGCGGGTGTCCAGCGCGCCGGTGGGCTCGTCGGCCAGGATCAGCTGAGGCAGGTTGACCAGCGCTCGCGCAATGGCCACGCGCTGCTGCTGGCCACCGGAGAGTTCGGCCGGCGTGTGTCCGCTGCGGTCCTCCAGGCCCACGCGCTGCAAGGCCTCGCGCGCACGGCGCTGCCGTTCCGCGGTGGGCACGCCGGCATAGACCATGGGCAGCTCCACGTTTTCCAGCGCGCTGGTGCGCGGCAACAGGTTGAACTGCTGGAACACGAAACCGATGCGGCGGTTGCGCACGGCGGCCAGCGCATCGGAGCCCATGCGCTGCACTGGCTCGCCGGCCAGCCGGTATTCACCCGAGTCGGGCAGGTCCAGGCAACCCAGGATGTTCATCAGTGTCGATTTGCCGGACCCGGAGGAGCCCATGATGGCCACAAACTCGCCGGCCTCGATGTCAAGCGACACCCCTGCCAGCGCATGCACCGTCTGATGGCCCATGGCGTAGCGCCGGGTGAGGGATCGAGCTTCGATCAGCGGCATGGAGGGCTTCCCATCCAGCGATCAGAACGACATGCGCGGGCCACCGCTGCGCGCATTGGCGGCCTGCGCCGTGACGCCGGTGATCACCATGGCGCCTTCCACCAGCGCTTGCGCCTCGGGTGATTCCGACGCCAGCAGCAGCTCGGTGGCGGTGCCGTCGCTCACGCCCAGGCGCACCGCGTAGGCCACGGGCTGGCCATCGCCGTCCAGCAGGAAGAGCCGTCCGGCGCGACCGGCGGCGGCCTGAGGTGGTGCGGGCGCGTCCGCCGGGCTGGCCGGCGCCACGGCAGGTTCCACGCCTGCGATGCGCACGCGCAGCGCCGCATTGGGTACCTTGAGAACGTTCTCGCGGGCATCGGTCACCACCCGCACGCTGGCCGTCATGCCGGGCAGGAGCCGTCCGCTGTGGTTGGCAAATCCCACCACAGCCACATAGGTCACCACGTTGGACACATTGGTGGCGGCCTTGCGCACCTGTCGCACCTCGCCCTCGAAGCGCTGGCCGGGGAACGCCTCCACCGTGAAGCTCACCTTCTGGCCCGGACGGATGCGGCCGACGTCGGCCTCGTCCACGCTGGCGTCCACCTGCATGTCCGAGAGGTTGCGGGCGATCACGAACAGCTCCGGCGCCTGCAGGCTCGCGGCCACCGTCTGGCCGCGCTCCACGGTGCGCTTGATCACGATGCCGTTGACGGGTGAGGTGATGCGGGTGCGCGAGAGGTCGATGCGCGCCTGCGCCAGCGCCGCCTCGCGCTGCGCCACGTTCGCCTGCGAGCTCTGAATCTGCGCCTGGCTCACGCCCACCAGCGCTTCAAGCGCATGGAGCGACTCCTGCGCCGAGTTCACCGCTGCGTTCGTGCGGTCGGCCTCGCTCTGGGCAATGAATCCCTGTGCGACCAGGCTCACATTGCGCACGTGTGCGCGTTTCGCTTCGGCCAGGTCGGTCTGGGCCCGGGACACATTGGCCCGGCTCGACGCCGCATTGGCCGTGGCGATCTGAACCGCCGCGCGCGCGGCGTCCACGTCGGCCTGTGCCGAGCGCACCCGGTATTCAAAGGTTTGCGGGTCGATTTCCGCAATGAGCTGGCCGGCCTTGACCTCGGTGTTGAAGTCCACGTAGACGGCTCGCACCTGACCCGAGACCTGGGTTCCCACCGACACCTGCGAGACCGGGTTCACCGTACCGCTGGCCGACACGCTGGCCTGCAGCGACCCGCGTTCGATGGGTGCGGTGCGGAACTGGACAGCGGCCTGCGCCTGGCGCTGGCTCCACCACCAGCCCCCGCCAGCCGCCAGGGCCAGCAACAACGCGCCAGAGATCCAGGTCGATTGCTTCATGTATCCGATTGTAGGAACGCACCCGCTGCGCCGGGCGCGGCTGGCCGATGCCCTGCATTTCACGCCGCCAGAAGGCATTTCGCGGCACGCCATCGCGAACCTGTCGCAATCTGCTGGAGCGTTGTGCAGGCCATCGGCACAGTCCGCCACACCCCTCACCGTCCAGGAGTTCCCCATGCAGCTCACCCCCGCCATTGCCATCCACCTGGCCGCCGCGCTGGCCGCGCTGGCCATCGGCCCGCTCGCGCTCTGGGCACGCCGTCCGGCCGCAGGCCTGCCGCGCCCTCGCCTGCACCGCGCCGCCGGCTACGCCTGGGTCACCCTCATGCTGGTGACCGCGATCTCGGCCATCTTCATCAGTGACCCCCACATGCCCAACATCGCCGGCTTTTCACTGGTCCACCTGCTGGTGCCGGTGGTCCTGGGCGCCCTGTTCTTCGCTTTCCGCTTCCTGCTGCGCGGCAATGTGCGCGGCCACCGCATCACCATGCTCTCGCTCTACCTGGCGGGCTGCGTGGGTGCAGGTGCCTTTACCCTGCTACCCCACCGCACGCTTGGCCAGCTGGTCTGGGGCTGGGTGTAAACCCGCTTCGCATCGTCCGCTGCGCCATTCAATCCAAGGAGATCACCATGCATTCAACTTCCCGCCCCCTGTCCGATGACGAACTCGACCGCCGCGCGCGCCGCCGTGCCGGTGCCCGCATGGGCTGGTACGCCCATGCCATCGTCTTTCTGGCGGTCAACGCCGCGCTGGCGGCCATCTCGTTCACCAGCGGCCGGCACTGGGCCATCTACCCCGCCCTCGGCTGGGGCCTGGGCCTGCTCATCCATGGCACGGTGGTGTGGGTCGTGCTGGGCGGTGGTGGCCTGCAGGAACGCCTGGTGGCACAGGAGCGCGAGCGCCTGATCCGCGAGCGCAGCCTGCGGTGAGCGCGGCGGCGCCGGCCATGCGGGATACTGCGGCCATGCCACCGCTCAAGCCCGCCGCCATTGCCCGCCGTGCCCTGGCGGCCGTGGTGTTCAACACCGTGATCGCGCTGGCCATCACCGCGGTCAGCGGCGAAACCTTCGCCGTGAACCTGCTGTATTCGCAGTTCATCGGCCTGTGCATCTGGGTGTTCATCGACGGCGGGCGCTACCTGCTCAACGCCGGTGGCTGGCCGGGCGGCCCGGCCATGGCCGCACTGGTGGTGGTGTCGGTGCTGGCCTCATACCTCATCGGCAGCGTATTGGCCAACCTGCTGATGGGCCGCGAACTGCTGCTGGGTCTGAACAACTTTCCCCGCGCCACGCTGGGCTTCGTGCTCATGTCGCTGTCGGCCGGCGGCTTTGGCGCGTATTTCTTCACCAGCCGCGAAATGCTGGCGCGCGCGCGACTGGCCCAGGAAGAAGCGCAGCGCCAGGCCAGCGAGGCGCGCCTGAAGCTGCTGGAATCGCAGCTCGAGCCGCACATGCTGTTCAACACGCTGGCCAACCTGCGCGCCCTGATCGGCACCGACCCCGAGCGCGCCACCGCCATGCTCGACCGCCTCAACAATTTCCTGCGCGCCACGCTCAAGGCTTCGCGCACCGAGGCCACCGCCGGGCGCCACACCCTGGCCGACGAATTCGCGCGGCTGCGCGACTACCTCGAACTCATGGCCGTTCGCATGGGCCCGCGCCTGCGCTACACGCTGGACCTGCCCGAGTCCCTGGCCGGCCAGAGCGTGCCGCCCCTGCTGCTGCAACCGCTGGTCGAGAACTGCATCCGCCACGGGCTCGAACCCAGCCGCGAAGGCGGCGAAATGCGCGTGAGTGTGCGCCAAGGCCCAGGCGGGCTGGAGCTGGAGGTGAGTGACACCGGCGTCGGCTGCGAACCCTCACCCCAGCCCGGCTTCGGCCTGAGCCAGGTGCGCGAGCGGCTGGACACGGCCTACGCCGGCCGGGCCCGACTGGACTGGCACAGCCACCCCGGCGGTGGCACGCGCACCCTGCTCACCCTGCCGCTGACAAAGTGAAGACATGAACGCCATCGCACTGATTGCCGAAGACGAACCGCTGCTGGCCCAGGCCCTGCAAGCCGAGCTGGCCCGCGCCTGGCCGGCGCTGCGCATCGCCGCCGTGGTGGGCGACGGGGAATCCGCCGTGGCGCAGGCGCTGTCCTGCCGGCCCGACGTGCTGTTTCTCGACATTCGCATGCCCGGCCTGAGCGGGCTGGAGGCCGCCGCCGAACTCGCCGACGAATGGCCCGAAGGCACTCCGTTTCCCGTGCTGGTCTTCGTGACCGCCTACGACGCCTACGCCGTGCAGGCCTTCGAGGCGCAGGCGGTGGACTACCTGCTCAAGCCAGTTCAACCCGAGCGCCTGGCGCGCGCGGTGCAGCGCGTGCAGGCCCTGTTGGCAGCCCGCCAGCCTGCGCCGGCTGCACTCGATACTTCGCTGGCCCAGTTGCGCGCCCTGCTGGCAGGCGGTGAAGCGCCCGCCGCGCCCCGGCTGCAGATGATCCCCGCCAGCGTGGGCCAAGGCATCCGCATGGTGCCGATCGGCGAAGTGCTGGTGTTCGAGGCGGCCGACAAATACGTGCGCGTGCTCACCGCCACCTCCGAGGTGCTGATCCGCACGCCGCTCAAGGAACTGCTGCCGCAACTGGACCCCGCAGCGTTCTGGCAGATTCACCGAGGCACCGTGGTGCGTGCCGACGCCATCGACAGCGTGACCCGCAACGAGGCCGGTCGCCTGAGCCTGCGGCTGCGCGGCCGGCCGGAGGCGCTGGCGGTGAGTCGGCTGTACGCAGACCGGTTTCGGGCGATGTAAAAGAATCTATTCAAAATCCGCCAGAATTCTTTTTCTACAAGAATGAAATATGATATTCACATATCTATTCATATATTCATTCAAAAAATGACCGTTCACCTGCTGGACGTCTTGCGCTCGATGGGTGGCGTGGCCACCAGCCCCGAACTGCAGGCGCGGCTGGGCGTGAGCCAGCCCACCGTGTCGCGCGCGCTCGCCCCGCTGCTGCGTTCGGGGCAGGTGCTCCGGGCCGGCGCAGCGCGCTCGCGGCGCTACCTCTTGCCGCGACCGATCGAAGGCGTGGGCAACGAGGTGCCGATGATGCGGGTGGATGCCCTGGGCCGGGCTTCGGCTTTCGGCCGCATGGTGCCGCTGCCGGGTGGCCGCTTCTGGGTGGACGAGGCCGACGGCCTGAGCGAACTGCACGAAGGGCTGCCCTGGTTCCTTCAGGACATGCGGCCGCAGGGGTTCATGGGCCGCACCTTCGCCCATGCGCATCCTGAACTGCGTCTGCCGGGCGATCTGCGCCACTGGAGCGACGACGACGTGCTCAAGGCGCTGGTGCAGGCGGGCGACGACCTGCCGGGCAACCTGATCGTCGGCCAGCCCGCCTTCGAGCGGTTTCACACCCTGCCGCAACGCCTCTCGCGCGTCGGCAACCCGGATGTCGAGTACCCCCGCCTGGCCGAGCAATCCATGCAGGGCACCCTGCCCGGCTCATCGGCGGGCGGTGAACAACCCAAGTTCTGCACCACGCTGGCGGGCCGGTCGGTCATTGTGAAATTCTCGCCCGCAGGCCAAGCCCCCTCCGAGTTGCGCTGGCGCGACCTGCTGGTGTGCGAACACCTGGCCCTGCACACGCTGGCTCAACACGGCGTGCCCGCCGCCGAGACCCGTATTGTCATCGCCGGCGGACGCGTGTTTCTGGAAGCCCAGCGCTTTGACCGCACCGAGCGTGGGCGCATTGGCATGGTGTCGCTGCTGGTCTACGACGGGCAATACGTCGGACAGATGGACGAATGGGCGGCGACCTCGCAGCGCATGGCCGAACGGCGGTTGCTGGTGGAAGAGGATGCGGCCCACCTGCGCCTGCTGGACGCGTTTGGCGCCCTGATCGGCAACACCGATCGGCACTACGGCAACATCTCCCTGCTGCTGGACGATGACGATTGGCGGCTGTCTCCCACCTACGACATGCTGCCGATGCTGTACGCGCCCGTGAACGGGGAACTGGTCACACGGGATTTCAATGCCAGGCCCCTGGCGCCCACCGTTCACACCGTGAACGAATGGCCCAGGGCGTGCGAGCTGGCGGCAGCGTTCTGGGCGATGGTCACCGACGACGAACGCATCAGCCCGGGGTTTCGCGAAACGGCTCGCCACAACCGGGACACCGTGGCCCGGTTGTAGCTTCCAGCACGATCAGCGATGACCGTGCCGGTGACCGCGATGGCCTCGGTTGCCGTGGCCGTGACGGCGGTCATCAAAGCGCGGGCCGTGCCCCCAGTAGGAACGGTAGACCGGACGCGGCGCGTAATACACCGGTGGCGGTGCGTAGTACACGGGCGGCGGCGCGTAGTAAATTGGCCGGGGCGCGTGGTAGACCGGGCGAGGTGCGTAGTACACCGGTGGCGCGTTGGACACGCCGACGGCCACGCCGGGAGAGTTGACGCCGATGGACCAGTACACGTCATTGCCGCGGGCCTGTGCCTGCGTGCCGATGCCGGACAAGGCCCAGGCACCAGCGGCCAGGGTGGCGATGGTGAGACCGCGTGCCCAGCCCGAGCTGCGGCTCCAGGCGGTGTTGAACGACAAGGCTTTCATGTGGGGCTCCTTTTGACAGGGCAGACAGGCACCCTGTGAACGTATTACAGGATTTTCCGCGCTACCCTGTTCCACATGCACGGTCAAAGTCGTAGCCAGACGTAACGACACCGGTAAAGGTATCCATCCTCTAGGGAAAACCATGAATACACCCACCTCCACCACCCCGCCCGGCGCACAGGACGTGCTCGACTTCTGGCTCGGCGACGGCCTTCAGCGCGGCTGGTGTTCGGACAACCGCGACGCCCTGTGGTTTGGCGGTGGCCCGGCGCTCGACGCCAGCATCCGCGAACGCTTCGGCCCCCTGGTGGAGCAGGCGATCGGTGGTGGGCTGCGCGATTGGGAGCCCCACATCGAGACTCGGCTGGCGCTGGTGCTGCTGCTCGACCAGTTCCCGCGCAACATCCACCGCGGCCAACCCCACGCCTTCGCCGGCGATGCGCGTGCGCAGCAACTGGTGCGCGAAGCCCTGACCAGCGGGCTCGACCAGCCGCTCGCCACGGTGGGCCGCGTGTTCCTCTACATGCCGCTGGTGCATGCCGAAGACCTCGCCGCGCAAGACGAGAGCGTGGCGCGCTTCCAGCAGTTGCTGGACACCAGTCCGGCCGAACTGCAAGAGAACCTGAGCCGCAACCTGCACTTTGCAAAACTGCACCGCGAGATCGTGCTGCGCTTCGGCCGCTTTCCGCACCGCAACGCCGCGCTGGGGCGCACCAGCACGGCAGAGGAATCCGCCTTCCTCAAGGACGGCCCGCGCTTCGGCCAGTAGCGCCGAGCACCTGGCGTCTTGGCGCCGACACGGTTTCGTCACGCCAACGTCACGGCGGGTCCATACAACCGGGGGTTTCCACCCCGACCGTAAAACCCGCCATGAGACCACCCACCCTTCGCTTGCTCACCACCTCCCTCGTCATGACCGCCGCCCTCGCCGCCTGTGGCGGTGGCAGCGACGACACGCCCGCTCCCGGCCCCCTGCCCGAAGCCACGCCAGTGAGCCTGACGCTGGAGAAAATCGGCGGATACAGCACCGGTCAGTTTGGCGTGAGCGCGGCCGAGATCCCGGCGTTTGACGCCGCGAGCAAGCGCCTCTTCGTGGTGAACGCCCAGCTCGGTGCGGTGGACGTGCTCGACCTCAGCAACCCCGCCAACCCAACCAAGATCAACGTGCTCGACGCCACCGCCATACTGGCCGGCGCCGAAATCAACAGCGTGGCGGTGTTCAACGGCGTTGTCGCCGTGGCCATTCAGGCCCCGGTGAAGACCGACCCGGGCCGCATGGCGCTCTACCGCGCGTCCGACCTGAGCCTGATCAGTTCGGTGACCATTGGTGCCCTGCCCGACATGGTGACCTTCACCCCCGACGGCAAAACCGTGCTGGTGGCCAACGAAGGCGAGCCCAGCGACGACTACCAGATCGACCCGGAAGGCAGCGTGAGCGTGATCGACGTGCGCGATCTGGCCACCCCCGTGGTGCGCACCGCCGGCTTCACCGCCTTCAACGGCCAGGAAGCCACACTGCGCGCACAGGGCGTGCGCATCTACGGCCCCGGCGCCACCGCTGCGAAAGACCTGGAGCCCGAGTACATCGCCGTCTCCGCCGACGGCACCACCGCCTGGGTGACGCTGCAGGAGAACAACGCCCTGGCGAAGGTGGACATCGGCACCGCCACCGTCACCGCCGTGCTGCCGCTGGGCTACAAAGACCACGGCGTGGCGGGCAACGAACTCGACGCCTCCGACACCGACGGCGCGACCATCAACATCCGCACCTGGCCCGGCGTGCGCGGCATGTACCTGCCCGACAGCATGGCCTCGTATTCCGCGGGCGGCCAGACCTACCTGGTGACAGCCAACGAAGGCGACGCACGCGCCTGGGGCGAGGACAACGCGGACTACTGGAACGGCGACGCCAGCAAAGGCTTTGTGGAAGAGTTCCGCGTGAAGCACCTGGTGAACAAGAACGGCTGGTCCGGTCGTTCAGGCGACGACCTGCCACCGCAACTGAACGCGCTGGCCGCCGGTGGCCTGCTCGATCCCGCCACCTTCAGCTACTGCGGCGCCATCGCCGGCGACCCGTTGGGCTGCCGCGCCGATGCCGCGCTGGGCCGACTCAACATCAGCTGGACCATGGGCTACCGCACCAACCCCGACGGATCGCCCATGAAGTTTTCCGCCGCCGGCGTGGCCGATCCGGGCGGCGACCGCCTCATGTACGACCACCTCTACAGCTACGGCGCACGCTCCTTCAGCATCTGGAACGCCAACGGTTCGCTGGTGTGGGACTCGGGCTCGGCCATCGAGAAATACCTGGAAAGCGCAGACTGCAAGCTCGGCAAGGACCGCAACATTCCTTGCGCCACGTACTTCAACTCCGGCCACGACGAAGGCGATGCCAGGGACAGCCGCAGCGATGCCAAGGGCCCCGAACCCGAAGGCCTGGCGCTGGGCAAGATCGGCAACAAGACCTTTGCGTTCATTGGCCTGGAGCGCATGGGCGGCGTGCTGGTGTACGACATCACCAACCCGTTGGCACCCACGCGTGTGGACTACCTGAACACCCGCGACGAATGGCTGACCGACCCGCCGGACCTGGCCACCGCCGGCGACCTGGGTCCCGAAGGCCTGGTGTTCATCGCCGCGAAAGATTCACCGAACGGCAAGCCGCTGCTGGTGGTGGGCAACGAGGTGAGCGGCACCACCGCTGTGCTGCAGCTCAATTTGACGTACTAGCACCAGACGCCTCCGTTTGACGTGCCTGCACCGAGACTTCCCCGTTCGCCCTGAGCCTGTCGAAGGGCTCGCCCAGGTGTGGGCATGGCTTCGACAAGCTCAGCCCGAACGGAGGGCTCAGCCCGAACGGAAGGCTCGGCTCGAACGGAGGGCTCAGTTCGAACGGAGGGCTCAGCTCGAATGGAGGGCTCAGCTCGAACGGAGGGCTCGGCTCGAACGGAAGGCTCGACTCGAACGGAGGGCTCAGCTCGAACGGAGGGCTCAGCTCGAACGGAAGGCTCGGCTCGAACGGAGGGCTCAGCTCGAATGGAGGGCTCAACTCGAATGGAAATCGTTCGCCAGCGGCCGCAATGCCGCTGGCAGCCAACTCGCCAGCCGCGCATGGATGGCGATTTCGTTGCGCTGCCACCAGATGCCGAGCGCCACCACCGCCAGCCCCAGCAGCGTGAGCGCAAAAGGAAACAACAGGCTGTTCTCGAACACGCGGTAGGCGAGGTAACCCAGGTAACCCGCCACGCCGAAGCCACCCAGCACGGTGAACACGCGCCGGCCAATGGCAGCCCCCAGGAACACCAGGAACACGTTGATCAGCGCGTAGAGGAACTTGTTGAGTTCCGATTCGCTTTCGCGCAGGCTCAGGCCACACCAGAACATGATGGCGCCGAAGAGGTAGAGCCAGAAAGCGAAGTCCTGCCGGTCTTCGGGGTTGGTAGCGGTGCGGCTGCGCAGATCGACCCAGACCGCGAGCGCACAGGTGGCCAGGCCGAACACCAGCGACACATCTCGCGTGAATGCCCAGTCAAAGCCTTCCTTCTGCATCAGCATGTGCGCCACATCCATGCTGAGGTACCAGATGGTCACCGCCACTGGCATCACCATGAAAGGCAGCTTGTAACGCCACAGCAGCACCACTGCGGCGGCCAGCGTGGCCAGCTCCAGCGTGAGCCAGCGCCAGTCGATGTAGCGGTGGTAATCGCGGTAGCTGTCGGGTCCGCCCTCGGGCCACAGCCCCATGCCCGACTGCAGCGCCCACACCGCCAGCGGAACCAGGCACACCGCCAGCGTGGCCAGAATGCCGGCCGGTGTGCGCAGGCCCTTCTGCAGCAGGTTGCCCGCCACCGCCAGCGCGCCAACGAGGTAACCCACCGAAAGCGCAAACACGCCCCAGGCACCAAACAAAGCCCAGCCCAGGTTCATGAACATCGTCATGGCGCCAATGGCCAGCATGCCGCCAAAGTAATACAGCGTGTTGGTGAATGAAAACACCGGCCCGCCGTGCACGGGCTCGGGCCGCAAAGGTGCGACAGGCGTTGCCAGGGCTTCCAGCGGCTGCGGCTGCGTGTCCACCGAAGGCGGAGCCGCCACCCGCAGCGGGCTGCCGGGCATGGCCCACGAGGCCCAGAGCGCATGCGCCTCAGCCGGCAAGATGGCGCCCTGCTCCACAGCGGCCTCCACATCGCGCCAGGTGAGCTGCACGCGCACACTGGGTAGAAACACGTCCTCCGTCTCGGTGATCTCCCAGCGCGGGGGGTCCTCGCCAGGCATGGTGTCGGGGTTGTCGTTGTTCATTGGGGTTTCCTCATCCTGAAGGAAAGACGATACCAGCCCTCCCGTTCCGGCGACCCCCCCACCAGTTCGGCCTGACCCCCCACCCATTCGTGCTGACCCCACCCGTTCGGGCTGACCCCACCCGTTCGGGCTGACCCCCCACCCGTTCGGGCTAAGCCCCACCCGTTCGGGCTGAGCCTGTCGAAGCCCTCACCTGCGTGCAGGCGAACCCTTCGACAGACTCAGGGCGAACGGTTGCCAGAGAACTCAACAGTTGCCGGAGAACTCAGGGCGAACGGACATAAGGCACATCAATAGAATGCGTCATGAGCTCCACCACCCCCGCCCACAAACCACAACCCCCCGCCGAAGACGGCGAACACAAGGTCAGCAACTTCCTGCGCCAGATCATCGAACACGATCTGGACAAAGGCACCTACGCGAGCCGCCGCTGGGCCGGCAGCCCGGGCGACGCCGCCCACCACGCCAAAGGCCAACCCGACCCGGCAAAAATTCGCACCCGATTCCCGCCTGAGCCCAACGGCTACCTGCACGTGGGCCACGCCAAAAGCATCTGCCTGAACTTTGGCCTGGCGCGCGACTACGGCGGCGTGTGCCACCTGCGCTTTGACGACACCAACCCAGAGAAGGAAGACACCGAGTACGTAAACAGCATCATCGACGCGGTGAAGTGGCTCGGCTTCGACTGGCAGGCCCACGGAGAGACCCACCTGTACCAGGCCAGCGACTACTTCGACTTCATGTACCGCGCCGCCGAATACCTGGTGGAGGCAGGACACGCCTATGTGGACGAACAGACCACCGAGCAGATGCGCCTGAACCGAGGCGACTTCGGCAAGCCCGGCGTGGACAGCCCCTACCGCAGCCGCACACCCGCCGAGAACCTGGCGCGCCTGCGCGAAATGCGCGACGGCCAGCACGAAGACGGCAGCATGGTGCTTCGCGCCAGGATCGACATGGCCAGCCCCAACATCAACCTGCGCGACCCGGCGATTTACCGCATCCGACGCGCCACACACCACCACACGGGCGACAAGTGGTGCATCTACCCCATGTACACCTTCGCGCACCCGATCGAGGACGCGCTGGAACAGATCACCCACTCCTTCTGCACGCTCGAATTCGAAGACCAGCGCCCGTTTTACGACTGGCTGCTGGAGCGCCTGTGCGAAGGCGGTTTGCTCAAAACCCCGCCGCCACGGCAGTACGAATTTGCGCGCCTGAACCTCACGTATGTCATCACCAGCAAACGCAAGCTCGCGCAGCTGGTGTACGACCACAAGGTGAACGGCTGGGACGACCCACGCATGCCCACCATCGTCGGCCTGCGCCGGCGCGGCTACACACCCGAAAGCATCCAGATGTTTGCCGAACGCATCGGCGTGACCAAGAGCGATTCCTGGATTGATTACGGCACGCTCGAAGGCTGCCTGCGCGAAGACCTGGAAAACAAGGCCCACCGGGGCATGGCCGTGCTCGACCCGGTCAAGCTGGTGCTCACCAACTGGGGCGAGGTGTTTGGCAGCGATGCCCACACCGAAGACTGCACCCAGCCTGCCCTGCCCCACAGCGCGATTGCAGAGGGTCAAACCCCGCCACCCGAGCGCGTGTTCAAGATCGGCAAGGAAGTGTGGATCGAACGCGAAGACTTTGAAGAAGTGCCACCCAAAGGCTACAAGCGCCTGTTTCCCGGCAACGTGGTGCGCCTCAAAGGCGGCTACGTCATCGAATGCACCGGCGCGGGCGCCAAAGACGCAAATGGAACAGTGACCGAGGTCCACGCCAAGGTGATCCCCGACACCAAGAGCGGCACCCCCGGCGCCGACAGCGTAAAAGCCAAAGCCGCCATCACCTGGGTGAGCGTGGCCGACGGTGTGCAAGCCGAAGTGCGGCTGTACGACCGACTGTTCCTGGACGCACAGCCGGACGCAGGTGGAAAGGATTTCATCGAGGCATTGAACCCGGACAGTTTGAAGGTCGTCACCGCCTACGTGGAGCCGTCACTGGCGGCGGCGAAGCCGGATGAAAAGTTCCAGTTCGAGCGGCACGGTTACTTTGTGGCGGATCGGGCAGATCATGAGATTGGGGAGCCGGTGTTCAATCGGGTGACTGGGTTGAAGGACAGTTGGGGGAAGTAGATACCCTTTTTCTTTTGATACAGATCATGACGAAGAGACGCAATGCAAAGAATGCCATCCCCAGAATGCCGAAACAAGGCCGCGCATATGAGGAAGCAGTGGCTTCGATTTTCTGTAAGCTTTTTCCGGACTCCGACGTATCTCGTAGCGTGTGGGTAGAGGGCCCCGACGGCCGGAGAGAGCTTGATATACAGGTACGAGTTCGAGACAAAATTCACAGTCAATTTGGACTGATCGAATGCAAGGATTTTGATCCCCAGAAAACTGGCCCCGTTGGAATTTCTTACATTGACGCACTTGACTCAAAACGACGAGACCTCAATGCCACTTTTGCAATGATTTGCAGCAACTCGGGATTTACAAAAGATGCAATAAACAAGGCTCGCTGAGTAAACATAGAATTGATTGCAGCGAGCACCAACAGGGACAAGAGGATCAGGTTCTCGATTGTGGATGAGATATATGTACGGCATATTGAATTGAGGAAAATTCAACCTTCGATTAAATGCGACAATCTATACGGATCTCATGGGTCGATGGAGAATCTGAACTCCATCTCTGCATTTGGAAAGCCTTTAAACCGATGGATAGATAAAAAAATATTCGAATTCATTCACCGAAATAGACTTATGGTAAATGGAACGATCGAATGGAATCTTCTGTGCAAAACCCCTCTGCCTGTGACTTGGCCAAACGGGCAATGCAATTTATTAGG
Source organism: Hydrogenophaga sp. (assembly GCF_050250835.1). Lineage (GTDB taxonomy): Bacteria > Pseudomonadota > Gammaproteobacteria > Burkholderiales > Burkholderiaceae_C > Hydrogenophaga. The sequence goes on along the minus strand of NZ_JBFWNX010000015.1, from coordinate 63,347 downwards.
AATTCAGATAAATTTCAAATTTGTCGGCGCTTGGTATAAGCAAAGAATTCAAATCGCCTCATCGCCCGGAATATACTCATGGCTGCGGAAAAAGCTGCGATTGACATTGGATGCAGAAAAGCAAATTCAACTTCAGAATGTTGATTTTTATGGAGGCACCTGGATTGAATATCCAGATTCTTTGATTGAACTTGAATCAAAACTACAAAAAGACGAATTCGACTTCGGAATTACGTTAATTCACACTAATTTAGATTGCGAAGACGCTCCGAATATTGAAACCTATTTCACTCCAGACACTTCATTTCCTCAGCCGATAGAGTTGACTAGCACTCACATGAAGTCCACGGCGGGAATACGATCTGAAAGACGAGTGTGACCTGACGCCTTAATACCGATCGTATGCTCACCAACCTGACCCCCTTCCTCCTTCACTGGGCCATCACCGCCCTCTCTCTCTGGGTGGCGAGCCACCTGTTCAAGGGCATCCGGTTCGGCAGCACTTCGGCGCTGGTGGTGTCGGCGCTTTTGCTCGGCCTGGCCAATGCCATCGTGCGGCCGTTGCTGGTGTTGCTCACGCTGCCCTTGACGCTGCTCACCTTCGGCCTGTTCCTGCTGGTCATCAACGCGCTGATGCTTTTGCTGGTGGCGAAGATCGTGGACGGCTTCAAGGTGGATGGGTTCTGGACGGCGTTCTGGGCCAGCCTGTTCATCGCAGTGCTCAGCTTCGTGCTGGGGGCCTTCGTGCTGGGCGGGTCGCCGGAGTTCACGATTGACACCGGGCCTGGGGATGGGCGGGTTTGGTTGTGATTTTTTTGTTTCTCATAATTGACAAAACGCCAGATTTGATCAAAATGAGAAACAAATGCCAGCCGCCACCCCGCCCATCACCGAAGCCAGCATCGCCCAGCTCCAGTCGATGGGCTTGCAGATTCGTGCTCGGCGCAAAGCACTGGGCGTGAGTGCCACGGCGGCTGCAGAGGCGGCGGGTGTTTCGCGCGTGACGTTGCACCGGGTAGAGAAGGGCGAGCCCTCGGTGGCCGCCGGGGCCTGGGGCAATGTGCTTGCGGCGCTGGGCATGGAGTGGCATGCACGCCCCATTGGGCAACTGGCGGACGTGGAATCGGAGCGCCAGGACCGCAAGGGCTGGATCCCCGCACGCGTTCACCTCGGCGATTACCCTCAACTCCGCGCCCTCGCCTGGCAGGTGCATGGCACCGAGACGCTCACGCCCATGGAGGCACTGGGCATTTACGAACGCAACGCGCGTCACATCAACGCGCAGGCCATGTCGGCCGAAGAGCAAGACTTGCTCGACGCGCTTCGGCTCGGGCTGCAAGACCAGCGGCCTGCAATGGAAAAGCCCGGTGGCGTTTGAGCGGCCTCATCACCAGCGCATTGCGCATGTGCTGGCCGCACTCGACGGCGAAAAACTGCGACAGCACGCTTGCCTGTTTGGCGGTGGTACCTGCATTGCCCTGCAGCATGGCGAATACCGCGAATCGGTGGACATCGACTTTCTTGTATCGGACGCGGCGGGATACCGAGAACTGCGGCAGTTGCTAACCGGGCCCACCGGGTTGGGCACCATCACACGGGCCGGCGCGCAGCCACTGGTGGTGCTGCGCGAGATCCGGGCGGACCAGTACGGCATTCGCACCGAGGTGCAGATGGACGGGCATACCATCAAGTTCGAGGTCGTCCGGGAAGCGCGCATTGAACTGGAACCACCGCAGATGGGCGACAACATTTGCGGCGTTAGCACCCTCACCACGCTGGACTTGGCGGCCTCCAAGCTGCTCGCCAACTCAGACCGGCAGGCGGACGATGGCGTGTTCAACCGCGACGTGATCGACTTGGCGATGATGAGCTTGCCGCTGCGCACATTGCGTGCCGCCAGCGCCAAGGCCGAGCAGGCCTATGGCCCTGCCATCGGGCGCGATCTGGCAAAGGCAATCGACCGCTTGCAGAACCGCAAAGGCTGGCTGGAGCGCTGCATGCAGGCGATGGACATGCAGATGCCCAAGGCGTTGCTGTGGCAAAAAGTGCGGGCTTTGCGCCGGTTGGATAAGGCTTCAGCCTGAAGCGTCCGCAGCAGCGAGCCCCGGCACCGCCAGTGCCAGCCCCTCCCACTGCGTCAACACCTTCACCTGCCGCTGCAAGTAATCGAGCGGCATGGCCTGCGATCCCCACACGGGCACGCGCCCGGCGTATTCGCCCAGCAGCCAGAACTGGCGCACCGCCACGAACATGGGCAGGGCGGCCACGTCGGCGTCACTCAGGGGGCGAACCGCCTGATAGGCGGAGATGAAGCAATTCCACCGCGCCAGCGCCTTCTCGCTCCAGACGCCGTCCACATTGCGCGGGTGCAGCCACCATGGGTACACCGCGAGTTCGTAGGCCAGGCAGCCCGGGCCGGTGTCGTCGAAATCGAAGAACACGGCCTGTCGGTCACCTGCCTCGTTCACGGTGATGAAGTTGTTGTCGCTGTGCGCGTCGCCGTGGCAGAGCACCTGGGTAAGCTCGCCGAGCGCTGCGATGCGGTCGTGCAACCGCAGGCCCAGGGCTTCGAACTGCGGACGGAGATCGGCGGTCATGGTGGGTGCGCGCAGCAGGTGTTGCAGCGGGCGCAGCAGCAGGTGATCGAGATCCAGCGTGTAGTGGGGCGCGTCGCTCTGCAATCCTTCACCCGCCGCGTGCAGTTGCGCAAGGCCCCGGCCGAAGGCCTCGACATTGGCGGGCAGGTCGGTGGTGGCCTCGCCGTCCAGGTGTTCGAACAGCATCACTTCGCGCTCGCCTTCGGGCAGCGTGATGCGCACGGCCACGTCGCCTTTGGTGTTGGGCAGGCTTGCAGCCACGGGGCAGCCGCGTGCGCGCAGGTGCTCCAACACATCGGCTTCGAACTGAAGGCGAGGCTCGCCGCGCGGGCGCTCGGCACACAAGCGGGCCACCACGCGGCGGCCGCCCGCCAGCGTCAGGCTATACACCTGGTTGAAGCTGCGCCGCAAGAATTCAGCTGCCACCACATCGCCCAGCGGGTAGTGGGCCTGCACCACGCGGGCCATGGCGGCGGCCGTGGGTGTGGACTGCGCAATCTCCAGATGCATGGCTGGGCCCCGTTGAGAAAAAGGGCGCGATTATAGAGAGCGACCCATAATGGCCGCCGCCCCGCCACAAGCCATGAGCCGTCGCCCCCACCACCACGTCTACGTCATCGAGCTGCACAAGGACGTGCTGCTCGAGCACAAGTTCCGCCAGTGCAACCCTGGCTACGTAGAAGGCAAGCCCTGCGTGTACGTGGGCATGACCGGCCTGGACCCGGACGTCCGCTTCGACAAGCACAAGGCGGGCATCCAGGCCAGTTCGTACGTCTTCAAATACGGTTTGCGCCTGCTGCCCGACTTGTACGAGGGCTTCAACCCGATGCGCTACGAAGACGCGGTGGACAAGGAGATCGAGGTGGGGATTGATCTGCGGTCGGCAGGGTTCGGGGTGTGGCAGGCCTGAGGGCCCCATTCAGTCCGTCGCGCCCGCCCCCATCACCCGGTCTTCCCGCACTTTCAGCGCGCACCGCATCGCCACCGCCAGCCCGCGCACGATGTCATCCAGCGACATGTTGGGCGTGCCTTGCTCCGGCAGCCAGGGCACATGCACGAAGCCGCCGCGTGTGTGGCGCAAGGTGCGGCTGGTTGCCAGGGTTCGCATGAGGCCATAGAACACGTGGTTGCAGACGAAGGTGCCGGCGGTTTGTGACACTTCGGCGCGCACGCCTTCTTTCTGCAGGGCAGCGAGCATGGCCTTGATGGGCAGGCCAGTGAAGAAGGCCGCCGGTGCGCCGCGCACCACCGGGGTGTCGATGGGTCTTTTGCCAGTGTTGTCGGCAATCGGTGCGTCGTTCACGTTGATGGCCACGCGTTCGAGCGAGATCGCGTGCCGACCGCCGGCCTGCCCCACGCATATCACCAGCTCGGGCTGGTGCTCGCGCAGCAACGCATTCAACACGCGCAGCGAATCGTCGAACACGGTGGGCAACTGTGCGGACACTGCAGTTCGGCCCAGCATTCTTCGGCCGTGCAGCGCCTTCACGGCGAGCCAGCTCGGGTTGATGGTTTCCCCGCCGAAGGGTTCGAACCCGGTGAACAACACCTTCCGGATGGGCGCCACCATGTCAGCGTCGGGCCACGCGGGCGCGAATATCGACGAGCTTGGCGCGCAGGCGCTGGTGGTTGTCTGCACCGGTTCGCATCAACATCTTCTGCCCCGCCGACATGGATTGCAGCGCGGGGTCGGCAAACTCGTAGCGCACCCACGGCCGAGTGGATGGCACTTCGCCCTTCACCTCCACCAGTGTCACGGCGAGCGGTGCGGCCTGCACCGGTGTGGCGATGAGGTGATCCAGCACCAGCACGAGCCGGTCGTTGAAGTAGCGGCCGGGGAAACCCAGCTCTTCGTAGGCCTGCTGAAACAGCGGGTAGAGGCGGCGGTACACCGCCACCGCCCTGGCCGTGTCCACGGACTCGACCATCAGCACAAAGGGCAGGTAGCGGCGGCTGTTGTCCGGGTGGATGGTGTCCTGCCCGGCGTCGCTGCGCTGCGTGGTGAAGCGCTGGGGCGTGGGGTACACGGGCCACGCCATCAGCGGCGCGTGTTCACGCGGGAGGTTGTCTACCGTGGCCACCGCGCGGCGGATGAATCCGTCCATCTGCAGGAAGGTGAGCACGTTCTTGCTGGTGAGCAGATCGCTCAGCAGTTCTTTGACCAGCGAATCGGCGTCGGCCAGCTGGGGCAAGGGCGTGGGTTCGACGGCAGTCTCGCTGGCGGGAGGTTCCACGGGGTGCTGGATGGCGGGTTCGGCGGCGGGGGCCGAAGCGGCGGCTGGCGCTGGTGCGGCGGGCGTCGTCACCGCGACGGGCGGGGCGGGCATCTCATTGCGCTCGAAATGCCGCCAGCCGAAGTAGCCGGCCACCGCCAGCACCACCAGCGCGGCGATGACGGCGGGCATTCGGGATGGGGGACGTTCTGGCATGGCCTCTGGACCTCGGGAAGGGTTAGGGGCTTCCCATGCTACGCCCCTGCTTTTTTCGCACCGGCGGACAAGGCTATTCTGTGCAGGTTGTCGGCGCATGTCGAAAGCAGGCCGTTGGCTTCGTCGTAGAGGTGTCGCCACACCATTGAAAGGATTTCGCCATGAGCAAGACCCAGAAGGCCACCACCGGCACCGGCACCGTCACCCTGCACCGCGTGCTGCCGGCCCCGCCCGAGCGTGTGTTTCGTGCCTTCATCGACCCGGACGCGATGGCCAAATGGTTGCCACCGCACGGCTTCACCGGCCGCGTGCTGCACATGGATGCGCGCGTGGGCGGGCGCCATCGCATGCAGTTCACCAATTTCAGCAACGGCCAGTCGCACGCTTTCGGGGGCAAATACCTGGAGCTCGTGCCCAACGAGCGCCTGGTGTACACCGATGTGTTCGACGACCCGAACCTGCCGGGCGAAATGCGCGTCGCCGTCACGTTCAAGGCGGTGTCGGTGGGCACGGATCTGCGTGTGGAGCAGACCGGCATTCCGGAAGTGATTCCGGCAGAGGCTTGTTACCTGGGCTGGCAGGAATCGCTGCAGTTGCTCACGCTGCTGGTGTCGGCAGAGATTCCGGCGGAGTAACACCCCCCGCGATGGCCAGCGCCTGCAAGCGCTGGTGCGCCTCGCTCTCGCGGTTGAGCGGTGTGCTGAGCCGCAAGCTCATGTATCGCTCGCTGAACACATCGAACCACGCGGCCAGAGCCTGCGCCGCCCGCTCTTCGCCTGCCAGCGCCAGGCACAGCGCAGCCACTTCCGAGGTGCAGAAATGGCCGCCGCAGGAAGACCGGCGCAGGCGGTAATTCGACACCACGTGCTCAGGGCTCAGACTGAGCACGGGCAGGTGGTCGAGGTAGGGGCTCTTGCGGAACATCTTGCGTGCCTCCGACCAGGTGCCATCGAGCAACACGAACAAGGGCTTGCGGGCATTCTGCTGCGCGGTCGGCGCGCTGCGGTCGGCCAGCACGGCCGTGACCACGCGCGCAGCCGCCGCGAACTCGGCTGGAAACACCACATAGGGTTGCCACTGCGGATCGGCCAGCAAGGCGAGCAGGCCCGGATCCACCGCCGTGCGCGACCAGCCAAACGCCCAGGTGTCGGGCACCACGTCGGCCACCAGCCAGCCGGTGTTGGTGGGTTTGAGCGCTTCAATGTCACCCATGACCAGGCACACCCCCGCCTGCGTGGGCACCCGAGGTCGCAGGGCGCACAGGCAATGGCTCACGATCAGCCGGCAGCCCGCGCAGCGCAGCAGGCCCGAGCCGCGCGCCAGGTAGGGCTTTGCACTCGCGGCCAGGCGCGCGGCGCGCAACCGCGAGACGGCGTGAGCGGGCGAGGCCGGCGGGGAAAGAACTGGGGGCAAGGTCATGCGGCAAATGTAGGCGCATTGCGCACGCCTTTTTCTTACTTGCCCCCGGGTCACTCACACCAAGGCATCACCCCCGGTTGCGGCCAGCCGGCCAATCGCCCGTTTCGTCGGCCTGCGGTGCGCCACCCATCGGCGCTGCCGCATGATCCCCGCAAGACACCAACACCTGAAACGATCTCCGCGCGACATGAGCAAGACGAAGAAGCCGGCACGCCGCCGATCCAGCCGCAGAACTCCGCCGTTGCTGGCCAATGGCGTGGGCGCCACGGCAGCCGGCATGGCGCTGTGGCTGCTGTCACTGGTGATGGAAGCCAAGGGACTGCCCGGCATGGCCTCAAAGGCCCTGCTGGCACCCGCCTGGATGGCCATCGGCATCGGCATTGCGCTGCTGGTGCTTCACATGCTGGAAAAGCGCCGCACCCAGGCCGAGGCCAACATGCTGTTGCGCCAGCATTCCACGTTCCTCGAACCCATGCCCCGGCTCAAGCCCCGGCCGAAAGAAGGCGAGCAGCGCCAACGTGCTTCCGCCCGCACGACGGCGGCGGGGCGGGGTTGATGCGCTGTTTCGACGCCCGTCACCGCGCTCTTTTTCGCGGTGAGGGAAAGTACGCCCCAAGGCGCCCCCACTTACCCTGTCAAAGTGTGCAATAGGTCCACGGGAGCTCTCCGGGCGGCCACCATAATCCGCGCATGTCCATTTCTGAGATCGCCGTCTGGTCGGCCATGCTGGGGGGGCTGCTGACCCTTGCGGCGCTGGCATTGGCCGACGTGCTGGACAGCCGCACCCGAGGCTCCGTGCGCAACCTGTTTTTCGTTCTGATCACCGGCACGAGCTGTGTGGTCATGACGGGATTGCCCGAGGTGTTTTTTCCTGCGCTGCCCGAGCGGCTGATGATGGTGCTCAAGGCCAGCCTGGGTCCCACGGCCGGGGCGATGGCGCTTTATTTCCTGGGCAACTGGCTGGGCGGCGTGCGTGAAGACGCGCTGATGCACCGGCTCACCACCTGGGGCTCTGCGGTGCTGATGCTGGCCTCGCTGAGCCTGGCTGCGGTGGCCACGCAAGCGCCACTGGAACACTTTCGACCGCTGCTGTGGACTGCTGCCGGAGTCAACCTGGTGCCGGTGCTGCTCGCCTTCCTGGCGGTGGTCCGGGCGACCAAGCTGGGCGACCCGCTGGCGCGCTGGATGTTGCTGGCCGTCGGCTTTCTGGCGCTGATGACAACCGGGCTGTACCTTCGCGGCCTCGAAGTTTCGGGCCTCGGCCTGGGTGTCTGGGTGCTCACTGCCGCAGTCACGCTGGTGTATTTCCTCATGGCCTCGGTGCTGGGTCTGCTGCGCAACCGGCACAACCGGGAGCTCTCGCGCCTGTCGCGCCTGCAGCAAGGTGCCGATTCCGCCACCGGACTGCCCACAGGCTCGGCCCTGATCGCTCAGGTGGAGCACGCCTTCTGGCGCACCACGCGCCAGCATGGCGAGTGCACGGTGGTGTGCCTGTATGTGAGCAACCTGTATGAACTGGCCGAAACCGCCGGACCGGGGGTGGAGGGGCAGATCCTCGTGACGCTGGCTGCACGCATCCGCCGCGCTGCGGGCTTCCGCTGCGTGGTGGGGCTCTACCATCCGCGCTGCTTCGTGGTGGTGACGACCGCCGATCGACACCAGCCGCCGGTGGCGGAGATGCTGGTCCATCTTCGCAGCGCCGTGTCGCACCCTTTGACAGTGATGGACGAGAAGAAAACGCGCCAGTTGTTCAGGCCGCGCCTGGGCTTGGGTGTGGTCACCCTGGACCCGGAAGGCGTGAGCCCGATGGACGTGCTCAACGATGCCGAGCGCCATGCCCTGGCCAAGGTGCTCATGCCCAGCCGCCTGACCGAGAATGACATCGAGACGGTGCCGATGCAACTGAGTTGAGGGGCGGTCGGGGGAACTCATGCGCGCGAGCGACGCTCCCACCGGTCTGTCTCGTTTGTAAAGCTTCCCCATGCTCAGAAATCTCAAGGACCTCTTCGACAACCTCGCCACAAGCCTGAACGCGCCCCCGGGTGCGCAGGCGCCGGCCGAGCTCGATCATTCGCTGCAACTGGCCACCGCCGTGCTGCTGGTGGAGGTGATGCGCGCCGAGCCGACGATGCAGGACGCGGAGCGCGATGCGGTGGTGCTGGCGCTGCGAAGCAAGTTCGATCTGGCCGACGACGAGTTGCAGCGCCTGTTGGAACTGGCGCACGAGACCGCGCGCACCGCCTACGATTACCAGCGTTTCACCCGCAGCCTGAACGAACGTTTCACCCAGGAACAGAAGATCCGCGTGGTGGAAGCGATGTGGGAAATCGCCTTCGCCGATCACCATCTGGATGCCCATGAGCACCATGTGATCAGCAAGGTGGCAGGGCTGCTGCACGTGACGCACGGCGAGTACATTGCCGCCAAGTTGTACGCGCAGGAAACCGTGAAGCAGCGCACCGGCAGGCATTGAGCCGGCCCCACAAACTGGTACGCAACTTTGCGCGCCGCTCGCTCGCTGTTTACGCGGGCGAAACAGGCGGGGAACACCATGGAGGCTCACCAACCCCAGGAGTCACCTCCATGAAAACCCGAAACCTTGTTGTCTATGCCGTCGCCGCCGCCACGCTGGGCATGAGCACCATGTCTTTCGCCCAAGGCCGTTTCGATGGACCCCGTTTTGAGGCGCCCAGGATCGTGCAGGTCGACGACCGGCGCGACGACCGCCGGGACTTCCGCGCGGATCGGCGCGACGACCGCCGGGACTTCCGTGAAGAACGCCGCGAGGACCGCCGCGATTTCCGCCACTCGCGGAACATGCGCCACTACAACGCACGCGGTCCGGAGTTCCGTCGCGGCCATTACATTCCGCGTGAATACCGCAGTCGCCAATACGTGGTCACAGACTACCGCTCGCACCGCCTCTATGCGCCCCCGCGTGGTCAGCAGTGGGTGCAGGTGGGAGGCGACTACGTGCTGGTGGCCATCGCCACGGGTCTCATCGCTCACCTGATCCTGAGCCGTTGACGATGGCCGGGGACGGGGCATCTCTGCGATGATCTCGTTCAGCGCAACTCCCTGTCCCTGCACGCCATGCAACGCCGAAACTTCTCCCTGTCCCTGATCGCCACTTCCCTCACGCTGGCCCTGGCGGCCTGTTCGAAGGAAGAGAAAGGCGCCAGCCCCGCCGCACCCGCAGCCACTCCGATCGCACCGGGCCAGGCCCTGGATGTGCTGGCCAGAGAGGGCAAGGGCTTCACCGTCGGCGCGCTCATGAGCGCCCACACCGTCTATGTGCTGTTCGATCCCCAGTGCCCGCACTGCGCGCACCTCTGGCAGGCGTCGATCCCGCTGCAGAGCAAGGTGAAATTCATCTGGCTGCCGGTGGCCATCCTCAACGCCAAGAGCCTGCCTCAGGGCGCGGCCATCATGACCGCCGCCAACCCGGCAGAGACCATGAACAACCACGAACGCGAGCTGCTCGCCAACGGTGGTGGCATCGGGGCATCGGCCAGCATCGCGCCCGAGGTGGAGGCCGCCATCAAGACCAACACCGCCCTGCTCGATCGCCTGGGAGCCACCTCGGTGCCCTTCGTGGTGGCAAAGCACCAGGGCAGCGGGCAGGTGGTCACGCGGGCCGGCTCCATGGGCACCGAAGCCCTGGCCCAGTTCCTCGGCATGGGCGCCTGAAGCGCCGTGCAGGCGCGCTCAAAACGCCCATTTTGTCGCTTACCATCGCCGGATCAAGCCGCGCGTCGCGGCTGTCATCGGAGGCCCCATGGGCAAGGAACAGCGCAACGAAAAGATGAGCAAGAAACCCAAGAAGGACACCTCGGCGCCCAAGGGTCCGGTCAGCTCCGACCGCCCCGTGCCGCCCGTGACCGCCGTCATGCCGCGGGGCAAGGAAAAGAACAAATGAGGCCCGCCGCATGAGGGCCACCTGGAACGGTGTGGTGGTCGCGGAGAGCGACGACACGGTGGTGGTGGAAGGCAACCACTACTTCCCCGAAAGCGCGCTCAAGCGCGAATTCGTCACCTTCAGCAATCACCGCACCAGTTGCCCCTGGAAAGGCCAGGCCAGCTACTACTCGCTGCTGGTCAACGGCGAACTCAATGCCGATGCCGCCTGGTACTACCCGGACCCCAAGCCCGAAGCCGACATGGTGCGCGGGCGGGTGGCGTTCTGGAAGGGTGTGAAGGTCGCGGCCTGAGCCGGGCCATGGACACCGATGCCATCGGCGTCAGCGCCGGTCGGGCTTGCGCGCCTTCGGTAGGCGCGATTTCTTGCGGTCCTGCCGAGCCTCATCGGCCTGGAGGCCTGCACCCAGCCAACGGGTGAACTCCTCGGGTGTTTCCAGCGTGATGCGCCCCAGTGCGCCGCTGCGGAAATCGGCAATGACCAGTTCCGCCGCCTTCTGCCCGTTGACCGCACCACCTCCGGCCAGGGCTCCGCGTTTGCGGCCAATCGCTTCCAGCAGTTCGTCGTCGTGCAGGGCACCAATGGCTGACGCGCTCAGACCAAGGCGGTAGCGCGCCTCCAGCATTGGCGCATAGGCGTGCTTGAGTTTGGCCAGCAACTCCAGAGCGACCTCCTGGTCGTCGTAAGCGTTGCGCCCCACGGCGCCACTGGCGGCCAGGTTGAAACCGCTTTCTGGCACGACGATGCGCGGCCACAGCATGCCGGGGGTGTCGAACAGGTAGAAGTCATCGGCCAGCGCAATGCGCTGTTCGTTGCGGGTGATGCCGGCCTCGTCGCCAGTCTTGGCGGCGCGCTTGCCCATGAGGGTGTTGATGAGCGTGGACTTGCCCACGTTGGGGATGCCGCAGATGAGCACACGCATGGGCTTGACCATGCCGCCGCGCAAGGGCGCAAGCTCGAAGCAGGCGGCAACGATGGCACGCGCCGGGGCCGTGACGCTGGCATCGAGCGCGATGGCGCGTGTGTGGGGCTGTGCGTTGTAGTGCGCCAGCCAGAGCGCGGTGCGCGCGGCATCGGCCATGTCCTGCTTGTTCACCACTTTCAGCGTGGGCTTGCCACTGGTGAGTTCGGCCAGCAGCGGGTTGGCACTGGAGCCGGGCAGGCGTGCGTCGAGCATTTCGATGACGACGTCGATGTCTTTCACGCGCTCGGTGATTGCCTTGCGCGTGAGGTGCATGTGTCCGGGAAACCACTGGATGCTCATGGCGGCGATTGTGCCTTGGTGTAACTCCCGGGTACGGGCCCCCTGGCCCTCCCTACAATCGTTTCCACTTCAACACCCCGCAGAGGCGCCTCATGAGCATCACCGTCAAGATCGACCTGGGCTACGAGTTCGACGTCAAGGCCAAGGCGGCCGAGGTGTTCGAGGTGCTGTCGGACGTGCCCGAGTCGGTCAGCCATTTCCCCAAGGTCGAAAAACTCACCGACCTGGGCGGTGGCGTGTACCAGTGGGAAATGGAAAAGGTGGGCACGGCGCAGGTCAACATCCAGACCGTCTATGCCAGCAAATACGTGAGCGACAAGGCGCGCGGCACGGTGAAGTGGACCCCGGTCAAGGGCGTGGGCAACGCGCAGGTCGGCGGCAACTGGAAAATCGTGGACAACAAGAAGTCCACCGGCCTCACCCTGGCCATTCAGGGCGAGATCGAGGTGCCGCTGCCCGGCCTCATGAAGATGGTGGTGGCGCCGGTGGTGGAAGGCGAATTTGAAAAGCTCGTCGAAAAATACATCGCCAACCTGATCAAGCGCTTCGGCGGCGAAGCCTGAAGGCGCTCGTTCATGCCGTGAGGTTCAGCTTGAAAAACGCCAGCGTGCGGTCCCACGACAGCTTGGCGGCCGCTGCGTCGAAGCGTGGCGTGGTGTCGTTGTTGAAGCCGTGCTGCGTGCCCGGGTACCGGTGGGGCGTGTAGCGCACGCCAGCGGCCTTGAGGGCGGCCTCATAGGGGGGCCAGGCGGTGTTGATGCGTTCGTCCATGTCGGCAAAATGAATCAGGAGCGGCGCCTTCACCCTGGCCGCCGCCTGGACGGGCGGGTGGTTGCCGTAGTAGGACACGGCGGCCGAGAGATCGGGCAGTTCGGTGGCAAGCATGTGCGCGATGCCTCCGCCGTAGCAGAAGCCCACCACGCCCACGCGGCCGGTGCCATCGGGCCGGGCCTTGAGCGCTGCGGCGGTGGCCAGGAAGTCCTCCCGGGTCCTGTCCTGGTCGAGCTGGGCGAACAGGGCCCTCGCCTTGTCCTCATCGCCCGGGTAGCCGCCCAGCGGCGTGAGCGCGTCGGGCGCGAAGGCAAGGTAGCCTTCCAGGGCGAGGCGCCGCGCCACGTCCTCGATGTGCGGGTTCAGCCCTCGGTTTTCGTGCACCACCAGCACGCCGGGCAGGCGTCCGCCCGGCGGAGGCAGGGTGGGCCGCGCCACGTAGACCTTGACCGTGCCGTGGCCCTGCGGCGATGCCACGCTGACCATCTCGGTCTTCACGCGAGGGTCGTTGGCCGGAATCACCTGGGCGGCGGCGAAATTCGGGCTGAGCGCCGCGAGCAGGCCCGCCGCAGTCACACCGCCCACCGCGAACTTCGAAGCCCGGTCCAGGAAGGTCCGGCGGTCCACGTCGCCGTGTACGTAGGCATCGAAAAGGATCAGCAGTTCCTGGTCGAAGTCGGCGGCGGTGAGTCGGGTCATGGGCGTCTCCGGCGAAAGCCGCAGAATAGCCCGGAGCACCCCGCCGGGCCGATTCACCGTGCGATGGTGAGGGCTTCTGGAGCCAACGCTGCGACCGGTTGCGTCTGTGGACGACCCAGGCGCGATGGCGAGGTGTATTCCTGCCGATAGATTTCAAATGGCATGGAGTCTGCGGCCTCGATGGCGCGCTGGTCCTGCACCGACTTGGCCGCCATGGCCTCAAAACGTGCCTGCTGTTTGGCGCTCCAGTCCAGGGCCAGCAGGTGCTGGTGCGTGACGAGGGACTGTGCCCGCACAAAGGCGATGAACGCGTCGCCATGATCTGCCTGTATGGTCTGGAGCACACGCGCCGAAGGCAGGCGCTGCGGGTCCTGCAGCGCGGCACGCGCTTGCGCCACGGCGTCGGCATGCTCGGCGCCGCCGTGCGTGCGGTCGAGCGCTGCGGCAATGGGCACGAGCTGGTCGATGATGTCCAGGCCCCACTGCACCAGGGGCACCGCCTGGCCATCTCGCAGCAGGTCAAGCCCCGGTTCGCGGCCGCGCGCAGCGGTCAGGTGCTGGTTGTGGGCCAGTTCACGGATCTCGGCAGGCGTGTCCGGCGGGCTGTCCGAGAGCAGGCAATGCAGCAGGAACACGTCGAGAAAACGCAGGGTGGACGCACCGATGCCGATGGGCTCGAAGGGATTGAGGTCCATCAGACGCACCTCGATGTACTCGACGCCACGCTCGCGCAGCGCGTGCAGCGGGCGCTCACCAGGGTAGATCACGCGCTTGGGGCGGATGGTGCCGTAGAACTCGTTTTCGATCTGCAGCAGCGTGGTGGCGAGCTGGTTGTAGTCGCCACCCGGGTTGCGGATGCCCACTGCCTCGTAGGCCGGCCAGGGCCGGGTGAGCGCGTCGTGCAGCGAAGCGGCGTAGCCCTCCAGCCCGTTGTAGCTCACGGCCAGCGTGGCCTGCGCCTCGCTCTGATAGCCCAGGCGCCCCATGCGCAGCGAGGTGCCGTGCGGCATGTAGAGCGTGCCGCTGTCGCCCAGCTTTTGCAGTTCATGCTGGCGTCCTTCGACGAAGCTGGAACACAAGGCCGGCGAAGCACCGAACAGCGTGAGCAGCAGGAAGGCGTGGCGGCGGAAATTGCGGATGAGTGCGAAGTAGCCGTCGTTGTCCACGCCGGGCAGCGACCAGTTGTAGTGGATGCCCGAGATGGTCTGCATGCGCCGGCCGTAACGGTGTCCCAGTCCCATGCGGTAGACGCTTTTGGCGCGGCCCACGTTGGACGAGCCGTAGCGGCCGAGCGGAATGGTCTCGTCGGTGGGCAGGCCGCACGGCATGCTGGACGCCCAGAGCATTTCGTCGCCCGCCGCGCGCAGGCTGCGCACGGTGTACTGGTGTACCTCGGTGAGCTCGGCCAGGCACGCCTCGACGCTGGCGTGCACCCCGGTGATGAGTTCGAGCTGGGACTCGCTGTAGTCGGTGGTGATGTGCGGGTGGGTGAGCGCGCTGCCCAGGGCCGCCGGGTGCGGCGTGAGGGCCAGGCGGCCATCGGGCTGGGCACGCAGGCTTTCCTTTTCAAGGCCGCGCCGCATGCCACGCAATTGCTCAGCCGTGAGCGTGTCCAGCCGTTGTTGGAGGGGGGTCATACAGGCGTCTTGAAGCGGGTCCGGGGCCGGAAGTTAACACGGCTGGCCCAATTCTGCTGGCGGCAACGGGATCGGCTCTGTGGTATGGGGCGCATCGGCACGGGAGCGCAGCAGCCAGGCGTCGATGGCTGCCGGGTCGTTCACCAGACGCAGTTCGTCGAACGCCGCCTGCGCCTGGGGATGGCGGCGGCGCAACAGGTTGAGCCATTGCTTGAGGCGCCCGGCGCGGTGGCGCCGCTCGACCCGCGCACTCACCCGCTCCCAATACACCGTGAGCAGCGGTTCGATCCGCCACCAGGGCACCTCACCCTGCCCCCGGATGGCCAGCGCGAGGCCTGGGTCGCTGACCATGCCGCGACCGATCATGAGTGCATCGCAGCCGCTCACCGCCCGGCAGCGTGCCGCGTCCGCGACGCTCCAGATTTCGCCATTGGCAATGACGGGAATGCGGCGCCCCGCCGGCAGGGCTTCGCGCACCTGTGCAATGCGCTCCCAGTAGGCAGGCGGCCGGTAGCCATGCGCCTTGGTGCGGGCATGAACCACCAGTTCGTCGGCGCCGGCTTCGGCTATAGCCTGGGCGCAGGCTTCGGCCACCGTGTCGTCGTTGAAGCCCAGGCGCATCTTGGCCGAGACCGGAACCCCGGCGGGCACGGCGCGGCGCACCGCCGCCACGATGCGGCCCACGAGCTCAGGCTCGTCGAGCAGCACCGCACCGCCCCGGCTCTGGTTCACGGTTTTGGCCGGGCAGCCGAAGTTGAGGTCGATGCCCGGTGGGTTCAGCCCGGCCAGCCGGGCCGCGTTTTCGGCCAGGCAGACCGGGTCGGAGCCGAGAAGCTGCGGACGCACCGGCACGCCAGCGCGGGTGCGTCCGCCGTTGAGCAGCTCGGGCACCACGCGGACAAATGCACGCTCAGGCAACAGCGTGTGGGTGACGCGGATGAACTCGCTCACGCAGCGGTCGATGCCACCCGTGCGCGTGAGCACATCGCGCAGGGTGGCATCCAGCAGACCTTCCATGGGCGCGAGCAGCAACATGCGGGTATTTCACCACGCCGACGCCTCCACAGCCGGGCTGCGCCGCGCTACCATGGCCGTGCCATGCCCCACCAACCCCGCCTGACCCAGGCCCTGCGCGAACTGCTGGCGCGCCAGCGGGTGGGGTCGCTTGGCAGCCTGGGCATGGACGGCGCGCCCTGGGTCTCGCTGGTGCCCTTCGCGGTGGACAGCGCCTTGCGCGTGATCGTCATCCACGTGAGCGCCCTCGCCTCGCACAGCGCCAACCTGAGGCGCGAACCCCGAGCTTCGCTGCTGGTGGCGCAAGCCGAGGTGGCGGGCGAGCCGGTGCATGCGCTGCCCCGGGTCATGCTGGTGATGCAGGCCCAGACACTCGAGGCCGGTGGCGACGCCGAAAAAAGCGCGTGCGCGGCTTACCTGCTGCGTTTCCCGGAAGCCTCGCACATGACGATGCTGGGCGACTTCAGCTTCGTCGCGCTGACCCCGCTGGGCGCGCGCCAGGTGGCCGGCTTTGGCGCCGCGCGCAGCCTGGAGGCCGACGAGGTGGTGCGCGCGCTCGGGCCGCCTTCGTGAGCTTGCAGGTCGTCCATGAAGACGACGCCCTGATCGTGCTGGACAAGCCCGCCGGCCTGCTGGCCGTGCCCGGACGCGGGCCCGACAAGCAGGACTGTCTGAGCGCCCGTGCCCAGGCGCGCTGGCCAGACGCCCTGGTGGTGCACCGTCTCGACATGTCCACCTCGGGACTGGTGGTGATGGCGCGCGGGCTGGACCACCAGCGCACCGTGTCCCGCGCTTTCGAGACACGCCAGGTTCACAAGCGCTACACCGCCGTGGTGGCCGGCGCCCTGGCCTCCACGCAGCCCGGCCACGACTGGAACCTCATCGACCTGCCGCTCACCGTGGACTGGCCGAACCGGCCGCGCAGCATCGTCAGCCGAGAACTGGGCAAACCCAGCCTTACTCGCTGGCGGCTCGATGCCAGTGAAAGTCCGGCGCAGCACGCGGGCATCACAACCCGGTTAGAACTGGAGCCGGTCACCGGGCGCACGCATCAGTTGCGCGTGCACCTGCAGGCCATCGGCCACCCCATCGCGGGCGATGCGTTGTACGCGAATGCGCAGCAACAGGCCCTGGCCGATCGCCTGCTGCTGCACGCCCACTGGCTGCAGCTGCCGCACCCGCGCGACGGTCACACCCTCGAATTTCACAGCCCCTGCCCTTTCTGAATCACGCCCATGACCACGACCCGACACCTCACCATCCTCACCGGCGCTTCGCGCGGCATGGGCCTGGCCATGGCCAGGCAGCTGCTGACGCCTGACCTGCAGCTGTTGTGCATCTCCCGCCGCGCCAGCGACGAGCTGAACGAGCTGGCCAAAAAGAAAGGCGCAGCGCTCACACAGTGGACACAGGACCTGGCCGATACCGGGGGCGCGGCTGCACGCCTGCAAGCCTGGCTTGAAACGCTTGACACGAAAACGCTGCAAAGCGCCACGCTGATCAACAACGCCGGCGTGATTCCCCGCATCGGCCCGCTGGAGGACTGCCCGCCCGAGGACCTGGCCAACGCCTTGCGCGTGGGCCTGGAGGCGCCCATGCAGCTCACGGCCGCGTTCCTGCGCGCCACCGGCGCCTGGGTAGAGAAAGGCTGGCGCGGCCCGCGCAAGGTGCTCAACATTTCTTCCGGCCTGGGGCGCAATGCCATGGCCGCGCAGGCCCCCTACTGCGCAGCCAAGGCCGGCATGGACCACTTCACCCGCTGCAGCGCGCTCGACGAAGCGCGCCGCGAGCACGGCGCGCGCCTCGTTTCGCTGGCCCCGGGCGTGATCGACACCGACATGCAGTCCCAACTGCGCGCGGGCGACCCGGCGGCCTTTCCGGATCGGAGCCGTTTCGTGGAACTCCAGCGCCAGGGCCAGCTCACATCGCCAGACGACGCAGCCACCCGTGTGCTCGCCTGGTTGCAGCGAGCCGACTTTGGCACCCAGCCCGTGGCCGACGTGCGCGACTGAAAGAAATCCACCATGCCCCACGACCTGCTTTCCCGCCGCCAGTTCACTGCGGGCACCGCGCTGGCGCTCTCCAGTGGCCTCTCTCTGGCGCAGCCGGGTGCCGCAGGGTTCTGGACCTTGCTGCGCGAGGGCGGCTGTGTGGTGCTGATGCGCCACGCCCAGACCGAATCCGGCATCGGCGACCCGCCCAACTTCCAGCTCGGCGAGTGCAACACCCAGCGAAACCTGAGCGAGGCCGGTCGCGAGCAGGCCCGCCGCGTGGGGGCGGCCTTTATTCGCGAGCGCGTCCAGCTCGCCCAGGTGCGCTCCAGTGCCTGGTGCCGCTGCGTGGATACGGCCATGCTGGCCTTCAAGGAAAACACGGTCTGGCCGCCGATCAACTCCTTCTTTGGCGGTGAAGGGCGCGATAGCCAGACCCGCGAGGTGCTGGCCGCCGTGCAGGGCTGGAAGGCGCCGCGCAATCTGATGCTGGTGACGCACCAGGTCAACATCACCGCCCTCACCGGCGAATACCTGGCCATGGGCGAGGTGTTCGTGACGCGACCCGACGTCGGGCGGCTGCGCGTGCTGGCCCGCCAGACCTTCTGACCGCCTGACCCAGGTCAAGACGGCGCCCGCCACCAGGGGTAGGATGGCAGCCGAACCCATTCATCACCTGGAGAACACCTCATGAGCAGAGAAGTCGTGGTCGTCAGCGCCGTACGCACCGCCATCGGCACCTTCGGCGGCAGCCTGAAGGACCAAGCCCCCACTGAACTTGGCGCCCTCGTGGTGCGCGAATCGCTGGCGCGCGCCGGCGTGGACGGCAAGGACGTGGGCCATGTGGTCTTTGGTCACGTGGTCAACACGGAGCCGAAAGACATGTACCTCTCACGCGTGTCGGCCATCAATGGCGGCTGCGCGGAGGGCACGCCTGCGTTCAACGTGAACCGCCTCTGCGGCTCGGGGTTGCAGGCCATCGTGTCGGCTTCACAAAGCATCTTGCTGGGAGACACCGACATCGCCATCGGCGCGGGCGCGGAGAACATGAGCCGCGCGCCTTTCGCCAGCCTGAACATGCGCTGGGGTGCGCGCATGGGCGACACCAAGATGGTGGACATGATGGTCGGTGCGCTGCACGACCCCTTCCATGCCATCCACATGGGCGTGACCGCAGAGAACATCGCCGCCAAGTGGGGCATCACCCGCGAAGACCAGGACAGGCTGGCGGTGGAAAGCCACAACCGCGCGCAGCGCGCCACCGAGGCCGGCCACTTCAAGGACCAGATCGTGCCCGTGATGCTCAAGAGCAAGAAGGGCGAGGTGGCTTACGCAACCGATGAGCACTTCCGCCCCAACGCCACGATGGACGACCTGGGCAAGCTCAAGCCCGTGTTCCTGAAAGAGAACGGCACCGTGACCGCCGGCAACGCCTCGGGCATCAACGATGCCGCTGCCGCGGTGGTGCTGATGGAAGCCGGTGCCGCCAAGGCGCGAGGCGCCAGGCCGCTGGCGCGCCTGGTGGCCTACGCCCACGCGGGGGTGGACCCCAAGTACATGGGCATCGGCCCGGTGCCGGCGACGAAGATCGCGTTGCAGAAGGCCGGTCTGACGGTGAAGGACCTGGACGTGATCGAGGCCAACGAGGCCTTCGCTGCCCAGGCGTGCGCCGTCACGCGCGACCTCGGCCTGGATCCGGCCAAGGTCAACCCCAACGGCTCAGGCATATCGCTGGGCCATCCCATCGGAGCGACCGGCGCGCTGATCACGGTGAAGGCGATCCACGAGCTGCACCGCATTGGCGGGCGATACGCGCTGGTGACCATGTGCATTGGCGGCGGCCAGGGCATTGCGGCGATCTTCGAGCGGGTCTGAGCAAAGCCGTTGCATGCCACCCACCTCGTCCCGGGAGCACCCATGAAACTCGCCAGATGGAGCGTTGGCCGGATGCCATTCCTGATGATCGCCGCCGCCGTGTTCCAGGCGCCGGTTTCGTCCGCTCAGACGGTGCTCACAGCGGATGAAGTCAAGGCGACCATTGCCGGCAACACGGCCGAAGCGCAACGGCCCAATGGATCTCGCTTTCTGGCGTACTACGAACCCGGTGGCCTGTGGCTCAGGTGGGAACGGGGCATCGTCACAGAAGGCAAGTGGCGCGTCATGGACAACGGAGATCAATGCGTGACTGTGGGCAAGGAAGACAGCTGCGCCCAGGTTCAGAAGAACGGCGACGGCACCTACACCCGCATGCAGAACGGCAAGCCCCAGTTCAACTGGCTGAAGGTGATGCCCGGAAAGGGCTTCTGACGATCGCGACGGCGCGAACGCTCAGTCGCCTTGAAACCCGCCTCGCCGATACGTCACCACCAGCGTGTCGCGCCAGCCCAGCGCATCGCCCTCCAGAGGCTGAATCGGCGTGCTCTCGTGGATCACACGCGAATCGTCGAGCAGCAGCAGGGACCAGGGCTCGCGCAGGGTGAAGCGCTGGCCGGCCGGACCGTTGGCTTCGAACACGCGACTCTCGCCGCCCTTGATGCCGTGCCGCTCCACCATGAACACGGCCACCAGGTCCACCCCATCGCGGTGTGCACCTTCGGGAGTTGGCCGGCCAATACCGTCGGTGGTGTCGATGCGAAACAGGTGAGCCTCGGCGTACCAGGGCTGCGGTCCGCGCAGGTTGCTCGCCACGTCGCCCAGCCGCTCGAGCAGGCGGCCCCACACCGGCAAGGCCACGGTGCCCGCTTCCATGGGTTCGAACCAACGCTGCATGCCGCCATGCAACGCGTTGTATTCCAGGGGTTGCCAGTGCGCGCGGTGCGGCACCTGCTGCACCTGCGTTCCGTCGACCATGAAACAGCTGTGGCGCCGGCTGCGGTAGCGCCCGCCATCCTTGAGGTATGCGTCCGGCGGCAGTGCGTCCCAGCCTCGGTGCAGGGCCTGCAGGTCGTGCGGCTGGGCCGCCAGCCAGGCCAGGACATCGGCCGCGCTCAACAGGGCGAAGCCGGTGGACTTCAAGGTCTCGCCAAGTGAGGGCAAGGGTACATAAGGTGGCTGAAATTCACTGGTCATGGGCGGGCAGTTTAGGGCCAGTTCACACCGCAGGCGACAGACCGAGGCTTTTCTGCGCTGGATCAAATGCGTGTGCTCCAAGGGCTGCGAAGCTGTCGCCATGAACACGGAGGAATGGCACATGGAAACCGCAAACTGGAGCCCCGCGCTGCTGCTGGGCTACAACCCCATGGACGAGGCGCACCGGACATTTGCAAATCTGCTGGCGCAGGCGCAGGCCGCGCCGGACCATGCCCTGCCTGGGGCGTGGGCCGACCTGGTGACGCACACCGAACAGCATTTCGGGCAGGAAGACGAGTGGATGCAGACGACCGCGTATCCCTCGGCCACCCAGCACACGCTGGAACACCGCGTGGTGCTCAATCTGATGCGTGAGGGGCTGGGCCAGGCGCAAGGCGGAGAGCTTGCGCCAGTGCGGCAGATGGCCAACGAACTGTGGGCGTGGTTTCTGCGGCACACGCAGTCGCTCGACGCGGCGCTGGCGCTGCACCTGCGCCGTGTACAAGTGGCCGGATCGCCCATGCCGACATTACCCCAGGCAAGCATACAGAGAGGAGACCACCATGGCGCAGAGCACTCAGCCACCCGAGGAACAGACACCGCCCGAAGAACGCCGCGCCTCGGTATTTGACTTGCGCCTGGCCGATCTGAACGCGGGCGATCCGGTGCGCTGGTTGCGCCAGGGCTGGACCGACTTCGCGCAATGCCCACGCATCGGCGTTTTCTATGGCCTGTGTTTCTTCCTGATGGGACACGCGCTGCTGGCGGTGTTCCGGGCTGCGCCAGCCTACGTGCTGGCGCTGAGCGCCGGCTTCCTGCTGATGGGGCCGTTTCTGTGCCTGGGCCTGTACCACGCCAGTCGCACGCTGCAGCAGGGTGGACGACCTTCGTTGCGCGATTCGTTGATGGCCTGGCGCCCCACACTGGGCACCATGGCCATCTTCGCCGGTGTGCTGCTGATTCTGGAAATGCTGTGGGGGCGCGCCTCGCTCGTGGTGTTCGCCGTCACCTTCAACACCATGCCCTCCACCGAGAACCTGCTGGCCCAGCTGGTGAACCCGGAGAACATCGAGTTCCTCATCACCTACACCGTGGTGGGCGCCTTCTTTGCCGGGTTCATTTTCGTCACCAGCGCGATCTCCATTCCCATGATCCTCGACCGCCGGGTGGATGCGATCTCGGCCGCGCTCACCAGCATTCGTGCTTGCCTGCAGAACCCAGGGGTGATGCTGTGGTGGGGCGCGCTGATCACCGCACTGACCGTGCTGGCGATGCTGCCCTTGTTCATGGGCTTGTTTGTGGTGGGCCCGGTGGTGGGCCATGCCACCTGGCACGCCTACCGGCAGATCGTGCCGATCACGGACTAAAAAAACTACGCGTTCACGTTCACGACAAGGCGACCACGCACTTGCCCGGCGAGGATCTCGCTTGCTGCACCCACAGCGTCGTTCAAACCTATCTCTCGCGTGATGGCGGCCAGCTGCTGGCGGTCCAGCGTCTTCGCCAGCGCCTCCCACGCCGCCACCCGGCGTGGCATGGGCGCCATCACGCTGTCGATGCCGTAGAGCGTGACACCACGCAGGATGAAGGGTGCCACACTGGCCGGCAGGTCCATGCCTTGCGCGAGTCCACAAGCCGCCACGGCACCGCCGTAGCGCGTGCTGGCACAGGCGTTGGCCAGCGTGTGGCTGCCCACCGAATCCACCACACCGATCCAGCGCTCCTTCTGCAGCGGCTTTCCTGGTGCGCCGAGTTCGTTGCGGTCGATCACGCTGGCGGCACCGAGCGACTTCAGGTGGTCGGTTTCCTGCAAGCGGCCGGTGGACGCCACCACGGTATGGCCGAGGCCGGCCAGCAGCGAAACGGCCACGCTACCGACGCCGCCGTTGGCGCCAGTCACCAGCACCTCGCCGCTGCCGGGCGCCACGCCCGCATCGGCCCAATGGCGTTGCAGGGTCTGCACGCACAGCATGGCGGTGTAGCCTGCGGTGCCGATGGCCATGGCCTCGCGCTCGCTCAAGGTCGCAGGCAGGGCCACCAGCCACTCGCCCTTGACGCGCGCCATCTGCGCCAGACCTCCCCAGTGCGTTTCACCCACGCCGTAGCCATTGAGCAGCACTCGATCGCCCGGTTTCCATCGCGGGTTGTCGCTCTGCGTCACGCTGCCCGCAAAGTCAATGCCGGGCACCATGGGAAAACTGCGCACCACCGGCGACTTGCCGGTGATGGCCAGGCCGTCCTTGTAGTTGAGGGTGGACCAGGCCACGCGCACGGTCACGTCACCCGAAGCGGGCAGTTGCGCTTCGTCAATGGCAGCGCATTCACACCGGTAGCCAGACTCGGGCCTGGTGATCACAAGGGCATTGAACATGTAGCGTTTCCTATGGTGATGGCTTGGGGTCCCCCTCACGCCAGAGCCGCACGGTCAACCACCAGCCGAGGAGGGAGTTGGTCAGTGCAAAGAGGCTCACCACCAGGCGAATGCCGGTGGGCGGATCGTTCAGGTGAATGAACCCGACCATGAAGGACGAGAGCGCGTTGAACCCGAGCGCCAGCCAGAACAGGCCTTTGCGCGGTTGCCACAGGCGGCGGATGGCTTCGGCGATCAGCGACATGGCGTCATTGTGAGGACGCGCCGGCACGCGCCGCCTCCTGTTCCTGCAACAGGCGCCACATCACCTTGCCGCTGCCGCTCTTGGGCAGTGCAGCGACGAACTCCACGGTGCGTGGACATTTGTAGACCGCCATGTGCTCGCGGCACCAGTCCACGATGTCCTGTTCGCGCGTGGTGCCGCGCGCCGCGTCGCGCAGCACCACCACCGCTTTCACGCTCTCGCCCCGGTAGGGGTCTTGCGTGGCAATCACGCAGGCCTCGGCAATGGCCGGATGCTTGAACATCAGCGCCTCCACCTCGGCAGGCCAGACCTTGAAACCGCTCGCATTGATCATTCTCTTCAATCGGTCGGTGATGAAGAAATAACCGTCTTCGTCGATGCGCCCGAGGTCGCCGGAACGAAAGAAACGCTTGCCGTCCAGGGTGATGAAGGCCGCTTCGGTGGCCTCGGGGCGCTTCCAGTAGCCATCGAACACCTCGGGGCCGTGGATGATGATCTCGCCGGCCTCTCCCTGTGGCATCTCCTGCAGCGTGACGGGGTCCACCACGCGCGCCTCGGTGCTCAGAAATGGAATGCCCAGGCACTGCTGCTTGGGGTGGTCGGGTGGGTTGTTGTGGGAGGGCGCGGCGGTCTCGGTGAGACCGTAGCCTTCCGAATACCGAAGGTCAAACTGTTCGAGCAGGCGCTGCGCCACCGCCTGCGGCATGGCAGCGCCGCCGCCACCGATATGCACCAGGCTGGAGAGGTCGTACTGGTCGAAGCGGGGGCTGGCCAGCAGGTCGATCACCATGGTGGGGATGTTGGTCCAGTGGGTGATGCGCCAGCGTGAAATGAGCCGTCCGGCGAGTTCGCGGTCCCAGCGGGGCATGAGCACCATGGTGGCGCCAAGGTAGATGGCTGCGTGCATGCCGGCCACCATGCCGGTGATGTGGAACAGGGGCACCACCAGCAGGCCGATGTTTTCGCAGGTGCTGTTGGACCACAGACCGGCAGCCACGGCGTTGTGCATGAGCGAACGGTGCGGGTGCATGCAGCCCTTGGGCAGGCCGGTGGTGCCACTGGTGTAGGGCAGAACGGCCAGGTCGTCCGGGCCCCGGTTGTGCGGAGGCGCCGAGCCCGCGCAGGCCAGCGCGTCAGCCCAGAGGCTCACGGTGCCGCTGGACAGCATGGGCACGGGATGGCGCTCGCCCAGCCACTGGCTCCAGGCGGGCGGCACCTCGGCTGCCGGGCCATAACATTCGCTGTAGTGCGTGACGACCAGGTGGCGCAACCGGGCCTGCTCGGGAACCGCCTCATTGGCTTTGTGCAACTCGCCCGCCAGATCGGCCGCGCAGATGGCCACGCGCGCATCCGGGTCGGTGATGTAGTGCTGCAACTCGTCGGCGCGGTTCATGGGATTGACCGGCACCACCACCGCGTTGGCGCGCAGGATGGCGAAATGGGCCACCACCCATTGCGGGCAGTTCTGCATGTACAGAATGACACGGTCACCGTCCTGCACGCCTTGTTCCCGCAGGTGCGCAGCCAGTCGCTCCACCTGTCCATGCAGTTCGCGGTAGGTCGTGATGCGGTCGAAGAACACCAGCGCCGTCTTGTCCGGGTAGCGCAGCGCGCTGACGGCCAGGTTGTGCCAGAGCGAGGTGGCCGGCGGTGTGATGCGATGGGGCAGTCGCGTGGGCCAGAAACGGTGGTGTGGCCCGGTTCCGGGCGCGGCCGATGCCTCAACGGCAAGGTTGCTGCTGCTCATCGCTGGTCTCCAGTGTTCTTGAGGCGAAGCATACGGGCCGCATCCCTTCCAGGGAACGCGGCTTGTCGCGCGAGGGACCTTGGCGCGTTCGACGATGGCACGGAACCTGCGAGTTTGTGCGTCCGAAGCCCGGCCTGGGACTTTCACCATGGCGTCATAAGAATATTGCATGGCTTTCCCACGTAAACCCCGATCCCTCGCGCAAAAGGGCGGCGATACATTCAGTTGCGGCCCCGGGCTGCACCCAAACGGTGCGGCTCTTGCCCGGCGGATTTCTTTCCAACCACGAACACGGAGTAAACCGATGAACATGACTTCCCTGAAACTGGCGGCCCTGGGCCTGAGCGCGGCGGCAGCCACCCTGGTGGCCCTTCCTGCCCATGCCGGCAAGGACCTCGATGCGATCAAGAAACGCGGCGAGCTGATCTGTGGGGTGAGCACGGGCCTGGCGGGTTTCTCTGCTGCCGACAGCCAGGGCAAATGGAGCGGGCTCGACGTGGACGTCTGCCGCTCGGTCGCTGCGGCCGTGCTGAATGACGCCAACAAGGTGCGGTACGTGCCCCTGAACGCGGCGCAACGCTTCACCGCACTGCAATCCGGCGAGGTGGACGTGCTGCCTCGAAATACCACCTGGACGCTGACCCGCGACGCCTCGCTGGGCCTGCACTTCACTGGTGTGAACTTCTACGACGGCCAGGGGTTCATGGTGCCGAAAAGCCTGAAGGTCAAGAGCGCCAAGGACCTCAAGGGCGCCACGGTCTGCGTGCAGGCAGGCACCACCACCGAACTCAACCTGAGCGACTACTCACGCTCCAACAACCTGAACCTGCGTCCCATCGTGTTCGCCGAACTGGCCGCCACCAACGCCGCGTACTTTGCGGGACGCTGCCAGGCATACACCACCGACGCTTCCGGCCTGGCTTCGATCCGCTCGAAAGAAGCCGCCAAGCCCGATGACCACATGATCCTGCCCGAGCTGATCTCCAAAGAGCCTCTTGGCCCGGCCGTGCGCCGCGGCGACGACGAATTCTTCGCCATCGTGAAGTGGGTGGGTTACGCGCTGCTGGAGGCCGAAGAACTTGGCATCACCGCCGCCAACGTGGACGCCATGAAGAAGGACAGCAAGAACCCCAACGTGCTGCGCCTGCTGGGCGGCGGCACAGAGGACACCGGCAAGCTCCTGGGCCTCGACAAGGACTGGGCCGTTCGCGCCATCAAGGCCGTGGGCAACTACGGAGAAGCCTACGAACGCAACATCACCCCGATCGGTCTGCCGCGCGGCGTCAATGCGCTGTGGAACAAGGGTGGCCTGATGTACCCGATGCCCGTTCGCTGATCTCGCGAAGCAGTTCGACAGCGCCGGCTTGGGTTTCCTGCCGGCGTTGTCGCATCTGGGGCCTGCGGCCCCCTCCTCCACCAGGAGATTTTCTTGACTCCCGTCACCAAACCCCCAAGACCCGCCTGGTCGTGGCACAGCCGCGCCGCACGGGGCCTGATCTACCAGGCCCTGGCCCTGGTACTGATCGGCCTGGGCGTGTGGTTCCTTGCGCACAACACGCAGGAGAACATGCGCATTCGCGGCATCCAGAGCGGCTTTGACTTCCTGGGCGCCTCCGCCGGCTTCGACATCGGCGAGACCCTGATCAACTACAACCCCAGTGAAACCTATGGCAAGGCGATCTGGGTCGGTGTGCTCAACACGCTGCGCGTGGCCGTCATCGGCATCGTGCTCACCACGATCCTCGGCGTTCTGCTGGGCGTGGGGCGTTTCTCTCGCAACGGGCTCGTGCGCGGCATCTGCTACGGCTACGTCGAGCTGTTTCGCAACGTGCCCATCCTGCTGCAGATGCTGATGTGGTACCTGTTTTTTGTCGAGGTGCTTCCCGTGCCGGGCGAGGCCTGGAACCTGGTAGACCTGTTCTACCTCAGCAAGGACGGTTTCGCTTTTCCCCGGCCCATGCAGGGCACCGGCTACCTCGTGATGCTGGCCGGCCTGGTGGCCGGTGTTCTCCTGGCCTGGGTGTGGCGCCGCTGGGCGCTGCACGAGTTCGAGAAAACCGGCCGCCTGCGCAAGCCGGGATGGCCCACGCTGGGTATCGTGCTCGCTGGCACTTTCGCCGGCTGGCTGGCCGGTGGCATGCCCACGGAATGGGCCGTGCCTGAGGCGGGCCGCTTCATGATCGAAGGTGGTGGCAGCGTCTCGCCCGAGTTCATGGCCGTGCTCATCAGCCTGACCTTCTACACCGCCGCCTTCGTGGCCGAGGTGGTGCGCGGCGGCATCCAGTCGGTGAGCCTGGGACAGAAGGAAGCGTCGGCCGCGCTGGGTCTGGCGCCCAGGCAGACCATGAACCTCATCGTCTTGCCGCAGGCCATGCGCGTGATCATTCCGCCGCTGACCAATCAGTACCTGAACCTCACCAAGAACTCTTCGCTCGCAGTGGCTGTGGGTTACCCCGACGTGGTCTCCATCGCCAACACCACGCTGAACCAGTCTGGCCGTGCCGTGGAGTGCATCGCCATCATCATGCTGGTCTACCTGACCACTTCACTCTCCACCTCGTTGTTCATGAATTGGTACAACAACCGCATGGCCATCAAGGAGAGGTAAACCCATGCAAGACACCTTCGTTCCAATTGCCCCGCGCCCGTCACCGGTGCGCACCAGCGGCTTCGTGCCCTGGATACGCAACAACATGTTCGGCGACGTCCGCAGCAGCATCACGTCGATCTTCCTGCTGGCGCTGGCGGTCTACATCTTGCCCAGCCTCTACAGCTGGGGCCTCGGAAACGCCATCTTCGGCGCCAATGCCGAAGCCTGTCAGAGTGTGCGCGGCGTCGGCGCCTGCTGGGGCGTGGTGGCCGAAAAGTACCGCCTGATCCTGCTTGGCCGCTTCCCTTTCGACGAGCACTGGCGCCCGGTGCTGGCCACCGGCCTCATGCTGGCCGCGCTGGTGGTCAGTTGCATCCGCGCGTTCTGGAAGCCCTGGCTGGCGGTGATGTGGGTGGCGGTCATGGCCATCTTCTTCATTCTCATGGGTGGTGGCGTGTTCGGCCTGAGCGAGGTGCGCACCGATCTCTGGGGCGGCTTGCCCCTGACGGTTCTGCTGGCCACGGTGTCGATCTTCCTGGCCTTCCCGCTGTCCGTGGTGGTGGCACTGGGGCGGCGCAGCAACCTGCCGGCCATCCGTTCGGCCTGCATCGTCTACATCGAACTCATCCGTGGCGTGCCGCTGATCTCCGTGCTGTTCATGGCCTCGTTCATGTTTCCGCTGTTCATGCCGCAGGGCGTCACCATTGATGTGCTGGTGCGCGTGGTGGTCGGCATCACGCTGTTTGCAGCAGCCTACATGGCTGAAATCATTCGCGGCGGCTTGCAGGCCATACCGAAAGGGCAGCTTGAAGCGGCCGACACGCTGGGCCTGAGCTACTGGCAGACACAGCGCAAGATCGTTTTGCCGCAGGCTCTGGCGATGGTGGTGCCCAGCATCATGAACAACTTCATCTCGATCTTCAAAGACACCTCGCTGGTGACCATCGTCTCGATGTACGAACTCACCGGTGCGCTGTCACTGGCGCTGAACTCCGACGTGAACTGGCGTCCGTTCAAGATCGAGGCCTACCTTTTCATCACCGTCGTCTACTTCATTTTCTGTTTCGCCATGTCGCGCTACAGCCTGTGGGTCGAAAAACAACTCAGCGCCAGCAAGGCTCGTTGAAGGAACTCAAAACATGTCTGAACCCATCATCCGATTCGACAAGGTCAACAAGTGGTACGGCAACGACTTCCATGTGTTGCGTGACATTGACCTGGACGTGGCCAAGGGCGAGCGCATCGTGGTCTGCGGGCCCTCAGGCTCGGGCAAGTCCACGCTGATCCGCTGCATCAATCGGCTCGAAGAACACCAGCAAGGCCATCTGATCGTCGATGGCATCGAGCTGACCGACGACATCAAGGCCATCGACCGCGTCCGCAAGGAAGTGGGCATGGTGTTCCAGCAGTTCAACCTGTTCCCGCACCTCACGGTGCTGGAAAACCTCACGCTCTCGCCCATGTGGGTGGGCAAGCTGCCGAAGAAGGAAGCCGAGGAAAGAGCGATGCAGCAACTGCAGCGCGTGCAGATTGCCGAGCAGGCCAGCAAATACCCGCTGCAACTCTCCGGCGGGCAACAGCAGCGCGTGGCCATCGCGCGCGCGCTGTGCCTCACCCCCAAGATCATGCTGTTCGACGAGCCCACCTCGGCACTCGACCCGGAGATGATCAAGGAGGTTCTCGATGTGATGATCGAGCTGGCCAACCAGGGCATCACGATGATCTGTGTGACCCACGAGATGGGATTCGCCAAGGCGGTGGCTGACCGCGTGATTTTCATGGACCAGGGCCAGATCGTGGAGCAGAACACGCCCGAAGCGTTCTTCAACAACCCGCAGAACGAACGCAGCCGGGATTTCCTCTCCAAAATCCTGGGGCACTGAGCTGTCTTGCATCGGTCATGGGGCGCTGTCACACTGCGTCCCATGACCGAGACCTCCCCACCTGGCGTGCAGCGCCTGACCTGGATTCGCTGGAGTTGCACCACTGCGCTGGGCCTGTCGCTGTGGTGCGCCGGTGCAGCGCTGGCCTTCGACGTGCAGGGTCATCGCGGTGCGCGCGGCCTCGCACCTGAAAACACCATTGTGGGCTTCGAGCGCGCACTGGCCATTGGCGTCTCCACGCTCGAACTCGACGTGGTGCTCAGTGCCGATGGCGTGCCGGTGATCTCGCACGACACCACGGCCAACCCCGACATCACGCGCGATGCCCGTGGCCAATGGTTGCAGGCGCGCAGCCAGCCTTTCCATCGTCTCCCGCTGGCCGAGTTCGCTGGCTGGGACGTGGGCCGCATCAACCCTGCAAGCCGCTATGCGCGCGATTTTCCGCAGCAGGTGGCGCGAGACGGCCAGGGCATTCCCACGCTGGCGGCGCTGTTTGATCGCGTCCGCCAGATCGGCGCGCGGCACGTGCGTTTCAACATCGAACTCAAGCTCCGCCCCGACAGGCCCGACGAGTCGCCCGATCCGCAGTCCTTCGTGCGCGCGGTGCTGGACGTGATCGCAGCCCACGGCATGACGCAGCGAGTAAGCCTGCAGAGTTTCGACTGGCGCATCCAGAAAGTGGCCCGCCAGCTCGCACCCGAGCTGCCGCTGTCCTACCTGTCGGCGCAACTACCGCGCTTCAACACCCTGGTGAACGGTGAGTGGACGGCGGGGCTGCGCCTGGCCGATTTCGAGGATGCCCCGGCCATGGTGGCTGCAGCCGGCGGCAAGCTCTGGTCGCCGCACTTTGGCGACCTTGACCAGCGGCAACTGGAACGCGCCCGCGAACTGGAGTTGCGCGTGGTGCCCTGGACCGTCAACGAACTGCAGGACATGGCCCGCCTGATCGACTGGGGCGTGGACGGCATCATCACCGACTACCCCGATCGCTTGCGCACGGTGATGGAGCGGCGTGGCATGACTTTGCCACCCAGGATCGCGCTGCCACCTCTGGCTGGCCAGGAGCGGCCGAGTGCCATCGCGCCATCGACCGACCCCGTGCCCTTTGGCGTGGCACCCCATCTGCGCTAAAGCGGGGGGGCGCCTGGCACCTCACCTCTCGGGAAAACCTTCGGTGTAAGAAGGTCGTCGCCACATCGACCAATCCACTCCACCGCTTTCCGGAGTCGACCATGCACCCGACCCTTCGCCACACCACGCGCGCCCTGCTCGGTGGCTGCACCCTGCTCGGCCTGACAACCGCTGCCTTGGCGCAAACCTGCACCGTGAGTTCTGGTGCCAGGCCGCCAGCCGTCGTGGAGCTCTACACCTCGGAAGGCTGTAGCTCCTGCCCGCCGGCCGACCGCTGGCTCTCCACTCTCAGGCACCAGGCTGGCGTGCTCGCGCTGTCTTTCCATGTGAACTACTGGAACCACCTCGGTTGGCGCGATCCGTTTGCCACCACCGAAACCACCGCACGGCAATACCGCCTGAAGGAGGCTCTGGGCGGCAAGTACGTGTACACGCCCCAGGTGGTGCTCAACGGGCGCGACTACCGCGATTGGCATGGTCAATCGCCTCAGCAGCTCTCACCACTGCCCGCCACCGCTGCACCTGGGCTGCGCCTGAGCCGTCAGGGCAACGTCGTCACGGCCCAGCTCGAGCCGAGCGCCGCCTATCCCCGCCTCGCTGGCTATTGGGCGGTGCTGCAGGATGGTCTGGTGAGCCGGGTCACGCGCGGCGAGAACGCGGGTGAGAACCTGCGCCACGACCATGTGGTGAGTCACTACCAGCCGGTCGAGGCCTGGCCGGCCCATCAGCCGCACGCCACGCTGCTCACCCTGCCGGGCGGCATCACCACTGCGCGCGTCGCCTTCGTGGTCACCAACCCCGATCTCACGCGGCCCATACAAGCGCTGGTTCTGCAATGCCCCTCCTGAGCACCCCGGCGGGTCGACCCGATGAGCCGCGAACGTATCATTGACCCCATGCGCCACCTGCTGCTTGCCCTGCTGATCGCCCTGCTGCCCTTGCGGGCATGGGTGAGCGACGCCATGGCGGTGTCGATGATTGCCGCCGCGCCAGTGCACGAAGCCATGGCGACGGGCCAGGCCGACGCAACGCCGTGCCCCGACCATCTCATGGCGGGACAAGACATGGACTCGTCTTCGGCCGATGACGGCAGTCACGAGCACAGCGCCTGTGACGTCTGCAATGGCCCGGCCATGTCCCTGTCTTCGCAGGCCGCGCTGGCCTTGACAGTCGCACATGGGCAAATCGTCGGCTCCCCTGAGCGCTTTGCCAGCCTGAGCGTGCCAGCTGGCACCAAGCCACCCATTTCCTGAAAACCACGCCACAGGTGCGTCCGGCGTTACCCGATCGGGTTGCCTGCCGGACGCGAAAACGTGTTTTCAGGAGATTTTCATGGCCTTTTTTCGGTGGCCTGCGCCGCCTTCAACTCTCATCGCAGCCGCCGCGGTCGCTTTGGGCCTGGCCCTGGCTGCCAGGCCTGCCAGCGCCCAGGCCTCCGAAGCGCTGAGCGCATCGGACCCCGGGCGCCATTCTGTCGCTGCACCGCTGCAATTCCCTGCCCTGACCAGCACCCAGCCGGTCGCACAGCCAGCCGATATGGAACAGGCGCGCACGATCTGGCTGCGCGCCAATGAGCGAGTGGCCGAATTCCCGCGCGGCCACATCGACCTGCTGCGTTGGGAAACGCGGCAGCCAGCGCCCGCTGCTGATGGAACCCGGCCCGTCCCGGCCAGCGAAGCCCCCCTGTCCCTGGCTGAGGCGCTGCGTCAATCGTTGCGGCACCGCCCCGAACTGTTTGTTCGCGCAGGCATGAACGCGACTGAAACCGCCAGGGTCAGGGTGGCGTTTGAGCTGCACGTGCGCGAGCTGCAAGGCGCGTGGACCGATGCCGTGTCGACACGCCAGCGATTGCGCCTTCAGATCGAATTGCTGGAGGCCACGCGGGCCGGCAGCGAACTCGGCCAGCGCATGGTGAACGCTGGCAACTGGAGCCAGGCGCGCCTGACCCGCGAACGTCTGGCGCAGGCCAGCACCTGGCAAGACGCCGTGGAGGCGCAAGCCGCAGCCATCGCCGCACAGGAAAGGCTTGCGCGGCTGCTTGGAGTCTGGCAGGCGGACGCCGTGGCAGCACTCGGAGAACGGTTGCCCGTCGGCCTGCCTGAGGTGCCATCCAGCCTGAGGCCAGGACCCGGCCCGGACGATGCCTCGCTGGAGGCGACGGTGCTGCGCAGCCATCCCACGCTGGCGCGAGAGCGACTGGAGGCCCAACGCCAGTTCAGCGCCCTGAACAGGGCGCGCTGGCAAGACTGGCGCCAGGCGGTGGACAACGCGTTGCGGGCCATGCCCGAACCGGACGCCGCCGGCGTGCTCGAGCCTCCCCGCATCGACGACCTCAGTCTGCTGCGGGACCATGCGCTGGAACGCGCGGTCATGGCCGAGTCCGAACTGTTGAGCCGCGTCACGGAGCGCCGTTCCATGACGCGCGCGGCCAGGGTCCAGCTGCAAGTGCGCCACGCGAGTGCACAGCACGCGCAGGACGTGGTGGTTGAACTTCAAAGCGCCCTGGCGCAGGACAGCCTGCTTCGCTACAACGGCATGCTGCAAAGCACGTGGGAGTTGCTGGCCAGCGCACGCGAACGCCTGCGTGCGCTTGACGATGCCGTTCAGGCACGTCGGGAATTCTGGCGTGCCCAGGCCGACTGGCAGGCCCTCCTCGCGGGCACCGACTACACGCGCGACGAAACCGCCGCCTCTTCCAGCAGCGCCGCCACCGCACCCGCAGGACACTGACATGACCCAATCCCTGAACCGCAGACACTTCTTCGCAGGTGCCGCCGCAACCGCCATGGCAGCCACGGGCGTGAGCCGCGTGGCGCTCGCCGCCATTCCCGAGGCCGTGCAACAGACCTCGGCCGACACCGCTGGTCCCTGGACGCCACCCGGCGTGACCGGGGCCGGGCGGCCCTACAACCCGGTGGTCACGCTCAATGGCTGGACCGCACCGTGGCGCATGAAGGACGGCGCCAAGGAATTCCACCTGGTGGCCGAGCCGGTGGTGCGCGAGGTGGCACCTGGCTTTCTGGTGAACATGTGGGGCTACAACGGCCAGAGCCCGGGGCCGACCATCGAGGTGGTGGAAGGCGACCGCGTGCGCATCTTCGTCACCAACCGTTTGCCCGAGCACACCACCATCCACTGGCACGGCCAGCGCCTGCCCAACGGCATGGACGGCGTAGGTGGCTTGAACCAGCCGCAGATTCCGCCAGGCAAGACCTTCGTGTACGAATTCGTCGCCCGTCGGCCCGGCACCTTCATGTACCACCCGCACGCCGACGAAATGGTGCAGATGGCCATGGGCATGATGGGCCTGTGGATCACGCACCCCAGGCAGAAGCACCCCTTGATCGAAGACGTTCAGCGCGACTACGCTTTCCTTCTGGCGGCATTCGACGTCGAGCCCGGCAGCATGACGCCGCAGGTCAACACCATGCTGGAGCAGAACATCTGGACCTTCAACAGCCGCGTGTTTCCGGCCATCTCGCCGCTGGTGGCGCGGCTCGGTGAGCGCGTGCGCGTGCGCGTGGGCAACCTCACCATGACCAACCACCCGGTGCACATCCATGGCATTGAATTCGAGGTGACCGGCACCGACGGAGGCCCCACACCCCGGGGTTCACGATGGCCCGAAGTGACCACCGACGTGGCCGTGGGCCAGATGCGGCAGATCGAGTTCATCGCGGACGAACCCGGCGACTGGGCCATGCACTGCCACAAGAGCCATCACACCATGGGTGCCATGGGGCATGGCGTGCCGACCATGATCGGCGTGGATCACCGAGGCCTGGTGAAACCCTTGCAGCGCGCCGCGCCCGATTACATGGTGATGGGTGAGCGCGGCATGGCCGACATGGGCGAGATGCAGATGGAGCTGCCCGCCAATACGTTCCCCATGATGACCGGCACCGGTCCCTACGGCCCGATCGAGATGGGCGGCATGTTCACCCTGCTCAAGGTGCGCGCCGGGCAAAAGGCCGGCGACTACAGCGACCCGGGCTGGTACGAGATGCCACCGGGCACACAGGCACGAGAGGTGGACAACGGCAACGCGCCCGCACCCACCCGACCCACCGCCCCCGCGCAGCCTGCCAGCGGCAGCGCGCGCAAACCTTCCGCATCTGGCCATGCACACTGACAAGGACACTTTCATGCCCTACCCGAACACCAACCGCCGCCATTTCCAGCTCACCCTGATCGCCCTGCCCTGGGCGCTCGCGGCCACCGGCGTCCGCGCCCATGGCGAGCAGCACGGCAAAGCCAGCGCAGCCGTGGTGAAAGAGCAAAAACCCTGGGGGATTGCCGGCGAACCGCGCGAGGCGAAACGCACGGTAGAGATCCGCATGACCGATGACATGAAGCTCTTGCCCAACCACCTGGAAGTGCGCGAGGGCGAGACGCTGCGCCTTCGCGCTGTGAACAAAGGCAAGCTCATGCACGAGATCGTGATCGGCACCACCGAAGAGCTGAAAGCCCATGCCGACATGATGAAGAAGCACCCGGGCATGGAGCACGATGAACCCTACATGGCGCACGTGCCACCGGGGCGCCGCGGCGACATCGTCTGGACCTTCAACCGCGCCGGCGACTTCGAGTTCGCCTGCCTGATCGCTGGCCACTTCGAGGCCGGCATGCGTGGCACCATCCGCGTCAAGCCCAAAGCCTGACGCCACTTTCAGGAGACCCTCATGCAACGACGACATCTTCTCCACGCGGCCCTGGGTCTTTCCCTGGCCAGCACAGGTGTGCGCGCTCAAGCCGCGCTGCCACCGCTTCAGGTCTGGAAGGACCCCAATTGCGGCTGCTGCAACGACTGGGTCGCGCTGCTGCGCGCCGACGGCTTTCAGGTGCAGGTGTTCGACAGCGGCAACACAGCCGTTCGCCAGCGCCTGGGCCTGCCAGCGAAGTACGGCTCATGCCACACGGCACTCGTCGGCGGTTACGTGGTCGAAGGCCATGTGGCGGCCGGCGAGATCCGCCGCCTGCTGGCCGAGAAGCCTGTCGCCATTGGCCTGGCGGTGCCCGGCATGCCGGTGGGCAGTCCTGGCATGGACGGCCCGGTGTATGGCAACCGCCGCGACACGTACGACGTGCTCCTGGTACAGCGCGACGGCAGCTCGCGCGTTTTCCAGCACCACGCCGGATCCGCCACCGGTGGCATGAAGCGCACGTCGGGCGATGCGGCTGGCGCACTGCCTTCTGCGCAGGCGGAAGTTCGCAAGGTCGACGCGCGCGCAGGCAAGATCACGCTCAGGCATGGGGAAATCCCCAACCTGGACATGCCGCCCATGACCATGGTGTTCCAGGTCAGCGATCCGGCGTTGCTGAGCCGGGTGAAACCGGGCGACAAGGTGCGCTTCACCGCCGACAAAATCAAGGGGGCCTACACCGTGATGAGCATCGCGCCCGCGCCTTGAGGATCGACACAGTCTGAAACAACCGACCTGGCCCGCGGCGCGGCGGGCCGGGCGTTTCCGCAGACCGGCGTGCTAATGTCTCGCCATGCCCAAGACCCTGCGCTACACCCTGCTGTCCTTGCGTGAAATGCTGCTTTCCGCCGGGCCCTTCGCGATCCTGACCATCGCCCTGCTGGGTGTGACCTACTGGTGGCTCGACCCCAATCCACCCAAGCGCGTGGTGCTTGCCACCGGCCCGGCACAAAGTGCTTATGAAGAATTTGGCAAGCGTTACGCCGAGTCGCTGGCGCGCTACGGTATTCAGGTCGAGCTGCTCTCCACCGAAGGTTCCTCGGACAACCTGGAGATGCTCCGGACCGGCCAGGCCGACCTGGGCTTCGTGCAGGGCGGTACCGCCGACATCGGCTATGACCAGGAAGACACGCTCACCTCGCTGGGCAGCCTGTTCGTGGAGCCGCTGTGGCTGTTCTACCGCGAAGACTCGGCGCGTCGACTGCGCAAGGATCCGGTGGTGAAGCGCCTGTCCGAGCTTGAGGGCTGGCGTGTGAACGTGGGCACCCCCGGCAGCGGCGTACCACGCCTCTTCAATACCCTGCTTGACGTCAATCGCATCGAGCCCGGCCAGCTGAAGTTGAGTCGCCTCGAACAGACGCCAGCCACGGTCGCATTCCTGGACGGCGAGCTGGACGCCGTGGTGTTTGCCTCGGCCCCGGAGTCACTCATGGTGCAGATGTTGTTGCAGACACCTGGGGTCCGACTGCTGGACTTCGCGCAGAGCGAGGCGTACTCGCGCCGCTTCGGGTACCTCACACCCGTGTCCATGCCGCAAGGCGTGGTGGATCTGGCCAAGAACATTCCCGCACGCAACGTGCGACTGGTGGCCTCCACCACCAGCCTTCTCGCCCACAGCAACACCCATCCGGCCATCCTGCAGCTCTTTGCCCAGACCGCCACGCAATTGCACGGCGGCGCAAGCTGGTTCAGCCGCGCGCGTGAATACCCGAGCCTGGAACACAGCGAGGTGCCGATTTCTGCGGAGGCGCAACGCGCCATCAGGAACGGCCCGCCCTTCCTGCAACGCTACCTGCCATTCTGGCTGGCGAATCTGATCGAGCGCGTGTGGCTGGCCATGGGCCTGATCATCGTGCTGGCCTTGCCACTCTCACGCATCGTGCCCCCGCTCTACGCCTTCCGCATCCGTTCGCGCGTGTTCCGCTGGTACGCCGAGCTCAGGGATGTGGAACAGCGCCACGAAAGTGACGGCGCCAGCACACAGGATCTGCTGGAGCAGCTCGATGCGATGGAAGGAAAAGTGGAGAAGATCGTGGTCCCGCTCTCGTACACCGACGAGCTCTACGCGCTGCGCAACAACATCCACCTGGTGCGCAAGAAGCTGCTCAGGAAGTCCTAAAGGCCATCGGCCTTGGCGGAGTTCAGCCAGGCCTGACGGGCGACTTCGTCCAGTGCCTCGTCCACCACGCCGTGGTCGGCCACCACGCGCAGGCGGTTCTGTTCCTGCAGACGCTCCAGGCCGCGCTTGGTCATGGAGAGCGAGCGACCGTTGGCGCCCGTGAACAGGAAAAGCGTGCCGTGCGGACTGGCCCAGGTGATCTGCCAGCGGACCGCATGGCCGTCCTGCGAAATGTCGACCCAGGTGCCCACCGGCAGGTTGGCCGCATGCTGCCCGGCCATCTCGGCCTTGAGATCGGCCCAGTCGCGCTGCATGGGACGGGTTTCGAGAAAGGCCGGTTGGGTGGACGTCAGGGGCGAGTCGAGGAACACATCGTCCATCAGGCAGGAATCGCGCGCCTCCGTGCGTTGCATCCAGGGTTCGTCGTCCATCTCCGGCTGGATGCTGACGGGCTCGTCCACCACGGGTGGCTCGTTGCGCTGTGTCTTGTACGCCGCCTCATGCAGTCCCATGAGTGCCTGAAAGAAAGCCTCGGTCTGCTCACGGGGGTACTCGATGGAATCCAGCCCTTCACGCAGCGTGCGCAGCACCGTGGGAATGACTTTGACCAGGCGAGGCCGATTCAGGCTGGCCAGGGCCAACTGGCTCGACCACAGCAGGTCGGGCAGCACTTCGCTGTAGCGGAAAGCGGGCGAGTCCGCCGGCTTGATCGAAGGTGTCTCCGACACTTCCAGCCGCGCCTGCGCGATCACCTGTGACCACGCACTGGTGAGGAAGCGGCGGACCACGCCCGGTGACTTCTCGAAATCGTTGCGATGGCGGATCTCGGCCGCCACCCGTTCGGCCAGCAGGTTGCGCTGCTCCACCCGCACCAGGGTCTGCACCGCCAGGCCACGCGCCTGCACCTGCGCAGGCGCTACCGCTTCTGCCTGGGAACGGTTCAGGTCTTCCAGCAATTGCTCCAGACGTACGGAGATGTCCGGCCCTGGCATCTTCAGGGCCTTGAGGATGTTGCGCACCTGGTTCGAGAAGGGGCCGTAGCCACGGTCCTGCTCGCTGGTGAATGCCAGGCTGCGCTCGGTGATGGCGTCGAGCATGCGCCGCGCGGGATTCTGGCGATCGGCAAAGAAGCGTGGCTCGCTGCGCGCGAGTTGCAGCAGGGCGGGCTTCATCTCCTGAAGCATTTCGCGAACCGGAGGCAACAGGCGTTCATCGGCTGCAATGCGCTTGAGCATGAGGGAGACCACTTCGCTCGCCAGCGTGCGCACCATGGCATTGCCCGAGCCCGAGGCGCCCTGGTCGCTCGGTGCATCGCCGCTCTGGTCCAGGTTGCCCACCAGCAACTGATGCAGATGGTCCAGCGTGAGCAACGCGTCGCTGCTCAACACCTCTTGCCCAGGCTCTTCATCGCCGCGACCCAGCGCCTTGCTGGCACCCGAAGCCAGACTGGCATTTGGAACCGGGCGGCTCTCGGGCGCCTGGATGACGGCGTAGGCAGCAGGCTCGATGCCCGCCTGGCCGAGCATCATGCCCAGCTGAAGGTACATGTCGCGCAGCTCGCTGCCCAGCGACAGCGCACCCGCCTGCAGCCAGCGCGCACGCACGGCGGGCTCCACGTGAAGACCTTTGAAGGTCTTCATCAGGGCGGCAACGATCACCTCGGCGCGCAGCGGGTTGGCATCGGCGTTGACGAGCTCGTATCCCTGTGCCGTGGACAGCAGCGCCGTGAGCGCAAGCTGCTCCTCGTCCACCGACATCTGCACGACCTGCTGCACTCGGGCCAGCTCCACTGTCTCCTGAACCTGATCGTCGCCCATGAGTTCGAGCTCATCAAAGCTGACCGACCGAGGTCCGCGCGAACTGCTGCCCGAACGCGGAATCGCCTGTTCAACCGCTTCGGCCATCGCTGTCAGGAAGCCCGCCACAATGCGGTCACGGTGGGATTCCAGTGCGTTGCGCGCTCGCATCAGCCCCTGCTTCTCACCCATCTGGCCCGTCGAGGATTCGCGGTCCTTGAGCACGGTCTGCAACTGCGTGAGCCAACGCGGCATCCACTCGCGGGTCTGGGCGAGGGCTTCTTTCAGGCAATCGTCAAAGGCCTGGGTATCGCGGGCGTCCATGCAGACGGTGTCTTTCTATCAGGGGGCGGAACGGCAGACAGGGCATAGCTTGCCATTGATTGTGCCCAACAGGTTACCTCGGCAAACCCGGAAAAGGAACCTGTAAACCCTGACAGTTCAGGCTTTAGACCACAGCGCCTGCCAGCCGGCAAAGCCCAGCTGACGCAAGGTGGCGAGGTTGCGCTCGACGATGGCATCGGCATCGCCACCCTCTGTGGCCACGGCGCGCTCCACGCTTTCTTCCCGCAACAGGTGCAAGGTGGGGTAAGGCGAGCGGTTGGTGCAGTTGGTCACGTCGCCCGGTTCGGTACCACCAAACTGGAACTGCGGGTGGAACGGCGCCACCTGGATGACGCCCTCGAGCTCGTGCTCGGCCACCACATCGTCGACCACGTTGAGAAAGTCGTTGAACACCTCGAAATCGGGAAACAACGTGGGATGCACCAGCAGCGTGGTGTCGATCTGCTCGGCGGGTGTGTTCACCAGCAGGTCGAGCTCGCGGTCGAGGTCGTCAAGGAACGCATCCAGGTGCCGCGCCGTGCTCACCACGATGCGCACCTGGTTCTTCACGTACACCGCGCGCGCAAACGGACACAGGTTCAGGCCAATGACGGCCTTCTCGATCCAAAGGCGTGTGTCAGCGAGGACTTGATCGTCGGTCATGGCAGAGGCGGCAGATGTGATGGACTGTCGTTCCAGAATGCCGCAGGTTCGGGTTTCCCGGCCTGCAGGCATTGCCCCCTGGGGGGTGACGCGCCGCAGGCGCGGCGCGGGGAGCGTTCACTTCAAGGCTTTGAAGCGCATGCGCCTGGGCTTGGCACCTTCTTCGCCCAGGCGCTTCTTCTTGTCGGCCTCGTATTCCTGGTAGTTGCCGTTGAAGAACACCCACTGGCTGTCCCCCTCGGCCGCCAGGATGTGGGTCGCGATGCGATCGAGGAACCAGCGGTCGTGGCTGATGACCAGCGCGCAGCCGGCGAATTCGAGCAGCGCGTCTTCCAGCGCGCGCAAGGTTTCCACGTCCAGGTCGTTCGAGGGTTCGTCCAGCAGCAGCACGTTGCCGCCCTCGGCCAGGGTCTTGGCCAGGTGCAGTCGCCCGCGTTCACCGCCCGAAAGGCTGCCCACGCGCTTCTGCTGGTCGCCGCCGGAGAAATTGAAGCGGCCGCAATACGCGCGGCTGGGCATCTGGAACTTGCCCACCGTGATCATGTCCAGCCCGCCCGAAATGTCTTCCCACACGGTCTTGTCGCCGTCCAGGCCTTCGCGGCTCTGGTCGACGAAGGCCATCTTCACGGTCTGGCCGATCTTCACTTCGCCGCTGTCGGGTTGCTCTTTGCCGCTGATGAGCTTGAACAGCGTGGACTTGCCCGCACCGTTGGGGCCGATGATGCCCACGATGGCGCCGGCCGGAATCTGAAAGCTCAGGTTGTCGATCAGAAGGCGGTCGCCAAAGGACTTGCTGACGTTCTTGAACTCGAACACCTCATTGCCCAGGCGCTCAGCCACAGGAATGAAGATTTCGTTGGTCTCGTTGCGCTTCTGGTAATCCACATCGCTGAGTTCCTCAAAGCGGGCCAGGCGGGCCTTGCTCTTGGCCTGGCGGCCCTTGGGGTTCTGGCGCACCCACTCCAGTTCCTTCTTCATGGCCTTGGTGCGGGCATCTTCGGTGCGCTGCTCCTGCTCCAGGCGGGCTTCCTTCTGCTCCAGCCAGGTCGAATAATTGCCCTTGTAGGGAATGCCGTGGCCCCGGTCGAGTTCGAGAATCCACTCGGCGGCGTTGTCCAGGAAGTAGCGGTCGTGCGTGATGGCGACCACGGTACCGGGAAAACGCGCCAGGAACTGCTCCAGCCAGTCCACCGATTCGGCGTCCAGGTG
The DNA here is from genome assembly GCF_050250835.1 of Hydrogenophaga sp. Lineage (GTDB taxonomy): Bacteria > Pseudomonadota > Gammaproteobacteria > Burkholderiales > Burkholderiaceae_C > Hydrogenophaga. The sequence goes on along the minus strand of NZ_JBFWNX010000015.1, from coordinate 21,758 downwards.
GTTGGTGGGCTCGTCAAGCAGCAGCATGTCGGGCTTGGACAGCAGCAGGCAGCACAACGCCACGCGGCGCTTCTCGCCACCGGAGAGCACGCCCACCTTGGCATCCCAAGGGGGCAGGCGCAACGCGTCGGCTGCGATCTCCAGCTGGTGTTCGCCGTCGGTGCCCGACGTGGCGATGATGGCTTCGAGCTGCGCCTGTTCGGCTGCGAGGGCGTCAAAATCGGCGTCTTCCTCGGCGTAGGCGGCGTACACCTCATCCAGGCGTTTCTGCGCAGCGCGCACGCCACTCATGCTGGCCTCGATCGCCTCGCGCACGTTTTGCTCCGGATCGAGCTGAGGTTCCTGGGGCAGGTAACCGATGCGGATGCCCGGCATGGGAATCGCTTCGCCTTCGATCTCCTTGTCGATACCGGCCATGATTTTCAGCAGCGTGGACTTGCCCGAGCCGTTGGTGCCGAGCACGCCAATCTTGGCGCCAGGGAAGAACGAGAGCGAGATGTCCTTGAGAATCTGCCGTTTGGGCGGCACGATCTTGCCGACCCGGTTCATGGAAAAGACGTATTGAGCCATGTGGTGTTTTGCCTGAGAAAGCTGCGCGCAAATGGGGCGCCAAACCCATGATTATCCGCGCATGCGACAATACGGGCTGTCGGGCACTTCAGTTGGTCCGGCACCAGCGCTTGGCTGGGGTGTGCGCAAACCGCTTGCGGCCACCAACTTCCTGAATCCATCTGCCCCAGACTGACCGGGCGCCGCTGCCACCCAGGCAACGGCAATCGGAGTGGCCGATGCCCCCAGCGCCCTGGACGGGCGCCTCATCACAACATGACCTTTGACGATCTGAACCTGGCCCCGGCCATCGTGCAAGCTGTGCGCGAACATGGTTACGAAACACCCACCCCCATCCAGGTAGAGGCCATTCCGGCCGTCCTGGCCGGACGCGACCTCCTCGGGGGCGCCCAGACCGGCACCGGCAAGACCGCCGCCTTCACGCTGCCCATGCTGCAGCGCCTTTCCAGCACCGAGCGCGCCAAGAGCCGCTTTGGCGGCGTCGGCGTGCGTGCCCTCGTGCTTACGCCCACACGCGAACTGGCCGCCCAGGTTGAGGAGTCGGTGCGCGTCTATGGCAAACACCTCTCGCTGAGCTCCACCGTGGTCTTCGGCGGCGTCGGCATGAACCCGCAGATCAATGCCATGAAACGTGGTGTCGACATTCTGGTGGCCACGCCGGGCCGCCTGCTCGATCTGCAACAGCAAGGTTTCCTGGACCTGTCCACCGTGCAGATGCTCGTGCTCGACGAGGCCGACCGCATGCTCGACATGGGCTTCATCCACGACGTGAAGAAGATCCTGGCGCTGGTGCCGCGCGACAAGCAGAGCCTGCTGTTCTCGGCCACCTTCAGCGATGAAATTCGCGACCTCGCCAGCGCCCTTCTCAAGGACCCGCTGCACATCCAGGTCACGCCGCGCAACACCACGGTGCAGCGCATCACGCAGGTGATCCACCCGGTGGGCCGTGGCAAGAAGAAGGCCCTGCTGGTCCACATCATCAACCAGCACAACTGGAGCCAGGTGCTGGTATTCACGCGCACCAAGTTCGGTGCCAACAACGTGGCCGAGTACCTCACCAAGAACGGCATCCACGCCATGGCGCTGCACGGCAACAAGAGCCAGGGCGCCCGCACCCAGGCGCTCGCCGGCTTCAAGAGCGGCGAGATCCGCGCGCTGGTGGCCACCGACATCGCGGCACGCGGCATCGACATCGACGAGCTGCCGCACGTGGTGAACTACGAAATCCCCAACGTCTGTGAAGACTACGTGCACCGCATCGGTCGCACGGGTCGCGCCGGCAACAGCGGTGAAGCGGTGAACCTCGTGAGCCTGGACGAAGAAGGCTTCATGATGGACATCGAGCGCTTCACCAAGCAGCAGATTCCGGTGCAGATTTTCCCCGAATTCATGCCCGAACCGGGCGAGAAGGCCGAGCCCATCGCCATGGGCCGACAGACCATCTGGGGCGGCGCCGGCAAGCCACCGAGCCGCGAGGTGATGGCCGCCGCCGCCAAGGCCGCACGCACCGAGATGCTGCAGCGCGTGCGCGAAAAGAAGGCGGGCGAGCCAGGCCAGGGACGTGGCAACGGCGGTGGCCAGCGGCAACGCCAGGCCGGTGATGGCGCCCAGGCCGATGGCCCGCGCGGTGAGGGCCGTCGTGGCAATGGCAACGGCGGTGGTCAGCAACGCCATGGCGGCAACCGAAATGGCGCGCAGGGGCAGCGCCCCCCGCGTCAGCACGCTGACCGTGCGGACCGCCCGCCACGCGAAGACCGCGGGCCACGTGAGGACCGCGAATCCGGTGCCGAGCGCCAGCCGGGCCCCAACGCCCACCTGGGCAGCCTGCGCATCAAGGAGCCGCGTCCCCGCGCCGCGAATCCGGGCGGCCAGCCCGATCCGCTGCGCACCAGCATCGACGCCATGCGCACCGGCAACCGGGGTGGCAAGGGCAAGGGCGGCGGTGGTGGTCAACGCGGCAACGCAGGCGGTCCGGCCGATCCCCTGCGCACCAACTACGGACGCATCCGCTGAACTACAGTGAGGTCATGCAACCTGACCTCACGCTCCCCTCCTCCAGCGCCCCGCTGGCCCTTGACGGCCACGGGGCGTTGCCACGTTGGGCCACGCTCATGGTGGCCACCTGCAACGTGCTCAACCTGGCGCAACCCGGTCGGCACTTCTACGAGGGCCAGGACCCCTACACCCAGAATGAGTTCGATCGCAAGGTCGACTGGCTGGGCAACCGCTTCAAGGCACTCAACGCGGATGTGATCGCGGTGCAGGAGGTGTGGGATGAACTGGCCCTTCGCGCGGCGGTGGCGCGCAGTGGCTTGCAGTATGGCGTTGTTTCGGTGCCAGGCGCGGAGAACGGACCCGGACAGCACGGCGCGCAAGGCACGCCACGCGTGGGCATCGTCACGCGCCTGAAAGTGGAATCCCTTCAGTCGATGGTTGACTTCTCCCCGGCCGCCGTGGTGCAGGTACCGGGTCTCGGACTGCACGCGCGCTTCGAACGCCCGCCGCTGATCGCGCAGCTGCGCCTCAAGCACGGGCAGCCGCTGTGCGTGATCACGGCGCACCTCAAGAGCAAGCGACCGAAATTTCTGGAAGATGCAAAAGGCAGGATCAACGAAGACACCGCCGATCCTTCCGTGCAGGCGCTGGCGTCTCTGCGCTCGCTCATCATGCGCGCCGGTGAAGCGCTGGCGCTGCGGCTGAAGGTGGTCGAGCTGCTGCACCAGACGCGCACGCCGCTGGTGCTCATGGGCGATCTCAACGACAGCCCGCACAGTGTGACCACGCAGCTCATTGCCGCCACTTCGCAGGTGGCCTACGACAAGGGAGCGAACGACCACGCGCTCTTCAGCGCCTGGGATGTGCAGGGCGAGGCGGCGTTGCGCCGCGACGTGGCCTACTCCCACATCCACCAGGGCTACCCCGAGGTGCTGGACCAGGTGCTGGTGAGTGAGGAGTTTCTGGCCACGAGCCGCCGCACCCTGGGCGACGTGCGGCGTGTGGAGGTGTTCAATGACCATCTTTTCGAAGGGCGCGACCGCAGCCGCAGCGACCACGGCTTCGTTCGAGCGCTGCTCAGGGTGCGACTGCCTGAGCGCGAGACCGGGGGGTAAACACCCGGGCTCATGCGGACGGCCCTTCCTACAATCCGCCCATCGAATCCAAACAAGGAACGCCATGGACTTCCGCCATGTTCTGGTCACCACCTGGGCGTTTTGCGCAGTTCTCGGAACAGGGGCGTGCCTTGCACAGGCCAGCTTGCCGATTGAACGCCCGGAGCTCAAGGTCGGCGACACCTGGATCACCCGGGCGCTCGACGGCTGGAACAACAGGGAAACCGGGCAGTTCACACTGACGGTCTCAGGCTTCGAGAACGGCCGGACGCTGGTGCGGACCCACGCCCTACCCGCCGATCAGACCTACACCCGGATGTTCACGCCCGACTGGCACATCTGTCGCAGCATGCGCAACAGTACCGAGGCCGTGTGCGGGGGACCCCTTCTCTTCCCATTGACCGACAGCTATCGGCACAGCTACAGAAGACTGCCCAACAACAGTGGCGTGTCGTATTACGACGGTGACTGTGAGGGCCGTGGCTTTGAAAAGGTGCGCGTCCCGGCAGGCGAATTCGACGCCTTCAAGGTGGAATGCACCGGCACCTGGACGCGCGTGTTCGGCGGCTCGTCCACCGGTCGGTATGACGAGACCTTCTGGTACGCGCCCTCCGTGCGCAACCATGTGAAGCAGGTGTTCAACAGCCGACTGACCAGCGGATCGCCCGACATCAGGCTGATCGTCGAGTTGATCGAATTCAAGCCCGCGCCTTGAAGACCATCCGGGCGCTGCGAATGGCAACGCTCAACGAGCCGGATGCGGTCAGGTCGCTGCCGAGTGCGGCACAGAGCCCACGCCTGCGGTCTGCGCCTCGCCCTCGCGCACACGCTGGTCCAGGTGGGCCAGCGCCTCTTCGACCTGATCCACCAGAATCAGGCAGAGATCGCCAGGTTGCAAGCGATCCAGGGCCGTGTCGATGGCAATGAATTCGCCACGGATCTCCAGCACATCGCGGGTGCGGCTGGCGCCTTCGAGGCCCTGGCGCAGCAAGGCGAGCACTTCGCCATCCTCCCGCCCGCGCTGGCAGGCGTCCTGAAACAACAGCACCTCGTCGAAGGCGGTGCCCAGGATGGCAGTCTGCTCGCGGATGTCTTCGTCGCGTCGGTCTCCCGCACCGCTGATGACCACACTGCGCCGGCGCGCGGGCATGGCCGCGACCGCCTCGACCAGCGCGCGCATGGCGTCCGGGTTGTGCCCGTAGTCGGCGATCACCGTGGCGCCCCGGTAGTCCATGACGTTGAAGCGGCCCGGCGCGTTGTCGGCGTCGTTGGAGAAGGTGGCCAGGCCACGCGCGATGGTGTCCCAGTCCAGGCCCGCGCACCACGCAGCGCCGATGGCCGCCATGACGTTGTCTTTCTGAAAGCCAATCGTGCCCCCGCGCGTGATCGGTACGCCCTGCAGGGGAATCTGCACCCGCCAGCTGCCTTCGGTGACGAGGATGCGATCACCTTCCACGCAGATGGTGCGGCGCCCTTGCACGCGGTGCGCGGCGAGCACGGGGTGATCGTGGTCCTGCGCGAAGAACACCACGCCGCCAGTGCACTTGGCGGCCATGGCCGCGACGATGGGATCGGCCGCGTTGAGCACCGCATAACCCGTGGGCGCGACGTTCATCACGATGACGCGCTTGAGCACCGCCAGGTCCTCGACCGTGGTGATGTAGTTCAGCCCCAGGTGGTCGCCCGATCCCACATTGGTCACCACCGCCACGCTGCACTGATCGAACCCCAGTCCCTCCCGGAGCATGCCGCCTCGCGCGGTCTCCAGCACCGCGGCGTCCACGTCCGGGTGCAGCAGGACGTTGCGCGCACTCTTGGGGCCAGAGCAGTCGCCGCTGTCGATCTGGCGACCATCGACGTACACGCCGTCGGTGTTGGTCATGCCCACCCGCTTGCCACTGGTCGCCATGAGGTGCGCAATCAGCCGCGTGGTGGTGGTCTTGCCGTTGGTGCCGGTCACGGCAATCAAAGGGATGCGCCCATCGTCACCGGCTTCGAACATGTGCGACACCACCGCCTCGCCCACGGGACGGCCTTTGCCGTACGAGGGCGAAAGGTGCATGCGCAGGCCAGGCGCGGCATTGACCTCGACCACGCCACCGCTCTGCTTCTCCAGCGGCACGTGCACACTTTCGCAAACCACGTCAACACCACAGATGTCCAGTCCCACGGTCTGGGCAGCGGCCACGCAGCGGGCGGCCACGTCGGGGTGCAGGTCGTCGGTCACATCGGTGGCGGTGCCGCCGGTGCTCAGGTTGGCATTGTTGCGCAGCACGACGCGCCGACCCATCTCGGGCACCGAATCGGGTGTGAGGCCCTGGACGCCCAGGCGCGCCAGCGCGATCTCGTCGAAGCGGATCTTGGTGAGCGAAGTGGCGTGGCCATCACCGCGCCTGGGGTCGGCATTGACGATATCGACCAGCTCGCGCACGGTGTGCTCGCCGTCACCGATCACATGCGGCGGATCACGGCGAGAGGCGGCGACCACGCGATCGCCCACGACCAGCATGCGAAAGTCGCTGCCGGGCAGGTATTTCTCGACCATCACTTCGCCAAAATCGGCCGCGGCGCGGAAGGCGATTTCCAGGTGATCGCGCGAGACGATGTTGACCGTGACGCCTTTGCCCTGATTGCCATCCTGCGGTTTGACCACCACCGGCAGGCCGATCTCCAGCGCCACCGCCCAGGCGTCGTTCACATCATTCACCGGCCGGCCCTGGGGCACCGGAACGCCGGCGGCCGCCAGCAGTTTCTTGGTCAGGTCCTTGTCCTGCGCGATCGACTCCGACACCGCGCTGGTGCTGTCCACCTCGGCCGCCCAGATGCGCCGCTGGCGCGAACCCCAGCCCAGCTGCACCAGGCTGCCCGAGGTCAGGCGACGGTAGGGAATGTTGCGGGCCACGGCGGCGTCCACGATGCAGCCGGTACTCGGGCCCAGACGGACGTCTTCATCGAGCGCACGCAGACGGTCGATGGCGGCCTGCACATCAAAGCCCTGGGGCTCGCCGGCGCGCACCGCCACCAGCAGTTCGCGCGCAAGATCGAAGGCCAGCCGTCCCACCACCTCCTCGCTGTATTGCGCCACCACCTGGAACACGCCTGCGTCCAGTGTGGCCGCGACACGGCGGAAGGTCACCGGGCAACCGGCCTGCGCCTGCAATGCCAGCGCCACGTCGGCCAGCACGTGTGCCAGCGAGAGGGGTTCTTGTGGATTGCCGGGTTGCAGGGCGCCCACGGCGGGGAAGAGTTCTCGCAGCCGGCGTTCAAAGCCGGGCAGTGCCTGAAGATTCAGTTCGCCCGCCTCGCACGCCACGATGGCCTCGATGCAGGTGTGGCGGCTCCAGAGGTTGGGGCCGCGCAGGGTCCGGATGCGGGAAACGTCCATGAACGGGGGGGTGTGGGTTGGACCGGATCAGCGGTTCAGGGCACCGAGACGGCGGCGGCCGCTTCGGCGTGCTCGGGCGGGGGGGCCGCGCCATAGCCGCAGGACTCCATGCCGGCGGCGATCAACTCGGGCGACACCGCCAACGCCCAGGCGGCGGCGGCCACGGCCAGCAGCGTGTGCAAGCCCAGTTCTTCGACCAGGCGCTGTACCACGGGGGCATCCATCTTCACGCGATGTGCCTTGCGCGTGCCCTCGGCCAGCACCAGCTCGCCACCCGACACCGACACGGTGCGCAGACCGAGGGCGCGGTGCTTTTCCAGCAGCGAGGCTGCGCCGTCGAGTCCGTAGAAAACCACGTCGCCATCGCACAGGCTGGCCATCTGTGCCACGCGCGCGTCGTCGGCGTTGAGCACGGCCACGCCATCGGGCAGCACCACGTCCACCTGCGTGCGCAGCACGCGGTAGAGCTGATCGACATCGCGCACGTCGTAGCGCTCCAGCCCCTGGATGTCGTCGAGGTCGGTGACCACGCCGACAGCACAACGGTCGTAGGCCAGGCCATCCTGCAGGATGGCTGCGGCGCCGTTCTCAAGCACCACGGCGTCCACCTCTCGGTTCATCAGCAGCCGCTGGCCAGCCTCCCAATGGGCGCTGGGTCGGGCATCGACCTTGCGGGTGCCGAGGAAGAGACCGTCGCGGCAGGCCAGGCCCACCTGGTGCCCACTCAGGTGCAGGAGCCAGGCCACCAGGCGAGCGATGGCGCCACCATGCCGCGAACCGGCCACGCCCACAATCGGCACGCGGCCATTGCCGCCCTCGTCAAAAAGGTGGTCCACGATGTCGCGACCCACGGGTCGCGACATGCCGGTGGCGGGCTTGAGGTGCATCAGGAGCCCGGGGCCAGCATTGACCTCCACCACCGCACCACCCTGCTCCTGCAAGGGGCGCGAGATGTCCTGCGCGACCACGTCGACACCCGCCACGTCCAGGCCCACCACGCGAGCGGCCAGCGAAACCGCGTGCGCCACTTCGGGATGCACGTCGTCGCTGCAGTCAATGGCCACATTGCCATTGCGTTGCACCAGCACGCGACGCCCCGCCACCGGCACGGCCTCGCCCGACAGGCCTTGTCGCTCCAGCAGCAACCGCATGACGGGTTCGCGATCCAGGCGGATGGTCTCCAGCGGGAATTCTTCGGCCTCACCCCGTCGCGGGTCGTTGTTGAGCTGCTGGTCGATAAGCTGGGCCACGGTCGAACGACCATCGCCCACCACCGACAGGCTTTCGCCCCGTGCGGCGGCCACCACCCGGCCGCCGACGACCAGCAGGCGATGTTCATCGCCGCGCACGTAGCGCTCGACCATGACCTCGCTGCCCTCGGCATCGGCCACGGCGAATGCCTTTTCGACGTCGCCGCGTTCGGACAGGTCCAGGCTCACACCGCGACCGTGGTTGGCGTCCGACGGCTTCACGACCACCGGCAGGCCGATGTCCTGCGCAGCCTCCCAGGCGGCTTGAGGACTGTCCACCACCTGGCCTTCGGGCACCGGCACGCCGCAGGCGGCGAGCAGGCTTTTGGTGAGGTCCTTGTCGTGCGCGATGTTGCCGGCGATCGCGCTGGTGCGATCGGTCTCGGCGGTCCAGATGCGGCGCTGGCGCCTTCCGTGGCCGAGCTGCACCAGGTTGCCGTCGTTCAGGCGCAAATGGGGGATGCCGCGATCGGTGGCGGCGGCCACGATGGCAGCGGTACTGGGGCCCAGGTAACTGCGGTCGATCTGTTCGACGATGCGCGTCACGGCGCCAGACACATCGAAGCGGGCCGCGCCTTCGCGCTGGTGGATGGCGGCGAGCAACAAGGCATGCGCCTCGGCCAGCGCCGCACGCGCCACCGCCTCGTCGCGCGCCCGGAACACCATGCGGTAAACGCCGCGCCGGGTGGTCTCGCGCGTCTGGCCAAAGCCGGTGGGCATGCCCGCCAGGTTGAGCAGTTCGATGACGACATGTTCGAGGATGTGCCCCGCCCAGGTGCCTTCCCGCAATCGCTCGATGAAGCCGCCGCGCTCGCCCACGCCGCAGTGGTGCTCTTCCAGCGCAGGGAGCCATTCGAGCAGGCGATCGGTGAGACCGGGCAGCTTGTTGGACGGCAGGTCCTCCAGGTCGCCGAGGTCGAGCCAGACCTCGAGCACCGAGCGGTACGTCCAGATGTTGGGGCCGCGCAGGTAATTGACGCGCAGCAGCTTGATGTCGTGTCGAGAGCTCATGTCTCCAGCGGGACTCGTTTTTCTGGTCAACGGGTGTTGCATCGGCCTGGGTGCAGGGAAGTTCGATGCTTCAGCAATCGTGAACCCGACATCGGTGAAAATGCCATGTTCCCAAGTGGGAGCATGCCCGTTCTCGCGGTCGACGCCACGCAGCCATCTTCACCATGCTTTCACAAAATCCAGCTGAATCCTCAGCTCGAGGAGCCGATCCAGCGCGAAACACCCAGCGGAACGCGTTGACCCGGCTGGGGGGCGATGATAGCGCCGTCGCCACCTTGGCGCTGGACTTGGACGACCATTTACATTTCCGTACGCGCACCCTGTTGTTAAGCCGCCAACGCCTGTCGCTCGAAGACGAGGCCTGGTCACTGACTCCGGACATGGAACTGCGGCTTGGAGACCATGCCGGGGTCGGCACACTGGAATTGATGAACGCACAGGGTCGCCTCGCGGTCTGGCGTTTCACCCTGGCCGCACAACCCCGGGCGGCGCGCCTGGTGGCGCAGTTCCAGCGCATCGTCGCGCAGCTCGACACCGCCAACAACCTGGCGCTCGACGAGCCCGCCCGCACCTGTCCCCAGTGCCAGGCCACCCTGCCTCCGGACAGCGATGAATGCCCCGACTGCGCGCAGGACACCCCTCAGGCCCCGCCGTCGACATGGGTATTGCTGCGCCTGTGGCGCTTCGCCCGTCCCTACCGCTGGACCCTGTTCACGGGTTTTGCGCTGACGCTGGCGTCCACCGCCGCCACGCTGGTGCCACCCTACCTCACCATCCCGTTGATGGACCGGGTATTGATCCCGTTCCAGAACGGACAGGACATCGACTCTGGCCTGGTGCTGCTGCTGCTTGCGGGCCTGCTGGGTTCTGCCCTGCTGGCCTGGGGTCTGGGCTGGGCGCGCACGTGGCTGCTGGCCGTGGTGTCCGAGCGCATCAGCTCGGACCTGCGCACCACCACGTTCGACCACCTGCTCGAACTCTCGCTGGACTACTTTGGCAGCAAGCGCACCGGTGACCTGATGGCGCGCATCGGCAGCGAGACCGACCGCATCAGCGTGTTCCTGTCGTTGCACGCGCTCGACTTCGTCACCGACGTGCTGATGATCAGCATGACGGCCGTGATCCTGTTTTCCATCAACCCCTGGCTGGCGCTGGTGACACTGCTGCCGCTGCCCTTCATCGGCTGGATGATCCACCTCGTGCGGGATCGCCTGCGCACCGGCTTCGAGAAGATCGACCGCGTGTGGGGCGAAGTGACCAATGTGCTGGCCGACACCATTCCTGGCATCCGGGTGGTGAAGGCGTTCGCCCAGGAAGCCCGCGAGGCACGCCGCTTCAAGCGCGCCAACGAGCACAACCTGGCCGTGAACGACCGGATCAACAAGACCTGGTCGCTGTTCACGCCGACGGTCACGCTGCTCACCGAGATCGGGCTGCTGGTCGTGTGGGCGTTCGGCATCTGGCTGGTCAGCCAGAGCCAGATCACGGTGGGGGTTCTCACCGCGTTCATCGCCTACATCGGGCGCTTCTACGGGCGGCTCGACTCCATGAGCCGCATCGTCTCGGTGACGCAGAAGGCAGCCTCGGGCGCCAAGCGCATCTTCGACATCCTCGACCACGTCTCCAACGTGCCCGACCCTGCCCAGCCCGTGCCGCTGCCCAGGGTGCAGGGCGGCCTGGAGATGGAGGACGTGAGCTTTCGCTACGGCAGCCGCACGGTGATTCGCAACCTCAGCCTGGAGATCCATCCGGGCGAGATGATCGGGCTGGTCGGCCACAGCGGTTCGGGCAAGAGCACGCTGGTCAACCTGCTGTGCCGCTTCTACGACGTGAGCGAGGGCACCATCCGCATCGACGGCGTGGACATCCGCCGCGTCGCCGTGGCCGAGTTTCGTCGCCACATCGGCCTGGTGCTCCAGGAGCCCTTTCTCTTCTTCGGCACCATTGCCGAGAACATCGCCTACGGCCGACCCGGCGCCACGCGGACCGAGATCGTCGCCGCAGCGCGCGCAGCGCATGCGCACGAGTTCATCCTGCGCCTGCCACAAGGCTACGACTCGCTGGTGGGCGAGCGCGGCCAGGGTCTGTCGGGCGGCGAACGCCAGCGCATCAGCATTGCGCGCGCGCTCCTGATCGACCCGCGCATCCTGATCCTGGACGAAGCCACCTCCTCGGTCGACACCGAGACCGAGAAAGAAATCCAGAAAGCGCTGGACAACCTCGTACAGGGCCGCACCACCATTGCCATTGCGCACCGCCTCTCCACGCTGCGCAAGGCCGACCGCCTGGTGGTGATGGACCGGGGCCAGGTCGTCGAAGTCGGCCCACACGATGAGCTCATGGCCCTGCGTGGCCACTACTGGCGTCTCTACGAGGCGCAGGCACGCAAGGAGCAGGAAGCCGCCGCCCTGCTCGACGCGGACATGCCGGAGGGCGCGCCATGAACGGGTTCACCACCGCGCCTTCCTGGCGCCTGCTGCGCAATCCATTCGGCCGACTGGTCCTCACAGAGGCTGGCGGCTTGGACCACGTCGGTGTGGTGCCGGTGCGCGCCTTCCCCATCGGAGCGCCCGACGAGGGTCTGTCGCTGCTGGGAAGTGACGGCCATGAACTGGTCTGGGTGGACCGCCTCTCGACCCTGCCGCCCGACACGCGAAGCCTGATCGAGGAAGAACTGGCGCAGCGCGAATTCACGCCCGTGATCCAGCGCATCGACTCGGTGTCCACCTTCTCCTCGCCCAGCACCTGGGAGGTCACGACCGACCGGGGAGCGACCCGCTTCGTGCTGCGCAGCGAGGACGATATCCGCCGGCTCGAAGGCCAGGCCCTGCTGATCCAGGCGAACCACGGCGTGAGCTTCGCGGTGCGCGACCGGCTTGCACTGGATGCGCATTCCCGGCGGTTGCTCGACCGGTTTCTCTGACGGGCCCTCTTCAGCCGCGAACGAACAAGGTCACGAGCGGTTCGTCGCCCACCTGCCGGCTGCGATGACCGTGCAGTTCGGGGTCGAAGGCCGCACCCTCGGGCAGCGTGTCGGCCGAGTAAAAGTGCTGGCCCGGCCCAAAGGCGCGCCAACTGCCGTCCTGCAGGCCAATCTCCATGCAGCCTTGCAGCACGAACAGCCATTGCGGTGCGCCGGTGCAATGAAACTCGCTGCGAAAACCCACGGGGCTCTGGCGCAACTGGCAGCCGCTGGCGGGCAGCATGGCCGAGAGACGGGCGGCGGGCGAACCTTCGTCCAGGGCGATGCCAGCGTCGCGAAAACGTGCGCGACCATCGGTATCGGTGTACAGAATCACTTGCGTAAATGTGGTCAAGGGCAGTCTCCGGAGTGGGTCAGAAGTTGTACCAGACTCATGAACTCTCTTCTCGCGCCGGATTTCGCCGACACTCACCACCCATGAAGGTACTGCTTGCCGAAGACGACAGCATGCTCGGCGCCAGCATGGAACGAGGGCTGCGCATGGCCGGCTTTGCCGTGGAGTGGGTGCACGATGGTCTGCAGGCGCAGGTGGCGCTGCAAGGGCAGGCCTACGACCTGCTGCTGCTCGACATCGGCCTGCCCGGCCAGGACGGGTTGCAACTGCTGCACTGGCTTCGCGCAGAACACCTGCCCGTTCCCGTGCTGGTGGTGTCGGCGCGTGATGCGGTGGGCGATAGGGTGGCTGGCCTGAACCTGGGCGCCGACGACTACCTCTCCAAGCCATTCGACCTCGACGAACTGATCGCGCGCATGCACGCGGTGGCGCGCCGCGTCAGTGGCCGCGCGCCATCCGAAATGCAGCTGGGTCGGCTGGTGATGCGGCCATTGCGGCGCGAAGCCCTGCTCGACAACCAGTTGGTGAACCTGTCCACGCGGGAATACGACCTGTTGCTCGCCCTCATGGAGCGACCAGGCAATGTGCTGTCCCGCGAACAACTGGAGACCCAGCTCTATGGCTGGCAGGACGAAGTCTCCAGCAACGCGGTGGAAGTGCATGTGCACCACCTGCGCCGCAAGCTGGGCAGCGCCTGGATCAAGAACGTGCGCGGGGTGGGCTACAAGCTGGTCGAAGCGCAATGAACTCGATCCGCCAGCGCCTGCTGTTCTGGCAGATAGGCGCGCTGATCATCACCTGCATTCTGGTCAGCGTGCTGACCTACCAGCTGGCCTGGCAAGCGTTCAACCGCGAGCGCGATTTCGCCATGGAGCAGATTGCCCACTCGGTGGTGCGACATGGCGTACGGCCCCGGTCCTGGCCGGCGACTCCGCCCCCAGCGCCCGAAGCGGCCAGCGACCTGGGGCGCTTCATCAGCCAGATCTGGTCCCCCCAGGGCGAGATTCTCTACAGCTCGATCAACCGCATCGGGCCGCCCTTGCAGTTGGCCGGTTTTCACGAAGTGGACTGGTCCGGCGAGTCCTGGCACATCTACACCCTGGTCGATGCGCAACAGATCGTTCAGGTGGCCAAGACCTCCAGCGACCGGACCAGCGGCTTTGCCGAGCTGGTGCCGTGGCTGCTCGTGCCCACCGGTCTGCTCGTGGTGGTGCTTGGCGCCTTGATCCATGCCGCCGTCAGCCGCGTGCTGGTGCCACTGGACTCGCTGGGGCGCGACATCCAGCGGCGCGACGAAAAGGACCTCCATCCTGTGCCCACGCAAAACCTCCCGGAGGAACTGACGCCGCTGGCGCAGGCACTGAACCAGTTGCTGGGTCGGGTGGGTGGCCTGCTCACGCGCCAGCGCCAGGTGCTGGCCGACGCCGCCCACGAACTCAACACGCCACTGGCAGCGGTCAAGCTCCAGGCCCAGCTCGCCCGCCGCTCGGACGACGTGCACCGCAAAGCCGCGCTGGACGAACTCGACAAGGGCATTGAACGCAGCACGCACCTCGTGGCCCAACTGCTGCAGATGGCCAGGCTGGAGCCCGATGTGCACCAGAGGCATCCCAGGCCTGTGCGTTGCGATCAGTTGGCGGCGGAGGTGGTCGGCGCGTTTTCCGCGCGCGCCGAAGCATGCGGCATCGACCTGGGCCTGGAAACCAGCGACGCGGCGACCGTGTGCATGGACCCGGAAGACTTTCGCGTGCTGCTCAACAACCTGGTGGACAACGCACTGCGCCACACGCCATTGGGCAGCCGGGTTGACATCCGCGTGCGGCAGACCGGCTCAACGGTCACGCTCACCGTCAGCGACAACGGCCCGGGCATCGCCCCGGCAGAACGCTTCCGCGCACTTCAACGGTTCGTTCGACTCAACCCCCAGGACACCACGGGCAGCGGCCTCGGGCTGGCGATCGTGGCGCAGATCGCTGAACACTATCAGGGCAGCATCGCCCTGGCAGACAGTCCGGATGGCGGGCTGGCGGTGATGGTGCACCTGCCCGCACATCCGGGCCATGCCGGCGCCACCGTTCGGTCTTAGCATTTCGATTGCCATTCCTGGCGTCATGCAACCCTGTCGCCCGTACTGTGTTTCGGTTTCAGCAACAATGAGGCCGCCCGAAACCTCCCGAGAAACCCCATGGACCGCCTTGCCTCGATGCGCGCCTTTCAGAAAGTGGTCGACGAGGGCGGCTTTGCAGCCGCCGCCCGCGCACTGGACATGTCGCCCGCCGTGGTCACGCGCCTCGTGGCCGACCTGGAGGAGCACCTGGGCACGCGCCTGCTTCACCGCACCACGCGGCGAGTTTCGCTCACTGAAGCGGGCGACGCTTACCTGGAGCGCGTGCGCGTCATCCTGCAGGAGCTCGACGAGGCGCATGCGCTGGTGAGCTCGCACACCAGCGAGCTGGCCGGCGTGTTGCACCTGCTGGCGCCGCCGGTGCTGGCCACGCACGTGCTGGCACCGCTGGTCAGCGGCTTTCGGCAGGCCTACCCCAAGATCCTGCTCGACATCGCGGTGGAATCGCACCGCGAGCCCCCCATCGAAGACTACGACATCACGCTCATGGGTGCCAGCGACAGTTTTGACGCCAATGTGATCGCTCGCAAAGTGATTTCCACCGAAGCCATCCTGCTGGCCTCTCCCGGCTACCTGAAGCGAAAGGGCATGCCGCAGTCGCCTGAAGAACTCAGCCAGCACGACTGCCTGCGGCTCAAGCCCACCACGGGGCGCAGCCGCACCTGGCGCCTGCTGCACGCGCTGGACGTGGACCGGCATGTGGACATCGACGTGCAGCCCGTGCTGTGGGCCAACCACAACGACACGCTCATGCACGCGGCGCTCGACGGTGCGGGCATCACCGCGACCACGGTGGAGCTGGCCGCCCCCCTGCTGCAGAACGGCGATCTGGTGCGCGTGCTCAACCCCTGGATCACGGGTCGTCTCACGATGTACGCCGCGCTGCCCAGCCGCAAGTTCATGCCACGGCGCACGCAGGTGTTTCTGGACTACCTCACCGAGCAGACGCGCATGCGCGTGGGCAGCGCTCTGGCCACTTGCGAAAGCTGCTGAACACGGCAGCGCACAGGCCGTTACAACTTCCCGCGGGTCGGTGAACCCCGCGGTAACCTCTGGTTCGTTTCAACCGGCTCCATCCACTTCCTACGGAGCCCGCATGAATCCCCAGCCCGCCATTCGCGCCACCCTTGTCCTGGTGGCCACCCTGGCCTCACTGACCTCCCTGCCCGCCCAGGCTGTGGGCGGTCTGACCGACGTACAGGTCATCGACCGCGACAGCGGCGAAACGCTCACCGTCTACCGCCACCAAGGCGAACACTGGGTGGCGGGCCGACCCGGCGCACGCTACGCCGTCTCGGTGCGCAACGCCACGCCGGGCCGGGTGCTGGGCGTGGTCTCGGTGGATGGCGTCAATGTGATCTCGGGCGAGACCGCCGCCTGGCGGCAGACCGGCTACGTGCTCTCGCCCTGGCAGCAGCACGCCATCACCGGCTGGCGCAAGAGCGACACCGAAGTGGCCGCTTTTCACTTCACCGCGTCCAGCGACTCCTATGCCGAACGCACTGGCCGGCCGGCTCACGTCGGCGTCATCGGCGTGGCAGTGTTCCGCGAGAAACCCTTGCCACCACCGCCACCCGCCATCGCACCCTCACCCCTGACGCGAGAACAGGGGGCCGCGCAGGAAAGCCGTTCGTCCGCGCCGGCGAGCGCCGCCGACATGGCCAGGCCGCGCCTGGGCACCGGCCACGGCGAACGCGAGACCTCGGTGGTGGGACACACCACCTTCGAGCGCCGCAGCCAGCGGCCCGACGAACTCATCCGCATCCGCTACGACAGCCGTGAGAACCTGGTGGCCATGGGCATCATCCCGATGCTGCCCATGCCACCGAGGCCGAATCCATTCCCGGGCGCGGTGCTTCCAGGCTACGCACCCGATCCGGGCTGATGCTCGACCCCCACGCTGCGCCGCTGTTCTCCGGGACGGAGACTCTCCATAATCCAGCGGCATGACCGAGCCCGCCGACGAATCGCTGATGCTGGCCTACGCGGGCGGCGACGTGGACGCTTTCGAAACCCTGTACGACCGCCATGCCCTGCCGGTGTGGCGCTTCGTGCAGCGCAGCGTGCGCGACAGCGCGCTGGCCGACGACCTGGTGCAGGATGTGTGGTTTTCGTTGCTGCGCCACGCACCGCAGTACGAGCCACGCGCGAAGTTCAGAACCTGGCTTTTCACGCTGGCACACCACCGCATGGTGGACCATTGGCGCACGCACAAGCCGCACACCAGCCTGGACGCGTCCACCGAAGAAGGTGCGGCACTGGCCGACACCCTGGCAGCGGATTCGGGCTTCGGCCCGGTGCGGCAACTGCAATCGCGCGAGCAGGCGCAGGCGCTGCTGGACGCCCTGGCCCACCTGCCCGCAGCACAGCGCGAAGCCTTTCTGCTGCAGGCCGAAGGAGGCCTGAGCGTTGCCGAGATTGCAGCGGCCACCAGCGTGACCCACGAAACGGCCAAGAGCCGCCTGCGCTATGCACGCGAGCGCCTGCGCCAAACGCTGGAGACCCTGGCATGACACCCGACGATCCGTTGCTTGAACGCTACCACGAGGCCAACGCGCTGGACCCCGCGAGACCCTCGCCCCGCCTGCGCGAGAACGTGCTGAACCGCGCACGCACCATGGAGAAGACCGCCCCCGGACAGACCCGTCGGGCCGCTGCCAACGACGCGTCCTGGCGCTGGCGCGCGCTCGGTGGCCTGGCGGTGCTCGGACTGGCCACGCTGGTCGTGCTCCAGTTCGATCGCGGTCCTGCCGAAGACCGAGAAGCCGCGCTCGGCCGAGCCCCTGCACCGGTTGCCGCACCGACTCCCAAACCCGCTTCAGAACCGGCAGCCGCCACACCATCCGCCAACACGCCGGCCCGGGAGCGCTCAACCGTCGCCCCCAATCCCGCCGCCCCACCGCGCAGCGAGAGCGCCCCGGCGGCCACGCCACCTCCTGCTCCGGTGCCTGCTCCGGTGCCAGCACCGGCTGCCACCCAGGAACAGGCCGTTCGCGCCGAGGACCTCGCCGAAAGCACCTCGCGTGCGCAGGCGCGGTCGGCAGCACCCGCAGCGCTGGCCCCGGGCTCCGACGTGAACGCGGCCGACGCGCAAGGCCGCACCGCGCTCATGCGCGCCGCGATGCAGGGCGACGCCGCACAGGTGCGGCGGCTGCTGGCTGCCGGCGCCGACCCCCTGCGCCGCGACCGCGATGGCCGCCTTGCCGCGGACCTGGCGCGCGAGGCCGGGCACGACGCCTTGCTGCCTCTCCTGGAAGCGGCCGCGGCACCGCCACGCTGAACCAGCCGCTACCATGCGGCACATGAAAACTCACACGCCCTCCCCCGTGCATTTCGGCCACCAGGGCCGCGTGGTCCTCATCACCGGCGGCGCACAGGGCATCGGTGAAGCCTGCGCCCGCCGCTTCGCGCGCGAAGGCGCGAAGGTGGTGCTGGTGGACCTGGCCGACGAGCGCGGCCAGACACTGGCCACCGAACTGGATGCGCTCTACCTGCACGCCGATGTGGGCCACAAGCCGGAGGTGGACGCCGCCGTGTCGCGAACCCTCGATGCGCACGGCCGCATCGACGTGCTGGTCAACAACGCCGGCATCTTCAAGGCGGCGGATTTCCTGGACGTGACCGAGGCGGACTTCGACGCCGTGCTGCGCGTGAACCTCAAGGGCGCCTTCCTCATGGGGCAGGCGGTGGCCAGAGCCATGGTGAACACCGGTGGCGGCAGCATCGTGAACATGAGCTCGGTCAACGGCGTGCTCACCATCCCCAGCATCGCCAGCTACAACGTCAGCAAGGGCGGCATCAACCAGCTCACGCGCGTGATGGCGCTCGCACTGGCCGACCGGGGCATCCGTGTGAACGCGGTGGCGCCGGGCACCATCGCCACCGAGCTGGCGGCCCAGGCCGTGCTCACCAGCGAGGACGCCAAAAGCCGCATCCTGAGCCGCACGCCCATGAAGCGACTGGGCGAACCCGGCGAGATCGCCGACGTGGTGGCCTGGCTCTCCAGCGATGCCGCCAGCTATGTGACCGGCGAGATCGTCACGGTCGATGGCGGGCGCATGACGCTGAACTACACCGTGCCGGTCTGAAGCGGGGCCCTGGCGCCTGCATGCCGGGCATACGGACTCGAGTTCTGCGCTGTCAACAGAAGATCGACCGGCAGCGTCACTGGTGGACGTGCAGCAGCCATTCATGACGCGAAATCCACGCGATCCACCGAGCCACGGATGCATGCCCTCTCCGCATGCCCCCCCTGTCCGAACCGAAGACCGGTTTCTTCTGGTCAGATGAAGTCGCGTGCCGCGCTCCCGATGGCGGCTGGAAGCCGCGATCAACACTCAGGCCGGCTGCTGCGCCCGCATCACCACTGACTCACGGATCGGCAGGTGGATCAGCGCCGCACCCACCGCGAGCACGATGTCGATGTACCAGACCCAGTCGTAGCTGCCAGTGGCCTCGAACACCTGACCGCCCAGCCAGGCGCCCAGAAAGCCACCGACCTGATGCGACAGCATCACGATGCCAAACAGCATGGCCATGTTGCCGGTGCCAAAGAACTTGGCCACCAGGCCCACGGTGGGTGGCACGGTGGAGAGGAAGGTCAGGCCCATCACCGCGGCGAAGGTCAGCATCACGGCCTCGGTCTTGGGCGCCAGCAGGAAAACGAGAACGGCCAGGGCGCGCGTGGCATATACCAGCGAGAGCAGCGACTTCATGCGCCAGCGCCCCACGGCCCAGCCCATGGCCAGGCTGCCGATGATGTTGAAGAGCCCGATGATGCCCAGCGCCCAGGCGCCCACCGGCGCAGGCAGCCCACAGGCCGCCACCACGCCGGGCAGGTGCGTGGCGAGAAAAGCGACGTGAAAACCGCAGACGAAAAAGCCCGCCGAGAGCAGCAGGTAGCTGGGGTTCTTCAAGGCCTTGCCGATCGCCTCGCGCGCGGGCAAGGCCACGGGTGCCGGGGCGGCGCCAGCCTTGGCGGCCGGGCCGGGGCCGCGAAGCACCCACGCCGCTGGCAGCGCCAGCAGCACGATCAGACCCAGCACCTGCAAGGCGTTGGCCCAGCCCAGACCGAGCGTCAGCGCGGCAGCCACCGGCGCCATGACGAACTGCCCGAACGATCCACCCGCGTTCACGATGCCGGTGGCCATGCCGCGGCGTTCGGCAGGGATCAGGCGGGCGGTGGCGGCCATCAGCACCGAGGGCCCGGCCATGCCCGCACCGCCGGCCGCCAGAACCCCGATGGCGAAGATCAAGCCCCAGGTGGTGGTCATGAACGGCGTGATGAAGGTGCCCAGCGCCACCAGCGCGATGCCCACCAGCAACACGCGCCCGGCGCCCACGCGGTCGGCCACCGCACCCGCAAAGGGCTGCGTGAGACCCCACCAGAGCTGCCCGAAGGCAAACGCCAGGCTGATGCTGCCCACCCCCAGGCCGGTGGCGGTGTTCAGAGGCGAGAGGAAGAAGCCCATGGTCTGGCGCGTGCCCATGGTGAGCGCAAAGGCGCCCGCAGCGGCCAGCAGCACCAGCCACCAGACGGCGGGTGGGTGTGAGGGTGTGTGTTCAGATTTCATGTGAATCTCCCTCATGGAAAGCGGCAAGCCCCCGGTCCAACAACGCGTGCAAGGCCATGACGGTGGTGGGTCCCAGCTTGTCGTTCAAAGACAGTTGGGCGGCTTTCCACCGGCGCTGGGCCTGTCGGCGCATCTCGCGGCCCGCTTCGGTGATGTGCACGAGGCGGCTGCGCGCATCGTGCCCCTCGCCCATCTCGAGCCAGCCCGCCAACACCATGGGCTGCAGGTTGCGCGTGAGCGTGGAGGCACCCATGTCCATGCGCCGAGCCAGCTCGCCAGGCGCCAGCGGCCCGAGGCGGTCGACATGGCTGAGCAGTGAATACTGGGTGATCCTGAGCCCCACCGCCGAGAGGTGCTGGTCATAGTGTTGCGTGACGCGCCGGGTGAGCTGGCGCAACTTGAAGTTGGTGCAGCCCGACGGGGTCGCTGGTGTCACCGGTGTGTCCGAATTCATTCAATGATTGTAGCTACAATCATTGCAACTGCAATCATGAGGAATTCGAATGACCCCCGAAGAGACCCTGAGCCTTTGGAACCGCCAGTACGAGGCAACCACACAACGCCAGAAGGCCGGCGCGGGCGTGGGCCTGGCCAGGCCGGAGGACCTTGCCGGTTTGAATGGCCTGCAGCAGATGCAGGCCATGCTCGACGGCCGGCTGCCCTACGCTCACATCGCTGACACGCTGGACTTCTCGCTGGTGGAGATCGGCGAGGGCCGGGCGGTGTTTCAAGGTACGCCCCAGCTCAAGCACTACAACCCTCTGGGCACGGTGCACGGGGGCTGGTACGCGACCCTGCTCGACTCGGCGGTGGGATGCGCGGTGCACACTGTGATGCCGCAGGGCCGTGCCTACACCACGGCCGAGTTGAGCGTGAACATCGTGCGTGCCGCTTCCCAGAAAAGCGGGCCGCTGCGCGCCATCGGCACGGTGGTGCATGCCGGCCGCCAGCTCGCCACCGCCGAGGGCCGTATCGTCGGAGCCGACGGCAAACTCTACGCGCATGCCACGACAACCTGCCTGGTCTTCGAGATGCCCGCAAAATAGCGCCCATGCGAATCCTTCACACCATGCTGCGCGTGGGCAACCTGCAGCGCTCGATCGACTTCTACACCCAGGTGCTCGGCATGCAGGTGCTGCGCACCTCCGAAAACCCGGAGTACAAGTACTCCCTGGCCTTCGTGGGCTATGAGGGCAATCCAGCGCAGGCAGAGATTGAACTCACCTACAACTGGGGCACCGACAGCTACGACATCGGCACAGCCTACGGCCACATCGCCCTGGGCGTGCCCGATGCCTACGCGGCCTGCGCGAAGATCAAGGCGGCCGGTGGCAACGTGACCCGCGAGGCTGGCCCGGTCAAGGGCGGCACCACCGTCATTGCGTTCGTGACCGACCCCGATGGCTACAAGATCGAA
>NZ_JBFWNX010000014.1:0-118833 GCF_050250835.1 Hydrogenophaga sp. | reverse complement strand
CAAACTTGGCCGCCAGCACCGTCGTGATCGCCGCCGTCAGCGTCGTCTTGCCATGGTCCACGTGACCAATCGTGCCCACGTTCACGTGCGGCTTGGTCCGCTCAAATTTCTCTTTTGCCATTTTTCAGCTCCAAAATCAAAACTGCCGAAACACCAGAACACATGCGGATAACTGGTGCCCATGGCGGGAATCGGACCCGCGACCTCTCCCTTACCAAGGGAGTGCTCTACCACTGAGCCACATGGGCCAAGGCATCCGGCAGGCCGGACGCCCTTCAAACCTTCAAAATTCGCACCCAGCCATCAACAGGACATGGAGCGGGAGACGGGAATCGAACCCGCGTCATCAGCTTGGAAGGCTGGGGTTCTACCATTGAACTACTCCCGCCCGAACAAACCGGCACCACACGGCACCGAACCCATCTGGGCGCGACTTCCCATCGCTAGCACGTCACATTGATCGCTGGTGGAGGAGGCTGGATTCGAACCAGCGTAGGCGTAAGCCAACAGATTTACAGTCTGCCCCCTTTAGCCACTCGGGCACCCCTCCATAGCGCAGCCTTAGATTATGCCATGGTTTTCGATTGCCGCTCCAGCACCCCTGCACCCGGCGGGCTCACCAACGCACCGGCGCCAGGCCCCGACTCTCGAGCCACTCATTGGCCTGGCGAAAGTGGCCGCACCCGATGAACGGCACGGGCCCACGCCGGGCCGAGAGCGGCGAGGGGTGGTTGGCACTCAGCACCCGATGCCTGGCCGGATCGATCAGTGAAGCCTTCTTTTGCGCGTGCGCGCCCCAGAGCAGGAAAACCTTGGGAGGTCCACTTTCCACACAGCGTCGGATCAGTTTGTCAGTAAGCGCTTCCCAACCTTTCATTGCGTGGCTGGCGGGCTGCTCAGACTCCACCGTCAGGCTGGCGTTGATCAGCAGCACGCCCTGCTGAGCCCAGCGCACCAGGGAGCCGTGAACGGGCGGAGGCGTTCCCAGATCGCGCTGGATCTCCGCAAAGATGTTTCGCAGGCTCGGTGGCGGCCGCACGCCGGGTGCCACCGAGAACGCCAATCCCTCGGCCTGACCGGGGCCATGGTAGGGGTCCTGTCCGAGGACCACCACCCGCACCGCTTCGGGCGGCGTGAGTTCCAGCGCCCGCATGGGTTGGGGAGGGTAGATCACGGCCCCGGCCGCCAACCGCGTCCTCAGGTAGGCGGCCAGCGTCTGGCCCTGGGCCGAAGCCCAGAATGCAGCCAGCAGGTCCGCCCAGCCGGCTTGCACTGGCCACGCGTCGGGCTCTGCAGAACGAAGGCTCGCGGGCCCGCCTTCCACCCCCTCCAGGTCGGACTGCACCGGTGCAACCTCAGGCGAACAGTTCGGCCAGCGCCAGGCCGGGCTCGGGCGCGCGCATGAAGGCCTCGCCCACCAGGAAGGCGTTGACGCCGGCCGCGCGCATGGTCTGAACGTCGGCCTGGGAAAGAATCCCCGATTCGGTCACCAGCAGGCGGTCGGCGGGCACGTCGGGGAGCATGTCCAGCGTGGTCTGCAGCGTGACCTCGAAGGTGCGCAGGTTGCGGTTGTTGATGCCGACCAGGCGGGTCTTGAGCTTCAGGGCACGCTGCAGTTCGGCGCGGTCGTGCACTTCGACCAGCACCGCCATGTTCAGGTCGAGCGCCAGCGCCTCCAGTTCGGCCATGCGCGCATCGTCCAGACAGGCCACGATGAGCAGGATGGCGTCGGCCCCCATGGCGCGTGCTTCATAGACCTGATAAGGATCGACCATGAAGTCCTTGCGCAGCACCGGCAGGTCACAACTGGCGCGGGCTTGCTTGAGGAAATCGGCACTGCCCTGAAAGAACTGGTGGTCGGTGAGCACCGAGAGACAGGCCGCACTCACCTGGCCATCGCCTTCGGCATAGCTCTGCGCGATATCAGCCGGGATGAAGTCTTCGCGCAACACGCCTTTGCTGGGGCTGGCCTTCTTGACTTCTGCAATCACGGCCGCCTGGCCGGCTGCGATCTTCGCGCGCAGCGCGCCTTCGAAGTCCCGGGTGAGCACGCGGCTCTCGGCGTCGAATCGCATCACACCGATGGGCTTCTTGCGCTGCGCGGTGGCAATTTCCTCGTGCTTGACGGCCACGATCTTCTGCAGGATGTCGCTCATGAAAGGATTCCGGATCAGGCCACGAAAGCCTTGAGTTGTTCGAGTTTGGCCAGCGCCGCGCCCGAGGCGAGCGTACGGCGCGCCAACGCGATGCCCTCGCCCATCTCGGTCACGACGTTGGCCGCGTACAGCGCCACGCCAGCGTTGAGCGCCACGATTTCGCTGGCGGCCTTGAAGGACGGGTCTTGCCGGCCTTCAAGCACGCCCATGAGCATCTGGCGCGAGGCCTCGGGGGTTTCGACGCGCAGCGCTCTGCTGCTGGCCATGGTGATGCCGAAATCCTCCGGGTGAATTTCGTACTCGGTGATCTCGCCATGCTTGAGCTCGCCCACCAGCGTGGCCGCGCCGAGCGAGACCTCGTCCATGCCGTCTCGGCCGTACACCACCACGGCGTGCTCAGCGCCCAGGCGCTGCAACGCGCGCACCTGAATGCCCACCAGGTCGGGATGAAACACGCCCATGAGGATGTTGGGCGCAGAAGCCGGGTTGGTCAGCGGTCCCAGGATATTGAAGATGGTCTTGATGCCGAGCTCGCGGCGCACCGGCGCCACGTTCTTCATGGCGGGGTGGTGATTGGGCGCGAACATGAAGCCCACGCCGACCTGCTCGATGCAACGCGCTATGGCTTCAGGCGCAAGGTTGATGTTGACTCCCAGGCTCTCCAACACGTCGGCGCTGCCACTTTTGCTCGAGACGCTGCGTCCGCCGTGCTTGCTCACGCGCGCGCCGGCCGCCGCAGCCACGAACATCGAGCAGGTGGATATGTTGAAGGTGTGCGAGCCGTCGCCTCCGGTGCCCACGATGTCGACCAGGTGCGTCTTGTCGGCCACATGCACCTTGGTGGAGAACTCGCGCATCACCTGCGCAGCCGCGGTGATCTCGCCGATGGTTTCCTTCTTCACTCGCAGGCCGGTGATGAAGGCCGCCATCATGACCTGCGACATCTCGCCGCTCATGATCAGGCGCATGAGGTGCAGCATTTCGTCGTGGAAGATCTCGCGGTGCTCGATGGTGCGTTGCAGCGCTTCCTGCGGCGTGATCTTGTGAACGTGGGTTTGGGTGTGCGGCATGGGTGTCTCCATTTCCTAGGGTCCTATGGCTGGACGGGATTGTCGGTCATGGCCAGTTTCACGCCGAAGCCGATGAAGAGCGCACCAGCGACGCGGTCGAGCCAGTGCATGCCACGCTGCACCGCGTCCATGCGGCGCGCGAACCAGGCGGCCAGCCACGCGTAGCCGAAGTTGATCGGCAGCGAATTGAGGTTGAAGATCAGGCCGAGCAGCAGGAAGACCAGCGCCTTGTCGGGCGCGCCGGGTGCGATGAACTGCGGCACGAAAGCCAGGAAGAACAATGCCACCTTGGGGTTGAGCACGTTGGTGAGGAACCCTCGGCGGAACACGCGCCACAGGTCGACCGCTGGAGCTGTGTCTTCGGCGTGGATTGCCAGCGGCGCGCCCTTGGCGAACAGCATGCGCACGCCCATCCACAGGAGGTAGGCGGCGCCCATCCACTTGAGCACGGTGAACGCGGTGGCCGACGCAGCCAGCAGCGCGCTCACGCCAATGGCTGCCGCAAACACATGCACGAAGCAGCCGCTGACGATGCCCAGCGCGGCCACGATGCCGGCGCGTGCGCCACTCCTGAGCGCCTGGGTGACGATGTAAAGCACGTCAGGTCCCGGCGTGAGATTGAGCAGCCAGCCGGCCGCGATGAAGAGCAGCAGTTGCGGCAGGTCGGGCATGGCGCGCCTTCGCGTTGAGTTCAGTAGACGGCCGTGCCGCCCGTCCGTGTGGCTGGCGCAGCGCCGCCCTGTGCGAAGAAGGTCTTGACGCTGGCAATGGCACGGTCGATGCCAGCGGCGTCCACATCGAGGTGCGTGACGAAGCGCAGGCCGATGAGGCCGGTGGCCAGCACGCCGTCGCACTCCAGATGGGCCAGCAGGTCGGGGCCGCGCCCGTCGGCCACGTCAACGAAAACAATGTTGGTCTGTGCCGACCGCACGCTCAGGCCCTCGACGCCAGCCAGCCCCTGGGCCAGGCGCTGCGCGAGCGCGTGGTCGTCGGCCAGCCGCATCACATGGTGGTCGAGCGCGTGGTGCGCCGCCGCCGCCAGCAGGCCCGACTGGCGAAGCCCGCCGCCGAGCATCTTGCGCCAGCGCAGCGCACGCCGGATGAGTTCATGGGAGCCGCACAAGGCCGAACCGACCGGAGCGCCAAGTCCTTTGCTGAAGCAAACAGAAACGCTGTCGAACCGGCCGACGATCGCTCGAACGGCTGCGTAAGGATCTCCCCCGGTGGCCACCGCCGCATTGAACACGCGTGCGCCATCCAGGTGCACGGCCAGGCCGTGTTCGCGGGCAAGCGCCGTGGCCTGGTCGAGGTAATCGGTCGGCATGGGGTGGCCGTTCCAGGTGTTCTCCAGACACAGCAGGCGCGTGCGCGCGAAGTGTGGGTCGTCGGGCTTGATGGCAGCGGCGATGTCGGCCAGCTGCATCTGCCCGCTGGCGTTCTGCGCCAGCGGCTGCGGCTGGATGCTGCCGAGCACCGCCGCGCCGCCACCTTCGTAGCGGTAGGTGTGCGCGTTCTGGCCCACGATGTACTCGTCACCGCGCTCGCAGTGCGCCAGCATGGCACACAGGTTGCTCTGTGTGCCACTGGCCATGAAGAGCGCAGCTTCCTTGCCGGTGATGTCGGCGATGCGGGCCTGCAGCGCGTGCACGCTCGGATCGTCGCCAAACACGTCGTCGCCCAGCGGCGCGGCCATCATGGCCTCGCGCATGGCGTCCGTCGGTTGCGTGACGGTGTCGCTTCGAAGGTCAACGGTCTTCATGCTTGTTCCAGGAAGTTCTTGAGCATGGCATGGCCGTGCTCGGTGAGGATGCTTTCGGGGTGGAACTGCACACCCTCGATGGCCAGCGTCTTGTGCTTCACACCCATGATCTCGCCGTCGGGCGTCCAGGCCGTGACCTCCAGGCAGTCCGGGCAGCTCGCGCGTTCAATCGCCAGCGAGTGGTAGCGATTCACGGTGAACTGCCCAGGCAGGTTTGCAAACACGCCACGCTGGGTGGTCGTGATCTGCGAGGTCTTGCCGTGCATCAGCTCCTGCGCCCGCACGATATGGCCACCGAACGCCGCGCCGATACTCTGGTGGCCGAGGCAGACGCCGAGGATAGGCAGTCGACCGGCGAAATGCTGGATGGCCGGCACCGAGATGCCGGCTTCAGCGGGTGAGCAGGGGCCGGGTGAAATGACCAGACGATCCATGCGTCCTTCGTCAAGCCGGCGTTGCAGCTCGTCGACGGTGACCTCGTCATTGCGCAACACGGTCACCTCGGCGCCCAGCTCGCCCAGGTACTGCACGATGTTGAAGGTGAACGAGTCGTAGTTGTCCACCATGAGAACTTGCAGAGGCTTGCTCATTCCAGACCCTCCTCAACCAGTTCGGCCGCACGCAGCAGGGCGCGCGCCTTGTGCTCGGTTTCTCTCCACTCCATCTCGGGAACCGAGTCCGCGACCACGCCTGCGGCGGCCTGCACGTAGAGCGTCTGGTCCTTGATGATGCCGGTGCGAATGGCGATGGCCACGTCCATGTCGCCCGCGTAGCTCAGGTAGCCACAGGCACCGCCATAGATGCCACGCTTGGTGGGTTCGAGCTGGTCAATGAGCTCCATGGCATGCACCTTGGGCGCGCCGGTGAGCGTGCCGGCCGGGAACGTGGCTTTGAGCACGTCCATGCTGGTCATACCCTCGACGAGCATGCCTTCGACGTTGCTCACGATGTGCATCACGTGGCTGTAGCGCTCCACCGCAAAGGCCTCGGTCACCTTGACCGAGCCGGTCTTTGCGATGCGCCCGATGTCATTGCGAGCGAGATCAATCAGCATCACATGCTCGGCGCGCTCTTTGGGGTCGTTCACCAGTTCTGCTTCGGTGGCTTTGTCCTTCTCGGGCGTGGCGCCACGTGGGCGGGTGCCGGCGAGCGGCCGTATGGTGATCTTCTGGCCTTCCGGCGTCTGCTCCTGCCGAACCAGAATCTCTGGCGAAGCCCCCACCACGTGGAAGTCGCCGAAGTGGTAGTAGTACATGTAGGGTGAGGGGTTGAGCGAACGCAGCGCCCGGTACAGCGACAGCGGCGACTCCGTGTAGCGCTTCTTGATGCGCTGACCGACCTGCACCTGCATGAAGTCACCGGCGGCGATGAGCTCCTTCGCGCGGTCCACGGCGGCCAGGTAGTCGGCCTTGGCGAAATCGCGCTCGGCCGGGTAACCCTGCGTGGGCCTGACCACCGGGGCGCTCACCGAATATTTCAGCGCTTCGCGCAGTTCTCGCAGGCGTTTCTTGGCGTTGGCGTACGCCTCGGGCTGGGCCGGGTCGGCGTACACGATCAGATAGAGCTTGCCCGAAAGGTTGTC
Organism: Hydrogenophaga sp.; assembly: GCF_050250835.1. Taxonomy (GTDB): domain Bacteria; phylum Pseudomonadota; class Gammaproteobacteria; order Burkholderiales; family Burkholderiaceae_C; genus Hydrogenophaga. The sequence continues at coordinate 112,266 of NZ_JBFWNX010000014.1, read as the reverse complement.
GATCACCGCCAGCTCTTCGCACTGCAGCAGAAGGATGTCGGGGCAGCCCAGCGTGTCGGGCGGGCAGGTGTTTTCCAGCTTCTTCTCGATGTGGCGCACCGCGTCATAGCCGAAGTAGCCAGCCAGGCCACCGCAGAAGCGCGGCAGGCCGGGGCGCAACGCCACTTTGAAACGCTGCTGGTAGGCGGCGATAAAGTCCAGCGGGTTGCCGTGGTGGGTTTCCACCACGGCGCCGTCGCGCACCACCTCGGTCCTGGCCTCGGCACCAAAGCCGGTGGCACGCAACAGGGTGCGCGCCGGCAGGCCGATGAAGCTGTAGCGCCCGAAGCGCTCGCCGCCCACCACGGATTCAAGCAGGAAGCTGTGCTTGCCATCGCCCCGTCCGTGGGCGAGCTTGAGGTAGAGCGAGAGCGGGGTTTCCAGGTCCGCAAAGGCCTCGGCCATCAGCGGGATGCGGTTGTAGCCTTGCTGGGTCAGGCTCTTGAATTCCAGTTCGGTGATCATGTTCTGTGCTTCCTTCGGCCACACCCGGGGTCTGTCGACACAATGGGTGGGGCGGGGGTCCATGCATTCCGGTCAGGCGAACTGCCGGGCGAGAGGTGGGGTTATGCAACAGCTGGTTTCGCTGCGACAACCCCGGGAGAGGTGCACGTTTACGCTGGCTTGCGCCAGGGCCAGGCTCCCCGGCCATTGCGGCTCGGCAGACCACCTGAGAAGGTTGTGCATGGGTTGAACATAGCGAGGCAGTGTAGCAAAGGCGTCAGCCGAACGGCTTGCCACGGGCACAATTGCAAAAAGCACAGACGTGCTATTTCCAACACCCCTCGCACGGAGCCCGCCCCGATGAAGTCTTCCCTCCTGGTCCTCGTTTTTTCGATCCTGCTGCCCACCGCTGCCGGGGCAGCCACCCTGGATGTCGCCGGCGTCAGGCTCGAGGACCGCATCACCCTGGCCGACAGGCCCCTCGTGCTCAATGGCGCGGGGGTGCGCTACAAGGCTGTGTTCAAGGTCTACACCGCAGGGCTCTACCTGGGCCAGAAGGCGGACACGCCCGAGGCGGTGCTGACCATGCCTGGCCCCAAGCGGATGACCATCACCATGCTCAGAGACATCGACTCGGCCGAGCTCGGCAAGCTGTTCTCGCGTGGCATGGAAGACAACATGGAACGCGCGGCCTTTTCGAAGCTCATTCCGGGCGTGCTGCGCATGAGCCAGATTTTCAGCAACCACAAGAAACTCATGACCGGCGAGACCTTCCTGGTCGACTGGATTCCCGGCACCGGCACGGTGATCACGGTCAAAGGCAAGGTGGAAGGCGATGCGTTCAAGGAGCCCGAGTTCTTTGACGCGCTCATGCGCATCTGGCTCGGACCCAAGCCCGCGGACTGGATGCTGAAGGACGCCCTTCTAGGAAAAGCGAAGTAGCTCTTCGAGTGAGCCGATCAACCGGTCGTGCGGGGCCTGCACGATGGGTTCACCATGGTTGTAGCCGTAGGTCACCAGCACCACCGGACAACCTGCGGCGCGGGCGGCGATGCCATCGTTCTGCGAGTCGCCGATCATGAGCGTGTACACAGGTGCTGTTCCCAGCGCCTCGCAGGTTTTCAACAGGGGCAGCGGATCGGGCTTGGCGCGCTCGAAGCTGTCGCCGCCAAACACGTGAGCAAAGAAGCCGTCCAGGCACTTGGCCTGCAACAGCGGGCGCGCAAACGCCTGCGGCTTGTTGGTGAGACAGGCCAGCGGCAGGCCGCGCTGGCGCAGCGCGGAGAGGCCTTCGACCACGCCAGGGTAGACCGCGCTGTGCTGGCCATTGATGGCGAGGTAGTGCGCCTGGTAGCGATTCCAGGCTTCGGGCTGCAAGGCCGCCGCTTCTTGAGCACCCAGGCCACCCTGCACCAGCGCCGACCGGATCAGGTGCGCCGAGCCTTTGCCCACCATGCGTTCGATGTCGGCGCGGGTCACGGCCGGACGGCCCAGGTCTTTCAGCGTCTGGTTCAACGCCACATCGAAGTCGCCCAGCGTGTCCACCATCGTTCCGTCGAGATCGACGATCACCGCCTGAATGGTGGCGGTCACGTCAGCGCGGCGGAGGTGCATCAATTCAGCGCAGCCCGCATCTGGTCGATGACCGCCTTGTAGTCCGGCTTGCCAAAGATCGCGCTGCCCGCCACGAAGGTGTCTGCACCGGCGTCGGCCACGCGGCGGATGTTGTCGGGCTTGATGCCCCCGTCCACTTCCAGGCGGATGTCCTTGCCGCTGGCTTCGATGCGGCGACGCGCGGCTTCGATCTTGCGCAGGGCGGAGTCGATGAAGCTCTGGCCACCAAAGCCGGGGTTCACGCTCATGATGAGGATGAGGTCGATATCGTCGATCAGCCAGTCCAGCACGTCCAGCGGCTGAGCGGGGTTGAACGTGAGGCCAGCCTTCGCACCTTTGGCCTTGATGGCCTGCACGCTGCGGTGCACGTGGGCGCTCGCATCGGGGTGGAAGCTGATCAGGTCGGCACCCGCGTCGATGAACGCGCCGGCCAGGGCGTCAACCGGCTGGATCATCAGGTGAACGTCGATCGGCACTGGTGTGCCGTCGGGCTTTTTCGCGTGTGGCTTGAGCGCCTGGCAGATCATGGGACCGAACGTGAGGTTGGGCACGTAGTGGTTGTCCATGACGTCAAAATGAATCCAGTCGGAACCGGCGGCGATGACGTTTTTCACTTCCTCACCCAGGCGGGCAAAGTCGGCGGACAGGATGGACGGAGCGATGCGGTACGTCATGGTCGGCGGGTGGTGGAAAGAAATAAGCCTCTATTCTCGCAGGCACCGTGCGGCTTCATGGTGGCGCGGTAACATGCCGGCCATGCCACGATACCTGTTCACCTGCGAGGTGGAGCCCCAGTTCCTGAGCGAGCAATCCTCGCCTGAGGAAGAGCAGTACGCCTTTGCCTACACCATCACCATCACCAACGCGGGTGAGGTGGCGGCGCAACTGATCGCGCGGCACTGGATCATCGACGACGCGCGCGGTCACACCGAGCAGGTCAAGGGCCTGGGTGTGGTGGGGCACCAGCCGCTGTTGCGCCCGGGGGAATCGTTCCAGTACACCAGCGGCACGCGACTGGCCACGCCCACCGGCAGCATGCGAGGCAGCTTTTTCTGCGTTGCCGAAGATGGCGAACGCTTCGAAGCCGAGGTGGCCGAATTTGCCCTGCGCGCGCCGGGCAGCGGCGACGCCCCGGCACGTGTGCTGCACTGAACGCGGCGACCAGCGCCGGCGGCCCTGAACAGCCCGACCGCACCACCGCATGACCACTGCCACGCCGCTCGACGCCCTCGACCCGGACGCGTCACTCGCGCGCCGCCACCTGTGGCTGACCGACGCACTCCAGTGGGTGCGGGGAGATGCCAGCGACGTGCAGGCCAGCGTGGCCCGCGTACAAGCCTTTCTGGACGCCGTACAGACGCAACCCGGAGCGCAGGCGCGCTGGCACCTCTGGTGGAGCCGCTTCATCGGCACGGTGGACCTCACGCCGCTGCTCGCCGACCATGGCTTTGCGCCGCGCACCGCGTTTCTCAGCGAGTTCGGCAACCGGCTGCGCAAAAAGGTGCTGCCGGGCACGCCGGAAACCACGGACATGGCCGAGCTCTACGACCTGTTGCTGTCCAGCCGCTTCGACGTGCGCTGGCTCAAGGCGCTGGACAGCGCCACGCTGAAGCGGCTGCACGACCTGTTGATTGCGCCGCCGACAAACGTGGCCGAAGAACCGGCGCTGTTGGCCGCCGCTGGCTTCTGGCAAAGCGCCCTGATGGACGCGCTGACCTTCTGCGTGAGCCAGGTCTGCGCGACGGGATTCGCCTCTGAGATCCGCGTGCGCATGTCGCCCGACGCCCAGGCCGCGCGCCCGTTTCACGAGCTGCCCACCGATTTCGAGGCGCTGCGTCAGGCCGTGCGTTCGCATGGCAAGCACAGCGCCCAGGCGCTGGCCACCGCCGAAAACCTGCGCCTGCGGCTCGATGCCTGCCGCCACGCCGCCTATTCGGTGTATTCGCACCTGGAAGAGCACGGCGTCTCGGTGGGCATCGTGTTTCGTCTGCGCCAACTGCGCGAGCGCATCGTGCGCATCAAGGAACTGCTGGATTGCCTGCAATCCGAAAAACCCGAACGCGCCACCGCCGCGCTGCTGGCCGATCTGGCCCAGGTGGGCATCGACAACCGCAGCGTGCGCTCGCTGATCGCTTCCAGTTCGCACCTCACCGCCGCCAAGGTCGCCGAGCGAAGCGCCGAGAGCGGAGAGCACTACATCACCCGCAACGGCACCGAATACCGCGAGATGCTGCGCAAGGCGGCGGGCGGTGGCGCCATCGTCGGCGTGACGGTCTGGATCAAGTTCCTGTTGATCGGGTTGGGGCTCTCCGCATTCTGGGGAGGCTTTGCCAACGGCGTGAACTACGCCGTCTCGTTCGTGGTGATCATGCTGCTGCACCTCACGCTGGCCACCAAGCAGCCTGCCGTGACCGCGCCGGCGATGGTCGCCAAGCTGCGCGACATCAAGCAACCCGGCGCCGTTCGCCGTTTCGTTGACGAGGTGGCCAACCTGTTCCGCTCCCAGATCGCATCCATCGTCGGCAACATCGGCATGGTGATTCCGGTGGTGGTGCTGATCAGCCTGGCCATGCAGCTGTTGACCGGCGAGGCCATGGTGAACCAGGACAAGGCGCACCACGTGCTCAAGGACATCAGCCTGATCGGGCCACTGATGCTGTATGCAGCGTTCACCGGCGTGCTGCTGTTCGCCTCCAGCATCATTGCCGGCTGGGTGGAGAACTGGTACGTATTCCACAACCTGGATTCGGCCATGAAGCACAACCCGCGCTTCACCGCGGTGCTCGGACGCGAGCGCGCCGCGCGCTGGGCCGACTTCATGCGACGCAACATCTCGGGCCTGGCGGCCAACATCTCGCTGGGCCTCATGCTGGGACTGGTGCCTGCCTTCATGGTCTTCTTCGGCATCGGGCTGGACGTGCGCCACGTCACCCTGTCGACCGGGCAAGTCGCCGCCGCCGCCGTGGCACTGGGCTGGGGCGTGTTCAGCGAGCCCAACTTCTGGTGGGCCGTCGCCGGCGTGCTGGTGATCGGCCCGCTCAACCTGGGCGTGAGCTTCTACCTCGCTTTCCGGCTGGCGCTGCAGGCGCAGAGCGTGAGCAAGGTGAACCGCCAGCTCATTCGCGCCGCGATCAAACGACGCATCCGCTCCGCCCCCCTGAGTTTCCTGCTGCCACCGCGCCCATCGCCGGTTGCAGATGACGACGCCCCGCCGCAACCGCAGTCCAATGGGTGAGTTTGAACTCATACGGCGGCACTTCCAGCGCCCCGGCGTACAGCTACCGGCCGACGTGTCGCTGGGCGTGGGCGACGACGGCGCGCTGTTGCGACCCAGGCCCGGCCACGAACTGGCCGTGTCCACCGACATGCTGGTGCAGGACCGGCATTTCTTCGCATCAGTGGATCCAGCCGCACTCGGCCACAAGGCGCTGGCGGTCAACCTGAGCGACCTGGCCGCCATGGGCGCCGTGCCGCTGGGTTTCACGCTCGCCCTGGCCCTGCCGGAGGCCGACGACGCCTGGCTCTCGGCCTTTGCCCGAGGCCTCTTTGCCCTGGCCGACGCAAACACCTGCCCGCTGGTGGGCGGCGACACCACGCGCGGGCCGCTCAACATCTGCATCACCGTGTTCGGCCAGGTGCGCACCGGCAGGGCGTTGCGGCGCAGCGCTGCGCACGCTGGCGACGATCTGTACGTGAGCGGGCGCACCGGCGAAGCGCGCCTGGCACTGGAGCACCAGCGTGGCACCGACTGGGCCTCGGCGGCAACGGGCGTCCACCTGCGCGATCGGCTGGAACGTCCCTCGCCGCGCAACGCCCTGGGCGTGGCCCTGGCGTCAGTGGATGGTGCGCACGCGGCGATCGACTTGAGCGACGGCCTGGTCGGCGACCTGGGCCACATCCTGGCGGCCAGCGGCGTGGGGGCAGAGCTGGATGTCGCCCTGCTGCCCGTGGCGCCCGAGATCGCGGCCTTGCCTGAGGCACATCGGTTGGAATGCCTGCTTGCTGGTGGCGACGACTACGAGTTGCTGTTCACCGCCGCGCCGGCCGCGCGCGATGCGGTGCTGGCCGCCGCTGTGACCAGCCAGACGCCGGTCACGCGCATCGGCCGCATCACCGAGGGCAACGGCCTTCGCCTGCGGGGGGCGAAAGGCCGGCCGCTTTCATTGCGCGTGCAGGGCTTCGACCACTTCGCCTAGGGTTCGCACCCACACGAAGCGCCCGGACGGTGCGTCGGCCACATCGGCCTCTGCCACCGCGCGTTCGGTGCTTCCATCGTGGAGCAACACCACCCGCTGCAGATGCGATGCTGACGCCAACACCCCCAGTTCGTGGCGGCAGCCCAGCTTGCCGGCGTGAAAGCCGCGCAGATCCATCAGCACCACATCGGTCTGTTGCACCAACGCCGCCAGGGCAGCTTTCCAGGTGCTGTCGAAGCAGTAGCACTCGTTCACGCGGTAGCGCCCATCGGGATCGGGCGCCAGGTCAAAGCTGCGCAGTCGATCAGCGACCTGTGCGTCGCTGGCGATGAAGCGCGTCGCCAGGCGGCCATTGAGGAAGGTGAACAGGTCGTCGGGGTCGAGCGTGCGGCTGAGAAGGTCGGTGCCGGCGATGAGCACGGTGTTGCCGGAGAGGCGCCAGCGCTCGACCACGCGGTCGAACAGGGCTTGCACGGTGGCATCTTGCTGGAACACGCGCAGCACCAGCAAGGTGGGCGGTGCATTTCTGGGCGCCAGCCAGCCACGCAACCCCCAGCCGGCCAGCGGGATCCACAGCCAGGGCAGCAATTGCGTCAAAGCCGCCAGGCCCACACCCTGCAAGGCAGGCAGCGCGGTGGCCACCAGCACCACCAGCCAGTAGGCAGCGAGCAGGTACCAGAGGTCGGAGAAACGCTTGTCGCGGTAGGCACGAGCGAGCGCGCGAGCGATGGCCCAGGCCGGCCACGCCAGCAGCAACCAGGGCGCCAGGGCCAGCAGCACAATCGCTGGCCAGGCACCGGCGGTCTCCACCAGCACCACCAGCCAGCGCGGAGGATCGTTCACGCCCAGCACCATCAGTTGCAGCGCGATCACCGACGAGCCGGCGAGCAGCAGGAAGATCGGCAACAGGTAGGGCGCCACCGCGCGAATGCGACCGCTGGCGCCGATGAGCAGCGTGATCGTGACCGGAATCAGCACCAGGCCACCGAGCCAGGCGAACGACTCGGTGAGCGGCCGTGGCGAAACGGAACGCCAAGTCACCAGCATGAGCATGGCCAGCAGGTAGATGGCGATGGCCAGCAGCGTGCGCCACCACGACCAGCGCCGCATAAGTCCCCATGTAAGTGCCATGGGCCAGGCATAGACCAGGCCCAGCGTCAGCGCTCGCCCGGGGCTGAGCAGATCACCGCCATAGATGAAGAGCAGCGCCAGCACCGACTGAGTGACACCGATGAGCAAAGACAGTCCGGAGAGAACCGCCAGATGCCGCCAGTGCGCGCGGCGGCTGGCGCGGCGGTCGGCCCGAACCGGCACGTGGCTCCTCTCAGGCATGGCCTGCGTCTCTGGCGCTTCGGCCACATGGCTCGCGTCCGGCGGCGGGGCACTGCCCATCAGCGCCAGCATGCGGCGGCGGTAGAGGCTGCTGACGATCCAGGCAGCCAGGGCGGTCAGCCACACGCCCAGCATCAGCGCCGTGAGGATTGCCCCGGTGTTCATGCCCATGCCCACTCCCCACTGCCGGACGTCTGCCCGTCGAGGGCGCAGTATCGCGCCGGGCTTGCACGGGGACAAGCATGGCCCCCGATAATCCGCGCATGCCCGACGCCCCACTTGCACCCCTGGCCCGCCCGACCTGGGGATTTCTGTTCTCTCACCCTGCCCATTTCATCGCGCTGGGCGCGGGTTCGGGCCTGAGCCGGTTGGCGCCCGGCACCGCCGGCACGCTCTGGGCCTGGGTCGCTTTCCTTGTGCTGGAGCCTCTGCTCTCCCCTCCAGGCTGGGGCCTGCTGATCCTGGGCGCCACGCTGATTGGCTGGTGGGCCTGCACGGTGACCGCACAGCACATGCGCGTGGCGGATTCCGGCCACATCGTGTGGGACGAGGTGGTCGCGTTCTGGCTGGTGTTGTGGCTGATCCAGCCCGCGGGCTTCTGGGATCAACTGGCCGCCTTCGCCATCTTCCGGTTGTTCGACATGGTCAAGGTCGGGCCCATGGCCTGGGCGGATCAGTCCTTCAAGGGGTTGGGGCCGGGTGGGGGCTTTGGCATCCTGCTCGACGACTTCGCGGCCGCCTTCTGCACCCTCTTCGTCATTGCCCTCTGGCGCTTCTGAACCATGGACCCAACCCCTGCTCTCGTGGATGCGCTCGCCCGTGAACTCAAGGCGCGCGGCCAGTCCATGGTCACCGCCGAAAGCTGCACCGGCGGACTCATCGCGGGCGCGTGTACCGAGATCTCGGGTTCAAGCGACTGGTTCGAGCGCGGCTTCGTGACCTATTCCAACGCCGCCAAGAGCGAGCTGCTGGGCGTGCCCGCTGCGTTGATCGAGCAGCACGGCGCCGTCAGCGAACCCGTTGCCCGCGCCATGGCGGCAGGCGCATTGGCGCATTCACCCGCCCACCTCGCCGTGGCCGTCACCGGCGTGGCCGGCCCCACCGGCGGCAGCGCGGAGAAACCGGAGGGCACGGTCTGGTTCGGCTGGGCCACGCCGGAGGGGGTGTTCACCGAGCACCAGCGTTTCGACGGCGACCGCGCTGCCGTGCGCCAGGCCGCTGTGCGCCACGCACTGGCAGGACTGTTGCGTCGCCTTCCTGCTGTCTGACCCGTGGAACCATTCAAGAACCTCATCAACCGCGATACCGTCGCCGCCACTGGCGCGCACCTGCGGCGCGCCTGGCCGCGCTTCGACCGCAAGCGCTTCGAGGCCCAGGCCACCGAAGGACTTGAAGCGCTGGAGTTCAAGGCGCGCGCCATGCAGATGGCCGATGCCCTGGAGTCCACGTTGCCTGTCGAATTTGCGCACGCCTGCGAAGTGCTTCAGGCGAGCCTGGCGCCGCCGCTGGCGCTGGACGCGAAGGGCGAACCGATCTCGCACAGCCCGGCGGTGGCGGCTTCGGGCGTGGCCGGCTGGGCGGTGTGGTCCATGGGCGAGTTCGTGGCACGGCGTGGCCTGACCGAGGTACCCACCGCGCTCGCCTGCCTGCGCGCACTGACCCAGCGCTTCACGGCCGAGTTCGCCATCCGTCCGTTGATCCAGCAGCAGCAGGCCTTGGTGTTCGACACGCTGAGCCAGTGGGTGAGCGACCCGAGCGCGCACGTGAGGCGGCTGGTGAGCGAAGGCAGCCGCCCGCGCCTGCCCTGGGGCCTGAGACTGCAGTCGCTGGTGGCAGACCCGTCTCCCACACTCCCGCTTTTGCGCGCGCTGCAGGACGACACCAGCAGCTACGTTCGCCGCAGCGTGGCCAACCACCTGAACGACGTCGCCAAGGACCATCCCGACCTGGTGGCGAGCTGGGTGCGGGAGCACCTGGTCGATGCGCCGGTGACACGCAGCGCGCTGCTGCGCCACGCGAGCCGGGGGCTCATCAAGTCGGGCCACGCGCCCACGTTGGCGGCGTGGGGGCTGGCAAGTGGCCTCAAGGGTGAGGCCTCATTGAATCTGTCGTCTGCGCGCGCGGCCGTGGGTGGCGACATCGGGATGAACGTGGTGTTGCGTTCGAGCGCACGCCAACCCCAGTTGCTGGAGGTGGACTACGCCGTCCACCACGTGCGCGCCAACGGCAGTTCCTCACCCAAGGTGTTCAAGGGCTGGAAGCTTTCACTGGCGCCGGGTGAGGAGCGATTGCTCTCCAGGCGGCACAGCCTGAAGCCGGTGACCACAAGGACCTTGTATCCAGGGCGGCATGTGGTGGAGATTCGGGTGAACGGGGTTTCACTGGCTGAAGCTTCATTTCTGCTTTCCACCTAACCCACAAAGGTTCTGGCGAGTGCGCGAAATCTACGAACGAGCTCCCAGCGATCAAGACCGGACAAGGTGCGATGCCAAGCCCCTTCGCGGCGACGGCTCGATCACGGGACCATGCCCCAGGCGGGCCCACATCTGCACCGTGTAGCGCGGCGCAGGCGCTCCCACCAGTTGGTGAATCTCGGTGTACGGCACCGTCTGCTCCGGGTACTCCTGCAAGGCCTGCGACAGCGGTTGCATCGACAAGCCCGCCGCCGTGGCCGCCAGTTGGGCACGCGCATAGGCGCGGCCCGAGTTGATCTGCGTGATCCGGTCATTGCCCTCCGTCACCAGCCAGAAGAACGCGGGCGTGGTGTCGATCTTCGCGTTGAAGTCTTTGATCTGGCTGGTGGTCGCAAAGTCGTCCGGGCCAGGTGCAGCGCTGCGGTCGAGCAGGCCCACCGCGTCGAGCGCCCGCACCATGGGATCGTTGAGCGATATGCCATCGCGGTGCTGCGCGATTTCCTTCGGGCCCACTCGCAGCACCTTGAACGACTCCAGCACCGTGCGTGGCGTCACCAGCTCAATGCGCCAGGCATCCTTGGCGATGCGACGGTGCTGTTGAAGCAAATCGGCTTGTGACTGGCCGACGAAGCCCACGCGAAACGGATGCGGCTGCACGCTGGCGGTGATGGCCGCCAACGCCGAGGCATCGGGCTCGCGCGCCTCGTAGGCTTCGCGGTTCGTGCGGCGACGCAGAATCTGATCGAACAGCGGGTCGGGCTTCACGCTGGCGTGCGGCACCAGCCGGATGCGCGCGGTGGGTCGCGCATCCACCGTGGCAGGCGGGAACACCCCTTGAGGAAACAAGACGATCTCGGCGCGCAACCCCTTCTGCCGCGCCGCCAGGTCCAGCAGCTCCAGGAAAGTGCCCTGGCTCATCATCATCTGGCGCGAGAAAGGGTCCGTCTCGGGCAACAGCCGACTGCGGTCGATGAACAGCGTGATTTCATCCGGCACGCTCAGGTCCACCAGCCAGGACTGCAGGTTGTGCGAATGCGGTGCCAGGATGGCATGCGCGAGCATCCAGCGGCGCACGTCGGTCTCGGCCTGGCCGGGCGCCTGCCAGGCTGCCAGGGCCTCGGGGGGCAGGGCTGTGCTGCAACCGGCCAGGGTGGCGGTGGTGGCGGCAGCAACCACGCCGCCGCCAGCCAGACGAATGAAAAGTCGACGTTGCATGGTGATCTCCTTGGAATGCAGGGGGACACTGAAAGCCAGTGCCATGCGTGCATTGTGGAAACCAGCGAGCTCATACACAATTGTCACGAATCAAACAACAGCTGTTCATAAATGAATACCGGCGAGTTCAACTGGACGCTGATCCGGTCCTTTCTGGCGGCGCTCGACCGGGGCAGCCTGATGGGCGCAGCGCGTGCCCTGTCCACCAGCCAGCCCACGGTGGGACGGCACATCGGCGAACTGGAGGGGCAGCTCGGCGTGGTGCTGTTCGAACGCACCGGGCGCGGGCTGGTGCCCACGCCGCACGCGCAGCGCCTGGCCGAAGCGGCGCGCGCCATGTCCGCCGCTGCAGACCAGCTCGCACGGCAGGCCACCGGCGCGCAGGCGCAGGTTCGTGGCTCGGTGCGCATCAGCGCCAGCCAGCCCGTCACCTGTGTGCTGCTGCCACCTCTGCTGCGGCAACTGCGAGAGTTGCACCCGGACATCCAGATTGAACTGATCTCCAGCAACGCGGTGAGCAACCTGCTGCAGCGCGAGGCCGACATCGCGCTGCGCATGGTGCGGCCCGACCAGGGTTCGCTGGTGATCAAGCGCGTGGGACAGGTCGCCATCGGCACCTTTGCCCATCGCGACTACCTGCGCCGACGCGGCACACCCCGCCAACCCGCCGACCTGCTCTCGCACGACCTGATCGGCAACGACCGCAACACCGACATCTTGCGCGGCTTTGCCGCCATGGGCCTGCCGATGCAGCGCGAAGACTTCGCCGTGCGCACCGACGACCTCAATGCGTACCAGGCGGCCGTGAACGCGGGCCTGGGTGTGGGCTTTCTCGCGCGCTATGCGGCGCGGCAGAATCCAGAACTCATGCCACTGCTGCCCACGCTGGAAATACCTGCCCTGCCCATGTGGCTGGCGGTCCACCGCGAGATCCGCAGCAACCCGCGCATCCGCCGGGTGTGGGACTTTCTTTCACACACCCTGCCCCCCGCGCTGGCCTGAACCCGCCGGCCTCATGCACTGAAAGGTCTTTGACATGCTCACCGTCCACCACCTCAACAACTCGCGCTCGCAGCGCGTGCTCTGGATGCTCGAAGAGCTGGGCGTGCCCTACCAGATCGAACGCTACGAACGCAACGCAAAGACCATGCTGGCGCCGCCCTCGCTGCAGAAAATCCACCCACTGGGCAAGTCACCGGTGGTGACCGACGGCAAGTCCACGCTCGCCGAGTCGGGCGCCATTCTGGAGTACCTGGTGGAGACCTACGGCGAAGGCAGGTTCTCACCCGAGCCGGGCACGCCCTCGTTTTTGCGCTACCGCTACTGGCTGCACTACGCCGAAGGCTCGCTGATGCCACCGCTGCTGCTGCAACTGGTGTTCGACCAGATCGAACTCAAGAGCCCTTTCCTCGTGCGTCCCGTGGCCAAGGCCATCTCGGCCCAGGTCAAGCAGTTGCTGGTGACGCCCAACCTCAAACGCCACCTCGATTTTCTGGAATCCGAACTCGAAGCCCACGGTGCCTGGTTTGCAGGACGTTCCTTCAGCGCGGCCGACGTGCAATTGAGCTTTCCCATCGAAGCCGCTTCATCGCGAGGCCTGCTGGCAAAACGGCCGAAACTGACCGACTGGCTGCGCCGCATCCAGGAACGGCCCGCCTACCAGCGTGCGCTGGAACAGGGCGGGCCGTTCGATCTTTCCTGATGCACTGCCTCAATCGAGCTTGATGCCGGCCTTGCTCACCAGGCGGCCATAGCGCTCTTGTTCCGACTTGAGAAACCTGCCGGCCGCATCGGGCGTGGAGGGGTTGATGAGGTTGTCCTGCCTGGCCATGGCCGCCTTCACCTCCGGGTCTTCGAACGCGGCGACCACGGCCTTGTGCAGGCGGTCCACCTGTGCAGCGGGCAGACCCTTGGGCGCCACCATGGCGAACCAGCCGGCCACGTCCACCGTCGGAAAGCCCTGCTCGGCGATGGTGGGCACATCGGGCAGCGAGGCCACGCGAGACTTGCCCATGACGCCGATGGCGCGCATGCGGCCCGAGGCCAGATGCCCTTGCGCGGCGGGCACGGCGGCCACTCCGAAGTCGACCTGACCGGCGATGATGTCAGCCATCATGGGCCCCATGCCCTTGTAGGGAATGTGCTGCACCTTGGCACCCACGGCCTCGACGAACATCTCACCGGCCAGATGGATGATGGTGCCGTTGCCGGACGAGCCCATGTTGAAATGCCCCGGCTTGGACAGCAACAGGGCCTGCAACTCCTTGGCGTCCTTCGCCGGCATCTTGGCCGGATTGACCACCAGCAGGAAGGGCGAGCCCCCCACGACGCTGATCGGCGTGATGTCGGTCAGGCCGTCGTACGGCACGCTCTTGTACACGCTCGGGTTCACCGAATGGTTGTTGGAGATGAAGGCCACGGTGTGGCCATCGGGCGCGGCCTTCACCAGCGCGGAAGTGCCGGTGATGCCACCCGCACCCGGCAGGTTCTCCACCACGACAGGCTGCCCGCCCAGGGCTCTGGACAAGGCGTTCTGCGCAGAGCGCACGATGGTGTCCACGCCAGAGCCGGCACCCACCGGCAGAATCACCCGCAAGGGGGTTGACGTGCCCTGTGCCCAGGCGGGTGCGGCGCCCGCCACAAGCACGGCGCTCAGGGCCAGCAGGGTTCGGCGGTTGAGGGAATGGTGTTGCATGAAGGTCTCCAGTTGTGGTGATGGGTTTTGATCAGGCGGCGTGCAACGTGCCGAGAATCTCATCGGTGTGTTCGCCCACCCGCGGCAAGGGACTGCGCACGCCAGGGCGGCGCCCGCCCATGAGCAGCGGCAGCAACACCACCTGGGTGGTCTCGCCGTCGCCGGTCTGCATGGGCACCAGGCCGCCGCTGGCGATCAGGTGTTCGTCGTGCACCAGTTCATCGGGCCGGACCACCTTGGCGTAGGGCAGTCCGGCGGCCTGCAGGCGGGCGCACATGGATTCCAGGTCCTGGTGTTGCAAGGTGTCGGCAAGCCGGCGCAGCAAGTCCGGTCGCACCGCCACGCGCTGCGCGTTGGTGGCCAGCGCAGGGTCGCTGGCGAGATCGGGCCGGTCAATCACCTGGCACAAGGTGGCGAACTGCTTGTCGCTCACCGCGCCAATGAAGAGTTGCTCGCCACCGGCCACCGTGAAGGTGTCGTACACACTCCAGGCCGAGACACGCGAGGGAAAAGGCGGAGGCACCTCGCCGGTCATCTGAAACTGCTGCATGTGTTGCGAAGCGAGAAGGCAGCAGTTCTCGAACAGCGCACTCTGGATTTCCTGGCCCAGCCCGGTGCGCTCGCGCTCGCGCAAGGCGGCCAGCACGCCAATGGCGCCAAACATGCCGCCCATGATGTCGTTGACCGAAGAGCCTGCGCGCAGCGGCCGACCTTCGGGGCCCGTCATGTAGGTCAGGCCAGCCATGTTCTGCACCACCTCGTCCAACGCCAGTCGGCTCTCGTAGGGACCGGGCAGAAAGCCTTTGTGCGAAACGTAGATCAGACGCGGGAACAGCGACCTCAACGCCGTGCAGCCCAACCCCAGCTTGTCCATCAGGCCGGGGCGAAAGTTCTCCAGCAGCACGTCGCAATCTGCGATCAGCTCTTTCGCCGTGGCCAGCCCCTCATCGGTCTGGATGTCGAGCACCACGCTCTTCTTGTTGCGGTTGAAGCTGCGGAAAAAGCCAATGCCCAGGCCCGGCAAATTGCGCGTCTTGTCGCCACCGGGAGGTTCGACCTTGATGACCTCGGCACCAAGATCGGCCAGGATCATGCCGCAGGTGGGGCCCATGACCATGTGGGTGAATTCGACGACGCGCACGCCTTCGAGCGGCAGGCCGGTGGGGCTGTGTTTCATGCGGTGGTTGCCATGTTGAAGGTTCGGGGAAGTCCGGCGCGCCAGAGAGCACCGTGGGTGGCCTCGCCTTCGAGCCAGGCGGCCACCCTGTGACGCAGCGCAAGCAGAGCCTCGATGTCGACGCCTGTGCGCACGCCGCAGGACTGCAGCATGAAGGCCAGGTCTTCGGTGGCCGCGTTGCCACTGGCACCGGGCGCATGCGGGCAGCCGCCGATGCCGGCCAGCGATGCGTCGAAGCGGCTCACGCCCAACTGCAATGCGGCGTAAACATTGGCCAGAGCCAGGCCGCGCGTGTCGTGGAAATGACCGCAGCAAAAGCGGTCTCCTGCGATGCGAAGCGCGCGCTCGAACAAACGGCTGACCGAGGCCGGATCGGCATAGCCCACGGTGTCGGCGAGACTCACGCGATCGGCGCCTGCGTCCAGCAGCGCCTGCATGAGGCGCAACACCTCGTCGTGAGAAACCTCGCCCTGCAGCGTGCAGCCAAAAGCGGTGCCCACACCTCCCTCGATCAGCGTCTGGCTGCCTGCGGCATCGCGTGCGGCGCGAATCTTCCGCATTTCCTGCACCACCTCATCGGGCGTCTTGCGCAGGTTGGCCAGACTGTGCGCGTGGCTCGCCGACAGCGGCAAGATCATGAGGTCGGCACCCGCCTGCAAGGCGTGCAAGGCGCCACGCAGATTGGGCACCAGCACCGAGACTTTCAAACCGGGCAGCGTCTTCGCAAAGGCCAGCACGTCGGCGGTGTCGGCAAGTTGGGGCAGGAGACGGGCCGGGACGAAGGACCCCACTTCGATTTCGCGCTGCCCGGCGGCAAAGGCGTCGCGGATCCACTCGCGCTTGCGCTCGGTGGGGAGCACTGTCTGGATGCTCTGGAGGCCGTCGCGAAGTCCGACTTCACGGATCACGGCGGTGGCGGGCAAGGGTGCGGTGGACATGGCTGCGCAGTTTATGATTTCCACAAGCAACATCAAGTGAGCATCTGGAAGCAGTTAAATTCCATTTCGGAATCTAAAGCAAGGGTTTGCCCCATGAGAGACCTGGACCTGAAAACCCTGAGGCTGCTCGTCGCGGTGTGCGACCTCGGCAACATGAAGGACGCCGCGGCGCAGGAGCACATCGAGCCCTCGGCCATCAGCAAGCGCATCGCGCAACTGGAGGACGCCATCGGCACACCGGTGCTGGTGCGCGGTCGGCGGGGTGCCGAACCCACGCCCGCCGGCCGCGCTCTGCTGGAGCACGCGCGCAACGTGCTTTTCACCATGGACCGGATCGAGGCCGACATGGCATCTTTCAAAGGCGGCATCAAGGGACAGGTGCGCCTGGTGGCCAGCGCATCGGCCATCGCCGAATCGCTGCTCGACGATCTGGCAGCCTTCATGCGCGAGCCTGCGCACCAGGACATCCAGGTCGACATCGAGGAGCGCTTCTCCAAGGACATCGTGAGCATGGTGCGCGAGGGCGTGGTCTCGCTTGGCGTGTGCTGGAGCAGCATCGACTTCGGTGGACTGGAATCGCGACCATATCGGCGCGATGAACTGGCCCTCGCCGTGCCCATGGGCCACCCGCTGGCGCGGCGCAAGTCGCTGCACTTCGAAGAAACCCTGGACCATGATCACGTCGGCCTGCAACCCTCCACCGCCGTGCACACCATGCTGCATCGTGCGGCCACACGTGCCGGCAGGACCATGCGCTACCGCGTGGTGGTCTCCAACTTCGACTCGGCGTTTCGGGTGGTGGGCGCGGGCCTGGGCGTGAGCGTGGTGCCGCACGAGGTGAGCCAGCTCTACGTTTCAGCGGGGCAGGTGCGCATCGTGCCGCTCCGGAACGACTGGGCGCACCGCGAATTTGCCATCTGCTACCGCCGCCGGGGCGACCTCACACCGGCGGCCGAGCGCCTGCTGGATTTTCTCGTCCAGCAGGCGCAGGACTCGCCTAAGCCAGGCTGAAAGGCAGCTCGCGCAGCGGCTTGCCAGTCAGTTGCGCGATGGCATTGGCGAACGCGGGCGCCAGCGGCGGAAGGCCGGGTTCGCCCACGCCGGTGGGCGCATCCGCGCTGGGCACGATGTGCACCGCGATCGAGGGCATGTCGGTGATGCGCGGCACGGCGAAATCACCGAAGTTGCTCTGTTCGACCACGCCGTCCTTCAGGGTGATGGCCGCGCCCGGCACGCACATGGACAGTCCCATCAGCGCTCCACCCTGGATCTGGGCTTCCACGCTCCTGGGATTCACCGCCAGGTTGCAGTGCACGCCGGCCGTGACCTGATGCAGCCTGGGCGCGCCGTCGACCACCGAGGCCTCGACCACGTAGGCCACCACCGAATCGAACGACTCGTGCACCGCCACGCCCCATGCTCGCCCCGCGCTCAGTGTCTTCTTGCCATAGCCGCTCTTGTCCACCGCCAGTTGCAGGGCCGCGCGGTGCCGCACGGCCTTGGCGTCCATGAGCTTCATGCGGTAGGCCACCGGGTCCTGTTTCGTCGCGCGCGCGATGTCGTCGATCAGCGTCTCCATGACGTAACCGGTGTGCGTGGAACCCACGCTGCGCCACCACAACACCGGCACGTTGAGCCTGGGGTGGTGGGCCGAGAGGCGCATCGGCACGTCGTAGGGCTTGCCCATGCCCTCGACCATGGTCTCGTCCACGCCGTTCTTCACCATCATGGGTTCGAAGAAGGTGCCCGCCATGATGGACTGGCCGACGATGACGTGGTCCCACGCCAGCACCTTGCCCTGCGCATCGAAACCAATCTCGGCGCGATGCACGTGCATGGGGCGGTAATAGCCGCCGCGAACGTCGTCTTCGCGGCTCCACACCGTGCGCACCGGCGCGGAGATGCCGGCGGCCTGGGTGGCTTTCGCGATGGTGCAGGCCTCGACGACGAAGTCGCTGGTGAGCAGGCCGCGGCGGCCGAAGCCGCCGCCGGCCATCTGCACGTTCATGGTCACCTGCCCAGGCTTCATGCCCAGCGTGCGCGCGGCCGCAGCCGTGTCCAGTCCGGGCATCTGGGTGCCGGTCCACACCGTGGCCTTCGCCGCTGCGCCGGTGCCGCTGATCTGCACGGTGCAGTTCAGCGGCTCCATGGGCGCGTGTGCCAGATAGGGAAACACAAACTCGGCGCTGATCTTCTGCGGCGCGCTCGCCAGCGGCGCCATGTCAGCGTCGTGCTTGATGCTGCCCGTCTTCGAGGCCAGTTCGCGGTAGCTGGCAAGCTGTTTCGCACTGTCCACCTTCTCGCGGCCAGTGTCGTTCCACTGCACCTTCAAGGCATCGCGGCCCTGCTTCGCGGCCCAGTAGCCATCGCCCACCACGGCCACGCCTTCGCCACCGTCGTGCAGGGGCACCCGCAGAACGGCCTTCACACCGGGCACGGCGCGCGCGGCGGTGTCATCGAGCGATGCCACCCGGCTGCCGAACACCGGTGGGTGCTGGAGCACCGCGGTGAGCATGCCGGGCAGGCGCACGTCCATGCCGAAGCCTTGTTTTCCGCTGGACTTGAGCTTCGCATCGAGCCGCGTGGTGGGTTGGCCGATGAGCTTGAAGCGCGACGGATCCTTCAAGGTCACCTGCGTGGGCACGGGCTGCTGCATGGCGGCGTCGGCCAGCGCGCCATAGCCCAGTTTCTTGCCACCCGGGCCGATCACGACGCCCCGTTCCGTGACCAGCGCCGTCACCGGCACGCTCCACTGCTTCGCCGCAGCGGCCAGCAGCATGGCGCGCGTGCGTGCGCCGAGTTCGCGGTATTGCGTGTAGGAGTGCTTTACAGCGGTCGAACCGCCGGTGATCTGCATGCCAAAAGCCGGGTCGTTGTAGGCGGGGTCCGCATTGCCGTGCACCGCCTGCACGGTGCTCCAGTCGGCATCGAGCTCTTCGGCCAGCACCATGGCCAGGCCCGTGTGTGTTCCCTGGCCGAACTCCAGCCGGTTGATGGTGACGGTGACCGTGCCGTCGCGCGCGATCTTCACGAAGGCGGCGGGCTGCTGGTCAGGCTTGAGGCCCGTGGCGACCGGCGTCGCCGTCTGCTGAGCCTGGACGGCGAAGGGATAGGCACCCAGCGCGAAGCCCGAGGCGGTGGCAACCTTCAGGAAGCTTCTGCGTGCGATGCCCTCGGGTGCCTCGGCATTCACCAGCCGATGCGCGAGGGCGGGCGGCAGGTGGGCGCGAATCTGGTCGGCGGTGTGGTGGTTCAAGTGCATGACTGTTCCTTTCAGGCCAGCGAGCGGGCCGCGTCCTTGATGGCGATGCGCACGCGCGCGTAGGTCCCACAGCGGCAGATGTTGCCGGCCATGGCGGCGTCGATGTCGGCATCGCTGGGTTTCTGGTTGGTCTTGAGCAGCGCGGTGGCGCTCATGATCTGGCCGCTCTGGCAGTAGCCGCACTGCGCGACGTCGGCCTTGACCCAGGCCTGGTGAACCGCCTTGCCCACGCGGTCGGATTCCAGCGCCTCGATGGTGGTGATCTTCTGCCCCACCACCGCCGAAATCGGCGTTACACAGGAGCGCGTGGCCGTGCCGTTCACATGCACGGTGCAGGCACCGCACAAGGCCGCGCCGCAGCCAAACTTGGTGCCGGTCATGCCCAGCGTGTCGCGCAGGGCCCAGAGGATGGGGGTGGAGCCGTCGGCGTCGACGCGCACGTCCTTGCCGTTGATGTTGAGCGTGGTGGGCATCGTGGTTTTCTCCTGAGGGGTGGTGAGGAAATCGGGGGATTTATGAATGAATGTTCATTCGTTTTTTGGGCGTGATCCAGGCTTCAACGAGCACGGTTTTCAGGACTTGATGCCGTCCCAGCACAACGAGAATGCCTGCGCCAGCGCGGCCTCGGTGTCGGGCAGATCACCGCTGCGCATCAGGCTGGCGGTGTCGCGCACGGAGCCAAAAAAATGCGCCGCCAGCATCATGGTCGGCACATTCTTCACGATCTGCTGTTCCCGCGCTTCATCAAAAAAGCGCAGGCACCCGGCCGCGAACCGCGCCGAGAACTGGCGCGATGCCTCGCTGAACCAGGGCGAGTTGTAGTACTGGTCCATGAACACAGCCTCCGGGCCATGCGCCAGCCGGTGCCTCAGCAAGCGCGTCCAGTTCAACTGAAAGCGCGAGCGAAACGGGGTACCGGGGTCGATGTCGACATCAATCAGCCCCACCAGCGCCCCCTTGACCTGCTCGTACAGCGCGTTGAGCAGCTCTTCCTTGGAGCGGTGGTACACATACAACGTGCCGGTGGCCAGGCCAGCCTCCCGCGCAATGCCCGCCATGGTCAACCCGCTCAGGCCCACACGCTCCACCAGCGCCAGGGTGGCACGGGCAATGGCCTGCAGTTTGTCGTCGTCTTTGGGTTTCATGGCGACGCGATCTTAAGCGAATGAATGTTCAATCGTCAATCGTTCGTTTCGAAGCCATGACACCGCTTGTACTTCTTCCCGCTGCCACACGGGCAAGGGTCGTTGCGGCCCGGCGTCGCCTCCTTGCGAACTGGCTCCACCCGCGGCCCGAGGCTGCGTCCGATCTGGCACAGGTCGTACACCGCCCAGATGGACGCGCCGAAATCGTTCAGGCGTTCGTCGCTCACGCTCGGCGGGCCGTCTTCGTCGTGCATGTTCACCGTGGGCTTGCCGGTGTCGTCTTCAGTGAGCGCCACGATGTGGTCCAGCGCCTCGTCGATCCAGGCGGCGGTGTCCTTGTCACGCGGGGGCGCCCAGTCGTCCGACCAGTTCTCCACCACGAACATGAAGCCCAGCGCCCAGACCTGGGCATAGGCGGGCAGGTCCTGATCCTTGAAATCGGCGCGCTCGGGCTCGGGCAGCGCGGCCACGGCGCCGCGCACGTCCATCAGTTCCGGGTGGTAGCTGCGCTCGTCTTCCAGCGTCTCCACGGGTGCGGCGAGCGACGCGACCACCTCGGCACTGCGCCGTGCCCACAAGGCCATGAAGCGTTCGTACTGCGCGGTGTTGGCGAAATGCGTGCCCTCGTCCTGCGGAGCGGTGGGCAAGGGGCCGGTGCCGAGCAGCACGGGCAGCCATTCGGCTGGCTCGATGGGGCGGCGCGTGCACAGCAACGCGGCCATGGCGCCTTCACAGAACTCCCATTGCGGCACCTCGTCATCGCGTGAGCGAAGGTCGTCGAGGATCTCGTCGAGGGCGTCGTAGTCGGTGTGTTCCAGTGGGGCGGGCGAGGTGTTCATGGTCGGCATCTTTATGATGGCCGCCAGTGTAGCCCCGCCACCTCCAGAGAAAGTCCGCATGCTCGAACGCCTCAACGCCTTCTATCCCGTCCGCTACACGGCGTTCGGCCTGTGTGTGCTGATCGCACTGCTGAGCCTGTTCACGCTGGTGGGCTTCGGCGTCGGGGGATGGTACTTCCTGCTGTTCGCGGGCCTCTCGGCGTTGGGCCTGTGGGACCTGCGGCAGACCAGGAGTTCGGTGCTGCGCAACTACCCGGTCATCGGCCACCTGCGCTTCATGCTGGAGAAGATCCGTCCTGAAATGCGGCAGTACTTCCTGGAAAGCGACAACGAAGCCACGCCGTTCTCCCGCAGCCAGCGCAGCCTGGCCTACGCACGCGCCAAAGGCGAGACCGACAAGCGCCCTTTCGGCACGCAGCACGACCAGAACGCCGATGGTCACGAGTGGCTGAACCACTCGCTTCAACCCAGCCACATCGCCACGCACGATTTCCGCCTCACCATCGGGGGTGCAGCCTGCGCGCAGCCCTACGAGGCCAGCGTGTTCAACATCTCGGCCATGAGCTTCGGCTCGCTGTCGGCCAACGCCATCCAGGCACTGAATGCGGGCGCCAGGCGCGGCGGCTTCGCGCACGACACCGGCGAAGGCTCGATCTCGGCCTACCACCGGCTGCACGGCGGCGACCTGATCTGGGAGGTGGCCTCGGGCTACTTCGGCTGCCGCGACGAGGACGGCCGTTTCAGCCCCGAGCGCTTCAAGGCCAACGCCATGGACGCGCAGGTGAAGATGATCGAGATCAAGCTCAGCCAGGGTGCCAAGCCGGGCGTGGGCGGCATCCTGCCGGGCGCCAAGGTCACGCCCGAGATCGCTGCGGCGCGGGGGGTTCCGGTGGGCGTGGACTGCATTTCACCGGCGTCGCACAGCGCGTTCTCAACGCCGCTGGAGCTGATGCATTTCATCGCGCAGTTGCGCGAACTCTCGGGGGGCAAGCCGGTCGGCTTCAAGCTCTGCATCGGCCACCCCTGGGAATGGTTTGCCATGGTCAAGGCCATGCTCCAGACCGGCATCACGCCCGACTTCATCGTGGTCGACGGCTCCGAGGGCGGCACTGGCGCAGCGCCGCTGGAGTTCACCGATCACGTGGGCGCACCGCTGCAAGAAGGCCTGCGCCTGGTGCACAACACGCTGGTGGGCGTGAACCTGCGCGATCGGATCAGCGTCGGCTGCGCGGGCAAGGTGATCAGCGCGTTCGACATCGTGCGCGCCATGGCCATCGGCGCGGACTGGTGCAACAGCGCGCGGGGTTTCATGTTTGCGCTGGGCTGCATCCAGGCGCAAAGCTGCCACACCGGCACATGCCCCACCGGCGTGACCACGCAAGACCCGGTGCGCCAGCAGGCGCTGGTGGTGCCGGACAAGGCCGATCGCGTCTACCACTTCCACCAGAACACCCTCAAGGCGCTGAAAGAACTGGTGCAGGCGGCCGGCTTGCAGCACCCGCGCGAGATCACCGCCCATCACCTGGTGCGGCGCGTGAGCGAGAACGAGGTGCGCCTGCTCGCCAACCTGCTGCCGAGCACGCCCGCCGGTGCGTTGCTGACCGATGTGGGCGCGCAGCATGCGGTGTTCACCACCTACTGGGGCCGCGCGAGCGCTGAGCGATTCACCCTTGGCTGATCGCCGTGGCCTCCACAAGCGCACCCTTGTCCAGCAACAGTTCGCGCAGGATGGAACGGTGGCAGCGTGATTCGTCTTCGCAGTAACAGCCCACGGAGAAATCGCTGTGGTGCGACAGTTTCGCCAGCAATTCAATGCTGCGCACGTGATCGGGCTCGGCCATTTCGGCGCGGTATTTGCGCGTGAAACCCAGCCACTGGGCCGGGGTGCGGGCTTCCTGGCCGAGCTTCATCGTCTCCACGCTGGGCGCCAGGTTGGGGTACCACACGTCGTACCAGTTGCCCGAGGCGAACTCGGACTTGGGCACGCCACGGGGCGGACGCCGCACGGTGCCGATGCGCGTGCCTTCACCCTCGATCCGTTCGCTGCCCAGTCGCACCACCCGAATGGCCATGTCCGTTCTCCTGGTTCCGAACTTCAGATGCGCGAGCCGTCTTCAAGGAAGCGTTCCTCGCGCTCCAACGTGCCTCGTGCGTCGTAGCGTTTGCGTCGCAGCAGCAGGCCGCGCTCGCCGTGTTCTTCCTCGCGTTGCAGCACACCGTCTTCGTTGAAATACCTCTGCCAGCCCCAAAGGCGCCCATTGCGCTCCTGGTTCACCGCAGCAGGCTTGCCGTTGTCCCAGAAGCTTTCGGTGGTGCGCTCCTGGTTGCGGCCTTCGCGGCGCAATTGCTGCCGCGCTTTGCGCTGTCCGTTCAGGTACCACTGCTCGATGTGCTGTTCGTAGCCGCCCGCCCAGGTACTCATCTGCGTGAGCTGACCGCTCTCGGCCCATTCGCGCGCTGTGCCCTCACGGCCTTCAACGCTGTTGGGATCGCGTTCGATGAAATCGGTCTCGGAGCGCGGCTGGCCCGACGCGTAGTACACGCGCTTGATGCGCCGGCCCTCTTTGAGCTCTTCGCTGCGCACGAGTCGGCCTTCTCGGTCCAGTACGGTCTGGCGCTGCATCTGGCCTTTGAGGTAACTCAAGGTACCCGACGGTCGACCCGCCTCGCGGTACAGCGTGACTTCGCTCGCACGACCGCCGTGCCCGCACACATCGCGATCTTGCGGCACCAGGGTCACCGGCGCACAACGCAGTTCACTGAGCGTGCCATCGGCCAGGTAGCCAATGGTGAGCACGGTGCGCCGGACCAGCGCAAAGCGCAATTCCTGGAGGTGACCGGCCTCGGCGAAGTTCTTTTGCACACCCACGGCGGTGCCGTCTTCCAGGTTTTCTTCCTTGCGCAGCGTGCCCTTGCCATCGAAGGTGCGCGCCACACCATCGCGGTTACCACGTTCGTTGATGCTGTACTCGCGGCGTTCGCCGTCGGCCAGCACCATGACCACCGGGCCCACGTAGCGGCCGTCGCGCAGCGTCTGGTCGAGCCGTCGCACCTGGCCGTCCTCGTCGGTGCAGCGCATCAGGCCGCTCTTGCCGGCGGTGGTGTTGCCGTTGGAGCGGCTCACGCTCTCGCCGTTGAGTTCGCAGCGCTGGATGGCGTGGGCGTTCACGCTGATCAGCGCAGCCAGGATGGCGGTCAGGGCCCTGTGGCTAGACATGAACAGGACTCCACTGGCGGCACACCTGCACGCCGACTCGCTCCAGACGCTTTGCCATGCACAACACCGCGTCGTCCTTGCTGACCAGCGTGGCACGCTGTTGTACGGCGAGGTCGATGAACTTCTGGTCGTCGGCGTCCTTGCAGGTGTAGGCGGCCTTGGGTGCTTCGGGTGCGATGCGAACGTGGCGGTCGAATTCGTCAAGCACCTGCTGCGCCGTGCAGTCCCTGGCCTGGAGCCGCCGGGCGATCTGCGGATAGGCGAGGACTCGTGCGAGCTCCTCGCGCATTGGCGCCGTGGCCAGCCAGGTGCCGGGCGCACCAGCCAGCCATTCGCGCAGCGGTGCGGTGGCCGGGTCCTGGAAGACGAAGAGATCGAGTGCGATGTTGGTGTCGAGCACCAGGGCGTCGGTGGTGTCTTTCATCGCTGCCATGCTCAAGTCTCGGGTACGGGCCTGGCCTTTCGGGCGAGAAGATCGAAGCGGAACAACCGGCATTCGATGGGACCATTCCACAACGGCACACGGCGCGATTCCTTGAAGCGCATCTTGCCCGGCAACTTGAGGTCGGGCGTGAGCAACCAGGCACTCCAGCCCGCGTAGTGGCTCTTCCAGTGCGTGGCGAGCTGGTTGAAGAACTCGCTGCCGTCTCCCCCATCGGCCATCTGCGCGCTTTCGCGGCCCTGCCCCACCGTGAAGGTGCGAGGCTCCCGACGCTGCGCGCGGGCGCTGGCATTCTCACCGGCCACACCAGCAGCCGCAATTCGCTCGCCGTACGGTGGATTCAACAGCAGCACGCCTGGTCGATCGCTCGGCGGCATGCGTTGCAGGGCGTCACCGCCGCGCAGTTCCACCGCGTGCGCCACGCCCGCGCGTTCGGCGTTGCGTTGCGCGAAATCGACCATGCGGAATGACACATCGCTGCCGAACACGATGGGCGCGTGGCCGGCGGGCCATTCGCGCTGCTGCTTCAGCGCGTCGTCCTTGATGGCCTGCCACACATGTGGCTGGAACGGCAGCAGCTTCTCGAAGCCAAAGCGTCTCAATTGACCGGGCGCGATGCGAAGCGCGATCTGCGCAGCCTCGATCACCACCGTGCCACTGCCGCAGCATGGGTCGTACAGCGGGGCCACGACGTCCAGGGGCTGCGCGGCACACGCGTCCCAGCCGGTGGCGGCGATCATGGCGGCAGCCAGGGTTTCCTTCAGCGGCGCATCGCCCTTGTCTTCGCGCCAGCCGCGCTTGAACAGCGGTTCACCCGAAGTGTCGATGTACAGGCTCACCGTGTCCGTGGTCACATGCACGTGGATGCGCACATCGGGCCAGGTGGTGTCTACGCTCGGGCGCTCGCCGCGTTTCTCGCGAAAGCGGTCGCACACCGCGTCCTTTACCTTGAGCGCCGCAAAGTTCAGGCTGGTCAGCGGGCTGTGCTGCGCGGTGATCTCGACCTTGATGGTCTGCGCGGGCGTGAACCAGATTTCCCAGGCCACATCGCTGGCAGCGCGGTACAGGTCCTGCTCGGAACGGTACTCACCGTGCCAGAGCTGCACCAGCACGCGTTGCGCCAGGCGGCTGTGCAGGTTCAGGCGCATCGCGTCCCGCCAGGAGGCGTTCACAGCCACTCCGCCACGCGCCTTGTACGGCGCCGCCTCGCCAGTGATGCGGCTCACCTCGGCGGCAAGCATCTCTTCGACGCCAGCGGCACAGGGGAGAAAGATTTGAAGTTGGTTCATAAGTGAGCGTTTCGCTGCCGGGCCGCCCCAAGGCGAAACAGCCCCCTCGGGGGGCAGCGACCCGCGAAGCGGCGGAGCATGGGGGCAAGGTTTCGCTGCCGGGCCGCCCCAAGGCGAAACAGCCCCCTCGGGGGGCAGCGACCCGCGAAGCGGCGGAGCATGGGGGCAAGGTTTCGCTGCCGGGCCGCCCCAAGGCGAAACAGCCCCCTCGGGGGGCAGCGACCCGCGAAGCGGCGGAGCGTGGGGGTCATAGCGCTTTACGCAGATTGGCGGGCGCGATGCGCAACGCCTCGCGGTATTTGGCCACGGTGCGGCGCGCGCACTCGATGCCCTGTTCGCGCAGCAGGTCGGAGAGCTGGTTGTCCGACAGCGGCTTGGCCGGCTCTTCGGCCGAGATGAACTGCTTGAGCAGCGCGCGCACCGCCGTGCTCGACGCGTTGCCGCCGGTCTCGGTGCCCAGCGAGGACCCGAAGAAGTACTTGAGTTCGTAGGTCCCGAAGGGCGTGGCCATGTACTTGGCGGTGGTCACGCGGCTGATGGTGGATTCGTGCAGGCCAAGCTCGTCGGCGATCTCGCGCAGCACCAGCGGGCGCATGGCCAGCTCGCCATGCATGAAGAAGTTGCGCTGACGCTCCACGATGGCGCTGGACACGCGCAGGATGGTGTCGAAGCGCTGCTGGATGTTTTTGATGAACCACCGCGCCTCCTGCAGGCGCTGCTGCATGGCCGCGTGGCCGGCTTCGCCGCCATTGTCACGGCCGCCGCGGTTCTGGCGCATGGCGTTGGCGTACACGTCGTGCACGCGCAGTCGCGGCATCACGTCGGGATTGAGGATGACTTTGAATCCGCGACCCGCACGCGTGACGATGACATCGGGCACCACCACGTTGCGCTCTACATCGACGAAGCGCCGACCGGGTTTGGGTTCGAGGCGGGCGATGAGCCCGAGAGCGGCGCGCGCAGTTTCGTCGTCGAGTCCACAGAGGTTGCACAGGCGTTTGACGTCGCGCTTGGCCATGAGCTCCAGCGGCTGGCTGCAAATGGCCAGGGCGGCGCGGGCTTCGGGCGTGTTGCGCAGCTCCAGAATCTGCAGGCGCAGGCATTCACCGAGATCGCGCGCGCCCACGCCAGCGGGCTCCATGTGCTGCAGCAGTTGCAGGGCGACGCCGAGCCGCTGTTCCAGCGCCTCGCGCTCTTCCTGCGCGGCGGGGTCGTTTTCCACCAGGGTGGACATGGCCGAGAGATGCAGCCAGGCGCTGGCCAGTTCGCCAAGGCTCTCCTCCAGATACCCGTCGTCGTTGAGGGACTCGATCAGGAAGTACAGGGCCGCTCGGTCTTCGTCAGACAGGCGCAGGCAGCGAGCCTGGTCGTGCAGATGGTCCTGCAGGCTGACCGGCGCTCGCGCGAGATCAGCAGCGCTTGCGGTTTCGTCGCCGTCGCCCGAACCGCTGTTGCGTGCCGGGGCGTCGCCACCCCACTCGCTGTCGTCGGGCGCCATTTCCACCGTGCCATCGCCCTCCCAGCTTTCTTCCACAGGGCTGGCACCGTCGAGCTTGCCCTCCAGCCCGTCGCCCTCGCCAGCGTCGCTGTTGGTGGAGCTGGCCTCGGTGGACGAGAGCATGGGTGCGGGGGCTTCGGGCGCCGAGGCTTCGGCGATCTGCTCGCCCGCGCTCACCGGCACGTCGACCTGCTCGAGGCCGAACGCCTCACGCTCGGCGGGTTCTTCGGTGCGCTCCAGGAACGGGTTCTCGTCCAGCATCTGCTCGACCTCCTGCGCCATCTCCAGTGTGGAGAGCTGCAACAGGCGGATCGACTGCTGCAACTGGGGCGTGAGCGCCAGGTGCTGCGAGACGCGAAGCGACAGGCCTTGTTTCATGTCTCGACCAAGCCCGACACAGAGAACGGGCCAACAGCCGGGCAGCCCCAAGGCAGGCCCCGCTCCCTAAGGGGGCAGCGACCCGCGCAGCGGCGGAGCGTGGGGGCAAGGTTTCGCCGCCGGGCCGCCCCTAGGCGAAACAACCCCCTCGGGGGGCAGCGACCCGCGCAGCGGTGGAGCGTGGGGGCACTGTTCATCACATGCGGAAATGTTCGCCGAGATACACCCGGCGCACGTCGGCGTTCTCGACGATTTCGGAGGGCGTGCCGCTGGTGAGCACATGGCCGTCGTTGATGATGTAGGCGCGGTCGCAGATCCCCAGCGTTTCTCGCACGTTGTGATCGGTGATGAGCACGCCAATACCGCGCGATTTGAGGAACCCGATGATGCGCTGGATCTCGATCACGGCGATCGGGTCGATGCCGGCGAAGGGTTCGTCGAGCAGGATGAAGCGTGGGTCGGTGGCCAGCGCGCGGGCGATCTCGACGCGGCGGCGTTCGCCGCCGGAGAGCGAAGGCGCGGGCGAATCGCGCAGGTGGTCCACATGCAGGTCTTGCAGCAGTGCGTCCAGGCGAACCTCCACAGCTTCGCTGCTCAGGGTCTTGCCCTTGTCGTCCACCTGCAGTTCCAGCACGGCACGAACATTTTCAGCAACGCTGAGCTTGCGAAATATGGAGGCCTCCTGGGGCAGGTAGCCCAGCCCCAGGCGCGCGCGGCGGTGGATGGGCAGGCCCTCGATGGACTGGCCATCCAGCAGGATCTGCCCGGCATCGGAGCGCAACAGGCCGACCAACATATAGAAAGACGTCGTTTTGCCAGCCCCATTGGGGCCCAGCAGCCCAACCACCTCTCCCTTGAAGACGGCAAGCGACACGTCCTTGACCACCTTTCGGCTGCCATAGGCCTTCTGAAGCCCGCGCGCCTCCAGCCGGCTGACGGCGGCGCCGGTGGATCGGCCCACCTGGGCGGCCGGCA
Organism: Hydrogenophaga sp.; assembly: GCF_050250835.1. Lineage (GTDB taxonomy): Bacteria > Pseudomonadota > Gammaproteobacteria > Burkholderiales > Burkholderiaceae_C > Hydrogenophaga. Next base: position 83,157 of record NZ_JBFWNX010000014.1, on the reverse strand, counting down.
TCGCGGTCACTGGCGGCCCTCTTCGATCTGGAGACTCGGTCTCAGCGTAACGGGTGGCGTGGTCGCCGGCGAAGGCACCGAGCCGGCTGCCGCTTCCTTGGGCACCGGCGTGAGCATGGCCCGCACGCGGCCGGTGGGGTTGGCGGCGGTCCGGTTGGCGCTGCCGCCATCGACCGTGAACACGTCGGTCGCGTTGTTGTAGACGATCACGCTGCCGGTGGTCTCGTCGCTGAGTTGCGTTCCCTTGAAACGCTTCATGACCGCGTTGCCAATGAAGCGCACCGTGTCGGCACGGCTGTCGTACTCAATGCGTTGGCCCGTGCCTTCGATGAATTCATCCACGCCGTCGCGCTTCTGCCGGAAAAATGCGGGGCTGGCCGAGCTGCCAGTGACGATGCCGAACTGATTGCCCTGGCCATCCTGCCGCACTTCGACCACGCCGCCCCGGATCAGGATGGTGCCTTTGGTGATGACCACATTGCCGGTGAACACGCTGGTCTGGCGGGCGTCGTCGTAGCGCAGCGAATCCGCTTCGGCATTGAGTGGCTGGTTGCGATCGGCCTTCTCTGCCAACGCAGCGCCACCCCAACACAACCCCACGACCAGGCTGGCGACAGAGAAAACCGTTTGAAACCGATGTGGGAGGGCAAGCATGGAATTTAAGGGCACGAAACTTGCATTCATTGTAGCGGCGCAGACACCGCCAGATGGGTTGCGACACCGCTTTGTGCAAGCGAATCGGCATTCCGTGCAAAGTTTGTCAGGCGGGAGCAAGAAGCCTTCTCACGCCAGAGACACCGGGGACCCGGCTTTGCCGGGCGTCAGGTGTTGCCCCACTTCCAGGGGAGTGGCGCCGAGGGCGACGCGGGGGGTAGGGCGTCAGCCCTTCCTCGCTTCCACGATCAACGCGTCCGCCACCACCAGGGTGCGAGGACCCTGCCCGTTGAGGTAGTAGCGGCCGGCAACGCCCAGAGCGGGCGTGCCCTCCACACCGTACTCGTCCTGCAGTCTGGCGGCGCGAGCGGCCTTCTGGCCGGTTGGCTCGCTGTTGAACGCCTCGGTGAAGCGGGCGCGGTCCACGCCCTGTTTGGCCACCCAGTCGATGATGGCCGCTGGCGTGGTGAGGGGCAGGCGCTCTTCGTGGATGGCCTTGAACACCTGGGCATGCAGCTTGTCCACCAGATTCATGGACTCCAGCGAGTAGTAAAGGCGCTGCATGGGCACAAAGGCCGGGCTGAAGGCCACGGGCGTGCGGCGCACCACCACATGGGCCGGTTGTTTCTTGATCCAGGCATCGAAGATCGGTTCGAAGTTGTGGCAGTGGATGCAGGTGTAGGCAAAAAACTCGACCACCTCCACCTGGCCGGCGGTGCTTTGCACGGGCGCAGGACGCGGCAGCCGGACAAAGTCCACGCCCTCCTTGGGCCCGACGCGCTGGGCCAGGGCGGGGGTGAGCGCCAGGCCACCGACGGCGCCGAGCGCGGAGCTGGCCAGCAGGGAACGGGAAAAGACGCGACGTTGCATGAAATCAGACTCCTTGACTGCGCACGATGTGCAGCCCCGGTTGGGCCGGCGGCATCACCAAAAGTTCCTTCAGCGCTGGACGCGCACGAGCGCCGCTTCAACGCCGTTGACCTGGAGCTGTTCCTGGGTGAGATCGGCCATCGCCTTCTGGCTGAATGGCCCCACGCGCACGCGGTAGACGGTGCGACCCGACTGCTCGCGTTCGGTGATGGCCGCATCAATGCCGAGCATGGCCAGCTTGGCGCGCTGGGCCTCGGCATCGTCCTGCGATCGGAAAGCGCCGGCTTGCACGAAGTAGGTGAAAGGATCGGCGCCTGCAGGCTGGGGGGCGGAAGCAGCGGGCGCAGCCGCCGCAGCGCCCTGCCCCAGGCGGGACTGCACGAGATCGCCCAGCGGATCGGCCGCCGGTGCGGGCAGTGGCCGGCCATCGGCGGGGGGAACGACGATGGCGCCGGCCTGGCCCGCGGGTGGCGTGCCCGCCGGAGCGGGCGCACCGGCTGCAGGAGGCGTGCGACCCAGGGTGCTGTTGGGGTTCCAGCCTTTGTTGCGTTCGGCCTCCAGCGCGTCGAGGTCGGAATTGCGCGAGACGCCTCGGTCCACGAACGGGATCGGCACGCGCGTGACGTACACCGCGACGGCCAGCGCCACACCCAGACCCACGAGCAAGCCCACCACAAAGCCGATGAGCGTGCCGCCGAAGGTGCTGCTCGCCTGAGGGGATTTCTTTTTCATTGAAGGTTTCACCATCACATCTTCTGTGGGGCACCAACGCCCAGCGCAGCCAGACCATTGTGCAACACCTGCGCGGTGGCGGCGACCAGCGCCAGGCGCGCGGTTTTCACCGACTCGTCGTCCACCAGGATGCGCTCGGCGTCGTAGTAGCTGTGGTAGCTGGCGGCGAGTTCGCGCAGGTAAAAGGTCACGTCGTGCGGTGCGAAATCTCGTGCGGCATCGGCCAGCATGGCGGGGTACTTGGCCAGCAGCAGCATGAGGGCCTGCGCCGGCGCGCTCTCGAGCGCGGTCAGGTCGGCACCCCGGAGCGTGGCCACATCGCCGCCCCATGAAGCCAGCACCGAGCAGATGCGCGCGTGCGCGTACTGCACGTAGTACACCGGGTTGTCGTTGTTCTTCTGCACCGCCAGATCGACGTCGAAGGTGTATTCGGTGTCGGGCTTGCGGCTGAGCAGGAAAAAGCGCACAGCGTCCTTGCTGGTCCATTCGATGAGGTCGCGCAGCGTCACGTAGCTGCCCGCACGCTTGCTGATCTTGACCTCTTCGCCGCCGCGCACCACCCGCACCATGGTGTGCAGCACGTAGTCGGGGTAGCCCTGCGGAATGCCCACGCCAGCGGCCTGCAGACCGGCGCGCACGCGCGCAATGGTGCCGTGGTGATCGGTGCCCTGGATGTTGATGACCTTGGTGAAGCCGCGCTCCCACTTGGCGATGTGGTATGCCACGTCGGGCACGAAGTAGGTGAACGAGCCGTCGGACTTGCGCATCACCCGGTCCTTGTCGTCGCCGTAGTCGGTGGACTTGAGCCACAGCGCACCGTCCTGCTCGTAGGTCTTGCCTGCATCCACGAGTTTTTGCACCGTGGCGGCCACGCGCCCGCTGGTGTACAGGCTGGACTCGAGGTAGTAGTGATCGAACTTGACCGCGAAGGCCTGCAGGTCCAGGTCTTGTTCGTGGCGCAGATAAGCCACGGCGAACTGCCGAATGCCGTCGAGGTCGTTCACGTCGCCACTGGCGGTGAACTCGCGGTCGTCGGACTTGACGGTGTGTTTCGCCAGGAAGTCGTTGGCGATGTCCTGGATGTAGTCGCCGTTGTAGGCGGCCTCGGGCCATTCGGCGTCGCCGGGCTTGAAGCCCCGGGCGCGCCACTGCGTGGAGGTGGCCAGGGTACCGATCTGCACGCCCGCATCGTTGTAATAGAACTCGCGGTGCACCTGCCAGCCCTGGGTCTGGTAGAGGTTGCAGATTGCGTCACCCAGAGCGGCCTGGCGCCCATGACCCACATGCAGCGGGCCGGTGGGGTTGGCCGAGACGAACTCGACCATGAGACGCTGGCCATTGCTGTTCTGCTGGCCAAATGCGGCGCCGGCGCTCAGCACCTCGCGCACGATCTGCTGCTTGGCTTCTGGCTTGAGGCGGATGTTGAGGAAACCCGGGCCGGCGAGGTCGATGTCGGACACCCATTGCTGGTAGGCGGGTTGCGTCAGCAAGGCCATGCGCAGGTTCTCGCCGAGTTGACGCGGGTTCTGCCGGAGCGGTTTGGCCAGCTGCATGGCTGCGGTGCTGGCAAAGTCGCCATGCGCGGCCACCTTGGGCGATTCGAACGCGGCCCTGGCGCCTGCGCCGGGTGACAGCTTTTCCAGCTCGGCGGCGAGTCCATCGAGCAATTCCTGTTTGATCTTGAGCATAAGGGCGAGATTTTAGGCGGGGGCCCCTGCCGGGGGGGGTTCCATGGGCCGAAGGTGTTCGCGCGCAGCGGTCTTCACCGCCGCCGTGAGCCGTTGGGCCGAGATCGACTCGTGCGCCCAGTGCTGCCAGTACAGCACCACGTCCACCGCCGCACCTGGCAGCAATTCCTGCAGGCCCGGGCGCTTGGCCAGGTGCTGTTCAGGCACCATGCCCCAGCCCAGGCCGAGTTCAATGGCGGTTTCGAAAGCCTCCACGGCGGGCGCGAAGTGGCGCGGGTAGTGCGGCTGGCGCAGACCGAAGTGCTGCTCCAGAAAGGCGTCCTGGAGCGCATCCTTGCGGTTAAAGATCACTGCCGGCTGCGCCAGCAACTTGTGTGGCGAGACAGCGCCGCGCGGGGTGCGGCAACGCCGCACCAGCTCGGGCGCACCTACGCAGAGGTACCGCATCACACCCAGCGGCTCGGCCACGCAGCCGCGCATGGCGCGGGCCAGTGTGGTCACGCAGCCGATCACGTCGCCGCTCTTGAGCGCGTCGTGCGTGTGGTCCTGGTCGTCGATCACGATCTCCAGCAGCAGGTGGTGGCGGCGCAGCAGCGGCGCCACGCCGGGCAGGAACCAGCTCGCCACGGAGTCGGCGTTGATCGCCACCGACAGGCTCTGCCAGCGCATCCCCTCGCCCGGGGAACCGCCCTGCAGGCCATTGAGCAGATCCGCCTCCATCAGGCGCACCTGCTTCACATGGCCGAGCAGCGCCTGCCCCGCCGGTGTGGCGCGCACCTGCTTGCCACGCACCAGCAGGCGCTGACCCAGCGTGTCCTCCAGGGATTTGATGCGCAGCGACACGGCGGCCAGCGTGAGAGAAAGCGCTTTGGCAGCCGGCCCGAACCCACCGTGTTCGACCACGGCAGCGAGGGCTTCAAGTTGACGGGCGTCCAGCATACTTTGATCAATTTGTTTTTAATCAATCAGAGTTTAAGTTAATCAGGTTTAATTTGTATGCAATCCAGGGCAGACTCCTCCCATTCGCATTGGAGTTCGTCATGGCCCTCGCCTTTCCCACCTTCACCGCTGGCATGGTGCTCAGCATGTCGCTGATCATGGCCATCGGCCCACAGAACGCGCACGTGCTGCGCGCGGGTCTGCAGCGCCAGCACCTGTGGCTCACCGTGCTGGTGTGCGCGCTGGCCGACGTGGCGCTCATCGGCCTGGGCGTGCTCGGCCTGGCGCAACTGGGCGGCCTGTCGGACAAGCTGCATGGCGCCCTGGTCGGTGCGGGCATGCTGTTCCTGGCGGTCTACGGCTGGCAGGCGTTCCGGCGCTTCCTGCATCCGCGTGCGGAGACGGTCGAAGGTTCGACCCCGGCGGCAGCGGAACCCGTCTCTCGCCGCCAGGCTGTGCTCTCGGCCCTGGCCTTCTCATGGCTCAACCCCCACGCCTGGCTCGACACCGCGGTGCTCATCGGCACCGCTTCGCTGGCGTATGGCCAGGGCAGCAAGGTGTTTGGTCTGGGCGCGGCCACCGGTTCGCTGGTGTGGTTTCTGGTGCTCGGCACGGCCGCCTTCTGGCTGGGTCGCCGGCTCAACTCGCTGAAGGTGTGGCGGGCGCTGGATGGCCTGGTGGCGCTGATGATGTGGGGCACCGCGCTCTGGCTGCTCTCCAGCCTGATCTAGGATCTTGCCGAAGTCGATCTGCAACAGCTCGCCGGGCTGCATCAGTTCTTCGAGACTCACCTGCCCCTTGATCGTCCGCATTTCGCACAAGAAAATGAAACGATTCAGAAACCTGGTGCGAATTGAACTTCATCCCCCTACCCGAAGACCAGCGCGTTGACGAACTGGTTCGCGAGTTCCTCATCGGAGCCTCAGGAAGCTGACCCTTGACCAACCTCCTGCCCTCCTGGCCACTTCTGTCCGCCTTCATGCTCGCCAGCCTGGTGCTGGCGGTCACGCCCGGGCCGGGTGTGGTGTACATCCTGGCGCGCAGCCTTGCGCAAGGCCGGCGCCATGGCATGGCTTCGGTGGCCGGCGTGGCGCTGGGCAACTTTGGCAACGCGGTGGGCGCAGCGCTCGGACTGGCCGCGCTGTTTGCGGTGTCTTCGCTGGCGTTCACGGTGGTCAAGTTCGCGGGGGCGGCCTACCTCATCTATCTGGGCGTTCAGGCGCTGCGCGCGCCTGTGGTCGCGCCGGAGGACTCTGCGCCCGCGCCCGACAGCCTGCGCCGGATCTTTCGCGATGGCTTTCTGGTCGCGCTGCTCAACCCCAAGACTGCGCTCTTCTTCGCCGCTTTCCTGCCGCAGTTCCTGGTGGCGCAGGGTTCGGTGGTCGCGCAGAGCGTGGCACTGGGCGCGATCTTCGTGGCCATGGCGGCGCTGAGCGACACGGCCTACGCGCTGGCGGCAGGTTGGATCGCGCCCCGACTGACGCGCCTGCGCAGATTCCGCCGCGCAGGTCGCTACCTCACCAGTGGCACTTTCGTCGGGCTGGGTGTGCTGGCTGCACTGGCGAGCCGCCGCTCACCGTGACCTCGCTCAATGGACGGCCGGTACAATTTCCGGCTGTCCACTGCCCCGGCACCGCAGGCCTGCCTGACTTGGCACTGCCGGTGCGTCCAAATGAACCAAGACCACCAGGGACCCGAACGTCAGACCTGTGACGTTCTCGTGATCGGCGGGGGGCCTGCCGGCTCTACCGTCTCGCCGTTGCTGGCCGCCAAAGGTCACCGCGTCGTGTTGCTCGAAAAGGCCCATCACCCGCGTTTTCACATTGGCGAATCGCTGCTGCCAGCCAATCTGCCCTTGCTGGAACGCCTGGGCGTGGCCGACGAAGTGCGCGCCATTGGCCAGCACAAGCCGGGCGCCGAGTTTGTCTCGCCGAACCACGCGCACGCACAGACCTTTCTGTTCGCCGAAGCCTGGGACAAGTCCATGCCTTCGGCCTACCAGGTCAAGCGCGCGGAGTTCGACGAAATCCTGATCCGCAACGCCGCACGCCAGGGCGTGGACGTGCACGAGGGCTGCCAGGCGCGTTCGGTGGAATTTCTGCCGGACCGCACGGTTCGCGTGCAAGCCACGCACGACGACGGCCGCACCACGGTGTGGGACGCGAAGTTCCTGGTTGACGCCTCCGGGCGCGACACCTTTCTGGCCTCGCGCTTCAAGATCAAGGAACGCAACCCGAGCCACACCAGCGCTGCCGTCTATGGCCATTTCGGTGGTGCTCGCCGCAACGACGGCGAGGCCGAGGGCAACATCACCGTGTTCTGGTTCGACCATGGCTGGTTCTGGTTCATCCCGCTCACGGGCGGCGCGACCAGCGTGGGCATGGTGACCTGGCCCTACCACATGAAGACGCGCGGCGGGCGAAGCCTGCAACAGTTCCTGATGGACAACGTGGCCACCTGCGCCGGCCTGGCCGATCGCCTGAAAGATGCCGAGCTGCTCACGCCGGTGGAGGCCACTGGCAACTTCTCGTACTCGGCGCGCCACAACCACGGCGAGAACTACCTGATGCTGGGCGACGCCTTCACCTTCATCGACCCGGTGTTCTCCTCAGGCGTGTGGCTGGCCATGAGCGGCGGTGAACTGGGTGCGCAGACCATCCACACCTGTCTGCGCGAACCCGGACGCGCGCGCTCCGCGCTCAAACGCTTCGACCGCCAGATGCGCCATGGGCCGAAGGAATTCTCGTGGTTCATCTACCGCGTCACCAACCCCGTGATGCGCGACTTCTTCATGGGTCCGAGCAACATCTTCCGCGTCAAGGAAGCGCTGCTTTCCATGCTGGCGGGCGACATTTTCGGCCGCACACCCATCTGGCGTTCACTGCTGGTCTTCAAGGCGCTCTACTACGGCGCCAACCTGTTGCAGCCCCGGCGGGCCTTCGCCGCCTGGCGTCGGCGCCGCCACAACGTTCGTCCGGCCGAAGAGGCCTCACTGGCTCAACCGTCGTGACCCTGCAGAACACCCCCACACAGACAGCGCGAGATGGCGGCCGGCACGACTCGCCGCTCTCGCATGTCTCACCGTCACTGAACAGCATCTGGCACGTCGACCGTCCCTTGCAACGCGGCCACAGCGAAGGCATCCACTGGCAGCGCAATGCCGACATGCTGCTGGGCATGATCGAACTGCAGGAGACCGACGTCCTTCCCACAGCGGCCGGCATGTCACCATTGCAGGCCGCGAGCCAGTCGGTCTACGAGCGCCTGTTTCGACTGCTGCGCCAACAGGACATGCCTCACCTTTGGCGGGTGTGGAACTACCTGGGTGACATCAACGGCGAATCGCACGGGCTGGAGCGCTACCGACAGTTCAACCTGGGACGTTACGCGGCATTCGTGCAGGCGCATCGAGACACCGGCGGGCAGGTGCCGGCGGCCTGCGCCATCGGGGTCCAGCACGGCCCCTTGTCCGTGGCGTTTCTCGCGGGCAGCATGCCGGTGGTGCCGGTGGAGAACCCTCGCCAGTTGAGTGCCTGGCGCTACCCCACGCAATACGGGCCCCGCGCGCCCACTTTTTCGCGGGCTGCGCTGGCCTATCCGCCAGGGCAGGAAGTGCTGTTCATCTCCGGCACCGCCAGCATCGTGGGGCACGAAACCGTTCACCCAGGCGACGTCGTCGCGCAATGCCGCGAGACCGTGCGCAACCTGGAATGTGTCGTCCAGGAAGCCAGCCGACTGGCGCGCTCGGCTCCCGCTTTTGCGCTCGGCGACATGAGTCACCGTGCTTATGTGCGCCACGCGAGCGACATCGCCACCGTGCAGCGCACGCTGAAGGCGCTGCTGGGCGACGCTCCTCTGGCCTGCGTGCGAGCCGACATCTGCCGCAGCGACCTGCTGGTGGAAGTCGAGAGCCAGGCCCTTCACTCCTTGTCGCCTCCATGAGTGCGCGCCTGCGCTCCTCGTCCACACTGTGGAGCGTGTACGAGCACCTCGCGATGGGGGTGGGCCTGGGCACACTGGCCCTGCTCTGCCTGGCCTGGCTGCCGCTGGCGACCGCGCTGCGCCCGGTGCTGCCCCGTGCCTGGGGGTCCTCGCTGGGTCGCATGGCGATCATGCGCGGCTTCCAGTGCTACATGGGCGTGCTGCGCCTGCTGTGCGCCTGCCGTTTTGACGTCGAGGCCATGGATGCCCTGCGCGAACAGGGCCCGATGGTGATCGTCGCCAACCATCCTTCCTTGCTGGACGCCGTGCTGATCACCTCGCGACTGCCCCATGCCGTTTGCGTGATGAAGGCCGACGTGATGGACAACCCGTTGCTCGGCGCGGGCGCCCGCCTGGCCGGGTATGTCCGCAACGACACGCCCCTGCACGTGGTGCTGCGCTGCCGCGAGGCCTTGCGCGGGGGAACGCAAGTGGTGATCTTCCCTGAAAGCACCCGCACGGTGGGGTATCCAGCCAACCTGCTCAACCCGCTGTCGCGCACGGCTGCGCTCATCGCATCGCGTGCGTCTGTACCGGTACAGACGCTGCTCATCGAGTTTTCCAGTCCCTACCTGGGCAAGGGCTGGCCGCTGTGGCGCCCTCCGAGCCTGCCGCTGACCTGCCGCATCCGGCTGGGCCAGCGGTTCGACGCGCGGCTCGATCCGCGTGCTCTCACCGCCGAGCTGGAGGCACACTTGCGCGCCGAACTCGCCCACCCCAGGACATCATGACGCCAACGCCAAGCACCACACACCTGGTCCTCATTCCCAGCTACAACCCGGGCCGCAAAGTGCTGGAGACGGTGCGCGCCGCGCGCGCGCAGTGGACGCCCGTGTGGGTGGTGATCGACGGCAGCACCGACGGCTCGGCCGACTGGCTGCTCGAAGCGTCCGCCGCCGACCCGGGCTTGCGCGTGCTGGTGTTGCCGCACAACCGCGGCAAAGGCTCGGCCGTGCTGGAGGGCATCACGCGCGCCGCGCAGGCCGGCTTCACCCACGCCCTCACCATGGACTCCGATGGCCAGCATCCCGAAACGCTGATTCCGCAGTTCATGGCCACCTCCCAGGCTGCACCCGATGCCATGGTGCTGGGCAAGCCGGTGTTTGGACCGGAGGCCCCCGCGCTGCGTGTGAACGGGCGCAAGGTGTCCAACGCCTGGGCCAACCTGGAAACGCTGGGCATGGGCATCGGCGATTCGCTCTACGGCTTTCGCGTCTACCCCATCGAGGCGCTCATGCGCGTGATGCACGCCACGCGCTTCATGCGCCGTTTCGACTTCGACCCCGAAGCCGTGGTGCGCCTGTGCTGGGCCGGCGTACGACCGATCAACGTGGACGCGCCGGTGCGCTACTTCACGCCGCACGAGGGCGGCGTCTCGCACTTCAACTACCTTCGCGACAACCTGCTGCTGAGCTGGATGCACACCCGGCTCTTCGCCGGTTTCGTGCTTCGCCTGCCATTGCTGCTGTGGCGGCGTCTGTCCCGCTGAATGGCATGAACACCACCGAAGTCTTCCTGGTCGCCATGGCGATCATCTTCACCGTGCCCTGGCTGATCTGGCGCTTGTTTCGCACCGACTACTGGGCACCGCTGGTGGTGGTGCAGATTGTCACGGGCATCCTGCTGGGCCCGGGCGTGCTGGGCAAGGCGTTCCCCGAATACCACGCCCTGGTGTTCAGCCCGACGGTGATCCAGTCGCTCAATGGCATCGCGTGGTGGGCGGTGATGCTGTTCGTGATGATCGCCGGCGTTGAACTGGATTTGCGGCAGGCCTGGAAGCACCGCCGTGAGAGCGGCGTGACCGCCGGGCTGGCGCTGGGTGTGCCGATGCTGGCGGGGTGTTTCGCCGCAGCGCTGCTGCTGGGCCAGGCCGGCTGGATCGGTGCTTCCGCCCAGCCCTGGCAGTTCGTGCTGGGCGTGGGCATGGCCTGCGCGGTGACCGCGCTCCCCATCCTGATCCTGCTCATGGAAAAACTGGAGATGCTGCGCCAGCCACTGGGTCAGCGCATCCTGCGCTATGCGAGCCTGGACGACATCGCCATCTGGGGCGTGCTCGCGCTGATCCTGATGGACTGGCAACGCGTGGGCAAACAAGTGGTGTTCGTGCTGGTGTTCACCGCCCTCGCCTGGGCGTTTCGCCGCCTCATGCGCTGGCTGCCTGAGCGCGATCGCTGGCATGTGGCCCTGATCTGGCTGGCGGTGTGCGCCTTCGGCGCCGACTGGTGTGGCCTGCACTACATGGTGGGTGCCTTCCTCGCCGGCGTGGTGATGGACGCCGAATGGTTCGATCAGGACACGCTGGACCAGTTGCGCCACCACGTGCTGCTGGTGATGATGCCGGTGTTCTTCCTCTCCACCGGCCTGCGCACCGAGTGGGGCGTGGGTGGTGCAGCGGTGTTCGCCACGGCCGCGCTGCTGCTGGTGGCCTCGGTCGGCGGCAAGCTGCTGGGCGTGCATGCCGCCGCACGCTGGCTGCAATGGCCATCCGGCGAAGCGGCCATCATTGGCTGGCTGCTGCAAACCAAAGCGCTGATCATGATCATTTTCGCCAACGTGCTGCTGGACAAACAGATCATCACCAGCGAGACCTTCACGGCCCTGCTGCTGATGGCGGTGGCCAGCACCATGCTGACCGTGCCAATGGTGGCACCGAAGCTGCGCGGCGCGGCCATGCCCGCAACGGTCAGGCCATCGCTCCGTTGATGGAGATCACCTGTCCGCTGATGTAGGCGGCCTGTTCGGACACCAGGAACGCCACCAGTTCTGCCACTTCGTCGGCTCGTCCCGCGCGCTGCATCGGCACCATGCGCTTGATGGCCTCCGGGTCGAAGGCACCCTCGATCATGTCGGTCTCGATGATGCCGGGCGCCACCGCGTTGACGGTGATGCCCCGGCTGGCCAATTCGAGTGCGAGCGCCTTGCTGGCCGAATGCAGCGCACCCTTGGCCGCCGCGTAGTTCACCTGCCCCCGGTTGCCCATGATCGCGGCCACCGATGAAATGCTGACGATGCGGCCCCAGCGTGTGCGGATCATCGGCAGCGTGAGCGGCTGCGTCACGTTGTAGAAGCCGTTGAGCGAGACGTCCAACACACGGTCCCACTGCCCGCCGCTCATGCCAGGGAACACCGCATCGTCGTGTACGCCCGCGTTGTTCACCAGAATCTGGATCGGGCCGGCTTCCGTCAACCTGTCCAGTGCGGCGGCGCAGGCCGTGCGGTCGGTCACATCGAAGGCCACGGCCTCGGCGCTGCCGCCACGCTCGCGGATGGCCTGTGCGGTGGCTTCAGCCTTGTCCAGCGCCCGGTGCGCATGCACGATGACGTGGAGTCCGTCGGCGGCCAGGCGCCGGCAGATCGCCTCGCCGATGCCGCCGCTGCCGCCGGTGACCAGCGCCCGTTTTTTCATGAACTTGTCCTTGGTTCCAGCAAGTCGGCGTCGAGCACGACCGCCGCGCGACCTTCGAGCAGGCAGCGCTCGCCATGGTGCAGGCTGAAGCGGTAGAGCACCTGGTTGGCGTCGCCCGACAGTCGCTCGGCGCGCACGCACAGCGGCCCTTCCTGATCGTCCAGGCGATCGACGTGCAGGGAGACACCGCGCACGCTGGTGAGGTAACCCTGGCGCGGCGCGCCCTCGGCGCCTGCCACCAGTGCGCCATGCACCGCCATGGCCTGCGCCGCGTATTCGATGCCGTTGGCCGCGCCCAGACGCCCCTGCGCGCGCAGCGGATGCGCCGGGTCGGTGTGACCCGTGGCGCGGCATTCGATGTGGTCGGTGCTCCAGGCCACGACGGTGTCGAGCAGGCACATGTCGCCCTGGTGCGGAATGCGGGCAGCAATCTCGTCGCGGTTCATGGCGCTTCGATCCGCACCGCGAGCTGCATGCCCGGCAGGTAGTCGAGGCAGACCTCGCCCCAGCGGGCCTGGGCAAGTAGCTCCAGCAGGGGCAGGCCGCGCAGCGCAGGCACGCCGGCGCGCAGCGGCTCCAGGGGCGCATGCTGCCAGGGTGTGGCGCTCGCCTCGGTGGTCCAGGCGGTGATGCGGGCAAGCGAGCCTGGCGTGGCCCTCGGCTCCAGCAGCAGCCCCACCCCGGCGGCATCTGGCAGCGGCCGCATGCGGTGCAAGGGCTCGGGGTATTCACTGTCGTAGGCCATGAGCAGCGTGGACTGCTGGTCCAGCACCACCTGGCCAAGCGCATCCAGCAGACCGGCACCGAAGCTGCCGTCGAACGCGCAAAGCACCTGGCACGGCGCCATGGATCTGGTGGCGATGCCCCAGTAGCCGGCGGGCGCGTTGTGAACCGAGTTGTGGAAGCGTGTGGGTGAGATGTGGCGGTCTTCGGTGGCCAGTTGCTCGCACAGCGCATGGCAGTTGTGTCCATCCGAACCCGATGCGGTGAACACGGTGGCCAGGCGGGCCACGTCGTCGCCGGCAGCGGCCTCCAGCCCGAGCCCCAGCGCGAGCTTGATGACGCGGCTCGCGCGACGCCGTTCGGCCGGCGGCAGGAGCGCTGGTGACGGCAACACCGAAGGCGCCGGGACCCAGGCTTGCTCGCCCCGCAGAACGGCGCAGGCGCTCGGCCAGTCGGGCAGCCCCGGCGCGATGAAGCCCACGCCGGTGATCCAGGCGGTGAGCGGTCGATGGGTCAATGCAGGGTTCATGTCATGACACCAAGCACCAGGCTGCAGTTGCTGCCGCCGAACCCGAACGAGTTGGTCAGCGCATGGCGCAGTGGCAGGTTGGCGCCGCGCAACTGGTATTGCAGCGGAATGGCTGGATCGAGCGAGCGCGTGCCGGGGCTGCCCGGCGCAAACTGATCGACCAGCGCAAGCGCGCAGATCACCGCCTCGACCGCGCCCGCCGCGCCCAGGGTGTGACCGGTCGCGCCCTTGGTGGACGAGCAGACCGCGCCATCGCCGAACACGGCCGCCACCGCCTTGCCCTCGGACACGTCGTTGGCGGGCGTGGCGGTGCCATGCAGATTGATGTATTGAATGTCGCCCGCTGCCAGCCCGGCCGAGTGCAGCGCGGCCTGCATGGCCATGCGCGCGCCCAGGCCTTCGGGGTGGGGCGCCGACATGTGGTGTGCATCACTGGACTCACCCGCGCCCAGCAGCCACACGTCACCGGCATTGGCTGGCTGCGCCCGTTCCAGCAGCGCATAGGCCGCGCCCTCGCCGATGGAAATGCCGTCGCGGCCGGCGTCGCAAGGCCTGCAGGGCTCGCGCGATGTGAGTTCCAGCGATGCGAATCCGTACAGCGTGGTCAGACACAGCGAATCCACGCCGCCGACCAGTGCCGCGTCAAGGGTGCCCAGCTCGATCTGGCGAGCCGCAGCGGCAAACACCTTGGCGCTGGACGAGCAGGCGGTGGAGATGGTGGTGGACTGCCCGTTGATACCCAGGTGCTGGCGCAGGCACTCGGCGAGCGCGTAGGGGTTGTGCGTTGTGGCGTAGCCAAAGTCGGCAGGCAACGCGCCGGTGGCGGGGTCGCGCCGTCGGTAGGCGAGTTCGGTCTGCAGAATGCCGGAGGTGCTGGTGCCCATGAAGACGCCGACACGGTTCGCCCCGTACCTGGACACGGCCTCGCGCACCCGGTCTGCAAAACCGTCGGCCTGCAGCGCGAGCAAGGCCAGGCGGTGGTTGCGGCAGTCGTAGGCAGCCAGCGAGTCAGGCAGGTCGAAGGCATCGACGCCAGCGATCTCGCCCACCCAGGTCGGCACGTCCACGGTCTCGAAGGTGCAGGGGGCCAGGCCGCTTCGGCCCTCGCGCAGGGCCGTTCGGTGCGCGGCCAGACCCACACCAAGGCAGGTGGTGGCGGTGTAGGCGGACAGCAGCAGGGGCTTCACGGATAAAGGCGGAGAGCAGGAGAAACAAGGTCGGGCATTGTCTCAGATGGTGGCAGGCCAGGACGCGCCATTCAGTGCGGCACCCGACACACCAGCATCACATTGGCAAACGGCTTGCGCCCGCTCATGGGCTGGCTTTCCACCGCGAACCCCAGGCGTTCGAGCTCGGCCACCCATTCGGCCAGCGGGCGGCAATACAGCTGGGGCAGGCGGTGGCCGCGCACGTAGGTCACCAGACGGTCCACGCCCACGCAGATGCGGTGGCGCAGGCCCGCACCCGCATCGCCGATGCGGGTGAGGAAAACGCCACCCGGCGACAGCGCCTGGCGGATGCGTGTGAGCACCTCCCGCTGCTGCGCATGGCTGAAGTAGTGCAGTGCGTCCAGAATGAGGATGGCATCGGGCTGGCCGAAATCCACGGCGTTCATGTCGCCCTGTTCCACCCGCACCACCGGGTGTTGCGGACCAAACGCCCGCGCGGCGCGGTCCACGTCCCTGTGCATCAGTTCCACGCCGCGCAGCCGGCGGGGTTGCGGCGGTGCTGCCCAGCCGGCGGGCCACTGGCCCTGCTCGTGCAACCGGTGCGCCGCCAGCAGCCAGGCGAACAGGCTGCCCTGCCCGCAACCCAGATCGAGGTAGTGCCCGCCCTGCGGCAGCAGCCCCCGGCGCAGCATTTCGTGAAAGATGTTGTCGTGGCCCAGTTTGCCGCGCGCGTAGTGGCGGGCGAACTGGCCGCTGGGGCGGAAGGTCTGGCTGGCTTCGGCCACCAGCCGGTCAATGAATGGTCGGCTCATGAAACGGATTGGAACAGGGTGACGGGATGCAGATCATGTTCAGCCATGTGGCGCAACAGGCGCGGCAGCACAGCGAGGATCACGGGCTCGCCGTCGCGCGTTCGGGCGCTGTGCCCGTCGTGCATCAGCACGATGTCGCCCGGGCCCAGCTGCCCGGCCAGGCGCTGGAACACGCGGTCAGGGTCGCCGGTCCGGGTGTCGAAGGCACGGCGCGACCAGGTGGCCAGCGACAGGCCCAGGCTGTGCAGCACCGGGTCGAGGAACGGATTGCGCAGACCAGCGGTGGCGCGAAAGAAGCGCGGGGCCTGGCCCGTGATGTCGGTGAGCGTGGCTTGCGCGAGCGCCATGTCGCGCCGCATGCGCCTGGGGCCGAAGAGCGAGAACGCGTTGCTGTGCGCATGGCCATGGTTCTCCACCCGGTGGCCGCGCCGCACGATCTCGCGGCACAGCTCGGGGTGCTGCTGTGCGAGGCGGCCAATGCAGAAAAAGCTGGCCTTCACGTTGGCGGCGTCGAGCAGGTCCAGTACGCGCGGTGTGACCTCGGGATCGGGACCGTCGTCGATGGTCAGGGCGATCTCGCGCCGCTGGGCGGCCGCTTCGGGCAGGCGGACCAGGTTGGGCCCGAGCAAGCGCGAACTCGGCCACAGGCCTGCCCCGGCGAGCAACGCGTGGTTGGCCACGAGCACCCCCACAGCCCAGGGCCAGGCGGCGGGCGCCACGATCGCGCCCAGCGCAGCCGCGACGTGCACGGCCACACTCGCCGAAAGGAAGGGAGAAGGTTGCCAGCGCACGGGCATGTCAGCGACCGAAATGGCCCAGGTCGAGAAAGCGCTCCCACAGTGGCAACCAGGCGGCCCAGTCGTGCCCACCGCGCACGACGTGACGCGAGGCCACCGGAAAACGCTCGGCCACCTGCTGGATGCGCTCGGCGAAGCGGTCTTCGCTGCCATGGCCGATGAACACCGGCAGATCGGCTGGCGGACGCTGCAGCCATTGCCACACGCGCAGTTCGGGATCGCACAGATCGCGTTCGCTGGGTCGCCAGCGATCCGGTCCCCCGGCGCGCTCGATCACGTTGGTGCTCGGGCGGCTGCCCGGGTAGGGGGCGAGCAGGCACAGGCCGGCGGCCACGCCGGGGCGCGCAGCCACGTGCGCCATGGCCACCATGCCGCCGAGCGAGATGCCGCCAAGCCACACGCGCGCACCGCGCTGGACCGCAGGGTCGATCACCTCGCGCTGAAGGCGGTCCCAGGTGTCCACCGCGTCGAGGCCCACGCCGTCGATGTCCACACTCAACAGGTCCAGCGGCAGCGCGCGGCGTTCGATCGCGGTGGCGAAGCCGGCCTCGAAGATCGCTTCGGGGCGCATCGCCACGCCGGGCAGCATCACCATCAGATTGGGCGCCTGGCCGGCCTTGCCCACGGTGCGCAGCGCTGTCACGGCGTGGGCTTTCTGGCGGCAAATGCCGCCGAGAGCACCAGCGCGAGCACCGCGCCGGGGCCCACGGTCACGCCCAGGGCGTGCAGCACCGGCACCGACGACCAGGCCAGCACACCAAAGCCGATGGCGGTGGTGGTGCTGGCCACCCCGATGGACAGCAGGGTTTCGTCGTCGAGCGTTTCACCCAGCGCGACGCGGTCGAAGAACAGCGAGTAGTTGGACCCCACCGCCACGGTGAGCAACAAACCCACCAGGTGCAGCAGGTGCAGGCGCACGCCGCTGGCGTGCAGCCCGGCGACCACCACCAACACCGCCATCACCAGCGGCAACATCACCCCCAGCAGGCGGGCCGGGCTGCGCAGCACCAGGCCCAGCACCAGGACGATGGCGGCAAAGCCCGCCAGCGACAGCACGATGGCTTCGTCGATGTAGTCGCCATAGAGCGTGTCGAACTCGCCCTTGAGGTCGACGAACAGCGCGCCGCTGCCCGCCAGGGCGGTGCGCACTTCATCGACCGGAATGTCCAGGTCCGGCGCGGCGCGCAGCGGCAGCAGCACGCTCCAGCCCTGTGGGCGCTGCAACAGCAGGGCGTCTACCACCAGGCCCAGGCCGGTGCCGTCGAGGTCCTGCCGCGTGAGATTGGCCGAAGCGCGCGCGGTGCGCACGTCGTCCAGGAAGGGCTGCAGGCGATCGGCCGAAATGGGCGCATCGACCAGCGCTGCGTGCAAACGCTCCCGGAGCTCTTCGGGTGGAGGCAGGCTGGCGCGTCGCGCATTCTGCGTGGCCTCGCTGGGCAGGAATCGAGCCGGGGTGTCGAAGCCACCAATGCGGCCTTGCTCCACCAGCCGGCGCAGGGGCGCACCCGCACGCTCGGCCGCCTGCAGGGCGCTTTCACGATCGGGCGCGGTGATCACCGCCATGTAGCGTGCATCGGGCGCGCCGAGGTCGCTGCGCAGGCGCGCATCGACCTCGCCCTCAGCCTGGGTGACCGTGGACAGCGCCGAGAGATTGGGGTACCAGAGTTCGTTGCGGTTCTGCGCCAGATAGACCCCGGCCACCAGCACCACCACCAGCAGCGGCCAGCGCAGCACCCCCGCACCCTCCACCAGCGGGCGCAACACCCGGCCCTGGCGCGCGCCGTCGTTCAGGTGTACGCCGGAGCCGGCCAGGTGCGGCAGCAGGTAGCGCGTGACCAGCGCGGCCGTGACCACGCCGCTGATGGCGTACAGGCCGAGCTGGGCGAGGCCGGGAAAGCCCGAGAACAGCAGCGCGCCAAATCCCAGCAGCGAGGTGAGCACGCCCAGGCGGATGGTGGGCCAGTACTGTTCGCGCCAGGATGCCATGCCCATGCGGCCAGATTGCACGAAGTAATAGATGGCGTAGTCGACCGCCTCGCCGATGAGCGCGGCGCCGAAGCCCACGGTGATGCCGAACACCGTGCCGTGAACTAGCCCCACCACGACGATGGCGGCCAGCGTGCCGCTGAGCACCGGCACCAGGGTGAGCAGCAGCAGGCGCGCACGGCGGTACACGAAGCCGAGCAGGAGGGCGAGGATCACCGAACTCAGGATCGACAGGCGCACCACCTCTTCCTGGATGGTGGCCCGCGCCCGCACCGCAAACAGGCCCGGCCCGGACATCTCCAGCGTCAGCGCCTCCAGGCCATGCTGGCGGGTGGCTTGCGCAAAACGCTCGCGGATCAGTTCGATGGCGGCGGCCTGACCGTCGGTGTCGGAGCCGAGCGCGTGGGTCTGCATGAGCAGCATGGCACGCTCGCCATCGCGCGAGGCCCACACGCCCTCGACCTCATTGGGCTGTACACCCGCGCCCAGACCCGAAACCAGCTCCACCAGTTCGCCGGTGGGGTCGCGTGCGAGGTAGGGTTTGAACAG
Source organism: Hydrogenophaga sp. (assembly GCF_050250835.1). GTDB lineage: Bacteria > Pseudomonadota > Gammaproteobacteria > Burkholderiales > Burkholderiaceae_C > Hydrogenophaga. The sequence continues at coordinate 64,322 of NZ_JBFWNX010000014.1, read as the reverse complement.
CAGGCCGGCCGAAGAGCTGAGCAGGTCAATGCTGTTGTTGACGGCGCCGCGCAGGCCCTCCACGCTGAAGTGCTCGGGCGTGACCGCGCTGCTGAGCAGGTAGCGGTGGTCGAGCAGGAAATCGCGAGCTGCATCCAGCGCCTCGGCTTCGCCGTTCTGCACGGAGGCGAAAGACTCGTGGTCCGCCAGCGCGGCGCGCAGCGCACGCGAAGCATCGGCGCGCTGCCTCGCATCACCGCCCGCGATGGACAGCATCAGCAGCCGCGACACGGCTCCCTCGCGCAACTGATCCACCATCACCGACTGCTCGGCGGTGGGCCGCGACGGCAGGAAGAAGGAGATGTCGGCGGAGAAGCGCGTGTTCAGCAGCAGGGACACGCCGATCGCCATCGCACCGAGCCAGACCAGAAGGGCCTGCAGGGGACTCCGGATCATGGCGCCTTCACCGGCTCGATGCTCATCTCGGTGCGGTCACCATCGGCCTGCAAGTATTCGATGCCCAGCACCTGTTCACGCACGCCGCTCAGCGTGATGCGCTTGAGCAGCGTGGCGATGCGGGCATCGCTGGGCACCAGCGTGAGCACCCAGGCGTCGAGGTTGCCCGTGAGCGCCAGCTGGTAGCTGCGTTCAAGCGATGCGCGGTTGCCCGACAGCGTGCTGCGGATGCTCTCCACGAAGGCCGCGACCTCGGGCCGCTGGCCAAGCTGGATCGAGATCTTGCGCCGGTCGCGCTCCAGGCTGAGCGTGTCCTTGTCAAGCACCATGGTCTCGGCCTTGGGCGTGAGCGTGCGTTTTTCCAGTCGATCGGGGGCGGTGTAGGTCATCTCGCCGGTGGCGATCACGGGCTTGTCGAGCAGCGCCAAGTGGCGCTTTTCGACGAACTTCGCCTGCCCCCCGGGGTTGCGGGCCAGCTCGGCCATGAGCTGGTCGATGTCGAGAGCGGCCTGCGCCAGGGCGGTGAAGCCCAGGAGCACAAGGCTCACAAGAAGTCGTCGGATCATGAGCGGTTCCAGAAGTCGAAGAAGTTGAACCAGTTGTAGGGCGCGCGGCGGCAGAAATCGCCAAGCCGATCGGCATAGGCCTGCATGGCCTGGGCCATGGCGGCGTCGCGCTCGCCGCGCTCGGTGGTCGAAAAATCGGCCAGCGGCTCGAAATGCAGTTCGTAGCGGTTGCCACCCAGGTAGAGGCCCGCCATGAAAAACACCGGCCGACGCAGCATCGCCGCCATGCGCCAGGGCCCCACGGGAAAGCGCGCGGGCGCACCCAGGAACTGGCATTCTGCCGTCGAGTCGTTCGCCAGGGATCGGTCGGCCAGCAAACCCACCAGGCTGCCGGCCTCCAGCCGGTCACGCGCCTTGAGCATGGAGTCGGGGTGGCCCAGTGCCACCACGTCCTGCCGAGCCGCCGGATTGATGGCGTGCAGGATGGCGTTGATCTTGCGCGCATTTTCCTCATACATCAGCATGGCCACCGGCGCATGGGCGTGCGTGTGGCCGACGGCGCGCAGCACCTCGAAGCTGCCCAGGTGTGCGCCCATCAGCAGCGCTCCGGGCTGGCGCCGCAGCGCCTCGCTCACCAGCTCACCCCCCACGATGCGAATGTCGAACAGGTCGAAGCGATCATTGAGCAGGTAGACACGGTCATGCACGGTGCTGGCGAAACTCAGCACGTGGCGGTAGCCATCGGCCCAGGTTGGCGTCCGGCCCAGCGAGCGCGCCAGGTAGTCGCGCCCATGGCGGCGCGCCTTGGGCGAGAACAACACGAAATACAGCGCGATGCCGCGCAGCACCAACCGCCCGACAGGACGGCCCAGGCGCAAAGAGATCCACACCATCAGGCGCAACGCGCCCAGGTGGCTGCGCTCCTGTTCGCGCATCCAGTCGGGCGTTGGCCCATGGGTCATGGTGCGGGCACCAGGCTGCCGCTGGCCACGTCGCGCCCTTCGCCGATCACACGAAAGCCGATGCCGCCCCGTGCGGTGGACTGCAGGGCAAAGCGCAACTCGGCGCCGGGCCCCACTGGCACGAAGAACTTGGCCTGAGCGACCTGCCAGCCGGCGGTCGAGGCGGCCCCGTGCAGGCGCGCCGCGAACAGCAAGGCCTGGTCGAGCAGCACCACGCCCGGGACGATGGGACGGGACGGAAAATGGCCCGCGAACGCGGGGTGGTCGAGCGGCACGGCCCAGGTGAATTCAGCGCTGGCCATGGGCCACCTTTTCAGCGTAAAGCGCCTGCAGGGCCTGGCGCGTGAGCTTGCCGGTGGCGTTGCGCGGCAGGGCATCCACCAGCACCAGCGGGCGCGGCAGGAAGATGGCGTCGAGCCGGGGGCGCAGGCCCGCCATGAGGGTGCGCACATCGAGCGTGGGCGCCACCACGAAAGCCGCCAGTCGCGCCACCCTTTCCTCGCCCTCCGGCTCGTCGGGCAGAAAGAAGGCAGCGTCGACCACGCCAGGCAGCGCGCCGATCTGGTGGTTGAGGTAGGCCAGCGAGGTGCGTTTGCCCGCGATGTTGATGAGGTCAGCGTGCCGGCCGTGAAGCAGGAAGCGCCCGTCGGCGCAGGTTTCGATGAGATCGGCCAGCGGCACACGGCCTTCGACGTGGCCGCCGCTCGCATGGGTGGCATCGCCCTCCTGCTCCAGCCGCACCATTTCCATCGGCCGCCAGGCCGCGCCATCGAGCGTGCGCCGACTGGCCAGCGCGGACGATTCGGTGGAGCCATAGATCTCGTGCACCGGCGCGCCGCAGTGCGCCTCCACGCGGCGCGCGAGCTCGGGGCTGAGCGGTGCGGTGGCCGAGAGCACCAGGTCCAGTGGCGGCACCCGCAGGCCCGAAGCCAGCAGCGTGGAGAGGTGAAAGGGCGTGGTGACCAGCATGCGCGGGCGCGGCACGGCCGCCAGCGCCTCCACGATGTCCTGCGGGTAGAAGGGCTTGCCGGCGGCGAACTGGCAACCACCATGCAGGGCAATCAGCAAGGTGGACTCGAAGCCGTAGCTGTGCTGAATCGGCACCGTGCCCACGACAGCCTGTGGCCTCTGCAACAGGCCCAGCGCGCTGGCCTCGGCGCGGCCATTGCGCACCAGCTTGCCCCAGGTTTTGCGGTGCGGCTGAGGCAGGCCGGTCGAGCCTGAGGTGAACAGGATGGCGGCCAGGCGGTCGTCGTCGATCAGCGGTATGCGGTGCACCTCGGCACGAGGAAGTGCCGCCGGCTCGGGAAAGGCGAGGCCCGGCAGACCCGGTACCGCATCCGGGTGATCCGCCAGCCAGGACGCGCCAGGATGATCGGCCGCCAGTCGCTGCAGCGTCTGCGGCGACTGCGACGATGGCTGCAGGCTGACCTTGCCCGCCAGCAGGCCGGCGGCGAAGCCGACGGCGAAGTGGTAGCGGTCCTCGCAAAGGTTGATCAGCCATTCGCCACCGGGCAGGCGGGCGGCCAGTGCGTGCGCATCGGCCAGGAACTCGCGCACCCGCACCGGCCCCTGGGCACGCCAGGCCAGCACGTCGTCGAGCTGGTGCTCGCTGATCAGCGCAGAAGCAGACGTCATGCCGTCGGCGGGGGCGTGGAGGGCGCCGAGCGTTGCGCCGATTCGCGCCGGTAGGCCTGCACGATGTCGGCCAGGCCCGGGCGCTCGTGCGGCGGCAGCACACACAGGCGCCAGACGTGCTCGACCAGGAACATCAGGCCGATCAGCGGGCCGGTGAGCAGGTTGGCATGCACCGACCAGATGGCCGAAGGCGCGAAGATGAACAGCAGCGTGGACACCAGTGCGTTGACGAAAAAGAACACCGTCCAGGCCAGCGTGACGTTGCGCGTGTAGCGCACCTTGCGTTCGGAGAGTTCGTGGCCGAAGATGCGCCGCGCCATGCGGGTGATGAGCGCGTCACCGGGGCCAAGCAGCGACTTGCCAAAGTACACACCCAGCGCCACATGGATACCCAGGTGTTGCAGGTAATACAGCAGCGGCACGTTGTGGCGCAACCGCGTCCACAGCCAGACCAGCAGCAGGAGTTGCGCCAGCACACCCACGATGCGCCAGCCCCACTGCGGCACGCGCCAGAGCGACATCGACAAAGCCGCGATGACCGGCAACACAGCCACCGCCGTGTTGAAGTCGGCGTTGCCCCAGCCCGCGCTGCCGGCGTGCGCCGCAACCACCCACGCCACCATCAGCAGCAGCACGCCAAGGTCTCGCAGCGCCGGGGTCCAGCTCATGTCACAGCGTGCGCTGGCTGGCAATGTGGGCCGCCAGGGCGCGCGGCGAGGCGAAGATCTTTTCGTTGTCCTCGTTGTCCGAACGCATCTGGAACCCGTAGCGCTTGGAGATGACGAGCGAGATTTCGAGCATGTCGATGGAATCGAGCCCCATGCCGTCGCCGTACAGCGGTCCGTCGGGATCGACTTCGCCGGCTTCGATTTCCATGTTGAGGGCTTCGATGATCAAGGCCACGACCTCGGGCCACAGGGCGTCGACGGATTCGGGGGAGACAGGTGTGGTCATGGAGTCACTCGCATAGACAAAACAATTGGGAACGTGTCAGCGGGGCGGCGCACGAAAGGCCAGCACGGCGTTGCTGCCGCCAAAGGCAAAGGAACTGGACAGCGCGGCCTGCATGGGCACGCCGCGGCGGCCCTGCAGCACGTGGTCGACGCCCTCGCAGGCGGGATCAATGCGTCCGGCGAGGTGGGCCGTGGGAGGCACCGCCTGTTCGCGCAGCGCCAGGGCGGTGACCACGGCCTCGATGGCGCCGGCTGCACCCAGCAGGTGCCCGTGCATGGACTTGGTGGCGCTCACGGGCAACTCCTGCGCCACATCAGCAAACACTTCGCGAAGGGCGGCCATCTCCACCGGGTCGCCCTCGGCCGTGGCGGTGCCGTGGGCGTTGACGTAATGGATGTCCCGGGGCACAAGTCCTCCGTCGGCGAGTGCGGAACGCATCGCACGAACCTGGCCATCGCGCTGCGGACGGACCAGGTGGCTGTGATCACAACTGGTGCCATAGCCAACAATTTCACCATGGATGGTCGCGCCGCGCGCGACGGCGTGGTCCCACGCTTCCAGCACCAGCGCAGCGCCACCCTCGCCCAGCACCAGGCCGGCGCGGTCTGCCGCGAAGGGCCGGCAGGCCATGGGCGACGTGGCCGCATCGCCTGGCGCCAGCACACGCATGGCCTCCCAGGCGCGCACCACGCCGTAGGACTGGCACACATCGGAACCGCCGGTGAGCATCACGTCGGCCTCGCCACTGCGCACGCGCCGGAACGCCTCGCCGATGGCGATGCCCGAAGACGCACAGGCCGCCGTGTGGCTGGTGCTCAGGCCGCCCAGGCCAAGTTGTATGGAAATGTGTGCGTTGACTGCATTGTTCATGCCCTGTACGACCGAAAGCGGCGACAGGCGTTCGCGCCCTTTTTGCCAGAGTTCGCGGCTGCCCCGTTCGTGGGCGGCGAGGCCGCCGAGCGCGGTGCCCCAGATGCAGCCCCACTGGTCGCGGGAGGCGGGGTCGGCGCCCGCCTCCAGCCGGCGGGGCAACCCGGCCTGGTCCCAGGCCTGAAAGGCCGCCGCCATGCCAAGCTGGGCGAATCGCTCCATCATGAGCGCGAGCGGTTTGCCCAGGGCGGCCTCGGCGTTGAAGCCCAGGCAGCTCACGAAGGGGGTGGACAGGGGACGGGGCAGGTCGTCGGTCAGCAGGTGGCGCACCGCCGACTCACCGGCGATCAGGCGCGTGAAGAAGTCGGCCATGTCACCGCCGTAGGGGCTGATCAACCCGAGGCCGGTGATGGCGACACGGCGAACCTGCATGGGTCAGCCGCTCTTCGCGGTGGTCAGCGCATCCAGCGCCGCCTGCATCTCGGCCACGGTGCCGGGCAGCGGAAGATCGGACGGTATGTCAATGCCCAGGCGGTCTTCGGCTTCAAACAGGAGTTCGGCCAGCATCAGCGAATCGACACCGAGATCGGCCAACCGCGAAGCGGGCTGGACCAGGCCAGCCTCGACGCCGAGGCGGTCGGAGAGAAAGGTGCGAATCAGGTCGGCAGAACTCATGGAAGGGGCCCGAATGTTGACCGGCAAGGTGAAACCAGGGCGTGAGCCCGGGCACATGAATGAATGCGGGATTTCCTGGGAAGCTGCGGTCATCTTGTTGTTGTGGGGCCTGGTGCGCACACCCGCCGTCCGAGCTTCACAGGGCGACAGATTATATTAGCCCGCCGCTTTAGCCGATCGACCCTGCCCACCCATGACACCCTCTCCCGATCGCGCCTGGCCCAGGCAACTGCTGGACCGTTTCGTGACGCTCTGGTACCTGAAGGCCGCGGGCACCACGGCCTTCATGGTGCTCTTTTTCCAGGCTTACTTCTGGGTGCTGCATCACCCATCGCAAATGCCGTTTCCGATGCCGGTGCTGGCCATCGACGACTGGGTGCCCTTCACCCCGGCAGGATTTGCCGCCTACGTGTCGCTCTGGGTCTACGTGTCACTGCCTTCGGCCCTGCTGCCCAGCTTTCGCGAGCTGCTGCGCTATGGCCTGTGGACGGCCGCGCTGTGTGCCTCCTGCCTGATGGTGTTCTGGCTGCTGCCCACGCAGGCGCCAGTGCCCGACATCGACTGGTCCCTGCACCCCCAACTGGCCTTCATGAAGGGACTCGATGCCTCGGGCAACGCCTGCCCTTCGCTGCACGTGGCCTCGGCGGTGTACTCCGCCTTCTGGCTGCACCACATCTTCGTCCAGGTCGGCGCGCCGGCCTCGCTGCGCTGGGTCAGCGTGCTGCAATGCGCCGTCATCATGTGGTCGACGATGGCGATCCGCCAGCACGTGTTCCTGGACGTGCTGGCCGGGGCGCTGGTGGGCTGGCTGTTTGCCTGGCTGTCGCTGCGCACGACGGCGACCGGGCCGCGACGCCGGAACACCTAGGCCGCGTCGGGGCGCAGCAGCCAGTGATGCCGCGTGGCGCCCGGTTCCGCCTCGGCTGAGGGCGCCAGCAGCTCGAAGCCCAGGCTGGCCAGCACCGCGTGCGAAGAGGTGTTCTCTGCATGCGTGTAGGCGTGGATGCTGCGCAGATTCAAAGTCTGGAAGCCGTGGTGCACCCAGGCCTGGGCCGCTTCGCGCACCAGTCCTTGTCCACGCGCCTCGGGCAGCAGCGCGTAACCCAGCTCCACGTCGGGCGAGCCTTCACGCACCAGAAGGCCACACATGCCCAGCGGGCGTCGCTCGGGCGACTTCAGGTCCATCGCGCACAGGCCGATGCCAAGTTCGGCGTTCATGGCCATGGGCCCTTCCAGCAGGTAGCGCTTCGCGTCGTCCAGCGTGCGCACCGCCTTGTCGCCGATGTAGGTCAGCCAGTCGGCGTCGTTCACGAGTTCAAGTACGAAGGGCGCGTCGGCCTCGGAAAAGGGCCTCAGGCACAGCCGGGCCGTGTCCAGAATGGGCGGCATGGCGGTTCAGCGCGCGCCAGCACCGGCCCAGAATTCAGGACGCGCGTACTCGTGCTTGAGAAAGTCGATCCACAGCCGCACCCGCAGCGCGAGGTGTTTGCGCTGCGGGAACAGCGCGAAGATGCCATTGGGCGGCGCGGCAAAGTCGTCGAGCACGCTCTCGAGTCGGCCGGCGGCGATGTCGGCCTCCACCTCCCAGGTGCTTCGCCAGGCAATGCCCCAACCCGCCAGACACCATTCGCGCAACACCTGCCCATCGGTGCAGTCCAGCGGGCCGCCGGGGCGCAGATGAAGGATTTCTCTCTCGCCGCCCTCGGCCGGCACGGCAAAGGCCCAGCCCCGGGTTTGCGAGGCGTCGCTGGAGAGCGTGAGGCAGTCGAAGCGCGCCAGATCCGCCGGCGTCTGCGGGCGACCGTGCCGCTGCAAGTAACGCGGCGTGGCCACGCACAGTCGGCGGTTGTCAGCCAGGCGCACGCTCACCAGGGACGAATCCGGGAGGTCGCCCACGCGCACGGCACAGTCGTAGGCCTCTCCGGCCACGTCCACCACGCGATCGCTGAGGTTCAGCGAGATCGTCACTTCAGGGTGCAGCTCACGAAAGCGAGGCACCAGCGGCGCCACGTGCCGCCGCCCGAAGCCGGCCGGCGCGGTGATGCGCAGATGCCCACTGGCCTTGACGCCGCCGGCGCTCACGCTGGCTTCGGCGTTGGCCATGTCCACCAGCAGGCGCTGGCAGTCTTCCAGAAAGGCGCTGCCTTCGTGCGTGAGCGTGATGCGCCGCGTGGTGCGCACCATGAGCTTCACGCCCAGGCGGGCTTCCAGGGCATCGAGCCGGCGCCCGATGATGGCCGGGGCCACGCCCTCGGCCTTGGCGGCGGCGGTGAGGCTGCCGCGCGTGGCCACGGCCACGAAGGTTTCGAGTTGTTTGAGTTTGTCCACCGGGGCAGATTACCCCACTTGTTGGCACAGCCCCATGAAAGATCTGAAAGCATTGATGACTTTTCAGTCTGCTTTCAGCACGGTGCGACTCAGCTGGGCCGCCTGTTCGGTCGTGTAGCCCAGCGAGGTCAGCAGGTCGTGGCTGTGCTCACCCAGCCGCGGCGGGCTGTGGCGCACACCCAGGCGTTCCCCATCGAGTGCGAGCGGCAGCAGCACGGTCTGCGCCGTCTGGCCGGCACGCGCGCCATCGGGCAGGGTGATGGGAGCCAGGCCGCCAGTGGCCTGCAGGTGCGGGTCGTCCAGCAGTTCATGGGGCCTGGCAATGGGCGCAAAAGGCAAGCCGTGACGCTCGAACACCGCCGCCACCTCCGCCGCCTTCTGCAGTGCCAGACGTTCGCGCAGCAGCGGAATGAGCCATTCGCGTGCGCGAACACGCTGGTTGTTGCCCAGCAGCCGCGCGTCGGCCTTGAGGTCGTGGTAACCAAAGGCATCGCAAAAGATCGCCCACTGCGTGTCGCTGACCACCGCCAGAAAGATCTGCTCGCCATCGGCCACCTGAAACACGTCGTAGATGCCCCACGACGAGATGCGGTCGGGCATGGGCGCGGCAGGCTGCCCGGTGACGGCGAACTGCATCATGTGCTGGGCCACGAGAAAGACGTTGTTCTCGAACAGCGCACTCTGCACCGCGCAGCCTTCGCCGGTCTTTTCGCGGGCGCTGAGCGCGGCCATGACGCCGATGGCGCCGAACAGCCCTCCCATGATGTCGTTCACCGACGAGCCCGCCCGCAGCGGATCACCAGGGCGCCCGGTCATGTAGGCCAGGCCCCCCATCATCTGCACCACCTCGTCGAGCGCGGTGCGGTGGTCGTAGGGGCCGGGCAGGAAACCCTTGTGGCTCACGTGGATGAGACGCGGGTTGAGTTTTTTCAGGCTCTCATGGTCCAGCCCCAGCTTCTTCATGGTGCCGGGCTTGAAGTTCTCGCTGACCACGTCGGCCGTGGCGATCAGCCTGAGCACCGCTTCTTTCCCATCGGGCGACTGCAGGTCCAGCACCAGGCTTTTCTTGTTGCGGTTGAACTGCGGGTAGAAGCCCGCGCCCGAGCCCAGCAGCCGGCGGGTGTTGTCGCCTGCGGGCGGCTCCACCTTGATGACCTCGGCGCCCAGGTCGGCCAGCACCATGCCGCAGGTGGGGCCCATGACCATGTGGGTGAATTCGACGACGCGAAGGCCGTCCAGGGGAAGTTGGGTCATGGTGATGCAGTTCGTGAGAAGGCTTCGACAGGCTCAGCCAGAACGGATAGGTGGGTGAGTGAGTAGGCACCAATCTCCGTTCATCCTGAGAGTGAGTAAGCACCAATCTCCGTTCATCCTGAGCTTGTCGAAGGATTCGACGGGTGGTGGTGAACCCGCCACCCCTTGGGCAGACCGGCTTCGGGTGTCATGCCATACACCGGCTCGTGCGGCAGGCCGGTCTTCAGCGGTTCGCGGGCGGCCATGAGTTTGTCCAGGTCGATGCCGGTGGACACACCCATGGCCTCGAACATGAACACCAGGTCTTCGGTGACCACGTTGCCCGAGGCGCCGGGAGCATAGGGGCAGCCGCCCAGGCCACCGAGCGAGGCGTCGAAGGTGCGCACGCCCACGTCGAAAGCCGCCAGGCAGTTCGCCAGGCCGAGGCCGCGCGTGTTGTGCATGTGGGCTGCGCCCGCGCGCGTGCCGATCTCGGCGCGCAGCCGCTTGAACAGGCGGCGCACCTGCGCCGGGTTGGCCATGCCGGTGGTGTCCGACAGGCCGACCTCGTCCGCGCCGGCTTCCACACAGGCCACGGCCAGACGGATCACTTCGTCTTCGTCCACCGCACCCTGCAAGGTGCAGCCAAACGCGGTCGACAGGCCCACCTCCATCGCCACACCGGGCGCGGCTTCACGCCGCAGCGCGTGCACCTCGCGCAACGCCTCCACCATCTGCACCCGCGTCTTGCGCACGTTGGCCAGTGAATGGGCCTCGCTCGCCGACACTGGCAGGGTGAACTTGTGCACACCGGCGGCCAGCGCGGCTTCGGCACCACGCCGGTTGGGCACCAGCGCCATCACGGTGATGCCCTGGTGGCGCAACGCGTGGCGCACCACGTCCACCACATCGGCCATCTGCGGCAACAGACGGGCAGGCACAAAAGAGCCCACCTCGATCTCGCGCAGGCCGGCCTCCACGAGCGCGTCGATCCAGCGCCGTTTGTCGGCCGTGGGCATGATCGCCTGAACCGATTGCAGACCGTCGCGCGGGCCGACTTCGCTGATGAGGACTTCGGGCGTGGATGACATGAAACGAGGGGTGTGCTTGTGTTTTGTCAGATAGAACGATATTCTTTCTATTAAAAAGAATGGCAGATCACCCCCGCACTGTCAACCCACGTTCATCGCCATGCCCCGCAAAGCACAGACCCCCTCCGTTGCCGACACGCATGCCGCCATCGGTGGCACCGCCGCCGTGGACCGCGCACTGTCACTGCTCGGCGCCTTCCAGCCGGGCGACGCAGCGCTCTCGCTCGCTGAGCTGGCCGGGCGCACCCAGCTCTACAAGAGCACAGCGCTGCGCCTGCTCGCGTCGCTGGAACACGCGCACCTGCTGCAGCGGCTGGACGACGGCCGCTACGCACTCGGGGGTGAAGTCGCTCGGCTGCACGGCATCTACGCCGCCTCGTTCTCGCTCGACCGCGTGGTCATGCCGGTGCTGCGCCAGCTGGTCGCTGTCACCGGCGAGAGCGCGGCCTACCACGTGCGCCAGGGACAGGCGCCCAACCAGACGCGGCTGTGCCTCTACCGGGTGGACTCACCGCATCCGGTTCGCGACCACATTCGCGCTGGCGACGTGCTGCCGCTGCACCAGGGCACGGGCGGGCGCGTGCTGTCGGCGTTCGGTGCCGGCGACGACAGCCGCAGAATCACACAGGCCGACAGGCGCCTGCACGCCCGCATCCGCGCCGATGGTTTCATGACCGCCGTGGGTGACCGGCTGGCCGAAGTGGCGGGCATCTCGGCACCGGTGTTTCATGTGGACGGGACGATTGCCGCTTCACTCACGCTCACGATGCCGGCGCACCGGTTCGATGAGCGGCATGTGACGAAGGTGCTGGTGGCGGCGCGGCAGTTGAGTGGCCGCGTTGGCTAGCCGCGGCAGCAGGGGCAAGGCCCGTCGTCAGTTCGATGCGCACAGGCGCTCCGATGGCAATGGGAAACGGGCACTCGTCCGCCCAGAGTTCCGGATGGCGACCGAGGTCCGGCACGCAGCTGTGAAAGAGCAACCCCTCACTCGATCCGCGCAACACCCCGAAGATGACGTAGGTGAACATGCAAAACTCCCCGCTGGCCATGCGCCGCCACCGCTGGCAGATCGAAAAATTGCACGGGTCTGTGCCGATCCTGTCGGGGCGTCGTCCAAAGCCTGGCTTCATGCTGCCACACGGGCATGACAGCGAAAATGCAAGCTGGTCGGCGCAGGGCGCATCACGTGAGATTCTTCTCGCGAACGCCCACCTCGGATGACTCCGACTCATTACCTCTACCAAAGTCACAGATCAGTCGCAAAAAACCTGTTCAATGCGCGCCCAGGTGTGGAATACAGTGCACCCATGGACCCCAAACCCCGCGCCGTTCTTTTTGATGCCTATGGCACGCTGTTCGACGTGTACAGCGTCGGCTTGCTCGCCGAGCAGCTGTTCCCCGGGCTCGGGGCTCGGCTTGCCACCCTCTGGCGCGACAAGCAGATCGAATACACGCGGTTGGTGACCACCAGCGATCACGGCGCGCACTACCGGCCGTTCTGGACACTCACGCAGAACGCACTGACCTATGCGATCAAGGCCATCGAGCCCGATGCACGCAGCAACTGGCCCGCATTCGAGGAGCGCGCGGCGCGGCTCATGAACCAGTACCGCCACCTTTCGGCCTTCCCGGAAAACCGCGAAGTGCTGCAGGCACTTCGCGAGCGCGGCGTGGTCACCGGCATCCTGAGCAATGGCGACGCGGACATGCTGGGGATTGCGGTGCGCAGCGCCGGGCTTGACGGCCTGCTGGACCATGTGATCAGCGTGGACCCGATCCGCAAATACAAGACCCATCCCGATGCCTACCTGCTGGGTGAACAGGCCACCGGTCTGCCACGCGCGCACATTGTTTTCGTCAGCAGCAACGCCTGGGACGCACTGGCCGCGACCTGGTTCGGCTACCAGACGCTCTGGGTGAACCGAACGAACCTGCCGTTTGAAGAACTGGGCGCCGAGCCCCGCCGCACAGGCAACCATCTGCGCGACGTGCTGGCCTTTTTCTGAACGCTTTCCCATTTCATTGTTGTCCCTGCATTCTTTTTCCCCTGTCTCTTGCTGGAGCCCCCATGACACAACGCACTGCCATCCACGGCCTTCAAGTCGCCACCGAACTCTTCGACTTCATCAACCAGCAGGTGCTGCCCGGCACGGGCGTGGATCAGGCCACGTTCTGGAAGGGCTTCGATGCCATCGTGGCCGACCTGGCGCCCAGGAATGCGGTGCTGCTGGCCGAACGCGATCGCCTGCAGGCCGAACTGGACACCTGGCACGCAGCCAACCCGGGCCCGATCCGCGACATGGCCGGCTACCGCAAGTACCTGGAGACCATCGGCTACCTCGTGACCCCACCCAAAAACGCCAGGGCCACGACCCGCAACGTGGACGACGAACTGGCCGTGCAGGCCGGCCCGCAACTGGTGGTGCCGATCCTGAACGCTCGCTATGCGCTGAACGCCGCGAACGCGCGCTGGGGCTCGTTGTACGACGCGCTGTATGGCACCGACGTGATCGCCGAAGACAAGGGTTGCGGCAAGGTGGGACCCAAGGGCGGCTACAACCCCAGACGCGGCGCCAGGGTCATTGAATACGCGCGCCATGTGCTGGACCGGACCGCACCGCTCAGGAAGGGCTCGCACGTGGGCTCCACCGGCTACCGCATCAAGGACGGCGACCTGGTGGTCTCGCTGGCCGATGGAGGCACCAGCAAGCTGGTGGACAAGTCGCAACTGGTCGGCTACCAGGGCGAGGCCAGGACACCGAGCGCCGTGCTGCTGCAACACAACGGTCTGCACCTGGACATCCAGATCGACCGCCGCACGCCCATTGGCCAGAACGACGCGGCTGGCGTGAGCGACCTCGTGGTCGAAGCTGCGCTCTCCACCATCCTCGATCTGGAAGACTCGGTGGCCGCCGTGGACGCGCAAGACAAAGTGCTGGCGTACCGCAACTGGCTCGGCATCTTGCAGGGAACGCTGACCGAGTCGGTGAGCAAGGGAGGCAAGACCTTCACGCGCGGCCTCCATGCCGACCGCGAATACACCGCGCCCAACGGCAAGAAGAACGCGGTGCGTCTGCATGGGCGCTCACTCATGTTCGTGCGCAATGTGGGCCACCTCATGACCAACCCGGCCATCCTCTGGGGCCCGGAGGGCAAGGAAATTCCCGAAGGCATCATGGACGCGGTGGTCACCACCACCATCGCCCTGCACGACCTCAAGCGCACGAAGAAAGACGCCATCCGCAATTCGCGCAAGGGATCGGTCTACATCGTCAAACCCAAGATGCACGGCCCGCGCGAAGTGGCGTTTGCCGCCGAGCTGTTCGCCCGCGTGGAAAAGGTGCTGGGCCTCAAGGACAGCACGGTCAAGCTCGGCATCATGGACGAGGAGCGCCGCACTTCCGTCAACCTCAAGGCCTGCATTGCCGCCGCCGCCAGCCGCGTGGCCTTCATCAACACCGGCTTCCTGGATCGCACTGGTGACGAGATGCACACCGCCATGCTGGCCGGCCCCATGGTGCGCAAGGGCGACATGAAGGCCAGCGCCTGGATTCAGGCCTACGAGAAAAACAATGTGCTGGTGGGCCTCTCGTGCGGCCTGCGCGGCAAAGCGCAGATTGGCAAGGGCATGTGGGCCATGCCCGATCTCATGAAGGCCATGCTGGAACAGAAGATCGCCCACCCCAAGGCCGGCGCCAACACCGCCTGGGTGCCCAGCCCCACCGGCGCCACGCTGCACGCGCTGCACTACCACCAGGTGCTGGTGAGCGACGTGCAGAAAGACCTGGAGAAGATCGACGCCGACGCCGAGCACGACAACCTGCTCACCGGGCTGCTCACCATTCCCGTGAGCAGCAACCCCAGCTGGACCGAGGCCGAGAAGCAGCAGGAACTGGACAACAATGCCCAGGGCATCCTGGGCTACGTGGTGCGCTGGGTCGACCAGGGCGTGGGCTGTTCCAAGGTGCCCGACATCCACAACGTCGGCCTGATGGAAGACCGCGCCACGCTGCGCATCTCCAGCCAGCACATGGCCAACTGGCTGCACCATGGCATCGTGACCGAAGCGCAGGTGATCAAGACCTTCGAGCGCATGGCCGCGGTGGTGGACGGCCAGAACGCCGACGACCCGCTGTACCAGAAGATGGCGGGCAACTTCAAGACCAGCATGGCCTACCAGGCCGCGCTGGACCTGGTGTTCAAGGGCAAGGCGCAGCCGAGCGGCTACACCGAGCCGCTGCTGCATGCGTGGCGATTGAAGGTGAAGGCGGGCTGATCCTGCACTACCTGATCTTTGACGCCAGCGACGACGGCGAAGGCACCGGCACGTGGGAAGCGATGGCCAGCGTGCGGGCAGCACAGTTGCCTGAGGTGCTGCAGGAGGTGCGGGCCGTGCTGGCCTGGGCCGACGGCCACAGCCCTGGCCCGCGCGGGCCACTGGACGAAGGGGGCGCGTGGGACGCCGATCGGT
The DNA here is from genome assembly GCF_050250835.1 of Hydrogenophaga sp. Lineage (GTDB taxonomy): Bacteria > Pseudomonadota > Gammaproteobacteria > Burkholderiales > Burkholderiaceae_C > Hydrogenophaga. Next base: position 49,159 of record NZ_JBFWNX010000014.1, on the reverse strand, counting down.
TGGTGACGGTGGAAGGGGAATGGACCACCGTGACGCTGACGATCACGGGGCCCTGGGACTGGGGCGAAGCGCTGATGGCGGGTCTTGACCGTCCGTCTTGAAGCCGGCCCCTTGCGCCGCCTCCCTCGCCTTTCTCAGTCGCTCCTTCACATCCGGGTGCGAGGACCCCATCAGAAGATTCAAACCACTGGCCTCGGTACCGTGAATCTTGGCCAGCACGCTCACCATGGCCGCAGGATCGCGGCCGATCCGGCGCAGCAGTTCGATGCCGCGCACATCGGCGGCGTGTTCCTGCGCGTGCAGTTCCTCGCGCGCGGCGCGGGCGGCCGGTGAGCGGGGGTTGAACATCTCCAGCGCCATGCGGTCCCTGGCGTCTTCGATTCGCAGCGCCGGATCACCGAGGCGCTGCAGGTTCGAGCAGGCTTCCACCAGCGAATCGCGGCCTTCGATGTGGGCCAGCTCGTGCGCGATCACGGCCGCCAGTTCGTCGTCGGACAGGGCCTGCTGCTCGCTCCACATGGCGCTGGTGAGGATGACGAGGCCGTGGTCGGCGGCGTAGGCGTTGAGCTCTGCGTTTTCGTATGCCAGCAGGTGGATGCTCGCCCCCCCGAGCAGGCGCGGCGAGGCGGCGATCAGGCTGGCCATGATGCGGTGCAACTTTTCGGGTGCCGCAACAACCGGATGCTGCTCCATCAGGTCGATGACCTGGGCCTCGTCAAGCACACGAAGCTCGTGGGCGCGGGCGGGGTCATCCACGCAGGCGCCGTGAGCCGCCACGGGCACCAGCAGGCACACCAGCAGTTGCAGGGCGCGAAGGGAAAAACGAGCCATACCGTTCATACCGTTTCCTGGCCCTGTTGTACGCCACTATCCCGGCGGCCACCAGCCCCCGCGTCATCGCGGAACTCCCCGGAGCGATGAACGGCACCTCTGCGGTGCCTCGCGGTGCGCCCCCGCCTATCGTCCGTGGAACCGCGCCGCGCGCCGCTCCTGGAACGACAGGACACCTTCGCGTGCGTCCTCGCTTTGCGAGAGCCGTTGCTGCGTGGCCTCAAACTCCGCCACCGCCGCTGGCGGCCCTTCTTCCACCGCCTTGCGCGCGTTGCGCCGTGTGGCCACCACCGCCAGGGGAGCCTGCAGCGCAATCTGGCCGGCGATGCGCAGTGCTTCGTCGAGTTCGCTGCCGGTGGGCACCACGCGTTGCACGAAGTTCAGGCGCAGGGCCTCGGCGCTGTCGAACACGTCGGCGGTGAGCAGGTGCAGCATGGCGTTGCCCAGGCCCGCGCGTTCGGCCATGCGCAACGTGGCGCCGCCCGTGGCCATGATGCCGCGCTGCACTTCGAGCTGCGAGAAGCGGCCATCGTCCGCAGCCACCACGACGTCGGCCGCGAGCATCAGCTCGATGCCGATGGTGTAGGTGATGCCCTTGACCGCCACCACCACCGGTTTGTCGCGGCGCCGATAGGCGGGGTAGCCCACGTCCGTGGGATCGACCAGCCCCGGGGTGATGGCGCGCTCGCCGCGCTGCATCAGCGGTGCGAAGGCGGGCAGGTCCAACCCGGCGGTGAAGTGGTCGCCGGTGGCGTGCAGCACGCCCACGCGCAGGGCGGGGTCGTCGTCCAGCCGCGTGTAGGCCTCGGCCAGCGCCTGCAACATGGCGGGCGTGAAGCCGTTGCGCTTGGCCGGCCGGTCGATGCCGATCAGCAAGATGTGCTCGCGCACCTCGGTGAGGATGCGACCTTCGGGGGGCGTGGTGGTGGTGTTCATGTCGCTACCATACCGCGTACCCACAGGCACCCATGTCCCACCCTTTGCCCATCAGCCCCCCCGAAGGCGCGCCCCGGCGCCTGATGCTGATCGACGCCTTCAAGGCTGTGGCATCGCAGCTCATCGTGCTGCACCATCTGGCGTTCTACGGCCCCATGTCCGACTGGACGCACCGCCTCGTGCCCGACCTGGTGGCGTGGTTCAGCCAGGACGCGCGCATGGCCGTGCAGGTGTTTCTGGTGGTGGCCGGTTTCCTGGCGGCGCGCAGCCTTGCGCCCAATGGCGTTCTGGCTCCCACACTCTCGCCGGCACGCCTGCTGTGGCAACGCTACGCGCGCATTGCATTGCCCTACACGGCAGCGCTCTTGGTGGCCATGCTGTGCACCGAGCTGGCGCGGCAGTGGATGGAGCACGACTCCTTGCCCGAGCGGGCCGAATTCTGGCCGTTCGTGTGGCATGCGTTGCTGCTGCACACCCTGCTGGACGTGGGCTCGCTCTCGGCTGGCGTGTGGTACGTGGCGATCGACTTCCAGCTCTACGCCCTGCTGCTCGGTCTGCTGTGGATCTCGCGCGGCGTGCGTGGCCCCTGGCCGCAGGTGCTGGTGGCGGTGGGGGTGCTGGCCTCGCTGTTCCATTTCAACCTCGATGCCGACTGGGACGCCTGGGCGCTGTATTTCTTCGGCGCCTACGGCATGGGTGTGCTCTCCGGTTGGGCCACACGCAACCCGGCCGCGTGGCGCGAGGGCCGCTGGCCCATGGCCGCGCTGCTCGCGCTGGTGTTCCTGGCCCTGGCGCTGGATTTTCGCGCGCGCATTGCGCTGGCGCTGGTGGTCAGCGCGGTGCTGGCGGCGGCGCAGTTGCACGGCTGGCTCACCACCTGGCCCCGCGGTCGCGCCGTGGCCTACCTGGGACGCATTTCCTACTCGGTGTTCCTGCTCAACTTTCCGGTGGCGCTGGTGGTCAATGCGCTGTTCACGCGCTACGGCAGCGCCGACCCGCTGGTGCAGACGCTGGGCGTGTTGCTGGCCTGGCTGGCGTGCAACCTGGCCGGCGCCGCCTTTCACCACGCGGTGGAGCAACCCCTGAGCCGCCTGGGGCGTTCGCCTCGCCCGGCGTTCAGCGCGCCGGTGCCAGCAGCGGTGCCAGTGCCGCCTGGGTCATCAACTCCGTGAACCACACGCGGTAACCGGCATCGCTCGGGTGCAGGCCGTCCACCGCGTTCAGCCCGGGCTGCTGCGCAAACGGGTCCTCGGCCTTTTCCTTGTACAGGTTCACATACACCGCGCCGTGGCGCTGCACTGCCTCGCGCACCAGCTCGTGCAGCGTGCGGGCGCGCGAGCTCATCCACCACGACACGGGCGGGTCAAAAAAGGGCGCGTTGCCTACGTTGCCAGCGGGCATGAGGATCACGCGATCGGCCCGCGCCTTGGCCAGCACGAGCACGCGTTCGATGTCGGCAGCCACCGAGTCCATGTTGCGCAGGCGAATCACGTCGTTGCCACCAGCCTGGACCAGCACGAGGTCGTGGCGTTCCTGGCCGCCGAGCTGCTCGGCCACTTCGGCGAACGTGGCGCCGTCGCGCGCGCGGTTGTCGATGCGCAGGCGCGGGTATTCACGCGCCAGCCATCCGGCCAGGCTGGCCTGCGGCGCACTGGCCCCGGTACCCACCGCCGTGCTGTCGCCCACGATCAGCAGGCGCAGCGCCGGGCGGGCCGGCGTGTGTTGCAGCGGCTCGCTGCGCCGCGCCAGATCTCCTGCCTGCCCGATGCGCCACACCGCACAACCCGAGACCGCGAGCAGCGCCAGCGCCACGAGGCCGGCGAGCAGCAGGGTCCAGGGCCAGGAAGAAGGTGAGGTCATGTCGCGCAAGAGGTATGAGAAAGATCAAGGCCGTGACGGCGGCTTTGAAACTAACATAGCCTGCAGCGGGCAACCGCACGCCCACTTCAAAGCCCCCATGCCTACGCCCACACCGCCCGCCCTCGACCCCACGCGCTGCCCCCTCTGCGGTGGAGACAACCGCTGCGCCCTGGAAATCGAGCGCGAAACCGGCGTCTCCCAACCGCCCTGCTGGTGCATGAGCGCGACGTTTTTGCCGGCCCTGCTGGAGCAGGTGCCCGAGGCCGCGCGCGGCCAGGCCTGCGTGTGCGCCGCCTGCGTGGCTGCCGCGCTGGAAGCCGGACATGGCTGAGCTGCGCGACAACTCCCTGCCCGCACTGCAGGCGCGCCACGGCCCGCGCTACCGCTGGCTGCTGCTGTTCGTGGTGATGGTGGGCACGGTCGCGTCCATCATGTCCTCGACCATCATCAACGTGGCGATTCCGGACCTGAGCCAGCACTTCGCGCTGGGCCAGGAGCGCGCGCAGTGGGTGTCCTCCGGCTTCATGGCCGCCATGACCGTCTCCATGCTGACCACCCCCTGGCTGCTCTCGCGCTACGGCTACCGCCGCACCTACATGGGCTGCATGTGGGTGCTGCTGGTCGGTGGCGTGGTGGGTGGCTTCGCCAACCACTACCCGCTGGTGCTGGCCGCGCGCGTGGCCGAGGGCCTGGCCGCCGGCGTGGTGCAACCGATTCCGGCCATCATCATCCTGCGCGCCTTCGAGTCGAACGAACAGGGACGAGCCAGCGGCATCTTCGGCATGGGCGTGGTGCTGGCGCCCGCGCTCGGCCCCAGCATTGGCGGCCTGCTGGTCGACGGCTTCGGCTGGCGTTCCATCTTCTTCATGGTGGTGCCGTTCTGCCTGGTGTCGCTGTGGCTGGCGCGGCGCTACGTGCCCACCACCGCGCCCGGCGGCGTGGCGGCCAACCGCACCGGTGCCGCGCTGGACTGGCGCGGCCTGCTGCTGGCCACTGCCGGCACGCTGTGCCTGCTCAACGGCCTGGTCGAACTGCACGGCGGCACCGCCATTGCGGCAGGTTCACTGCTCGGCGCGGCGGCGGCGCTGCTGCTGGTGTTTGTGTGGCTGCAGCGCCGAACCCTCAAGAAACGGCAGCACAGCCACGGGCACAGCATTGATCCGCTGATGAACCTCTCGCTGTTCACCGACCGGCGCTTCGCCATGGGCAGCATCGTCGCCTTCATCTATGGCATCGCGCTGTTTGGCTCCACCTACCTGCTGCCGGTGTACATGCAGATGGGCCTGGGCCTCTCACCCTCTTACGTGGGCACCATCCTGCTGCCCGCCGGTATCGTGCTGGCGCTGTGCATCGCGCTCGTGGGCCGCCTGGCAGACAAGCAGCCCACGCACCGGCTTGTGACCATTGGCCTGGTGCTGCTGGCCGCCTCGTTCGCACTCATGATCACTGTCAGCCCCGAGCGGCCCACGCATGTCATTCCGCTGCTGGTGATCTGGGCGGTGCTGGGGCGGATCGGCCTGGGCTTCATCCTGCCCTCGCTCAACATCGGCGCCATGCGCGGCCTGGACCGCATGCACATTCCGCAGGGTGCCAGCGTCATCAACTTTTTGCGCATGCTCGGTGGCTCGGCAGGCGTGAGCCTGTGCGGCATCGTGCTCGAATGGCGTCTGGCCGCGCATGGAGCGCAACTCGAATCCGGGGCCACCGGCGCCGAACGCATGGACGCGTTCAACGAGACTTTTCTCATGCTGGCAGCAATTTGTGCGCTGGCGATCGTGGCGGCGCTCAAGCTGCGGGCAGCACCTTCCACTGAAGGGGCAAAATAGCCTTCATGTGCCAGCTCCTAGGCCTCAACTGCGCCACACCCACCGACGCCTCGTTCAGCTTCACCGGCTTCTGCCAGCGCGGCGGCAACACCGACCACCACGCCGACGGCTGGGGCATTGCCTTCTTCGAGGGCAAGGGCCTGCGCCTGTTCGTGGACCACCAGAGCGCCGCCAACTCGCCCATGGCCGAGTTCCTGCAGAGCTACCCGCTCAAGAGTCGCAACATCATTGCCCATGTGCGCAAGGCCACCATTGGCGAAGTGGCGCTGGAGAACGCACACCCCTTCGTGCGCCAGCTCTGGGGCCGCCAGTGGGTGTTTGCCCACAACGGCGATCTGAAGGACTACCACCCGCCGCTGCACAGCCTGTTTCGCCCGGTGGGCAGCACCGACAGCGAACGCGCCTTCTGCTGGCTGATGCAGGAGCTGGCCAAGTCGCACGCCAGCCTGCCCGACGTGCAAGAGCTCACCCTGACCCTGCGCGAGTTGCTGCCGCAGGTGCGCCGCTTTGGCACCTTCAACTTTCTGCTCTCCAACGGTGAGGCCCTTTGGGCGCACTGCAGCACCAAGCTGCACTGGCTGGTGCGCCAGCACCCCTTCGCGCAGGCCACGCTGATGGACCGCGACTGGACGGTGAACTTCGCCGACCTCAACCACCCCGGTGACCGCGCCGCCGTGGTGGTGACCACTCCGCTGACCAGCAACGAGCAATGGGCCGCCTTCGAGCCCGACGAGCTCAAGGTGTTCGTCGACGGCCTCCCCCTGGCCTGAGGCCATTCACCGTGCCTGCACTCGGGGATGACCCGGGTGGCAATCGGGTCAAAGTCAGGGCCTACTATCATGGCTCGCCGTGGCGCCACCGATGTGCCTCGCCAGACGCTTCGCTTCAACTCAGGAGACAACACCGTGCAGAGACGACACCTCATCGCAGGCGGCCTGGCCGCCGCCACCCTGCCCAGCTTCACGTTTGCGCAGACCCTGGAAAAACCCAAGGCCACCATTGCCGTGGGCGGCAAGAACCTGCTGTATTACCTGCCGCTGACCATTGCCGAACAAATGGGCTACTTCAAGGCCGAGGGGCTGGACCTCACCATCGTGGACTTCGCCGGCGGTTCGCGCGCCCTGGCGGCCGTGGTGGGTGGCAGTGCCGACGTGGTCTCAGGCGCGTTCGAACACACCGTGAACATGCAGTTCAAGGGCCAGCCCATGCGCGCCTTTGCGCTGCAGGGCCTGGCGCCACAGATCGTGCTGGGCATCAACCCCAAGACCATGCCGAACTTCAAGTCGGTGGCTGACCTCAAGGGCAAGAAAATCGGCGTGACCGCGCCAGGCAGCTCCACCAACGTGGTGGTGAACTTCGTGCTCGCCAAGGCAGGCTTGAAGCCCAGCGACGTGAGCATCGTCGGCGTGGGTGCGGGCAACGGCGCCGTGGCCGCCATGCGCTCGGGCCAGATCGACGCCATCAGCAACCTCGACCCCGTCATCACGCTGCTCACACGCTCGGGTGATCTGAAGATCGTGACCGACACGCGCATCGTGAGCGAAGCCGAGAAGGTGTTCGGCGGCCCCATGCCGGCTGGCTGCCTGTACGCCCCGCAGCCGTTCCTGGACAAGAACCCCAACACCGCGCAGGCCATGGCCAACGCCATCGTGCGCGCGAACAAATGGATCCAGGCCGCCGGTCCAGGCGACATCATCAACGCCGTGCCCGAGAGCTACCTGCTCGGCGACCGCGCGGTCTACATCGACGCCTTCATGGCCGCCAAAGGCGCGCTCTCCAAGGATGGCATGTTCCCCGCCAAGGGCTCGGACACCGCTTTCCGCGCGCTGGCCAGCGTGGACGACAAGCTGGCAGCCGCCAAGCTCGACCTGAACGCCGTCTACACCAACAGCTTCGCCCAGAAGGCCAACGCAAAATACCCGAAGGGCTGAAGTCCCGATGACGAGTCCAGCGATCGACCTGCAGGGCGTTGCCTGCACTTTCATCAGCAAGGACGACCCCGGCCAGCGCTACACCGCCGTGAGCAACGTGACGCTGACCGTGGGCGCGGGCGAGTTCGTGAGCGTGGTCGGCCCCACAGGCTGCGGCAAGAGCACGCTGCTGAACGTGGCCGCCGGGCTGCTGGCGCCCAGCACCGGTTCGGTGGAGGTGTTTGGCGAACCGTTGAAGGGCATCAACACCCGCGCCGGGTACATGTTCCAGACCGAGAGCCTCATGCCCTGGCGCACCGCGCTGGGCAACGTGATGGCGGGCCTGTCGTTCCGTGGCGTGGCTGAAGCCGATGCGAAAGCGCAGGCCGAGGAATGGCTGCGCCGCGTGGGCCTGGGCGGCTTTGGAGACCGCTACCCGCACCAGATGAGCGGCGGCATGCGCAAACGCGCCAGCCTGGCGCAGACCCTGGTGCTCGACCCCGACATCATCCTGATGGACGAACCCTTCTCCGCGCTGGACATCCAGACGCGCCAACTGATGGAGAACGAGGTGCTCGACCTCTGGGCTGCCAAAAAGAAGGCGGTGCTCTTCATCACCCACGACCTGGATGAAGCGATTGCCATGAGCGACCGCGTGGTCATCCTGAGCGCGGGGCCCGCCAGCCATCCCATTGGCGAATTCGCGATCGACATTCCGCGCCCGCGCGACGTGGCCGAAATCAAGACCACCCAGCGCTTTATTGAGCTGCATGCCGCCATCTGGGCCGTGATGCGGGAAGAAGTGCTCAAGGGATACCAGCAGCAATTGCAGAAAGCGGCCTGAACGAGATGTGGAAGCTGATCAAACCGCAGCCCAGCACGTTGCGCCTGTGGCAACTGGGCCTGCTCATCGCCCTCATCGTGTTCTGGTACCTGATGACCACGCCCGGTCTCATACCGCCCTTCATGTTCGAGAACGACCGCCAGGCCGCCTTTTTCTTCGGTGAGCCGGTGCGCGTGGCCGAGCGCATCTGGACCTGGTTCGTCACCGACGCCGACATCTACCAGCACCTGGGCGTGACCCTCACGGAGACGCTGCTGGCCTTCGCCATCGGCGCCATCGGCGGTCTGCTCGGCGGCCTGTGGCTCGCGCTCAGCCCCATGGCATCGGCCATTCTGGAGCCCTACATCAAGGCCATGAACTCCATGCCGCGCATCATCCTCGCGCCCATCTTCGCCGTGTGGTTCGGCCTGGGCATCGCGAGCAAGGTGGCACTGGGCGTGACGCTGGTGTTCTTCATCGTGTTCTTCAACGTCTACCAGGGCGTGAAGGAAGTGAGCCCCGTGATCCTGGCCAACGCCCGAATGCTCGGCGCCAGCCAGCGCCAGCTGCTGCGTCACGTCTACCTGCCCAGCGCCACGAGCTGGGTGTTCAGCTCCCTGCACACCAGCGTGGGCCTGGCCTTCGTGGGCGCGGTGGTGGGTGAATACCTCGGCTCCAGCCAGGGCGTGGGCTACCTCATCCTGCAGGCCGAAGGCAGCTTCGACATCAACACCGTCATGGCCGGCATCGTGGTGCTCACCCTGTTTGCACTGGTGCTCGACGCGGTGGTGGGCAAGATCGAGAAGCGGTTGATGAAGTGGCAGCCGAAGGTGGGGGAGACGGAGAAACTGTGAGGGGACGTGCCCGTTGACGATCATGCTGGCGAGCATGGCCCGAAGGTGGCTTGTGCCGCCCAGGGCACACCCAGCATCGGTCCAGGCCATTGGGCCGCAGCGACGAGATCTCTGGACGGAACGACGAAGTGGTCGAGAAGGACCGGCGTGAAGTGGCGGCGGCCCAGGCAGGCTAATGGCGTGTGAGCTTGACGTAGGCCACGGGCCGACCCTGAGTAAGGTAAGTGCCTTGCAGCGCGCCATCGACCAGCCTGTACTCAGCCCCGTTTCTTCCATTGGGCAAGGTCAGCGCGAGCGTGCCATCCTTGACCATGCCCGTCACTCGGACAAATCCCGGGGCACGGATGTTCCAGGGCTGGTGAACGCCGTGGCTGTAGACAACGGATGCCGTGCCATCGGCTGCCAGCGATTCGACCAGCAGTGTGTGGCAGAGCACGCCCTGCCACTTCCCGTTGCCCCAGAGCCCGAGAAACGTGTCAGTTCCATCGGCTTTGGCTGGCGGCGGAATCACCGCATCGGAAGGCAAGGGAGTGGAGCACGCCTGAGGCTGTGAAAGGGCGGGCCAGGCCATGGCCCACACACCCACGGCGAGCAGCATGACCCATGCAGCGCGTCGCGCAACATGGCGCAGGGAGGGAATGCCTTCTTGGTGTGTCATGGACTTGCTTCCTTTTTGTGACAGCGAATCATGCCGTGCCCGACCGCAAGGCGCAACGTTGCGCCATCTCCTGCACGGCTCGACGCGCTCTAGAAGCCGAGCTGGCATACAGGTACAGAAACTCCCCCGAGACCGTCCGCAAGCTCGAAGAGGCCAAGGCAGCCCAGGCCGAAGAAACTCAGAACGAATCCGATGACGACGAGGACGACGAGGACGGCCGCTTCATCCTCGCCGCGCCGTCGGGGAAAGTCGGAGAAAGTCGGAGAATGGGAGCCAATACCCTGCCCGACCACCCGGAATTGCCCATGACGCAAGATATCCAGCATCAGGAGAGCGGCTCGCGTGGCGCCTTTGTCATCCAGCGCGATGGCCGGCGCATCGCCGAAATGACCTACTCCCGCACCCATCCTTCGTTGATCGTGGTGGACCACACCTTTGTGGACCCGAGCCTGCGCGGACAGGGTGTGGCGCGCCAGTTGCAGGACGCGATGGTGACCTGGGCGCGCGAGAATGCCACCCAGGTCGTGCCGGTGTGTTCGTATGTGAAACTGCAGTTCGATCGGGATCCGTCGATCCGCGACGTGCTGGCCCGAAAATAGAAAGAACCCATGACCCACCCCATTCGACAACAGGAAGAAGGATCGAAGGGCGCGTTCGTGTTCCAGCACGAAGGCAAGCGCCTGGCCGAGATGACCTACAGCCGCGTCAACGAGGCGCTCATCGTCATCGACCACACCGAGGTGGACGAAAGCCTGAAAGGGCAAGGTGTGGGGCGCCAGTTGCTCGACGCGCTGGTGGCGTGGGCCCGGGAGACCAAGACCAAGGTGATTGCGCTCTGCCCCTTCGCCAAATCGCAGTTCGACAAGGACCCTTCGATCAGCGACGTGCTGCGTGACTGAACGCCGGCACGGACCAGGCCGCCATGAGCAACACCATTCCCGGCCCCGATGGCCTGCCGCGTTGCCGCTGGTGCGCGGCAGCGCCAGAGTTCTTCCGCTACCACGACACGGAGTGGGGCTTCCCGGTGAAGGACGACCAGCGCCTGTTCGAGAAGCTGTGCCTGGAAGGATTCCAGTCTGGCCTGAGCTGGCGAACCATCCTCGCCAAGCGCGAAAATTTCCGCGCCGCTTTTCAGGGGTTTGACGTGCAGCGCGTGGCCCGTTTTGGCGAGCGCGACGTGCAGCGCCTGCTCGGTGATGCGGGCATCGTGCGCCACCGGGGCAAGATCGAGGCGGTGATCCACAACGCGCGCAGGGCGCAGGAACTTGCGGCAGATGAAGGCTCTCTGGCGGCGTACTTCTGGCGCCATGAGCCGGATGCCTCTTCACTTGACGCACCGCAGACCGTGTCCATCACCGCCGCATCACAGACCCTGTCCCGGGAACTGAAGAAGCGTGGCTGGAAGTTCGTGGGACCAACCACGGTGTATGCCTTCATGCAGGCCATGGGACTCGTCAACGACCACGCCGCGGAATGCGTGACGCGGGCCCACGTGGAAAAAGCGCGAGCGGCGTTCCTGCGCCCCATCTGAGCCCCCGCAAAGACCGGGTGGCGTTCGGGGCTATGGCCGCCATTGGCAAAACTTCGTTGAACGATCGACCGGCAGAACCTAGACTGCCAGATCACCCGCCACACCACAACAACCTGCAATGGAGAGCACCATGTCCAACGAAGCCCAATGCCCCTTCTCAGGCGGCATTCCCAGGAACACCATCGCCAGCGCCCCCAGCAATGCAAGCTGGTGGCCCAACCAGCTCAATGTGAAGCTGCTCAACCAGCATTCCCCGCTGTGCGACCCCATGGGCGATGAATTCAATTACGCCCAGGCGTTCAAGAGCCTGGACCTGGACGCCGTGATCAAGGACCTGCACGCATTGATGACCGATTCGCAGGACTGGTGGCCGGCCGACTACGGACACTACGGCCCCTTCTTCATTCGCATGGCCTGGCACAGCGCCGGCACCTACCGCATTGCCGACGGGCGCGGCGGCGCCGGTTCGGGCACGCAGCGCTTCGCCCCACTCAACAGCTGGCCGGACAATGGCAACCTGGACAAGGCGCGCCGCCTGCTGTGGCCGATCAAGCAGAAGTACGGCCGAAAGATTTCCTGGGCCGACCTGATGATCCTGGCGGGCAACGTCGCCCTGGACTCCATGGGTTTCAAGACCTTCGGCTTTGCCGGCGGCCGCCCCGACGTGTGGGAACCGGAAGAAATCTACTGGGGTCCCGAGGCCGAGTGGCTGGGCGACAAGCGCTACAGCGGCGAGCGCGACCTCGAGAACCCGCTGGGCGCCGTGCAGATGGGCCTGATCTATGTGAACCCCGAAGGCCCCAATGGCCAGCCAGACCCGGTGGCTTCGGCGCGCGACATCCGAGAAACCTTCGCCCGCATGGCCATGGACGACGAGGAAACCGTGGCGCTGGTGGCCGGCGGTCACACCTTCGGCAAGTGCCATGGTGCGGGCGACCCGGGCCAGTACATGGGTCCGGAACCCGAAGCCGCCACGCTGGAAGAACAGGGCCTGGGCTGGGCCAACAGTTTCGGCGCCGGACATGGCGCGAACACCATCACCAGCGGCATCGAGGGCGCATGGACGCCGACCCCCACCCAGTGGGACATGAGCTATTTCGACACCCTGTTCGGCCATGAATGGGAACTCGCCAAGAGCCCCGCCGGAGCGCACCAGTGGAAGCCCAGGGACCCGGCCGCGGCCACGCTTGTGCCCGATGCGCACGACCCGTCGAAGCGCCACGCACCCATGATGACCACCGCCGACCTGGCCCTGCGCATGGACCCGGCCTATGAAAAGATCTCGAGGCACTTCCATCAGAATCCGCAGGCATTTGCCGACGCCTTCGCCCGCGCCTGGTACAAGCTCACGCACCGCGACATGGGGCCGCGCTCGCGCTACCTTGGCCCGCTGGTGCCCCAGGAAGAACTGCTCTGGCAAGACCCGGTGCCGGCGGTGGACCACCCGCTGGTCAACGACGCCGATGTGGCCGCGCTCAAGGCACAGGTGCTGGCCAGCGACCTGTCCATCAGCCAGTTGGTTCGCACGGCCTGGGCTTCGGCTTCCACCTTCCGGGGCTCCGACAAGCGCGGCGGCGCCAACGGTGCCCGCATCCGCCTGGCGCCTCAGAAGGACTGGGCCGTGAACCAGCCGGCCGAGCTGGCCAAGGTGCTGCAAAAGCTGGAAGCCATCCAGAAGGCTTTCAATGGTGCGTCATCGGGCGGCAAGAAGATTTCGCTGGCCGACCTGATCGTGCTGGCGGGCGGTGCCGCCGTGGAAGCGGCCGCGAAGAAGGCCGGACACAGCGTGACCGTGCCCTTCTCGCCCGGCCGCACGGACGCCTCGCAAGCGCAGACCGACGTGGAAGCCTTCGCTGTACTGGAGCCCGCCACAGACGGCTTCCGCAATTTCGCAACCCGAGGACTGGAAAGCGCGGCGGCAGAGCGCTTGCTGGACAAGGCCAACCTGCTCACGCTGACTGCGCCGGAGATGACGGTGCTCATCGGTGGTCTGCGCGCCCTCCATGCGAACGCTGGCCAGACCGCGCATGGCGTGTTCACCACGCGGCCCGAAACGCTCAGCAACGACTTCTTCGTGAACCTGCTGGACATGCGCACGAAGTGGCAGAAGTCCGCCACCGAACCCGGCGTGCTGGAGGGGCGTGATCGCACCAGCGGAGCGCTCAAGTGGACGGGCACGGTGGTCGACCTGGTGTTCGGATCGAACTCGCAGCTGCGCGCCCTCGCCGAGGTCTACGCGGCCAGCGATGCGCAGGCGGATTTCGTGCGCGACTTCGTGGCCGCCTGGACCAAGGTCATGAACCTGGACCGCTTCGACCTCGCCTGATGTTCAGGGGACCGGCGAGGCGACCGTGAAGTAAAACGCCGCGCCCTGACCCACCACACCCTCACCGCGCACCTGCCCTCCGTGCCGCTCGATGACGCGGTAAACCGTGGCCAGGCCGACACCGGTGCCTTCGAACTCCTGCTGGCGGTGCAGCCGCTTGAAGGGTTCGAAGAGCTGGGCTGCATAGGCCATGTCGAAGCCGGCGCCGTTGTCGCGCACACAGAACTCCTGTGATCCGTCTTCGGCGCGGCCTGCACCGCGCGTGAATTCGATGCGCGCCTGCGCCGCCTGGTTGGTGTACTTCCAGGCATTGCCCAGCAGGTTCTCCAGCACCACGCGCATCAGGCCCGGGTCTGCGGTGGCCTGCAAGCCGGCTTCAATGTGCCAGGCCACGGTGCGGCCCGCGTCGCTGCGCGCCAGTTCATCGGCCACGGTGCGCGCCATCGCGCTCAGATCCACCCGCTCGCGGTGCAGTTCAGCGCGGCTGATCTGGGCCAGCGCGAGCAGATCGGAAGTGAGGCGGCCCATGCGGTGCACCGCAGCGATGATCCGGCGCAGGTGACCGCGGCCCTGCGGGCTGAGTTGGTCGCCATCTTCTTCTTCGATGATGCGGGCAAAGCCGTCGATGGTGCGCAGCGGCGTTCGCAGATCGTGCGAGACGCTGTAGGCGAAGGCTTCGAGTTCGCGGTTGACCATGGAGAGCTCGCGCGTGCGGTCGGCCACACGCAATTCCAGTTCTTCATTGAGCTTGCGCAAGGCTTCCTCGGCCCGATGCACTTCCGTGATGTCCTGCAAGGTGCCCACGCTGCGTGTGGCTCGCTCGCCCTCGAACTGGGTGAAGCCGGCCTCGCGCACGTGCTTCACACGGCCGTCGCGCATCTGAAGACGGTGCACCACGTCGTAGGGCTTTCGGACTTCCACCGACGTCCTGTACGTGTGGTTGATGAAGGCGCGGTCATCCGGATGCACCGCATGGATGAAGTTCTGGTACGAGGGTTCTTGCGCAGCGGGGTCCACTTCGAGGATGCGGAAAACCTCGTCGGACCAGGTGACGCGGTTGTCATGCAGGTCCAGCTGCCAGCTCCCCAGCCGCGCGAGCTTCTGGGCTTCCTTGAGCCGCGCTTCGCTTTCCTTCAGCGCCACCTGGGATCGTTCGGCGCGAAGCAGCAGCCAGACGATGAGGCCACCGCAGAGCAGAAGCAGCAGGGCCAGCACACCGGTGATGACTCTGCTGCTGGCCAGGCCCGCCTCTACCGGCTCCAGCACCGACGCCTTCTCCAGCCCGATGGCGACGACCAGCCCGTGGTCCGGCAGGCGGCGCCAGCCGTAGGTGCGCGGCGTGCCGTCCAGCACGCCCTCCACATGGAAGATGCCACCCTGTTCGGTGCTCCCGGGCGCGAGGAAAGGCCGGTCGGCCGGCACGCTCTGTCCCATGGCGCTGGCGTTGTCGCGGCTGCGCGCCATGAAGGTGCCGTCGACGTGGATGAGTGCGACCACATCCCTGGGCGAGAGTTGCAAGGCCGCGAGCCGGCGCGAGATGAAATCCGAGGACACCAGGAACTGCACCGTGCCCTCGAAGCGCCCGTTGCGCAGCACGGGCCGGCTGATCACGAACGCCCATTCATTGACCACGCGCGAGTACACCGGCCGGCCAATGAGCAGGCGGTCCGTGTTGGACCTCTGCTGGGCCTGGAAGTGTTCGCGATCGCCCACGTAAATGCGCTCCGGGACGCCTCTGCTGTTGTAGGCCATGTAGCCTTGCGCGTCGGTCACCGAGACGTGGGTCACGAAGCCCACCGGCAGAGCGGCCAGCATCGCCTGCGCCTCCGCATCAAATTGCGCAGGGTCGCGCGCCCATTCGCGGCGCAGGCCGGTGAGCTCCAGATCGAGCACGCTGATGAGGGCGCCCACCTGGTTGGCCATGGCGTCGGCCAGTTGCAGGCTGCGCTGGTCCGCCTGCGAGAGCACCTGCTGGCGCAACAGGTTGCGCGAGCGTTCCGACTGCCACCAGAGAAAGCTGGCCGAGAGCAGCGTGAGCAGCGCCACAAGCGCGAGCAGCAGCCGGGTTCGCCTTCTCATGCCGGACCTTTCTCGATGGATCGGCTGTCCAGTCTATGTGCAGACACCGGACACAGGAAGGGGGGATGGCGTCAGGAGACCAGCAGACTTCGCAGCAACTCGCTCAGACCGTCCCAGACGATCTGAACGCCCAGGCACAGCAGGATGAAAGCGGAAAGGCGCAGGAAGATCACGGTACCCGCCTCGCCCAGCGGGCGCAGCAAACGCTGGGCGTACCGGAAGGCCAGGTACAGCACGACGCCAACGACCAGCACCGCCAGCACGCCACCACCCAGGCGCGCCAACGAGAGGGCCAGGCGTTGGTCGTGAAGGGCGACGCCCACGGTGATGGCTGCCGCGATCGAGCCGGGACCGCAACTGATGGGAAAGGTGAGCGGGTAGAAGGCCTGGCGCCGCGCCTGCTCGGGCGTGAAGGCCTCGGCCAGCGCCGTGCGCCGGTCGTCGCTGGCATGGCTGGTGTTGAGCAGGCGCCAGGCGGCCGACGCCACGATGAGGCCACCACCCACCCGCACGATGGGCAGCGAGATGCCGAAGAAGTCAAGCACATAGCTGCCCACCAGCATGGAGCCCACCATGAGAAAAACCATGTTGCGGGCGATACGGCGCGCCAGCAGCGCGCGGGTGGACGGCGAGGCGCCTTCGGTGAGACCGAGAAAGATGGGCGCCGTGGCCGCGGGGTTCAGGATCGGCAACAACGCGGCGAACACGAACAGGAAGCTCTTGCCCAGCGCGAGCAGCAGTTCGAACGTCATGGCGCAGGCGGCGGCTCCACCAGGCTGCGCATGCGGCGGCGCAGCTCGCGCTCGCGGCGGCGGTCCTCGGCGTGGTCGTCGCGCACGCCGCGCCACAGGGCGACCGCCATGAGCACGATCACCACCGTGAACGGCAACGCAAACACGATGGTGGCGGTCTGCACAGCTTTGAGCCCACCGGCCAGCAGCAGACTGATGGCAATGCCCGAGATCAGCACGCCCCAGACGATCTTCACGCGGGCGGTCGGATTCTCGCTCCCGCCTGAACTCATCATGCCCAGCACCAGGGTGGCGGAATCGCCGGACGTGACGAAGAACAGCATGACAAGAATGGTGGCGATGCCGGACATGAGACCGGCCATCGGCAGGGCGTCAAAAAGGGAGAACAGCGCGGTGGACACATCGGCACCGACGGCATCTGCCATGGGCAGGCCCTGCATGATCTGCAGGTGAAGCGCGGTGCCGCCGAACACGGAGAACCAGACGAATGCGGCCAGCGTGGGCGCGAGCATGGTGCCCAGCACGAATTCGCGGATGGTGCGGCCGCGCGAGACGCGTGCGATGAACAGACCCACGAACGGCGACCAGCTCACCCACCAGGCCCAGTAGAAGATGGTCCAGCCGCTCACCCAGCCGCTGTCGCGGAAAGGCGTCATGCGCAGGCTCATGCGCACGAACTCACTCACGTAGCTGCCCAGCGTGGTGGTGAAGGTGTCGATGATGGCCACCGTGGGCCCAAACGCAAATACCGCCAGTGCCAGCAGCGAAGCCAGGGCCAGGTTGATGTTGGAGAGCCACTTGATGCCTCTGGTCACGCCGGTGACGGCCGACGCCAGGAACAGCACCGTGGTGACCACGATGATGCCGACCTGCGACGCATCGCCCACCGGCAGGCCGAACAGCGCGTTCAGGCCGCTGTTGATCTGCAGGGCACCCATGCCCAGCGAGGCAGCCACGCCAAAGGCGGTGGCAATGACGGCCAGCACGTTGACCACAGGCCCCAGACGCTTCATGGGCGCCCAGGGCAGGCTTTGCACCGAGGTGCTCACCAGCGCGGAGCCGCCCTTGCGGAACTGGAAGAACGCAATCGCCAGCGCCACCACGCTGTAGACCGCCCATGGGTGCAGGCCCCAGTGAAAGAAGCTGTATCGCATGGCGGCGTTGGCGGCCTCGGGCGTGTTGGGCGCAATGCCGGGCGGCGGCGCACCGTAATGAGAAATGGGCTCGGCCACACCCCAGAACACCAGGCCAATGCCCATGCCGGCGGCAAACAGCATGGAGAACCAGGAGCCCAGGGAGAACTCGGGCTCGTCGTCCTCGCCGCCGAGCCGCAGGTCGCCATAGCGACTGAACGCGAGCACCAGTGCGAACACCACGAGGCCGAGCACCACCCAAAGATAGAACCAGCCGAAATCGCGCGTGGTGGCGGCCAGTGCGGTGTCGAACACCGAGGCCAGGGAATCCGGGGCAAGAACACCCCAGATGACGATGGCCAGGATGAGGCTGGCCGAGACGATGAGTTGCATGAGATGACTCCTCCAGGAGAATGGGTGACCTGGCCCGAGCGCCGTCTTTGGAAGACGGTCGATGCGCCCGGCCCTGATCGGGCGCGGGTGGCTGCGGTGGCACTGATTCGATGGTGAGGGAAACGACGGCGGCGGTGGCCCGATGTGTCAGGTGTACCCGCACTGGCGCGGGTCTGGCAGCAAGGGCCGGCACCGCCAGCGCCTTGAAGGAGCGCCAGCCGTGCCGTCGATGAGGGCCTGCATTATCGCCCATGTCCGTTGCATGGAGAGGTCCAATCTGCCCGGGATGCTCAGGCCCGCAGGCCTGATCCATCCGCGCCGTCTACAGGCGGTGGAAGATTCCTGTGGGCCGCCACCATGCGGCTGGCCTCGGCCTGCAAGGTGTCGACGGCAGCGTCAAGCACGGCGCGCTCGGTCGCACTCAATGTGGAAACAATCTCGCGATTGATGGCGGCCACGCGCGGGTAGATCTCGCCATACAGTCGCCGACCTTCTTCGGTGAGGAAAACATGCACCTCCCGCCGGTCCGACGGGCGAGGCTGTCGCGAGACGAGTTTCTTGGCCGCCAGCGAAGTCAGCGTGCGCGAGGTGCGAGCGCGGTCCAGCATGGCGTGCTCGGCGAGCTGGGACGACAGCGCCCCTTCGCGCTCGGCCAGAAAAGAAAGAATGCGCCACTCGCGCCGTGTGATGCCGTAGTCGGTCTCGCACATGTGCACCACCAGTCGACCCGCCGTGACGTGGATGCGGTAGAGGCGGTAGAGCAGCAGGTCGGCCTGATGGCGCGGTGCGGCCAGGCGGTCGTGTGGGCTTGCATCCGACATCGGTCAGGTCCTAGGGAAAACACCCGCATTGATTGATTTCTGCAATTGATTGTGCGTGCATAGCATGGTGAGCCACACCGGGAAACCCCGAGCCCTCAAGGAGACTTCATGACAACACGCCGACTGTGGATCAAAGCGACCGCCGCCATGGCCGCCACCGCCGCCCTACCCATTCGCGCGCAGGCGCCGGATGGCCCCCTGCGCATCGTGGTGCCGTACGCACCGGGTGGCTCCACCGACCGCGTGGCGCGGCTGGTGGCCGACAAGCTCGGCCCCAGGCTGGGCACCACGGTGGTGGTGGAGAACCGCACGGGTGCTGGTGGGCGCCTGGCAGCGCAGCAGTTGCGCGGCGCACCAGCCAGCCAGAACGTGCTGCTGATGGCCAACCCCGCCTTGATGGTGGTGGCGCCGCTCGTGTTCAAGGACACGGGCTACGACCCCGACAAGGACTTCCAGGCGGTGTCGCAGGCGAACGCCTACGAATTCGGCGTGGCCGTGGGGGCTGGCGTACCGGTGCGCGAGCTCAATCATCTGCTGGCCTGGCTGCGTGCCAACCCGGAGCAGGCCAACTTCGGCGTTCCCGCCACGGGCAGCCTGCCGCATTTCTTCGGCCTCATGGTGGGCGAGAAGGCCGGCGTGAAGGCGCAGGTGATTGGCTACCGGGGTTCAGGCCCGCTGCTCTCCGACCTCATGGGTGGCCAGGTACCGGTGGCGTTCGACACCTTCGACACGCTGCTGCCCCAGCACGAGGCGGGCAAGATCCGCATCCTCGCGGTGTCGAGCGCGAAACGCTCACCCTTCGCACCCGCGATTCCCACCTTCGTCGAAACAGGCCTGAACCTCAGCGCCGACGGCTGGAACACCTTCTTCGCACCGGCCAGCACCCCGGCAGCCCGTGTGGAGCAACTGGGCCTGGCCATCCGCGATGTGATGCAGGACCCGCAGACCGTACAACGCTTCAACGAAGCCCGCATGCGCCCGGTGGCCAGCACCCCGGCACAGACCCGCGCATCCATTGCGGCGTACCGCGCGCAATGGGCGCCGGTGGTGCAAAAGTCGGGCTACCAGCCCTGAGCCTTCTTTCTTTCTTTCGTTCCTTCTTTCCCGACCTCCCTCCCATGAAGATCTCTGCGCTCCATATCGTCCTCGCCCTGTTCGCCACCACTGCCGTTCCCCTGGCCGCTGCTCAGGACACGTACCCGTCCAAGCCGGTGCGCTTCGTCAACAACTTCCCCGCCGGCGGCCCCTCGGATCTGCTGACCCGCTCGGTGGCGGCCGTGTTGCAAGAGACGATGAAGCAACCCTTCGTGGTCGAGAACAAAGCCGGAGCCAGCGGCAACATCGGCGCGGCCGACGTGGCCAAGAGCGCGCCCGACGGCTACACCGTGCTATTCGGCATCGACACCACCTTCACCGTGAATCCACACCTGTATCCGAACATGCCGTTCAAACGCACCGACCTCAAGCCGGTGGTGGTGATGGCGTCTTCGGGCCTGCTGATGGGCGTGAACCCGGGCACCGGCATCAAGAACCTGGCGGGCATGGTGGAGGCGGCGAAGGGCAAAGGGCTCAACTTCAGCTCCGCTGGCAGCGGCAGCCCGGGCCACCTCGCGGTGGAGGTGATCAAGGAAGCCACCCAGGCCAAGATCACGCACGTGCCATACCGGGGCAACACGCCCGCCGTCACCGCCGTGCTCTCTGGCGAGGTGGACGGCGGCGTGCTGGCCACGCCAGGCATGCTGCCCCATGTGCAGACGGGGAAGATCACCGCACTGGCCGTGACCAGCCGACAGCGCTCGCGCCTGGCGCCCGAACTGCCCACCGTGGCCGAAGCCGGCCTCAAGAGCCTGGAGCAGGAGGTGCTCTACATCGTGATGGTGCCCACAGCGACGCCGGAGGCGACCGTGCAGACCTTGCAGAAAGGCATCGTCGACGCGCTCAAGCGGCCCGACGTGCAGACCCGCATGAGCAATCTGGATCTGTTCTTTGAAGGTCTCGCCGGCACGGCGGCCAGCCAGCGCATGGACGCGCTCTACAACCGCTACGGTCCGATCGTGAAGGCCACGGGCATGAAGGTGGAGTGAGCTTGTCCATGTCGAACCCACGCCCCAACATCATCTACATCGTCTGCGACGACCTTGGCTACGCAGACCTCGGCTGCTACGGCGGGCGCGAGGCGGACTTCGGCGCGGTTTCGCCGAACATCGACCGCCTGGCCGCCGGTGGCATGAAGTTCACCCAGGGATATTCCAACTCACCCGTGTGTTCGCCCACGCGCTTTGCGCTCATCACCATGCGCTACCAGTACCGGCTGCGCGGCGCCATGGAAGAGCCGATCAACAGCCGCAGCAAGGGCAGCACCACGCTGGGCCTGCCGCCCGAAGTGCCCACGCTGCCCTCGCTGCTGAAGAGGGCGGGTTACCACACCGCGCTCATTGGCAAATGGCACCTGGGCTACCCGCCCTCGTTCGGGCCACGGCGCTCGGGGTACGACGAGTTCTTTGGCATCATGGCCGGCGGCGTGGACTACTTCACCCACTGTTCGTCCAGCGGCGAGCACGACCTCTACATCGACGAAGACGAGCACCACGAGGTGGGCTACCTCACCGACGTGCTTTCACAGCGAGCGGTGGACCATGTGCGCCAGCGCGCAGCCGATGCGAAAGCGGGCCAACCCTTTCTGCTCAGCCTGCACTACACCGCACCGCACTGGCCCTGGGAAACGCGCGACGACGCGCATGTGGCGCCCGAGGTGGCGAAGAACCTGTTTCACCTGCACGGCGGGGACATCCACACCTACCGCCGCATGATCCACCACATGGACGAAGGCATCGGCCAGCTCATGGCTGCGCTGCGCGAAGAAGGGCTGGAAGAAAACACGCTGATCGTCTTCACCAGCGACAACGGCGGCGAGCGCTTCTCCGACAGCTGGCCCCTGGTGGGCGGCAAGATGGACCTGACCGAAGGGGGCATCCGCGTGCCATGGATCGCGCACTGGCCCGCCGCCATCCCGGCCGGCACGGTGAGCACGCAGCACTGCATGACGATGGACTGGTCGACCACATTGCTCGATGCCGGTGGCGGCCACGCCGACCCGGACTGGCCGCTGGACGGCGTGAGCCTGCTCCCCGTGCTGCGCGATCCGGCCCAGCGCTTCGAACGTGCGCTGTACTGGCGCATGAACCACCGGGGTCAGCGGGCGCTGCGCGAGGGCGACTGGAAGTACCTGCAGGTGGACGGCCACGAGTACCTGTTCAACATTGCCAGGGACGAGCGCGAACGCGCCAACCTGGCCGCCCGCGAACCCGAGCGGCTGGAGCGCATGCGCGCGCAGTGGCTGGCGTGGAACGACAGCGTGCCGCCGATTCCCGCGGACGCCACCGTGAGCCTGGGCTACTCGGTCAAAGACATGCCGAGCAGATAGGCACCCCCGCGCCGCTGCGCGGCTTCCCGCTCTCTCGCGTCCCTTTCACCGGCCCAAGTACGATCAGGGCATGTCGCGCCTGAAACGCCTGTTCCCGTTCCTCTCGTGGCCTCGCCCCGATGCGACACTGCTGCGCGGCGAAGCCATGGCCGGGCTTACCGTCGGTCTGATGGTGATTCCGCAGGGCGTGGCCTATGCCGCGCTGGCTGGCATGCCCCTCATCACCGGCATCTACGCTTCATTGCTGCCGGCGCTCATCGCGGTGCTGTTCAGCGCCTCGCCCCGGCTCTCGGTCGGCCCCACCGCGCTCACATGCCTGCTGGTGAGCGCCTCGCTCACCGGGCTGGCCGAGCCGGGCAGCGCCCAGTGGATCGCGCTGGCGGTGTGGCTGGCACTGCTCACCGGCCTGTTGCAGATCGTGCTGGGCTTCGCACGGTTTGGCTGGCTGCTCAACCTGGTGAACTCGCCCGTGCTCATGGCGTTCACGCAGGCCGCAGCGGTGCTGATCATCGCGTCGCAGCTGCCTGCGTTGCTGGGTTTCCCGGGCTGGGATGTGCTGTTCTCGCAGCCCCAGGCGCACTGGCCTGCCATGGCCTTCGGCGTGGTGAGTTTCGCGATGCTGGTGCTGGCACGCCGGCTGAGTCCGGGCTTTCCCACCGTGCTCACCGTGGTGGTGGGCAGCGCCGCCATCAGCTATGCCGCGGGCTTCGAAGCGCGAGGCGGCGCGGTCATCGGCACGTTGCCGCAGGGGCTGCCCGTGCCGTACCTGCCGGCCTGGCCAGGCTGGTCCACGCTGGGCCAACTCATCGTGCCCACCCTGGTGATCACGCTCGTGAGCTTTCTGGAGACGGCCTCCAGCGCGAAGGTCGACAACGGGCAGCGCGGCCAGCGTTGGGACCAGGATCAGGACCTGATCGGCCAGGGCCTGGCCAAGCTGGCCTCGGGCTTCAGCGGCGCCTTTCCCACCAGCTCCTCGTTCTCGCGCTCGGCACTGAATCTGTATGCCGGCGCCCGGACCGGGTGGGCCACGGTGTTTTCCGTGACGGTGGTGCTGCTCGCCTTGCTGCTGCTCACGCCGGTGTTGCACCACGTCCCCCTGGCGGTGCTGGCGGCCATCGTGCTGGTGGCGGTGATGGGCCTGATCAAGCCGCGCTCCTTCACGCATCTGTGGAAGCTCTCGCGCGTCGAAGCGGTGATTGCGGCCATCACCTTCGCGGTCACGGTACTGGCCGCGCCGCGCCTGTACTGGGGCGTGATCGCCGGTGTGCTCATGGCGCTCTCGCACTTTCTCTACCTGCGCCTTCACCCTCGCATCATCGAAGTGGGCCTGCACGCCGACGGCAGCCTGCGCGACCGCCACCTCTGGAAACTGCCACCACTGGCTCCGCACCTGTACGCGCTGCGCATGGACGCGGCGCTGGACTTCGCCACCGCCGCCGGCTTCGAGCGCGCGGTGGCCGAACACGTGACCGCGCACCCGGACACGCGTCACGTGATGCTGATCGCCCATCCCATCAACTGGATCGACGCCACCGGCGCAGAGGCCTTCGGGCGCCTGCGCGAGCAGCTCGACGACCAACGCATTGAACTGCACCTCGTCGGCATCAAGCTGCCGGTGGAAAAGGTGCTGCAGCTCGCCGGCCACCTGGGCGAGAGCCCTCGGCTGCACCTGTACCGCACCGAGGCCGAGGCACTGCGGGCCACCGATGCGCTGGCCGCCCAGGAATCCGCGCCCATTTCCCCCTGAAAGGCATCCCATGGAGCTGCCCAGCCACCAACTCAGCATGACGGTGCTGATGACACCGGACACCGCCAACTTCTCCGGCAAGGTGCACGGCGGCACCATCCTCAAGCTGCTCGACCAGGTGGCCTATGCCTGCGCCAGCCGCTACGCTGCCGCCTATGTGGTTACGCTCAGCGTGGACCAGGTGATGTTCCGCCAGCCAATCCACGTGGGCGAGCTGGTGACGTTTCTGGCCTCGGTCAACCACACCGGCACCTCGTCGATGGAAGTGGGCATCAAGGTCATCGCGGAGCACATCCGCACACAGGCCAGGCGCCACGTCAACAGCTGCTTCTTCACCATGGTGGCGGTGGACGCGCAGGGCAAGCCCACGCCGGTGCCGCCATTGAAGCCTGCCACGCCCGACGAACACCGGCGTCATGCCGCAGCCGAGTTGCGCCGGGCCATGCGCCAGGACATGGAACAACGCTACTCCGCCATCCGCTGAGCCAGAAGGAACCTTCGATGAGCTTCACCCGCCGATCTGCCGTGATGACGCTGAGCGCGGCGTTCTTGCTCGCGGGCTGCACCCGGGACGATCCGAAAGCTTCGCTCGAAGCGGCGGTGCAGCAGTTGCAGGACCACATCGAGGCCAGGAAGACCGGCGCAGTGATGGACATGCTGCACTCGCGCTTTCGCGCGCAGGCCGAGCTCGACCGCGAATGGGCGCAGCGCACCATGACGCTGCTGTTCCTGCGCTACCCCAGCGTGAAGGTGGTCGGCGTGACGCGCCGCAGCCAGGTGGACCCCGCCACGCCCTTGTCGGGACAGACCGAGGCGCAGGTGTTGCTGTCGGGTGCTCAGGGATTGATTCCCGAGCGCGTGGCGCCCTACACCGTCACATTGCGCTGGCGGCGCGAGGGCGACGCATGGAAACTGCTCGACCTCGAGTGGCAGTGACTCAGGCCGCCACCGGGCGGCGGTGCAACAGCAGCTGGGCCACGGCGGCACACAGCGCGAAGCCCAGCATGATCCAGCCCAGGTTGACCGCGCCATCGTGCGGCACCAGCCCCACGGCATAGCCGCTGAACGCGCCCAGCACCTGTTGCGCCAGGCCAGCCACGGCAGCGGCCGAACCCGCCAGTGCTGGCAGCAGGCCCACGGTGCCCACCAGCGCGGCCGGCACCAGCAGGCCATGACCCAGGCCGAGCAACATCAGCGGCAGCGAAAACGCCAGCGGCGTGTCCACGCCCGCCAGCCCCAGCACCAGCATGAGCGAGAGCCCGCTGACGGTGGAGGCCTGTCCCAGGCGCATCATGGTGCGGGTGCCGGCGCGGTGCGCCATGTGGGTGATGAGGTAGTTGCCCACGATATAAGACAGCGGCACGCACATGATGTAGTAACCGATGCGGTCTGGCCCCACGCCGTAGCTGCCCAGCACGATGGGCGCGCCCGCCAGGAAGGCATAGAACGTGGCGGTGGTCATGGCCAGAATGGTCACGTACAGCAAAAAGGCTGGCTCGCGCGCCAGCCGCGCGTAGGCCGCCAGCATGGCGCCCAGCCAGTGCGCTTGCGCGCTGGTGGTGGGCGCGTGAC
Organism: Hydrogenophaga sp.; assembly: GCF_050250835.1. Taxonomy (GTDB): domain Bacteria; phylum Pseudomonadota; class Gammaproteobacteria; order Burkholderiales; family Burkholderiaceae_C; genus Hydrogenophaga. The sequence continues at coordinate 23,683 of NZ_JBFWNX010000014.1, read as the reverse complement.
CGGGCAGGCCGCGCCAGGCCGCCACCCACAGCAGCCCGGCGAGCACGGCCATGAGCACGAAGTTCGCCTGCCATCCGAGCTGCACATGCAACTGTCCGCCGACGATGGTGGCCAGCGGCGGGCTCAGCCCCATGGCCATACCGACGTAGGCCATGACGCGCGTGCGCTCGGGGCCCTCGAAGAGGTCCTGCACCATCGCTCGCCCCACCACCATGCCCGCGGCGCTGCCCGCGCCTTGCAGCAGCCGGGCCGCCATGAGCTGCGTGAGATCGGCGGCCAGCGCGCCCAGCACCGAACCCAGGCCCGTCAGCGCCAGGCCGAACAGCAGGACCCTCTTGCGCCCCAGCCGGTCCGACAGCGGGCCGTAAATCAACTGGAAGCCTCCGTAGGCCGCCACGTACACGCTGAAGGTGAGCTGCACCGCCGCTTGGCTGGAGCCGAACTGCGCGCCCCACTCCTGCATGGAAGGAATGCAGATCGTCATGGCCACCAGACCAAAGGCGAGCTGGGCCAGCAGGTTGGCAACGAGGGCGCCGTGCGATGCACGGGGGAGCGCGGTGGAAGTGGTCATGGGCAGACAGCGATTCTGGCAGACGTGTGCAGACGCCCTGGTCACCTTGCGTGGCCTCAAAGCATTCGCTGGGAGCCGCTGGAGTGCAACTTATGAACCAGCGGCCCGCATAGCCGGCACGGCGATAAGCTGGCCGACCCATGCAGACCGAATGGTTGACCGACTTCCTGACGCTGTCGCAGACCCGCAGCTTCAGCCGCGCCGCCCAGTTGCGCCACATCACGCAGCCCGCGTTCTCGCGCCGCATCCGTGCACTGGAAAACTGGGCAGAAGCCACCCTGGTCGAGCGCGGCCGCCAGCCGCTGCTGTTCACCCCGGCCGGGCAGGAGCTGCTCAAGAAGATCCCCGAGCTCACTGAAGCCTTGCGGCGCACACACGCCTTGCTCGCAGCCCGTGCGCCGTCGCACCGCGGCACACTGGCATTCGCCGCATCGCCCTCCCTCGCCAGTGGCTTCTTTCCTGCGTGGATCACCAGCCTGGCGAGTGCTCTGGAGGGCGCGGGCACGCGCCTGACCGTGCTGGAGCCCTGCGCAGGGCTCCAGCACCTGCTCGACGGCGGCTGCGACCTGCTTCTCGCGCACGCGGGCAACGACCTGCCCGGGGCCCGTGAAGCCGACGACTGCGAATTTCTCTCGCTTGACCATGAACGGTTGCTGCCATGCTCCCGCCCACAGGCCTGCGGAGCACCCACCCACGCCCTGTCCCGCCATTCAAGCCAGCCCCAGGCCTACCTGGCCCACGCAACCGACACCGCGCTGGCGCGCGCCATCGAGTCGGCGCTGAGGCGGCAGCCGCAGGCTGCGCAGCTGCAACGGGTGTTCGAATCCGACTCGCTCGAAACGCTCAAGGCCATGGCGCTGGCCGGCGCGGGTATCGCCATCCTTCCTGAACAGTACATGCGCGCCGAGCTCGACCAAGGTCTGCTCGTGCAGGCGGGCGATGACCTCGACATGGTGCTTGAAGTCCGGCTGCTGCGCCGGCGTCCTGCACCGGGGTCGGTGCAGGAGACAGCGGCGCACCGGTTCTGGAACCACCTGCACGCCGGGCCGGGCGGCCAGTTCAACGCTGTCGCGGCCAATGGTGCGGCAGCGGGCCTGCGGCGCACCCGCCCGGAAATGGCCGAAGTCAGCTGAGAGACTACCGCGGCATCGAGCACAGGGCCAGGGCCGCCCTGAGGTATTTCCCCTACTAGGCCCCGGCGACGATAGGCCCTAGAGTATCGAGCAGGGGTGAAAGGTACCTGAAACAGCCATAAAAACACAGGGTCGTTTCTGGTCAAAGGAGACGCGCCACATGCCCACCGGCACCCGCAACGCATGGTCGAGCCTCACCCTTGAAGCCGACAGACCATCCGCTCCTGTTCGCGAGCGGGGTGCCATGGAACTGGAGCTGACGTACCTGGAAAACGACCAGGCCATGGCGCTCTCCCGGGGGGTGGTCGTTCCCCACCTGCTGGTGCTGGTCGCGTTTCTCTGGCTCATGTTGCCATACGCACCGCCTTGGGCCAGCGTGCTGTGGACTCTCGGCTTTGCGCTTTTTCTGGCCGTGCGTGTGCAGATGAACGCGCAATACGCCCGGCGCAGTGTGGCCGAGCGCAAAGCCCATGCCCCGCACTGGCGCCGTGTCGCGGTGGCCAACGCCTTCGTCTTTGGCAGTCTGTTGGGCACCGCCGCGCTCTTCACCTTTCCCGACTCTCCGCTCGAGGTCCGGTTGCTCTGGACCCTGATCCTGACCCTGGTGGTGGCGGCCGCGCCCCGCCTGGTCATTTTTCCCCAGTTCGTCGCGCTGGCTTCTCCACCCCTGGCGTTGCTCTGCGTGGCGTGGCTGAACTGGGGCGACGAACCGGGTTCCACGATGGCCGCCGCGCTCGTCATGCTGGCGGTGCCTTTTCTCCTCCTGGCCAGGCACTTTGCCCGCGACCAGCGAAATACGTTCGAGTTGCACATCCGCCATGAGCAGCTCACCGCCGACCTGGCCCGCCAGAACGCCGCGATGGAGCTGATGGCGCGGAAAAAAAATCTGCTGCTGGCCACCGCCAGTCACGATCTGCGCCAGCCCGTGCACGCACTGGGTTTGCTCATGGAGGCTGTCAAGCAAAGCAAAGATGCCAAGACCTTGCGACGCCGCCACGACTTGGCGACATCGAACGTCGCCGTGATCTCCGACATGTTGACCAACCTCCTGGACTTCGCGCGCATGGAAGACGACGCGCTTCCCGTGAAGATGCAGCCCACCTCCTTGCAGGGCATCCTGGACGAAGTGGCCCGGATGTACGAACCCGTTGCACGTCAGAAGGCATTGCGCCTGCGGGTCCATCCACTGAAGAGTCCGGTCCAAGCCCACTCAGACCCCTACCTGCTGCGCCGGCTGCTGTTCAACCTCGTGTCCAACGCCATCAAGTACACCCACAACGGAGATATCGACATTCAGGTGGAGCAAGCTGACCAGGAGATCACCGTCCACGTCAAGGACACCGGTGTCGGCATCGCGCCAGATCGACTGGAGGCCCTGTTTCGAGACGATGCAACGGGTGACACAGAATCTCTGCCCCCTGATCGGGGCCATGGTCTGGGTCTTGGCATCGTCCGCCGCAGCGCCGATCTGATGGGCCATCGGGTCTCCGTGCGCTCCCGCCTGGGCCAGGGCAGTTGCTTCTCCGTTCACCTGGGGCAGGAATCCGTCCCCATTCGAGCGTCTGGCGCCTCTCCCCCTTTCTCTCAGCAACATCAGGTTGTCGCCCTCGTCGACGACGACGCAGCCAGCCTGGAAGGCATGGTGGAGATGTTGCGACTCTGGGGCTATGTCCCCGTGGCGGCCGCATCAGCCAGTCAGGTCCAGCGCATGCTCAACGCGCTGGAGCTGCAACCACAGCTGATCGTGGTGGACCTTCACCTGGGCCAGGAAGCCGATGGTTTCGAGGCGATCTCGGCATTTCGAAACCTGCCAGGCGCTTCGCAACTGCCCGCCATCATGATCACGGGCGACCTCGGCCACGACCCTCAGCGGCGATGCAAGGCCGAGCGCATCCGGCTGGAATACAAGCCCCTGCGACCCGCTCGCCTGCGCGAAATGCTGGGTGAAACCATGCTGGCCTCGCAAGCAGCTCATCCGCTCGCTACAAACAGCCAGCGCGAGCCGCCAGTCATTTAGAGAACTGGCGCCATGTCCCCAACGCAGCCAGCTTCGCTCAAGGCCATTGAGACCCAGGGCCTTGACGATGCGAGCGCTCTTCAGCAGTTCGGCCTCAGCAACTCCGAGCTCGCCACGGAGCTCGAGTATCTGGACATCGACCAGTCGATGGCAGGAGCCCGAGGGGTCGTCGTTCCCTACATCGTCATACTCTTCGCCCTGCTGGCGCTGATGCTGCCCTTCTCCCCGCCTGCGGCCTGCCTTCTGTGGGCGCTCAGCTTCAGTTTCTACATTCTGGCGCGCCGACAGATAAATCGTGTTTACGCAGCCTGGAGCATTGAAGAGCGCAAACGGCGTCACCGCTCGTGGCACCGCATCATGATCGCGTCCTCTTCGGTCTTCGGCGGGCTCTGGGGTTCTGCGGGCATGATCGCTTTTCCCGGCTCACCCCTGGAGATCAAGCTCTTGTGGACGCTTGCCCATGTCATGCTGGTGGCCGGAGCGCCACGGCTGCTCACCATGCCTCAGTTTGTGGCGCTGTTGATAGCCTTGCAGGCTCTCGGCACCACGCCGTGGCTGTTCTGGGGCGGCTGGCTGGGCATGCCCATGGCCATCACCCTGATCCTGCTTGGGGGCCTGTTCATGGTCATGACACGCCACTACCACCGGGGCTTGCGTGAGAAGTTTGAACTGCAGCTGCGCAACGCCCATCTGGCCAGAATGCTGGCCCAGCGCAACAGCACGCTGGAAGAAATCAGCCGAGCCCGCACCCTGCTGCTGGCCGCCGCCAGCCACGACCTGCGCCAGCCAGTGCATGCCCTGGGTCTGCTCATGGAAACGCTGCAGCGCCCGGTGCAGCCCCGGACCCTGCAAAGACGCCTGGTCATGGCCAACCAGTGCGTGGATTCGCTCTCTGAGATGCTGAGCAATCTGCTGGACTTCTCTCGCATGGACAGCAGCAACTTCCCGGTCACCCAGCGCATCGTCCTTTTGCAGGAATTGCTCGACGATTGCGGGCGGATCTTTGCCCCCATGGCACGCCACAAGAAGCTGGCTCTGCGGTTCAACCACACGTCGGTGTTCGTTCGCACCGATCCCCATCTGACACGCCGCATGCTCTTCAACCTGATTTCCAACGCCATCAAGTACACCGACCGCGGGGCGATAGAAGTGCGCGTCGTGGAACGGAACGGCCAGGTGGTGCTGCAAGTGGAAGACTCCGGCGTCGGCATCGCTCCAGAGCACATCGAGGACATCTTCAGGGACTACGTGACGTCCGACGCGCATGCGGTCCGGTTTGACATGGGCATCGGGCTCGGGCTGGGCATCGTGCGCCGTTGTGGAAAGCTGCTGGATCAACAAGTCACCGTGGTTTCCGAGCCGGGTATTGGCAGTCGCTTTTCCATCCACATGGGTGAACCTGTCGCCCTCGATGCCGCGGTATCCATTGGGATCGCCAACGCGGAAGACCTCAGTGGTGTCGTGGCCGTCATCGAGAACGACCCCATCATCCTGGAAGGCCTGATCGAAATGCTGCGAGACTGGGGTTGCCAGCCCGTGGCCGGCCCCACGCCGGATCTGGTGCAGGGACTGCTGGAAGAGAAGCAACTCACGCCACGCCTGATCCTGTCGGATCTGCACCTGGGCATCGCCGGAACAGGCTTCGAAGCCATCGAATCGTTGCGGCGCATCGCTGGTGTGACGCATGTGCCCGCGGTGGTGCTGACGGGAGACATCAGCCCCGTTCACCAGCAGCGTGCCGCCACCGAGAATGTGCGCCTCGAACACAAGCCCATTCGGCCAGCCCGGTTGCGCGAGGTGCTTTCGGGCATGCTGGCGAGCGCCTGAGCGCGTCAGAAGCTACCGGTGAATTGATAGCGCGAAGCAGGGTGCCACATGGTGGCAACAGCGGCCACCTGGCCTTGTGACTGGGTCTGGCGATGCAGCACGAGACAAGGTTCCCCATCCGGCATGTGGAGCATGTCGCGCACGTCGGCCGGCGGCAGGCGGGCCTCGATGGCGAACTCCACGCCCTGCAGCGGAGCCACTCGCATCAGGTAGGCGTTGGGCGTGAGACAGGAAAAGTCCTGCTGCATGTAGTCGGGGGCGACCTTCGGGTTGACATAACGGTCTTCCACCTGGATGGGCTTCTCGTTTTCCAGATGCACCACGATCGAATGAAACAGAGGATGACCGGACGGCATGCGAAAGCGGCGCGCCAGCGCCTCTGGCGCCTTCACGCGCTCCAGTCGCTGCAGGTCACTGCGGTGCACATGCCCACGCGCGGCCATTTCGTCGGCGATGTTGCGGATCGCCACCAGCGTGGACTGGTACTTCTGCTGGGCCACGTAAGTGCCCGAGCCCTGGATCCGCTCCACCGTCTGTTCGTCGCTCAGTTCGCGGATGGCGCGGTTCACCGTCATGCGCGAAACACCGAACTCCCGCGCCAGCGCCTCCTCGCCTGGAATGAGGTCGCCCTCTTTCCAGTGCCCGCTATGAATATGGGCAAGGACATGTGCCTTGATGCGCTGATAGGCCGGTACCTGGACGCGTGACAACGGGTTTCCTTTCGCATGCGGGTTTTCACCAAGCCGAAAACCACCGCCATTGTATTTACGAACCACACAAGCTGTGGCCATAATGTATATACGTCTCTAGGGAAACACCCTAAGATTTGTACAGTGTTTTAGACCTCAAGCATTACACCAGCCGCCGCCTGCCATGAACACCAACACCGACCCTCGCCTGGACCCCACTCGCAGCGTGCGCGCCCCTCGCGGCAACACGCTGTCGTGCAAGAACTGGGTGGCCGAAGCCGCCTACCGCATGTTGCAGAACAACCTGGACGCCGAGGTGGCCGAGAACCCCCAGCACCTGGTGGTGTACGGCGGCATCGGCCGGGCGGCCCGCGACTGGGCCTGCTTCGACCAGATCCTGGCCTCGCTGCGCGAACTCGACGAAGACGAAACGCTGCTGGTGCAGTCCGGCAAGCCGGTGGGCGTGTTCAAGACCCACGCCAACGCCCCGCGCGTGCTGATTGCCAACTCCAACCTCGTGCCGAAATGGGCGAACTGGGAACACTTCAACGAACTGGACCGCAAGGGCCTGTTCATGTACGGACAGATGACCGCCGGCAGCTGGATCTACATTGGCAGCCAGGGCATCGTGCAGGGCACGTTCGAGACCTTTGTGGAGGCCGGCCGACAACATCATGGCAACGACTGGGCCGGCCGCTGGATCCTCACCGCCGGTCTGGGCGGCATGGGCGGTGCGCAGCCGCTGGCCGCCACGCTGGCTGGCGCGGTCTCGCTCACGATCGAGTGCCAGCAAAGCAGCATCGACTTTCGCCTGCGCACCCGCTACGTGGACAAGCAGGCCAGAGACATCGACGAGGCCCTCGCGCTCGTGCGGCAGCACACCGCCCGAAAGGAAGTGGTGTCGATCGCCTTGCTGGGCAACGCCGCCGAGGTGATGCCCGAGCTGGTTCGCCGCTGCCGCGCCAGTGGCTTCATGCCCCATCTGGTGACCGACCAGACCTCCGCGCACGACCTCATCAACGGCTACCTGCCTGCCGGCTGGACACTGGAGCAATGGCGCCATGCGCAGCGCAACCCGGCTCAGCATGCGCACCTCTCCCAGGCCGCTGCGCACAGTTGCGCCCAACATGTGCAAGCCATGCTCGATTTCCAGTCCATGGGCGTGCCCACGGTCGACTACGGCAACAACATCCGCCAGGTGGCCTTCGACCACGGCGTGAAGAACGCGTTCGACTTCCCCGGCTTTGTCCCGGCCTACATCCGCCCCATGTTCTGCGAGGGCAAGGGCCCGTTCCGCTGGGTGGCGCTCTCGGGCGATCCGCAGGACATCTACAAGACCGACGCGAAGATCAGGGAACTGTTTCCGAACAACACGCACACGCACCGCTGGCTCGACATGGCACGCGAGCGCATCGCCTTCCAGGGCCTGCCGGCACGCATCTGCTGGCTGGGCCTGGGTGAACGCCATGTGGCCGGCCTGGCGTTCAACGAGATGGTGCGCAGCGGTGAGCTCTCGGCCCCGATCGTGATCGGACGCGACCACCTCGACACCGGTTCCGTGGCCAGCCCGAACCGCGAGACCGAGGCCATGAAGGACGGCTCCGACGCCGTCAGCGACTGGCCGCTGCTCAATGCCCTGCTCAACACGGCGGGTGGCGCCAGCTGGGTCAGCCTGCACCACGGCGGTGGCGTGGGCATGGGCTACTCGCAGCATTCGGGCATGGTGATCGTGGCCGACGGCACCGATGCCGCGGCCGAGCGGCTGGCGCGCGTGCTGGTCAACGACTGCGGCTCGGGCGTGATGCGCCACGCCGACGCCGGCTACGAGCTGGCCGTGGCCACGGCGAAGAAGCACGGTCTGAAACTGCCCATGATCGGCTGAGGAAATCCAGAAAGATGAACACGAAGCCTCTCACCCTGAACCCCGGCCAGATGACCCTGGCCGATCTGCGCCTGCTCTGGGCGCACGCTCTCCCGATCGCTCTGCCCGCCAGCGCCCGTGCCAGCATCGAAGCTTCGGCCGCCACCATCCAGCGCATCGTTGACCAAGGCGATGCGGCCTATGGCATCAACACCGGTTTTGGCAAGCTCGCCAAGACCCGCATCCCCGACGACCAGCTCGAACTGCTGCAACGCAACCTGATCCTCTCGCACTCGGTCGGCACCGGCGAGCCCATGTCGGATGCAACCGTGCGCCTGGTGATGGCCATGAAGACCAGCAGCCTGGCGCGCGGCTTCTCGGGCGTGCGGCCTGTCGTCATCGACACCTTGCTGGCGGTGCAGAACGCCGGCATCGTGCCCCTCATTCCCGTCAAGGGTTCGGTGGGTGCCTCGGGCGATCTGGCGCCTTTGTCTCACATGACGCTCGCCCTGATGGGCGAAGGCGATGTGCGCATGGGTGGCCAGCTCGTGTCCGCCGCCGCCGCGCTGCGCCAGGCCGGCATCGCGCCATTGAAACTGGCCGCCAAAGAGGGCCTGGCGCTCATCAACGGCACGCAGGTGTCGACGGCACTGGCCCTGCATGGCCTGTTCATGGCCGAACGCCTGCTTGAAACCGGCGCCGTCACCGGTGCGCTGAGCGTGGACGCCGCCAAAGGCAGCGATGCGCCTTTCGATCCCCGCATCCACGCCGTGCGCGGCCAGCCGGGCCAGATCGCCATGGCCGAGGTCATGCGCCAACTCCTTCAGGGCAGCGCCATCCGACGTTCGCACCTGGAAAACGACGAGCGCGTGCAGGACCCCTACAGCCTGCGCTGCCAGCCCCAGGTCATGGGCGCCTGTCGAGACCTCATCGTGCAAGCCGCCCGCACGCTGCTGATCGAGGCCAACGCCGTCACCGACAACCCGCTGGTGTTCACCGACACCGACGAAGTGCTCTCCGGCGGCAACTTCCACGCCGAGCCCGTGGCCTTCGCCGCCGACACGCTGGCCCTGGCCATCGCCGAGATCGGCGCGCTGTCCGAACGCCGCATCGCCCTGCTGATCGACGCCTCGCTCTCCGGCCTGCCGGCGTTCCTGGTGGACAACCCGGGACTGAATTCCGGCTTCATGATTGCGCACGTCACCGCCGCCGCCCTTGCCTCAGAAAACAAAGCGCACGCCCACCCGGCCAGCGTGGACAGCCTGCCAACCTCGGCCAACCAGGAAGACCACGTGAGCATGGCCACGTTCGCCGGCCGCCGGCTCGATGAAATGGCACAGAACACCGCCACCATCCTGGCCATCGAATGGCTGGCCGCCGCCCAGGGCGTGGATTTCCACCGCCCGCTCGCCACTTCGCCGCAGCTGTCGCGCGCCCACGCCAAACTGCGCGAACGCGTGCCCCACTACGCACAGGACCGGCTGTTCGCGCCCGACATCGAAGCGGCCAGAAAGCTCGTGTGCGAGGGCGCGGCCAGCGCGCCCTGCGCAGACCTGTTCACCCCCGTCTGGACCGGCTGACGCCGCTGGCAACACCCACCTGAAGGATCGACATGCACATGAAGAACCTGGTCCTGTGGCGCAGTGCGCGCATGTCCACCCTGGCGGGCAAGAGCTGGGGCCTCATCGACCACGGCGCGCTGCTCGTGGAGGGCGAGCACATCGTCTGGGTGGGGCCCGTGAGCGACATGCCCGACAACCTGCGGCAACGGGTGGTGGCCGAACACGACCTGGGGCCAGCCCTCATCACGCCCGGCCTGGTGGACTGCCACAGCCACCTGGTGTACGCCGGCAACCGCGCGCACGAGGCCGAAATGCGCCTGCGCGGCGCGAGCTATGAAGACATTGCCAAGGCCGGGGGCGGCATCCGCTCCACCGTGAGCGACACGCGAGCGGCCACCGAACAAGCCTTGTTCGACGACGCCGCGTGGCGCGCTCGAAGGCTCATGGCCGAAGGGGTCACCACGCTGGAGGTCAAGTCGGGCTACGGCCTGTCGCTCGAAGCCGAGACACGCTGCCTGCGCGTGGCACGCCGGCTGGGACGCGAACTGCCCCTGAGCGTGAAAACCACGTTTCTGGGTGCCCATGCCGTGCCCGCCGACTATGAAGGCCGCCCGGACGACTACATCGACGCCGTCTGCGAATGGCTCCCCAGGCTGCACGCCCAAGGCCTGGTCGACGCCGTGGACGCCTTCTGCGACACCGTCGGGTTCTCCACCGCGAACACCCGCCGCGTGTTCGAAGCCGCCCGCGCACTCGGGCTGCCCATCAAGCTGCACGCCGAACAACTCTCCAACATGAACGGCTCGGCCATGGCAGCCTCGCTGGGCGCGATGTCGTGCGACCACCTCGAACACCTGTGCGAGGCCGACATCGAACTCATGCGGCGCAGCGGCACGGTGGCCGTGCTCCTGCCCGGCGCCTTCTACTTCCTGCAGGAAACCAGGGTGCCGCCCGTGGCGGCCCTGCGCGCAGCCGGCGTGCCCATGGCGGTCTCCACCGACCACAATCCCGGCAGCTCGCCCTGCCTTTCGCTGCTGCTCATGGCGAGCATGGCCTGCACGCTGTTCCGCCTCACCCCACTGGAAGCCGTGCGCGGCATCACGGTGAACGCCGCGCTGGCACTCGGCCTGCGCGATCGCGGCCAGCTCGCACCCGGTCAGCGCGCCGACTTCGTCGCCTGGAGCCTCGACCACCCCAACGAACTGGCCTACTGGTTCGGGCACAGCGCCATGCTGCGCACCATCCGGTCTGGCCAGGCACAGCCATGACCCCCCCGCCGACCGATCCCTACCCCTGGCAAGGCCGCATCGACGTCGAAGAGATCGGGCCCAGCACGCGATGGCATCAGCGCGTGCAAGCCCTGCATCCTGGCGCCCGGGGCGGCGTCACGCTGATCGGGTTCGCGGTAGACGAAGGCGTGCGACGCAACGGCGGGCGTGTGGGCGCGGCGCAAGGGCCGCGAGCCCTGCGCGACGCATTGACCAACATACCCACCTTCGGCGAACCGGAACTGTTCGACGCCGGCGACGTGGAATGCCGGGACGGCGACCTGGAGGTGGCCCAGGCGACCCTGGCCAGCGTTGTGGCCGAGGTGCTGCAACGCCAGAGCCTGCCCCTGGTGTTTGGCGGTGGGCACGAGATGGCCTGGGGCACCTTTCAAGGCATCGTCAGGGAACTGCCACGGCACAAGCGCCTGCTGGTGGTGAACCTGGACGCGCACTTCGATCTGCGCGTGGCCCGCGTGGGCAACTCGGGCACCCCGTTGCGACAGATGCACCAGTGGTGCGAAGCCCAGGCACTGCCCTTCAACTACCGCGTCTTCGGCGTCAGCCGATTCGCCAACACACAAGCCCTGTTCGATCGGGCACAGGCCATCGGCGCACGCTACTGGCTGGACGAAGACCTTCAGGACACGGCAGGACTCCAGGCCGCCCAACAGGCGCTGGCCGCCGATCTGGACGCCTGCGACGCGGTGTACCTCACGGTGTGCCTGGACGTTCTCCCCGCCAGCCTGGCGCCAGGCGTCTCCGGCCCCGCCCCGCTGGGCGTGCCTCTGCACCAGGTCGAGACGCTGATGGATCAGGTCCTGGCCTCAGGCCGGCTGATCGCCGCCGACATCGCCGAACTCAATCCCTCCAAGGACCGCGACGACCTGACCGCACGCGTCGCCGCCCGCCTGGCCGCGCGCATCGCCAGGGGCGCACGCTCACCCCAGGGCTGATACCAGCTTCGGTGCGGCCTTCTGGCCCGAAGGCCATTGCGCTTCCTCTTCGTCGCTGACGAAGATTCTGCGGCCGGATCGGCAAAGATGGCTGACGCGACGACCCGCCAGAAAAGCGGCAAGAGGCCGCCGCAGCGCCAGACCATGTCCGAACGGCGCCACCCAGTCGATCAGCCAGATTCGATCTCCGCTTCGCCAATCCCGATAGGCGATCTTCAGGGCGGGATCGGCCAGGTACCGGGCTTCGGAACGAGCGTCAAAACGCGCGAAAAGCAGCAACGCCAGGGGATGGGCGGGCGCGTCCGCCTGGCGAGCCACGATGAACTGGCCCGCCTCGATGGGCGCCAGCAAACGATGCTCCACATCCCGAAGCGTGTGCGACCCGTGTTGCCGGTCGTGCATCCACAGCCAGACCGCCGAACCCAGGACCTGCATGGTCCGGGGCTCGGTGTGCTGCACCCAGGGGGCCTCAAACTGCCATGGCATTTGGGTCATGACGCAGGCTGCGCGGCGTTCGTGGACACCGTGTCATAGATGAGCAATGCCAGCTTCTCGCGGGACAGGGGCTTGTAGGCAATCACCACCGCAGTGGCCGTGCTTTCGGGCCCATGCCGGATTTCCACGTCACCAGTCAGCAAAATGGCCGGCGTGCGCGTGCGCAACTTCTTGCGCAAGCGCTTGATCAGTTCGTAGCCGGAGAATCCGCCATCGAGGTGAAAGTCGGTCACGACCAGGTCGATCGGGCTCACGGTCATGCCCAGTTTGACATCCAGCTCCTCCCAACCGGCCGCCACGATCACGCGGCAGCCCCACTCTTCCATGGTCCTGGCCATGCTGTCGAGCACCGTCTTGTCGTTGTCCACCACCACCACCCTCAGGCCGCGCAGGTAGGTGTCAGGCATCGGCGCCCCGGCCGAGCTGATCTGCTGGCTCAGCGGCAATTCAATCGTGAAAGTGGTGCCGGTGCCCACCACGGACTCCACCCGGATGGGCGCCTTGATGAGATCGGCCGTCTGCTTGACGATGGCCAGGCCCAGCCCGATACCGTCCTCCGAGGTCTTGCGAAAGTGAAGCCGCACGAAAGGCTCGAAGATGTGAGAGATCTCCTGCTCTGGAATTCCGATGCCACTGTCCCGGACTTCAATGCTCACCGTCTCCGGGTTGCACACCTTGGCCACGACCTGAACGCCGCCCTGAGGGGTGTATCTGATGGCGTTGGAGATCAGATTGGCCAGAATGGTGCGAAGGTGGTTGGGATCGGTGTTGACACTCAGCCGGTTCGACCTGAACTGCAGCTGCAGGCGGCTGGCCGTGGCAGTCTCCTCCATCTCGTTGGCCAACGAGCGAAAAAGACGCTCCAGAGAAACGGCCTCCGGGAGAGCGACGACCTGTCCCGAATTGAGCCGGGTGACCGCCATCAGCATCGTCAACGACTTGGACAGCGAGTTGACCACGTCATTGACGGCTTCGATCTCGATGCGCATGGACGACGAAGTGTCCTGCCTGAAGCGGCCCAGCATGAGCCCCAGGGCATGCACAGGCTGACGCAGATCGTGGCTCACCATCGCCAGAAGACGGGCCTTGGAAGAATGCGCCTCCTGCAGGTACGCGATCTGCTGCATGAGGCAGCGCTTCTCCTCCACGCGCTCGCTGGCGCGGCGCTGAATGAACTCATGTTCGCGCTCACGCACCTTGGACAGCGAATAGGACAACAAATGCACCGTGATCAGTGCCACCGCCTCGAAGTGCGCCTGAAAGGAGGTGCGAAGCAGCATCCAGGCCACGGCGAGCACAATGGTTTGCAGGGTGAGCAGTACCCAGGCCGGGCGCTTCAGGGGGCCATGAGCGTGGTAGTGCGACGACAACAGCAGCGAGACCAGCACCGTCCAGGTCAAGGCCTCCAGGCTGGTACCGGGCGCAAACCTGAGCAGCAGAAGAACCAGGACGGCCCAGGCCAGGCCGAACAGAACCGTCAGGCCCAGAAGGACAGGAAACCGCGGCTTCGAGGGCGCGGGGTTCAGGGTCGTGCTCAAGGTGTGCTTCACGAGCCCGGACGTCCAGACGGTGAAGCAAACGATGCAGGTCACCACTGCAAGCCACAGGATGCGGCTCAACGCAGAGGCATCGGGCGCTGGCGAAGTCACCAGGCCCACCAGCATCAAAAGAACACTGAACAGCTGGCCGCCCGCCAGAACCAGCGCCTGATCGGCCGGCTCCCGGGTGTGCAGGAGCGACGACGGCGGCAGTTCAGGCAGTGAGAGATGCCCTGACAGGCTTGACAGGCTCGACAGGCTGGGCTGCGACTCAGATGCCCTTGAAGACATACTCGAAGGTCCTGCTCACGATCAAGCCTTCAGGTCGTCCCTTCATGTGGATGCGCAGCCGACCCATTTCGTCGCGGCGCAGAAAATCAATCCGCTTGAAATTGACGATCGTGCTTCGATGAATCCGCAGGAAGGCAGTGGGATCGAGCTTGACCTCGATTTCGGTGATGCCATAACGGATGAGCACGGGTCCATCGGGCAGCACCGCCATGGTGTACTTGCGCTCAGCCTGGAGGTAGACGATTTCGGTCGGCTCGATCATCACCATGTCGCGCCCGCGCGACCCGCTCAGCCAGCGGCTCGGGGATTCGGCGGTGTTCTTGGCCATCATCGCCAGGCCAGTCTGGCCGGCACGCCTGGCATACAGCATGCCCTCTGCGCGTTCCAGCGCTTGCGAGAGCCGCGCAGGCCGAACTGGCTTGACCACGTAGTCGGCCACCGCACTCTCGTAGGCTTCGAGCGCCTTGGACGGATCGCCGGTGATCAGGATCACCACCGGTGTCGCCGCAGCGGAGCGCACCATTTCCAGCACGCTCTTGGAATGGGAAGCCTGCTGCGGCATGTGCAGATCGAGCAGCAGGATGTCGGGAACGATCTCCTCCAACGCCTGTGCAAGCTGCGCCCGGTCGTGAACGAGGTTCTGAACCTGCCAGCTCGGTCTGAGTTGCGAGACCAGGGCCGCGATGCCTTCGGCCTGGACAATGTCGTCTTCGGCAATGACGGTACGGATGGCGCCCATTTCAAACTCCTTGAACTTCATAGGCCTGGAATCTCAGACGAATCGGCATGGTGCGTGCCGGGATCAGGTGCTCGGGTTTCCTTGGTTGCATGATGCGTGGTCCCCCCAAAACTCTTCAACGCTCCCGGAGTGCGTCTTTCAAGCGCAGAACCGGCTTGAGCAACGAGTTCGCCACCGTGGTGGTGCCGGTCTTGATGTCCACGGTGGCGGTCATGCCCGGCAACACGGGAAGCTCCTTGCCATTGTGGTGCAGCACCGCCGTGTCGGTCCTCACAATCACCTTGTAGTAGGTCTCCTGCTGTTGGCTCCGCTCCTCCAGCAGGGTGTCCGGGCTGATGAACTGCACCTTGCCCTGCAGCGAGCCGTAAATCTGTGGGTCGTAGGCCGAAATCTTCACCGTGGCGTTCTGGCCCACCTGCATGAAGGCGATATCGGAAGGGCGAATCTTGGCCTCCACCAGCAGGTTGTCGCCCGTGGGCGCGATCTCCAGAATGTCCTGGCCCGGCTGGATCACGCCGCCACGCGTGGTGATCCGGATGTTCTTCACCGTGCCACGAATCGGCGCCTTCACCAGGGTGCGCTCCACCTGGTCCTGCTTGGCCACGAGCACCTCCGAGACCTGCGAGATTTCACCCATCACCTTGATGAACTCCGAATACGCCTCAGACTTGAAGCGGTTCAATCGCTCGGCCACCTGCCCGTCGATCTCGCTGCTCTGGCGCTTGAGGCGCAACAACTCGACCTCTGCAACCAGCCCCTGGTTGACCATGGGCTCGGTGATGGCAATTTCCCGCTGCAACAGGTCCCGGGTGCGGCGCTGCGATGAAACCACCTGCTGCATCGTCTGCCGTCTGGCCTCGAAAGTCGAGAGCTCGCGCGCCACCAACGCTTTGTCGGCACGCACATCGTCGTCAAAATCCACCACGGACCGGTCGTTGGCTTCGGCCAAGAGCCGCGCGGCCGTGGCCTTGAGCGCCAGCAATTTGCTGCGCCCCTCACGAAAGGACGACTTCGCGCGAATCGGGTCCAGCCGCACGAGCGGATCACCGGCATTCACATGATCCCCCTCACGCACCAGCATCTCCGCGAGAATGCCACCCTCCAGCGACTGGATCACCTGCTCACGCTGCGCCGCAATCGCACGCCCGGGGCCAGAAGCCACCTGCTCAATCACCGCGTAGTACGCCCAGACGCTCAGACACATCAGCAACGCCACCATCAGACCGGCGGACAGGAGCCAGCCTCTGGACCGGTCGTCCTGAGAAGCCTCAAGCACCGGATCGGCAAAAGGAAGTGATCTGGTTGAAGGCGCCAGATGCTCCGGCGGCAGTTGAACGCGCCGCGCTGCGGGAGACGCCGCGCTGGGCACAGGGGTGGCGAGAATTTCACTCATGGTGCGGCCTCCGCAACGGGCTTGCGAACCACCGGTGCGGGGTGCGCGGGCATCTGAGCCGCCGCCCCGGCCAGCCGTTTGAGCACCTCGTCGCGCGGTCCGTCCATCACGATCCGGCCCTGATCCATCACCACCAGGCGATCCACCAGGCCGAGCAGGCTGCCCTTGTGCGTCACGAGCACCAGCGTACGTCCCTTGCT
Source organism: Hydrogenophaga sp. (assembly GCF_050250835.1). Taxonomy (GTDB): domain Bacteria; phylum Pseudomonadota; class Gammaproteobacteria; order Burkholderiales; family Burkholderiaceae_C; genus Hydrogenophaga. The sequence goes on along the minus strand of NZ_JBFWNX010000014.1, from coordinate 7,146 downwards.
TGCCTGCTCGAATGCCTTGTAGATGGCGTTCTCGCTGTACTGATCCATGGATGCGGTGGGCTCGTCGAGCAAAAGCAACCGCGCGTCGGCGAGCAACACCTGCGCCAATGCCACCGCCTGCCGCTGCCCGCCCGACAACATCTGCCCACCTTCTCCCACCGGCATGTTCAGGCCCAGCGGGTGCGTTCTGGCGAAATCTGCCACGCCGGCGTCCTGAGCGGCCTGCATCAGCACGTCATCGCCCGCGTGCGGAGCCGCCAGTCGCAGGTTCTCCATCAACGTGCCGCGCATGAGCCGCACGTCCTGGGTGAGCATGCGGATGCACCGGCGCACATCGGACACATCGACATGGCGCAGGTCTTGCCCGTCCATCATCACTTCGCCACCGGTGGTCTGGTAGAGGCCCGCCATCAGGCGCAGCAGGGTGGACTTGCCGCCGCCCATGCGACCGATCACGCCCACCCGTTCGCCGGGCTTGATCTCCAGCGTGCACTTCTGCACCACGTCGGGCAATTCGTTCGAGTACTTGAACGAGACATCGCGCAACTCCAGGCGTCCCTCCCAGTGCGAGCGATGGAAATAGCTCAGTCCGGGCTCACGCTCGCGAGGGCTCTCCATGATCTTGTTGAGGGCCGTCAAGGCGGTCCGCGCCCCCTGAAAACGCGAAGCCAGCGAAGCCACCATGCCCAGCGGTTGCATGGCCCGTCCCATGAGAATCACACTGGCGATCAGAACGCCCGAGGTGGCCTTGCCCTCTGACACGAGGTACACACCCCAGGCCAGCAGCGCCACGGTGCATACCTGCTGGATCAGGCCGTAGAAATGGGTGGAAAAGCTGGTGATCATCCGGGTCCGCAGACCAATCTGGGCACTCTCCGCCGCCAGTCGATCATGCTGGCGCACGATCAGCGCCTCCGCACGCAAGGACTTCAACGAGTCCAGCGCTGCGATCGACTCCACCACCAGACCCGAGCGCGCAGCACCCTGGCGCATCTGTTCACTCATGAGCCTCTGCAGCGGGTACTGCATGGCGATGAGCGTCACCATCAGAACAACCGCCCCAGCGATGGGCACATAGGCCAGAGGCCCGCCGATGTATGAGATGACCGCGAAGAAAAACAGCATGAAAGGCAGGTCGGCCAGCACGGTGAGGGACAGCGACGTGACGAAATCGCGCACCGACTCGTATTCGCGGATCACCTGCGCCATCGAGCCCGACGAACTGCCTTGTTGCTTCTCCAGCCGAAGCATGAGCACCTGGCGGAACACAATGGACCCGAGCGTCAGGTCCATCTTCTTGCCCACGCGGTCAAGTGCATGCGTGCGCACCGTCCGGGCTGCGAATTCGAACACCATGGCGATGCTCACGCCCAGGGCCAGGGCCCACAACGTGGTGAATGCAGAATTGGGCAAGACCCGGTCATAGACCGACATCGTGAAGACCGACATGCCGATGGCCAGTACGTTGATGACCGCCGTGAGCATGACCGCCTCCAGCAGGGTGCGGCGGTGCCGCAACAAGCTGCCCCAAAACCAGTCGGCACCCTGGATGCGATCAATCCAGTCGACCGACCGGGCCTTCAAGGGTGGCGGAGCCACCAGCAGAATGCGCGCCACCGTTCCGATCTCGGCCAGCCGCAAGTCGCTCTCGGCCTGCGTGGTCGGATCGATCACCGTCACGAAATCGTCCCGAATGGCGGTAGCAATCAGGCTTCGGGAGGCGCCCTCTTCGTCCGGCGCCATTTCCAGCACCAGTGGACAGAAGGCATTGCTCAGATGCGTGGCATCGGCCTGCGCCCAGGAGCACTTGAAACCCAGACCCTTCAACGCCTGAACCGCATGAAGAAAGGCGAAATTGTCCTGCGCGACCCCCGCCTCGTCCAGCAGCATGGCGGGAGTCACATACACGCCGTGGAGCCGAGCCAGCGTCACCGTCGTCTGAACCACCGCCAGACCTTTGGCCTTCCCATCCGATTCGCGCGTCACAGCGCCAGGTAGTTCTTCCAGCAATTGCGACTCCATGGGTTCAGGGTTGTGCCTCAATGCGCAAGGCCGCCAGCAGCCGCCCCGACGCATGGGCCATGCGGGCCTGAGCCAGGAGCGCGTCGTAGTGCTCCCCCAGCTCGCTCAGTCTGGTCTGATAAATCTCCGTTTCCTGCGAAAGCAGGTCCACCAGCGGACGGCGGCCCGCCTGGAACTGCTCGCGCATGCGGGCAGCCAGTTCCACGGCCTGCCTGTGGGCCAGATCAAACGACTTGCGGCGGTCCTCGCGACCCTCCAGCAAGGACCTCAGCCGCGAGAGGGCCGTCAGCAACTCCACCTCCGTGGCCTCCCGTGCACGCTCGGCCTCCTGCATGCGCACGAGGCTGGCCTTGGAGGTGGCGGCACCCGTACCCCCGTCCAGCAGAGCCACATTGCCCACGAACTGCACGCCCAGGTTGTTCACCGGGCGGAAACGACCCCACATGTCGCGGCCGCTGGCGGCAAATGCCTCCACCGACACCGTGGGGCGGTCATACAACCGATCCAGGGAAGCCTGCTCCCGCGCCACCTCGATCGTCGCGCCGGCGATCCGCATGCGGGGATGCGTGGCCACACTGGCGCCGGCACCATCTGCCTGGCTGGGGGCCCAGCCAGGCAGCGGCAAAACCACATCGACCGGCGCCCCGACCAGTCCCACCAGCTGGGCCCGTGCGTCGGCCAGCGAAGTGGTGTGAGCCAGGATTTCGGCGTTGGCACGCTGCACCCGGCTACCCGCCAGGGCATTGTCGAACTGGCGGCCGCGGTCGATGCGCTGAATCTCTTCGGTCATGGATGCAATGGCCCGAAGGCCCTCCAGCCACTCCCGTGCGGCGCCCAGCGTGTCGTTGGCGCGAGCCACCTGCACATAGGCGGTCACGGTTTCCAGCGCCAGGTCTTCCTGGCCGGCCTCCAGCGTGCTCCGCACCCCGCCCAGCCGCGCCTCGCGCAACCGCACCTCCCCGTCGGTGCGCCCCGAGTCGTGCACCATCTTGCGAAGGCGCAAGGCCGGGTTCACGAGCGAAGAGGTGCCTGTGTCTTTGGTGTGCTGACTGCCCACGCCGCCTTCCAGGAACATCTGGAGGTTTCGACTGGTCTGGGGAATCTCGACCTCGGCCCGGGCCGCTTCAACCGCCTGGCGCAACTCCGCCATGCGCGGGTGCTTGTCCAGTGCAACCCTCACCACCTGCTCCAGGGCCTGGGCCTGAGCGCCTTGCCAGGTCAGCGCTCCGGCGATCAGAAACAGCACCGTCCTGCAAAAAGCGGGCACCGCCAGCCTGCGACGGATCGGGTGTGGAGCAGCACGAAGGGAGGACATGGATGTGGGCGGCTGGATCATGTGGGCGCTTGAATGGCCTCAATCCTCGCGGCAATGACGCATTCGTAAATTAACGCGTCATCAATCAACGAATTTTTGCCACCAACTGCATATTTCGGGAACGAATTGAACTTGTTCCCAAAATCAGGACAGCCCTGGCCTAGCTCGAGGTGTGCACCAGAGACGGGCCGTGCAGCTTGGCGTACTGGTGCAGGCCGAGCATTTGCAGAAAATGCGCCAGCAGCGGGTGGGCGTAGGCCACCGCCACCGTCTCGCCCCTGGAATGCCGCCGGATGGCCCAGTTGAGAAGGTCTGCACCAAAGAAAAAATCCAGCGAGGCCAGCATCCGAAGATCCAGGATCACCAGGCGGCCTGCCATGGCAGCGCGACCCTCGAGCCGGTCCAGTTCTTCGACATGCTCCCGCGTGAGTTCGCCTTGAAACCGCGCTGCGCACACCAGATCACTCGTCACTCCACCGGCGGGCAGGCTCAAGGGCTGACTCACGCACCGGACGCTGCCCTGGGCGGGTGCCTGCTGAAACTCCCTGGCGTACGCCGTCACGGCCGAGCGATGGGCATGGCGAAAGCCGGTCCAGTTCAGCAGCGTGAGCCACAGGCTCCAGGCTTCATGCGATTGAGCCTGCTTTCGGAGCGCTTGCTGAACAACACGAATCAGCGTCGGGAGCCCCAGGTGGACGAAGACGTTCCGCGAACTCAGGGCTTGCTCGAAACACGCATGCAATACAGCCACCGCGCCCTCGTCGATGGAGACCACGTGCGTCCAGTCGATGACCACGGGAACGCCCGCGTTGCCGCTTGCCAGGAGCGCGCCCATCGCCACAGGCACCTGCGAGTCGATGTCGGCCGGACACGTCCAGGCCACGGGCGCGCCCACCTGCACCCGCCCCGACACGGCTGCGCTCAGCTTCGGGGGCACGATTCGGCCCGGCTCGCGGCCACGGGTTTTCAGGTACTGAAGCCGCATCGCCGCCACGCGCTCGGTCTGGCCGCTTCGCTCCAGCAGGTCGATGGCGCAGCGCGTGGCCCAGTCCGTCCCACGGGGCACATCACCAGCGTGAATGGCCTTGATCAGCAAGTCAGCGGCATGTCCCCAGCGCTGGGCAGCCACCATCAGGGCCACGTCGTCCATGGGATGCGCGGTCGAAGACCCGCTGTGAGACCGCCAGCCTTTGTCTCTGACGACATCCACGGGAAGCGGGTCCTGAAGGGGAGGCAATCCCGTCAAGCCCATCGGCTCCGAGAGCACCTTCACTTCCAGCTCGTTGATCAGGCTGACCAGTTGCGCGCCGTCGGTCAGGCCGGGTGGCCGGGTGGGCGCGCCACCCTTGTGGCGACCGTTGTCCTTGGTGCTCTGGGGACTGTTCTGGCGCCGCGACATGATGACCCGAAGCTCGTCCAGCTCGCGATTGCGCCTGACCAGCAACCGCCTCATGTAGAGCTTCTGCGCCTCGTCCTGCTGCCGCCGCTTCAGCGCCAGCGACTCGCTGTCCTGCGCGTCCCCCGCCGAGCCCGCAGACCGAACCTGCAACGCTTCGCCGATGCGCGATTTCAGGTTCAGGGCCATGGGTGGGTGATGGGAAAGTGGTTTGCCGACAAGGCGCAGTAGACAGCGTGCGCCGCCGCTCCATCACGCGCGGCATTCAAAGCGAGGTTTTTTTGAACGAATCGGCAGCGTGAGGAAACGAGGCGCAGCCAGGGGCCGATTCCTCATCGACGCTGCCGGCGGCAGGCGACGCCAGCGCTGGAGCGGTCTCGCGGGCAGGCAGCTTCAACGACGACAGCCTGGCCGCCCTCCTCTTCATGCATCAAGGCGCAAGGCCGCAGCCCGCCTCGTTCCCGGGACCCTACATCTGGACACCCCCACAGCCCCACTGGCGAATTTGCACTTTGTGCCAGCACACGCCTGCTTACATTGCAAGCCTAAATCCGTCGCTCCCGAGGAACGGAGCATCCACAGCAAAGGAACCCCCATGAGCACTCAGTCCAATGTAACTGGCAGCCTGCAACAACAAGACATCGAGCAGGTCGCTGCTCTGGTCCACGTGGATGCACAGGGCAGCGAACCCATCGCCAGGAACCTTCCAGCGACGGCCCCCACGAATGCTTCATCCAATGCCCAAGAAGCCGCCGAGCGCGAACTGCCGGCAGCAGATGAATCGCAGGAAGAGACGCTTGCGCTCGACGAGAAAGACCCGGGCGACGAAGACGAACTCGCAACCCAGGATGAGCAAGGCGCGGAGTCCCCCGTGCAGGTGGCCGAAGCCCCCGTGGGCAGCGCGGCACCCGATGCGATGTCCGACGTGTACCTGGCGCAAGCCCCGGAAGGCAGCGACTTGCAGGGGGCGCAAATCGAACAACTGTACGAGGACGAAGAAGAAGAGGATGAGGACGACGACGCTCTCCTCTACCTCTGGGACTGGGGCCTGCTGAGCGCAGGCGCGTTGATCGCCATGAACGATTGGGATTCGTGGGGCGGTCCAGCCGCTCCCCCGCCGCCCGCCCCCCCTCCTGCTTCGGCAGTGGCGATCACCAGCATCACCGACGACAGCGGTCGGTACGACAACGACTTCGTCACCAGCGACCAGACACTGACCATCTCCGGCACCTCCAATGCCGCTGACGGCGCCACCGTGCAAGTCAAGGTCAACGACGAGGTCGTCGGCACCGCCACCGTCATGGGTGGCGCCTGGTCCTTCGTGTACGAGACCGAGCTGATGGATGGCAACTACACGCTCGGTGCCGACCTGCTGGATGCGGAAGACAGCATCGTCGCCAGCGCCGCCGATCAGAACCTGGTGATCGACACCAGTGGCACCGAAGACGAAAACGGCGATCCCGATCCGATCGCCGACGAGGAGATCGCCGTCTCCAGCATCAGCGACGACACGGGCCCATACAGCGACGACTTCGTGACCAACGACCAGGCGCTGGTCATCAACGGCACCTCCACGGCGGCCGATGGCGCCCACGTCGCCGTCAAGGTGGACGGCAACATCGTCGGCTACACCACCGTCGATGGCGATGGCGCCTGGAGCTTCAATTACACCGGCACCATGCTGGCCATCGGCACCTACACGCTCGACGCCGACCTGGTCGACCTCGCCGGCAACGTCGCCGTCAGCGCCGCCGATCAGAGCCTGGTGATCGACACCAGTGGCACCGAAGACGAAAACGGCGATCCCGATCCCCTCGCCAATGCGGAAATCACCGTCTATGCCGTCACCGATGACACCGGCACGGCGGGCGACCTCACCACCACCGACCAGACGCTGGAAATCTACGGCGAATCCACTGCTGATACTGGCTCCCACGTCGCCGTCAAGGTGAACGGCAACATCGTCGGCTACACCACCGTCGATGGCGATGGCGCCTGGAGCTTCGACTACACCGGCACCACGCTGCCCGTCGGCACCTATACGCTCGATGCCGACCTCGTCGACCTGGCTGGCAACGTCGCCGCGACCGCCGAGGACCGGACCCTGGTCGTCGAGGCCGCGTCCGAAGAAACCCCGCTCGCGCTCACCACATCGCTGAACGGCGTGACCAACCTCGACGTCAAGTCCGCGCTGGTGCTCAACTTCAACCAGGACATCAGCCTGAGCGACGGCCAGATCCGCATCCTCGACATGATGGGTACGTCCGGCTGGACCTTGAGCAACATCTCCACAGACGTCTCCCGCCAGGACGTGACCGGCAACGACGTCGTCATCACCCTGGCCGATGGTGTCGTCACCGGCATGACCATTGGTGGCGTCGACTACACCGCGCTCGGCACCAACGGCATCAGC
>NZ_JBFWNX010000013.1:5959-134348 GCF_050250835.1 Hydrogenophaga sp. | reverse complement strand
AGTCATGATGATTCCTTCGTCTGGTTGAGGAGAAATGCATCATGGTTATGCCGAGTGATTCGGGGAATCTATGCAGGCTGTTGCCAGCCGTGCTCGGCATAACCTCGCACTCCACATAAGCCGCGTTCTACGAGATGCCCCAATGGCAGCGCAGCCCGGAATCCCTGCGCGATCACCTGACCTGCGACGAGATCGACGCCAGCCGCGATGCGCTGGCGCGCTTCGTCGGTGTGTTGGCCTATGAAGCGGCGGGCGGCGGCATACGGCGCGATCTGTTCGCGGACGACCAGACCGGGGTATTCCTTACCGATGCCAGCTTGCTGGAGAAGCTGGCCCGCGAGCGACTGACCGAAGCCGCCGAGGCGGTGAAGGCTGAAGGCTGGGGCTGGGTGGACGTTGCCCCGCGTGTGTCGTCCGCCGACCTGCACAGCTTCCAGCGGGCGCGACGGACGCGCCGCGAACCGAGCAAGGCCGAAGCCAAACGCCTGGGCAAGCTGGAAGCCGAGCAGGTGAAGTTGCAGGAGCAACTGGACGACGAAGATGCGGACCTGAGCGAAGAGGGTGCGCAGGCCTTGCACGAAGCACTGGACCGGCTGGGCGAAGAACTGGACGCCATCGAACAGACCCTGGTCGAATACGCCCCCGGCTTGGTGTCCATGGCCGGTGCCGTGGTGTCGGTGGACCCCATGGGCGCGGTGGTCGTGCACCGGGGCCTGTTGCGCATGGAACAGGTCAAGGCCTTGCAGGCGCAGGAGCGGCCGAAGGGAGAAACCCAAGAGGACGGGGCAGGGGAGGTGAACACGCCAGTCAGACGAGCCGGACTGTCGGAGAAGCTGGTGCGGCGGCTGAGCGCCCACCGCACCGCCGCCTTGCAGGCCGAGGTGGCCCGCCATCCCCGCGTCGCACTGGTGGCATTGGTGCACCAGCTGGCGCTGCGGGTGATCCTGGGCCACTACGGTGCCACGCCGATCAACATCAGCGCTGCGCCGCAAGATCGGCTGGAACAGCACGCAGCGGATGTGGCCGAGTCATCGGCAGCGCAGGGTTTGCGGACCGTGCGCGAAGCCTGGGCAACCCGACTGCCAGACGATGCCGGCGCCTTGTTTGCCGAACTGCTGACGATGGAACAGGATGAACTGCTGTCGTTGCTGGCGCTGTGCGTGGGCCTGACGGTGTCGGCCATCGCCCAGCGCGAGGGTGAGACACCCGCCGAACTGCTGGCGCAGGCGGTGGGCTTGGACATGCACAACTGGTGGACACCCACGGCAGCAGGCTACTTCGATCATGTGTCCAAAGCCCATGTGCTGGAGGCGGTGCAGGTCTTCGCACCGACCGAAGTGCAACGGCTGGCGAAGCTCAAGAAGTCGCAGATGGCCAGCGAAGCAGAACGGCTGGCCGCTGGTGCGGGTTGGCTGCCTCGAATGCTGTTGGCGCCCGAGGTGAGCGAAGCGGCGGAGCAGGGGGAGGCGAAGGCAGAAGAGGTGGATGAAGACGCCGAGGCTATGACCTGATCCCACAGCGGCTTATCCGTTTTGATCGTGCCCCGGCTTCGGCCGGGGTTCTTTTATGGCTTGGTCACCCATCAGAGTGAATCGCACGCCTCGCTCTTTCATGGCCGGCCGTGTTCCTTGAAGGGATGGGTGTATGACCCGTGCGTCTCCGGCTTCGCCGGACCGCGCTCTTGTGCTGCGCATCGAGCCACCTGGCCACGCGCACGTGCCCCGGTGTCTCGACCCTGTCGGGCGCCGATCGCTGACGCCTCCGGCCGTCGGTGGGCCCCCGGCCTGCGCGCTGCGCTTGCATGTTTCGCTCAGGCATGTGTGGTGGGGCTGGCTTGCTGATCCCTTCATCCTTGCACACCGTTCTCGCCTTCAAGGTCTGCGCGCATTACATGCGCTTGTGGCCTGACGGCCGTCTTCGAACCTGTGACCGCTGCGCTGCGGCGTGCCGGTTCCGGTCTCGGGCAATCCCGCCCGATCACTGGAGTTGGTCATGCAGCACGATCTGTTTTCTTCCCTCGATTCTTTTCTGTCGGTGCCCGCTGGTTCGCGCGGTTTGCTCATCCGCGACGTGACCGGTCAGTACCGGCCGGCCGAGGCCGACGAGGTGCTGCTGGCCGCGCAACGGCTGCTGGCCGCCCAGGTGCGTGGCAGCGACCTGATGGACTCGCCTGCCGTGGTCAAGAATTTCCTGCGCTCACGCCTGGGCCATCTGCCACACGAGGTGTTTGCCGTGATGCACCTGGACTCGCAGAACCGCGTGCTGGACTACGTCGAAATGTTCCGGGGCACGGTGAGTCAGACCTCGGTCTACCCGCGAGAGGTGGTGCGCGATGCGCTCCTGCGCAACAGCAGTGCGCTGGTCTTGGTGCACAACCACCCCAGCGGCGAAGCGCGTCCCTCGCGGGCCGATGAGCACCTGACACAGACGATCAAGCAGGCCACGGCCCTGGTCGATGTGAGGGTGCTCGACCACTTCATCGTGGCGGGTGAGGTCGTTTGCTCCATGGCCGAAATCGGCCTCGTTTGAGCCTGGGGGCTTCGCCCCCATTTGTTCTTCGCTGAAGTGCGCGCTGCGCGCGGGCATCGAAGAGCGGCTGGCCAAGCCGGCAGAGCCGGCGGTATGGGGATGCGGCCCTTTCCCGTGCCCGGGGATCACGGGCTCTGTTTCCTTGCCGCTGCGCGGCAACGAAGCCCGCTGGACGAACTGGCGCTCGGTCCGCTCCCGTCGCTGCGCTGTGGTCCCGTCCCGCCCGCCAGATCGTCCCCCCGGTCACCCGCCAAACCCGAAGCCGGGCCGCTGGAGATACCGGAGACAGCAAACCCCTGAAGTGATCGCAGCGGCTCGAACGCCGCGCCAGTCGCTGCGCTTGGTGTCACGCCGTCCGCAGAGGCGCCGCTGCTCAGTTCACCCGGCCGCCTGCGCTGTGCTGGTCGCCCGAAGAGGCTCGGGGCAGCGCGTGCGCCAATGGGCCCACCGTCATCCCCCCACGGCGCCCCCATCCACAGGTGAGGGGGACTTGTGGGGGGATCTTTCAGCGGTGGGCCAGGTGACTGGCTCACTGTTTCGTGCTGCAAGGGGAATGCCCATCCCCCACCCCTTCCCGAGGGAAGGGGCCATGCCCACCCCCCGCCCGCCCGTGGGCGGGAGCGAGGAGTCCGAGCAAGAGGATCGGTTTTGAGGAGCCCGGATCGGGGTCTGGCTGGTCGCTCTTGCAAGGAGTTTCACCATGGCCAACGTTCAAGTCATCCAGCGCCACGCGCACCTGGCATCCGCCGTCAAGCTCGAATTCGTCAACGGGCGCGAGGGCAAGGTCGCCAAGGCGGTGCTGACCGCCATCAGCAACAGCCGCCGGGGCAGCGGCGAAGAGCGGTCCGAAGAAGCCACCGCGATCCAGTGGACGCTGTGGGCCAAGCAGGCCGAACACGCAGCCGAGTACCTGGGTAAGGGCTCGCACGTGAACATCGTCGGGAGGGTGCGCAACAACAACTACCAGGACAACGACGGGGTCGAGGTCTACGGGCTGGCGTTCACCGTCGACGAAATCGACTACCTCGACAGCAAGGCCGAAGGCGAAGCACGCCGCGCGCGTGAGGGTGCGGGTGATCCACCCGCAGCCGCCCCCAGCGCAGCCACCCCCAGCCGCAAGGCCCGCAACGAACGCCAACCGGCGCACGCCTGAACCCGCAAGCCGGGCGGTTCGGCCGCCCGGCGTTCATCCCGTTTCTTCCCCCATCCCCGAACCAGGATCATCACCATGATCTCTACCGCCCATTCCCCCCGTCTGGCCGCCCGCTTCGGCCAGAACACCTTCGTCATCCGCAGGGAGACCCCGCTGGCCGAAGACCAGATGCGCCGGGCCGCGCCGTCCATCTTTGCCGAGGGCAAGCACGGCAGTCGCTCCGAGCGCTATACCTACATCCCCACCATTGACGTGCTGCGCGGTCTGCGCCATGAAGGCTTCGAGCCCTTCATGGTGGCCCAGAGCAAAAGCCGCATCGAAGGCAAGACCGAGTTCACCAAGCACATGATCCGCATGCGGCACGCAGGCCAGGTGAACACCCGGCCCGAGGCCAACGAGATCATCCTGATCAACAGCCACGACGGCGCCAGCAGCTACCAGATGCTTGCGGGCGTTTTCAGGTTCGTTTGCTGCAATGGTCTGGTGGTCGGCGATGTCACCAACGACATCCGCATCCCGCACAAGGGCAACATCCGCGACGAGGTGATCGAAGGCGCGTTCCGGGTGCTGGAGGACTTCGAGGTGGTGGACGCTTCCACCGACCGCATGAAAGCCCTGCCGCTGCAGCGTGAGGAACAGCAGGCCTTTGCCACCGCCGCCCTGGCCCTGCGCTACGGTGAACGCGGGGAGGGCGAACCACCGGCCCCGGTGACCGCCGACCAGCTGATCGAAGCCCGTCGGCCGGAGGACTTCGGCAACAGCCTGTGGACCACGTTCCAGCGCGTGCAAGAGAACGCCATGAAGGGCGGCCAGCCGGGCCGGGGGGCCAAGGGCAGGCGCCTGCACACCCGCCCGGTGGCCAGCATCGACCGCAGCGTGAGCCTGAACAGGGCGCTGTGGGTGCTGGCCGAAGAGATGCGCAAGCTCAAGGCCTGATCCATAAAACCTGATTGACCCCGGCGCTGGATTCAGACCCGAATCCAGCGCGCGCGCCGCGCCGCACCGCGCCCATCATCAAGCGGTGCGTGCGCGTGAACTTCTGAAACGCGCTCGCCGGCTGGCGCCGGCTCGCGCGATCCCGGCCGCTGGCGCATCGAGCGCGGCGCCCGGGAACGGTCCTCCACCTCGGTGATCCCCTTGTCGGTCGCGCCGGAGGACTCCCCCATGAAGACCCTTGTGCTCGCCAACCAGAAGGGTGGCGTCGGCAAATCCGCCGTCGCCACCCTGCTGGCCCACCACTTCCGCCAACTCGGCCTGCGCGTATTGGCCATCGACCTGGACCACCAGGGCAACTTCTCCGACCCCGTCAGAAAGAGCCAGCGCGCCGCCGTGGCCGAGGTGCCGGCCAGCGGCTTGCTGACGCAGAGTAACCCCGCCATCCCGCCCGCCGAGTTCGTGCTGGTGGCCGCAGACCCGGAGCTTTCCGGACTGGAGCGCCAGCCCAGCCTGCACAACGTGTTCGCCAACCACTTCCGGGCGTTCCTGGCGGCGATGGACAGCCGGTTCGACGTCTGCATCGTGGACACCAACCCCAACCCGGACATCCGCATGACCACGGCACTCGCCTCGGCCGACTGCGTGCTCTCACCGATCCAGCTCAACCAGGAAGCCATGGACGGTGTTTCCGCGCTGCTCAATCACCCCCGGGTCGGCGTGCGCAGGATCAAGGCGGTGCTCAACCCCAAGCTGCACCTGATCGGCCTGTACCCGACGATGGTGGAGGCCACGCCGCTGCAGCGGGAGAACTTCATGCAGCTGCTCCAGAAATACAGCCCGATCCTGATCCCCATCGGTCCCAAGCCGGGTGAGATCGCCTCCATGCCACGCCGCTCGGCCGTGGCCGAAGCGCAGGCCGAAGGCTTTGTGCTGTGGGAGATGAAGAAAACCGCCGCGCGCGATGCCTGGCGTGAGATCGAACCCGGTCTGCGCTTCATCGCCAACACGGTGCTCTCGCCACCGCCAGCGACCACGATCACCACGACCCAACCCCTGAACGGAGCGAACCATGGCCCTGTCGCTTGATGACCTGAATCTGCTGCCACCGGCCGGGGCAGGGGAGAGCGGCACCCCGATGCGCATCCCGCTCGATGCCATCGACGAGGATCCAGAGCAACCCAGGCAGGAGTTCGACGACGAGTCTCTGGCCGAACTCGCCGAGACCATCCGAACTCGGGGCGTGCGCCAGCCGGTGTCTGTACGACCACACCCAACCGACACTGGTCGATGGATGCTCAACTTCGGCGCCCGGCGCCTGCGGGCATCCCGGCTTGCGGGAACGGCCGACATACCTACCTTCGTGGACCACACGGCCAACAGCGTTGACCAGTTCATCGAGAACGAGCAACGCAAAGGACTGACCCCGCTGGAGATCGCGCTGTTTGTGCAGCGGGCGCTCAACCGGGGTGAGACCCAGGCCGACATCGCGAGGACCATCGGCAAGAGCAGGCAGTACGTGACCCTGGCCACCGCGCTGATCGACCCTCCCGATTGGTTGATGTCGGTATACCGGGAGGGGCGCTGTCGTGGGCTGACGGAGCTGTACGAGCTGCGCAAGCTGGCCGCAGAGCACCCGCAGTACGTCGAGGCCTGGGCCTCCGATCGGGGCGCCATCACGCGCGAACTGGTCATGGCTTTGCGCGCCGACCTGGCCGCCGGTTCGGGCAGCGTGCGACGAGGGACGTCGGCACTGATCGAGTCCATGCAAGCCAGTCTGGAGCAGAGCGCAGCTCAAGGTCTCTCTGTGAAGAGCAGCCCATCCCCCCCACCAGCCGCCGAGCCCATACCCCGCGCACCTCGGCTGGCACCGCTGAGACTGCTGGCCCAGCTGGGTGGTACCCAGGTGGCGGTGAACACCCAGCAAGCTCCACCGCAGGCTGGCGAGGTGTTTGTGACCCCGGTAGACGGAGGCCAGGTGCGAGCGGTTACAGCCAGTCAACTGACCCTCATCGGACTGGTGCGGGACGCGGGTTGTCAAGCAGCTTGACAACCCGCGTCCAAAAGTCACGCCATATCTCTCGTTCTTTCGGCAGCCGGGCCTGGCTTTGACGCCAACGGCCCGCTTCCATCCCCCTCTGATCGCTGTCCCTGTCTCACCGGTTGTCAAGCAGCTTGACAACCCGGTGGGCGAGAGCCTGCGCGGGTGTTGCTGGATTTTCGACCGAATCCAGCGCCTCGTATCGACCGATCCTAGGCGACCATAGCTTCATGGATGAGTGCAGGAAAGGCGGTGCGCCGCCAGTTTCACAAACGCCTCGCTGCGCTCACGTTGTGCTCCCTTCGGTCGATCCATGAACACCCATCAACCTGACTTCGTTTCGGTCGATATGCGCGGTCTCAAGACCCCGCTGGTCGAGCGCGCTCATGCTGAGCGGGTGAGTGTGTCGTTGCTGGTCCGGCGGGCTGTGGCCCGCGAACTGGGCGTGAGGGAGGCCCCTGTGCAGGCCAAGCCCGATGCCCTGCAGGGCTTGGTCTCGGGCTCCGGCATCGTCAAGTTGTCCATCCGATTGACAACCGACGAAGCCGACCGGCTGGTGGCGGGTGCCCGCTCGGCGGGGCTCTCGCGTGGCGCTTACCTGTCCGGGCTTATCGCGGGCATCCCCGCGTTGACATCAGGGACCAGCCGAGTCGACCAACTCGCCGCGATCACGACGTCCAACGCTCAGCTGTCCAGCCTCAGCCGCAACATTCACGCCCTCACACGGTTCCTGACCCTGGGCAACGTGCCGCAGGCGCTGGTGTACCGCGACATGCTTGACAAACTCGATGGCGATGTCCGGCGCCACCTCACCCAGGCCGCAGGCCTGCTGACCGATCTGCGCCCGCGTGGGCACACCGCCGAAACCCGGCGCCGTCCCAACCGCTGACACCCAGGAGAACACCATGGCCCAGACACCCAACATCGATGGCGTGCTCGTTCAGTGGGGCGACCGCCTGTTCTATCCGGGCAACCGGGTCGTCAAGGTCCAACCCCAGCCCCGGCTGGACAGTGGTGCCATGCGACAGCGGGCAGCAGCCATCCGCCAGCGCATCGAAGCCACGGTGGTGCGCCGGGCGCCGCAGGTCATGGTCAAGGTCACCGGGGGAGGGCGGAGCATGCAGGCCATTGCGGCTCACTTCCGCTACATCAGCAAGAACGGTCGGCTCGACATCGAGAACGAGCAGGGTGACACCGTCCGAGGCAAAAGCGCGGTGCACGAGCTGGCCGACGACTGGCGGTTCGGAGGCAGCCTGATCGACGACGTCGGGTACCGACGCGAGGCCTTCAACATCATGCTGTCCATGCCGCGCGGCACCGACCCGCTGATCGTGCAGAAAGCGGCACGCGAATTCGCGCAGACCGAGCTGGCCGACCACAAGTACGTGATGGTGCTGCACGACCACCAGGCCAACCCGCATGTGCACATAAGTGTGCGGGCCGAATCCATGAGTGGCCGGCGGCTCAACCCCCGCAAGGCAGACCTTCAGCGATGGCGCGAGACCTTTGCCGAGAAGTTGCGCGGCTATGGGGTGGATGCCGAAGCCACCCGGCAGGCTACACGTTGCCGAAAGGTGAGCCATCCGGACCTGTGGCAACTGAAAGCCAACGAGGCAGGGCGTTTGAGGAAGCCTCGCCCTAACACTAACTCGGGACACAAAGTTCGTACCAGCTGGGCAGAGGCCTTGAAGGGCTGGCTGCACATCGGACAAGCTCTGGCGAAATCACCTGATCCGCGGGACGTTAAGCTCGCTGGATCGATTGCAGTGTTTATCCACGAGGCCAATGGGCGGTGGATATCCCCGAATAATTCGCCCGAGATCAGCCAAGATAAGGTGAATCCATCACAGAATGCCTCGTCACAGATTCGCCGCTGAGGACAAATCATGCGCTACCGTAATTGTATTTTGATCGGCCAATACCAGCAATTCGAAATCAGCTTTGCAAAGGAGCGGTTGCTACAACGCTTCAACTGCTGGCAGGCCCTTTTTTCACTCGACCTCCAGGCCGTTTTGCGTTTTTCCCCAGCGCAGCATCGCTGAAAAGCGCTGTCTGGGTTTCACTCGATGCAGTCAAGTTTCCTTTTGTCAAGTGCTTGAGAACTGCTTGTAATTGATCAGAAACAGCCTTCAGTTGCGGGATCAGATCGTCGGAATCTGTAGCTGTTTTGTTGTGCGTAGCACCTTTGCTGCGGGTTTGGATATTTCCAGTCTTGGGTTCTGAAAGGTCTTGGTGCGTACGAACGTCTGAGTTCGGTGCGACCAGACGAGTCTGGTATGTCGCGCCTGGAAATATTTCCACTGTCAAGAGCCGGTTGTGTTGCTTTGTTAGATCAATAAACACAGATGAAGATTTCGTCAGATTTCTCAGCCAATCAAACTCTAGCCAGCAAAGGTCACCTTGAATAGGGTCGGTGAGTTGGAATCCACTACGAATCTGGCGCTCGACACCTTTTACTATGCGCAACCAGTCCGAGTCCCACGCTGCAGGACCGGCAAGGCCGGCCAAAAGACCGAACCAGGGTAAGCAGTCTGGATACTCGTCGGTATACGGCTTGAGTAGTTCAATGTGACTTGTCCCGCCACCTGCTACAAGCGCCGCACCGGCGAGTAGAGCACCGACTTTGAGTGGGTTTCGTTCAGATGATCTCTGTTCTGAGGCCATCACTGCGTCGACAAACTCGTCATAGCCGTGAATACGCTGTTCCGCAGAGTTACTCAAAAGCTTGTCGTTGTTGAGCAATAGAGCTAAGCCTTCATGGTCCAGTGCAGAAAGCACGACAGCCACCACATCTCGAATATCGCCATTGCCGATTATCTCATCGCTCGCGGCGATCGCCCAAACAGGGGATAGTTGGTCGACGGTCAACTTGCGTCGGGTGAATCTTGATTCGGCCTCAACAGTTCTAAGGCGCGTAGCTGCTTCTTTAATGGCGTCACTTTTTTGTCCTGCAATTCGTAACACCCGTGCGATGGTGTAGCTGAAGCACCCTGATGCCCAAGACAACGGGACGGACTTCAGTTCAAGCCTTTGCTCCGCATTGGCCAGCATCTCACCTGCAACGATGGAAGCCCACACGGAACTCTGAAATTGTTCGTTCAAACGATCTAATTCAAGTAAGGATTTCCAACGCTCTGTAGTTTCCACCCTGCAGAACTGGCTAATCGGAAAGCTCTCATTAGAATAGGTGTGAAGCCAAGCGAACATTTCCACTGCACGGCTGGATTCAACTAGCGCGATACATGGCGACGACCCTCCCGGCGAATGGTTTTCCTCGATTCCAATCAAAAGATCAACAGCATGGTTGGAGGGAGAGAGAGTTGCTTTCTCAGGCAACGCAGTAATCACCTCTACGCCGAGCAAAACTCCTGGCACAGTTTCCCTGGTCAGGGCGTACCAATCTAGGGGGTTCACGGTCATACGAGTCCTCCGAAGAGCGAGTCAATCTCTGGCACGGTCTCTTCTGTGAATGCAGCACGCAGTCGCGCACTGAGCGGCTTCTGTCCAGGCGAGGCGTATGCGGTGAGGGATGTTCGGGCTCGCGTGACCGCGGTGTACCAAAACTTCCGACTCACCTGTGGCCATTGCGCATCTTCGCAAGCAAAAAGATGTACAGCACGGAACTCTGTTCCCTTTGAGGCTTTAATCGTCATTACGTGAATGCGGTACGGTCCCGAGAATGAGCTGTCTTCCGAAAAGTCGTCGTGGTATGCAATCAGGCTATCCAAGTCCGTGTCGCTAAACCGTTCCCGCAAATCAGCTATGTTGTCGCGTTTGGGGACAAGGATTCCGATGAACTCTTTTGGAAACGCTTTTAGCTGAGTGCGCACCTTTGCTAGCATTTCTGTAAATTGCTCGTCGCGTGAGTTGAGTTCCAAAAGGTCAGCATTCGACGCGAGCTTCGTTTCGTCGTAGTGCGATGTTTTAAACAATGACTTATCAGGGCTTTCTGGCTCTATGAGACGGTCAGCTACCTTGGCTATGGCATGCCCGATTCTGTAGTGTCGCTTGAGCACTATTTGCTTAAATCCAAGCTCATCAAGCGCGGCGAGTGCGTCCCCGTTGTATACAGATTGACGAGCGTCACCTGCCACTGTCACTCTCTCGGACGCAGCAACTACGGCACGCAGCTCCGAGGCCAAAAAGTCTTGAACTTCATCGACGAATACAGTCTGTAGAAGATTGCCGACGTCCTCATTGCCAGAAAGCAGCAAGAATTCCTCGGCTAGTCGTTTTCGCTGCATTATTACATCATCAATGCCCTTGATTTCGGAAACAACGTCCTTATGGAGTCGAGGAAAGACAATTGAGCGAAGCCAACCGATATGGGTATGAACCTGATGCGTCTCTATGGGCGGGGCAACCCCGCTCTGGATGAAATCTACAAGACTGTTGGTGTACGTAAGAATTGCCAAGTCCTTATATTTGGCCTTCGCAAGAAATGCTGCGCGTAAGACCAGTAGGTTTGTCTTACCGCATCCGGGAGGCCCAACGATAAAAAAACGACCATCTGCCGGGAGCTTGATAACCGCTTCCTGTTCATCATCTAGCTCATTTCGACTGCGCCACCAACTACCTTCCATTTTCATGACTCCCTATTGTTGATATGCATTTCTACTTTGGTTTCTATGCGGGATCGAGAAGCAGGACAGCGTCAACAAACTGCTGCTGAACTGCTCCGGAACCTAGTGCTAGATGTTCGGCAGTCGCCGCAACAACATCACATACTGCGTTCAGCATCAAATCAATGAACTCAGTATCTGAACCAGAACCAGCCACTGCTTGACCAATGGCTTTTTGTTTTGCCTGTGTACCGGTCTCTGGGCTTCCTAGCGTTGGAGACAAGGTTACATTCGCGACGAGGGGAGTGAAAGCTGAGGCCCAGTTAAAGTGGCATATAACTTCCAGCTTCGTGGTTCTTTCCATCACGATATCAAATTTGATATATCGATCATCGTTTCTGTCTACAAATATGGCGTAGTTCTTATCAACTGCAGATATGAGACCTTGTCGTACACCAGATTGAAAGCGATCAAGGGCAGTCGCGCGAACGTACTTAACTTGAGCGTCCTGATGTTCCTTCGCATCCACTGCATTTTTCAGTGCTTTGCGCCGATCGCTGACCTGTCTTAGTCGCTCTGCACCCCGTCCGGTAACTGGCTTTATGCACTCCAGATCGACAAGGGCTAGGCGCAGATTTGGATCCTTCACTAGACAATTCGATGCAACTACAGCCAAAGATTTGAGCGAATCCGATACTTTGGAAAAATCAGGGACCTGCGTAAGTACTGCCATGGCTAGCGCGAACTTGTTCTCAGATCGAACCACATCATCGAACAGGGGTTTACGCATTACCAAATCATGGAGCACACCGCCGATTTGGTAGATCGTGAGCGCGCGCCACATCTCTTCCGATGGCTCTTTCAGCCTGAAAAGGTATTCAGGAGAGCTGTACTGTGCACTTGCGATGAACGGGCGGCGTAAGCCGTGGTCAGTTGCATCCAGGGCGTCTTCCTCGGTACTGACTTCTCTCATGACGCCAAAGTCAATAAGTTTCAGATGACCAAATTCTGAGTCGACCAATATGTTCTCAGGCTTGATGTCGCGATGAACAAGCCCTTGGTTGTTGAGGTATTGAACAGCCGAAATCAGTTGATCAAACAGAATCTCTACGTGATCTTCTGGCGCTTCAGAAATGACTTCCTTGAGGGTTGGCCAATCAACATACTCCATCTCGATGAAACATGATCCTTCTTCAATAGCTATGTCGACGACATCAATTAAGGTGGGGCAGCCGTTGCCAACAAGTTTTCGCTGTAGTTCAATCCGACGCATTTCTGCAGGTCCATTTTTCTCGTCGAGAAATTTTGGATCGTAGACTTTGAGCGCTGTTTGGGTTGAACCACGCTGGAGCAAAAATACTGAAGCAGAGCCACCAGAACCAAGCTCTTTAGACAGGACAGCGCAACGTCTCGCTGCATATCCCTCGGCAAGTGGAAGCAGCCGGATGGCGGTCTCTGAAAGTGTTTGAGTGTCTATTGCCATCCGATTGCAAGGTTTTGTGATCAGAATGAGGGGTGCGAATGTGGAAAACCCCTTCAGTCTAGACGATACAAGTGGCTGTAACCTCCGACAAGCAAGGGGGTACTTAGGTAGGAACCCCTCACACAGGCTTCACGCAGTCCGGCGTATCAGTACTCCCACTCATGATGTCGAACGGGCAACGCATTCAGCAGTTCCCGCCGCTGCTGCCAGTGCGGTAAGAAGTGTTCCATCAGTTGCACAAATCGCGGGCCGTGGGTGGGTTCGAGCAAGTGGGTCAGTTCGTGCACCACGATGTACTCAAGGCACTCTGCGGGCTTCTTGGCCAGCTCGGTGTTCAGGCGGATGGTGGCAGCGGTCGGGTTGCAGCTGCCCCATCGGGTCTTCATGCGTTGGACAAACACTTTGTTGACCTTCACTCCCAGCACCTCTGACCAGGTGGCGATCAACCCTGGCACCGTGGCCCGGATCTGATCCCGGTACCAGGCGTCCAGCAGTTCTTGGCACCGCACTTCGTCCGTTCCGGGCCGAACCCACATGCCCAGGCGGTTGCGGTTCAGCTCCACCTTGGGCGCACCCTCATGCTCATGGCGGGTCAGCAGGTAGCGCTGGCCCCAGACATAGTGGCTCTCCCGCGTCAGAAACTGCCGTGGAGCCTCGCGCGGCTGCGCCTGCATCTTGTGCTGCTCGGTCTTGATCCAGGCCAGCCGCGAAATCGCGAACACGCGGATCGTGTCCAGCTTCATGTGTTGCGGTGCTGAAATGCGCACGCGCCCCATGGGCGGCAACACGCTCAGGTGCAGGTGCTTGATGTCCTTGCGGATCACCTCAGCCTGTATGTCACCCAGCTCGATGTGCACCGACATCAGTATTCCTTGTGGGCGAACACGATGGGGTAGATGCGGTTCACCGCATCGATGTCTTTGACCACGTTGTAGATCGCCTGTTTGACGAGCTGCTCTCGGGCCGTCACGCCGCGCCAGCCGTCCGGGCGGTGTTCCTTGATCGACGCGTCCAGGGCCATCACCATGGCCACCGTCGCGTCGTTGCCGCCATAGGGCGCGTGTGGCTGCCCCGCCGTGTTGGTGGTCACCCAGGCCTTGAGGTTGTTGTACAGCGCCAGGCGGCCGGGCGTGTTCAACTGTTTCGGGGTGTCGTCCGTTTTGCCGCTCATGACCTGACGGGTCAGGGTGGCGATGCGCTGCAGGTATTCCTCGTACTCGATGGCTTTCTGCTTGCGCAGCCGGATGATCTCGTCCAGCAGGGCCGACATGCGCTCAAAGAAGGCCGGGTCGGTCAGCTGTTCCTTGATGAGCTTGCTGCGCACGTTGTTTTCGATGCTCTCGGCCACGGCCTCGTGGTTGTTCTTCACGTTTGCCAGTTTGTTGGCGATGGCTTCGGCAATGCCGGTCTTGACGATCAGGTCCAGCAGGCCGATGTCGTCAAAGGGCGAAATTTTGCGCGGTGCTGAAGCTTCGATGTAGGTGTCGATCAGGTGTCGCATATCGGCCTCGTAGGCCTTGAGGTCCAGCGTTTCGCCAGCGGCCTGTCGCACCAGGTCGCGCAGGTCCAGGTAGTGCTTCAGCTGGGCCTTCATGCGGTCCACGTCCTGGGGCGAATAGCCAGCACCCTCCAGCTCGTCGGCCGCGTTCGCCCAGGCGCGGATCAGCGCCACCACCGCCTTGTACATCGCCACGCGCTGCGGTTCCCTCTCCTGCAGGTCCGAAGGAATTTCGGTGTTGCCGCAGAAGTAGTGGATGTGGTCCAGATCGCCCTGTGGCGGTTGCACCGGCTGGCACAGCAGGTGCAAGGCTTCGAAGGCCGCATCCAGCCGCTCACGGGCCAGATCCAGCCGGTCCTTGAGCATCACCTGCGGGTCGCTTCCGCCGGCACTGGTGTCCAGCTCCGATGTGTAGACAGCAATCGCTTTCTCCACGCGTTTGAACAGATCTTTGTAGTCGACGATGTAGCCAAAGTCCTTGTCGTCACCGTCCAGCCGGTTGGTGCGGCAGATGGCCTGGAACAGGCCGTGGTCCTGCATCGACTTGTCGATGTAGAGGTAGGTGCAGGGCGGGGCATCAAAGCCGGTCAGCAGCTTGTCCACCACCACCAGCAGCTGCATGTTGGCCGGCTCCTTGATGAAGCGTTCTTTGGCCTGCTGCTCGTAGGTTTCGGTTTTGGTTTTGTGGGGATCGGCCACCAAGTCCTTGAGCAGCTCGGTGTAGGTGTTGTAGATGACCTGTTTGTCGCTTTCGGTGTGGGCGCCGGTTTCTTCCAGCGTGATGTGGCTGGTCAGCGGGTTGTACGACGTGACGATGGCGCAACGCCCCTTGAACGGCGTCTTCTGCAGCAGCTCGAAATACTTGCAGGCCTCGTAGATGCTGGCCGCCACCAGCATGGCGTTGCCCCGCCCGTTGGACAGGCGCCGTTTGGTCGCGAAGTCAAACACGATGTCGGCCACCACCCGGTCCATGCGCGAGCGCGAACTCAGCACCTTCTGCATGGTGCCCCACTGCTTCTTCAGTTCGTCGCGCTGCCAGTCGTTCAGCCCCTTGGTCTTGGCGGCAAACCACTGGTCGATCTGATCGGTCGAGCCCAGTCTCTGGTCGATGTCGCGCGCTTCGTACACCAGGTCCAGCACCACCTTGTCGTCCACCGCTTCGGCGAACTTGTAGGTGTGGATGTAGCCGCCAAACACCTCCTGGCTGGTGGCCTTGTCTTCCTTGAGCAGCGGGGTGCCGGTGAAGCCGATGAACACCGCGTTGGGCATCAGCGCCTTCATTACCCGGTTCAACCGGCCGCTCTGGGTGCGGTGGCACTCGTCCACAAAAACGAACAGTTCGCCGTAGGTGGCGCTGGGCGCGGCCTGTACGTCTTTGATGAACTGCTCAAACTCCGCCTCGCTCTTGCCGCGCGCCTGGCCACCAAACTTGTGGACAAGCGAACACATCAGCCGGGGCGAGGGCAGGGCCAGCTGACGCATCAGGTCCTTGCCGCTGTCGGTGCGGTACACCGTTTCGCCCGCGTCGCCCAACACCCGCTCGATCTGCTCGTCGAGCTCGTCCCGGTCGGTCACGATCAGCACCCGCGCCTTCGGCAGGTTCTCCAAAATCCAGCGCGCCAGCAGCACCATCAAAATGCTTTTGCCCGCGCCCTGCGTGTGCCAGATGATGCCGCCCTGGCGGCGCATCACATGGGCCTGCGCCGCCTTGATGCCGAAGTACTGGTGCACCCGAGGCAGCTTCTTGATACCCGCGTCGAACAGCACGAAGTCGTGCACGATCTCCAGCAGCCGCTGCTTGCTGCACAGTTTGCGCAGGTACTTGTCGAGCTTGTAGCCCGCGTTGTCGGTCTCGTCTTCCTTCCACTTCAGAAAGTACTTTTCCTGTGTGGCAATGGTGCCGTACTGCAGGCCCTCGCTGTCATTGCCTGCCATCACCAACTGCACCGTGGCAAAGAAGCCTTCGTTGAACTCGGGTAGTTGGTTCGACAGGTTCTGCCGTATGCCGTGGCCAATGCTCACCCGGCTGTTCTTCAGTTCCAGCACGCCCACCGCCAGCCCGTTCAGGTACAGCACCACGTCGGGTCGGCGCTCCAGGCCGCCGTTCAGCGTCACCTCCTCAGCCACCGCAAAGTCATTGGCTTCGGGGTGCTCCCAGTCCACCAGGTGCACCGTCTCGGCCTGTTCGCCCGCGCCGGTTTTCACTGGCACGCCGTAGCGCAGCAGGCTGTACACCGCCTGGTTGTTGCCGTACAGCGTGCGGGTGGGGTTTGCGGCCTCGCTGCGCAGCGTGTTCAGTGCCCGGCTCATCTGTTCGGGCGTGTAGCCCTTGGTCGCCCAGAAGGCAGTGAGCAGGGTTTCTTCAATCGGGGAGTTGCCGGCGCGCTCCGTCCAGTCGCCCAGGTAGCGGTAACCCAGTTCCTGGCAGAGCAGCTGCACCACCCGGTGTTGGGTGGCGCGCTCCGGTTTGCTGACATCGTTCACGACGGGCTCCCTGAATTTTTGTGTCGTCGGTTGGGGGGCAATGCGTTGCGGCGGCGGGCTACTCGGCGTCTGGCAGTAGGTTGCCTTGCCGGCTCAGCGGTGGCCAGGTGCCGGCGGCGGCGCGGGCTTCGTACCAGCGGTGCATGGCTGCGTCTTCCACCGCGTATTCACCCCGGGCCGATTTCCACACCAGCGCTGGCGTGCGCTCGCGCAGCGATTCCAGCGCGTTCTGCGCTTGCGGTGGCGTCACCGCCTTGTCTCGCCCGGTCTTTTCGCGGTAGAAGCGCAGCGCCTCGGCGTCATAGGGCCGAAAGCGCGGGCCTTGCTCCAGCATGCGCCACAGCACAGCCTGCTCCAGCGGCTTCAGGCCCAGGTAGTCCGATTCCATCTGGCCCTCGTCGTCTTGCTGGCGCTGTGCGGCGGCCTGCAGCATGGCGGGCTCAAAGCGGCCCGTCAGCGCCGCCAGCGGGCTGAGCACCTGGCCCAGCGCTTCCATGAAGAACTGCGGCCGGTTGCCAAAGCCTTCAAAAGCCGCCTGCAGCGTGGCCTGGTCCACAGGAGCCAGGTCGGGGCGCTGCGCTTCGATCAGCTGCACGATGTGCGCCATGAAGTCCTGCCCCAGCGCCGGCATGGTCTTGATCTGCGAGCCAAAAAAGGGCGAGCCGTTGGTGTTCACCAGCCGCAGCAGCTTGTCGCGGTCCGAGCCCGACATCACCAGCATCAGGTTCACCACGCCCGGGCGGTTCAGCTGGTCGCGGGCCGACTTCAGTGCCGTCATGGCCGCCTCGCCCGCTTCGCTGGTCAGCGCGTGCTGGGCTTCGTCAATCACCAGCGCCACCGGTTGGCCCGCGGTTTCGTGCAGGGCGCGCAAGGCATCTACCAGCGTCAGCCCGTCCAGCTTGCCGATGCGGCTGGTGTCCACGTCCAGCCAGCCGGCCAAGCTCACCTTGTTCAGCCCGGTCTTCTTGGCGGTGCGGGCGATCACGCCCAGGTGCGGCTGCAGGGCGCGGCCAATGGCGTCGGCAATCAACACACCGGGGTCGCGCGTGGCGTCGGCCCAAAGGTCCACGTACACCACCACCACGCCCGCTTTCTCCAGCGCGGGGCACAGGTCGCCTCGCAAGAAGGTGGTTTTGCCGGTGCGCCGGGGCGCGGCCAGAAACAGGCCGTTCTGGGCATCGCCAAAGGCGGTCTTACCCTGAAGCTGGTGCACCAGCTCATCGGCCAGGGCGGTGCGGGGGTAGGCGATCATGTTTATCTCATTTTATTTTGACTTTGATAATTTATCGAAAACAAAATAAAAGTCAATAAAAGAGCATCCAGCGGCGTCACACCAGCCGGATGCGCCCGGTCAGCAGCGCCTGGGCCATGCCTTGCTTGAGCTGGCGCGCTTTGGTCAGGCGGGCTTCGAGGGCGGTGATCTCGGTGTCCATGTCGGACAGGATGGTGGCGATGGCGGCTTGTTCCAGAGCGTCCGGAGCCAGCACCTCCAAGGTCAACAATCTCGAAACTGCCAGCCCGGGCTGGGCAGAAGACTCCGAATACTGATTCAGCTCCAAGCTCGTCAGGACGTAGCCAAGCCAGCAGATGTCAGACCCAACTGACGATGTGACAACGACAGCGTGCTCTGAAGCAAAGAACTTTCCGCCAACGAAGGCTACGTTCCCGCATAGGGCTCCTTGGCGGCCCACCAGAACATGAGATCCGCTATGGGTAAATCGATCTGTGAACCCTCGGATGCCGTTTCCCCCGTAGCAAGGATATTGCGAATGTTCATCAATTCGTTCACTTGTTATGGGTTCCCCGCTCTTCATCTGGCAGATGTCACTGAGCTGCGCGATGGACCAACTCTTTGAGAATCCTGGCAAACGCCGCTGGCCAGTGAGCAGCTCCTTTGTCACACCTTGTTTGATCTGGTGCTTCTTGGCCAGCAGTTGTTCCAGTGATTCGATCAGGGCATCTGCGTCGGTCAGGGCGTCGGATATGGCTTTCTGTTCTTCTGATGTTGGAGGCAAGGCTGCCTTCACAGAAAGAACCGTGTTGAGATTCATACCCGCTTTGGCACCCGAGTCAGCCAGCGCTCTCAGTGCTGACTGAGACGCCGATCCTGCCAAGAAATAGCTGAGGTATTTGGTGTCGAGTTTCTCGGGTGAAAACCGAACCAACGCAATGTGTTGATTCACAAAAGCTGGTGTCGGCACACTTTCCGATACGTACCCAACGATTCCCACATCTGCCGTGATCGAAATCAGGACATCACCGGGCACCAGTTTGGTCCGTTCACCTTCACTGTCGTTCGCTGGGATGCTCACATAACGCAGGTCGCTGAGATCGGGAAATATGGTGTCTCTTGACAGGTTGGTAATGCGAAGAAAGGTCGATCCAGTTTCCGAGTAGTAGCGTGCCCAACCGCGCGAGCCACTGGTCACGAACGGATCAAAATTGCCGAGCTGAATGACTTCCCAGTCAACGGGCAGGGTACCCAACTCGGTCTGCTTATACCCAGCCTGAACCAGGTACTTCGCACTGGGCTCGTTCAGTTCCATGCGAACCCCATACGGGTCAGGTGTCCGTCCACTCGGGCCTGCAGTTCGTCGGCCCGTTTCGCCACGGCGGGCAAGGGCACGTCGTAGCGGTCGGCCAGCTCTTTCACCCTCTGCGTCAGGCGCTGGGTGATGCGGTCCAACTCGGCATGCGCAGCAGCACCCATCGTGGCCAGCCATTGTTCGTCCACCACCAAAGACTGAATTTCGGCCTCACTTAGGCGGGGGTAGTGGTTGCGGGCTAGCTGGTCCACATGAGCGTCCAGCTCCTTGAGGGTCTTCTTGAGCTGGACTTCCTGCTCACTGAGTTGCAGCCACTGCCGGAGCACGGCGGCTTCGTCTTGCGCGTCGGCGTCACGCTGTATCTCTTTCAGCCGCGCGTTCACCTGGGCTTTGTTCACCTTGTCCAGCTCGGCAAAGGCACCTTCGTCGCCGCTGTGTTCTTCTTCCAGCTCGGTGAGCTGGGCGGCCATGGCGTCGAGCTGGGCGCTCATCTCATTCATGAGCGCCTGCTCTTTGGCGTAGTACCGCGCCACCAGCGTGGCCTTGGGCACCAGGTCGCAGGCCCAGCCCTTGTCCACCTGCTTGCCGGGTTTACCGTCCTTGCCCTTCTTGGTTTCGATCACGCGGTAGGTGGCGGCCTTCCAGCCGTCTGCTGCCAGCAGGTAGGCATCGTCCTGCCAGGTGCTGGCCCACAGGTCCATGAGGCGCTGGTACACGTCATAGGCGTTGAGCAGCGGTTGGCCCTGGTAGTGCGCCAGCAGGTCTTCAGCCAACTCCACGATCAGCGCCTTGGGCTTGAAGCCAGGTTTGAGCTTTTTCAGGCGCTGGCTGGTGCGGCTGCGCCAGGCGTCAAAGTGCGCGGCCATGCGCTGGGTGTAGGCCACAAACTCGGGGTGCTGGTGGATGCTGGTCTTGATGGCGGCTTTGTCCACGGCGAGGGCCAGGTAGCCAGGGCGCAGCGGCGCGAAGAGGGCGGCGCGCAGCTGCGGGCAGGTGGCCCAGTAGGCTTGCAGGGCGTCCACATCGGCCTGGGGAATGCCGCCGCGCAGGTGGCCTTCGATGTCTTGCCGGTCTTCGGTCTGGCGGCTTTGCAGGTAGCGCGGCAGGTTAAGGTTGAAGTCGTTCTTTTCGATCTCTGCCAGGGGCACGAGGCGGGCGTAGCTCGGGTCGCTGCCGTCCTGCTTGCTGTAGGCGTCCACGATGCGGTGGATGTCTTGCTCCCGCAGGCGGTTCTTGGGGCCGTCTTTCATGAAGGCGGCGCTGGCGTCCACCATGAAGATGCCGCGCCGGGCCTGCGCATCTTGTTTGTCTATGACGACGATGCAGGCCGGGATGCCGGTGCCAAAGAACAGGTTGGCCGGCAGGCCGATGATGCCTTTGATGAGCCCGCGACGAACGAGGTTCTTGCGGATATCGGCCTCGGCATTGCCCCGGAACAGCACGCCGTGCGGCAGGATGCAGGCGGCTTTGCCCTGGGGCTTGAGCGAGCGGATGATGTGCAGCAGGTAGGCGTAGTCGCCCTGTTTGGTGGGCGGGATGCCAAAGCCTTTGAATCGCTCGAACTTGTCGTTGTCGGGCGTGAGGCCGGTGCTCCAGCGCTTGTCTGAAAACGGTGGGTTGGCGACCACGTAGTCAAAGGTCTTTAGCGCGGCGCCATCCAGGTGCTTGGGGTTGGCCAGGGTGTTGCCCTGGGTGATGAGGGCGCTGGCGTTGTTATGCAGCACCATGTTCATCTGGGCCAGGCCGCTGGTGGCTTCGTCCATTTCCTGGCCGTACAGGGTCACTGGCGTGGGCGCGGCGTCGGCCACCTTGAGCAACAACGATCCGGACCCACAGGTTGGGTCGTACACGGTGGTGTCGGGCGTGGTCTTGGCCTGGTGGATGCCGATGACCTGCGCCAGGATGCGGCTGACTTCGGCGGGAGTGTAGAACTGGCCTTTGCTCTTGCCGCTCTCGGTGGCGAAGTGGCGCATGAGGTATTCGTACGCGTCGCCCAGGATGTCGTCCCCATCAGCGCGGTTCTTGGAGAAATCGAGCGCCGGGTTTTCGAAGATGGCGATCAGGTTGCCCAGCTTGTCGACCATCTCCTTGCCCTGGCCGAGCAGGGCGGTGTCGTTGAAGTCGGCCTTGAGGCGGATCTTGTTGGCTTTCTCCAGCGGCTGCAGGATGTGCTTGTTGATCTGGTCGCCAATGTCGGACTTTCCCTTGAGGGCCACCATGTCGGCAAAGCTGGCGCCAGGGGGAATCTGGATCGGGGCGAAGGGCTTGCCGGCGAATTTGTCGCTGATGTATTTGATGAACAGCAGGACCAGCACGTAGTCCTTGTACTGGCTGGCGTCCATGCCGCCGCGCAGTTCGTCGCACGAGGCCCAGAGGGAGGAATACAGCTCGGATTTCTTGATGGCCATGGGGAACGCAAAAAAGGTGCCTTTGGGCACCTGAAAAACTGTGTTGAACCGGGGAATGTTAAGGCAGTGGGGTGGCCGGGTGCCAGAGCTGTTGTGGCGGCAGCGCGGGCATGTCGCCATCGACAGGAAGCCAGCGCCAGGCGGGTGGGTTTCCGTCGGTGCCCAGTGTTGCGAAACCTGGCGTCGGGGCGTCGCCATGGCTGTGGTCACGGTCTATGAACAGAGGGTATGGTGCAGTGCCGCAGTCCAGAAGGCTGGCCGCAGCCAGCACTTGATCGGGCGGCGCGTTGTACCGCAGCCCTTTGGCGAAGCTGCGCCTGTGGCGCACCAAGGCGTTGATCAGTTGTCGTTCCCAAGCGTCTTCCACCGGGAGCCACTGGGCAGTGGCCAGCATCAGGGTCATTTCGACGAGGGCGGGGGCGCCGGCCTCGTCCAGCCGGAAGGTGGCCATCACGATCAGGTGCAGATCGGCTTCTGTGCCCCAGAGGGTGAGTTCCCGCTCGAAACAGCGGCCCATTCGGCGATACAGCGCCTCGTCCAGCGTGAAGGCCTGGTCTGGGATGTGTTTGAGGGTGGCTGTGTGACCGTAGCGGGAGGGTGCGATTTCTTTGACTTCCGCCACCATCAGCATCAGGGGTTGAGGTTGACCCGGTCTGGGCGTGGCCCGTGCCCATTGCCGCTGGCGCCGCGCTTGGATGGCGTCGCGCTGTTCCACCGAAAACACCTCCGGGATGTAGAGGCTGGCCTGCAGGGGCTGACCTTGGGTGGCTTTGTTTTCTGCCGCCTGCAGAAGATGCCGCCGCACAGTGGCCCAGTGGCGCCGGCCGACGAACCCGGGCTTCCAGTGGGTGAGTTCGGCCTGATCCCACAGGTAGTGGAGCAGGGCGCGCAGGCCGAGCTTCTGGCCCTGTGAGGCCACGCTGCTGCTGGCGTTGCCCGCCGCCGGTTGCACGTGGCGGCCGGGCAGCTTGGTCATGGGGAAGTCCAGCCTGAGCGCGGTGACGCCTGTGACCGGGTTTTCAACGATGGCGGAGCCCACCAGCGGGCCGAGCCCTGAAAACTCGGCCGGTGGCTCGTAGGACGGGCAATCGGTGGTGTGCTGCCAGCCGGTGTTGGGCATGCGCTTGATGACGTAGCCATCGCTCAACCGGGCCACATACATCTCAACGCCTGGAGCGTATGGCCGGCACAGGCAGCGTGGGCGCAGGTGGTGGGCGTGGGCTTTGGCGATGGCCTCGGGGAAGTCGGGCATGGTCCGATCCCAGCGCTGACCGCCAATTTGATAGGCGGGTACCGGTACGGGCGGGCTGTCCACATCGCCCCCTCAGCGCGCTGGCGCGGCCCGTTCTCGGGTGCGTTGTTGCTCCTGCGTCGGCGCGACGACGGGCCTTTGTGATGGCGCGTTCTTGTCGTAGAGCTTGACCTTGGGTACCTGACCTTCGCGGATGCGTTGGGCGAGCTTCTGTTCTGCCGCTGCCATGATGGCTTCGCGCCGCTTCTCGGGCACACGGTTGGCCACGAGGATGGCCTCGATGGCGGCGAGCACGGTCTTGCGCCCGCCGCTGCCTCGGCCTGCGGGTTTGTCGGCAGCGTTGTTACCGTGGGCCGCACCGGCTTCCCGCGCGGGTTCAATGCGATTGGTCTGTCGAAGCTCGCGCTCCACCTTGAGGCGCTCCTGGTCTGCCAGGTTGGGCTCGTAGCCCAGGGTTTTGACGCCACGGGCGGCCGCTTCCAGCCAGACCATCCGCCGGAAGTCTTCGTTGCCGGTCACCCGGAGGGATTGCCAGTTGCGGGCTTCGGCCACATCGACCATGGAGCGCGCCACCGACGGGCTGTTGGTGTCGGTGGCCAGCCGGAAGGTGGATTCGGTGAAGGCGACGCGCGATGTGTCCCCACGGAAGCGGTATTCGGTGAGGCCGATGTTCAGGTCGCCCAAGGTGACCGGGGCGCGCTTGATGATGTAACGGTCCGTCAGCGCGGCCTCCAGTCGGGCCACGAGCGCTTCGCGTTCGGCCTGGGCGTCGAGCCGGGCTGACGCCTCAGACGGAGCCACTTCTGGCGCGGCTTTCTCTGGGGGCGTGGTTGGGGACGGGCGTTGTGGCTCGCGCGGCTCTTCACGCTGCCATTGCCCATCCACCTTGTGAACGAACGACTTCTGGCCTTTCGCGTCCAGCGCCACAAAACGGTTGGCGCCGAGTTGGTCGGCTTTGGCCGTCATGTCCAGGTAGCGGTCGCTGCGGTAGGTGAGGTCGGCAAAGGGGTCGCGCAGTTCGTAGCGCTCGCCCGGTTCTGGCTCGGGCGTCTGGAAGGTGCGGATGGCGACCAGGGCGCGGTCGGCAGGCTCCACCGTGCCGCCCACGGACGCGGGGGCATCCGATGCAGACCGGTCCGCGCGGCGGGAGGGTGCGGCTTTATCGTCCATGGGTTTCTCCTTGGGTGATGAGGTCTGATGACCACGGATCAGGGTTGAGGCGCTACCGTGGCTTGTGTGGACATGGGGAGGGCGCGGTACAGCTCGATCTCAACCCGGCGGTTGAGGTGTCGGCCCAGTGGGCTGCGGTTGTCGGCCACGTGGTCGCCGCTGGGTTGGTGGGTGGCGCGGATGCGCATGGGGTCCACGCCGGCAGCGACCAGGTAGTCGCGCACGGCGTCGGCCCTGGCCTGGGCGATGCGGCTTTCGGCAGATGAGTCGCTGATGCCGTCGGTGCGACCCCGCAGAACGACGAGCGGTGACGCTTTGGCTTCGTCCGCCAAGGTAGCGGCCTCGGTGGCAGGGATCGACACGCGCGTGCTATTGAAGGCGAAGTACACGGTGTGCACGCGATTGGCCATCGCCTTCTCTTGCATCGACGCCAGCAGCTGTTGCCGCGCCGCCATGTGGGCCAGCGTGGCGGCTGTGGTCTCGGCGAGGCGGTCGGACTCGACGGCCTGGATGCGTTTGTTCTGCAGATCGTTCTTGCAGACCTGCAGCTCCACGGCCATCTGGGCGTTGGCGGGGCGCTTTTGCGATTCGTCCACGGTGGGAGGTTTGGGGGGCGAACTGCAGGCGCTCAACAGGAAGCTCAGCAAGGCGATCAAGGCAATGCGGACGAGGGTCGGGTTCATGGGTTCTCTCCCAAGGTTTCGAGACGCAGGGGCGCCACCACAGGTGCAACTTCCAGGGTGGAGGGGGCGGGATCACTGTTTTCTTCGTCGGCGGGTTCGATGGTTCCGCCATCCGCTTCTGGCGCTGCGAACTGACAGAAGAAGTCGATGCAGGTTTGAGCCGCTTCGGCTGCAGAACCTTCCAGCTTGTCTTTGAGGATCGTGATGTCGTGGGCCAGCTCTTCAACGTGCACCGCCTTTTTGTCTGGAGGGAGTTCGTCGTCGGCCACGCGCCAGCGTTGCTGGGCTTTGGCCAGGTGCAGGTCCATGTCCATCGGCTTCACTTCGGGTGCGGGCATCAGGCGCGCCGTGAACGCCCTGTCCTGGAAGTAGCGGATCTTGTCGCCCAGGATCGGTTTGCAGTTCTCGAAGATCACCACCAGCCGGTCTCGGCCAAGCTCCTTGAATTCCTGCGGCAGCAGCAGGGCGCGGCGCTGCTCGCTTTCGTTGCGGCTGACGGTGCTGTGGCCGTGTCCGCTGAACGAGCGGCTGCGCCCTCGCGAGGTGGCGCGCTCGGTGAAGTGGCCGAGCATGGCGCTGTACTCATCAGCATCGCGCTGCTCGCGGGGCGCAAACAGAATCTGCAGGCCGTGGTTGGTGGCGAAGGTGCGGGCCTCTTTGTCGCCGTAGACCGCGTCCAGCTGCGACATGGCCTGCACCACGGTGAGCAGGCGCAGGTTGTAGCCCGCCAGGAACGCCGCCGACTGGGAAATGATCCCCACGCGCCCCATGGCGGCGAACTCGTCATTGACCAGCAGGCATTGGTGCTTGAGGGTCTTGTCCTGCTCGGGTAGATGCTGCGTGTTGAGGCTGACCAGCTGAGAGAAGAAGAGGGCGAGCAACGGCCTGGCGTTGGCCAGCCGGTTGGGCGGGATGCGCACGTAGATCGACATGCGCTGCCGCCGCAGCTGGCCCAGGTCGAAGTCGTCGGCGCTGGTGGCCGCATCAACCACCGCATCCGCGAAGATGGTCAATGGCGCGTGGAAGGTGGCCACGACGCTGGACAGCGTGTTCTCCGAGTTGCTCAGCAGCCGCTGCAGTGCGTCCACACATTCGTCGGAAAAGGGCTTGTCGGCTTCCTTGCGTTGCTTGATCAAGCCATTGAGGTGGTCTTTCAAGGAGCGACCCTGGCCCGAAGACTGGCGCAGCATTTCACCCACGGTGCGGGGCAGCTCTGGGGTTTCCAGCAGCAACAGGCCCAGGCCCAGAAACAGGTTGCGCGCCTGGTCGTTGAAGAAGGCTTCGGACGAGGTGCCGCTGCCGTCGTTGGGGAAGAACACTTGGCCGATGCCCAGCAGATCGCCCACCCGGTGCAGCGGGCTGGTGCGAACCGCCGTCAGCGGGTTCCAGCGGTGGCTGCGGGCCTGTTCGTCGAAGGGGGAGAAGGCGTAGACGGACTGGCCGTGGGCGGCGCGGTAGCCCGCCGTGATGGCGTGGTTTTCTCCCTTGATGTCGAGCACCACGACGGAGTCGGGCCAGTTGAGCAGGTTGGGGATCACCACGCCCACACCCTTGCCGCTGCGGGTGGGTGCGGACAACATCACCGACAACTGACCGGGCAGGGCGAGGTAGCGGCCTTTGAATCGGCCGATCAGGATGCTCGGAGTATCGGGGCGGTTGGCGGAATGGATAAGGCCCGCGCGTGCCACTTCGCCCGCCGAGGCAAAACGCGCGTCGCCATGCAAGGCTCGGCGTGGTCGGGCGGCAGCGAACAAGGCGCCGGGCAGGATGACCAGAAGTCCGATACCCGACAGCGCCATGGCGGTCAGAAGTCGTTGACGCAAGATGGCGTCGTCGGCGTAGAGCTGCCAGTAGGTGCCGATGCTGCCCCAGCGGGCCTGCCGGGGGTCGGCCTTGCTGAGCACCAGAAACAACACCCCCGAGACGTAGACCGCAGCACCGAACAGGGCGGTGGCCACGAGCGTTGCGAAGGCGCCAGCGGCAACCCTTCGGCCCATGGACCAGCTGGCGAAGGGCAGGGCCAATGCCTGGCTCATGATGACGCCCCCTCGCTGGCGGCAAAACCAGACTCCACAAGAGTGCTGGCGCGCAGCGGGTGGTGGCCGGGTGCGTGATGCCTGCGGCGGGGTTCGTAGGCCACATCGGCGATGAAGCGGCCCCTTTCGTCCCGGTCGAACTGCACGATGACGTCGATCACGATGCGCAGCAGGCCCTTGATTTCATCCATGCGCAGGCCGCCACCCGCGCCGCTTTCGCGGATCATCAGCGACATCTGTTCCAGCGCCAGATCGCAACTGCCGGCGTGCACGCTGGTGATGCTGCCGGGGTGTCCGGAGGCGGCCAGCCGGATGAAGGAAAAACACTCTTCACCGCGCAACTCGGCCAGGAAGATGCGGTCGGGCTTCATGCGCAAGCAGGCTTCCAGCAAGGACTTGGCGGTGACCCGGGCCGTGCCCTGGGCGTCCTTGCTGTAGAACAGGTGGACCACGTTGGGGTGGTTCGGAAGCGTCAGTTCGGCCGTGTCCTGGATGGTGATCAGGCGCTCGTGTTTCGGTACCTCTTCGACCAGGCCTTTCATGAAGGTGGTCTTGCCCGAGCCGGTTTTGCCACTGACCACGATGGTGCGGTGGTGGCGCACGGCCAGGCGCATGAAGTCGGCGTAGCGCCCTGCGGCTTTCAGGGCCAGCAGTTCCCGCTCAAAGGGCTGCAGGCCGTCGTTGTGCTCCGGGTTCTGTGTGGCGACTCTTTCGCCCACACGGCCAAACAGGCCGTCCTGCTCGAAGTCGCTCAAACGGAGCACCACGTTCGACGGTTTGCGGATGGTGATGGACACAGTGCCGCGTGGCACCGCGGGCGGTATGGCGAACTGGATGCGTTCGCCGGTGGGCAACGTGGCCGAAAGCAGCGGGCGTTCCTGGTTGATTTGCTGGTCGCAGTAGGTGGCCAGCGCAGTGGCCAGGGACAAACAACGCTCCTGTGTCATGGCCGGTGCGTTGACCGTTTGCCAACCATGGACCGTTTCCACCTGCAGCTCGCCGGGGCGGTTCACGCAGACCTCCAGCATGCCTGGAGCGTCCAGCTGTTCGCGCAGCGGGCGCAGGAATTCAACTACCGAGGTGGCGTCGCCGCACCAGCCGTCGCGCGGGTCTTCTTCAATGCCGGGCAGGGTGTTCATCGATGCACCGGCTGGAGTTCGTAAACCGAAGAAAAGTCCACATCGCGGGCGACGTAGATGCCCACGATGCCGCCTTGGTTCTGGTACAGCAGGGGCGGGATGTTGATGGTGCTGTCCAGCACCTTTTCCGCCAGCTTGCTGGTGTTGTCGGTGGTGGACGGCAGCACGATGGTGTCGGCCTGCTGGTCTTGAGACTGGTTCTGGATCACCAGCTTGACCGAGTCATCGATCAGCGAGAGCAGCATGGCCGCGCCGATGCGTTCGCCCCAGCGGTTGTCTACGAAGCCATCGATACCGGACTCGCCCAGCTGGCCAGTGCCGGGCGACTCGATGTCCACCGTCACGCCGTGCGGCGTTCGCACCCGTGTCCACAACACCGGGATGCGAACCATGCCGGGCCGGACGGAGGAGATGCGGTACTCCCCGTCCAGGTGCGAGCCGCGCTCGATCAGCAGCACGCGCCCGTTGTCGCCGTACACGTTGCGCTGGACCTGGCAGCCCACCAGGCCTGACGTGGCGCTGATCACCCTGGTTTTGAGGGCGCAGGTAAAGGCTGTGCCCTTGGGCAGGGTGAGGCTGCGGTCGCCCAGCGTGCTGGCCGCGACCTTGGGGGTGGCCGAACCTTGCAACTGACCGCCGAACAGCCCCGCAACTGGAGCGGGCAGACCCGCACCCGGTGAGGCGCCTGCCATGGAGCCCATGGCACCCAGGTTGGCCGTGTTGCTGCCTTGTCCGCTGGCCATGGCCGTGCTCTGGGTCAGGTTGTCGAGCAGTCCCTGCAGCTGGCGTTGGTAGGCCTGCAGGTTGCGGCCGGTGTTGGCGACTGGATCGTCTGGGTTCGCCGAGGCGTCGCCGGGCACCGTTGCATTCGGCATCCCTGACGTTCCAGAGAGCGCGCCAGGACGTAAAGACACGATCAGCACCGGGGCATCATCGGCCGAGGGGCCTTTGGGCGAAGCAGGCGCACCACTGCGGACTCCAATGGGCTCAGCGACCTCGTTGGTCGGCAGCAAAGCGGGTATGCGCGGCGTAGGTGGTGCCGTCATGTCCAGGGCGCGTGTCCCTGCGCTGGCTGCAGAAGGCTTGTCCCGGACCATCTTGGAATCTTCGTCCGCCGCCGAATCGCTGGTGAGGTAGCGGTTGATGGCGAAGCCTGCGAAGAGCACCAAGGTCAGCACCATCATGCCAAGCCCGAGCGCCCCTTTGCGCGACCAGTTGCTGCTGCGTGCCTCCGTCACCTGGGGGATGCCAGCCTCGCCTGGCAGCGGGGTGATGGTGTTGCCGTCCGGTGGCTCAGCGGTGGACGGACCTTGTGCGTTGGCTTGATCGTTCATTGCTTGACTCCGGTGGGGCGGTTGTCGAGAGATGCGTTGGCTGCCTTGAGCACCCGCAGCACACCCGGGACGGTGGTCGCACCTTCCGCCGGGGAGCCATCCAGATCGAAGGCCTCGTTCCAGATGCCGACCACCGCCATGCCAGCCCGCAGCATCAGTTGTCGGCTGACGCGGTCCACGACCAGTTGATCGTCTTCCATTCGGGCGTTGACCAGGGTCTCGCTGCCGTCGCCGAGCACATGGAACACGGCAGGCACTTCGCGGTTGCCTGGGAATCGCAGGTAAGTGAACCGCCCGTCGTCGTAGACCAGGGTGGGCACGATGTCTTGCGACCCGTCGCCCTCGGCCAGCGAATACTGGGTGTTCATCACGGTGGGTTTGGCCTGCAGTCGCTCAGCCACCAGTTGCTGGGGTGTGGGTGCTGGCGGAACCGGGGGCAGGGCAGCGAGCGCAGCGATGTCCTGCTGCGTCAAGCCGGAAGTAGGCTTGGGCTGACGCGGTGCCTTGACGCTCAGACGATAGACCGGTTGCTGGCGGTCGCCGTCCGGCAGCACCACAAAACGCAGCGCATGCGTGCGCCGGTCGGTGACCACGGCCAGGTTGTTGGGCGCATCCGCACCGGACTTGGCTTTGACGAACAGGGTTCGCCCGCCCGGCTGAGCCGCCACGCACCAGACAGCTTCCGCCTTGCTGCAGTCGCCGCCCTGGCCCACGGCCACTTCGGTGATCACCTCGTCCTGGTCAAACACGACCAGGGTCACCATGCCCCGTTTGACCGGAACGGTCACCACCTCCAGCGGGTCGTAGACCACGGCGCGCAAGCGCGGGTCGGTTGGTTTCGCTTTCGTCTGAGCGAACAGGCCCGAAGAAAACAAGCAGGCGATCAACACAGTCAAGGCGGTGCGCTTCATGGCCGTGCTCCCTGAGGCTGGGTGTTGATCTCCGGGTCGGACCGGTAGGCGGTGACCACGAAGCCGAACGGGTTCTCCAGCCGGTCGGCCTCTTTGGCGAGCACCTTGGGCTGGTACTGGTAGACGATGCTGGCCACGTGGCGGGTGGTCACGTCTGGCAGGTTGCGGTCGGTCAGCCGAACCACCTTGTCGTAGGTGACCGTGGCGTCGCTCAGGTTGCCGCTTCGCCCGGAAGCCCGCAGGCGCACCCCCACGATGTTGATGCGCCATTCCTCAGCGGCGCCGATCTTCTTTTGCAGCGCCCCGTCGCCTTCGAACTGTCGGTTGTATTCAGCAAAGACACCCGGCACGGCCATGCGCGCCACCTGGTCAAAATCACGCTGCAGGAACATCCAGCTGTAGCTCTCACGCGCTCGCACGAAGGCCGCCAGGTTGTGTTTGTCCAGCGCCTCCATGGCGGGGATGGTTTCTTCGCTCAGCCGCTGCTGGACGGTGGTTTCGCCGGTGACGCGGTCCACCACGATGGGGATTTCCACCACGCGGCGCAGTGGCCCCTGCACAAACACGGCAGCGATGCCGATCAGGCCGAGCACCAACCCTGCGATCGCCACGCGCCAGGCCCGGCGTTCCGAGCGTTCCAGCATCAGGGCACGATCGATTTCCCAGTCGCGGTTCGCGTTGAATGGCGCCGATTCGGCCTCTTTCGCAGGCTCAGGGGGCCGTTTTGGCCATGCGGCGGCTTTACCTGACAACAGGATGGCACTCATGGGGTTCTCCGTTGGGACTGGGTGGCGGCGGGACTCAGGCGGTGTTACGGCAGAAAGTCCGCCACCTTGCCGGTGCGGCCCAACATCTCGTACTGCCGTTCGCGCTCGCGTGAACGAGCGATGCGCTCTTCGCTGTCGGCCATGCCTTGCAGCATCTGCACCTGCGACACCTCGTGGGCGAGCAGGGCGTTTTCAGCGCCGATGCGGGCCTGGATTTCCAGCACCGACTTCTGGTCAGTGGTCGCATTAATCTGGGTCATCAGCGACTGGATCTGGGTGAGGCGGCCAGCGGCAGCTTTCATCGCGTCCTGCAGCAAGCCCTTCTGCTGATACGGCTGAGCCAGCGCGGCCTGGCAGCTGGTGCGCGCGTCGCCGGTGAGGTCCATGCAGTTGTAGACCATGTTCAGATCGCGCAGCACTTTCGCGGTGGCGTTCAGCCCGCTGTAGCCCGAGGTGTTGACCGCGTTGAGGAGCGTGAAGGCTTCGGCCGGGACGTAGTTCTTCAGCAGCGGGTTGTTGAACACGTCGCCCAGGTTTCGGATGCCGTTGATGCTCTCGATCTGGGTTTGCAGCTGTCGAATCTGCTGAATCTGGTTGTTGATCTTGGTGATGTCGTTGATGACCTGCTGCACGGTCTGGACCAAGTTGGCGACATCGATCACGGGAATGCCGGTGGCCCGGGCGTGGTTGGCGCCCAAAGCAATGATGACGGCAGCGGCAACTTTGAGGCGGGTGTGCATGGTGAACTCCTGGGTTGGGTGGGGTGGTCAGGACCGGCCGCGTTGGGCGGCGAGTTTGTAGGCGGCAGAACGGGCAGCGCCGTAGCCTCGGCGGGCCATGGCACTGGCGTAGCGTCCAGTGGAGCCGGCTGCAACGCCCGCGGCGTACGGCAGACCTGTGCCAGACCGGATGACGCCACCTGCGCCCGAAGCGGCACGGGCACCGCGTGACGAACGCAGGCCCGAAACCATCATCGCGTTCTGGATCATCTGAATGCCTTGCTGAATGGCGGCACCGCCAGTGAGGGCAGAGGCCAGGCTGGGCGCCTGGAAGCAGAGAATGGCCATGAGGATCATGAGCACGCAATAGCGCGTGGCCTCGCCCAGGACATTGAAAGTGCCGCCAAGAAACCCTCCACCGCTGTGAATGGCCAAGAAAATTTGGTTACCCATAAAGGCGCTCAATCCGAGAGCGAAGAAGGCAAACCAGGTGAGAACCACCGCGTTCAACACCATCGACAACCAGCTGTCAAAGAAGCGGGTGGTCGGCCGCCAAGCCAGGCAGAGGATGAACAGCGGCCCAACGGCGATGACGAACGTCAGGAAAAGCTTGGCCAGCGTGACCACAAACAAGCCAATACAGAGGAACAGCACCGAACCGATGGAGAAAATGGCGCCCGCCAGCACGAGGTCCAGCCGGAACATGCTGGCCTCTTTCATGATGTCGGCCACCTGTGCACTGGCGTCGTCGTTGAACTTGTCGAGCAATGCGTAAGGCGAACTCACTGTGCTGGGGTCCACGCCCGACGGCAGAAAAGTAGAGGCCACGCCCATGGCCAGCGCATTGGCGGTGTCCGACACGTTGCTGATGTAAAAACCGGACTGGAGCGCGAAGGCCAGCACCAGGCCGATCTTGAACACCTTCCAGGCAAAGGTGGGCACTGTTTCAGGCACCTCGTTGCGCAGCACCGCCCACCCGTACAGCGCGACCCAGATCGTCATCGCCGTCAAGGCGATGGGTGCGATGGCAGCCATCAGCGCCGACACCACCCCCAGCACATAGCTGCTCAAGATGGCGTCAAACTGTGACCCGACCCAGGCGAACATGCGACGCTCCAATGTTTATTGAACGGCGGAAACCGGAAGGTTCAGGGGTGGCCTGGCGTGCATGTCCACGCACTTTTTCGCCAAGCTCGGGTACTGGCACCAAAGCCAGGACGAGCCCTTCTTTGCGATCCACAGACGGGAGATTTTTTGCGTCCCGTAGGTGGACGATCTGCAGCTTGTTGGGCGCGCAAAGGGCTCCGTGCATTCGCGCAGACCAGCGGGTGTTTCCACCATGTGCCAGGGTCCTGGATGGCAACCCGCAGCAGCGGCGCAAGGTTTCAACTTGCTGGCTGATCCCGAAGTGGGTATCGGTGGAATTTCGACCACGACTTTTCCATCAGGCAAGACCTTGACAGCTTCGTTGCCCTTGACGAACTGGGCAGAAGCGGCGCCGGTGGCCAGCGCCAAAGCGATCAACGCGAAAAGTCGAGCGTGGGTCTTCATGAAGCTCTCCTGGATGTACGGGATTTGCGATCCTGAACCTCGCGCAGTAGCTCTGGAAGCCACAGAAACGGATCGTTACCGTGTCGTTCACGAACGGTGTCGAGCAGGGCCACGTTGTCGGTGGTGGCTGAGAGCACGGTGATGAAATCGTCCATGCCGCTGAGGTCCAGCTCGCAGATGGCGCTGCTGTGGCCTTGCTTGACCAGGAAGCGGCGCCCGCCCTGCGCGCCCAGGCTGCGCACGATGCCGAACTCGGCCTCGCTCAGGCCAAAGCCTTCGACGTACTCCTCGCGCACCGCTTCTGGGTTTGCCAGGAAGATCTTGGTGACGCTCTGTTCGACCATGGTCCGCCCGATGGGGTGGCGCAGCACATCGGAAGGGCTCTGGGTGTCGAAGATGCCCAGGCCGTTTTGCTTGCGGATGGTCTTCTGCTTCTGTTTGGCGAAGTCGCTGAAGATTTCGTGGTCCAACGCTTTCCAGAACTCGGAAATCACGTAGATCAGCCGTTCGCCGTTGACCAACTCTTCCATTACCTGCAGCAGGTAGAGCATGACGGGCGTGCGCACTTCGGGCAGGTCCAGAAACTCGGTGGTGTCGAAGGCAATCACCGATGCGGCGTCCAAGTCCATCAGCTGGTCGTTGGCCTGGTCGAACACCCACCCAAGGGCACCGCCCTCACACCAGCGCCCCAGCCGCTCATACAGGCTGTTCTCGCCCGACTTCGGCAGGTTCTGCCGGATCGTGGAGAAGCGGCGCAGGGCCGGCGGCATCATGGACACGGTCTTCACAGCGTCCGCGATGGCGCGTTCATCGGCAGGCAGCAGCGGCAGGGCCGGGGTGGCGATGCAGGTGCGGATCAGCTGCTCCCAGAACTGGATGCGCGCCGGGGTGGGATCGCGCTGCAGCGGGTTCAGGTGCGTGGGCTTGCCAGCTTCCAGGGTGAAGTACCGGCCATTCAGAGCCCGGATCGCGATCTCGCAGCCTCGGTCCAGATCGAACAGGACCAGGCGCGGCACCGGGTCCCACTTGCGGGTGAGTGTCAGCAGGAACATCTCCAGCGTGGTCTTTCCGACGCCGGTGGACCCGATGATGATGGTGTTGCCCGGCAGCTTCTTGTCGGCAGAGTCTTCTCCTTCAGGGCTGCTGTGCAGGTTCAGATAGAAGGGCTGGCCCGATGGGGTGCGCAACAAGGCCAGCGCTTCCCCCCAGGGGTTGCCGTCGCGCTTGCCCCGGGCAAAGTTGTGACCGCTGGCCAGGGCGGCAAAGGCTCGCGATGACAGCTTGGCATCGCGCGGGCGCCACTGCCAGTTGCCCGGCATCTGGGCAAACCAGGCTGCGTCGGCCACCAGATCAACCGGCGACATCTGCAGGCTGGATGCTTCGCCCACCGCACCAATCGCTTGCGCGGCCCGCCGCCCGGCATCGGCCAGGCTGTCTTCGCCGGGTTGACCGAACACCACCAGGCTGTAGTGGTACTCGCCCATGCAGAACTGCCCATCGCCCAGCTCGTTGAGCGCTTCGTCCATGTCCGCGATCTGGCTGGCCACCACGTCGTCGCTGGCGATCAACTGGTCGCGCTGCAGTTCCAGCACCCGCATGGCTTCGCGCCTGGGAAGTATCGAAAAGCTTTGGGTTTCGATGAATTCGCTGTCTTCGTAGAGCAGCGAGTTCAGGATGCCGGGCTCGACTGCGTCGGC
Source organism: Hydrogenophaga sp. (assembly GCF_050250835.1). Taxonomy (GTDB): domain Bacteria; phylum Pseudomonadota; class Gammaproteobacteria; order Burkholderiales; family Burkholderiaceae_C; genus Hydrogenophaga. Next base: position 99,452 of record NZ_JBFWNX010000013.1, on the reverse strand, counting down.
GTATTCCTTGATGTCCACCAGGGCGGCGCAGCGGCGCTGTTCACCATGACGCAGCTCCAGCTTGTCGCCGCCGAAAGACAGACGGGTGGTCGGCAGGGTTCGGTAAAGCGGCCCGGCCGCCAGCGGCACTGGCCTCCAGCAGCCGTTGACCAGGTAGCCCAAAAACTCCGCCAGCTCTGAATACTTGCGCTCGCCCTGCGTGCGTGCCCCCAGCAGTTGAGGGCCGAAGCCGCGCAGCACCCGGTGCACGAAGGCGGTTCTTTCTTCCATCACCCGCAGGGCTTCGGTGTGCGCTGCGGCAATTGCCGTCTTTGAGCGCTGGGTCGATTGCAGCGCGCGGCTGATGCGCGAGGTGCTGGGCCGGTAGACCAGCGTCAGGTACAGCTCGTTGCTCATCATGGCGCGCTCACCCAGCTTGGCCTGGTAGGCCTGCGAGAGGTCGTGTGCAAAGCCGGGTTGCGGTGGGTCCTCCAGCCGGTCCTGGACCTTGCGGTGCAGCCGGTGTGTCCACACGGCCCACTGGCCACCCGCCAGGTTGCGCAGCAAGCTGCACAGGGCTTCATGCCGGTCGGCGATCAGGTGGTCATCAGCGCATTCAAAGGCCACGCCGTCGAGACGCCACACGCGCATGAAATCCCCGCCACGCGTGATGACGTCGTGCTCGCTGACCAGCGAAGAGAAGGGCACAAACCGCGTGAGCGGGTTTTCCTTCAGCGCCTGTGTCCAGTGACGCGGCTGCGCCTTGTTGGGCGAAGGCTGCGCAGGTCGGCCAGGTCGCCGAAGTGCCGCAGTGCCAGATCGGTCAAACATGCCAAACATCGGAGCCTCCCCGGTAAAGCGTGGGCGAGTAGCTGCGCGCACGCCAGAACCGGCGGTTGCGGTCGTGCAGCTTCAGCTTGAGGGCCACAAAGATCTGCCGGAACCGCTGGTCGTCGCGGGCTGTCAACCAGCGCATCCAGAGCAGGACCGGCGCGAAGGACAACACCACGCCCAGCGCGATCCACCAGCTCACCAGGATGCCGCCCCACATGATCAGCAACATGCCGGTGCCAAACAGGATCACCAGCGGTACCAGCGGAATGCCCAGCTTCATGGCCGGACGCGTGGCGCCCTTGTAGATGGCTTCGGCTTGCATGGTCGGCACCTTGAGCCGTCAGCTGACGATGTAGCTGGCGAAGGCCGCCGCACCACCCACCAGCGTGCCGCCAATCAGCACGTTGGCCACATCGGCCAGGCGTGCGCCTTGAAAGATCATCTTGAAGCCAGCCCAGATGATCGCGATTGTCACCACCGCTATCGAGATCGTCACCAGGATGGTGTTGACGTTGGTGACCGTCGTGTTGATCTTGTCGAAGCCCTGCGCCCAGCCCTTGGAGGCTACGGCCAACATCAGCAGGGCGGTTGCGGTGTGGCGCTGGGGTACGAAGAGACAAAAGCGGTTCATGACGGCTCCTTCATGGGGTTTAGTGGACTGACTCGAATGGGGTTTCTGGCAGCGGCGACCACCTTGCCCACGTAGCCATGGCGAAAGCCGGTGGAGAAGTTGCCGCTGTAGTAGCAGGAGAGGGCGGCGCGCAGGGCGGCCTGGTCGGCCGATGCCCGAGCTGACTTTCGTTGTGCTCGCTCGAAACACTCCATCAACACGGTCTGCATGGCGGCCAGGTTGATGCAAGGCTCGAAGGCTGTGGACAGCGACAGGCCCAAGCGCGGGAAGTTGCCCACGTTGATCTGCCCCAGGCCGACGCTGAAGTTCCGCCCGGCGGCCTGCAGCGCTCTTGCCGTGGCAATCGCTTCGGTGCGGTGGCGCGGCTGGCGTTGCAACGCACCACCGACCACACCAATTGCCCAGGGGTTGAGGGCGCTTTCAACGGTGACCAGGGCGTGTGCAGTGCTGGCGTGTACCTGAGGTGCGCAGGCCATTGCGAGTGCCAGGAATGTGGAGGTATCCATGACGACGGTCCTCAATACCCAGCGTCTGCGGTTGGCGCAGGGGGCAGGGCGGCCTTCCAGGCTGCGTGCTCGTCGTCGAACCGGGTGTCCCAGCTGCCCAGCTGGGCTTTGGCGGCCGGACTGAAGTCTGTGACGGTGTCACCGCTCATGTTCCACCAGGTCCGCGTGAACGGTTTGCCTTCGATGGACACAGACACAGCACCCGAATAGTCACAGGCGTAGATTGGGCCGCTTTCCGATTCGTGGACCCGGGTGTACTGGGGCGGACAGTTGCCCGGGGCTCTGGCCCAGGCGTGGTGGGCCGAGTTGCCTGCACCGGCCATACCGCACGACGGGAAGCCCTTACCACGCGCCAGATCGCGAAGCACTTGCCGGATCGGTGGCACACACTGCGGGATCGCCTTCCAGCTCGGTGCCGCGAAACACAGCAGCACCAGGCAACCATCGACGGCCCGAGCCGCGGTAGGGGCAAGGAGCGCCAAGCTGAGCAACAAGCCGGTGGCTGCGCTGGTCAACGTTGTGGTCAGGCTTCTTGGTAGGTCTGCCGATCCGGCAGTACGGTCGCTCAGGGTGTCTGCGTGCGATGGATGGTTCATGGTCAAGCCCCTTGGTTCGACGTTGCTCTAGATGCGGCTTGGTTGCCTGCGCTCTGAGCACCGTGAAGTCAATGTAGGGCTTGAAACCCCCTGCGTCACTGCTGGATTTGGGCTGTTTTCCAGCACATTCGTTGCGCGCGAGGCCCCTGCCGCCTTGGCGCGCCAGAAAAAGGAAACCCGGCGCGAGGGCCGGGTAAATCAAAGTCGCTGTCACATGACTTTTCAGGGAGGAGGGACGGCTGTTCAAGGCCGCCCCAGACAGATTGTCGACGCACTCCAAGCTGCACGGCTATGAATTTTTTCGAAAGATATCCATAAGCGATCTGATCGCGGTGCGTGTCACGCGATTAATGCGAACACGTTTTCCCACGTACTGTGATGTGTGTCGCGCTTCTGTTTTCGATTAAAGGGAGCAGCACTTTGCGGCTTACGGCAGTCGGGGGACGTGACCGACCCGAAAGCGCCGGTGGCACTTTTCCAGTCGAGCGACAAGTCACTTTGGAAGTGGTCATGTGCGGATGCTGTCGAGAAATTCGGTCTTTGTGACAGCAGTCGTTCGCGTGTGGGTCACCGGCGATAGGCCCCCGTCTGTGGCGGAATGACCGCACTCGAAAGATTGCAACTGGCGATGAGGACCTTGACCTGTCCTCGGATGCCAGAGAAAGCAAGTCCCAATCCAGTCACTCGATCTCGTCGGTGCCATGAGAAGGAACCACGGCTGACCGCTGGAAACTTCGCTCGTTCAGCGAGATACTGCCTGGTCACCCATACCGGAAGGGTCAACCATGACTTGTGAATCCTTCGACGCGATCATTGTTGGGGCCGGTCAGGCAGGTCCCGCCATCGCAGCGCGCTGTAGCAAGGAGGGCCTGCGCACCGCTGTCATCGAGCGCGGACACTTTGGGGGCACCTGTCTCAACGTCGGCTGCGTACCGACGAAGACCCTGGTTGCGAGCGCGCGCGCCATGCACCTGGCGCGCCGCGGCGGCGAATTCGGCTTCGATACCGGTGAGCTCCGGGTGGACATGGCCCGTGTCAAGGCACGCAAAGACGGCATCGTCGGCAAGTCGCGCGAAGGACTTGAATCCTGGATGCGGAGCCTGAAGGACACCGAAGTCATCGTTGGAGAGGCCCGCTTCGTGGCCGCAGCGACGCTGGAAGTCGGCGGACGCCGCTTGACGGCACCGCGCATCTTCCTGAACGTGGGCGGCCGCTCGGTGCGCCCCGATATTCCCGGCATCGACACCGTGCCCACACTCGACAACGTCTCGATCCTGGAGCTGGACCGCGTGCCCGAACACCTGGTCATCGTCGGTGGCAGCTACATCGGTCTGGAGTTCGCGCAGATGATGCGCCGCTTCGGAGCGGAGGTGACCGTAGTGGAGCGGTCGCCGCAACTGCTGTCCCGTGAGGACCCGGATGTCTCTGCCGGCATTCGATCGATCCTGGAGGGCGAGGGTGTGCGCTTTGCCCTGGCGTCGGAGTGCATCTCGCTGTCGCGCGAAGGCCAAGGGATCCAGGTCGGCGCGGCCTGTGGCGACGATCGGCCCAGCATCAACGCCAGCCATGTTCTGCTGGCCGTGGGCCGGCGACCGAACACGGAAGACCTGGGTCTGGAGGCCGTCGGCATCCAGACCGACGACCGCGGCTACATCACGGTCGACGATCAGTGCCGCACGACTTCCGATGGGGTTTGGGCGGTGGGCGATTGCAACGGCCGCGGCGCCTTCACGCACACCTCGTGGAACGACCACGAAGTCGTGGTCGCCAACCAGTTCGACAACGATCCGCGCCGCGTCTCGGATCGCATCGCTTGTTATGCGCTCTTCATCGACCCGCCGCTCGGCCGTGTGGGCATGACAGAGACCGAGGCGCGCGCGACCCTGGCCCAGGGCCGCCAGGTGTTGCACGCCCAGATGCCGATGCAGCGCGTGGGGCGCGCGCGCGAGAACGGCGAAACCCAGGGGTTCATGAAGGTGCTCGTGGATGCTGCAAACCAGCGGGTGATGGGGGCCGCGATCCTCGGCCTCCATGGTGACGAGGTGGTCCATGGGCTGCTCGACACGATGGTGGCCCAGCAGCCCTACACGGTGCTCTCGCGAGCGATGCACATCCATCCGACGGTTTCGGAACTGGTGCCAACGCTGATGCAGCAACTGAAACCGATGGTCTGATCCGTCAGCGCATTCGCCCTGCGCGGGCGTCGCGACATGAGCCGTTGCTGTCGTCATCGCTGACGCTGTACGACTGGGGGTTTATGGCGCTGGTTTCACGGCGGGCAACTTCGCTTTGTCGCAAGAGCTGCTCACACCGGTTGCTGTGGGCGCGATCTGCGCTTTCAACGGCTCATTCATGGTCAAGCGCATTGTTCATAAGTGAGGCGCTTTTTTGAGTTTGTCTGCGACCAATCCTGGCTGTCTTCGCTCAAGCACAAGACTCACCTTTGGGGGGGGGGCTCCACGCCCCATTTCGACCGGTTGCGTCGTCAGCCAAAACGCATGTTGCACCAATATTCTAAATATCGTTAGAATGACGGTATGAAAAACCGTCAACTCAAAGACCTGCTCTACGAACAGGTCGCCCGCATCGGCAAAGCCCTGGCCAGCCCCAAGCGGCTCGAACTGCTGGAGATGCTTGCGCAGGGCGAAAAGTCGGTCGATGCGCTTGCGGCCGAGCTGTCCATCGACATCAAGCTCGCCAGCGCCCACCTGAAAGCCCTACGCGACGCCCGCCTGGTGACCAGCCGGCGCGAAGGCAAGTTCATCCACTACCGGCTCACCGGCCCCGACGTGGCGGGCCTGGGCGTGAAGCTGCGCGAGGTGGCCGAAGAACACCTGCTGGAGTTGCGCCTGGCGCTGGACCAGATGGCGGCGAATCCTGGCCAGCTCGCTCCGGTGGACCGCGAGGCCTTGATGGCGCAGGCGCGGCGTGGCGAAGTGGTGGTGATCGACGTGCGCCCGTCCGACGAATACGCCGTGGCGCACCTGCCGTTCGCCCGCTCCATGCCGCTGGCCGAAGTGGAGCAATACCTGGCTTCTTTGCCGCGCGACAAGGAGATCGTGGCGTATTGCCGTGGTCCGTTCTGCCTGCTCTCCGACGAAGCCGTGGCCTTGCTGCAGGCGCGCGGCTACCGCGCACGCAAGGTGTCCGACGGCGTGAGCGAGTGGCAGGCCGCCGGGCTGCCGCTGGAGCGGCAGGCTGATTGAACATGAACCAGGAGATCCCCATGAGTGTTGTGCTTTTCATCCTCAACGACGCGCCCTACGGCAACGAACGCGCCTACAACGGCCTGCGGCTCGCCGGCACCCTGACCGCCAAGGCCGGTGTGCAGGTTCGCGTGTTCCTCATGGCCGACGCCGTGGGCTGCGCCAAGGCCGGCCAGAAAGTGCCCGAGGGTTACTACAACGTGCAGCTCATGTTGGGCAGGGTCTTGCGCAAGGGCGAAGTGGCCTTGTGTGGCACCTGCATGGACGCGCGCGGCCTCGGCGAGGCCGACATGGTTGAAGGCGCGCAGCGCTCCACGCTGGCCCAGCTGGCCGACTGGACCGCCGAGGCCGACAAAGTCCTGGTTTTCTGAATGACTCGACAGCCCACCATGTTCCCAGGCCGTCGCAACGTACTCCTGCTGGCCGGCAGCCAGGCCCTGATGCTCTCGGCCATCGTGCTGTCGATGAGCCTGGCCGCCATCCTGGGTGCCTTGCTGGCGCCCGACAAAAGCCTTGCCACGCTGCCGGTGGCGGCGATGGTGGTGGGCACGGCCATCGCTTCGCTGCCAGCGGCCATGCTCATGCGCCGCTGGGGCCGCCGCACAGGTTTCCTGATGGGCGCCGGCCTGGGTGTGACGGGTAGCGCAATGGCCGGCTACGCCCTCTGGCAGCAATCGTTTGAGCTGTTCGTTCTGGGTCACCTGCTGCTCGGCAGCTACCAGGGCTTTGCCAATTACTACCGCTTCGCCGCCGCCGAGGCGGTGGACCCGGCACACACCACACGGGCGATTTCCTGGGTGGTGGCGGGCGGGGTGGTGGCCGCGTTTGTGGGGCCGCAACTGGGGCAATGGGGGCGGGACTGGTTCATCTCAGGGCCGTTCGTGGGCTCGTACCTGGCGCAGGCCGTGCTCAGTGTGGCGGCGCTGGTTTTGCTGTCGCAGGTCCGGCTCAAGCCGGTGGCAACCGTGGCGGTGGGCACGGCCCGGTCCGTGTGGGAACTGCTGTCGCAGCCCTTATTGCTCACATCGATCCTGGGCGCGGCGGTGGGCTATTCCGTGATGATCATGGTGATGACCGCCACGCCGCTGGCCATGCTGGGCTGCGGCTTGCCGGGGACGAGCGTCACGCCGGTGATCCAGTGGCATGTGGTGGGCATGTTCGCGCCGTCGTTCTTCACCGGCAACCTCATCAAGCGGTTCGGTGCGCCGCGCATCATGCAGGCCGGTTTCGTGCTGCTGCTGGCGCATGTGGCTGTGGCGCTGTCGGGCCTGGAATTCCTGCACTTCGCTTCGGCGTTGGTCTTGCTCGGTGTGGGCTGGAACTTCGCCTTCGTGGGCGGCACCGCGCTGCTGACGCAGACCTACCGCCCGGCCGAACAGCTGAAGGTGCAGGCGATCAACGAGTTCCTGGTGTTCGGCCTGGTAGCGGTTTCCACCTTGTCCGCAGGCTGGCTCTACGACCGCTACGGCTGGGCAACGCTGAACCTCGCTGTGGTGCCGTTCCTGGCGCTGGCCCTGCTGGCTTCTGTGAGCACCGAACTGAAGACCGTGCGTCTGCGGAGGGCCCTATGAAGTTTGAACAATTTGTCTTTGCCAACGAGCCGCTGATCCGCATGGCTTTCTTCTTCGGCGTGTTCGCCCTCGTCGCCCTGTGGGAACTGGCGTCCCCGCGCCGCGCCCTGCAGCTCACCCGGCGGCAACGCTGGACCGCCAACCTCGGTATCGTGTTGCTCAACACGGTGATCGTGCGCTTCGTGTTCCCGACCGCGGCGGTCGGCATGGCAGCGCTGGGTGTGGAGAAGGGCTGGGGGCTGCTCAACAACTTCGCCGTGCCGTTCTGGCTCGCGGTGCCGCTGGCCGTGGTGGCGATGGACTTCGTCATCTGGCTGCAGCACGTGATGGTGCACGCCGTGCCTGCGCTGTGGCGGCTGCACCGCGTGCACCACGCCGACATCGACTACGACCTCACCACCGGCACGCGTTTTCACCCGCTGGAGATCGTTCTCTCCATGGGCATCAAGTTCGCCACCATCACGCTGCTGGGCGCGCCGGTGCTGGCGGTGGTGGTCTTTGAGGTGGTGCTCAGCGCCTGTGCCACCTTCAACCACGGCAACATCCGCTTGCCCGGCGCACTGGACAAGGCCCTGCGCTGGTTCCTCGTCACGCCCGACATGCACCGCGTGCACCACTCGGTGGAAGACGACGAGAGCAACTCCAACTTCGGCTTCAACCTGGCCTGGTGGGACCGTCTCTTCGGCACCTACCGCGAGCAGCCGCGCGCCGGCCAGCTGGGCATGACGATTGGCATTCACGGCCACACCGACCCGCACGAGGTGGCACGTTTGACCGGCATGTTGCTGTTGCCGTTCAAGGGCGAAGTGACTGACTACGCCATCAATCGCCGCAACTGGACCCCGCCCGCTGCGGACGCCAAGCTCTGAACCCGCCACGATTGACCCGAAACACACCGATGAACATGCCCATTTCGCGCCGACGCCCCATCTTGTCCCTCACCGGTCTGTTGCTTTCACTGGCGGCCATTGCTGCCGTGCTGCTGGCCGGCATCGGCTACCGTCAGGGCTGGTGGCACTTTCTGCAAGGCCTGCAGATCGCCGAGTGGGCGGTGTACGCGGCGGGGCTGGGCCTGGTGCTGTCGCTGGCGGGTGCGATCACCTCGCGTCCGAGCCTGCAACCGCGCCGGCGCGGTTTCGCAAGCGGTTTGCTGGGTGTGCTGCTGGCACTGCCGGTGCTGGGCATGGCGCTGCAGTGGGAAGTGGCGACGCGGACCACGCCGCCGATCAACGACATCAGCACCGACACCGAGGACCCGCCGGTGTTCTGGGACATGCCCAATCCCACGGAATACCCTGGCGAGAAGTTCGCCACCTTGCAGCGCACGGGTTACCCAGACATCGCGCCGCTGCTGGTCAAGCAGACACCCGACGCGGTGTACGCCCAGGCGCTGGCGCTGGTGAACGAGCGCGGCTGGGCCGTCGTGGCCAGCGACGCGGGAGAAGGCCGCATTGAGGCGGTGGCGAACAGCCGCTTGTTCGGCTTTGCCGACGAGGTGGCAGTGCGCATCTCTCCCGCCGACGGTGGTGCACGCGTTGACATGCGCTCGCGCTCGCGCCTGGGCAAGATCGACCGCGGCACCAACGCGAAACGCATCCGCGCCTACCTGGGCGATCTGAACCAGCACTTGGGCCAACCCTGACCGCGAAACACCGGGATGGCGGAAAGCCCTATGCCCGCATGCTATTCATTGCGCGACAATATCAGCATTTACTTATTTGTAGACCTCCCATGAAGCTGCAACACCTCGCCCTTGCCGCCCTCACCGCCACCAGCCTGCTGCTGGCCCCCGCCGCCCATGCCGACAAACAGGCCGACGCGGTGGACGTGATGGAGGGCTACCTCGAATTCGTCGACTACGGCGGTGGCGTGATCTTTGCTGAGCAGATTCCGGCCGACGAGTGGAAAAAGATGCTGGTGATCGACGCACGCGACGCCGGCCAGTTCGCCAAGGGCCACATCCCCGGCGCCATCAACATGGACTGGCGCCAGGTGCTGGCCAAGCGCAACACCATCCCCAAAGACAAGCCGGTGCTGATCTACTGCAACACCGGTTCGCTCTCGGCCCAGGCCGGTTTTGCCATGCGTGTGGCGGGCTGGGACAACCTGCGCATCCTGCAGGGCGGCATGGAAGAGTGGAAGGCCAAGGGCGGCTTCGACGCAGCGGCCAAGGCCACCACACCGGCCAAACACTGAGCCCGATGTCGAGCACCCAGGCGGCCATCGCCGCACTGCGCCAGTCGCTCAGCGACACCATCGTCGGCCAGCACGCGCTGCTGGACCGCCTCGTGATCGGCTTGCTGTGCGGCGGCCATGTGCTGGTCGAGGGCCTGCCGGGCCTGGCCAAAACCACGGCGGTGAAGGCGCTGGCGCAGGGCATCCACGCGCCGTTCAAACGCATCCAGTTCACGCCCGACCTGCTGCCCGGCGACCTCACCGGCACCGACATCTACGACCCGCGCAGCGCCGATTTCCATTTCCTGCCCGGCCCGCTGTTCAACGACATCATCCTGGCCGACGAGATCAACCGCGCACCGGCCAAGGTGCAGGCGGCCCTGCTCGAAGCCATGCAGGAACGCCAGATCACCGTCGGCGGCCAGACCCGTGCGCTGCCCGAGCTGTTCATGGTCATGGCGACGCAGAACCCGGTGGAGCAGGCCGGCACCTACCCGCTGCCGCAGGCCCAACTCGACCGCTTCATGCTGCACGTGAAGCTTGGCTACCCAAGTGCCGACGAAGAAATCCACATCCTGCGGCTGGACCGCGAGCGCGCGCTGGCCGAAGGCAGCGGCCAGGCCGCCGCACAGCCGCTGACCGTGAGCACGGCCGATGTGCTGGCCGCGCGCGCCGAGGTGCAGCGTGTGCACGTGTCGCCGCTGATCGAGGCCTACGTGGTCGCGCTGGTGCGCGCCACGCGCGAGCCCGGTGCGTTTCGCCCCGAATGGGCCGGCGTGCTGCAGAACGGCGCCAGCCCGCGCGCATCGCTCGCTCTGGTGAAGACGGCGGCCGCCTGGGCCTGGCTGCAGGGGCGCGACTTCGTGGCACCGCAGGACGTGCAGGCGCTCGCGCCCGACGTGCTGCGCCACCGCATGGAGCTGGGGCTCGAAGCGCGCCTGCAGGGGCTGGACCGCGACGTGCTGCTGCAAGGCCTGATCGCGGCCGTGCCGGCACCCTGATCGCGCGCATGTTCGCTGCCCGCGTTGACGCCGCGCCGCACTGGCCCGCGCTGCTGGACGCCGCCGAGCTGGGTGCGCTCGCGGCGCGTGCGCGCGACTGGGTGCACGCGCCCACGCCGCTGGAGATCCACGAACACCACGCCGGCGACTGGCCGTCCACCGCGCTCGGGCGCGGGCTTGATTTCGAGGAAGCCCGCCCCTACGCGCCGGGCGACGACCTGCGCGACATGGACTGGCGCAGCACCGCGCGCCTGGGACACCCCTTCATCAAGACCTACCGCGAAGAGCGCCTGCCGATCTGCCACCTGGTGCTCGACCGCACGGCCACCATGCGCTTTGCCACGCGCCGCCGCCTCAAGGTTGCGCAGGCCGCGCGCGTGCTGCTGCTGGCGGGCTTTGCCGCCATGGACGCCGGCATGGCCGTGGCCGCCACCGCCTGGGACGAGCGCGACCTGTGGTGGCCCGCGCGCCACGGCGAGGGCGCCTGGCTGGAGCTGGCGCAAAGCCTGATCGCTCCCTGCCCGCCGCCGCAGCAGCTGCAGGCGCCCACCCACGCCAACGCCCACGCGCTGCAACGCCTGGACCACCTGGCACAGGAGCTGCCCGCGGGCTGCCACGTCTGGCTGGCCAGCGATCTGGTCTGGCTGGGTGAGCGCACCGCGCCGGCGCTGGCGCGGCTCGCACACCGGCGCCGCCTGCGCCTGGTGCGCGTGCTCGACCCGGCGGAAACCGGCTGGCCGGCGCTCGGTGCGGCGGGGCTGGAGGACCTCGCCACCGGCGCGCGCCACTGGCTGGGCGGCCAGGCCGCGCTGAACGAGCGGCTGCGCCGCGCCAACGCCGAACGCCTGGCGGCGCAGGACGCGCTGCTGCAGCGCCACGGGCTGCGCGCCATCGATGTCGCCACGCCGCAGGACGAACTGCTCTCCACTCTCGGTCCCCATGGCTGACGCGCTCGACCAACTGAGCAGCCCCATCGCCCCCCCAGTGGTGGCCCCGCCCGGGTGGTGGGACACGTTCTGGGCCAGCCCCTGGGCGCAGGCGCTGCCCTGGGTGGCGGGCGCTGTGGCCGCTGCGCTGCTGATCGCCCTGGCCGGGTTGGCGCGCCGCCGCTGGCAGCGGTTGCAAGCCCAGCGCGCGCGCCGTGATGCATTCGCGCGCATCGCTGCTGTGTGGGCCGACGATTCCGCCACGCCGCAGGCCCTGGCCACCGGCGCGCAGTCGCTGGCCGGCTGGCTGCACGCGCACGGCCTACCCCTGAGCGATGACGAAGGCCGTCGCATCGACCGGTGGCGTTTCGGTCCGTTGCCGATGGCCGATGGGCTGCTGGAGGAACGTGCCGCGGTGCAGGCGCTGCTGGCGAGGCTCGCGCTGCAGATCGACGGAGCGGCACCGTGAACGCGCTCGGCTTGCCGGCCATCGTCTGGGGTCAGCCGCTCTGGCTGGCCGGCCTGGCCTTGCTGCCGCTGTGGTGGCTCTGGGCGCGCCGCCACCCGGCCGCGCCGTCAGTGGCGGTCTGGCTGCGGCACCCGCACATCGGCGCGCTGCTGCAGCAGGCCGGGCAGGGCGCGGTGCCGTCGGACCCCTGGCCCCGCCTGTGTCGCAGCCTGGCCTGGGCGTCGCTGCTCCTGGCACTGGCCCAGCCGCGCAGCCTCGGCGACTGGTTGCAGCCGCCACCGCAGGGGCGCGACATCGCGCTGGTGATTGACACCTCGGCCTCGATGGAGGCCGAAGACTTCCGCGTGAAGACCGCCGATGGCGACAAAACGGTGAGCCGCATGGCCATGGTGCGTCAGGTGCTGGCCGAGTTCGTGGCGGCGCGTGAGGTGGACCGCTTCGCGCTCCTGGTGTTCGGCAGCGAGGCGGCCCAGCTCACACCGCCCACACACGACCTGCCGCACGTGGTGCGCCAGCTCAAGCGGCTGCAGCCCGGTGTGCTCGACGACCACACCGCGCTCGGTGACGCGATGGGCCTGGCGCTGCGCAGCGTGCGCCACGAGCGGCTGCGCCCGGCCATCCTCATCGTGAGCGACGGCGACCCGTCCAACGCCGGCGACCTGCAGCCGGCCGAGGCGTTGGCCGTGGCCGTGCAGCTCGGCGTGGCGATCCACACCCTGCAGATCGGCGCCGGTCCCGCCAATGCCGATCCGTCAAACGTCGCCGATCCGCAACCCACACTGCAAGAGATTTCGCACCTGAGTGGCGGCACGCACTGGCGTGTGATGCGCACCGAAGACGCACAAGCCGTCATGCGCGCCATTGACGCGCTGGAACCCACTCTGCGGCCCGCGCCCTCGCAGCGCGACGTGCACGAGTGGTACGCCGTGCCGCTGCTGCTGGCCCTGCTGCTGCTCGCGCTGGCCGGCTGGCTGCAAGGGCGCCCGGGGCGGAGGAGCGTTTCATGAGCGCATGGAGCGTGTTGCTCGATCTGCAATGGCGCTGGCCCTGGGCGGCGCTGCTGCTGGCGCTGCCCGCGGGCCTGGCGCTGTGGCAGCGCTGGCGCCACCGGCGGGCGCTGGCCTATGCCGACGAAGCCCTGCGTCCCTGGGCGCTGTCCACGCCGCGCGCCGATGCGGGCCAAAAACTGCAGCGTGCGCTGGCAGTCATGGCCTGGCTTTTGCTGGTCTTGGCCGCGGCCGGCCCGCGCTGGCCGGTCAGCCAGCCAGCAGACACAGCGCAGGCGGGCGGCGGCGCCGGTGAGCGCGCGGGGGCCACGGCGCTGGTGTTGCTGCAGCTGTCCGACTCCATGCGCGCCACCGACCTCGCGCCCGATCGCCTGACGCGCGCGCGCCTCGCACTGCTGGACCTGAGCGAACAACAACGTGGCGAGCAGGTCGGTCTGCTGGTCTACGGCGCACAAAGCGGCGTGCTGCTGCCACCCACGCACGACGCCACGCTGCTGCGCGACGCGCTGAACGCCACCGGCGAAGACCTCGTGCCCGCCGGCCGCGCCGACCTGGCCCAGGCCCTGACCCTGGCCGCGCTCGAACTGGAGCAACTGGCGCAAGAGACCGCCGCGCGTCAGCCTGGCACGCTGCTGCTGGTGACCGATGCCGACAGCGACGCACTGCAAGGCGCTGCTGGCGCGGCGGTGGGCGCGGCCTTGCGGCGCCTGCGCGTGCAAGGTGTCGCGCTGCAAATGCTGCTGGTCACTGCGCCGACCGCAACCACCGCCGAAACCGGGCCCGCCGCCAGCGGCATGGGCTTCGGCGCGCCGGTGGCCGACCCGGCCGCCTACCGGGCACTGGCCGAACAGACCGGTGGCAGTGCGGTGCACGTGAGCGACGGCACCGAGGCCGTGCGCCGCTGGTACCAAAACAGCCTTGACCGCCTGGCCGTGCCCGCCACGCCGGCGGGCCGGGCCGTGCAGGGTTGGCGCGAAGGCTTCGTGCTGCCGCTGGCGCTGGGTGCGCTGCTGATGCTGCTGGCGCACACGCCGGGCTGGCCCGCGGGCGCGGCTCGGTTCGGCCAGCGGGTGTGGATGGTGCTGCGCCGCCGGCTGTCCGGTCAGGTGCTCTCGGCCGGGTTGGTGGCGGTTGTCCTGTTGCTGGCCAGCGCACCCGAGCGCTCGTGGGCGCAGGTGAGCACCGCCGCACCGTTTGCCACCCGGCAGCAACTGGCCCAGGCCTCGCAGGCCCACGCCGCGCAGCAGTGGGCGCTGGCCCAGCAGCGCTACGCGCTGGTGGGAGGCTTCGACGGCCACTTCGGCGCCGGCGTTGCCGCGCTGCAACTGCACGACGGTCTGGCCGCGCAGCGCCACCTGGGCCTGGCCTGGACGCTCGCAACCACGCCCGCGCAGCGGCTCGACGCGCTCTACAACCTCGGTCTGGCACAGGCCCGGCTCGGCCGCTGGGCGGCCGCCGCGCAGGCCTTTGGCGCGGTGTTGCTGGAGCGCCCGGGTGATGAGGCGGCGACCAACAACCTGCGCATCGCCGAGAAGGAAGCCACCCGCCAGCGCGCTGGCGTGGGCGGCCCGCAAGACCTGTATGGCCGCCGGGGCAAACTGGTGCAAGGCCAGATCGACCCCAACGGCACCGGCAACCCCGACGAGCTCGACATGCCTGAAGACGGCAGCAGCTACAGCGACAGTGCGGTCGACGCGCGCGGGGCCACCGAAAGCGCCCCTGCGGCCCGGGCGCCGGCCCCGGGCTTCGTGCCGCAACCCGGACACCTGAACGCTGGCCTGGCCAAACTGGACCACCTGGCCAATCCGCGGCCCCTGCTGTTCAAGGGCCTGATGGCGCAAGACACGCCGCGTGTAAACCGCGCGCTCGCCACGGAGCGCCAGCCATGATTCGGCTGCTGCGCGTTTGCATCGCTGCCTGGTTGTGGGCTGCGCTGTGGCCGCTGGCTTTTGCACAGGCACCGGCCGCCGCACTCCAGACCCTGCCGGGAGTGGTCGCCACTCTCGACAAGAGCCGTATCGCGCTCGGCGAGCCGGTCACACTCACACTGCGGCGCCCGAAGTCCCTGGCACGAGGGCTGGACACGCTGGACCTACAGGCGCTACGGGCAGACTTCGACATCGCCACGCGCAGCCTAGGGCGCGACGCCAGCACGGAAGACATGCGGCTCACGCTCTACCCGCTGCGCGCCGGCACCCTCACGCTGCCGCGCTTCGCGCCGCGCGGCCAGCCGCTCACGCTGCAGGTGGCCGACGGCCCAGTCGACGGCGTGACCAGCGCCGAACCCGCGCCACGCGTGCGGGTGCGCGTGTTCAGCGAGCCCGACAGCGCCGCCGGCTGGGTGGTGCGCCAGCCGGTGCGCCTCACGCTCGAAGCCTGCTTCACCGGCCAGCTGCTCTGGAAGCCGCCCACGTTGGCCTCGCGCAATGGCCTGAGCGTGCGCCTGCTGGGCGAGCGCAGCGAGGCGGGCGAGATCGACGGCCAGCCTTGCACCGCACAGCGCTGGCAATGGGCCGTGGTGCCGCAGGTGGCCGGCCCGCTGCGGCTGACCTGGCCGCTGCTGCAGGCTACCCGCTTTGGCAACGAATGGCGATTCCCCGCGCCAGCTGTCGCGGCTGTGGCGCGCGCACTGCCGGACTGGCTGCCGGGCGAGCTGCCGCTGCGCGAACCGCAGCTGCTGGGGCAGCGCCTGCCGACCGAATCCAGCCTGCGCGACCCGCTGGCGTGGGAGCTGGAGATCGAAGCCGACTACGGCGACGGCACGCTGGCCGAGCTGCTGCGCGCGCAGCTCGCGGGCGATGCGGTCTGGTCGGCGTATCCGCCTGAGGTGCGGCCAGCGCCGGGCCGTGGCCTCTCGCCGCGCTGGGCGGTGCGCCTGCTGGCCCAGCCGCAGGACACAGGCCCGCTGCAGCCGCCCACCCTGCGCCTGCCCTGGGTGGATCCGCAGGCGGGCGGGCAGGGTACGGCGCTGCGCCAGCTGGACATCCCGGCTGAGGTGATCGACATCACCGACCCGCAGGCCGGCGCGGTCTGGCGCTGGGTGATCGGGATGCTGGCTGTGCTGCTCACAGCGGCTGCCGTGCTGGGGAGCGCGTGGCGGCTCTGGCGCGGCTGGCGTCGCTACCAGCTTGCCACACGTCAGCATGCGAAACTGCTCGACGCTATCGAGCGCAGCACCGTGGGGGCGGACCTGCGCCAAGCCCTGGCGGACCTGGCCGATGGCGATGCAAGCGGTGCCACGCTGTCCGAGCTGTTGGCCCGTGTGCAGACCCGCTGGCGCGGGCCTTCGTTGACCGACTGGGCACAGCGCTTCGAGCGGCAGCGCTTCGGCACTGGGGTCGATGCGGTGGTGGGCTTCGAGCCGCTGAGGCAGGAACTGCTGTACCTGGCGCAGGCCTTGCGGCCACGCCAAGTCACGGTCATGCGCACCCTCGGTCGTGGTGAGTCAGTTTCGACATCGCAGCAGTTCACATAGCGAGTCTCCTGTGCCCGCGCTCATCGAATTCGACCGGGTACAAACACCCGATGCATTTGTGCAGACCGGGGTGGCCAGACCAGATCCGTCATTCCATTGAAAAGTGGTCTGCATTACGCAGGTGGAGCTCGGCACTTAGTCCGCCGCGTTCTCTGTTGGCGAGCAGAACATCACCGCCGTGGCTGCGGGCGATCTGGTGGAAGATGGCCAGACCTGACCCACCACCTCAATGCGAGTGCAGGTGGTGCGCATCCGGCACGTGCGGGTGTGCGTGCTGCAGGGGCGCGTGCCGGTGCACGTGGCTGTGCAGGCCTGTGGGCATCACCTCGTGGGTGTGCGCATGGTGCCCGTCGTCGTGGCGGTGGGCATGTTCGTGCTCCAGCGTTTCGTGGCTGTGCGCATGTTCGTGCGACTCGGCCAGGTGCAACAGCACACCGAGCGCCATGAGCCCCCCGGCGAACACCACCAGCCATGTGGCCGAGCGGTCCCCCAGCGCGAAGGCGCCCAGCGCGCCAATGAAAGGCGCAAACGCGAACACCGAACCGGTGCGCGCCGCGCCAAACGCGCGCTGCGCCAGCAAATAGAAGCGCAGACTCAGGCCGTAACCCGTGGCCCCCACAGCCAGCAGCGCCGCCGCAGCGGTGAGCCCGGGCAGCGGCTCCTGAGCGAGCAGGGCGATGGATACCGTGGCGCACGTGCCCAGCAGGGCCTTGGCCCAGACCACCTGCCCGGGGTCGCGCTCGGCCACGCCGCGCGACAGCGTGTTGTCCACACCCCAGGCAACCGTGGCCAACAACACCGCCAGCAGGCCCAGCAGCTGGACCTGGCCCGCCAGGCCCTGCTCCACCACCAGCACCACGCCGCCAGCCAGCAACAACAGCACGGCGCCTACCACCCGCCGGTCCAGCACCTCGCCGTACCAGCGCCAGGCCAGTACCGCGGTGAAAACCGCCTCCAGCGTCAGCATGAGCGAGGCGCTGGAACCGCTGGTGCGCTGCAGGCCCCAGGCCAGCGCCACCGGCCCCACCACCGCGCCCATGCCCGCCATGGCCAGCAGGCGCGGAAGATCGGTACGGCCCAGCTGCGCTTCGCGAGCGGCGGGCTGGCGCAGCACCAGGGCCACGACAGCCGCGCCGGCATAGAGCAGCGCCGCCGTGCTGAACGGGCCCAAGCCCTGCCCGAAGCGCTGCACCAGCGGCGTGCTGAGGCCAAACAAGGCCGCGGCCAGCAGGGCCAGCAAACCACCACGCAGTGCGGGACCGCCCGGCAAGCCGCGACTCACCTTATTGCCCCGTGAAGTTGGCGGCCACGAAATTACCAGGCTGTGTGAAGAACATGTAGAGCGTGGCTTTGCTCTGGTCCGTCACGCCCGGGTTCTTGTAGACCACTTTCCATTCTTTGCCCTTGCTGCCGTTCACCAGCTCGATCGCGTCTTTCTGGACGGTCTGCCAGGAAGCATCGAGTTTGCCGGTCTTGACCAGCGAGAGCTTGCGCTGGTCGGCACAACCGAGCACCGAAGATGCTGCGGCCGGCTTGGTACCGTGAAAGTGGCAGCTGCTGCCCTCGCCGGCGAAGGCCGGTGCGGTCAAGCTGAAGGTGGCGGCGATGGAGACGAATGCGATGAGGTGTTTCATGGTGCGGTTCTGTGGTGTGAATGGAAGCGGATCAAAGGGCGTTGCGCTTGGCATCGGTCGAGTTGTTGATGTCCATGTCTTCATGGCTGTGCCGATGCTCGGCGGCGGGGAAACGGAAGCTGTCCGGCTTGGTGTCGTGCTGGTAGCCATGCAGTTGCATGAACAGCAGGTACACCCCAGCGAAAACCAAGCCCAGGTTGGCGGCGTAGCTGAAGCGCTTGAACGACGGCCGGTGGCGCCAGGCGGCCAGCAAGGCCACCATCACCACCAGCGCGGCGATCTGCCCCAGCTCGACCCCCACGTTGAAGCTCAGGATGCGGATCAGGGTCGACGTGGCGTCATCGCCCAGCGGCAGCTGCTGCAACCGGGTCGAAAGGCCAAAGCCGTGCAGCAGGCCAAAGCCGAACACAGCCAACAACAGGTTGGGCGACTTCATGTCGAAGTGCTTCTGGAAGCCGCCGTTGTTGTCGAAGCCTTTGTAGATCACGCTGATGGCGATGATGGCGTCCACCAGGTAGTAGTTCCAGGTGATCTGAAACATGGTGGCAAAGATCAGCGTGACGCTGTGCCCGATGGTGAACACGGTGACGAACTTGGCCACGTCCTTGAACGTGGTCAGGAAGAAGACCACACCAAAGAGAAACAGCAGGTGGTCGTAGCCGGTCAGCATGTGGCTGGCGCCCAGCCCCACGTATTCGAGATAGCCACCGTCGAGCATGCGCTGTCGGTCCTCATCGGAGATGCCGTGGGCCAGGGCCAGCACTGGTAACAGAGCCAGCAGCAGCGCCACCGGCCTTTTGAACAATGCGGTTTTCATGAAAAGATGAACCTTGAAATGTGGGTTTTATGAAAGCCTGTCCCCAGCCAGCGTTTCTGGCACCTGCGCAGGCGTGATCCGTCCAGCGTGGGGTGAGATGCAGACCGTCAGCCATGCTTGCCCCACGCAGCGATGCGTGAAGCCCTGCAAGAACCGATCGGGTGAATGGCGGTGCGGGAAACAACCCGGCACCGAGCCAACATGTCGTTGGGCAGCCGGTGAATCAGGTCAGCCGCTGGGGCGGCCGCAAGGGGCCTTCGAGAAAGACGGTGGGCACAGGAAAGCCGGCCACTGCCGCAGGGGCAGCGGGCAAGCGTTCGGCCAAACGAAGCATCAAAGACGGGAGCAAGCCAGCAGGCTGCACGCCCTCATGCACATGCTGATGACTGGCGTCGTCAGCGGCCTCGTCCAGATGAAGCGACCGGTCATCGTGGTGGTGATGGTTCACCGCTTCCGCGTGCACCACGGCGTGGGCCATCTTATCCGCCTTCAGGTCCAGGCCATAGGGCGTGACCGCGAACAGGCCCTGCCACAACAGGGCCAACAGCAGAAAAACAGCACGGGTGCTACGCGACATGGGGTGGATTCTACGTGGGCATCCAAGGCATGGGGCACATGCATGAGCGATGAAGGAACGCGCGCACGTCCATCCCGCGATCACCCTATGACGCCTTCTAAACAGCGCCACACCGGCACCCGCCAGGCCCCAGGCCCCAGGCCGACGGGCGGATGCCGTCCACCGCCCAGAGCCAGAGGATGGCGGCGCCGATGTAGACCCCGCCGTAGGCCGCGGACACGCGCCCGGAAGCGGCCACGTGCAGCGTCAGCAACCAGGCAAACACCGCCAGACTCAAGGCCGACGGCAACAGCCACCACACCGAACCCTGCTGCTTGGCCCACAGCCACGCCCAGTAGCAACCGGCGATTTCGGCCAGCGCAGTGAGTGCGTACAGGAGCAAGGTTTTCATGCGTTGCGGCTGCCTCAGCGGCTTTTGATCAGCGTTTCGATGTCCGCCGCAATCACAGCGGCTTCCGTGCCGTAGTTGGAAAACAGGCGCGCGCGCCCGGCGGTGTCGAAGATGTATTTGCCGGCCGAGTGGTCCATGGTGTACGACGTGGGCGTCTGGCCGTCCACCTTTTTGTAATACACCTTGAAACTGTCGGCGACGGCCTTGATCTCGGCGGGTTCCGGGCGCAACGCCAGGAAGCCCGGATCAAAAGCCGCCATGTAGTCCTTCAGCAAGGGCAGCGTGTCGCGCTCCGGGTCCACCGTGATGAACAGCACCTGCAACAGCTGGCCACGCTCACCCAGCAGGCGCTTGACCTCGGCCATGGTGGTCATGGAGGTGGGGCACACATCGGGACATTGCGTGAAGCCAAAGAAAACCACCACGATCTTTCCTTGAAAGTCGGCCAGCGTTCGGGCCTGCCCCAGGTGATCGGTCAGGCGCAGTCCCTTGCCGAACTCGGCCCCGGTGATGTCGGTGCTTTTGAAGCTCACGGCATCGGGGGAGCAGGCCGTCAACGACCAGGCGGCTGAGGCGGCCATGGCGATCACAGCCTGGCGCCGGCTCAAAACGCGATATGGAAAAGGTGCCAGGGGAGTCATGGTTGGGTTCATGGTGTGATTTTCAGCGCTCACTTTTTGGCCTTGGCCACTTCTTCAACCACCAGGGCTGCGAGCTGTTCAGGTCCAAAGCTCGGGAGGCCACGGCCGTTGACAAAGAAGGTCGGCGTTTTGGTCACCTCCAGCGCGGTCAGGTCTTCCAGATCCTGCTGGAGCACTGCGTCCACTTCGGGCTTGGCCGCGTCCGCGCGCGCCTGCTGCAAATCCAGGCCCACCTCTTCTGCCGCTTTGAACGCCAGATCGATGTTGGGTTGCCCGTGGCTGGCCCATGCAGGTTGAGCGGCCAGCACCGCTTCCAGTACCTGCGGGTATTTTTCCTGGCGTTTGGCAGCCTCCAGCAGGGCCACCACATGGTCCGATCCCGCATGGAACGGCGCATAGCGCAGGACCAGCCGGACATCGTTCGGATACTGCTTCATCAGGTCCTTGACGATGGGGTAGAACGCACGGCAGGTCTCGCAGGCAGGGTCAAAGAACTCGACGATGGTCACGGGAGCACTCTGCGGACCAAACACCGGTGAATGCATGCGGACCAGGCGACTGTCCTGGGTGCTGACCTTCTCCATTTGCGAGTTCTGTACCCGTCGCTGGTAGTTGTACATGCCGAAGGCAAAGGCCGCGACAACGATGCCCAGCAGGATCGAGACGGTGAGTTTTTTGGAGGTCATTTGGGGGTCCTTCTCAGGAAGAGCGTGAGCAAGAGGGTGATGGTGAAAAAAGCCACCAGGGACAGCCAGGGAATCTGAATGCCGTTGAGGATTTCCAGCTTCTGGTCGGCACACGAGACGCCAGCGCTGCAGGGAATCCAGGACTTGGGAATGAGGCCGGCGACCAGCAGGGTGTGGTAGGCCGCCATGAGCAGGCCGCCCAGCGCCAGAGGCAGGGCGTAGACCGCACCGCGCCGGTCGTCGCTGAAGCAGGCCATGCCCAGCACGATGGCCAGCGGGAACATGAAGATGCGCTGGTACCAGCAGAGCTGGCACGGCACCATCATCATCACTTCGCCGATGAACAGGGCACTGGCCGTGGCCACGGCAGCGACCAGCCAGGCCGCCAGGAGAATCATCCAGTTGAGTTTCATGTGGCGCTCTTCGGGTTAGCGTCTGCGGTAGGGCGTCTGGCGGGTCGCAGCGACAACAGCGCCCAGGCCAGGACAGCGCTCACGACGAAGACGTCGGCCAGGTTGAAAGCGGGCCAGTGCGGCATCGGTCCATGCCTGCAAAAGAACGGATGCCAGCCATGCCCACCGAGGGAGAAGGCCCAACCAACTTGAAACATAAACACGCCCGGAGTGGGATTGATGACCTGTGTCGGCCCGGTGGGCTGGCGCCTTGTTGCAAGGGGATCAGGTGGGGATCGCCGGGATGCGGCGCACGACAGCGAGGCTGTTGTGGAGAATCGCCGCCCTGATCAGCTCAGGGCATGCCACTGCGGGCGCTCGGGTACATCGAAGGGCGCCGATCTCGGCTGGGCGGCGTGGAGCGAGGCCCAGGACGCCGAAGCCATTGCCCCCATACCGGCTTGAGCGTCGGGCGCTGCGATGGAGCAACCCGCGTGGCAGGTGCCGCAATCGACATCGGCCACGCTCGCAGACGTCTGGCTGGTCGCGCCGTCCGAATCGCTCTGGCTGCGGTGTTCATGGGCGTGGTGCCCGGCGTGGGATGCGTCCGATCCCCGTTCGTGCTGGCAGAACGCCCCCATCGCAGCCCAGGAGAACTGCAATGGCATCAACACCAGCAAAAGGATCACGAGCCACGAACGCATGGCGGGATTGTAAAAGCGGACCGCCTGCAACGGGTTCATCGCGGCCCGTCAACGGCCTGGGCCACCTGCGCAATCAGCTCAGCGATGTCCTTGCGGATGGGCATGGCCTGGAACGCACTGATGTCGGAACGCCCGGCGTTGCCGAGGGGCAATCGGCCCGTGAGATGGCCCAAGGGCACCAGCAAAAGGCGGAACAGCTGCCCCAAGACCTCTCGCCCGTCGCGGGTTTCCCAAGCCAGGGCCAGCATCCGGGCATGCGTATCCAGGTGCGGCCCCAGTCGGGTTTGTCCAGTCACATGGGCCGCCTCCAGCAGCAGCCAGCGCTGAGACAGATCCGCGGCCGGCGCGGCCAGCTCCCGCTGCAAAAGTTGCTGAAACAGCCTGGCACCAAAAGCGGGCGCCGGTGCGGTATCAGTGCGAGTGGCCATGACCATGCTCGTGACGGTGGCCATCGTCCGCACCCAGTTCGCCCTGCGCCTGGCGCCAGACTTGCCAGCCCCCGCGCACCGCCAGCGTTGCCATGAGGGTGGCCACCAGCAGGTCGGGCCAGGCAGATCCGGTGCCGAACACACCCAGCGCCGCACCCATCACGGCGATGTTGCCGATGGCGTCGTTGCGGGTGCAGAGCCACACGCTGCGCATGTTGGCGTCGCCTTCACGGAAGGCGTAGAGCATCCAGGCCACGGCCAGGTTGGCACACAGCGCCAACACACCGACCGCCCCCATGGTCATCGCGTCGGGCACCTGGCCGATCCAGAGACTCCAGAGTGCCCGGCCCAGGACAAACAGGCCAAACGCCACCATGCTGACCGCCTTGAGCATGGCGGCACGCGCGCGCCAGGCCTGCGCCGCCGACAGCACCGCCAGCGACACACCGTAGTTCAGCGCATCGCCACCAAAATCGATCGCATCGGCCAGCAGCGAAACCGAGCCCGAGCGGTAGCCGGCCGCCAGCTCCACAACCAGCATGGCGGCGTTGACCAGCAGCGCGATCCAGAGGACGCGGCGGTAGCGCGGCAGGTTGATCAGCGCCGCAGGTTTGGGAGTTTCGTGTTCACAGCAATGGGCGGACATGGGGTTTTCCTTTCAAGTGGTTTGATTGGAAACCCTGTAGTCACTACAGTGTCAACACCTTCATTTCGACACAGGTATCCCCATGCGCATCAAGGAACTGAGCCAAGCCACGGGCGTGGATGTGGAGACGATCCGCTTCTATGAAAAAGAACATCTGCTGCCCGCGCCCGCTCGCTCGGACAACGGCTACCGCGACTACGAAGAGCCGCACCTGGAGCGGCTGTCCTTCATCCGCCATTGCAGGGCGTTGGACATGCCCTTGTCGGACGTCAAGCGCCTGCTGGCCTTTGTGGACGACCCAGCGCGCCACTGTCTCGACGTGGACCAGTTGGTGGACGAACAGCTCAGCCGCGTGCGGGCACGCCTTCAAAGCATGCACGCACTGGAGCGTCAGCTGGTACAGCTGCGCTCACGCTGCAAGGGCGAACACGAAGGCGGCGAGTGCGGCATCCTGCACGAGCTGGTGGCCGCAGCACATGGTGAGGCCTGTGCGTGCCATCCTTCTTCAGCACAACCCTGAAGAGACTCACTACAGACCGGACTCAAAGTACAGTTGCGGCAGTTCTCTCACTCGCAACCAAGGTCTGTTGAAGGCTGGGTGCGGCCAGTCAAAACTGATAGTTGAGTGTTCTCGGCAACATAAGCGTCGCACGCAAGCCACGTGTGGCCAAGTTTTCCAGCGTCAACCTTCCGCCGTGATAGGCCGCAGCATCTCGAACAATGGCGAGACCCAAGCCAACACCACCGGTATCCAATCCTCTGGCCGCATCAAGTCGGACAAAAGGTTCCGTGACCCGGTGTAAATCTGTCTCCGGAATGCCGGGACCGTCGTCTTCAACCATCAATCGCAACTCGGTTTCGGAATCCTCGACCCTGACGAGTACGTGACTTCCATGTGCTACGGCGTTGTCAATCAGATTGGTGACGGCACGCTTGAGCACCGACAGCTTGCCGACATACGGCGGTAGAGAGGGATGAATTTCCGAGGTCACTTCCAGGGTCACAGGGCGTCCCAGCGCCTGCTCGTCTTCAACAATGCTGGACAGCAGTGCTTCGACGTTGATTGGCTGTGCAAGCTCTTCGTCTTCAAGTCCTCGGAGGTAGGCAAGAACGCTATTGACCATGCCCTCCATGGCATCGATGTCCTGGTTCAGTTTGTCCTTCAGGGCGGTCTCGTCCACCAACTCGGCGCGCAATCGCATGCGGGTGAGCGGTGTCCGTAGGTCGTGGGACACGGCGGCCAGCGCCCGTCCTCGTTCAACCACCAGTTGCCGCAGTCGGTGCTGCATGAAGTTGAACGCCTCGGCCGCACGCTGAACTTCGGTGGGGCCCGTCACCGGCAGTGGTGGCGCATCCAGATCGTGGGCAAATGCCGTGGCTGCAGAAGCCATTTGCTGCAGTGGTTTGGTGGCCCAGCGAACGGCGATCAACGCCACCACAATGACGACCCCCAGCGTCAGTGAGGCGTGCCATATGAAACGCAGTGGCAGCGCATCAAGGCCAGGCATACCCACACGCACTTGCCCACTTGCCAGCATGGCGGCTCGCTCCTGCAGATGCAGCATCAGGCTTGCCAACTGAGCCGCCAGCAGACCCAGTATCAGAATCAGTGTGATGCGCCCCGACAAGGAACGCGGGATGAACCGGGCGAGCATCAATCGCATGAAGGAACCCCGTCTACGGAAGCAGCCAGTACATACCCCTCGCCGCGCACGGTCTTGATGAGACCAGACTCGCGGCTGGTGTCTTGCAGACGTTGGCGAAGTCTGCTGATCTGCACGTCGATGGCGCGGTCGTAGGGCTCTGCTTCCCGACCATGGATCACCTCCACCAGCTGGTCGCGGTTCAAGACGCGGTTGGGGTGATCCAGCAAGATACGCAGCAGCCGGTATTCGGCGCCCGACAACGGTGTGGCAACGCCATCCACACCCGTCAGCACACGGGTGGCGGTATCCAGCTTGCGCCCGGCGAAGAGCAGGCAGCGCTGGGTGTCGGGCTTCAAGTTGTCTGGCAGTGAACGGGCACGGCGCAGGATGCCTTTGATGCGAGCGAGCAGTTCGCGTGGACTGAAGGGTTTGACGAGGTAGTCGTCCGCGCCCATTTCAATGCCGAGGATGCGATCGGTTTCCTCTCCACGGGCTGTAAGCATCAGAACCGGGAGATTCGACTTCGCGCGCAGATCGCGACAAAGGACCAATCCATCGGTATCGGGCAGCATCAGGTCAAGCACCACCAGATCGACAGCATGCCGGTCAAGCATTTGCCACATTTCCCGGCCGCTGGCCGCTGGATAGGCAATGAACTGGTTGCGTGCCAGGTACGCCACCAGCAGTTGACGGATTTCGGGGTCGTCATCGACGATGAGTATGTGGTCTCTGGCATCCATGGCAGTAGGTTCGTCGAGTGGAACGACCCGTCGGAAGGTGTTTTGTATCGCAGTGTTGCAAGCAGGGTGTCTGCAACCTGACGATGCAATTTGGCCACGATCGGCCATCAGATTTGAAACCGGTTGCGGATTCAATAGCCGTCATCGCATCACAACACATGGACAGGCTCGCATGAATCGATTTTTTGCTTTTGGAGAGCGGCTGGAAGGCTACGCAGTACCCGTGCTCAACGAGCGGGCCGTGCGTGCAGCTGCCGGCATCCTGCTGATGTTCGCCATGGCCGCTTTCATGAACGCCTGGCTGCTGGGCAATTTCCAGCCTACGCGGGTGTTCGTGGTCGCCTTTCTGATCGACTTCACGCTGAGAATCTTTGTGAACCCTCGCTACTCGCCCACCTTGGTGCTGGGTCAATGGCTGGTGCGCAAGCAGCAGCCCGAATGGGTGGGGGCACCGCAGAAGCGCTTTGCCTGGGCCATCGGCTTCGTATTGGCTTCGGTCATGTTTTACCTGGTGGTGCTCAATCAGGTCATCGGCCCCATCAACATCGTGGTGTGTGCCACCTGCATCACCCTGATGTTCTTTGAGTCCGCGTTCGGTATCTGCATCGGATGCAAGCTCTACAACTGGTTCAGCAAGGATCAGGCACAGCTTTGCCCTGGGGGAGTGTGTGAGCTGGCGCCCGATCCTTCGGTCCAGATCCGTCTGAGCCAGGGCGTCGTCCTGGCGCTGTTCTTCATCGCAGTTGCCGGGGTCGCGCAGATGGTCTACCAAAACCCGTCCAACATGCATGTGAGCAGCCTTCCACAGCCCGCTGCCGCAACGGCCTCGGCCGATCCATCTGCCGCAGCGGCCGAAGCCGAGCGTTGCAAGGTGCCCGACTTCGCCAAGGCCATTGGCCACGAAGACATGTGGAAGCTCCACAACAAATGCTGAACCGCCCACCAGTCCCGAAAGAACTCCGCTCCATGACCACCACCCTCCACACGTTCCGCCGCCGCAGCGCCCTGGGCCTGATGTTCGTCGGAACCCTGCTCGCATCGACCGCCGCGCTGGCCGCGCCGCCCACGGTGGAGATCGTGGCCTTTGCCCACCCGCCGGTGGCCAGCGCCCTGAAACCGCTGCGCGAGTGGCTGGCCACGCAGGGCGGCAAGGTGAAGCTGGTGGAGACCGACATGGAGTCGCCCGCCGGCGCGCAGCGCCTGCAGGCCGTTGGCGTGAAAGGCCATGTGCCCATCGTGATCCTGGTCAATGGCCAATACCTGCAGAAACGCGCCAACGGCAGCGCGGTGGAGCTGATCAGCTTCCCGGTGACCGCTGGCGCCAAAGGCTGGACGCTGGAGGACGCCAAGTCCGCCATCACCCAGGCGGCGACCCGGTAACACCGGGCGCCTGTTTTTCAACCACCCCACGAGGAGACAGAGACATGACGCGAATCAAGACCCACCACGCCCTCTGGGCCGCACTGGCCCTCACCGCCTGCGCCACGGCGGCCTACCAGCCGATCAAGGCTGGCCTGATCGAGTTCGGCGGCTCGCAGAAGACGATTTTTGAGAAAGGCAAGGCCGAGAACGTGGTGCCGCTGGTGGCCATGTCGGGCGCGGGTGATCTGTACGGCGTCGGCGCGGTGTCGGGTCTGGACGGAGAGATCACGGTCTTCAAGGGCAAGCCCTACGTCACCAAAGTCCGCGGCGACAGCTTCACCACCGACCACGGCCAGGGTCACCACGCCACATTCGCCGTCTGGGCCCGCGTGGGTCAGTGGACCGAGCAGCCCATTCCGAGCACGGTGACGGGCTACGTCGCGCTGCAGAACTTCGTCAAGGAACGCGCCACCGCGGCCGGCATCGACACCAGCCAGCCGTTTCCGTTTCAGGTCGGTGGCACACCGGCCGAAGTGAAGTGGCACATCAACGTGGACCTGACCGAGGGCAAGCCGGTGACGGCCGAGCTGTTCGCCAAATCCAAAGCCAACTACGTGGTCAAGAACCAGGCGATGGACATCGTCGGCTTCTACTCAGAGAAGCATCCCGGCGTGTTCATCAGCGCCTATGCGCCCGCCATCCCTGCGGGCGGCAGCGCACGCAACGCCATGCACATCCACATGGTGTCGCACGACGGCAAGTCGGCCGGGCACATCGACAACCTGACGCTGGCGCCGGGCATGGTGCTGCGTCTGCCCAAGTCCTGACGCTGCCGGGGGCAGCTGCCGCGACCAACTGCTCCCGTTTTCGCTGCTATCACGCCCACCACCCACGAATCAGCCATCTGGAACATGAAGCTGCTTTCTTTACATCACCGCTTACTGGCTCTGTACTGCTTGAGCCTTGCCTCGCTCACTCACGCGGTCGAAGTCAAGTTCGAGCCCGTCGCGTACCCCGGCAACGCCAGCCGCACTTATCTGGAGCTGGAGCGCGAATGAGGCTCCTCACCCGTACCCGCAAGACCCTGATGGCCCTTGGCCTTGCCGCCTCGGGCCTGGCCCTGGCCGCGTCAGGGCACTTTGATTTCTTCCACGTCGGCAACTTCAAGCGCATGAGCCACAGCGGCGACACCGCAGGGGTGGCCGCCGTGGCCAGTCTGCCGCAGGCGGGTGGCACCTGGGGCGTGGGCGCAATCGCCGGCCTCAGGGGCGAGATGATCCAGCTCGACGGCCGGCTGCTGGTCAGCCCCGGGAGCGATGCCCAAGGTGCCGTGCGCCCACCCGAAGCGGGCGAGGAGGCGCTGCTGTGGGCCAGCGCCCGCGTGGCGCAGTGGGCCGAGGTGCCGCTGCCGCGCGACATGGAGCAGCCCGCGTTCGAGGCCTTCGTGCAGGAACAGGCGCGGGCCAGAGGCTTGTCACTGGAGCAACCCTTTGCTTTTCGGGTCAGTGGACAGTTTCCGACAATGCGCTGGCACGTGGTCACTGGCGAACAGCCAGCAGCCAGTGGTGGGCACGCCGCGCACGCCGGTGGTCATGGAGTCCACGCCAACCAGCAGACTGGCATGAAGGTCTTCCACAACCCAGGCGCGCTGGGTCAGCTCGTCGGCATCTTCAGTGGCCAAGCGCTCGAAGGCGTGGTCTCGCACCCTGGCGAGCGCTTCCATGTGCACTACGCCGACGACAAGGCCAGCGTCTCCGGCCATGTGGACGCGTATGCGGTGGCCGAGGGCGCGGTTTTGTGGTTGCCCAAACCATGAGGAAGCGCACCATCACCGATGTGGCACTGGCGCTGGGCATGGCACTGTGCCATCCAACCGGTGCATGGGCGGCCGAACCCGATACCCGCCAGAACCTGCGCCTGACCCCACAGGACAAGCTGCCCCCTTCGTTTCAGGCACTGGGTGAACCCACACACCTGCAACTGGAAGACCTGGCGGTGCGCGCCGAGAGCGACGACATGGACATGCTCGCGACCCAGACAGGTGCGCTGATGCGCCAGTGCATGGCTTGCCATGCGTCGTTTCGTGTTCGTTGAACCATTTCCTATTCAAAGGCCCGCTATGCAAACATCCTTCTCGGCGATGCGCCGACGTGAAATCCTCGTTTGGCCGTGCTCCGTCTTAGCCACATCTGTGCTTTCACCCGCAGCCTTCGCCACAGCGCCAAGCGTGTTCGAAACGATCAAGGTCGCGGATCGCGTCTATGCCTTGGTGGGCGACCTGGGCCAGCGCTCGCCGGCCAATCTGGGCAACAACATGACCTGCAGCTTCATCGTCGGCGACGACGGCGTGGTGGTGATTGACACGGGCGGCTCTCGCGCAGGGGCGCAAGCCATCGAGGCTGCGATTCGCGCCGTGACGGACAAGCCCATCCGGTGGGCCGTCAACACGGGGGGCCAGGATCACCGCTGGTTGGGCAATGACCATTTCCGCCGTGTCCATGGATGCACCATCGTCGCCGCCGAGGCAGGACTGGCGGATATGAAGGCACGCACTTTCCAGCAGGTTGAGATGGCGCGCCGCTTCGTCGGCGCCGCCTTCGAAGGCACAGAAGTGGCGTACCCGGACACCACCTTCGCGCAGCGTTGGACTCTGCCCGTGCGCGGGCTGAGCGTCGAGCTCCTGTACACCGGCGGTGCGCACACACCCGCTGATCTTCTGGTCTGGTTGCCACAGCAACGCATCGTCTTTGCGGGAGACGCCTTGTTCTCTGAGCGATTGCTGGGACTGCAGCCGGGATTGGGCCTGAAGTGGATTGCCGCGCTGGAGCGCCTGCGTGACGAACTGCGGCCTGTCACCGTAGTTCCCGGCCATGGGCACCCGGGCCCGGCAGACAAGGCACTGGCCGACAGCCTGGGCTACCTGTTGATGCTGCGCGACGGCGCAAGGCAGTTGTTTGATGCCGGAGCATTCGATCCGGTCGAGGTGGCCGAGAAACTGGATCAATCGAAGTTTGCCTACCTGCGCAACTACGACGACGCCCGCTTTCGCAGCGAGAACGCCATCCGCATGGCCGACGAAGTGCTCAAGACGCGCAAATGAAGAACAGAGGCCAGCCGTGAACAACGCCCAGCAGCCAGCCTTGGTGGCCGATCGCCTGACGCGCCGATTCGGCGAGCGCGTGGCGGTGGACCAGGTTTCGTTCACCGTCCAGCGGGGCGAAATCTTCGGCTTCCTGGGCCCCAACGGCGCAGGCAAAAGCACCACGGCACGGATGCTCACGGGCTTTCTGCCTCCGACCGATGGCCATGCGTGGGTGGCCGGCATCGATGTGAGTCGGTACCCCAGCGCCGCACGCCGTCACATCGGCGTCGTGCCCGAGGAAGCCAACGTCTATGCCGACCTGACGGTGCGGCAGAACGTGCTGCTGATGGCCGAGTTGCATGGCGTTGCCCGAGCTGAGCGCGAGCGGCGCTGCGATGAACTCCTGCAGACCTTCGACCTGAGCGCCCGGGCAGGGCAGAAGGGTCGTGAACTTTCCAAGGGCCTGCGTCAGCGGCTGATGTTATGCATGGCGCTGGTCAGCGCACCGCAGACGCTGTTCCTGGATGAACCGACCTCGGGACTCGATGTGGCCAGCACGCACATGATCCGGGAGGTCATCGCCCGGCTGAACCGCGACATGGGCATGACCGTCTTCATCACCACGCACAACATGGAAGAGGCTGACCAGTTGTGTCACCGGGTGGCCATCATTGACCGGGGCCGCCTTGCGGCCATCGATACGCCGGTGGCGCTGCGCGGGCGGGTCGAGTCCCGGCGCTCGGTGGCCGTGAAGTTTGCCGGTCGTGTGGCTGCGCCGGAAGAATTGTTGCCGCAGCACGGCATGGAGGTCGAGTCGATGGTCGATGGCTGGCGTGTCTTCAATGCGGAACCCGGACCATTGGCTCAGCACATCGCGACACGCAGCACCGAGCTGGGTTTGAAGCTGGCCAGTCTGAACACACTGACACCCACACTGGAAGAAGTGTTCGTCTCGATCACCGGAGACGCCCATGGGCAACCCTGAGTTCGGCGGTATGAGCGAATTCCTCAGGCAGCTGCGCTGTGCCTGGGTGATTGCCAAGAAGAACGCACGCGTCTACTACCTGAAAGGGCCGGTGGTCACCTTTGGCATTATTTTCCCGCTGTTTTTCTACCTCTCTTTCGCGGCGGGGCACAGCGCACCGGTTGAAGTGATGGTGCCGGGAATCGCTGCCATGGCGTTGTTTTTCACCGCTTCTGCCGTGGGGCCACTGGTCACGCCCTGGGAGCGCCAGGCGCGCACCTTCGAGCGATTGATCACGTCACCGGCCTCGCTGTCGGCGATCCTCGCTGGCGACATCGGCGCCGGTGCGGCCTTCGGTGCCGCACTGGCGCTGTTGCCGCTGGGCGCTGCGCTGGTGCTGACCACGGCACAGGTCAGCGCGGCGCTGCCGCTTGTGGCCGGCTG
Organism: Hydrogenophaga sp.; assembly: GCF_050250835.1. Taxonomy (GTDB): domain Bacteria; phylum Pseudomonadota; class Gammaproteobacteria; order Burkholderiales; family Burkholderiaceae_C; genus Hydrogenophaga. The sequence goes on along the minus strand of NZ_JBFWNX010000013.1, from coordinate 67,922 downwards.
GCTGTTGGGGGCTATCGCCTTTTCATCTCTGGGTGTGCTGATGGCTGCGCCAGCCACCGACACACCCTCGCAAGTGATGATGCTCTCCAACCTGGTTCGGCTTCCCTTGATCTTTGTCAGTGGCGTTTTCGTGCCGCATGCGCAAATGCCGCAGTGGGGTCAGTGGTTGTCGCCCCTGTCGCCGCTGTCGTATTGCGCGGACCTCATCCGTGTAGGTTTTGGAAGCACGTCCTATTTTGGTGTGATCACCGATGTGCTCGCACTGATTGGCATCAGCATCACCTTTGTTGTTGCAGCTCATGTCTTCCACCTCCGGACGCGCAACCGTCTGGCCTGATCCGATTTACCCAGGAGTTCCCATGAGTCTCGTCATCGCACAGGGTCTGACCAAGACCTACCGCGCAGGCGATGTCGAAGTACCCGCCATCAAGGGCGCCAACTTCGTCATCGAGCCTGCATCCTTCGTTGCTTTTGTGGGCCCTTCGGGCAGCGGCAAGAGCACCCTGCTGAACATGATCGGCTGCCTCGACCACCCCACAGGGGGCAAGCTGAGTGTGCTCGGCACCGACATCGCCAGCCTGGACCGGCGCGCTGCGGCCGACTTCCGTGGCCACAACATCGGCTTCATCTTCCAGGACTTCAACCTCGTGCCGGTGCTCACCGCCTACGAGAACATCGAGTACCCGCTGATCATGGTGCAGCAGTGGTCGGCCGAAAAACGCCGGGAACAGGTCATGCGCCTGCTAAAGGCCGTGGGCATGGAGTCCCAGGCCAACAAACGTCCCGACCAGATGTCGGGCGGCCAGAAGCAGCGGGTCGCGGTGGCTCGGGCGCTAGTCAGCAACGCCAAGATGGTGCTGGCCGACGAACCGACGGCCAACCTGGACCACGATACGGCCCACCGGATCATCGACCTGATGAAACAGATGCGAGACGAGTTCGGCACCACCTTCATCTTCTCGACCCACGATCCCAAGATCATGGCCGAGGCCGAGACCACCTACACGCTGGAAGACGGCCGCGTGCTCTCCAGCACAAACCATCAGGAGGCCACCCATGTTTGATGTGCTCAAGATCGCGGGCCGCAACCTCTCGCGCTACCGCCGGCGCACCATGCTCACCCTCTTGCTGATCATCATCGGCATGGTGGCGGTGCTGCTTTTCATCGCCATCACGGGTTCGTTCAAGTCCATGATGGTCGGACAGATCACCGACTCGGTGCTCGGCCACCTGGAAGTGCACCGCAAGGGTTACGTGGCGTCCATCGACACGCTGCCGCTGAACCTGAACATGAAACCGGCGGCTGTGGCCAAGGTCGAAGAGGCACTGCAGCAAGACAAGGCCGTTGAGACCTGGTCGCCGCGCGTCAAGTTCGGCGGCATGTTCAGCAACTTCACCGAAACCACCAGCATCCGCATCAACGGCGTCGACCCGGAGCGCGAGGCTGCGACGGCACCTTTGTTGCCAGGCCGCATGGCCGAGGGGCCGAAGGGCGGCGCTCTGGTCGAGAAGGGCCAGATCGTCATCCCGCTGCTGCTGGCGCGCGGCATGAAGGTCAAAGTGGGTGACACGGCCGTCATCGTGGCCACGAACCGCGATGGATCGGTCAACGGCAAGACCTTCGTCATCCGCAGTGTCACCGAGGCCATCTCGGGTCCAGGCGGCCGCGATGGCTACATGCACATCGACGATGCGCGCGAGCTGCTTCGCATGAAGGACGCCGAGGTCAGTGAAATCGCCATCCGGCTCAGGGATCCCGTACAGCTCGACCGGGTGACGGCGTCGCTCAAGTCCGCCCTGGGCAGCACGTCGGGCAAGACACCCGCACCAGAAGCGGGCGGTGCAGGGGAAGAAGCCGGACCGGGCAGTGGCAAACCGCAGTTGGAGGTTCACACCTGGGCCGACCTGTCGCCCTTTTCCAGTCTGGCCCGCATGATTGATCTGATGACGGTGTTCATCAAGGTGGTGCTGGTGTCCATCGTGCTGGTCAGCGTGATGAACGTGATGGTGATGGCGGTGTACGAGCGCATCCGCGAGATCGGCACCATCGCCGCCATCGGCACGAGACCGTCGCGCATCCTGTCGTTGTTCCTGGCCGAGGGTTTGCTGCTGGGCTTGATCGGCACCGTGCTGGGCACGCTGTTGAGCCTGGCAGCCATCTACGCCATCAACCTCTGGCAACCCCATTTCGCGTTTGGTCAACAAACCGATCTGGTGATGGCGCCCACCATCGGCATGGGGCAGGTGCTCACGGTTGCGCTGCTGGTGATGGGCGTGGCCGTGCTGGCCAGCCTGCAGCCCGCCTGGAAGGCTTCGCGCCTCGATCCGATCAACGCATTGCGCCATGTCTGAGCGCACGATGGAGAACACGATGAAGAAACTCATGTCCCTGGCCTGGGTGCTGCTGGCCTTTCCCGCGTTTGCCGTGGACGGCACGGCGTTGTTGCAGCAACTGGATCGCAAGATGGAGCCCGAGACCTACGAGATGGTCCGCAAGCTCGTCAACATCGAACCGGACGGCACGCGCAAGGAGTTCGTGCTGTATTCGGTGAAGAAGGGCAAAGACAAAATCGCGGCGCTTTTCCTTGATCCAGCCAGCGAACGCGACCGCGCCACGCTGCGCCTGGGCGAAAACATGTGGCTCTACATCCCCAATGTGGGCAAGCCGGTGCGCATCACCAGCCTCCAGTCGGTGACGGGAGGCATCTTCAACAACGCCGACATCCTGGCACTGGAGTTCTCCACCGAGTACACGGTCGAAAAGGTGGCCGAAGAGTCCGCGACCTACACGCTGTCGCTCAAGGCTCGGACCGGCGACGTGGCCTACGACCGGCTGACGATGAAGGTGGACAAGAAGACGACGCTGCCGGTCTCCATCGAGTGCTACGCCGCCAGCGGACTGTTGATCAAGACCCTGACCTACAAGGACATCAAGGACTTCGGCGGCGGCATCAAGCGTCCAGCGACGCTGGAAACCGAGAGCCCGCTTCACAAGGGCTACAAGTCGCTGATGCTCTACGGCACGATCAAGGCGCGCAAGGTGCCTGACGAGGCCTTCACGCTGGAATACATGCCACGGCTCAAGGAACTGCGATGAGCCGTCTGGCCACCATCGCCTTGCTGGCACTGGCGGCGACCGCCGGTGCCCGTGCCGACGAAAGCTTCGACCCGTCGGCCTATGACAAGAAGGCCTTTGAATGGACCGGTTTTGTCGAGGCCAGACCCGAGGTTCAGCGGCTCAGCCCCGGGTCCGCAGGCTACCTGCTGCAGTACCCTGGCGAGACCCGGCGCTCGGCCAGCCGACTGGGTCTCGCGGCGGAAGTTTCCGGCGTCCTTCGTCACCAGTCGCTCAGCTTCAACTTCACCGGCCACGCGAGCTGGGTGGACGACCCGAAAGGAACGGACATCGACAGTCGCATGTACGAGGCCTATGGTGGTTGGCAGCTTAACGAACGGCTCAACATCGAGGCAGGCAAGCGGGCTTTGCGGTGGGGGAAAGGCTATGCATGGAACCCTGTCGCGTTTCTGGAGCGGCCCAAAGATCCCACCGATCCCGAATTGGCCAGGGAAGGTTTCGTGATGGCCACGGGGACCTGGGTGCGCAGCTTCGAGGGGCCGCTCCAGACCCTGGCACTGACCGCTGCGGTGGTGCCCACTTCTTCGAGCCTGAACACGGACTTCGGCGGTGGTGCTGCCAGCGCAGATCACGCCAACGCTGCGCTCAAGCTCTATGGCTTGGTATACGACACCGACGTGGACGTGATCTGGAGCGCCCGTGGCAGCCGCGGACCGCGCCTGGGCATCGATTTTTCGCGCAATGTCGGTAGCAACCTGGAAATTCATGGGGAGTGGGCAAGCATCGCCGATGCGACCCGAGCAACGCTGACGGCTGGCAACGTGCTCCAGACGGAGATGCGCGACCACAGCAGCGCCCTGATCGGTGCACGCTACCTGACCGAGCGTGATACCACGATCATCTTCGAGCTCTATCGCAACGGCGGTGGCTACACCAGCGATGAACTCGGGGATTTCTACGATCTCGTGCGGGCATCTGCATCCAGCCCGGCGCTGAGTTCACTGGTCAGCCGGGCTGCGGCGCAGGGCTACAGCCGACCCAATGCGGCGCAACGCTATGCCTATCTGCGGGTGAGCCAGAAAGAACCCTTCGACATCCTGGACTTCACGCCGTCGGTGTCCCTGATCATGAACACCCATGACCGCAGTTGGTCTCTGACACCGGAGCTGCTTTACACAGGGTTCAAGAATGTGGAGTTGCGGGCGCGCATGGCGCTGAATCGGGGTGACGCCGGCTCCGAATACGGGGAACGGGCAGTGGGTTCGCGCATTGAGCTGCGCGCTCGCATGTTCTTCTGAGATGGACACACTGGCGCATGCACTCTGGGCGGGCGCCGGTGCCATGGCGTTGGGCCGAGCCCGTGAGATATCCCCCTTGGCCTCGACCGGCTTCGTTGCACTGGCTGTCCTGCCGGATGTCCCGCATCTCGTGCCCATGTTGACATGGGTACTCGGAAGCGATGCGCCATGGACCTTCGTGCGAGACCTGCTGCTGGCGACGCCAGGAGCCGAACCGGTCATGCCCGTCGGGGTACACGATCTGGGTCGCCTCCTGTATCACACCATGCACAGCGCCGTCATCGCAGCCGCAGCAACGGCGGTTCTTTGGATACCGCTCGGCGCTTTTCGGATCGTGTTGCTGGGCTGGTGGTCCCACATCGTGATCGACGTGTTGACGCACTCGCGCGACTATTACCCTGTCGCCGTGTTCTACCCGTTCAGCAACCATGCCGTGGACGGCATCGCATGGAATGCGCGCTGGGCCTTGATCGTCAACTACGTTCTTATTCTGGCCGTATACGTTGCGCTCCTCACGACCCGACGCAGGCCGCCTGGGAACTGATATGCCACCTGGCTCGGTGAACGTCGGGATGGAGGTGGGCCGCATGCCAGAGCAACCCGTCACACCGGTTGGAGGTTCAGACGTGCCACCTCGGGTCCAGCATTGCTTGAACTGTGGCGAGGTGGCAAACGGAAACTTCTGCCCGGCCTGCGGACAGGAAACGGCACCCGCACCGCGGAATATCGGCGGGTTCCTGCGGGGCCGCATCGCCCGCTACGTGACGCGCGAAGGCCAACTTCGGCAGACCATCGTCAAGCTCTTCTGGCAACCCGGTGCATTGACGACCGAATATCTGGCCGGGCGGCGTGCGCGCTATTTGAGACCGTTCCAGCTTTACCTCATGGTCAGTGTCATCGTGTTCGGCGCCGTGCAGGTGTTCGGACTGAACCTGGACCTTCGGCTTTATGGTGAGCGAGGCGTCCACGTCTTGCACAGCGCACGCCCCGCCGACCAAGCGAGTCAGGGCGCTGAAATTCAGCTGTCACCGGTTCGCATCGTTCAAGACAACGTGAATCTGCCCGGCGTGCGGCGGTTCGCGGCGCTGTCGCCACAGGAGCGCTTTGCGTTCCTGCGCGCGAGGCGTGCTCCGTACGTGTCGTACTTCGTACTTTTCCTGGTGCCGTTCTTTGCGCTGATTCTCGGCGTGTTCTACCGTCGACAACGGCGTCCTTTTGCGGATCACCTGGTTTTCGGGCTACACGGACAAGCCTTCCTGTTGTCGATGCTGCTGGTTGGGTCGGCCCTACCGGCGCTCCTGGCCAATGCCTTGTCACTCTGGGTGATCAGCTACTTCGTGATCGCCTTGAAGCGCGTGTACAGCGGGAGCTGGGTAGCGTCGATTGGGCGTGGTGCGATCGTTCTGACGCTGTACTTCGCGATCTTCTTCGTTGCGAATCTGCTGCTGGTTCTGGCACTGTTGGCGCTGTAGGTGGGTACCCAGGGGTCAATGACCTGATCGCGCGCTTCAAGGAGGTGGCCGAGACTGGTGCTGTTTCTCTTCTAGAGTGACAGCACCGGCATGATTTGCTCAGCCGCCGCGTGGTCCGAAAGGCATGCGTGGGGTGCCTGCGCCGCCGAAACGCTGATCGGCCAAGGCCTTCTGCTCCGGCGTTAGAACGGCGTACAGGTCCTTCATGGCCGCATTCATCGACTCCATGGAGACCATGCGCTGCTTCATGAACTCGGCGCGTTGTGCCATGCGATCAGGAGTCGGACCCGCTGATTCCTGCATTTTTGCGCGACGGGCCTGCATCGTCTGTGCCTGTTCCTTGGCCTTGCTGGCGAAAGCCGTCCAGGCCGACTCCTGTGCGGCCGTAATCTTCAGTTCATTCTTCAGGTCACCGATGCGTTGGTCCGCGTAGGACGACATCTCGGGATGAGCAAAGCGAGCACCAGGGCCAGATGATCCTGGACCGTGGCCCATCGGGCCAAAACCCGTCCCCATGACAGGGCCCTGGAAGGCATACACCACAGAGGTAGCTGCGACAGCGGCTGTAGCGACAGTGAGAACAAATAACTTGGTACTGCTTTGCATGTGGAACTCCAATCAATGTTTGACCGGCGAAGTTCGCAGGCCAGTGATCTTTTCGACCACTGTGTTATTGGAGTCTCAGCAAGTAAAGCAGGTGTCTCCGGGCAAGCTTGTTTTGTATCGCAGCTTTGCAAAGAAGCCCGCTGACCCGGTCTCCATGGGCGACCCTATTCGAGCTTGCTCAGTTTTCTGGTCGAGGTCATCTCACGCAGACTCAGATCCGCATCCACCTCGCCTTCAAGCCCGCTTCCAACGCAACGCCCACCAACACACCCACCCCTGCGTTCCACACTGACACCGCTGCAGTAGTAAGCAGCACGGCTCTGGCTTCCTTGTCGCGGGCGCTGCCGGCCGTTCCGATGGTGAGCGAGAAGCCCGCCACGAAGAGCATTGCGCCCAGGGTGCCGGCAGGCAGCAGGCTCAGCAAGGCGGTGAGCTGACCGCTGGCGAACAGGCCGGCGAGCAGCAGCAGGCTACCCAGAAAGATGGGCGCGCGGCCGGTGCGCGCGCCGCAGGCCACTTGCGCGGCCATGCCTCCGGCGCCAAAGCACATGGGAGGCGCTCCCAGGGCACCGGCCAGCAAGTTCGTGAGGCCGGTGGCCCGTGCGGTACGGTTCTCATCCAGCGGTACGGCGGGAAACAGACGGCGTGTTTCGGCCACGATGCCGAGGATGGCGTTGCCAAAGGTCAGCGGTATCTGTGCGGCGGCCAGGCCGATGGCGGCGAGCCAGATGCCTGGTTGGTTGAACGCTGACCACTGAGGCTCGGGTAGGTGTAGCGTCCACGGCGCGCTGGCGAGTGCTTGCACCAGCTCGGGCTGGCGCAAGCCGCTCACCAACCACCCGATGGCCATGAGCACCGGCATGGTGAGCCACCCACCACGGCCGAGCAACACCAGCGCCAGCACCACTGAAGCTGCGCCCAGCACCGCGTCGCCCTCAATGCGCCGCAGCCCGGCCACGATGAGTGCGATACCCAGACCGAGCACCACGCCGTGGATCACGTCGCGCGAAACGTGGCGGGCCAGCCAGCGCGCCAGGCCGCTCAAGGCGGCGATCAACCAGAACACGCCGGTGATCAGCGCAGCCAGCGCGAGTACTGCCGGCATGTTCTGCCCGTTCACTACGGAACTTGCGAGGGCCGCCGCGCCCACGGCTTTCATTGGTTGCACCGGGAAGGGAATGTCGAAGCGCCAGCCGACGACGATCATGGTCAGCCCAAACGCCAGCAGGATGGACGTGGGGTGCACGCCGGCCACCACGATGAAACCCACCAGAAAAGGCAGCAGTGTGCCCAGGTCACCAAACGCGCCGCCAAGGTCACCGTGCCAGGTGGCGCGCGAGAGTTCGTGGGGTGAAGACTGGGCTTCTCTGGGCTGGGAGGCGGTTTTCATTCAGGCGATTTTCCGTCAACGACGTCGTGTGGTTTCATTGAGCGATATGCCTTCCAGGTCGCTGACGAAGTACGCCGGGTGCCCCTCGGGCTGGGCTTGCAGTGCGTCGGGTAGCAGTCGTTGCTGTTGCGGTTCGTAGGGTTGGTAACTTGCGGGCATGACCGCAACCTACCAAGCCTTCTCGAACACGTTACGTTTCTGCCGCGCAGACTCCAAGGACGATCAGCCCATGGGCATCGCGGGTTTGTGGACCCGCAACCGTAAGGCCACGCGCGAAGAAATGCTGAGCTCACCGTGAACGCGGATGGACAAGCGCTGTTCTAGGACGTCCACAAACCGCAGGACAAGAAGCGCACGGTGGTGATCCTGAGGGAGGAGCGGTACGACGCCAGGCTGGATGCGCCCGCGGCGTAGTCGATGGACTTCATGCAGCGGTTTTCCACGCAGTTTCTGAGGGTGATGGCGGAGCCAGGTAGGGGTGGTAGGAATGTCACACAGCCCGGGCTGGCTTGAGTCCCGTTTGGGCTACAGGAGGCCGTAGAGCCTTGCAATGCGAAGCGCGGTTCGCCGGTCGGGAGCGTCCAGCTTCGCGTTCAAGCGCTGAAAGCGGCAATCTATGGTTTTGCCCTCAACGTTCAGCGCGGCTCCGATCACCTTGCTGCTGTGACCCGCTTCCTCGTGCCGAAGCAGCTCTATTTCTGCCTCGGTGATGCGTGACCTGAGCAACAGTTCTTGTCGCACGCTCTGCAGTAGCCAGCGGTGAAGTTCCATCGCCAATGCCCGCACCCACACGCGTGCTCTGGTATATGCCTCACCCTCGAAGCGTTCCGGTTGATGAGAGCCGATGCACAGCACACCCACCCGGGACAGGCCGATGTGGCTTGGGGCCGGTGCGATAACCGCAGACCTGAATCCGTAAATGGCTGCAGCAGCGACAAATGCCTCCTCTTTGGCCGACGTCAGCTTCAATGCATTCGATCGAATGGGTTCTGCGTCGTGGGTGGCGTGACGCAGCCACGGGTCGTGCTCAAACCAGTTGTGGCTCGCGTATTCGGCAGCCCAGACGGGATCGCAAGCCCACAGTGAACGGAGTGATGTGCGGGTGGCATCGTCCCGAAGATGGCTCATGAAGACGCCGGCATCTGCGCCCAGGGCGGTCACGGCTTCCCTGAACAGGCCCAGCGCAGACTCGGTGGTGTCGGCGTCACCAATGCAGGCAAGGATTTCAAACAGACGGGCCCCATGGTCCTGCGCGCCCGTAGATGCGCCCAGGGCGTGTGACTCACTGGGTTCGGGCAAGCGCGGCATGGCCTTCGCGACGCAGCTGGCTGTAGAGCAATGCGTCTCCGAATCGCAAAGGTTCCACTTCACACCAGCGATCAAAGATCTCATGGTCAGCGAACACCATGACCTGAACCAGGCGCGTGCCCATAGGTTGCCGTTGGGTGCGCTCAACCAGTAGGCCCAACGCTGTGGGCCGCAGCGTGAAGGCCACCCGCTCGTCCTGGGAGGTCAAAGTCACGTCAGAAGCGCGCAGGGCCTGCACCTTGCCGCGAGCACCCGTGAACACAGATCGCTTTCGGCGCAGCTGCAGCGCCGCACGCTTGGCGCCAAGTGGGCGCGCGGGTTCATCGATGCGATCCAGGCGCCGCCTGCTCACCGTGGGTGGCACGCCACCAGCCAACGGCGGCGATGCTTCATGCGGGGTGTGTCGTGTGCTCATCCGTGCTCCAGCGGGTCCGTTCAGACCGGTGGACCGCTCGGTGCGGCGGCTTGCTCAGGCTCGCAAGAGGCGAGCGCCCTTCAAGGCTGTTCGACCAGGCCCATCGAAGGATGTGGCCCATGGTTGAAGGGTAGGCAGCAGCACTCAGCCGTGTCAAAGACTTTTGGGCTTTGCTGCCCAAATCTGCAGGTTGTTCAGGGGAGCTAAACGAACCGGGACAGGTCGTGGCCCGGTGATCAGGAGACGGTCTGTGCGCTGCTCAAGCTGAGGGCGTTGAGCACATCCATCGCATCCGCAGCACGTGCTACCGGGATGAACAGATGATCATGGTGGTAGGCCGCGACCGCGTTGCAGGAGATACCTGCCTTGGCCAGGCTGGTCGCAATGGTCGCGAGGAAACCAATGGCTTCCAGGGAGGAGTGCACCGTCAGTGTGATGAGCCGGGCTTCGAACACGTAGGGCAACCGGGCACGTTCCGCCAGCGACCGCTCCACGATGGCGGTGAGGCCTTCGGCCTCACGGAATGTGCAGATGGGCTGCAGGCCAGCGGGAAGCTGAAAGTCCGCGAAGGTGCAGTAGACGAACGTCTCTGGCTGCAGCAGGGGCGCCATCTGTTGTTGCAGTCGATGTTGATCGCATTCGCCGCTCATTCGATGTTCTCCTCGGCAGGCTGTAGGGCTGGGCAAGTGGGAAATCATTATGGGACGGTGCATGCCCAATGGGGTGATCGCTCATCCAAATTCGGACGGGATTGAGACCTTTTCAACGCCCTGGGTTCGAAGGCCCGTTTAGCGCAACTAACCGATGTGCAAAGTTGCTAAACCACCGGGCGCCGACGGGATCTCCTGCTACCGTTTGACGCGGCCCGGAACCTGTTCAACGCAGGCTTTCCACCATTCGCTGCTGGGGGCCGACGGCAGCGAACCACAGTGAGGAAGGAGTGTCCACCATGGCACCAACTTCAGAGGTCCTCGCAGATATGGCCGAGCTCAGATCGCAGTTGCGTGCCCGAGGCGATCCCCACTTGGTCTTGCTTCGACTGACCCCCACGCGCGTGTTGCTCGACATCGCACTCGATTGGGTCATCGTGTTTGTGGCCGTCGGTGCCGTTGTGTGGATGAATGCCTTGGTGGTGCCTCTGGCCATCGTGGTGATCGCCAACCGGCAACGAGCCCTGGGGAACATCCTGCACGATGCGGGCCATCGCAATCTATGGCGAGAACGACGGCGAAATGACGCGGTTTCAGGCACCTTGGTGGCGCCGCTGCTGTTTGCCAGCCTGCGCAGCTACCGTGAGTCGCACTTCAAACACCACATAGCGCTCGGCGTGGCCCAGTGCGACCCCGACTTTCTGGTCATTCCCCAAAACCCACCCAGGCATTGGCTCGCCAGCTATCTGCGAAATGTCTTCAACTGGTCCGCGTGGATCGGATCCTTCGGCGGACACCTGTTTGCACACCAGGTGAGCACGCGGAGCAAGCTGTACATCGTCTGCTGGTGGATGACTCTTCTGGGCTTCATGTGGGCTGCCCTGGGTTCCGGCTTTACCCAGAGCTTTGTGTGGCTTTGGCTGTTGTCGCGGGCCACGGTGTTCCACCTGATCACCGTGTTTCGAGAGATGTGTGATCACTTCGGACTGGCGCCCGGTGGCGTCTTCACTTTCACGCGCGACATGGTGAACCATGGCCCCTGGCGACGGATCATCCATCCGCGCAACAACGGATACCACCTCACCCATCACCTGTTACCTGCGGTTCCGTACTACCGATTGCCAGCTGCGCATGCGCTGTTGAGCCAGCTGCCAGTTCTTCAAGAACGTGCTCACGCATGCACCGCGTACTTCTCGGGGACCGATGCCGTCGTCCAGGCATGGCAGCGCCGGGCGTTTCATTGATGGAACGGAACCTGGGCAGCTTGCAGGTTGCGGCACTTCTGGTGTCGGCCAGCTACGGCATTGGTTTTCTGTTCGGCTCTGGCGAACTGGCCCTCACGCACGGCATGGCGGGCAGCATCTACGGTGTGGCCACCGGATTCGGCATGCTGGTGTTGGCCGTCTTTGCGCAGCGCCTGTGGGCATCGGGCTTGCCGGTGTGGGACCTTTTCGGGCGTGCCTACGGTGCGCAACTGCAAGCGGCGGTGGCGCTGCTGTCGCTGATCTGGATGGCCGGCGTGCTGGCCGCGCAAATTCACGGGGGCGTGGCGGTGGCGCGATTGCTGGGCGCCGCCGACCCTTTCGGTCATGGCACCGTTCTGGCGCTGATCTATGGTGCATCCCGCATGCAGTTGCGCCTTGCCTCCACGGTCTTTGCGTTGTGCCTTCTCGCCAGCGGCCTGGTCTTGGTCTACGCCCTGGTCGTTTCTGGCGGGATCGGCATCTATCTGCAGTCTGTGCCAACCTTTTTGCACGACCTGCCAACTTTCAGCGGGTCTCGGTTGCTGTCCATTTCGCTGGCGGTCTCGCTACTGGTCTGCACGGGCGCCGACTACCAACAGTTCGTGCTCGCCGCGCGGCGGCCCAAGGCAGCCGTTTCGGGCTGCGTCTTGGCCGGCCTGCTGCTCTTCGTGATCGGCTTTTTGCCGTCGGCGGTGGTGGTGGCCATGCAGGCCACCCATTCGCTGGGTGAATTGGCTGAAGGCAAGCAGGTGGTACCTTGGGTCCTCGGGAACGTGGCCGGGTCTATCGCCCCAGGCATTGAGCAGCTCATGCTCGTCGCGCTTTCGGTTGCCGCATTGGGCTCAGGCGCGGCGATCCTACGGGCCATGTCGGCCGCGCTGGCCTGCGCTGTGCCGGGCAGCCATTCAGCCAGTCACCCGGGGTTGGCCATCCTTGCACTGGCCATCGGCGCAGGATTGGCGTCGAGAGAGCAGGGCATCGTGGACACCATGGTGTCGGTCAACACCGTGTACCTGGCCAGCGTCGGCGTCTGTTTTGTGGCGCTGTTGATCGGAGTGGTCGTCCAACCATCTCACGCCCGCTCGATCATGGGGACAGGTTTCGCGGTGTCTATCGGCGTGTATCTGGCGGGATGGTGGGGATGGATGGGGGAACAGGCCGATCTTGTGTCGCTGGTGGCGGGGTGTACGGCTTCAATCGTTGTGGCTCTGTGCCTGCACATGATCGCCAGGCGGCGCAGCCGCAACGTGATTGAGTCCTTGAACAGATGAGTTGATCGGTGTACTCACTGCCTGCGTTTCGGGGCCAGCAGAAGCGTCCAGATTCATACGAGCCACTCGCACAATCAGTGCACTGATGTCGCGGGCCAGCGGCGGCTCAAGGTCCCAGTGGTGCCAATACAGGTCCACCATCACCCGTTCGTCCGGGCACAGGTCCAGCAACTGGCCCGCGTCCACGAGGGGCGCGGCTTGCGAGCTGGGGACCAGGCCGTAGCCAGCACCCATCGCAACACCCTCCAGCAACGCCACGGGAGACGGCAAATAGTGCTTGGCGTACCGCTCGATGGCGAAACCAAACCAGCGCTTGAGGAAGTCGTCGTGCAGGGAGTCTTTGCGGTTGAACAGCACGGCAGGCGCTGCCAGCACGGAGGGAACCGTGAGGCCATCCGGAAATAACGTGTTCGCGAATGTAGGGGTGGCGTAGCAGCGGTATTCCATCGCACCGAGCAATTCGGCCGAAAAACCTTCGGCCGGTTTCGAACCCGTAGAGATGCAGCCAATGACATCGCCACGCGCCAGCAGGGCGGAGGTGTGGTCCTGGTCATCGGCAATCACTTCGAGCGCGATGAGAGGGCTCAACAACAGCTCCCTGAGGACTTCCGGGAACCAGGTGGCCAACGAGTCCGCGTTGACCGCGATCGCAATGGGAACGGGTGCGTGAGGCTTGGGTGTGGGGGCCAGCGCCTGTAGAACAGATCCCTCCAGAATGCGCAATGCTTTCACATACCGGAGGACAGTTTCGCCGGCCTGGGTGGGTGAAATCGGCCGCTCTCTCACCACCAGCACCGTGGACAGGGATTCTTCCAGTGCCTTGATGCGTTGCGACACCGCGCCCCGCGTGATGCTCAGCACAGCGGCCGCGCGTTCAAAGCTCTGCTGCTCAATCACCGTGGCGAACGTTTCCAACTGATCGCGGTCCAGCATGTGACGTCCTCCCGAATGGTCGGCAACGGTGTTTTTCCGACACCGACCATTTACGGCGGCGGCCGTCAAACCTGTCCATACCGTGCGTGTATCGAGCGCATTTCATTGGTTACCAGTGATTTCCTGGATGGTGAACTTTCTGGAGAATTGGCAGGGCGCAGCCACGTTGAGTGGGGTCGTGGCTGTTCAGCCCTGTGAACGTTGTGCCGTTCACTCGATGGCTGGAAGTGGTGCATGCCCTGGTCCGCCTTCATCGAACGCCTGTTGTGCGGACCCTAGCGCCGCCAGCGCGGGCGCAAGGGTCTTTCGCGGCATAAACGGCGGCCTTCCCGCCGCCGTTTCACTCTGGCGGGCCCCTTCCATTTATTCCACGGTACCCCTGCGCCCGCGCCCTGTACAGCGCCTGGGTGCTCGCACGGCGACCGACGAATGCGGGGCGGGGCAGGGCACTGCTGTTTGCATCACATCCACCGAGGGCATGAAGCCAGAACCGGCTCCCTCGGAAATTGAGGCAAGTGCTTTTTGGAAGGGAAACGAACGAGGTCCTGGTTGTCCAAACATTCAAGGGGCTGGGAAGAGCGCTACACATTTTTTACAAGCAGTTGCCGTGCGAACTGAACCGACAGGTTCGATGTGGCAAGCTTTTCCGATGTGACTTGGGCGGTCCGCGAGGTCATCGCTCGACGCGGTCCTGTTGATGAAGGTCGGCACTTTTTCACCGATGGAGGTCGTATGTGGTTACTTGTCGCTCGTGAACCTCGCCCGGATGCCCGTTACTGGTCGGGTCGTCGGTGGCTTGCCGCTGTTGATGCTGTGGCGTGGCCGCTGATTGCTGTGCTGCTGATCCAACTGGCACCACAGCCTGTGGGCATCGTTGGCCCCATGGTCCTGGCATTGGCCATGCTGTTTGCTTTGGGGCGCCTTTACCGAGCCATCTGGCTCAACCACCGGTACTGGTTCACGACCTGGCGGTGGGGCCGCATTGCGGTGGCGCTGATGGTGGTGGGCTGGGTACTGAAGCTGGCACTGCCGCATTGAGCGCAAGGCGCGGGACGTTGATCCCGAACCGCGCGGGATCATGCAGTGAAGCGATCGTGTTCTGCCAGAACTTGCGGCGCCAGGCACGAGGCTGCGCCCAAGGGTAGACGTAGCGCGTGCGGTACACCCCTTCGGCGCTGCAGCTGACCACGATCATCAGCATGTCGATGCGCTTGGCATCTGCGTCGTGGATCACCAGGTCGCCGCACTGCCACGGCGTGGTGTTGGGGGCGTGGATCAGGCCCATGGCGTTTTCGGCACAAACCTGTTCCGTCAGTGGGTGGCGATCGGACGTGCTTCACTCCATTGATCGATCTCGGTGCGTCGCCAGGCCACCGCACGAGGCCCCAGGCGCACGGGGTTCGGGAAGCGCTGGGTGGCGATCAGGCGGTAGATCGTCGAGCGACCGAGGCCGGTGATCCGCACAACGGTGTGCATGCGCAAGAAGACCGGCGATACCAGGTCCGGGTGATCCGATGACGACTCGGGTAGTGTGTGCTGCACGGCGTCCTCCATTTAGGGCCATGACTGCACTTTAGGTGCGCGAGCGCATGAATCAGGTGCTGGATTCGCTTCCAAATCGTGCAGAGCAGTGAGCGTCGGCCTGTTCACGACGGGATACCTGCGGCGATCTGCATAATCAATCGCATCGAGTCAACTGTGATGCCCTGGTGGCACCACCCACCATGCGCACCCTGTTCTTGAATGCCAGCAAAACAAAGCACCGACCGCTGCGATATGCGGTGCTGGGTGTGGCGTTACTTGCGTTGCTATTCGAACTACACGAAGCAGTAAAAGGCCTGTTGGGAAGGAGCGTATCTGCAGCAGCAGTGCTTGGCTTTGCGGCGCTTGTGGCAGTAGTTGCTCTTTCGGTTCGCTGGTTTCACTTGCGGCGTATGCAAAGTGACAGTCGAAACCTGAAAGACTCTGCGCTCTGGTGAACTGCGTCTGATCCTCTCGGGGATGCTCGACTGACCTCTTCAAGGTCGGAGACAACTTTCTGTCCTATGGTGTGGTGCGTTCTGGACACATACATCGCTCCGTGAAGAATTTCGGACAGGTGTTCGGACACAGCGAGTCCAGAAAGCAAAAAGTCAGCAGGCGCCAACCTGCTGACTTTTGATTTACTTGACTCCCGGTACTTGGACGCGAACCAGGAACCTGCAGCACTGGCGTCGAGGTTGTTACGAAGGACGGGATCCATTCGGCTCACGACCAAGGATGGTTGTGATACCGTCAAAGCCATTCTTTTTACCGTCTTCTCCCTCTGGAGCGAGCTCTCGATACCGTCATTGCGGTGCAAAACATGTCCCTTTCCCATTCCAGTCTCTGTCATGAACCATCGATGCGTGAGATCGAGAGCATTGAGCCTTGGGAGGGGCTCTCGAATGCGACGGTAGATCTGTCGGTATCGGGCCCGTTTTCGGTTGCCAAGCAGCGCGCTTTTCCTCTGAGCCGCGACCGACTGTTGACAATTGAGTGGGAGTGAGCCTGTAACCCAGTAACTTAAAGTTAAAGCTGTTTATTTGAAAAAATAAAAAAGCCTTTGATTTAAAAGTGATTTTCAGCTATTTCGATCGTGCGAATCCGCCACGGGCTGGTGATTCTGTGCCATCGACGCGGCACCATTGAGCGGCCAAGCCCGGGTTTGCTGGCGGTGTTCATATGTCGACAGATGTCGGCTCGCGCATGGGCTTGCTGCTTGCCGAAACGCCGCATCCCGGGTGGATGCTCCGTCGGCCATCGTGGCTCCAGAAAGAGCTGGTTGCGGTGTTGCGAAGCGAGGCATGATCGCCAGAACCAAACCAGAGTCAAGGCCCCGCATCCTCCCATGGGCGAAACCCTCGACCGCCAACTTGGCCTGCTGCGCTCGCAGCTGGTGTACCGCGCCATTCCCTGGCGCGGCGCCCAGTTGCGACGCTTCTACCGGCGTTTTGTGCCAGCGGGCGGACTGGCGTTCGACGTGGGCGCGCACCTGGGCAATCGCGTGGCGGCGTTTCGGCAACTGGGGGCCCGCGTGGTGGCGCTGGAGCCGCAACCCGATTTCGTGCGCCAGCTACAGCGCCGCTTTGGCGGCGATGCCGGGGTGACGCTGTTGCCCCAGGCGCTGGGCAGGGCACCTGGGCGGGCCCGCCTCATGGTGAGCCCGCGAACCCCCACGGTGACCACGCTGTCTGGCGACTTTATTGAACGCGCCGGTGCATCGCCGTCGTTCAAGGGCGTGAGCTGGCAGGCGGGGCCGCAGGTGGACGTCGCCACGCTCGATGGGCTGATCGCCCGCCACGGCCAGCCCGACTTCGTGAAGATCGACGTGGAGGGCTTCGAGCTGGAGGTGCTGATGGGCGCCAGTCGGCCCCTGCCGGCCCTGTCGTTCGAGTTCCTGCCGGCCATGCGCGATGTGGCGCTGGCCTGCATCGACCGGCTGGAGGCACTGGCGGGACCGGGCCACTACCGCTACGCCGTGTCGCTGGGTGAGCAACTGCAATTGCTGCGACCGCAGGGCGAGCCGGCCGATGCGCTGCGCGAGTGGCTGCGTGCCTTGCCCCACGACGGGCCTTCTGGCGACGTACACGCCTGGGGTCCTGGTGCGGGTTCAGGAACCAGGCGTTGAACGCGCTGGCAGGGACGGCGGCATGGCCAGGTGCTCGGCCCCCGGCGCCTCGTGCACGGCCGGTGCGTCAAAAGCTGTCAGCAGCAAACGGGTGAGCTGGGTCATGGGGCCGAGCGGGTGGGGCGCTGGCGTTAGGCCCGGCACGAAGCCGAGCGCCATCAGGCGGTGCAGCAGCGAGGGATCGTCGCTGATCACATGCACCGGCACATCCCACGGCGCACCCGCGCCGGAAACCAGTGCCGGCGCCTGGTGGTCGCCCACGACCACCATCACCATCGAAGGCGGCGCCAACCGGCGCAGGTAGTCGGCCATCCAGGTGTTCTGGTAGCGCAGGCTTTCCAGGAAGCGTGGCGTGGTCTGCGACACGGTCAGCGGCGCGGCCAGGGCGAAGCGGACGTCATCCGGGGTGTAGGCGGCTGTGCCGGTCAGGCGGTGCCAATCGGTGACGAAGGGGGCCAGAGGGTGAAAGGGCGCGTGGGTGCTGGTGGTGGGAAATACCGCAAACCGGGGGCGCTGGTCCCGAGCGGGCGCCTGCCGGTCGAACTCCTGCGCGTGCAGCAGGGCCATGGCCGCCTGGTCCGGGATGCGCCAGAAGCCGAAATCCAGTCCCCGGTACCCCATGCCAGCGTCGTCGACCAGACGCTCGAACCCGTAGAACCGTCCTTCAGGCCAGGGCAGCTTCAAGCCCGGCATCCAACCCACCGTGCGGTAGCCATGGCGCGCGAAATGGCTCACCAGCGTGGGGCGCTGGCTGGCCAGCAACAGGTCGTGATCGGCGGGATCGGTGGTGTCCACGCCCGAAAGCAAGGCGGCGTGCGACAGCCAGGACGACCCGCCGAAGGTGGGCGCGACGACGCGCGCCGACACCACGGCGCGGCCGCTGGCCTGGATCGCATCGGCCAGTTGTTCGCGCGAAGCCTTCAGCGCCTGGGCCTGCCGGGGTTGATCGAACGTGCTCGCGCCGTAAGACTCGGCGAAGACCAGCAGCACGTCCGCCGGGCCGCGCGCGCTCGCCAGGCCAGAGAGATCGCCCGCCAGTGCGGGGCTCTCGCTGAGGTTGGCGCGATGTGGCCCTGGCCACCACACCCGCGCCAGCAGCGCACCCTGGTGCGCCAGCGTGGGCGTGATGGGCAGCGAGAAAAACCAGCGCGTATCGGGCCCATGGGGCACATAGGCGGCAAAGCTGAGCGTAAGCGCGCCAACGGTGGCCAGCAGCCAGCGACGCGGTGGCGGCCACGCCAGGCTGTGCGAGAGCGCGGCCAGCGCCGACCGCACCAGCCAGCCCAGGGCGAGCAGGCCCAGCAGCAGCGCGGCCAGCCCGGCGCCCACCTGCCAGGCGGGCAGGGCCTGCGAAGCGGCGCCCAGCAGCTCGGCAGCGTGGCGGCCGTCCCAGTACACATTCACTGGCCGGCCCATCACGGCGGGCGCTGTCACGTCGGCGTAGCGCACCGCCACCAGTGCCATGAAGGCGCCGGCCAGTGCGTGGGTGGCCCGGCGTGAGAGCGGTCCGCGCCAGGCCACCCAGGCCATCAGTGCCACCAACAGCAGGCACAGTTCGAATGACAGGCGCGGCATGTAGCGCACCCCGAAGCCTGGCCAGCGGTTCTCGAAGGTCAGGAGCGTGTTGAGCAACGCAAAGGCAAGCCCGAAACGCAGCAGCCAGGCCGCCGCAGAGGAGGGCGCTCCTGGCGCCGCCGCCAGGCTCACTGACGGATGGCCTCGAACTCGATGATCAGCGGCACCTCGTCACCCACCCAGCCATTGGACACGGCGTAGTTCATGCCGTAGGTGCTGCGCTTGAAGCTGCCGCGCGCAGACACGCCCATCACATAGGGCTTGCCGCCGAACCCACCGAGGGGCGACTCGGCGCTCTTGTTCCAGGTGGCTTGCAGCGTGAGGGGCAGTTTCTTGCCCAGCAACTCCAGTTGTCCGGCAATCTCGAACGTGCGTTCGGCGGTTCGCTTCGCGCCAGATGCGGTGAACACCATGCGCGGAAATTCACCGCTGTTGAGGAAGTCCGGCCCCTTGAGGTGGTCGTCGCGCTTGGGCTGGTTGCTGAAGACACTGGCGGTCTCGACTTCGATGCGCACGTCCGACAGCGTGGCGCTGGCCTCGTCGAAGCGGTAGCTGCCGCGAGCCGAGCGAAACATGCCCAGCACCTTGGCGTAGCCGATGTGGTCGACCAGGAAGGCCACGGTGAGGTGATCGGGGTCGATCTCGTAGCGCGCCGCCTGGGCCTGCGCGGGCGTGGTGGCCAGCAGCGCGGTGCACAGCGTGACGAGGGGCAGAAGAAGGGTTCGCATGGTTCAGGTCTCCATGGGTTTGGCGCGGTGAAGGAATCGGATGTCGATGGCGAATGAGAGGGTGAGCAAGACCAGGCTCGCTGCGGCCAGCGCCGCGGCCATTGCGGGCGGCACGATGGGACCCAGGCAGACGATGAGTGTGGTGATCTGCACCACGCACACCGTCTGGCGGCGCCGGCTGCCCGGCAGGGTGCTCGCCAGCCAGGGCCAGGCCAGAGCGGCAGCCACGAAGGCATAGCGCATGAGCCCACTGGCCAGCACCCAGGGTCCCGCCTGGCCCGCCTGCCAGACCAGCGCGCAAAGCACCAGGGTGAACAGGGCGTCGGTCTCCATGTCGAAGCGCGCGCCGAAGGCGCTGGCCAGGCCGCTGCGCCGTGCCAGGGGCCCGTCCACCGCATCGAGCAGCGCGGTGGCGGTGGCCAGCACCACCACCGCCCACACGGCCAGCGGGGGCAGGGCTTCGCCAAACAGGGCGGCCAGCAGGGCCGCCACGCCCAGGCGCAGCAGCGTCACCCGGTTGGCACTGCCGAAACGTGCATGCGGATGAGGGGGAACCTCGGGCGCGAAGAGACACCACCACACCAGTCCGGCGAGCAGGCCAAACAGCAGCACCGCCTTGACGGAGAAGTCGGCACCCAGCCCGCCACCCACGCCCAATGCGCCAGCGGCCAGGGCCACCAGCGCGGTGGCCGCGCCCAGGGATCGGGCGGCGTCCACTTTCAAGGCGGACCGTTGCTCACCGTCGATCCCGGGAGCGTGGCTGGGGGTTATTGGCTGCGACATAAGATGCAAGCGTGCCAGGGCAGGTTGGTCATCATGGCACGCACTGCCGTGTCGGACCCTTCATTCCCCATTTCGTTCATGCCCTTCATTTCCGATCAACCATCCCGCGCTTCGCAAGCGTGCTGGGTCGTCGCGCCGGGTCAGGCCGAGATCCGCACGGAGACCTTGCCGACGCTGGACGAAGGTGACGTTCGGGTGCGCACGCGTTACACCGCCGTGAGCCGAGGCACCGAGGGCCTGGTGTTTCGTGGCGAGGTGCCGCAGAGCGAATGGCAACGCATGCGCGCACCCTTTCAGGCGGGGGAATTTCCGGGCCCCGTGAAGTACGGCTACGTGAACGTCGGCGTGGTCGAAGCGGGGCCGGCCAGCCTGCTCGGGCGCACGGTGTTCTGCCTGTACCCGCACCAGACGCGCTACCAGGTGAGCGCCCAGGCCGTGCTGCCGCTGCCCGACGGCGTGCCGCCTGCGCGAGCCGTGCTCGCCGCGCAAATGGAGACCGCGCTCAACGCCTTGTGGGATGCCGCTCCTGGCGCGGGCGATCGCATCGCCGTGGTGGGCGGGGGAACGGTGGGCCTGCTGGTGGCCTGGCTGGCCGCACGCCTGCCAGGTTGCGAGGTGCAAGTGATCGACACCGAGCCTTCGCGCGCTGCCCTGGCGCAGACCCTGGGCGCGAGCTTCAGCCTGCCCGAGGCCGCGCGCCCAGGCGCCGACCTGGTGATCCACACCAGCGGGCAGGCGGCCGGGCTGGCCACCGCACTGCGCCTGGCGGCCTTCGAGGCCACGGTGCTCGAACTGAGCTGGTACGGCAGCCGTGCCGTGAACGTGCCGTTGGGCGAGGCCTTCCATTCGCAGCGCCTCACGCTGAAAAGCTCCCAGGTTGGCCACGTGGCCCCCGCCCAGCGGGGGCGCTGGACCCACCGCCGCCGGCTCGCACTCGCGCTTTCGCTGCTGACCGATCCCGTGCTCGACGGCCTCATCACCGACAGCGCTCCGTTTCACGAACTGCCGCAGGTGCTGGCCCGGCTCGCGGGTGCCTCGGCTCCGCACACGCTGTGCCACCGCATCGACCACCCCGACTGAAGAAGAAAGAACACCCATGTACGCCGTCAATGTCAGAGACCATTTCATGATTGCCCACAGCTTCCAGGGCGCCGTGTTCGGCCCTGCGCAGCGCATGCACGGCGCCACCTACGTGGTGGACCTCGAAATGCGCCGCGATGCGCTGGACGCCGACGGCATCGTGGTCGACATCGGGCTGGCCACCCAGGTGCTGCGCGAGGAACTCGCCGCGCTGAACTTCCGCAACCTCGACGAAGCGCCCGAGTTCGCCGGGCGCAACACCACCACCGAGTTTCTGGCCCGCGTCATTTTCGACCGCGTGGCAGCGCGCATCGCCGCTGGCGCCATGGGATCGCAGGCCCTGCCCACGGCGCAAGCACCAGGTCTGCGGAAGATGCGCGTGACACTGCACGAGTCGCACGTGGCCTGGGCCGCGTTCGAGGGAGACCTGCCCGCGAGCACGGCATGAAACAGATGAGTTTTCTCGTTCCGGGCGACTGGAACGTGCGAACCGGCGGTTATGGCTACGCCCGCCGCCTCGTGCAGGCGCTGCGGCAGGCGGGCTGGACGGTGGATGTTCACCATCTGCCCGGCAGCTGGCCCGTGCCCGACGCGTCCGCGCGCCGGGCAGCGTCTGCGGTGATCGCCTCGCTGCCCGACGGCGGCCTCGTCCTGGCCGACGGGCTGGCCTACGCGGTGCTGGCCGACGAAGTGCGGCCGCACGCCACGCGCCTGCGCTGGGTGGCGCTGGTGCACCACCCGCTGCACCTGGAGACCGGCCTGGACGCTGCCACCCGAGCGCAGCTGCAACGTGCCGAAACCGATGCATTGCGACTGGCCCGCCGGGTGGTGGTGAGCGGCCCCAGCACGGTGCAAGACCTTGAGCCCATGGGCGTGCCCTCCGCGCGCATTGCGGTGGTCGAGCCGGGCACCGATCCGGTGCCGCCGCGCGAACGGCCGGCCAGCTGTGAGGGTGAAACGGTGCAGCTGCTGTGCGTGGCCACGCTCACGCCGCGCAAGGGTCACGCGGTGTTGCTGCAGGCGCTGGACGGATTGCGGGAACTCTCCTGGGAACTGCACATCGTGGGCAGCCCCACGCGCGATCCCGGCACCGCCACGCGCCTCAAGGCCAGCGCGAAGAGCCTGGGCGAACGCGTGCGCTGGCACGGCGAGCTGGACGAAGCCGAGGTGCAGTCCCGCTACGCCGCGGCGGATGTTTTCGTGCTGCCCTCGCTTCATGAGGGCTACGGCATGGTCGTGGCCGAAGCGCTCGCGCACGGTCTGCCGGTGGTGGCCACGCATGCCGGCGCGCTGGCGCACACGCTGCCATCGACAGCGGGCCTGCACGTCAGCCCGGGCGACGCGCAGGCGCTGCAAGTGGCGTTGGCACGCGTGATCCAGGACACCGCGTTGCGCGGGCGGCTGGCGGCGGGCGCCCGCGCAGCCGCCCGCCAGTTGCCCGACTGGCCCCGGCAGGCCGCCGCGTTCGCCCGTGTGCTGGAGCGGGTGCCGTGAGCGCTGCCCGTTTCAGCGCCGATTGGCTCGGTCTGCGAGAGCCCTTCGATGCCGCCGCGCGCGACAAAGCGGCCACGCGCCTGTGCCTCGGCACCCGTCTCGCGGCGCTGCGTCCGCCGCCCGGCATTCCCTGGCGCGTGATCGACCTGGCCTGCGGCACCGGCGCCAACCTGCGCTGGCTCGCACCGCGTCTGGGAGGTCCGCAGGAATGGCTCATGGTGGACCACGACGATGGCCTTTTGCGCCAGGTGCGCCATGCCGTCGCGGGGGTGTCCATCGTGCGCCAGCGACTCGACCTCATGACCTCGCTGGACACGCTGCCCTGGCATGCCGCGCACCTCGTCACGGCCTCGGCCTTGCTCGATCTGGTGGGAAACCCGTGGCTGCACCGCCTGGTGGCCATCTGCGCGTCGGCGCGTGTGCCGCTGCTGCTGGCGCTCAGCGTGGACGGGCGTCACATCTGGTCACCTGAAGATGCCCTGGATGCCCAGATCGCAGCGCTGTTTGCCGCCCACCAGCGGCGCGACAAAGGGCTGGGGCCAGCGCTGGGCTCGCAGGCGGTCGCGACACTGCGGTCCGCGCTGCGCGATGCCGGGTACGGCGTGGTGCAAGCGCGCAGCGACTGGCGAGTGGACGGCCGCCGGTCCGCAGCCGATGCGCCGTTGCTGAAAAGCCTGATCGACGGCATGGCCGACGCGGCCATGGAACAGGACCCCGGTCAGGCGACCGCACTGCGCGGCTGGCAGAGCCGTCGCCTGGCGCGGGTGGTGCAGACCCGTCTGCGCGTGGGGCATGTGGACGTGCTGGCCTGGCCCAGCGCGTCCGGCCGTGCGGAACCCTAGCCGCGCAGATTCAGGTCCCAGAGCATGTCCTCGCCCAGCCGCAGCGTGCGCACGGGTGGGCGGGGGCAGTCCGCCATCACGTCGTGGGCGGGTACCTGAAGGCCACGCCGGCCATTGCCGATCAGCACCGGGGCGATCACCAGGTGCAGCCGGTCCAGCGCACGGGCGCCGAAAAAGCGCGACACGGTGACACCGCCGCCCTCCACGAACAGCACCCGAAGGCCCCGCGCACCCAGAGCCTGGACGGCCCGTTCGGCTCGGTAGCAGGCGGTGGGGTGGCGTTCGTCGAGCAGGCCCTCCACGGCCAGCACCTGCGTTGTGTCGGGGGCGCCCTGCAGGCGCTTGCGCGCGGTGTCGGCATGGAGGCTGTCGCACACCCACAGGCTCGGTGACTGAGCGTCCTGAAACACACGGGCGTGTCCATCGAGTCGGGCGCGCGGGTCCATCACCACCCGCACGGGCGAAGGCCCCGGCACGCGCCGGGTGGTCAGCTGCGGGTTGTCGGTGGCCACGGTTCCGCCGCCCACGATGACGGCGTCGCACAGCGCGCGCAGGCGGTGCAGGTGCAGCAGGCCGTGCGCGCCATTGACGTAGTAGGAGTCGCCTGTGGCGGTGGCCACGAAGCCGTCCAGGCTCTGGCCCATCTGCGCCACCACCCAGGGAACACTCTGGCCTCGTGTGCGCGCATCGAGCACGGGCTTGTACACACCAAAGAGCTCCAGGCCGCGCTCGCTGCATTCGCCCCGCACCCGCCAGCCCTGGGTGGTGGTGTGCTGCAGCAGCGGATGGTGCCCACCCTCACGGGCCTGCAGCATCTGCAACCAGAGTTCAGGCCAGTCTGCCGGCACATCGGCCATGGCGCCGGTGGCGGCCTCGGGTGCGGGTGTAAGCAGCGCGGTCGTTGGCATGGGGGGCATCATCTCATCGCGCCCCGGGCGCCAAACCAATGACCGGAATAGCCCTCGGCTTGACAGGCGGCCCCGCCGAGACTCATTTCCACTGGGGCGTGTAGTAGGGGTCGTCGCGCTCGGCGGCGTCGCCAGCCGCCTCTGGGCTGGAAAGGGCCAGCGAACCCTGGGCAAAGGCGATCACCAGCCCCGCCAGCACCAGGGGCGCCAGCGCGGCGGGAGTGATGGTTGCCGATCGCCACGCCCAGAGACCGGCCACCCCGGCCACGCTGCCCACCATGAGCGCGAGCTGAGCCAACAGCAGGGAGCCCCCGAGGGCGGCCCACACGGCCAGCGCCACCGCCAGCACGGTGACCAGCGCAGTGGCCAACAGGCCGGCTCCGCGAGCCAGCGCCTTCGTGCCGGGTGCGTTCAACCCGATGGCCAGTGCCGCAGCGAGCAGGCCCGCCAGCGCGATCCAGGGCAGAGTCTGCGCTCGGGAACTGGCCGGCCAGTCAAAGCCCGGCCAGACGGTCAGGGCGATCACCAGTCCCAGCGCGGCGCCCAGCGCCGTCCAGCGCGTACCTGCCAGTCGCAGCAGCGCCATGCTGGCGGTAGCCAGCAACAAGGGCAGCACGAGGCTCTGGAAAGCAGGGTGTTGAAGGAAAGACATGGCAGCCTCTGGACGGGTTGCCCATCATCGCACCAGTGGTGACGCGCGCAAGGTGCAACTTACACTGCGTTGATCCACTGCTTCAGCGCCCTTGCCATGTACCTGCCGCCTCAGTTCGCCGCCAAAGACGCTGCCGTCGCGAGAGAGCTCATGCGCGCCCACCCGTTCGCCAGCCTCGTCTCCACAGACGACGCGGGTGTGCCGTTCGTGACCCATCTGCCTCTGCACCTGGTGGAGGAGGGCGAGCCAGGGGGCAGCCTCGTGCTGCTGGGCCATGTGGCCAAGCCCAACCCGCACGCGAAATTCCTGCTGGAGCGGCCAACGGCGCTGGTCACTTTCATGGGGCCGCACGCCTACATGACACCGCGCGTCTACCCGGACCTGGCCCGCGTGCCGACCTGGAACTACCTCGCC
The DNA here is from genome assembly GCF_050250835.1 of Hydrogenophaga sp. Classification (GTDB taxonomy): domain Bacteria; phylum Pseudomonadota; class Gammaproteobacteria; order Burkholderiales; family Burkholderiaceae_C; genus Hydrogenophaga. Next base: position 42,134 of record NZ_JBFWNX010000013.1, on the reverse strand, counting down.
GTGCACTGCACCGTGCAGGCACGCCCTGTGGACAGTTTCGAGGACAAGGACCGCCTGCTCAAACACCTGATCCACGAGCACGATCCAGCCTACGCAGAGCAATGGCGCGGCCTGGACGAGGCGTTTCAGCACAAGCTCATGAGCGGCATAGCGGCCTTTGAACTGCATGTGACCAACCTGCAATGCAAGGTCAAGCTCAACCAGCACCGTCCCGAATCGCACCTGGCGCTGAGCGCTGCCTACGCCCTGGGCACCCCGGACGAGAAGGCCCTGGCCGGCTGGATGCGCCGCCTGGGCCTGGGCACGTGACGCTGAACAACACCCGGATGGACGGGGAATAGTCCCGTACTTACACTGCGATGCCGATGACCCGCGTCGGTGCGGGACGGCCCCCCGGTCGATCTGCCCGCTGAGTCTTCTGTCCACCATGTTCATCCGGTCCCTGCGATCTGCGCTGTACCTGCCCCTGGTTGCCGCTGGCCTTCTGGTCACCGGCGTCCTGGCGCAGACGTTCGCGCAAGACGACCCGCCGCCGGAGGCCGCGCTGGCTGCCGTGGACGCCCGCTGGCACGCCAGCCTGGAGGCCTTCGCCGCTGCCGACCGGCGCCAGGCGCCCCAGCCCGGAGGCGTTCTGTTCCTGGGCAGTTCCTCGATACGCCTCTGGAGCGACCTGGAAACCAGCTTTGCCGACCAGCCGGTGGTGATCAATCGTGGTTTCGGCGGCTCGCAACTGCTCGATTGCGTGCATTTGGTGAACCGCCTGGTGTTGCCCTACAAGCCGCGCATGGTGGTGCTGTATGCGGGCGAGAACGACATCGCCGAAGGCGCAACGCCTCAGCAGGTGCTGGAGCGCTTCATCGCCTTCGTTCAGGCGGTCAGGGCCGAACTGCCCGACAGCCGCATCGCCTTCGTCTCGATCAAGCCCAGCCCGTTGCGGGCCGGGCTGATGCCGTCGGTGCGCGAGACCAATGACTTGATCCGGATCTACAGCCAGACCGAACCCCAGCTGGATTTCATCGACGTGTACTCGCTCATGCTCGACGCCAGCGGCCAGCCCCGGGCGGAGTTGTTCACGGGCGATCGCCTGCACATGAACGCTGAGGGGTATGCCCTCTGGCAACGGGTCATTGCAACGCGTTTGAAAGCCTGACGTTTCGTCGCTGCCCGCCCTGGCGTTCGTGCGCTTGCACACCCAGGGCCACCAGGAACAGGCCGGCAAACGCGCCTGCCAGCAGCACGGCATCGGTGGTCCAGGGCCGCACGACCTGGGTAGAGCCGAAGAAGGCCAGCGTGAACAGGGCGATGACGATGTGAGCGCAGAACACCGAGAGCGAATGGCGACCGAGCAGCTCCAGAGGCAGGGGGCGAGGCACCCACCGGCGCAGCCACGGGCCAGCCGAGACCAGCAGCACGAACACGCTGGCGAAATTCAGCACCCGCAGGGGTCCGAGCGACCATTTGTCGAGCAGCAGGCTCACCGCGGGTACGCCCGGCATCGGGTCCTGCCCAGCCAGATGTCGCCACAGCAGCATGCCCAGCGCGTAGACGGCGGCCGGCACCAGCAGCCATCGCGGAAAACGCGGCAAGGGCTGCTGGCGCGCGCCCAGCCACAAACCGGCGACCCACAGTGCCTGCCAGGCCAGCCAGTGGAAGGCACCCGTTTCGCGGTAGGGAATCGGCAGACCGGTCAGGTCCGCGATGCGTTCGTGGATGGCCTGACCCAGGCCCCATTGCTCACCCAGCCAGAGCAGGGCGCTGGCGGCGAGCACGCCACTCCAGCCTTGCTGCAGACCATGGCGCAGCAGCCAGGCGCTGAGCAGCATGAGCACGATGTAGAGCGGCAGGATGTCCAGCAACGGCGGGTTGTGCAGGAGCAGCGCTGCGCCCACGACGGCCGCCTGGGGGTCGATGAAGAAGAATTCCAGCAGGCCGGTCACGCCACCCTGGTGGTTGCGAACGCCCAGCCACGCGATCAGCGTGAAAGCGAGCAGCAACAGGGCGAGCTGGCACAGGTAGAGCCGCCAGGCACGCTCATGGAAGGCCGTGCGCATGGCACCCAGCCCATCGCGCCGCCCGCGGGTTCCGTAAACCTGGCCCGCCATGAAGGCCGAGAGGAACACAAAGCCTTCTGCCGCCGAGACAAAGCCCAGGGGCTGGCCCGATGGCAACGAATACATCGTCGGCATGTGGGTCAGCGTCATCAGGACGAGCAGGAAACCGCGCAGGGCATCCAGCTCCCAGCGGCGTGGTGGCATGGAGAAAGATCAGGGTTTACCAGGGCAACCCGCGATCATGCCAGAGGGCAGGTCGTCATCAGGGCCTGACCTACACTCGCTGACATGTCTTTTTCCACGCCGGCCGACGAGGCCTTCATGCGTCTGGCCCTGGCTGAGGCCCGCAAGGCCCGTGAGGCGGGCGAGGTGCCAGTCGGTGCGGTGGTGGTGAAGGACGGGCAGGTGATCGCCAGCGGCCGCAACGCCCCCATCGGAGGCCACGATCCCACCGCGCACGCCGAAATCGTCGCCTTGCGCGCGGCGGCGCAGGCGCTGGGCAACTACCGGCTCGATGGCTGCACGCTCTACGTCACCCTGGAGCCCTGCGCCATGTGCAGCGGTGCCATGCTGCACGCGCGGCTGGCGCGCGTGGTATTCGGCGCCACCGATCCCAAGACCGGTGCCGCGGGCTCGGTGCTGGACCTTTTTTCCCAGCCGCGCCTGAACCACCAGACGCAGGTGGCGGGCGGGTTGCTGGCAGATGAATGCGCGGCGCTGCTGCGCGATTTTTTCAAGGAGCGCCGAGTGAATGCCCATCCCCTGCGTGAAGACGCCCTGCGCGCCACCGATGACCGTTTCGATTCGCTGCCCGGTTATCCCTGGGTACCGCACTACGTGAGCGATCTGCCTTCGCTGGGCGGCTTGCGCCTGCACTACCTGGACGAAGGCTCAGCCACCGCGCCGCTGACCTGGCTCTGCCTGCACGGCAACCCCGCCTGGAGCTACCTGTATCGCAAGATGATTCCGGTGTTCCTCGCCAGCGGTGGCCGCGTGGTGGCCCCCGACCTCATCGGTTTCGGGCGCAGCGACAAGCCAAAAAAAGAGGACGTTCACCGCTTCACCTGGCACCGGCAGGTGCTGCTTGATTTTGTCGAGCGGCTGGACCTGCGCAACGTGGTGCTGGTGGTGCAGGATTGGGGCGGCTTGCTGGGCCTGACGCTGCCCATGGAAGCGCCACGGCGCTACAGCGGCCTGCTGGTGATGAACACCACGCTGGCCACCGCCGAGGTGCCGCTCTCGCCCGGGTTCCTGGCCTGGCGAGCCATGTGCGCGCAGAACCCCGATTTCAACGTCGCGCGCCTGTTCGCCCGGGGCAATCCCCAGATGAGCGCAGCCGAGTGCGAAGCCTACGAGGCGCCGTTTCCCGACCGGGGCCACCGCGCCGCGCTGCGGGCCTTTCCCGCGTTGGTGCCTGAGCACACCGATGACGATGGCGCCGCCATCTCGCGCCACGCGCGCGATTTCTGGCAACAACAGTGGCAGGGACGGAGCCTCATGGCCATCGGCCAGCAGGACCCGGTGCTGGGCGAGCCGGTGATGCGCGCGCTGCAGGCGCAGATCCGGGGTTGCCCGGAGCCGCTGCTGCTGCCTCAGGCCGGCCACTTCGTGCAGGAGCATGGCGAGGCCATCGCGCAGGCGGCGGTGCGCCATTTCACGCAGGGATAATCCAGGTCCATATGAGCCACATCTACGTCTATTCCCCTTCCAGCGCGGTTCGAGACAAAGCCGCCTTTCGACGCGGCGTGGCCCGCCTCAGGACACTGGGCCACGAGGTTGAACTGGACGAGGCGGTTCTGAAAAGCCACATGCGCTTTGCAGGCGACGACGAGACCCGACTGGCCGCCATCGGCCGTGCGGCGGCAAGTGGTGCCGATGTGGCCCTGATTTCACGCGGTGGCTACGGACTCACCCGCATCCTCGCAGGGCTGCCGTTCAAGCAGATCACCCGTGCCATCGAACGCGGCACGCATTTCGTGGGCATGAGCGACTTCACCGCGCTGCAGATGAGCCTGCTGGCCAAGACCGGCGGCATCACCTGGGCGGGACCCGCGCTGGGCGAAGACTTCGGCGCAGAAGCGCCGGACGACATCATGGAAGCCTGTTTCGACGACCTGCTGGTCGGCCACGGCGAAGGGGCGGGCTGGACGCTGCCGGCGGCCGATGCGGCGAAGGACGCCTCCGAGCTGCGCGTGCGCGGCGCCACGCTGTGGGGCGGCAATCTGAACGTGGTCTGCGCGCTGGTCGGTACGCCGTACCTGCCGGCGGTGAAAGGCGGCATCCTTTTTCTCGAGGACACCAACGAGCACCCGTACCGCATCGAGCGGCAACTCACGCAACTCGTCCATGCGGGCATCGTCGGGCAGCAAAAGGCCGTGCTGCTCGGTTCCTTCAACCGCTTCAAGCTCGTGCCCGGCTACGACCGGGGGTTCAATCTGAAGCGGGTGGTGGAATGGCTGCGCACGCAGACCAGAACGCCGGTGTTCTCCGGGCTGCCGTTCGGGCACGTGCAGACCAAGGTGCTGCTGCCCGTGGGGCGCAAGGTGGACCTGATGGTCGAAGGCCGCGACGCCCTCATCTACTGGGGTTGAGGCCGGAAAACGGGCTGTTCGAGAAGCGCCGCAGCGTGGGCTTACCTGCGGATCCGGCAGGCGTCCATCAGGCTCTTGGGCACCAGACCCTGAAAGACGGGAGACAGGCTCTGCACCCGGTGCACAGCCAGCGCCTCCCCGTGCAACTGGCTCAACGCCGCCACCATTTCGGCGCGGGCGAACCACAGGGCGTGGGCGTCGTGCAGGTACTTGAGCTTGCGAGTGAGCTGTGGATTGGCCTTGGCGCCTTCTTCCCCGAGCACGGCCAGCATCGCTTCTCGCACAGGCTCAAGGGCCTCGGTCGAGTCCTTGCGCACTTCCGGGCTCAGAAGCGCCGAAATGCTGTTGCGGATACCGGGTTTGAACCAGCGCATGAAAGTGGCCTCAACGACTTTGTCCCAATTGGATACAGGATACGTTCCGTCTCCTGAATTGTGCAATGACATATTTTGCACCAAAGTCGAAAAACAACAGATAAATCAAACGTTTACAGGGGATTTTTCAGATTGAGGCTGAAGTGTGTAATACCTTTTTATGCGCCAGAGCCGGACCCATGGTGGTTTTGGATCGCAAAACAGGCGGATGTCAAGCCGCCTGCCGGGGTATGGAACGGGGTCGCGCACGCTCTCAGAATACGGGGGGTGGTGTGTTGTAATCCAGCGCATATTCCTCCGTCCCTATGGCCGAACTGACTATTGCTTTTGTCGACCTGACCGGCAGCGTCTCCGTGTTTGAAACACTGGGCAACGACCGGGCCACCAAGGCCGTGACCAAGCTGACGCAATGGATCGGCACGATCGGCGTGGAAAGTGGCGGCAAGGTCGTGAAAATGCTGGGCGATGGGGTGTTGTTGTCGTTCTCCAACAACCGAAATGCCGTGGAAAGCATGGTCCAGATCCAGCAGGAGCATGCCAAGCGCGTGGCCCAGTGGCCAAACCGGCTCAAGCTGATGATGCAGATTGGCATGGCGCGCGGGCAGGTGGTGGTGGTCGATGGCGACTGTTTCGGCGATGCCGTCAACGTGGCATCTCGATTGAGCGACCTGGCAGGGCCGGAGCAGATCATGGCCACCGACACCGTGATCCGGAAACTCGGCCCGCGCAACGGCGTGCGCAGTCGCAGCCTGGGACCGATGCGCATCAAGGGCAGGGTGGAGCCCTGCGAGGTGTTTCGCGTGGAGTGGCAGCCCGAGATGCTTTCCGAATTCCTCACCTTGCCGGCCGATCTTCACGCACTTCACAACTCCGCTGAATCCATGTTTGGCGGCATCGAGCTGGCCTGGCTGGACTCCACCCACGCGTTCAACATCACCGACCTGCCGCTGAAGATCGGGCGCGTGCCCGAGGCAGATTTTGTGGTGAGCGACCCTCGGGTTTCGCGGATGCACGCGAGCATCGACATCCGCTCCGGCAACTACGTGCTGGAAGACATCAGCAGCTACGGCACCTGGGTGCGTTTCGCCGGCGGCGACAACACCATTTCGCTGCGCCGCCAGGAATGCCTGTTGCACAGCGATGGTGAAATTGCCATGGGTGCGCCGTTCACCGACTTCAGCGCGCCCACCGTGAGCTTCAAGCTGGTGGATGGCACCATTTCCCTCGGTCACGGCATGGTCCGCAAATAGGTCGACCGACAAGGCAGCAAAACACCCCCGGACCCGCACGCCATGGCCGGGGCGACGCAGGAGACAACCCGTGCGCTGGTTTCGACGATTGGCCGCCCTGCTGGGCTTCGCGCTGGTGCTGCTCGTGGCGCTGGCGGCGTTCTATGTGCAGCGCAGCCTGCCGCAGACGTCGGGTTCGCTCTCGCTGCCCGGGCTGGTGGCACCGGTGAAGGTGCAGCGCGACGCCAGCGATGTGACCCACATTCTGGCCAGCCGACCGCAGGACGCCTGGATGGCGATGGGTTACGTGCATGCGCAGGAGCGTGGCTGGCAACTGGAGTTCAACCGCCGCGTCATGCGCGGCACGCTCTCCGAAGTGCTGGGGCCCGCCACGCTGGAGACCGATCGGCTCATGCGCACACTGGGCATCCGGGAGGCTGCGCGCGCCCAGTTCGAGGGGCTGCCGGCCGATGCGCAGTTGGCCTTGAAGGCCTACAGCGCGGGGATCAACGCGTTCTTTGCGCAGGGTGACCAGGCCCTCACGCCCGAGTTCCTTCTGCTGGGCATCGACCCTTCCGGGCAGGCTCGCGCCGGCAAATACTGGGACCCGCTGGACAGCGTGGGTTGGTCGATCATGATGGCACTGGATCTTGGCGCCAACTGGGGCAACGAGTTCGCGCGTCTGTCGGCGCTGCGCGTGCTGGACACCCAGGCGCTGTGGGAGCTGTTCCCGCCGTATCCGGGCGAACAGCCCGCAGCTTCGGCGGACCTTGCCACGGTGTACCGAGACCTGGGCGTGTACCGACAGGGAGCCGTGACCACCAGCGCCGCGCCGGTGGCTCCCTCGGGCCGGAACCTGCGCGAAGGCTTCCTGGCGCGCATCGGTGCGGATCTGGACCTGTGGACCCAGGGCCTGGGCGACGTGGAGGGCAAGGGATCGAACAATTGGGTGGTGGCTGGCTCGCGCAGCGCCACCGGCAAGCCTTTGCTGGCCAACGACCCCCACCTGGGCCTGAGCGCCCCGGCCATCTGGTACTTCGCGCGCCTGCAGGCGCCCGATGTCGAGGGCATGCCTGGCATGGACGTGATCGGCGCCACCTTGCCGGGTACGCCCTTTGTGGTGCTGGGCCGCACCGCCGAGGTGGCCTGGGGTTTCACCAACACAGGTCCTGACGTGCAGGACCTGTACCTGGAACAGATCAACCCCGCGAACCCTCGACAGTACCGGGTGCCGGGCAACGGCGGTGAGCCCGCCTGGGCCGACTTCACCCGGCGCACCGAGACCATCCGGGTCAAGGGCGAGTCGGATGTGATCCACACCGTGCGCTCAACCCGCCACGGCCCGGTGCTCAGCGATGCCCAGGCCCAGCACGCGAAGGTGCTGGACACCACCCGTTTCGTGCTGTCGCTGCGCTGGACCGCGCTGGACGCGGACAACCGCAACGTGGTGGCGACCCTGAAATCCAACCGCGCACGCTCGGTCCCCGAAATGGTGGAGGCGTTGCGCGAGTTCCATGCGCCGATGCAGAACGTGGTGATGGCCGACCGCAGCGGGCGCATTCAGTACAAGGCAGTGGGCAAGGTGCCGCTGCGCTCGCCCGGCAACGACATTCGCGGCGTGGCGCCCGCACCCGGCTGGGACGCGCGCTACGACTGGGCCGGCTGGCTGCCCTACGAGGACACGCCCCAGGACGACGGTGCACGCGGCTGGATCGCCACCGCGAACCAGCGCATCCATGGCCTGGACTACCCGCACTTCCTCACGCAGGACTGGGCCGCACCGTACCGGCAGGAACGCATCGAGGCTCTGCTGGAGAAAACACCGAACCACGGCATCGAGTCGTTCCAGGCCATCCACGCTGACCAGCTTTCAAAGGCCACGCTGCGCCTGCTGCCGTTCTTGCAGAAGACCACGTCCGACCACCCTCTGGCTGCCGCTGCGCTGGCTGCACTGCGTGATTTCGATGGCGTGATGGATGCCGAGCGCGCCGCGCCGCTGATCTACTCCGCCTGGGCGGACTCGTTCACGCGGCGTGTGATCGGCGCTCGTCTGGGCAAGGAACGCTTCGAGGCCATGTACGGCAAACGGCTGTTCCGCAACGCCATGGAAGGCATTCTGGAACGCGACGACGCCAACTGGTGCGGCACGGGCGGTTGCGCCGCCGCCAGCAGCGCAGCGCTGGCCGACGCGCTGGACCGATTGCAGAAAGTGCATGGCGCAGACGTGACGGCCTGGCGTTGGGGCGATGCGCACCCTGCGATCTCGATACACCGTCCGCTGAGCAACGTGAAACCCCTGGCACACTTTTTCGAGGTGCGCACGCCCACGGGCGGCGATCCCTTCACGGTGAACGTGGGCCAGTACCACCTGGACAAGCTCGACGCGCCGTACGCCAACCGCCACGCCGCCAGCCTGCGCGCCATCTACGACCTGGCCGATCTGGACAACTCGCGTTTCATCTACCAGACGGGTCAGAGCGGCAACGTGTTTTCAAGCCGCTACCGCGACATGAGCGAAACCTGGGTGGGGGTGCAGTACCGGGCGCTGACCATGAACCCGGCCCAGTGGGCATCGACGCTCGAACTCAGGCCCTGACAGTCACTTCAGGTTCCCCGAAAGAAACTGCGCCAGGCGCTCGCTTTTCGGGCGCGCCAGAACCTCGACGGGCACGCCCTGTTCTTCAATGCAACCCTTGTGCAGAAAGATCAGGTGCGAAGACACCTCGCGCGCGAAACCCATCTCGTGGGTGACCACGACCATGGTGCGGCCTTCCTCGGCCAGCAGTTTCATCACGCGCAGCACCTCGCCCACCAGTTCGGGGTCGAGCGCGCTGGTGGGCTCGTCGAACAGCATCACATCTGGCTCGACCGCCAGCGCGCGCGCGATGGCCACGCGCTGCTGCTGGCCGCCGCTCATGTGCGAGGGGTAGCGGTCTTCCACGCCCCGCAGCCCCACACGCTCCAGATAGCGGCGCGCGGTTTCCACCGCTCGGTCCTTCGGTATGCCCAGCACATGCACCGGTGCCTCGATGATGTTCTGCAACACCGTCATGTGAGCCCACAGGTTGAAGTGCTGGAACACCATGGCCAGCTTGGTGCGAAGGCGTTGCAACTGCGCGGCATTCACCGCGCGAAGTTCGCCGTGGCGGTCGGCCTTGAGCTGCAGTTCCTCGCCGCCGAGCACGATGCGCCCGCTGTTGGGGTTTTCCAGCAAATTGATGCAACGCAGCAGCGTGCTCTTGCCCGAGCCCGAACTGCCAATCAGGCTGATGACATCGCCCGCGCGCGCCTGCAACGACACCCCCCGGAGCACCTCGTTGCTGCCAAACCGCTTGTGGATGTCGTGGACTTCCAGGAGCGGCCGTGCGGGAGGTCGGGCAGAAGTGGTGTCAGTGGTCATGGGGATGGCCAGGGTTGAAAGGTTTTCAGGCACCGAGCAGGTTGCCCGATCGGAACGGCGTGGCGCCAGCGATCTTGCCGACCTCGCCACCGGCCACCACGTAGCGTTCGCGCACCGTGGCGTACAACACGCCGGCCACCTCGGCGCGCACCGCGTGCACGCGCGAATGTTCGGGTGCCGTGGGGTCGATCACTTCGGCCACCACGTCGCCCACCGCCAGCCGAGCCCCGGGAGCGGCCAGGAAAACCAGCACACCGGGCACGGTGGAATGCAGCGTCTGCGAGCCCGACAGCGGCGTGGGGGTGCAGGGCAGGGCAGGCAGCACGGGTGGGCTGGGGGTGGCAATCGCGCCACCGTGTTCGAGGAACGCGAGCAGGGCCTGGGCGTCCTGCCTGGCCAGTGCGTGCGACACATTGGCTTCGCCGCGCAACTCCACGGTGGTGCTCGCGCACGCCTGAGGGAGTGGTACTTGCAGGCCGGCGGCCTTGAGGCGGTCGGCCAGTTGCCACCACAGGCCGGAGAGGCGTTCGTCGAACGGCCCTCCGCCGGATTCGCGCGCCAGCAGCACGGCGCGGCAACCCAGCAGGCGGGCCAGGGGCTCCAGCGGTGGCCAGCAGGCTTCTTCGCTGTAGAGGTGCAGCACCGCCTCGCAGTCGCAATGCAGGTCCAGCACCAGATCGGCGTCGTGCGAGAGACGCAGCAGGTGCCGACGCAGGCCTTCGAGCTCGTTTGCCGGCTGCCAGGACTTCAGCCACTGGCCCACCAGCGAACGCACCGTGGCCACGTTGGCCTGCGCATCGGGTCCGAGTTGCTTCATGGCGTCGGCGAGCACCGCGTCGGCCAGGTCGGGGTAGTGGCGGTTGAAGTTCTGCGCCGTATCGAATTCGAAGCGGCCCATGGCCTTGTGGTCCAGTCGCTGCGCCAGGCCAATCGGATTGGCCACCGGCACGAGCACCACCTGACCCCTGATGCGCCCCTCGGCCTCGGCAGCCTGCAAGTGCTCGCGCAGGTGATGCGCCACCAGCATGCCGGGCAGTTCCTCGGCATGAAGGCTGGCCTGGATGTACACCTTGGGGCGTGCGTCAGGCGAGCCGAAGTGGAAGCTGACCAGTGTCTTCTGGCTGCCCAGGCTGGGGCTCGGCAGAGGGTGTTCGATGCGCTGCATGCCGGTGCTGTCTTGTCGTGCTTCAGTGCGCACGGGGTGCAAGGTGGGCCAGGAAGCGGCGCTCGGCCAGCTTGAACGCGCCCACCAGACTGAACGTGATGGTGAGGTAGATTGCCGCGGCGAACAAGTAGGCCTCGAACGGCAGATAGAAGTCTGAATAGATGCGGCTGGCCGCGGCGGTCACGTCCAGCATGGCGGGGACGGTGCTTGCCAGGCTGGTGGCGTGCAGCATCATCACCACCTCGTTGCTGTACGCCGGCAGCGTGCGCCTCAGCGCGCTGGGCAGCACGATGCGGCGCAGCGCCAGGCTGCGGCTCATGCCCATGGCCTGGGCGGCCTCGATTTCGCCGGGCGCTGTCTCGCGGATCGCGCCGGCAATCATCTCGGCGGTGTAGCCGGCGGTGTTCAGGCTGAATGCCAGCAGGGCGCAGAAAAACGGCTCCTTGAAATGCGTCCAGGGCCAGATGTCGTTCCAGCGCGCCTGGATCCAGTCGAGCTGGGCCAGGCCGTAGTAAATGAGATAGAGCTGGATCAAGAGCGGCGTGCCCCGGATCACATAGGTATAGGCCCCGACCAGCCAGCGCAAAGGCGCGATGGAGCTGGTGAGCGCGAGTGCAAACAGCAGTGCCAGCACCGCGCCCACGCCAAGCGACGACAGCAGAAGCCACAGCGTGGTGATGAGGCCCTCGCCATACATGGCGAGTGTGCCGGGGCGCAAGATCACTTCCCAGTTCATCCTGGGTGCTCCACCACGCCGAAGCGCGACCCACGACGCATGAAGCGGTCTAGCCGCGAGATGCCGCCGGGCCGGCTTTGCCGGACGGCTGGTATCGCCCCCTTGAGGGTGTAGCGCGAAGCGCTGCGGGGGTGTTTCATCCTAAGCCCGCGCCCGTTTCACGCCCATGCTGAAGCGGCGGTCCAGCCAGCGCAATGCCCACAGCGAGATCGTGGTGTAGACGAGGAACAGCGCGGCTGCAAAAAGAAAGTACGTGAATGGCTCACGGGTGGCCGCACTGGCCTGCTTGGCGAGATATGTCATCTCGTGCAGCCCGATCAGGCTCACCAGCGCCGTGGCCTTGATCAGCACCAGCCAGTTGTTGGTGAAGCCGGGCAGGGCGTAGCGCACCATCTGCGGTGCAGTGATGCGCAGGAACGTGCGCAACGGACTCATGCCGAAGGCCCAGCCTGCCTCCATCTGGCCTTTGGGAATTGAAAGGATGGCGCCCCGGAAGGTCTCCGTCATGTAGGCACCGTAGATAAAGCCGATCGTGAGCATGCCCGCCAGGAACGGGTTGATGTCCACCGATGCACGGCTGCCCATGGCCTCGAGCAGCTTGTTCAGGCCAATGGTGCCGCCGTAGAAGATCAGCAGCATCAGCACCAGTTCGGGGATGCCCCGCACCAGCGTGGTGTAGGCCGTGGCCAGCCCCACGAGGATGGGGCGGCCCGAGAGCTTGGCGCTCGCGCCCAGCAGACCCAGCAGAATGGCCACGACCAGGGCGGCCAGCGAGACACCCACCGTCAGGAGGGCGCCTTGCAGGATCGAGGCGTGGTAGCCGGTCAAGGCGCCGGGGTGTTAGTTGCCGTAGACGTCGAAGTCGAAGTACTTCTTGCTCACCGTCTCGTAGACGCCATTGGCGCGGATGGTCTTGATGGCGGCGTTCAACTGGTCCTTGAGCTCGGTCTCGCCCTTGCGAAGCGCCACGCCGACACCGGTACCGTAGTACTTGGGGTCGTTCAGGACGGGGCCCACGAAACCATAGCCAGCACCTTCAGGCTTGCTCAGGAAACCACCGTTGACTTCAACCTGGTCTGCCACCGTGCCGTCCAGGCGACCGGACTTGATGTCCAGGTAGACCTGATCCTGGGCTTCGTAGGGAACGATGCTCGCGCCGGCGGGCTTGAGCTCACCCATGGCGTATTTCTCCTGTGTGCTGCCTTTGAGCACGCCGATTTTCTTGCCCTTGAGCGAGGCCAGGTCGGTGAATGCCGTGCCGGTCTTGACCACGATGCGGCTGGGTGTGAAATAGTACTTGTCGGTGAAATCCACCACCTGCTGGCGCTCTTCGGTGATCGACATCGAGCTGATGATGACGTCGTATTTCTTGGCTTGCAGGCCGGGAATCATGCTGTCCCAGACCTGTTCGACGTACACACACTTGCGCTTGATTTCATTGCACAGCGCCTCGGCGATGTCGACATCGAAACCCGTGGGCTTGCCGTCGGCGGTCTTGAAAGTGAAAGGTTCGTAGGTCGGGTCGATGGCGACCTTGAGTTCAGGCATCTCGGCAGGTGCCGGAGCCGGTGCTGCGGCCGGAGCGGCTGCGGGAGCCGCTGCCGGTGCCGGTGTTTCGGTCTTGCCGCAGCCCACCAGGGCGGCCGCACCAATGAGGCTGAGGGACAGGAGGACGTGTTTCATGGAGGTCTTTCGCAGGCCGCCGCTATGGGCGACCAGAGGGTTGATTGCAGGCGATGGATTGTAGGTGCAGGGTAACGAAGCGCAGTGCAGAGGTCAGCAGTGTTTGCCCTGAACACGTTGCCTTGGAGACAGGCGATGGGGCAGCAAGTTCCAGGCCCGGTGCCTCGCTTCTTTAACTTTACATAATATACATCGTGGAACCTCAATGAGGCCATCCATGGCCAAACGCCGCGACTACCATCGGCTTCATTTCCACACCACCACAAGGCATCACCATGCCTTCTGAGGCATCTCCACGGATCGCGCTCGTCACGGGCGCAGGCAGCGGCATCGGCCGCGCGGTTGCGTTCGGCTTGTTGCTGGATGGTTTTCAGGTCGTGCTCACGGGCCGGCGGCCTGATCCGTTGGCGGCGGTGGCCGACGTGGCCAAGGCCTATGGCCAGCAGGCGTTGGCCATTCCGTCGGACGTGCGCGACCCGCAAAGTGTGCAGGCCTTGTTCGACGAAATCGAGCGGCGCTTTGGCCGGCTCGATCTGCTGTTCAACAACGCAGGAGTCAACGCCCCGGCAGTGTCCATGGACGAGCTGCCGGTGGAGCGCTGGAAAGACGTGATCGACACCAACGTGACCGGTGTCTTTCTCTGCGCAAGGGCTGCCTTCAGCCTGATGCGCCGACAGACGCCGCAAGGCGGCCGGATCATCAACAACGGCTCCATTTCCGCGCATGCGCCCCGCCCCTTCAGCAGCCCGTACACCGCCAGCAAACACGCGGTGCTGGGCCTGACCAAGGCCATTGCGCTGGATGGACGCGACTTCAACATCGTGTGCAGCCAGATTGACATCGGCAATGCGCTGACCGAGCTGTCCGCACGCATGACCCAGGGCGTGCGCCAGGCCAACGGCACCATGGCCACCGAACCCATGATGGACGTGGAGCACGTGGCGCAGGCGGTGCGTTACATGGCCGGGCTCCCGCTGTCGACCAATGTGCTGAACATGACCGTGATGGCCAGCCAGATGCCCTTCGTGGGCAGAGGATGAAAAAAGGGGCCTGGGCCCCTTTTTTGCATCAGTCTTCGACGAAGGCCTCTTCTCGCTTCTTCTTGATCGACGGCAGCAGCACGATGATCAGCAGCACCACCGCCGCAGCAAGCAGAGAGGCGGAAATCGGGCGGGTGACGAACACCGACCAGTCACCGCGCGAAATCAGCATGGCGCGGCGCAGGTACTCTTCCATCATCGGTCCGAGGATGAGGCCGAGCAGCAGCGGCGCCGGCTCGCAGCCGAGCTTGATGAAGATGTAGCCGATGAGGCCGAACAGCGCGACCATCCAGATGTCGAAGCTGTTGTTGTTGGTCGAATAGACACCGATGGCGCAGAACAGCACGATGGCCGGGAACAGCCAGCGGTAAGGCACCGTGAGCAGCTTGACCCACAGGCCGATCAGCGGCAGGTTCAGGATCACCAGCATCGCGTTGCCGATCCACATCGAGGCGATCAGGCCCCAGAACAGTTCCGGATTCGAGGTCATCACCTGCGGGCCGGGCTGGATGTTGTGGATGGTCATGGCACCCACCATCAGCGCCATCACGGCGTTGGGCGGAATGCCCAGGGTGAGCAGCGGAATGAAGGACGCCTGCGAGCCGGCATTGTTGGCCGCCTCGGGCGACGCCACGCCGCGGATGTTGCCCTGGCCGAACGGCACTTCGCCGGGCTTGAGCTTGGTTTTCTTCTCGATCGTGTAGGCGGCGAAGGAAGACAGGAGGGCGCCGCCGCCGGGCAGGATGCCCAGCATGGAGCCAAGGGCCGTGCCCCGCAGCACTGCAGGAACCATGTGCTTGAAATCTTGCGCCGTGGGCATGAGGCCCTTGACCTTGCCCACGAACACTTCGCGCTTCTCTTCGTCCTGCGACAGGTTGCTGATGATCTCGCCGTAGCCGAAGATGCCCATGGCGATCACCACGAAGCTGATGCCGTCGGTGAGTTCGGGAATGTCGAAGCTGAAACGCGCCACGCCGGAGTTCACGTCGGTGCCGACCAGGCCGATCAGCAGGCCGAGAACGATCATGGACAACGCCTTGAGCAGCGAGCCCGAAGCCAGCACCACTGCGCCGATGAGGCCCAGCACCATGAGTGCGAAATACTCGGCCGGGCCGAAGCTCAGGGCCACCTCGGTCAGCGGGGGAGCAAAAGCAGCCAGCACCAGCGTGCCCACGCAGCCCGCAAAGAAGGAGCCCAGCGCGGCGGCCGAGAGGGCGGGCCCTGCCCTGCCCTTGCGCGCCATCTGGTAGCCGTCGATCACGGTCACCACGGAAGACGACTCGCCGGGCAGGTTGACCAGAATGGCGGTGGTGGAACCACCATATTGCGCACCGTAGTAGATGCCGGCGAGCATGATCAGCGCGGCCACGGGCGGCAGGCCATAGGTGGCCGGCAGCAGCATGGCAATGGTGGCCAGCGGGCCGATGCCAGGCAGCACACCGATCAGCGTACCCAGCAGGCAGCCGATGAAGGCGTAGATCAGGTTCTGGAAAGTGAAGGCGACGCCGAAGCCCAGCGCCAGGTGATCGTAGAGTTCCATCATGATGTGTGCAGCCTAGGGGATCAGGAGTTCAGGAACGCAGGCCACACGGGGAACTGCAGGTTGAGCAGGTAGACGAAACCGCCATAGCTGCCAATGGCCAGGATGGTGGCCAGAATCACCGATTCCTTGAGGCTGTGTTTGGGGCGCGCCATGCCGGCAATGATCACCAGTGCGTAGATCGCAACAATCAGGCCCATGGCCGGAAAACCGATCGAGGGCAGCCCGACCAGCAGCGCACCAAAGGCCAGGTTGGCACCGAGGATGTAGCCCAGGGGCCGCCACGCGAAAGCGCCAATGGGGTCGCCGTCGGGTGATTTGCTCCTGAACGAGAGCACCGTGACCAGGATGCCGAGCGCAGCGAGCAAGATGCCGAGCAGCAGCGGGAAATAGCCGGGCCCCATGCGGGAAGCTGTACCGACCGTGAAGTTGGTGGCGCCGACGGCAAATGAAATGCCGACGATGGTGAACATGAGTCCTGAAAAGAAGTCTTTCTGACTGGCGAGCTTCACAGCGTCTCCTCAATTTGTGGGTATCCGGGCGATTTTGATGCGCAGGTTTGGATGAACCAATGTGGATTACACCTACTCGGGGCCTCAAATCCGGTCTTTCGTGCCGATTTGAGCAATGTTTGAATGATTGAAAGGTATTACCACCGA
Source organism: Hydrogenophaga sp. (assembly GCF_050250835.1). GTDB lineage: Bacteria > Pseudomonadota > Gammaproteobacteria > Burkholderiales > Burkholderiaceae_C > Hydrogenophaga. Next base: position 25,666 of record NZ_JBFWNX010000013.1, on the reverse strand, counting down.
CCGCGAGGCTGCTTCGCCCGCACGAACGCGGCGATGATTTCAGCCGATTCGGCCCGGTTGGCGCCCTGCGCGAAGTCGATCGCGCTCAAACCTTTCTGGTTTTTCAGCAGAGGATCCGCCCCCTCTTCCAGCAGCAGCTTGACCACGCCTGGGTTGCCGTAGTGGGCGGCCATCATCAGGGGCGTGGTGCGGTTGGGCGATTCGGCGTCGATGTAGGCATGGTTCTCCAGCAGCAGCCGCACGATGGCGGGGCTTTCGGCGCCGGCGTGGGTGGCGGCATAGTGCAGCGGGGTCCAGCCTGTCTTGTTGACCTCGGCTTTGCGGTCGATAAGGCGACGAGCCATGGCCAGGTGACCCTTGAGCGCGGCCATCATCAGGGGTGTTTCGCCCTTTTCCGAAATGGCGTTCACGTCCACTTTGGCTTGTCCCACCAGATAGTCAGCCACATTGGCGGCGTCGTCTCGCAGCGCCAGGTACAAGGGGTGCTCGCCTGCGGCGTTGCGCGTGTTCAGATCGAAACCACGTCGCGCCAGCGCCTGGATGGCGGCAACGTCATCGCGTTTGATGGCGGCGAAGAAGTCGTCGAACGAACTGGCCCAGGATGACGTGGTCAGCAGTGAGCCGATCAGGAAAAAACATTTAATGACAATGCGTTTTTTCATATATCTCATGTATTGCTTGAGGTTTTCAGGGCATTCAAGATGCCAGAACCCGACCGAAAAGCCGCTCGAAGTTCCGGCTGGTGGCCTGCGCCACCGCGTCCAACTCGATGCCCTTGATCTCTGCGATCTGGCGAGCCACCCAAGGCACGAGGGCCGGTGAATTGGTCTTGCCCCGGTGCGGCACGGGCGCCAGGTAAGGGCTGTCGGTTTCGATCAGCGTGCGGTCCAGCGGCACGAACTGCGCCACCTCGCGCAGGTCCGCCGCGTTGCGGAAGGTCAGGATGCCCGAGAAGGAAATGTAGAAGCCCAGATCCAGCGCGGCGCGCGCCACCGCCATGGTTTCAGTGAAGCAATGGAACACCCCACGGGAGACCGCTCCATCAGACGTTGTCTGGGAGGACGAGGCGCTCAGCCCGCCCTCTTCCCGCAGGATCGCCAGCGTGTCGTCTGATGCGCTGCGGGTGTGGATCACCAGCGGCAGATCGGTCAGGCGCCCTGCACGGATGTGCGTGCGGTAGCGCTCGCGCTGCCAGGCCATGTCGGCCACGCTGCGCCCGCCCAGACGGTAGTAGTCCAGGCCGGTCTCGCCAATGCCCACCACGCGGGGCCGCGCCGCCCGGGTCAGCAGGTCGTCCAGCGAAGGCTCCTGCAAGCCCTCGGTATCGGGATGCACGCCCACCGTCGCCCACAGGTGAGGATGGTCGTGGGCCAGACGGTAGACGTCCTCGAATTCTTCCAGGGTGGTGCAGATGCAAAGGGCCCGCTCGACCTGGGCCTGTGCCATCGCTTCAAGGATGACGGGCAACTGCTCGCGCAGCTCGGGGAAGCTCAGATGGCAATGGGAATCGGTGAACATGCGGAATCGAATGGGCAGCAAAAAGCCGATGGGACACGCATTGTGCGCCGCATCGGCTCCACGGGAACCGCCGTCAAGGCGGGTCAGAGGGTCTGGGTGGCCTTGTCCGAGCCGATATTCGCGCCCAGGATCTCCTCGATCTTGAGCTTGAGCTGGCGCGATTTTTCATCGGCCGGAAAACGGATGCCCACGCCCTGGGTGCGTGCGCCCTGCGCCTTGGCAGGCGTGACCCAGGCGACCTTGCCGGCCACCGGGTAGCGCTGCGGATCGTCGGGCAGGCTCAGCAGCACGTACACGTCATCGCCCAGGCGGTACTCGCGCGCCGAAGGAATGAAGATGCCCCCGTCGGCGAACAGCGGAATGTAAGCGGCATACAGCGCCGCCTTCTCCTTGATAGAGAGCTGGATCACGCTCGGCCGCGCCGCGGCGGCCGATGGAGAGGGGTTGGTGCTCATGGGGGGTCAGTTTAGCGGCAATCGCCCCGTGCGCTGTGGCTTCGAGGCCCGAACCATGCGTCCAAAAGCGGGGTGTTTCCGTGACAAATGCGCGCAATGAGCAAAAGGACGCCGCGCGGTCGGCTTGTCGGGATGGCTCATTCAGGCCCCGCGCTGCTCCGTGCTGGCCAGCACCTGGCGCGTTCGGGCGGCCCAGGCTTCCTGCATGAGGCCGGCGCTGTAGGGGTGCTCCACCGAACGGGCCGCCGCCATGAGTTCGCGCGACCACTGCGCCAGCGCGCCCCAGCGCGGCGTGGCGGGCAGGTGTTCTGGCGGGAAGAACCGAGCGGGCGCGCCGGCGGCCTTGGCCATGAGGTCATGGCACAGCTTCTGCAACACGGCGAGTTGCTGGGCCGGCGGCCAGTCGGACAGCAGTGCCCAGTCGCCGCGGGCCAGCGAGCTCGGCAATTGCGCCCATGCAGGACCTTGCAGCCCTGAGGCCGCCCAGGCCAAGGCGTCGTCGGGCCGGCCACCGGCGGCCTGCAGCCACACGCGGGCCTGCTCCCGCGTGGCGCCTGCGGCGGCTTGCTGCGCCATCAGCCAGTCCAGTGCCTGGGCCTCGTCGGGCCACACCATGGCGTGCGTCTGGCAGCGGCTTCGGATGGTGGGCAGCAACTGGTGGGCGGCGTCGGTGGCGAGCACGAAGCGCACTTCGCCCACCGGCTCCTCCAGCGTCTTGAGCAGGGTGTTGGCCGACTCGATGTTCATGCGCTCGGCCGGGTAGACCAGGATCACCTTGGTGCTGCCGCGCGAGCGAGTGAACTGGGTGAACGCCACCGCCTCGCGCGCGGCCTCCACACGAATCAGTTTGCTGGGCTTGCGCTTCTTGTCGTCTATTTCCTTCTGTGCGCCCTCGTCCAGTGGCCAGCCCAGCTCCTGGCTCAGCGTCTCGGGCATCAGGGCGCACAGGTCGGCATGGGTGCGCACGTCGATGGCGTGGCAACTGCCGCATTCGCCGCAGGCGCCCATTGGGCCGGGCCGTTCGCACAGCCAGGTGCGTGCCAGTGCCAGCGCGAGGTCGTACTGACCAAGACCCGAAGGACCTGCCAGCAGCAGCGCATGGCCGCGCTGGGCCAGCAGGATGTTCAGCTGGTTCTGCAGCCACGGCGCCAGCATCGCACTCATGCACGAACCTCGGTCACCTGCAGCCAGCCGCGCTGTTCGAAGGCGGCGCGCACTGCGCGCCACACGGCTTCTTTCGACTGGTCCGACGGCACCCGCACGAAGCGCGCGGGGTCCTGCTTCAGCCGGCTTCCGTAGCCTTCGGCCACACGCCGGAAGAACGCCTCCGGCTGGGCTTCGAAGCGGTCGGGCACGCGGGCGCCGGCCAGGCGCCGGGCTGCCACGTCGGGCGGCAGGTCAAACCAGACGGTCAGGTCGGGCTGCCGCAATTGCCCGGTATCGGCTCGGACTTGCACCCATTGCTCGAGCTGCTGCAGCACGTTCAGGTCGAAGCCGCGTCCGCCTCCCTGGTAGGCAAAGGTGGCGTCGGTGAAGCGGTCGCACAGCACCACGTCCCCACGCGCCAGCGCCGGTTCGATGACCTGCTGCAGGTGATCGCGCCGAGCGGCGAACATCAGCAGGGCTTCGCACAGCGGGTCCATGGCGTCGTTGAGCACCATTTCGCGCAGTTTTTCGGCCAATGGCGTGCCGCCGGGTTCTCGGGTGAGCGTCAGGTGTCTGCCGGCAGCCCGGAAGGCCTCGGCCAGGGCGGCGATGTGGGTGGACTTGCCTGCGCCGTCGATGCCTTCGAAGGTGATGAAGAGTCCAGCCGGTTGCATGTACGGAAGATCGAGGGAGGTTCAGCGGCGCAGGATGTAGCGCCGCACCGCCGCATTGTGCTCTTCCAGCGTGGCGCTGAACTGGCTGGAGCCGTCGCCGCGCGCCACGAAATAGATGGAGTTGGTGGGCAGCGGCTGCACCGCCGCCATGATCGAAGCCATGCCCGGCATGGCAATGGGCGTGGGCGGCAGGCCGGTTCGGGTGTAGGTGTTGTAGGGCGTGTCGTCGTTGAGGTCGTTGCGCCGCAGGTTGCCGTCGAAGGCTTCGCCCAGCCCGTAGATCACCGCTGGGTCGGTCTGCAGGCGCATGCCGATGCGAAGGCGGTTGGAGAACACACCGCCAATGCGGCGGCGGTCGCTCTCCAGGCCGGTTTCCTTCTCGATGATGCTGGCCAGGATCAGCGCTTCGTCGGGCGAGCGAAGGGGTGACGCCGGATCGCGCTGGGCCCAGGCCTGTGCCACGCGCTCCTCCATGGCCTTGGCGGCCTGGCGCAGCACACTGGAGGCTGGTGCGTGCTTGAGCACGCGGTAAGTGTCGGGGAAGAAGCGGCCCTCCGGGTGGCGGCCCGGGTAGCCGATCAGCGCCATGATGTCGGCCGGGCTGAGACCTTCGAGGTCCTGCTTGAGGTCGGTGGCGCTGCGCACGGCCTGCAGCACCTGACGAACGTTCCAGCCTTCCACCAGCGTGATGCTGCGCAGCGCCTGTTCGCCGCGCACCAGTTTGGAAAGCAGGCTGCGCGGCGTGGTGCCGGGTGCGAACTCGTAGCTGCCGGCCTTGATGTCGCGCGACTCTCCCGAAAGCCTGAACCAGGCGTACAACAGGTCGGCGGGTGCGTCCACGCCGGCGTCGGCCAGCGTCTGCGCCACGGTACGGGCTGAGGCGCCCGGTGCGACGGTGACGTCCAGTGGCTGCTGGGCGGAAGTGCCCGCCGGCAGGCGCAGCGGCTGCTGCAGCCACCACATGCCGGCGGCGGCAGCCAGCACCGCCAGCATCAGCGGATAGATCACCAGCAGTTTGAAGAGACGCATCACGGGCTTGGTGTCGACAGGGGAAAGGAGTGGGTTGGCGGCGGGGAACCCGGCCGGCCATGATAATCGAGCCCCTCGCTTTCGCAGGGCCCCAGCGCCGCCCATTGGCCGGGTCCCGGCTGCCTTTCATCGAGAACAGGCCCTCCCCCATGATTCACTCCCCAGAACCCGCTCACCCTGCCCAGGCCGCCACGCTGGAGGGCACGACCCGGCTGGCCCACCTCGGTGTGATCCGCGTCGAAGGCGCGGACGCTGCGGCCTTCCTGCACGGTCAGCTCACGCAGGACTTCGCCCTGCTGGGTCTGTCCGAAGCGCGCCTGGCCGCCTTCTGTTCCGCCAAGGGCCGCATGCTGGCCAGTTTCGTGGGGTTCAAACGCGCCCCGGATGACATCCTGCTGGTGTGCAGCCGCGACCTCCTCGCTCCCACGCTCAAGCGCCTGTCCATGTTCGTGCTGCGGGCCAAGGCCCGGCTGAGCGACGCCAGCGAGAGCTTCCAGGTTTTCGGGCTGGTGGGTGGTGCCGTGCCGCCTCAGCTGCCGCCGGCGCCCTGGAGCCAGTGGCGCGACGGTGAAGCCAGCGCGGTGCGGCTGCCGTCGGCTGAAGGCGTCGCACGCGCGCTGTGGTTGGTGCCGGTCGGTGAAGCCGCGCCCAGCGGCCCCGCGTTGGCCGAGCCGCTGTGGCGCTGGTTGGCGGTGCGCAGTGGCGTGGCTACGCTGAACCAGTCGGTGGTGGAGGCCTTTGTGCCCCAGATGCTGAATTACGAATCGGTCGGGGGGGTGAACTTCAAGAAGGGCTGCTATCCCGGCCAGGAGGTGGTGGCCCGCAGTCAGTTCCGGGGCACGCTCAAACGCCGGGCCTATGTGGTGCATGCCGAAGGTACCCTGGCGCCCGGGCAGGATGTGTTCCAGGAAAACGATGCCGAGCAGCCCTGCGGCACTGTGGTCGAGGTGGCGCCCCACCCCGATGGCGGCTTCGATGCCATCGTGTCCCTGCAGACCAGCGCCGCTGCGCAAGGCAGCCTCCATGCGGGAAATGCGGGCGGCGCCGTGCTGAGCTTGCTGCCCCTGCCCTATCCGCTGCTCGACGACATCTGATCCCCGCACCGAGACCTGCCTCATGTGCCTGATCGCCTTTGCGCTCCACGCAGAGCCGGCCTGCCCGCTGCTGATCGCGGCCAACCGCGACGAGTTTCTGGATCGCCCCACCGCGCCCCTGCATCGCTGGAACTTGCCCGATGGCACCGAGGTGGTGGGCGGGCGCGACCTGCGCGACGGCGGAACCTGGCTGGGCCTGAGTCCTCAGGGACGGGTGGCCATGCTGACCAACGTGCGCCAGGCAATCGTCGGTCCCGGCGCCCGCAGCCGGGGTGAACTGGTCACGCGCTGGCTGCAGGGAGACAGCGATGAGGCCGGTTTCACCGAGGACATTGATCCCGGGGCCTACGGTGGCTTCAATCTGGTGGTTGGCGATTTCCATGCTCGTCGCTGGCGCTGGCTGAGCAATCGCCATCCCGAGAATCCGCACGAAGTCCACTCGCCGGCGTTGCACCATCGCGCACTCGGCGCGGGCGTGTATGGCTTGTCCAATGCCAGTCTGGACACGCCCTGGCCGAAAACGCAGCACCTCAAGCAGGCCATGCACACGGCGCTCCAGCGCCTTCGCCACGACGCCACCGGCCAATGGGCGGATCCTCTGGCGCAAGCACTGTTCGACGGTCAGCCTGCACCCGACACCGACATGCCGCGCACCGGAGTGCCCAGCGAAGCCGAGCGAGCCCTTTCCAGTGCCTTCGTGCGCATGCCGGAGCGCGCCTACGGCACGCGCAGCAGCCTGCTGGTGAGCACGCGACCCGCTGCCGAGGGCTGGCAGGTGGACCTGATGGAGTGGACGCATGACCACGCCGCGGGTGTGGCACCCGGTGAGGCCCAGCACCGGGTCGAGCTGGTCTGGTCCTAGAGGCGGATCACCATTTCCTGGTGGCTGATCCCCGCCTCCTCGAAGGGGTCGCCCCGGTTTTCGTAGCCCAGTCGCCGGTAGAAGCCGATTGCGCTCTGCTGCGCGTGCAGCATCACCTCGGCGTCACCTCGCGCACGCGCCGCCTGCATCAGCACTTGCAACACGTCGCGCCCGAGGCGGCTGCCGCGCAAGGTGCGGTCGACCGCCATGCGGCCGATTCGGGCCACGCCGGGTTCGTGCGGCAGCAGGCGCCCGGTGGCCACGGGACGGCCCAGGCGGTTGTAGGCCACCGCATGCACCGCCACGGCATCGGCCTCGTCCCACTCAAGCTCCTTGGGGATGCGCTGCTCCTGCACGAACACGGCTGTGCGAAGGGCGCTGGCGTCCGTGCCGAGTTCATCCCAGCCACCCACACGCAGGGTGGTCACGGCCTCGCCGGCTTCAAAGCCCATCAAGGTCTCGCGCAACGCGGGGGGCACCGGGCGCGATGTCTGGGTTGCCGGGTCGGCGAACACGTAGACGATCTCACCGGTGATGAGGTGTTCCTCACCCCGGAAAATGGCGCCCTGGAAGGTGAGCGATGAGTTCCCGATGCGCAGGCATCGCATCGCAATGTCAAGCTGGTCGTCCACACGCGCCGACGCGTGGAACTCCACCGTCGCCTTCACCACATAGAGATCGCCACCGAGCTGGTCCATGGTGTCCTGGTACGGGAGTGCCAGGGCGCGCCAGTAGTCGGTGATGGCGGTGTCGAAGTACATCAGGTAGTGAGCGTTGAACACGATCTTCTGCATGTCCACTTCGGCCCAGCGCACGCGCAGTCGGTGAAAGAATCGAAAGTCACTTCGTTTCAGGGTCATCTCAGTGCTCCGGGTTGAAGGCTCTTCGCAGGGCGCGGGCCGCGTCGTTGTGGGCGGTCAGCGCCTGGGGAATGGTGCGGCCGAACTGGATGAAGCCATGCACCATCCCGGCATAGATCTCAAGAGCCACCGCCACGCCCGCGTGGCGCAGGCGGTCAGCGTACATCACGCCTTCGTCGGTCAGCGGGTCGCACTCCGCCAGACCCAGCCAGGCCGGCGCCACGCCCTCGAGATCGCGCGGGTGGCCGGCAGCATCCACCCCATCCAGCGGTGCAAAGCGCCAGTCGTCCCGATCGGCCGGGGTGCGCAGGTATTGATCAAAGAACCAGGTGATCTGCGCCTCTTCCAGCAGGAAACCACGGGCGAATGTCTTGTGGCTCGCGGTGTCCTGGTGGCCCGTGCAGCCGGGGTAGAACAGCATCTGCAGGGCCAACGGCCAGCCCGCGTCGCGCGCAGCGATGGCGGTGACGGCCGCCAGGGTACCGCCTGCGCTGTCGCCGCCCACGGCCATGCGCTTCGCATCCAGGCCCAGTTCATCGGCCTCTTCGCGCAGCCAGGCCAGCGCGTCCCAGGCGTCATCGACCGCAGTGGGAAACTTCGCTTCGGGCGCGAGCCGGTAGTTCACCGAGAGCACCGCGCAGTGCGCCAGATGGGCCAGTTGGCGGCACAGTGGTTCGTGGCTGGCCACGCTGCCCACGGTGAAGCCACCGCCATGGAAGTACAGCAACACCGGCAAAGCCACGTCAAAGGCCGGAGCGAACAGCCGCGCCGCCACCCTGGCGCCATCGCGGGTGGGAATGCTGAAGTCCTGCACACGCGCTAGCGGGTGGGCGGCAATGTCCAGCACGGGAGCGCCCGCCAGGTAAGCCACCTTTGCCCCCTCGGGCGACAGCGCATGCAGGGGCGGATGGCCAGCGCGCGCGATGCGCTCGAGCAGGCCGCGCATGGCAGGCGTGAGCAGGCTAAGCGGATCCAGGGGTTGAGACATGGCGAAATTGTGTCTGTCTTTTTTGCGACGCATCGGGAACGAACGACGTTGGCCCCCTGCTCCTCAAACCTTATAGTGGCTCACCATAACCCGAATGAACTGGGAGACCTTCTGCATGGCGCAAATCCTCTATGTGACGAACATCCTCATTGACTTCGGGGTGCTCGGGCAGCTGGCGGCCGAATGCGAGCGTGCAGGCATCCGCAAGCCACTCATCGTCACCGACGTGGGCGTCAAGGCCGCCGGGCTGCTGGACAAGGCCTTGTCTGTGCTGCCCGGCCTGGCGCCAGCGGTGTTTGACCAGACTCCCTCCAACCCGACCGAAGCCGCGGTGCGCGCTGCCGTGACGATCTACCGCCAACAGGCCTGCGATGGCCTGATCGCCCTGGGTGGCGGCAGCGCCATGGATTGCGCCAAGGGCGTGGCCATTGCCAGCACCCATGAAGGACCTCTGAAGACCTACGCCACCATCGAAGGCGGCTCGCCAAAAATCTCCGACCGCGTCCCCCCACTCATTGCGGTGCCGACCACCGCCGGCACCGGCAGCGAGGTCGCGCGAGGTGCCATCGTGATCGTGGACGACGGCCGCAAGCTCGGCTTCCACAGCTGGCACCTGGTGCCTCGAACCGCCCTGCTCGACCCCGAACTCACGCTGGGATTGCCGCCCCTTTTGACCGCAGCGACCGGCATGGACGCCATCGCGCACTGCATGGAAACCTTCATGGCTCCGGCCTTCAACCCGCCGGCCGATGGCATTGGCCTGGACGGCCTGCAACGGGGCTGGGCCCACATCGAGCGAGCCACCCGCAACGGCCTGGATCGCGACGCCCGGCTGAACATGATGTGCGCCTCGATGCAGGGCGCGATGGCGTTCCAGAAAGGGTTGGGTTGCGTGCATTCGCTCAGCCACAGTCTGGGTGGCATCAATCCGCGCCTGCACCATGGCACGCTCAACGCCGTGTTTCTGCCTGCAGTGATCCGCTTCAACGCAGAAGCGGACTCCATGAAGAAGGATGGCCGCCTTCAGCGCATGGCCCACGCCATGGGCCTGGGCAGTGGCAGCGACGTGCCCGAGGCCATCCTGGACATGAACGCCCGTCTGGGTCTGCCCGCCGGCCTGGCGGCGATGGGGGTGGGAGAAGAGCTGTTTGAGCGGGTGATCGCGGGTGCGCTGGCGGACCACTGCCACAAGACCAACCCGCGCCTGGCCTCGGCACAGGACTACCGCGAACTGCTGCAAGCCGCGCTCTGAGCGCTGGCCGCAGCACGCAAGCCTCCAGCGCCCATGAACCAAGATGATCTGTCACAGGCCATTGCTCCGGTCGGGGCTGCCGAACGGCCGCTGAGGGTGGTCGGCCTGGGTGCATCGGCCGGTGGACTGGCCGCCTTCGAGGCCTTTTTCCGCAGCGTACCGACCGATGCGGCGCCCGGCATGGCCTTTGTGGTGGTGCAACACCTGGCCCCAGACCACCCGAGCATCCTGAGCCAGATCATCCAGCGCTGCACCAGCATGCAGGTGTTCGAGATTCAGCACGGCATGCCCGTGCTGGCCAATTGCATCTACGTGATTCCGCCCGACCGAGGGTTGCTGTACGTGGAAGGTCGGCTGATGCTTCAAGAGCTAACCCCCATGCCAGGTGGCCCCCGAACCATCGACACCTTCTTCAGTTCATTGGCGCGGCACTTGAATGATCGCGCCGTGGGCATCGTGCTCTCGGGCAGCGGCAGCGACGGCGCCATGGGCCTGCGAGCCATCAAGGAAGCCGGTGGGCTGGTCATCGTGCAGACGCCGGCATCCGCGCAGTTTCGCGGCATGCCGCAAAGCGCCATGGAAACTGGCGTGGTGGATCTGGAGCTCTCCCCGGACGAAATGCCCGTGCACCTGATGAACCTGACCGATTCAAGACCGGGCAAACGGGGAACACCGCCAGTCGGCCGGTCCAGCTGGTCGGTGGACGCCTACGCCGAAGTCATGGATCTGTTGCGCTCGCAAACCGGACACGACTTTTCCCAGTACAAGCTGGGCACCATGCGCCGGCGCATTGAACGGCGAACCTCGGTGCAACAGCTGGAATCGCTGAGCGCGTATGCCGACTACCTTCGCCGCACGCCCGGCGAGGTGAGAAATCTGTACTTTGAACTGCCCATCGGGGTGACCGCGTTTTTCCGCGATCCTGAAGCATTCCAGGTGCTCGAACTCGACGTGTTGCCGAGCCTGCTGGCCACCAAGGACCCTTCCAGCGAGTTGCGCATCTGGTCCCTGGGGTGTTCCTCGGGCGAGGAGCCCTATTCCATCGGCATGCTGGTGACAGAAGCCATGGAACGGCAGCAGAAGCAACTCAAGGTGCAGATCTTTGCGACGGACCTGAACTCTCGCGCCATCTCGGTGGCCCGCGCGGGGGTCTACCCCGCCAGCATCGGCCAGGAGCTTTCCCCGTCGCGCCTGTCCCGGTTCTTCACGCTGGAGCCGGGCGACGGAACGTACCGCGTCGTCAAATGCTTGCGCGACATGATGGTCTTTTCCGAGCACGACGTCATTCGGGACCCGCCGTTCTCCCGGCTTGACCTGATCGTCTGCCGCAACTTGCTGATCTACTTTGAAGGCGACCTGCAGAAGCGCCTGATTCCGCTGTTTCATTACGCGCTCAAGCCGGGTGGTGTCCTTTTCCTTGGTTCATCCGAGAGTGTGGGCGAGAATGGCGAACTGTTCTCTGTGCTGGACCGACGCGCCAAACTTTTCCAGCGCCGGGAAGTTTCAAAACTCACGCGACCGAGCTACACCACCACCCTGCTTCCCAAGCCACCACCGGATGCGCCACCCAACGGGGGTCCGGAGCAACGCCAGTTACCCATGAAAACCTCCCTGCGTGACATGGCCGAACAAGCCCTGCTGCGAATGGCACCGGCCAGCGCTCTGGTGAATGCGCAAGGTGACATCCGTTATCTTCATGGCCGCACCGGCCAGTTCCTGGAGCCTGCGCCGGGCGAGGCCGGTGTGAACAACATCCTGAGGATGGCCCGCGAAGGCTTGCGCCCGGCGCTGGACAATGCCCTGCGCGAGGCGGCCATGGATCGCGGATCTTCCTATGCTCCCCGGGTTCAGGTTCGCACCAACGGACACTTTGCGAGTGTCAACCTCAGCGTTCGGCACGTGGCAAGTACAGGGGGTGACGCATCGGGTGAAGCGCTGTACCTGGTGGTGTTCGAGGAGTCGGTCGGCGCCCAACTGATCGACGTTGCCGCGCAGCCGGGTTCGTCCGGCGTGCAGAGCGACGACGCCCCAGAAGGTGGTGGCGAGGTGCAGGAACTGCAGCGCGCCCTGCGCCTGCGCGACGAACACATCAAGTCCCTGTCGGATGCCCTCGAACGCTCCAGCGAGGAACTGCGCTCGTCCAACGAAGAGATGCAGGCCGTGAACGAGGAACTGCAGTCCACCAACGAGGAACTCGAAACGTCCAAGGAAGAGCTGCAGGCTGTCAACGAAGAACTGACCACCGTGAACACGGAGCTGCAGATCAAGGTGGCCGATCTTTCGCGCGCCAACAACGACATGAACAACCTGCTGGCGGGCACCGGCATCGGCACGCTGTTTGTGGACCACGACCTGCGCATCCTGCGCTTCACGCCCGCCACATCCACCATCATCAACCTGATACCGGGCGACGTCGGCCGACCGATCGGGCACATAGCCTCCAACCTGGTCGGCTATGGCAGCCTGGTCGACGACGTGATGAAAGTGCTCAGCACACTGGAAAATTTCGAGCTGGACGTGCAGACCTCGCAGGGGCGCTGGTACACCATGCACATCCGGCCGTACCGCACGCTGGACTATGTCATCGAGGGCGCGGTGATCACCTTCGTCGACATCACCGAGGTGCGGGCGGCGCAAGAAGCGCTGCGCAAGGCGGCCGGATTGAGCCACCTGGCCCACATGCTTCACGATGCCGATGCCGCCATGGTGATTGAGGATGCCAAAGGCCGCATACAGACCTGGAACGACGCTGCCCGCCGGCTCTACGGCTGGAACGAAAGCGAAGCCATGGCGCTGCATGCCCAGGCGCGGGTACCAGCGCATCGGCGCGACGATCACGAGCAACGCATCACCGCCTTGCGCGCGGGCGACACCCTGCCCCCCTGGAAGTCGCAGCGCCTGCGAAAGGATTCGAAAGAGCAGGAAGTCTGGGTGACGGCCTGCGCGCTGGGCGATGGACGCGGCCAGTTGCGCGGGCTGGTGTGGGTCGAACAAGCGGTGGGGCCCTCCGGCGAGGCCTCCAGGCGGTCGCCATGAATCGCCCGGACGACCATCGCCCGCCACGGGACGAATCCCGCGCCCGGCGGATCAAGGCGTTGTTGACCGAATCGGTGGAAGACCTGCCCGCCGGCGCGCTGCGACTGCTGGTCCAGGAACTGCGTCTGCACCAGATCGAGCTGGAGATGCAGAACGAAGAGTTGCGCATCACGCATGCAGCCCTGGACGTCACACGCGAGCATTACTTCAACCTCTACGACCTGGCGCCCGTGGCCTATTGCACGGTCGATGCCTCGGGGATGATTCAACAGATCAACCTCTGCGGCGCCAGGCTGCTCAGCACAGAGCGCGAGTCCGTGGTGGGGCTTCCGCTGGCCCGCTTCATTGCCCCTGAACACCGGGACCACTTCTACCTCCAGTGCCGGTTGCCGCTGGACGAGGGAGCGCAAAGGTCTTGCGAAATGCGGCTGCTGGATCGCGCTGGAGAACAGGTGTGGGTGGAAATGGACGCAACCGCTGCCAAAGACGACCTCGGGGAGCCGCAGCTGCGCATTGTCCTGATCGACGTCACCGCACGGCGTCAGGCCGCGCAGTTGCGCGAGAAGCAGGAAGCGGCTGAGGCGGAGCGCCGTGCCATGTCACGCTTCCTGTCGGCGGCGAGCCACGACCTGCGCCAGCCCACGCACGCCATGGGGTTGCTCATCGACCAGTTGAAGCAACTCCCGGGCAGTCCGAAGAACCATGTGCTCGTGAGCCGACTGGACGCCTCGGTCCACACCCTGGAGTACATGCTCAATGCGTTGCTCGATCTTTCTCGCCTGGACGCCGATTTCGTGCAGGCGCAGCCCCAGCCGGTGCCCTTTGCGAGGTTGGTGGAACAGTTGCGCCCGCTGTTCCCCGACGAGGGCCTCCGAACCGGCGTGCGCCTGAAGTTCCGACCTTCGCACGTTTGGTTGTACACGGACCTGCCTCTGCTGCAACGCGTGATCCACAACCTGGTGGGCAACGCCCTGCGCTTCACGCCCCAAGGCACGGTGCTGGTGGCCTGTCGGCCCGCGAACGGTGGCACGCACGCGCGCATCGAGGTGCGCGACAGCGGCATCGGCATTGCGCCCGATCACCTGAACCGCATCTTCGACGAGTTCTTCCAGGTCGACAACCCGGAACGCGACCGCAGCAAGGGGCTAGGGCTGGGGCTGAGCATCGTCAGGCGCACCTGCGACCTGCTGGGCCACCCGATCCACGTGCAATCCTTGCCGGGATGGGGGAGTTGCTTCAGCGTGACGGTACCCCTGGCGCCGCCGCAGCCTGCCCTGAGCCAGGAGCCACCGGCCAGGACGACGCAGGCGCTGTCGCAGGATGCGCTGTCTGGTCTGAACGGACTCATCATTGAAGACGACGCGATGGCCTGTGATGCGCTGTTTGATCTGCTCAAGACCTGGAAGGCGGTGCCGCATGCGGTCGAGGGCCTGGAGTCCGCACGCGCACTGGTGGCTCAGGGCCTGCTGCCGGATTTCATCGTCAGCGACCACCGCCTGCGAGGCCACGAAAACGGTATCGACGCCATTCTTGCCTTGCGTGAACTCACCAGGCGAAACATCCCTGCGTGCCTGGTCACGGGCGACATGGACAAGGCGGTGGCCGAGCGCGCCAGAAGCGTGGGCATTGCCCTCCTCTACAAGCCGGCTCGCCCTGCGGCCCTTCGCGAGCTGATTCTTTCGATCATCTAGGGCCTGCGCGCGCCCACGTGCAGTTCGCCGCGCGCTTCGGCCAGTTCCACCTGACGCTGTCGCTCGGCCAGCCTCGCTTTTTCCTCCGGGCTGCGCTGGTCGTGGCAGTGGGCACAGCTCACCCCCTTGACGTAGTGCTGTGAGGCCTTGTCTTCGGGCGCAAGGGGCCAGCGGCACGAGCGGCAAAGCTCGTGAGGCCCCGGCACCAGCCCGAGGCCCACGCTCACGCGCTCGTCGAACACGAAGCACTCACCGGCCCATGTGCTCTGGGCCGGTGGTACCGCTTCCAGGTATTTCAGGATGCCACCTTCCAGGTGGTAGACCTCGTCGAAACCGCGCATCTTCATGAGCGCGGTCGACTTTTCGCAGCGGATACCGCCGGTGCAGAACATCGCCACTTTCGGCTTTTTCTCGCCCTGCAACATGGGCTGCGCGTCCAGCCACGCAGGCAACTCGGTGAACGACTTGATGTTGGGGTTGATGGCGCCCTGAAAGGTGCCAATGGCCACCTCGTAGTCGTTTCGGGTGTCGATGAGCAGCACGTCGGGGTCGGCCAGCAGGGCGTTCCAGTCCTCCGGCCTGACGTATTGGCCTACGGTGCGGTTCGGGTCGAGACCCGGCACGCGCAGGGTGACGATCTCGCGTTTCTCGCGCACCTTCATGCGGTGGAACGGCGGGCGGTCGCTCCAGGACTCCTTGTGTGGCAGGCGGGCCAGGCGCGGGTCGGCGCGCAAGTGCGCCAGCACCGCCCGCACACCCGCCTCGGGGCCCGCGATGGTGCCATTGATGCCCTCGGGCGCCAGCAACAGCGTGCCTTTGACTTCGTTGGCCTCGCAGCAGGCCAGCAAAGGGGCGCGCAGTTCGCCAAAATCCGGCAGGTCCACGAACTGGTAGAGCGCGGCGGTGAGGAAACGGGGGGTGGCGGGCTTGCGGGACATGGTCTGAATTATCACAGCGGCTCGACGCGAGACAGATCCGGACGCTCCACCCACTCGGCGAACTCGTCTGCCAGCTGCTGGCTGGCCGCCACAGCCGTGCTCCAGGCCAGGACACGCGCGGGAAGATCCTGCCCGTAGCGCGTGAAGTCGCTGCGGTCGGGCAGCCTGCCGTTGGGCAGCGTGGCCGCCCAGGCTGGGTCGGGCGCGATCACGAGCATGCTGTCCAGTGCAGGGCTGGCAAGGTGGCGTCCTTTCCAGCCCTTGTCCAGCCAGCCGGGTACCACGGCTTTCTGGAAGTGGGGATACAGCACGATGGGTGAAGAGGCCAGCGGCTGGTAGCGCAGGTGCAGGTGGTAGTCGGTGATGCCGCCATCCCAGTAGGCGCCGGGAGGCGCTCCAGCAATGCCATGTACCGGTCGCAACACAAAGGGGATCGAGCAGCTGGCCTGCAGGGCGTCCATGAAGTTGTCTTCGAACATGGGCACCTGCCGGGTGCGGAAGTCCTGGGTGGAGAACGGCAGCGGGCTCACCGCGCCCGAGTTGGGCGGGACGGAGGAGAACACCACGCGCTCCAGCCAGCTCCCCAGGGCCTTGCGGCTCACCGCGTTGGCCGCGTAGGCCGCGAGGTAGCCCAACGGGGTGCGCAGCCGGCCGTCGCGCCGCAACAGATGCCGCCCGCGCGCGGTCAGGATGTGCAGCCGGAAACGGGTCTGCCCCAGCACCTCTTTCACGCGCCCGCCGTAGAACAGCTGGAGGTTGTTGGCAAACCGCTCGCTCACCTGTTGCGGCGTGGGCCGTTTCTGGCCGGCGGGCAGCTCGTAGTGCTGGTGGATGTAGTCGGTCTCCAGCCGCTGGAACGCGGCGGCCGGGTCGTCCAGGCAGGCCGTGGCCATGCGCCACGCACCGATGGACGCACCCACCAGATGCACCGGCTGGTGGCTGCCTGGCAACCATTGACCGAACAGGAATCGGTCGAGCGGCCCGAGGATCAGGCCCTTGGGGCCGCCAGCAGCGGCGGGGATGATGCCCACGTCCTGCGGGCGCAGGCCTTGTTGTTGAAGATGCTGGAGGGCTTTGGGGCCAGCGTAGAGACGAAGAGCAGGAGGCATAGGCTGCGATTGTCTCGCAGCCCTTCGCGCAGGCCCTGCAAATCAGTGGTGTTCGTGGGACTCGGCGTCCTCGGAGTGCCGGGAGAGCGAAGGAATTTCTTCGGCCACCACGGTGTCGGGGTCGATGCCCAGCACCAGGCCCACCGGATCGGGGTAGGTATTGATCAGCAGTTCACTGCGCATCGCCTGCTCCTCGGCACGGGCGCGCCAGGAACCGATGTGGATCACGCCGGCGATCGGCTCGTAAACGTCGTTGTCGAACGGAGCGGTCTGGTGTTCGATGGCGTTGATCATGCGCTTGGGAAAATGCCATTCCCGCGCCAGCGCCGCCCCCACCTCGGCGTAGCTGTAGCCGAAGATGCCGCGCTCGGCCCTCGACCGCTTGAGGTCGAGCATCGGCACGCTGCGGTCCAGATCCAGCATGGCCTCAGGCATGCCGACGTGCATCACCAGTTCGCCGATGCCGTGGATCAGGCCAGCCGTGAAGGCGGTGTTCTCGTCGATCTTGATCGGCAGCGCGATGTAGCGCGAGAGGTTGGCGGTGTTGAGGCTGTAGCGCCAGAACTGGTTCAGGTTCACGCCGCCCACCTTGTGAAAACCCTCCCCGAGCGAGGCGGCGATCACCAGGGCACGCACCTTGATCATGCCCAGCACGTTCATGGCTTCGCGGGCGTTGGAGACCTGGCGCGAAAGTCCGAAGAAGGCGGAGTTGGCGGTTTTGAGCAACTTGGCCGTGAGCACCGGGTCGTCTTCGATGTAGGAGGCCACCAGCATGGCATCGACCTCCTCCTGGTCGAAGGTTTCGATCAGCTTGCGCACCACCTTGGGTGCGGAAGGCAGTGCGTCTGGTTGCTTGAGCAGCTTTTCGAGTTGCATGATCTGACCCTTCGACGTTGTGGGTGTTTTGAGGCTTGGTTGATGGTTTCTTCGTCAGCTTGGCAAGAGTCTTGAGAACTTTCAGTCAATAAATGCACCAAGCGCCTGGCTGAACGACCATTCCGTGGGGTCCTTGCCCAGCACGCTGTCCACGTCCAGACCCAGGGTCAGGCCCACCATGTCGGGAAACGTGGAGACCAGGCCGTTTTCGTCGAGCTGGATTTCTTCGGCGCGGGCACGCCAGGAAGCCAGGTGCAGCACGCCGCCCAGGGCGTCGTAGGTGTCGCCGTCGAAGGGCGCCACCTGATGGGCCAGGGCCGAGACGATGTCGGGCGGGAACTGCCATTTCTCGGCCATGCCGGCGCCGACCTCGGCGTAGGTGTAGCCCAGCACGGCGCGCTCGGCATCGGCGCGGCGCAGGTCCAGCGGCGGCGTGCCCATGTCGATGGGGCCAATGATGTCGGGCATGGCGATGTGCATGATCAGATCGCCAATCGCGTGGACCAGGCCGGCGGTGAAGGCGTTGCCATCGTTCTGCCGCAACAGGCCGGCCAGCGAGCGGGAAATGTCGGCCACGCGCAGGCTGTAGCGCCAGAACTGGCGCATGTCCACACCCGGCACGTTCTTGAAGCTCGAGCCCAGCGCCGCAGCCATCACCAGCGAGCGCACATGGGTCATGCCCAGCAGGGCCACCGCTTCGTCGGCGCTGCCGATCTGGCGGCTTGCGCGAAAGAAAGCAGAGTTGGAGAGGCGCAGCACACGCGTGGTGAGCGCGGGGTCCTGGGAAATCAGGCCCGCCACCCGCCGGGGACTGGGGTCCTCCTTGTTCATCTCGGCCAGCAGGTCCGAGACCGTGCGCGACATGGCCGGCAGTGCGCGGGGGTAGTTCAACAGGGCTTCGAGTTGCATGGGGCTGAAGTCCGATGGCTTGGGTGGTTTTGACTACCCACCATATCGACGCCCGCCCTCCCGACTTGAGGCCCCTGAATGCCTTTGAACTACCGACTTTCAGCGCTTGCCCGAGTCCTGCAAACGGGCGAATGCGGACGCCATGGCCGTGGCCACCGGCGGGTTGCCCTTGACGACCGCCTGGCCAGGACGCGCCCCGCGCATGGGTTCGAAGCGGTTGTCGCGCGCGCCACCCGACCCCGGGGCGCCGCTGCGGGCGGGTGCCTCGCCCAGCTTCATGGACAGGCCGATGCGCTTGCGCGCCACGTCCACCTCCATCACCTTGACTTTCACGATGTCGCCAGTTTTCACGATTTCCCGGGCATCGTTCACGAACTTGTGCGCCAGCTGGCTCACGTGCACCAGGCCGTCCTGGTGAACGCCGAGGTCCACGAATGCGCCGAACTGGGCCACGTTGCTCACCGTACCTTCCAGGATCATGCCTTCGCGCAGATCGCTGATGTCGTCCACGCCATCGTTGAAGCGTGCCACCTGGAAGTCGGGGCGCGGGTCGCGGCCGGGTTTTTCCAGTTCGCCCAGGATGTCCTTGACCGTGATCACGCCGAAGCGCTCGTTGGCAAACAGCTCGGGGCGCAGGGTCTTGAGCATGTCGGCGCGGCCCATGAGTTCGGCCACCGGCTTGCCGGTTTTTTCCATGATCTGCTCAACCACGCTGTAGGTCTCGGGGTGTACGCCGGTCATGTCCAGCGGGTTTTCACCGCCTCGAATGCGCAGGAAACCGGCGCTCTGTTCAAAGGTCTTGGCTCCCAGGCCCGCCACTTCCATCAGTTGCTGGCGGCTCTTGAAGGCGCCGTGGGTTTCACGCCAACGCACCACGGCCTTGGCCACGCTTGCACTCAGCCCGGACACGCGAGAAAGCAGCGGCACGCTGGCGGTGTTGAGGTCCACGCCGACACCGTTCACGCAGTCTTCCACCACCGCTTCGAGCGTGCGGGCCAGTTCGCTCTGGTTCACGTCGTGCTGGTACTGGCCCACGCCAATGCTCTTGGGGTCGATCTTCACCAGCTCGGCCAGCGGGTCCTGCAGGCGGCGCGCGATGGAAGCCGCACCACGCAGGCTCACGTCGACATCGGGCATTTCCTGGCTGGCGAATTCGCTGGCGGAGTACACCGAAGCGCCCGCCTCGCTCACCACCACCTTCTGAATTTCCGTTCGGACTTCGCCCATCTCCGTCCGGGCTGAGCCCATCTCCGTTCGGGCTGAGCCTGTC
>NZ_JBFWNX010000013.1:0-5859 GCF_050250835.1 Hydrogenophaga sp. | reverse complement strand
TCTCCGTTCGGGCTGAGCCTGTCGAAGCCTTCTCCAGCAACTTGATCAGCTCCGCCGCCAGCTTGTCCGTCTCGCGGCTGGCGGTGCCGTTGCCGATGGCAATCAGGCTCACGCCGTGCTTTTGTGCCAGTTGGCTCAGGGTGTGCAAGGCGCCGTCCCAGTCGCGCCGAGGCTCATGCGGGTACACCGTTGCGGTGTCGACCAGCTTGCCGGTGGCGTCCACCACCGCTACCTTCACGCCGGTGCGGATGCCCGGGTCCAGGCCCATCACCACCTTCGGGCCGGCGGGAGCGGCCAGCAGCAGGTCGCGCAGGTTGTCGGCAAAGACCTTGATGGCCACCGCTTCGGCGCTCTCACGCAGACGGGCAAACAGGTCGCGTTCGCTGGAAAGCGAAAGCTTCACGCGCCAGGTCCAGGCCACGCACTTGCGCAGCAGGTCGTCGGCCTTGCGGCCCTGGTGGCTCCAGCCCAGGTGAAGGGCGATGCGGCCTTCGGCGAGCGAGGGCACAGCGGCGCTGCGCGCTGGGGAGCCCTCACCCCTGCCCTCTCCCAGCGGGAGAGGGGGCGAAGAAGGCTCGGGCAGCACCAGTTTCGCATCCAGAATCTCCAATGCACGGCCACGAAACACCGCCAGCGCGCGGTGCGAAGGCACGCGCGAAATCGGCTCGTCGTAGTCGAAGTAATCGCGGAATTTGGCAATGTCGGGCGCGTTTTCATCCTTGCCGGCCACCAGCGTGCTTTTCAGCAGACCATCGGTCCACAGCCATTCGCGCAGGCCTTGCAACAGCGCGGCGTCTTCTGCCCAGCGTTCGCTGAGAATGTCGCGCACACCGTCAAGCACCGCAGGCACCGTGGAGAAGTCGGCGCCTGGTTTGCCATCGTCCAGCACCTCGGGCGGCCTCGTGAACGCGGCTGCCTCGGTGGCGGGGTCCAGTGTGGGGTCGGCGAACAGCTTGTCGGCCAGCGGTTCAATGCCGAACTCCCTCGCAATCTGCCCCTTGGTTCGGCGCTTCTGCTTGAATGGCAGGTACAGGTCTTCCAGCTCCTGTTTGGTGGGCGCCGCGGCGATGGCGGCGCGCAAGGCATCGGTGAGCTTGCCTTGCTCGTCGATGCTCTTGAGCACGGCGATTCGTCGATCTTCCAGCTCGCGCAGGTAATCCAGGCGATAGGAGAGTTCGCGCAGCTGGATGTCGTCCAGGCCGCCCGTGGCCTCCTTGCGGTAGCGGGCGATGAAAGGCACTGTGGCCCCGCTGTCGAGCAATTCCACCGCCGCGCGGACCTGGTGCTCCCCTACCCTGATTTCCGTGGCGATCTGCCGGATGATCTGCTGCATTCGAACCGATGTGATGACGCGAAGCGCGGAAGTTTGCCACAGGCGCTTGGCAGCCCCGTTCCCTTAACTTCGCGCAGCCCGCACGCGCATCGAGCTGCTCACGCCCGCGAGCAAGGCAAAGCCCGCAGCCACCCACATCGCCACCATCTCTCCCCGGCCGTCGTGCTGGTCCCATACCGCATAGATGACCGCCAGCAGCACTGCGCCCAGGGTCTGGCCGGTCAGGCGCGCGGTGCCCAGCATGCCACTGGCCGCGCCGCTGCGGTGCAGCGGCGCCGTGGTCACGATGGTGTGGTTGTTGGGCGACTGGAACAGCGCAAAGCCCACACCGCACAGCGCCATGCGCCAGACCAGATCGGCCGTGCCAGGTTGCGCTGGCAGCAGCGCCAGCAACGCCAACCCGGTGGCGAACACGCCCATGCCGATGCCACCAAGCCAGCCCGCGGGGTAGCGGCCAATGAGGCGCCCCGCGATCGGTGCCACGATGGCCGTGGCCAGCGGCCAGGCGGTGAGCAGCAGACCGGCTTCGACGTGGCTGCGCCCATGCACTTCCAGCAGCAGAAACGGCAGGGAGAGGAAAGCCAGCATCTGCGCACAGAAGGCCCCCAGGGACGCCCCCATCGACAGCGCAAACACTGGAAGACGGAACAGATCCACCGGAAACAGCGGCGCCCGCTGGTGCCACTGGCGGCGCAGGTAGAACACGCCCACAGCCACACCAGCGAGCAGCAGGCCCCAGCCCATTGGCGATGCCGCGTGGGCGGCGGCGCCGCGCACGCCAAGCTGCTCCACCGCCAGGAACACCAGCGTGAACATCAGGATGTTGAGCAGCACATCCAGCGGGGGGATGGGAGGCGGCACCTGCGTCTGCGGTGGATTGGCCGGCAGCGCCCGGCGGCCCAGCCAGATCGTGAGCGCGCCCAGCGGCAGGTTCAGCGCGAACAGCCAGGGCCAGGACGCCACCGACAGAATGGCCGCCGCGATGGAGGGTCCCGCCGTGGCAGCGGTGGCCACCACCATGGAGTTCAGGGCCATGCCCCGCCCCAGACGGGCGCTTGGGTAGGACAGCCGCACCAGGGCGGTGTTCACGCTCAGCACCCCGGCTGCACCCAGGCCCTGCAGGCCGCGCGCCACCGCCAGCATGGGCAGCGAAGTGGCCGTCGCCGCCGCCAGCGACGCCAGCATGAAGAGCGCCATGCCCACCAGGTAGACGCGCCGGTAACCCAGGCGGTCGCCCAGGGAGGCCAGCGGCAGCAGCATGACCAGCATGGCGATCTGGTAGGCGTTGACCATCCAGATCGCCTGCGAGGCCGGGGCGTTCATCTCGCGAGCGATGCCCGGCAACGCCAGGTTGACGATGCTGCCGTCGAGCACCGACATGGAGATGCCCAGCATGATCACCACCACTGCGCGCCAGCGCTGCGCGGGCGGCAGGCCGTCGGGCGTGGATGGCGTCAACCCTGCGCCCCGTTCAACCGTCCAATGGCCGGTTTGTCGCCCAGCGTGAGCCAGGTCAGGGCCACACCGATCAACGCGCCGCTGGCCATGCCCACCACCATGGGCAATGGCTCGCCGTTGGCAAACAGGCTGACGATGGCCATGGCGAGTGCCCCCCCGAGCATCTGCAATGTGCCCATGAGGGCCGACGCGGTGCCCGCGATGGCGCCGTGCTGTTCCAGCGCCAGCACCGAGGTGGTGGGAATCACCAGGCCCATGAATCCGCTGGCCACGAAATACAGCGCGATCAGCACCCACAGGCTGTCACCGCCCACCAGGTAGTAGGCCAGCAGCGACGTCATCGCGACACCCGATGCCGTGGCCGCTCCCTTGACCACGTTGACCAGGCCAAAGCGCCGGCCCAGCAGCGCGGTGCATTGTGCGGCGCCAAAAAACGCCGCCGCATTGACCCCGAAAGCCAGGCTGTACTGCGTGGGCGTGAGGCCGTAGTGGTCGATCATCACGAACGGTGAACCGGCCAGGTAGACAAAGAATCCGGCCAGCGCCGTGCTGGCGATGCCCACCAGACCGAGGTAGTGCCGGTCGCGCAGCAGCACGCCATACGAGCGCAAGGCACTGCCCAGGCTGCTCTCGAGCCGGTCGGCCGGGGTACGCGTTTCGGTGAGCGCGCCGTACACCAGGGTCAGCCCGGCCAGCGAAGCGAGCGCCACAGCCCAGAACACGCCGCGCCATCCTGCCAGCGCGATCACGCCGCTGCCCACCAGAGGCGCGAGGATGGGGGAGACGCTGAAGACCAGCATCAGCAGCGACATGATGCGTGCCGCCTCGGTGCCGGTGTGCAGGTCGCGCACCACCGCGCGCGGGATGGCCATGCCCGCGGCCGCACCCAGACCCTGCAGGAATCGCAGCGCCACCAGCGTTTGCACGTCGCTGGTCAGCGCGCAGCCCACGCTGGCCAGGGTGAACAGGCCCAGGCCGAAATACAGGGGCGGCTTGCGTCCGACCATGTCCGAAACCGGCCCGTAGAACAACTGGCCCACACCGAGCGAAATGAAAAACGCGGTCAGGGTCAACTGCACCTGGCCCACAGGCGCCCCCAGGCTGCTGCCGATGGCCGGCAGCGCGGGCAGGTACATGTCGATGGCGAAGGGACCGATGGCCGAAAGCAGGCCCAGGATCAGGGCGATCCGAAAGAAACCGTGAGGACGCATGGCGGCGATTGTCGCCGTGGCGTGCTTTTCGCGCTGGCGTGGGGTTGGCGCGCCGCTTGCGTCACAATTTCCCGATCCACAACATCAACAGAGGGACAGCACCATGGCCGTGGAAGGCAGCGCGGGCGACTTGCTCAAGGTCGTGACATTGCTGGGTGCTGCCGTGGTGGCGGTGCCGCTGTTCAAACGCCTCGGCCTGGGCTCCGTGCTGGGCTACCTGGCCGCGGGCCTGGCCATCGGGCCGTTCGGCATGGGCCTCATCAGCGACCCCGCGACCATCTTGCACACGGCCGAGCTGGGCGTGGTGATGTACCTGTTTGTGATCGGGCTGGAAATGCAGCCCTCTCACCTGTGGAGCCTGCGCCGCGCCATCTTTGGCCTGGGCAGCCTGCAGGTGGTGGTGTGCGGCCTGCTGCTCACGGGTGTGGGCCTGGCCTTTGGTTTTTCGCTGCCGGTGTCGTTCGTGAGCGCCATGGGCTTCGTGCTCACCTCCACCGCGGTGGTGATGCAGTTGCTCGGCGAACGCGGCGATGTTGCCCAGCCGCGTGGCCAGAAGATCGTGGCCATTCTGCTGTTCGAGGACCTGCTGATCGTGCCCCTGCTGGCGGTGGTGACCTTCATGGCCCCCGACCTGGGCCAGCAGGCGGCGGCGGATGCTTCGCGCCTGGCCACCATCGGCATGGCGCTGGGTTCGCTGGTGGCCCTGGTGGCGGCGGGCGTGTGGTTGCTCAACCCGCTGTTCCGCATCCTGGCCAACGCCAAGGCGCGCGAGGTCATGACCGCCGCGGCCCTGCTGGTGGTGCTGGGTGCGGCGCTGCTCATGCAGGTGGGGGGATTGTCCATGGCCATGGGCGCCTTCCTGGCCGGTGTGCTGCTCTCCGAATCCACCTTCCGCCACCAGCTCGAAGCCGACATCGAACCGTTCCGGGGCCTGTTGCTCGGCCTGTTCTTCCTCAGCGTGGGCATGTCGCTGGACCTGGCCGCCGTGGCCAGCAACTGGCCGATCATCGTGGCCGGCGTGATCTCGATGATGATCGTCAAGGGCCTGTGCATCTACGGCGTGGCGCGCTTCGCAAAAAGCTCGCACGCCGATGCGCTGGACCGTGCGGTGCTCATGGCGCAGGGCGGTGAATTCGCCTTCGTGCTGTTTGCCGCCGCGCTGGGCGCGCGCGTGATCGACCCCGTGGTCAACGCCAACATGACGGCCATCGTGGTGCTGTCCATGGCGCTCACACCGCTGGTGGTGGTGGTGCATCGCCGCCTCACCTCAAGGGACAGCAGCGTTTCGCTGGATGGCGTGGAGAAGGTCGATGGCCAGGTGGCCAGCGTGCTGGTGATCGGCTTCGGGCGGTTCGGGCAGATCGCCAGCCAGGGCGTGATCGCGCGCGGCGCGAGCATCACCATCATCGACAACAACGTGCAGATGATCCGAGATGCCGAGGCCTACGGCTTCAAGGTCTACTACGGCGACGGCTGCCGCGCCGACGTGCTGCACGCCGCGGGCGCCCATGCGGCCCAGGCCATTCTGGTGTGCCTGGACAACAAGGAGGCCGCCACCCGCATCGCGCATCTGGCCAAGACCGATTTCCCGCATGCCGAGTTGCTCATCCGCGCCTTCGATCGCGAACACGTGCTGGAGCTTCGCAAGGCCGATGCGGGCTTCCTGGTGCGCGAGACCTTTGAATCGGCCATGGCCATGGGCCGCCAGGCGGTGCTCACCCTGGGTGCCGCCGAGACCGAAGCCGATGAGGTGATGGAACACCTGCGCCGGCGCGATGCCGAACGCATGGACCTCGAAGCCGCGGGTGGCATGTTTGCCGGGCGCGCGCTGGTGCTGGGCAACCGGGTGAAGAAGGA
>NZ_JBFWNX010000012.1:0-150046 GCF_050250835.1 Hydrogenophaga sp. | reverse complement strand
GACTGTTAATCCGCAGGTCCCTGGTTCGAGTCCAGGTCGGGGAGCCACCCAATACCCATGCACAAAGCCCCTGGAGAAATCCTCGGGCTTTTTTGTTGGCCGCCGGCAGCTCATTCTTTCGCCACTGCTGTCGCGATGGCGCGCAGCAGGGCATCGCGCTCCGCCCGCGAGTCCGGGTCCGAAGATCGGGACCACACACCCGTCTGAACCAGCACCAGATCGAGGGCAGGAAACACCGCGACGGCCTGGCCGTAGACGCCCAGCATCATGTAGCCGCCCTCGAAAAGCCAGAACTGGTAACCGTAGCCAAAACGGGGGCCGGCCTCGTTCACGCGGAAGCCGGGGGGTTGTTCTGAGGATTCCGTGGCTCGCTTCAAGAATGCGGCGGGCACGATCTGCGCATCGTCTCGCCGACCGCCGAGCGCCAGCATGCGACCCAGCCTGGCGTAGTCTCGCGCGGTGGCGCTGAAGCCGCCGCCACAGTACTCGATGTCCTGCCATCCAACCAGCCAGGCGGCATCGGATTCCGCGCCCAGCGGGCGCCACAGCCATTCAGAGGTGAGGTCCGCAGCGGTGCGCCGGGTCGCGCCCTTGAGTACGTGGCAGAGCACCTGGGTTTCGCCCGTGGCGTACTTGAAGCGGGTGCCAGGTTCCGCGTCCATGGGGCGACGCCGCGTCAGGACCTGCGTGGGGTTTCCTCCGCCGTGCACGCGAAACAGGGCGGCCCAGAGGTCGGCCACGTCGTCGCGGCCCCCGTAGTCTTCTGTCCACCGAACTCCCGAGGCCATTTGCAGCAAGTGTGAAATGGTGGTGCCGCCATATGCGCTGCCGGCGAGTTCGGGCGCGTAGACCTCGGCCTTCTCGTCGAGTGAGCGAATGAGGCCTTGATGATGGGCGATGCCCACCAGCAAGGCAGTGACGCTCTTGGCCATGGAGAAGGAAGCAAAGCGGTGCTCGGCAGTCCTGCCGTACTGGTAGCGCTCCAGCCGTATCTGGCCCCGATGGAGCACGACAAAACTGGTGACGCGGCGGCGCTCGAAGTAGTCGTTCAGCGCATAAGTGTCACCGCGATAGGTGTATTGCAGCACGGGCAAGGGCTTGCCCGTCGTCAGCTCCCAGACGGGACCGCCCCGGACGCTGGGCCGACTGGGAAGGATCTCCGACCGCGAGCTGAAACTGTCGACCTTGTGCCGCTCATCGAACATCGTCTGAGGCGTGCCGCGCGGGTATCCCGCGTCGCGGCCCAGGGCGGCTTCGTCGGGAGCCGCCTGAACGAGCGAAGTTGCGAGCCACAGGACCACTGGTGCGATCCGCATGCAGGTTGAAGTCAGCCCCATGCCTACCTCCCGGGAGTCGATTCGGCTGGCACATGCGGGCGGCTGGATCGCTCACCCGAGGTGCCCGTCATCGTATCTCGAAAGCCGGCAGGTGGCATGCCTCCTGGTACTCGTGCCGCAGCCGCTGCACCAGTTCGGCCACCGAAGGGATGTCGTGAATGAGGTCGATGCCCTGCCCTGCGCTCCAGATGTTCTTCCAGGGCGCGGCTCCCTCGGGCAGGTGGTCGTGGCGCATGCCGCGGCCCAGCGGCCTGGGCAGGTTGTCGGGGTCGAGCCCGACCGAGCGGATGGACTCGACCAGCCAGTTGGCGTGCACGCCAGCGATACCGTCGGTGTAGCGCAGGTCGGCAGAGGACTGGGAGACCAGCAGCTCCTTGTAGGCCTGCGGCGCGCGGGATTCGCGCGTGGCGATGAACCGCGTGCCGAGATACGCCAGGTCCGCGCCCAGGATTTCGGCGGCGCGTATCGTGGCGCCGTCGGACACCGCTCCGCCCATGACGATGGTGCCCTGGTAGATCGCGCGCACGGTGCGGATCAGCGCAAGGTGGCTGATGGTGCCGGAATGCCCGCCGCCGCCGGCGCCGATGCAGTTGAGCCCGTCGGCACCGGCGGCGATGGCTTTCTCGGCAAACCGGATGGAGGTGATGTCGTGGAACACGAGCAGACCTGCGTCATGCGCATGACGGATGAGAGATGTGGGATCGCCACCGACCGTGATGAGCACTTTCACGCCATGGCGTTCACACGCGTCGAAGTGCCGGCCCAGTTCGTCTTCGGCCACACGCGTGGCGAGGTTGACGGCCAGCGGCCCGGCGGGTCGGCCAGTGCCTTGCTCGTGATCGTCAAGCGTTCGCCGAATGGCGCCCAGCCATTCTTCAAATTCTTCAAAGGTGCGCGCGTTCTGACGCGGCAGGCCGCCCATGAGGCCAGCCTTGCACGCCTCGGCAACGAGTTCGGGGCCGCTCACCAGAAACATGGGCGCGCAGACGGCGGGCAGCGTGAGCGAGGCGCGCAGGGTGGGATGGAGGGCCATGGTCGTTGGTCAAGCCTTCACGACCAGGCCGTCCACCGCCACCACGCGCGTGGCGCTGCAGATGATGGGATTGACGTCGATTTCAGCAATCCGCTCGCGTTCGCTATGGATGAGCAGCGAAATGCGCGAAATGGCCTCGGCCAGTGCGTTCACGTCGGCCGGCTCGCTGCCACGAAAGCCCTGCAACAGCCGGTAGCCACGCAGGCGGCGCAGAAGGGCGTGCGCAGCTTGCGTGTCCACTGGCGCCAGCGATGCCACGGTGTCTTTGAGCAGCTCCACCAGGATGCCACCCATGCCCACCACCACCATGGGACCGAAGAGCGGGTCCACGCGCGCGCCCACCATGATCTCGACGCCTGGCGGAATCATGGGTTGCACCAGCACGCCGTTGATGCGATCGGCCGTGGTGGCCTTGAGCGCATTGGCCATGATGGCCGCGTAGGCCTCGCGCACGGCGGTGGCGTCTTTCAGGTTCAGGCGCAACACGCCGGCATCGGTTTTGTGCGGCAGATCCGGTGTCTCGACCTTGAGCGCCACCGGATAGCCAAGCGCGCTCGCGGCCTCGGCGGCGGCGTCTGCGCTGTTCACGAGGCGGTTGTTCACCACCGGAACGCCACAGGCTTCGAGCACGCCGCGCGAGGGGCCTTCGGGCAGAGTGCGCTCGGTGCCAGCGGCAGCCAGCGCGGCGCGCACCACCTCGACTTGTGCCGGGGCGAGCGCGGGCGGGGTGCTGGCTTCGGTCCGTGCCAACTCGCGGGACCAGCGGTGCCAGGCCGCAAGCGTGCGGAAGCAACTGGCGGTGGAACGAAACACCGCCAGGTGCGGGCTCATCTCCATGTCCCTCACGCCCGGGCCCTCCTGCCAGCCCGTGAGCTCGAACACGCAGGCCATCTTGCCGTGAGCGCGCACCTGGTTGCCCAGGTCGATGTTGCGCTGGGCGCTGGCCTGGATGGCCGTGGGAAAAGGGGTGACGATGGCGCCAATGTTCTCTTCGCGCAGGAAAGCTTCGGCGCATGCGGGAAACGAGGCCGGGTTGTTGAGGATCTGCGCAGTCACGTCGCAAGGATTGCGCGAGGAGCCGAATTCGGGGATGTGCGACTCCAGCACGGCCCGCAGCTCGGGGCCCGGCTGGGGCAGCGACACGTTGAACACCTCCGCCTGGTCGGCGGCCATGATGCCGGCGCCGCCCGAGGGCGTGAGCACGGCCACGCCCTCTGCCCTGGCAGGCGGCGCCTTGGCGAAGAAGGCTGCGGTTTCCAGCAGGTGCTCGTACTGGTCCACCACCACGAAGCCGGCGCGCTCGAACAAGGCGTTGTAGCCAGCCGCCGAACCCGCGAGAGCACCGGTGTGCGAGAGCGCCGCCTCGGCGCCGCTTTCACTGGTGCCAATCTTGTAGACCACCACCGCCTTGCCCGCCTGGCGCGCGATCTCGCCCGCCTCGATCAGGCGACCGGGATCGGTCACGCCTTCGAACACGCAGGCGATGGCATCGCAATCGGGGTCGTTGGCGAGGTAGGCAATCTGGTCGGCAGCGTCCACGTCGCAACCGTTGCCTGAAGTGAGCACATGGCTGAACGACACGCCGCGTTCCACCGCCTGAGCCATGCCCACGCCCAGCGCACCCGACTGGCTGATGAGTCCAATGGAGCGGCACCCCTCCAGCCGCAGGCGAACGGGAATGTGGGTGAAAGTGCCCAGGGCGCCGTTGACGGCGTTCATCATGCCCAGGCAGTTTGGACCGAGCAGGCGCGTGCCGGTGTCCCGCGTCATGGCCACTATGTCGCGCTGGATGGCCTGGTGCTCGGGATTGCTGCTCTCGCCCAGGCCCGAGGCAAAAATGACAACCCCGCCCACGCCCAGCCGCACGCACTCTTCAATCACCGGCTTGACGGCATCGCGCGGCACAGCGACGAACACGCAGTCTGGCACCTCGGGCAGCGCAGAGAGCGAGGCAAAGCACGGGCGGCCGTCGATCTCCTGGTACCGGGCGTTGACGAGGTGGATCGGGCCAGCGTAACTGTGCAGATTGCCCACGGTGCGGGCGCCAAAGGAAGCCGGGTTGGCCGACGCGCCAACGATGGCGATGCTGGTCGGGGCGAGGAGGCGGCGGGTCTGTTGGTGTCGGTAGACGGCGCGACTGGATACGAGTGACATGGAACGTGGCTCAGGAGAAAGACAGGTCAGCGTGCCCATGGGACAGCACGGTCACGTCGCGCGCAGGAATGCGCGCGCGAAACGCCACGCCCTCAGGCCGGCGCCAGCATTCGACGCGGATGGTTTCGCCGGGAAACACCGGTGAGGACATGCGTGCCCGCATCGACTTCAGCCGTGCAGCGTCGTTGCCGCAGAAGGCGGCAAGCAACGCCCGACAGGTGACGCCGTAGGTCGCCAGTCCATGCAGGATGGGCCTGGGAAAGCCCGCTCTGGCGGCCACGTCCGGGTCCGCATGCAAGGGGTTCAGGTCGCCTGAAAGGCGGTAGAGCAAGGCAGCGTCGGCGCGGGTGGGCATGTCCACCACGTGATCCGGCTCGGTCTCGGGCGTGGCGGCCAGCGCCGGGCCGGCCTCATCGCCGCCACCTGCCTTGGAGAACCCACCATCGCCCCGGCAGAACACGGCCTGTTCGACCGTGGCGAGCAAGCGGTCCGTCGCCGCATCGAAGAGCTTCTTTTCGGTCTGGATGATGGCGCCCTTGCCTTCGCCCTTGTCCACGATGCGTGTGACTCGGGTGCGACCGATCACGGTGCCTTCGGCCGGAAGTGCCGCGTGCAGGGTGACGGATTGTTCGCCGTGCACGAGTTTCACCGCGTCAATGCCGAGCTCCTTTCGCTCGCGCATCCAGAAACCCGGCGAAGCCAGCACGCTGGCCATGACGGGCACCACCTGCAAGTCTTTCTCGTAGACGAAGCGCAGCTCACTGCGGTCCAGCGGGTCATGGCCCATGCCGATGCCCAGCGCATACAGGATGGTGTCGCGGGTGGTGTAGCTGTGACGCACATCGTCGAATTGCAGGTGGCGGGTTTTTTGATAGTCAAGCATTTTTCTTGGGGTCGAGATGGGGAACCTGGCGTTCTGGCCAGCGGAACTGCGGTGGCTCTTTGGCCACAAAACGCCGGGCGGATTCTTTGAGGTAGTCGCTGCTGGCGGCGATGGCCTGCCCGCTGGCTTCCATCTCCAGCATGGTGGATAAGTCGCTGCCCAGCGAGGCGTTGAGCGCCTGCTTGGTCAGGCTCATGGCGGCGTCCGAGGCGCCACACAGGCCGCGCGCCATGGCCTGAGCGCGCGCCATCAGATCGGAGACGGGCAGCACCTCCAGCGCGATGCCCAGGCTCACCGCCTCCTGCGGACCCAGTTCGCGCGCGGAAAACATCAGCTCCTTGGCGCGCTGAAGACCGACGATGCGCGGCAGTGTGTAGAGCGCGCCAAAGTCGGGCACCAGCCCGATGCGCTGGAACACCATGCACAACCGGGCACGCTCGCTCAGCAGCACAATGTCGGCCAGCAGGGCCAGGCTGAAGCCCGCCCCGTAAGCCACACCGTCCACCGCCGCGATCACCGGACGATCCAGCCCCATCAGCTCCACCGTGGCTCGGCGGTAGCGTTCCATGCCGGCACGGATCTGTCCTGGTGAACGTGGCCCCGCCCCGTTCATGCCGCGCACGTCGCCACCCGCACTGAACGCGCCCCCCGCGCCGGTGATCACCAGCGCGCGCACCGATGCATCGCGCTTGACCGTGGCCAGCAGATCGCCAAGCTCATCGGCCATCGCAGGGTTGATCGCGTTCTTCGACTCCGGGCGGTTCAGCGTGAGCGTGGCCACGCCATCGGTTACTTCGTAGGTCAGGGTTTCCAATGCGGTCATGTCACTGGAGCTTGATGTTGTTCTCGCGGATGGCGGTCGACCATTTCAGGACTTCGTCGGCCAGTTGCTTCTTGAACTCCTCGGGTGCGTTGGTCATGGGTTCGTAGCCGAAGCTCACCATCTTGTTCTGGATGTCGGGCGTGGCGATGGCCTTCTTGACCGCTTCCGAATACTTGTTGACGATCGCGGCCGGTGTGCCTGCGGGCAGAAACAGTCCTGTGAAGCCCGGCAGGTTGGCGTCTGGGTAGCCGGCCTCACCCAGCGTGGGCACGTTCGGGAATGCCTTGAGGCGGTGCGGGCTGGCCACCGCCAGCAGCTTGACCTTGCCGCCCGAGAGCTGGTTGGCGTAGAAGCCCACGGAGCCCCAGGCAGTGGTCACCTGACCACTGACCAGGTCCGCGAAGGAATTGGCCTCACCCTTGTAGGCAATGTGCGTCATGTCCACACCCGCCTTTTTGTTGAGCACCGAGCCGATGATGTGCGCGCCGGAACCCACTCCGTAGGAACCGTAGCTCACCGCTCCGGGCTTTTGCCTGGCCATGGCGATCAGCTCGCCCAGGTTGTTGGCGGGCACCTGGGTGCCGGCTGCCAGTGCAATGGGCAGAATCGCCACCATCGACACCGGCGCCAGCTCTTCCATGCGATAGCCTGGGTTGGGTTGCAGCAGCAGGTTCTGCACGATGCTGCTGAGTGACATGTAGATGGTGTAGCCATCTGGCGGCGACTTGGCGAGCGTCTGCGTGGCGATCATGCCGTTGGCGCCCACCTTGTTTTCCACCACCACGGGCTGTCCCCAGGCGGCCGACAGGTTGTCCGCGATCATGCGCGCCGTGGCATCGGCACTGCCGCCGGGCGCCGTGGCCACCATGAGCTTGATCGGACGGTTCGGGAAGTCACCCGACTGCGCCGCCACGGTCTGCGGCAGGGCGAGCATCACACCGGCGGCAACGGCCAGTGACGTCACGAGAGAGAGGGAACGCAAGGCAGAGGTTTTCATGATGTCTCCAGGGGTCAGGTTGTTGTATCCAGCATCTCGGTCAGGCGCGAAAGCTGGGCCGCGCTGTCGCCGAAAAGCTGGTCGATCACCGCGATGCGCCGCAGGTAATGGCCCACCGCGTATTCCTCGGTCATGCCAATGCCGCCATGCAACTGAATGGCGCTCTGACACAGGGATCGGCCATGAAGGCCGATGATGTACTTGGCGCGCGCGAGGTCTTCGGCCTGCACGGAGCCAGGGTCGTCGATGGCGCACGCCGCAAGGAAGGCCATGCTGCGGGCAACTTCCAGCTCCACCATCATCTCCGCCACGCGGTGGCGCAAAGACTGGTTCTCGCCGATAAAGCGCCCGAACTGCTTGCGGGTGTTGAGGTACTCCACCGTCAGTTGATAGGCGCCTTCCATGGCGCCCACCGCGTCGGCGCACACCGCAGCCACCCCGGCCGAACGCGTGGCTTCAATCACCTGAGCGCCGCGCAAAGGGTCTGCGGGATCGCCCAGCGGCACGGCCAGCACGCCATCGAGGCGCAGGTCGCCGGCGGGTGTGTCGTCGATCAGCCGGTAGGCGCGGCGGTTCAGTCCTTCGCTTCCCGCCTGCACCAGGAAAAGTGCGACGCCCTGCCCATCGCTGCTCGAGCCCGACACCCGCGCGCTCACGAGAAAGACGTCGGCCTGCGGTGCGTTGAGCACGCAGGCCTTGGCGCCCGTCAGCCGCCACGAACTGCCCTCGCGGATCGCCCGCGTTTCCACCCAGCATGGCGCATGGCGTCCGGCCGCTTCGTCGCACGCCCAGGCCACGATTCGTTCGCCGCTGGCGACCTGGGGCAGTAGCGCGTGGCTGGTGGCATCACCCGACAGCGACAGGGCCGTGGCCCCCAGCACCGCGGAGGCCAGGAACGGCTCGGTCAGCAGCGCCTTGCCAAAGGCCTGCATCACCACCGAAAGATCGGCGGCGGAACCGCCGAAGCCGCCATGTTCTTCGGCAATGCGCAAGCCGCTCAATCCCAGGCCGCAGATCTGGCGCCACACCGCCGGACTGGTGCCTTCGGCGGAGGCGGCAATGGCTCGCCGCTGCTCGAAGGCGTATTGGTCGGCCAGCAGACGCGAGAGGCTGTCGCGCAATTGCACCTGGTCTTCATGGAGTTCAAAGTTCATATTTATCCCAGGGCTGCCTTGGCCAGAATGTCTTTTTGAATCTCGCTCGAGCCGCCATAGATGCTGGCTGCTCGGGATTGCAGATAGCGCAGATTGCCGGGCGCGGCCCAGTGTTCGCTGCCCTCGCCTTCGCCAGGACGCCATTCCAGCGCTGTCGGTCCG
The DNA here is from genome assembly GCF_050250835.1 of Hydrogenophaga sp. GTDB lineage: Bacteria > Pseudomonadota > Gammaproteobacteria > Burkholderiales > Burkholderiaceae_C > Hydrogenophaga. The sequence continues at coordinate 141,503 of NZ_JBFWNX010000012.1, read as the reverse complement.
CCCAGACGGGCGATCAGCGCCACCAGGGCCTGCTGAAGTTCCGTTCCCTTGAGCTTGAGCACCGAGGCGAACGATGGACCGGCCAGCGCAGTCTTGGGCGCGAGCAGCATGCGCCAGTTGGTCACTTCCAGAGCGCGCACTTCGGCATCGAGCGCAGCCAGCTCGGCCTGCAACACCGCGTCTTCGGCCAGCGGGCGGCCCGCCTGGGTGAGCTTGCCGGCCAGCGCACGCGCGAAGTCCAGCCGCTCACGGCAATAGGCCACGTTGGCGATGCCGGTGCGCTCGTTGCCCAGCAGGAACTTGGCGCAATCCCAGCCACGGCCTTCCTCGCCCACCAGGTTCTCCACCGGCACACGCACGTTGTCGAAAAACACCTCGTTGAGGTGATGGGCGTGGTCGATGGAAACGATGGGCCGCACAGTGATGCCAGGCGTGCGCATGTCGATCAGCAGAAAGCTGATGCCGTCCTGCTTGCGCGGCGCCTGCTCGGTGCGCACCAGCGCAAACACCCAGTCCGCCTGGTGCGCCGAGCTGGTCCAGATTTTCTGTCCGTTGACCACGTACTCATTGCCTTCGCGGCGCGCCGACGTGCGCAGCGACGCCAGATCCGAACCCGAGCCGGGTTCGGAAAACCCCTGGCAGAACCAGATCTCACCGCTGGCGAGCTTGGGCAGGAAGTGGTCCTGCTGCCGGGTGGTACCGAATTTCAGCAGCAGCGGCCCCAGCATCACCACGTTGAAGATCGACGGCATGGGCGCCGGCGCTCGCTGGATTTCGTCTTGCAGGATCAGGCGTTCGGCCTGTCCCAGGTCAGCACCGCCAAAAGCCTTGGGCCAGTGCGGCGCGGCCCAGCCGCGTTCGTGGAGGATGCGCTGGAAGCGCACCACATCCTCCTTGCGCGCAGGGTGACCCATGGCCAGGCGCTCGCGGATGTCCTGGGGCAGTCGATCGCGAATGAAGGATCGCACTTCATCCCGGAAGGCCTCTTGTTCGGGTGTCAGTCGGAAATCCATGTGATCAGTCCACCTTGATGTCGTTTTGTTTGATCACCTTGGACCAGGTGTCCATTTCGGTGGTGATGTAGCGGGCGAACTCTTCGCTCGAATTGCCAACCGGCACGAAACCGACCTCCTCGACATAGGGAATGTGCGTGGCTTTGAAACCGGCCGAGCTGGCCAGCGCAGCGCCCACCAGGTGCGAGCCCGAGCCGGCGCCAGAAGTGCCGTAGGTGATGACTTCGGGCTGGCCCTTGGCGTACTTCACCAGATCGGCCACCGTCTGGTTGCCCAGTGACGAATTCACGCCAAAAGCGATCGAGATGGTGGCCACCAGTGGGACGGGCGTCACCGCCTCCATCTTGTAGCCCGGGTTGGGCCGGAGCAGCATGTTCTGCACCATCGGCATCAGCCGCACCGGCTCGTTCGGAAATGCCGTTTCCTGAGCGAATGCCGTGCCGGTTCCGCACAGGGCCCATGTGACAGCCACCGCAGACAGCATGCGGCGGCGGGCCAGGAGGTGATGTTGTGGCCTGGTCATGCGCATCGGTCCTCAGACACTGATGTGAAAGCCACCATTGACCCCGAGGTGCTGTCCCGTGATGTAGGAAGACCCATCGGACAGCAGGAAACACACCGACTTCACCACCTCGTCGGGCGTGGACCAGCGGCCCAGCGGAATCTGCGCCAGCATCTTGTCCCGGAATTTCTCGCCGCGCACCACCTCGGTCATGGGCGTTTCCACAACGCCGAAGCAGATCGAGTTCGTGCGGATGTTGTAGCGGCCCCATTCCTTGGCGGCGGTCATGGTCACGCCGAACATGCCGGACTTGGCCGCCGCGTAGTTGACCTGCCCAATGGAGCCCTTGCGCCCGGCATCCGAGGAGATGTTGACGATGGAGCCACCCGTGGTGTCACCGTCCTTGGCGCGCGCGATCATGTGGCGGCCCACCGCTTGCAGCCAGTAGAACGTGCCACTCAAATGCACGTCGATCACGTCCTGCCATTCCTTGAGCGTCATCTTCTCGATCATGGCCGGCCGGATGATGCCGGCGTTGTTCACCAGGCCATGCACGGCACCGAAGCGGGCCACGGCATCGGCCACCGCACGGGTGGCAAGTTCCGGATCGGCAACGCTGCCCACCACGGCGAGCACACGGTCCGAGGGCAGCGCATCGGTGGTGGCTTTGAGCCCCTCGGCGTTGAGGTCCACCGCGACGGCATTGCCACCGAGCTCGATCACCCATTCCACGATGGCCTTGCCAATGCCCTGGGCAGCGCCAGTCACCACCACGGTGCGGCCCTGCAGCGAAACGATCTGCGTCATGTCGATTTTTTCCTGTTGAGAGATGTGAGATGGAAGGACGGTTGAAAAATTTGATTAGTTTTAAGGTCAGACCAATGGTAGCATCACTTTGCTCGAACACTGAACGCGGGAAATCCCTTAACTCAGCGGGCGATTTCGATCTCTTTCACCAGCAAGGAAAGGCAACGCACCAGCTATGACGATCAAGAAAAAGGCGTGCATCGCGGGCGCCTGGGAGCATCCCACCCGCAAGGCGCCCGACATGACCACGCCGCAACTGCACGCGGAATGCGCGCGCGGCGCCCTGGCAGACGCCGGGCTCTCGCTGTCCGACGTGGATGGCTACTTCTGTGCGGGTGATGCACCTGGTCTGGGCGCACTCAGCATGGCCGACTACCTGGGCCTGAAGATCCGGCACACCGACACCACGGACACCGGTGGCTCCGCGCCCCTCATCCACGTGGCCCACGCGGCCCAGGCGATTGCCGCGGGCAAATGCAACGTGGCCCTGATCACCCTGGCGGGACGGCCTCGCAGCGAGATCAGCGGCGTGGGCGTGCAGCCCAGAAACGTCACGGCCGCCACGCCTGACGTGGCTTTCGAAATGCCCTATGGCCCCATCACGGTGAACATGTACGCGCTGGCGGCGGCCCGACATATGCACGAATACGGCACCACCAGCGAGCAGCTCGCCTGGATCAAGGTGGCCGCCTCCACCCACGCGCAGCACAACCCGCACGCGATGCTGCGCGACGTGGTAACGGTCGAGGACGTTGTCAACTCGCCCATGATTTCCGACCCGCTGCACAAGCTGGACTGCTGCGTGGTCAGCGATGGTGGCGGCGCACTGCTGGTGGTGCGCCCGGAGATTGCGCGCTCGCTCAAGCGGCCGGTGGTCAACATCCTGGGGGCAGGCGAAACCATCAAGGGCCAGTCTGCCGGTCAGGTCGACCTCACTTATTCCGGCGCTGCCGTGTCCGGGCCGATTGCGTTTGCGGAGGCCGGCGTCAAACCCTCAGACATCCAGTACGCGTCGATCTACGACAGCTTCACCATCACGGTGCTGATGCAGCTCGAAGACCTGGGATTCTGCAAAAAGGGCGAAGGCGGCCGCTTCGTGATGGACGGCAACCTGATCTCTGGCGTGGGCAAGCTGCCGTTCAACACCGACGGCGGCGGCCTGTGCAACAACCACCCGGCCAACCGGGGTGGCATCACGAAAGTGATCGAGGCGGTGCGGCAGTTGCGCGGCGAAGCACACGCCAAAGTGCAGGTGCCGGATTGCCGCCTGGCGCTGGCCCAGGGCACGGGTGGCCTGCTGGGTTCACGGCACGGCAGTGCCACTTTGATCATGGAACGGGAGTGAACAACATGAGCACGATGTACCAGGAACGTCCGGTCGGCAACCTGATCATGGACGCAGCCACAGGCCCTTACTGGGACGCCGCAAAAACAGGCGTCCTCAAGATCAAGCGCTGCACTGCCTGCGGCAAGGTTCACTTCTATCCGCGGGCACTGTGCCCGTTCTGCCTGTCGGACACCGAGTGGATCGACGCCAGCGGCCTTGGCACCATCTACAGCGTCACCGTCACGCGCCGGGCCGGGCCTATTCCATACGCGCTGGCTTACGTGCAACTCGATGAGGGCGTCTCGATGCTCACCAACATCGTGGACTGCGACCTCGACAGCCTGCGCATCGGCGACCGGGTCAAGGTCTGCTTCAAGGCCGCCGACGGCGAGAACCGAGTCCCGATGTTCACACCCGCCTGAAGTCATGCCCTCTGGTGCACACAGATTCCCGAGGGCGTTCGTGGACAGAAAGAAATGTAGGAGACATTCATGCGAAACATCAAGCTGAACTTCATGCCACAGATCGCTGGCGCCTTGGCGTGCCTGCTGGCTCTTTTCACGATTGCAAGCCCGGTGAAGGCGCAATCCTGGCCCTCCAAACCGATCACCATCGTGGTGCCCTACGCTCCAGGCGGCGGCACGGACATCACAGCCCGATTGATCGGCAAACGGCTTAGCGAAAGGCTTGGGCAACCTGTCATCGTGGACAACAAGCCAGGAGCCAACGGCATGATTGGCTCGGCACATGTGGCCAGAGGCAGCGCCGAAGGCTACACACTGCTCATGGGAAATCCCGGACCCAACGCCATCGGTCCGATTCTGGCGCCGAACGCGGGCTACAACCCTGCCACCGATTTCCAACCCGTTGCTCTTCTCGGCACGGTTCCCATGCTGTTTTGCGTCAACGCCTCCTCACCGATCAAGACTCTGCAAGAGCTGATCACCGCAGGGAAATCGGAACACCCCTCCATCAATTTCGGCTCTGCCGGCAATGGTTCGCCCAGCCACCTCGCGATCGCCACACTGAATCAGGAAGCCGGGACCAAGTTCGTGTTCGTTCCCTATCGGGGTTCGGCACCCGTGGCCGTGGCACTGCTCGGCAACGAAATTCAAGCAGCGTTGCTGGCAGGCCCAGACGCGATATCCCACCTCAAGGCAGGGAAGATCCGCGCCATTGCAAACATGTCCATCCAACGTTCGCCCAGCTTTCCTGACGTTCCAATCCCCAGCGAGGTGGGCCTCGCGGGAATGGACGTCAGCATCTGGTACGGCATCCTTGCTCCGGCCAGGACGCCGAAGGTCATCGTGGAGCGTCTTCATCACGAAATCACCGCCATCCTTGAAGAGCCGGAAATCAAGGCGCGCTTGCAGGACCTGAACATCACCCCCGTGGCGGCCTCGCCGAGCGCCTTTGGCGCCATCATCCAAGGCGATGTCGAGAGGTACACAAAAATCATCAAAGCAGCCAACATCAAGCTCGAATGACTCGGCATCCGAGGGCAGGCTGGGTCCGATGGTGGTCGCAGCATTCGACGCGCCAGCGAACTGATGGCGGCCCAGGCTGTGCGATCATCGAACGCTTCGACCTTCGCCTTGTGGATCCATGCGCAGACCCAGCACGACGACCTTGACTAAGTCCGCTCCGGATGAACCAAGCACCGCCCCCGAAACGCCGTCTGAGGCACTTGAGGGCCTCGGACTTCGGGAAGTGCGCAGCCAGCGCGGGTTCGAGGCGGTCTGCGAGCAGATTCGGCAACAGGTCTTTCGAGGCGAGCTTCGCCCGGGCGACCGCCTGCCCGGCGAGCGGGAGCTGGCAGAACAACTTGCGGTGAGCCGCAGCGTGGTGCGCGAGGCCATCCGCAGCCTGGAGTCCATGGGTGTCGTCGAGTCGCGCATGGGGGCGCATGGGGGCATCTACATCCGCACCAGCACGCCCCACGGCATCACCCAGGCCATGAGCGACATGGTGGCGCTGGCGCAGATGCCCATCGCTGTGGTGACGGAGACCCGCATCGAACTCACGTGCACGGCCATCCGCCTGGCCTGCGAGCGGGCCACGGAAGCCGAGTTCGACGCCATTGAGGCCGACATCGAGCACCACGCGGAGCTTTTCCGCAAGGGACAGGGATCGCGCAACGCCCGCTCGCTGCACCGGTTCTATCACCTGCTGGCCCAGGCCACGCACAACGAACTGATGGTGATGCTGGTCGACGCGGTGTCGGAAGTGATGCGCATGATCCTGCTGCGCATTGATCCCCAGCCTCACCCCGACATGGTGGCCGTGCGCCGGAAGGTGTTGCGCCACCTGAGAGCGCGCGATGCCGCAGGGGCCAGCGATGCCATGCGGGTTCACCTGCACCACCTCACGGCCTACCTGGAGGCAGAGAGCAAGACATGATCCGCGCGCTGTTCTGGCTCAGCGTGCTGGGCATCTCCATTGCCTCGCTTGTGCCTGTGGGCATGCTGCCGCCGCAGACCCTGGACATCTGGGACAAGGCGCAACACACCGTTGCATTCGTCTGGCTGGGTCTATGTGGTTTGCTGGCCTACCCCAAGCACCTTCCTCACGTCGTGTCCGGTCTGCTGGTGCTCGGTGGGGCCATTGAACTCGCCCAGGCCGCGACTGGCTGGCGCTATGGGGAGTGGCTGGATCTCGCCGCGGACGCCGTGGGCATCAGTCTGGCGGCTGCCGTCTGGCTGCTCTGGCACAACCGCACGCCCGCCCGGGCTTGAAGGCTTGCGACAGCCGCGCACAATAGCGGCATGACCCAGACCCCTCCCACCCGAGCACTGCCCTGGCTGGAGCCTGGCCAGGCCTTTCCGCCCGTGGAAAGCGCCTGGGGAGGCAGCGACCCGGCGCCTGGCCTGCTGGCCGCTGGCGGCGTGCTGGACGTGCCCACGCTGGTGGCGGCGTACTCGCGCGGCATCTTTCCCTGGTACAGCGCCGGCCAGCCGATCCTGTGGTGGAGCACCGATCCGCGCATGGTGCTCGAAACCAGCGCCTTCCGGCTGCACCGTTCCCTGCGAAAAACAGTCCAGCAATACCTGCGCGAAGGCCGCCTGGAAATCCGCTTCGACGACGATTTCGAGCGCGTCATCCGAGCCTGCGCCCACACCGTGCGCCAAGGCCAGACTGGCACCTGGATCCTGCCCGCCATGGTAGAGGCCTACGTTCGCCTGCACGATGCCGGCATGGCCCACAGCGTGGAGACCTGGCTCGACGGCGAACTCGCAGGCGGCCTGTACTGCATCAATCTGGGCTCTATGGTGTTTGGCGAATCCATGTTCAGCCGCCAGAGCAACGCGTCCAAGATGGCACTTGCTGCGCTGGTGGCTTTCTGCCGCGCTCAAGATCTGCCCCTCATCGACTGCCAGCAGGACACCTCGCACCTGGCCTCGCTGGGCGGTCGCCTGATGCCACGCGAGGCCTTTTGTTCCCATGTGCGCACGGCCCTCCTGCACCCCGCTCCAGCGTGGAAATTCCAGCCCGTATACTGGCAGGAACTCCTCTTAGAAGACGGTCGTCGCGCATGACCCACCTCAAAGAACTTCCGCTTCAGGCGCTGCAGTTTTACGCCACGGCCCCCTACCCGTGCAGCTACCTGCCCGACCGCCAGGCACGTTCCCAGGTCGCCACGCCCAGTCACCTCATCCACAACGACGCCTACTCCGACCTGGTCACACATGGCTTCCGGCGCAGCGGCATGTTCACCTACCGCCCCTATTGCGACGGATGCCAGGCCTGCGTGCCCTTGCGCGTGCCCGTGGCGCAATTCCAGCCCAACCGCAGCCAGCGGCGCACCCAGGCACTGCACGGCCATTTGCAGACCCGCGTGCTCAAACTCTGCTTCATTCCTGAACACTACCAGCTGTACCTGCGTTACCAGAACAGCCGACACGCCGGCGGCGGCATGGACCACGACAGCATTGACCAGTACACCCAGTTCCTGCTGCAAAGCCGCGTCAACTCCCGCCTGGTCGAGTTTCACGAACCGGCATCAGGGGAACAGCCGGCCAGACTCAAGATGGTGTCCATCGTCGATGTGCTCAACGATGGCCTTTCTGCCGTCTACACCTTTTACGAACCTGAAGAAAAAGCCAGCTACGGCACCTACAGCGTGCTCTGGCAAATCGCCCAGGCACGAGCGCTCGATCTGCCTCACGTCTACCTGGGCTACTGGATCGACCAGAGCAGCAAGATGAATTACAAGGCCGGCTTCCACCCCCACGAACTGCTGCTGGAGGGCCGCTGGACCCCTTCCGCCTGACATACCCCCGCACGGTTTAAACACCGTTTCGCGGGGATCAATTTCATCTTGTAAAATCGCGGGCAACCCACCGCACCCATGACCAAACGATCTGAAAACCTGGCCAGCACGCCCACCGTTCAGGTGATCGAACGCATGTTCAACCTGCTGGAGGTGCTCGCCTCACGCGAAGACCCGGTTTCGCTCAAGGAAATCAGCGAGAAGACCGGTCTGCACCCATCTACCGCCCACCGCATCCTCAACGACCTGACCATCGGTCGTTTTGTGGACCGCCCAGAGGCGGGCAGCTACCGGCTTGGCATGCGACTGCTTGAACTCGGCAACCTGGTCAAGGCACGCCTGAGCGTGCGAGACGCGGCGCTGCTGCCCATGCGCGAGCTCCACAAGCTGATCCAGCAGCCAGTCAACCTGAGCGTGAGGCAAGGCGATGAGATTGTGTATGTCGAGCGCGCGTACAGCGAACGATCTGGCATGCAGGTGGTGCGGGCCATTGGCGGGCGGGCGCCACTGCATCTCACCTCGGTGGGCAAGCTGTTCCTGGCCGACGATGAGCCGCCGCGTGTTCGCGCCTATGCCACACGCACGGGCCTGGCGGGCAACACCCGCAACAGCCTGACCCAGCTCCCCACGCTGGAGCGGGAACTGGCGCAATGCCGCCAGGCCGGCCTGGCTCGCGACAACGAAGAACTGGAGCTGGGGGTGCGCTGCATGGCCGCCGGCATCTACGACGACCAGAGCAAGCTGGTGGCAGGCCTGTCGATTTCTGCGCCCGCCGACCGCATTGACGAAAACTGGGTGCCCAAGCTGCGCGCAACCGCAGCCGAAATCTCGGCCGCGCTGGGCTGTCCCAAAGTGCCCGTACCCTCTACCTTGACGCGCTGATCGCGCGCGCCATGGTCAGCCCTGAGGCTGTTGCCGCGCCAACGGCTGAGGCGTCTGGACCTCCACCCAACGACGGACACGCTCGGCATCCTGCATGCGGCTGAGCTTTCCAGCCGAATCCAGAAACACCATGATCAACTGACGCCCCGCCACCTTGGCCTGCATCACGAGGCAGCGGCCTGCCTCCGAGATGTAACCCGTCTTCTGCAGGCCGATATCCCAGTCCGGGTTCTTGATCAGCCGGTTGGAGTTGTTGTAGTGGAGCGTGCGGCGGCCCAGGTCGACCTCGTAACCGGGCGACGTGGAGAGGCTGCGGAGAATTGGACGCTGGTAGGCCACCGACACCAGCGTGGCGAGATCGCGGGCACTGGACTGATTGAGACTGGACAGGCCGGTGGGCTCCACGTAGCGCGTGTCGGCCATACCCAGCGATGCAGCCTTCTGGTTCATCAGCCGAACGAATTCCTGCAAGCCGCCGGGATAGGTACGGCCCAGAGCGTGCGCAGCGCGGTTCTCACTGGACATCAGCGCCAGGTGCATCAACTCGCCTCGGCTCAGCGTGGTGCCCACCGCGAGCCGAGAGCGACTGCCCTTGAACGTATCGACGTCGTCACCGGTGATGGTGATCATCTCGTTCATGTCGAGCTCCGCGTCGGCCACCACGAGCCCCGTCATGAGCTTGGTGAGTGAGGCGATGGGCAAGACAGCGGAGTCGTTCTTGCTGAACAGCACTTCGTTGGTCTGCTGGTCGATCACCAGCGCCACGCTGGAGTTGAGTTCCAGAGGGTCGTCGTTGTCGCGCAGGCCAAGCGACTCTCCCATGGAGGGGCGATGCACGATGGCGGCACGAACCACGCTGGAACGCGCAGCGGGTTTCTGCTTGACGGAAATCTTGTGCAGGCTGGTGGTACGGCCTGTGGCCATCTGCACCTTCACGCGGGCGTTGCGCGCACTGGCCGCCTTTACCGTCTTGCGCACCGGCGCCTTTGCCACCTTGACCTGGGATTTTCTGGCCACCACGGTCTTGCGTTTCACCGAATTCTTGGCGGTGACGGTCTTCTTGGATTTGGCCACCTTGGAAGTGCCGGTGGCTGCCTGGGCAACCGTGGGCATGACCCAAGCGGTCAAGGCGACCGTCAGGGCCATTCCCAGGAGGAATTTCTGCAACCGAACGACACCCATGACCATTACTCCACTCCAGCTTGATGCACCACGCTGGAGCAGAGTATAGACAGGACGAAAAAAACTAGCAATATCAAATGCTTGTAAAGTCTTCTTCAATGATCAATAGAACAGATGCTACTTTTGGCATCATTTCTTTCGATCACGAAGAAGAATTCATCAAGTATTTGATTTGAAAGCACTTTATCCCTGGGCGGCCACTCGGTCGGCCTTGCTGTGCAGCTTGTTCAGGGCGCTCAGATAGGCCTTGGCTGACGCCACCACGATATCGGGATCGGCGCCGACGCCATTGACCACTCGGCCACTGTGCTGCAGTCGAACCGTTACCTCACCCTGGCTCTCGGTCGAACCACTCGTGATGGCGTTGACCGAATACAGCACCAGTTCGGCACCGCTTTTGACGTGGTTCTCGATCGCCTTGAGCGAGGCGTCTACCGGACCGTTGCCGTCGCTCTCTCCCTGGATTTCATGGCCGTTCACGGTGAACACCACGTTGGCGTGAGGGCGTTCACCGGTTTCACTGCGTTGCTTGAGCGATACCAGCCCGTACTGCTCCTTCTCGGCAGTCACGCTTTCGTCACTGCACAGCGCCAGAATGTCTTCGTCAAAAATCTCGCTCTTGCGATCAGCGAGTTCCTTGAAGGCAGCAAAAGCCGTGTTGATCTCGCTCTCGGACTCCATCTCGATACCGAGGTCCTGCAGGCGCTGCTTGAAGGCATTTCGGCCACTGAGCTTGCCCAGCACGATCTTGTTGGCACTCCAGCCCACGTCCTCGGCGCGCATGATTTCGTAGGTGTCGCGCGCCTTGAGCACGCCGTCCTGGTGAATGCCGCTGGCGTGGGCAAACGCGTTGGCGCCCACCACGGCCTTGTTCGGCTGCACCACAAAACCGGTGGTCTGGCTGACCATGCGGCTGGCTGGCACGATCTGCGTTGCATCCACCCCCACATCAAGACCGAAGTAGTCGCGGCGCGTGCGCACCGCCATCACGATCTCTTCGAGCGAACAATTGCCCGCACGCTCGCCCAGGCCGTTGATCGTGCATTCCACCTGACGCGCACCACCAATCTTCACGCCCGCCAGCGAGTTGGCCACGGCCATGCCCAGATCGTTGTGGCAATGCACCGACCAGACCGCCTTGTCGGAATTGGGCACCCGCTCACGCAGATTGCGGATGAACTCGCCATAGAGTTCGGGAACGGCATAGCCCACGGTGTCGGGAATGTTGAGCGTCGTTGCGCCTTCCTTGATGACAGCCTCGAGCACGCGGCAAAGAAAATCAGGATCGCTGCGGTAGCCATCTTCCGGGCTGAATTCGATGTCATCGACCAGGTTGCGCGCGAAGCGCACCGACTGCACCGCCTGCTCCAGCACCTGCTCGGGCGTCATGCGCAGCTTCTTCTCCATGTGCAACGCACTGGTGGCGATGAAGGTGTGGATGCGGGCGCGGTGCGCACCCTTGAGGGCTTCGGCAGCGCGGGCAATGTCGCGGTCGTTGGCTCGCGCCAGCGAACAGACCGTGGAATCCTTGATGGTGTTGGCAATGGCCTGCACACAATCAAAGTCGCCATTCGAACTCGCGGCAAATCCGGCCTCAATCACGTCCACCTTCAGGCGTTCCAGCTGACGCGCGATGCGCAGCTTCTCGTCCTTGGTCATCGAGGCGCCAGGCGACTGTTCGCCATCGCGCAAGGTGGTGTCAAAAATGATCAGTTTGTCGCTCATCTCAATGCTCCGGTGTGTCGCCTCGTGGGCGGCGCTTAGATAAACCTGCAGTTCCAAAACAAAAACGGCCCGCTGCAGGTGCAAACGGGCCGTTGTGTGGGAAATCGCTCGCGCGTTACCAGACCTGCCCGTGTCGGACACCCAGTAGTAGCGAGATCGAAATCTGGAACATGTCCTCGAATGTAGCACAAAGGCCCGCGCCCGCCGATAGGGGCCTTGGGCGGGCCCTGGACAGAGATCGCTCAGTCGTGCAGGCCGCGCTCGTCAGGCTCGTCGGTGGACGTGCTGATCACGCTGGTGGGGCGGCCCTTGGACTTGCGCCAGAAGTAAAGCGCATAACCCGAGAGGCCGTAAACCACGAACAGCCCGAACAACACGGTCGGCGGATGGATGTTGATGACCGCAATGCCCAGTGCCACGAGCACGATGGCGGCAAAGGGCACGCTCTTCTTCAAACTGAGATCCTTGAAGCTGTAGAAGGGCACGTTGGTGACCATCGTCAGGCCGGTGTAGAGCGTGATGGCGAACATGACCCACGTCACGTCCTGCGGCGGAATGGCCAGCTCGGTCATGAGCCAGATGAAGCCTGCCACCAGCGCAGCGGCGGCAGGTGACGGCAGTCCCTGAAAATAGCGCTTGTCGACCACCGCCGTGTTCACGTTGAAACGCGCAAGCCGCAGTGCGGCGCAGGCGCAATAGACAAACGCGGCGATCCAGCCCCAGCGGCCGATATCGCGCAGCGTCCATTCATAGGCGATCAGTGCAGGCGCCGCTCCAAAGGACACCATGTCCGACAGCGAGTCCATCTGTTCGCCAAAAGCACTTTGCGTGTGGGTAAGCCGGGCAACCCGGCCATCAAGACTGTCGAGCACCATCGCAACAAAGATGCCGACCGTGGCCAGGTCGTAGCGGCCGTTCATGGCCATCACGACCGAGTAGAAGCCGCCGAACAGTGCCGCCAGCGTGATCATGTTGGGCAACATGTAGATGCCCTTCGGACGCCTGGGGCGTTCCTCGCTGGAGGTCATGTGGGATTCGGTACCGTCGTGCATGGGCGTCTCTTTGTTGGCTTGCAGGCCCCGGGCCTTCGAAAGTCGCAGTGTAAGGCAGTGGGCAGAATGAAAAAGGCCACCGAAGTGGCCTTTGAGAAGCGCCCCGCGTGGGCAGGAAGCGCGTTCCGGTCAGTTCCGCGTCTGATCGACCAGCTTGTTCTTGGCGATCCAGGGCATCATGGCGCGCAGTTGCGCACCGACCACCTCGATACTGTGCTCGGCCGTGTTGCGCCGGCGTGCCGTCATGCTCGGGTAGTTCGTGCGGCCTTCCGAAATGAACATCTTGGCGTAGTCGCCGTTCTGGATGCGCTTCAAGGCCGCACGCATGGCGGCGCGCGATTGTTCGTTGATCACCTCCGGCCCCGTCACGTACTCGCCGTACTCGGCGTTGTTCGAGATCGAGTAGTTCATGTTCGCAATGCCGCCTTCGTAGATCAGGTCCACGATCAGCTTCAACTCGTGCAGGCACTCGAAGTAGGCCATCTCGGGCGCATAGCCCGCTTCCACCAGCGTCTCGTAGCCCATCTTGATGAGTTCGACCGCACCGCCGCAGAGCACCGCCTGCTCGCCAAACAGGTCGGTCTCGGTCTCTTCCTTGAAGTTGGTCTCGATGATGCCAGCCTTGCCGCCTCCGTTGGCCATGGCATAGGACAGCGCCAGGTCGCGCGCCTTGCCGCTCTTGTCCTGGTGAATGGCCACCAGGTGGGGCACGCCACCACCCTGGGTGTAGGTGTTGCGCACCGTGTGGCCAGGCGCCTTGGGCGCGACCATCCACACGTCCAGGTCCGCCCGCGGCACGACCTGGTTGTAGTGCACGTTGAAGCCGTGGGCAAAGGCCAGCGAGCCGCCTTGCTTGATGTGGGGCTCGACGTTGTTCTTGTAGACCTCGGCGATCTGCTCGTCGGGCAGCAGGATCATGACCACGTCAGCCGATTTGACGGCCTCGTTGACTTCGAGCACCTTCAGGCCAGCCTTGCCGACCTTGTCCCAGGAGGCGCCACCCTTGCGCAGGCCGACCACGACCTTCACGCCGCTGTCGTTGAGGTTCTGCGCGTGGGCATGGCCCTGGCTGCCATAGCCAATGATGGCCACCGTCTTGCCCTTGATCAGGGACAGGTCACAGTCTTTGTCGTAGAAAACTTTCATGAGGTTGCTCCGGTTGAAAGGTGTTGTTCGGGTTGAAGAAAAAATCGAATGATTGTCTTACACGCGCAAGATGCGTTCGCCGCGTCCGATGCCGCTGGCACCGGTGCGCACCGTTTCGAGAATGGAACCACGGTCGATGGCCTCCAGGAAAGCGTCGTTCTTGGTCTGGTCGCCGGTGAGTTCGATGGTGTAGCTTTTCTCGGTCACATCGATGATGCGTCCACGGAAGATGTCGGCCATGCGCTTCATCTCCTCGCGCTCCTTGCCCACCGCGCGCACCTTCACCATCATGAGCTCGCGCTCGGTGTAGGAGCCTTCGGTGAGGTCGACCACCTTGACCACCTCGATGAGGCGGTTGAGGTGCTTGGTGATTTGTTCAATGACGTCGTCGGAGCCTGTGGTCTGGATCGTCATGCGAGAGAGGCTCGGGTCCTCGGTGGGCGCCACCGTGAGCGACTCGATGTTGTAGCCTCGGGCGGAGAAGAGTCCGACCACGCGGGACAGGGCTCCGGGTTCGTTTTCCAGCAGCACAGCGATGATATGTTTCATGTGCGATTCCTCTTTTCGCCGCCCTCCCCTGCGCACGGTAATGCGCAGGCTCGGCGGACAATAGATTCGTCTGAAGGATGAAGCGGCAGGTGACTGCAGCTTCTCGGGGTTTAGAGGTCTTCGGATCCCAGCAGCATCTCGGTGATGCCCTTGCCAGCCTTGACCATGGGGAACACGTTCTCCGTCGGGTCGGTGCGAAAGTCCATGAACACGGTGCGGTCCTTGAGCTTGCGCGCCTCGCGAAGGGCGGGCTCCACGTCCTGCGGGCGTTCGATCAGCATGCCCACGTGGCCATAGGCTTCGGCAAGCTTCACGAAATTGGGCAGCGCATCCATGTAACTGTGGCTGTAGCGGCCTTCGTAGTCGATCTCCTGCCACTGACGCACCATGCCCAGGTAGCGATTGTTCAGCGCGACGACCTTGATCGGGGTGTTGTACTGCAGGCAGGTGGACAGTTCCTGGATGCACATCTGCACCGAACCTTCACCGGTGACGCAATAGACCTCGCTGTCGGGCTTCGCGAGTTTGATGCCCATGGCGTAGGGAATGCCCACTCCCATGGTGCCCAGACCACCCGAATTGATCCAGCGGCGTGGTTCGTCGAAGCGGTAGTACTGGGCGGCCCACATCTGGTGCTGCCCCACGTCAGACGTGATGTAGGCGTCGGCGTCCTTGGTCATGTTCCAGAGCGTTTCCACCACGTACTGCGGTTTGATCACGTCCTGATTGCCACGGTCGTACTTCAGGCAGTCCTTCGAGCGCCAGGTCTCGATCGTGGTCCACCAGGCCGCCAGCGCCTTGCCATCGGGCTTGATGGCACTCTCGCGCACCATGTTGATGAGCTCGGTCAACACGTCCTTGACGTCGCCCACGATCGGCACATCCACCTTCACACGCTTGGAAATGCTGGAGGGGTCGATGTCGACGTGAATGATCTTGCGTTCGTTTTGTGCGAAATGCCTGGGGTTGCCGATCACGCGGTCATCGAAGCGCGCCCCCACGGCCAGCAGCACGTCACAGTTCTGCATGGCGTTGTTGGCTTCGATCGTTCCGTGCATGCCCAGCATGCCCAGGAACTTTTGGTCCGACGCGGGGTAGGCACCCAGGCCCATCAGTGTGTTGGTGACTGGATAGCCCAGCATGTCAACCAGGGTGCGCAGTTCGTTGGTGGCATTGCCGAGCAGAACGCCACCACCGGTATAGATGTAGGGTCGCTTGGCCGTCAGCAGCAACTGGAGTGCCTTGCGAATCTGCCCGCCATGGCCTTTGCGCACCGGGTTGTAGGAGCGCATTTCCACCGACTCGGGGTAGCCGTGAAAGGGCACCTTGTTGAAGGACACGTCCTTCGGAATGTCCACCACCACAGGGCCGGGCCGGCCGCTGCGGGCGATGTGAAAAGCCTTCTTCATCACCATGGCCATGTCGCGCGCGTCCTTCACCAGGAAGTTGTGCTTGACGATGGGACGCGTGATGCCGACCGTGTCGCACTCCTGGAAAGCGTCCAGACCGATCGCCGCCGTGGGCACCTGGCCGGTGATGATCACCATGGGAATGCTGTCCATGTAGGCCGTGGCGATGCCCGTGATGGCATTGGTCACGCCGGGACCTGAGGTGACCAGGGCAACGCCCACCTCGCCGGTGGCACGGGCATAGCCGTCGGCCGCGTGCACGGCAGCCTGCTCATGGCGCACCAGCACATGCTGGATGGTGTCCTGCTTGTAGAACGCGTCGTAAATGTGCAGCACTGCACCACCCGGGTAGCCCCAGATGTACTTCACACCTTCGGCCTGGAGGGCCTTGATGAGGATTTCTGCACCGCGGAGTTCTTGACCACCCGCGCCATTGGCGGCAGCGGCCGAGGCCAGTTCGGCCTTGTTGATTTCCATGATGAACCTTTCGAGAATTTCTCTGACGAAAAACCTTGGGTGCCTCTGGACCAACTCTTGTGGAGCGGTTTCGAGACTTGAGACCAGTGGCCATGAGCGGACACATACCCCGCCGGACCCTGATCCGTTTGCCTGATTGAATGCAGCGGGCATTATCGCACTGCAGCATCGCCGCGCCGCGCCCGCGTTGCGAAATATACAGGGGCGACAGATGCACTTGGCGCCGATGCGACAATTCCCGGACATGAGCGCGCCGACCATTTCCTCCTCCCCTGCTCCACTGACTGCCCCCTCCCTGCGCCGCCGCATGGCCTGCTGGCTCTATGAGGGCATGCTGATGTTCGGCGTGATTTTCATCGCCGGATACCTGTTTTCCACCCTGACCCAGACGCGCAACGCCCTGGACAACCGGCACGCCCAGCAAGCCTTCCTGTTCGTGGTGTTCGGCATCTACTTCACCTGGTTCTGGGCCAAAGGCCAGACCTTGGCCATGAAGACGTGGCACATCCGGGTGGTCGACCGGGAAGGTCGCGCGCTCAGCCAACCCCGGGCGCTGTGGCGTTACCTGCTTTCCTGGCTCTGGCTGCTTCCGCCGCTGGCGATGGCGGCGAGCTTGCAAACCACGGGCGCGGAGCTCTCCGTGTTGCTGGTCGGCTGGATCGTGGTGTGGGCCCTGCTTTCCCGCTTTCACCCTGAGCGCCAGTTCCTGCACGACGCGCTGGCGGGCACCCGGTTGATCCATCAGCCGCCGGCGCCCCCTGCCGTGCCCCACCTCAGCCGTTGAACCAGGCACCGACATGAGCCAGCAAAGCCCGCAAGAACCCGCCAACGCCCAGAAACACCGCACGGGCCTGTCGCGCATATGGCATGCCTTCGGCTACTCCCGCGCAGGCCTGCGAGCCGGCTGGGGCGAGACCGCATTCCGGCAGGAAGCGATCGCAGCTCTGGTGCTGATTCCTGCTGCCTTCTGGATCGGGCAGACCTGGCTAGAGACCGCCCTGCTCGCTGCGTCCGTGGTGATGGTGATGGTGGTGGAATTGCTCAACACCGGCATCGAAACCGCCATCGACCGCATCGGCCCCGAGTGGCACGACCTTTCCAAGCGGGCCAAGGACATGGGCAGTGCGGCGGTGCTGCTCAGCCTGCTGGTCTGGGCCGGCGTGTGGCTGGCCGCGCTCTGGTCGCGCTGGGGCTGAACCCTTCCCTTTTTGACCATGACCTCCCCGACTTTCTCGCTGTGCGTTTACTGCGGTTCCCGCTCCGGTGCCGACGCTCGCTTCGCGCAAGCCGCGCAGTCTGTGGGCGAATGGATCGGAGGCCGCGGCGGCCAACTGGTTTACGGCGGCGGGCGCAACGGGCTCATGGGTGTTGTGGCGGAAGCCACCCTGGCCGCAGGGGGCCGCGTGGTGGGGATCATTCCCAGGGCGCTGGTAGAGAAGGAGTGGGCGCACCAGGGTTGTACCGAACTGCATGTGGTTGACACCATGCACGAGCGCAAACGCCTGATGGCCGATCGGGCCGACGCTTTTCTGGCGCTGCCGGGCGGCATTGGCACCTTTGAAGAGTTTTTCGAGGTCTGGACCTGGCGCCAGCTGGGCTACCACGACAAACCCGTGGGGCTGCTGAACGTGGGCGGCTACTACGACGGGCTGATGACCTTCATGCGAGCCGCGGTCGAGCAGCAATTCATGAACGACTGGCAGATGGACCTGATTCGCGTGGACGACAACATCGCCACGCTGCTGCCCGAACTCGTGCAGGCGGCTGGCATGGCGCCGGAAGCCCGCATAGAAGCCATCTGACCGTTCGAAGCGGGCCGCAGTCAGCGACCCGCAAAACGTCGCAGCCTGGGGTGGCTCAGCTCAAACCGCCGTTTCGTCTTCCTCGCCCGTGCGGATGCGCACCACGCGCTCCACCGAGGTCACAAAGATCTTGCCGTCGCCGATCTTGCCGGTGCGGGCCGCCCGGATGATGGCGTCCACGCAGCGTTCCACGTCGTCGGTCTTGACCACCACTTCCACCTTCACCTTGGGCAGGAAGTCGACCACGTATTCGGCGCCCCGGTACAACTCGGTATGCCCCTTTTGTCGCCCGAAGCCCTTGACCTCCGTCACGGTCAGGCCGGTCACGCCCTGCTCGGCCAGCGCCTCACGCACCTCTTCGAGCTTGAACGGTTTGATGACGGCGGTGATCTGCTTCATGGGTGTCTCCAGGGCGATGCGGGGGATGTCATCTGATTATGCCCAACGCACCCACCACAGTTCCTACACTCGGACATTGCCCGAAAGAGACCACGCATGCCTTCCATTTCATTGCCCACGCACGCGCCCATCACCGTGGCATTCCGTGGCGGCCACCCGGAAAACATCCACCACGGTTCCCTGGCAGTCGTGAACACACAGGGGGAGCTGCTGGCCAGCGTGGGCGATGTGCATGCGGCCCTGTTCACCCGCTCGGCGCTCAAGCCTTTCCAGGCCATGCCGCTCATCGCGCATGCAGCTGATCACTTTCACCTGGACGACGCCGACGTGGCGTTGCTGTGCGCCAGCCACAGCGGCGAACCGATGCATGTGGAACGGGCTGCATCGCTGCTGGCTCGCATCGGCGCGAGCGAAGCGGACCTGGCCTGCGGCACCCACGTGCCCTTCTTCTACGGCGCCACCGGAGCGACGCCGGCTCCCGGGATGCGCTTTTCGCGCCTGCACCACAACTGCTCGGGCAAGCACACTGGCATGCTGCTGCTGGCCGATGCGCTCGGCGCACCGCTGTCGGACTACCTGGACCTGTCGCACCCTGTGCAACGGGAGATCGCCCAAAGCATTGCCCATTTCACCGGGGTGCCCACCACTGACCTCGTGCTTGGCACCGACGGCTGCAGTGCCCCCAACTATGCCTTGCCTCTGCAGGCGCTGGCCCACGGATTCGCGCGCCTCACGCTCGCCGGCCCTGATCCGGTCTACGGCCTGGCGCCACAGCGCATCGCCCGCGCCATGAGCCGGTACCCGGAGCTGGTCAGCGGCCAGGGGCGCAACGACCTCGCCCTGATGCGCGCCGGGCGCGGAGACTGGGTGAGCAAGGTGGGGGCCGACGGCGTTCAGGCGCTGGCCAGTTTCAGCCGAGGCATCGGCATCGCCGCCAAAGTGAGCGACGGGCAACTGGCACCATTGATGGTCGCCTTCGTGTCCGCGCTGGAACAACTGGGCTGGCTGGATGACCAGAGCCGCGCGGCGCTGGCCAGCCTCATACCCCCGCCCCTCAAGAACGCCGCCGGTATCGAGGTGGGCGAAATGCGTGCGGTGCTGGAACTTTAGGCCCTGTACTTGCTGGTGATCGGGTAGCGCCAGTCCTTGCCGAAGCTGCGGTGCGTCACACGGATGCCTACCGGCGCCTGACGGCGCTTGTACTCGTTGATGCGGATCAGACGAACCACCTTGTCCACGTCGGCGCGCTCAAAGCCCGCCGCCACGATGCTCTCGGGGCTCTGGTCGTTTTCCATGTAGCGCTCAATGATGGCGTCAAGTACCGGGTACTCGGGCAGGCTGTCCTGGTCCTTCTGGTCGGGCCGCAGCTCGGCACTGGGCGGTCGCGTGATGATGCGTTCCGGGATCGGGTTCGGGCCCGTGCCATAAGGGTCGTGCGCATTGCGCCAGCGCGCGAGTTTGAAAACCATGGTCTTGGCCACGTCCTTGATAACCGCGAAGCCGCCGGCCATGTCGCCGTACAGCGTGCAATAACCAGTGGCCATCTCGCTCTTGTTGCCGGTGGTCAGCACAATGCTGCCGAACTTGTTGGACAAGGCCATGAGCAGCGTGCCCCGAATTCGCGCCTGCAGGTTCTCTTCGGTGGTGTCTTCGGGCAGTCCCGCGAACTCCTGGGCCAGACTGGCCTTGAAGGCCTCGAACTGCGGGGCAATGGCAATTTCGTCGTAACGCACACCCAGCCGCGCAGCCATGTCACGGGCGTCGATCCAGGAAATGTCGGCCGTGTAGGGCGACGGCATCATCACCGTGCGCACCCGGTCCTTGCCCAGCGCATCGACCGCGATGGCCAGCACCAGTGCCGAGTCGATGCCACCCGAAAGGCCGAGGATGGCGCCTGGAAACCCGTTCTTGCCCAGGTAGTCCCGCACACCCAGCACCAGGGCATGCCACAGATCGGCTTCAGGGCTATGGGCACGGTCGGTGTCGGCGGTGATCTGCCAACCCGCCCCCTGCCGGGTGAAGGTCGCCTCGAAAAGCGTCTCCTCGAAGCTCACTGCCCGACCGGCCAGCGCGCCGTCGGCACCCAGGACAAAGCTGCGGCCCTCGAATACGATTTCGTCCTGCCCACCGACCAGATGGGCATACACCAGGGGGAGGCGGGTTGCCTGAACCCGTTCGCGCATGGTGTCTTCGCGTTCCCCGCCCTTGCCGGCATGGAACGGTGAGGCATTGATGACGATCAGCAAGTCGGCCCCGGCAGCCTGGCAGGCCGCTGCAGGCGCATCGAACCAGGCGTCCTCGCAGATCAGAAGGCCCGCGCGCACCGGTCGGCCGTCGTCTCCGGCCACGTCGAAGACGCAAGCGGCCTGACCTGGCACGAAGTAACGCCGCTCGTCGAACACCTGGTAGTTGGGCAGCTCGCGCTTGGCGTAGGTGTGGGTGATGCGGCCTTCACACGCCACGCTGGCCGCGTTGTGCAAACGGGCCACCGACACGCTGCGTTCGCGCCGTTGCCCACCGGGCTCCTGAGGCCGGGATGGATGACCCACCACGATGTGCAGGCCTTTGAGGCCGGCGGTCTCTCGCACCACGGTTTTGAGGGCATCATCACAGGCATCGACGAAAGCCGGACGAAGGAACAGGTCTTCTGCCGCATAGCCGCAAATGGCCAGCTCGGGCGTGAGCAGCAAACGCACGCCGCGTGCGTGAGCCTGGTGTGCTGCGTCGATGATTTTCCGGGCGTTGCCCGCCATGTCGCCCACCACGAAGTTGAGCTGGGCCACGCAAATGGAGAGAGTCATGGGGTGTGGGAATCTGGCTGGACGTGCCGCGAAATCGCGGCGGGTGGGAGCGTTGCTTGCCTGAAAACGATTATGTCACCCGGGTTTTTTCCTCGCCGGTAGACGTCGACCGTGGGCAGTGGAACGCGCTGCTGCAGCGCGAGGCCGACCCCAGCCCCTTCATGCGCCATGAATACCTCGTCGCCTTGCACGACAGCGGCTGCGCTCGCGAGGGCGCAGGTTGGCAACCCCGTTTCGTGACACTGTGGCGCGGCCACGAGCTCCATGCCGCCTGCCCCATGTACCTGAAGAACCACTCCTACGGCGAGTACGTCTTCGACTGGGCCTGGGCAAATGCCTATGAGCAGCACGGACTGGCGTACTACCCCAAGGCCCTGGTGGCTGTGCCTTTCACGCCTGTACCCGGTGCGCGCCTGCTGGCGCATGACGACAGCGCGCGCAACGCTCTGGTGCGCGCGCTCATCGAACACGCGAAGGATGAGCATCTGTCGTCGCTGCACCTGCTGTTCACGCAAACGCATGACGTGGCAGCGGCCGAGCGTGCCGGCCTCATGCTGCGCCACACCGTGCAGTTCCACTGGACCAATGAGCACCCCGGTGGCGGCCCATTCCAGGACTTCGAACACTTTCTGACCAGCCTCCAGCAGGAAAAACGCAAGAAGATCCGCCAGGAGCGGCGCAAGGTGGCGGACGCGGGCGTGACCTTTCGCTTCTCGCGCGGAGCCGACATTTCGCCAGAGGACTGGAATTTTTTCTACCGGTGCTACGAGCGCACCTACCTTGAGCACGGCAACGCGCCCTACCTCAACCGCGATTTCTTCCAGCGCATGGCGCAGTCGATGCCTGAGAACTGGCTGCTGTTCATCGCCGAGCGCGAGAGGCGGCCCATGGCCAGCAGCCTGATCGGCATCGACCCCGAACGCCGCGTGGCCTATGGTCGTTACTGGGGCGCACTGGAGCGCGTGGACTGCCTGCACTTCGAGGCGTGCTACTACCAGCCCCTGGCCTGGTGCATCGCTCACGGCTGCTTGCGTTTCGAAGGCGGCGCGCAGGGTGAACACAAGATGGCACGTGCCTTGTTGCCAGTGGCCACCACCAGTGCGCACTGGCTCGCCCACCCCTCGTTCGCCGACGCCGTGCAGCGGTTCCTGGAACGCGAAGGCCAGGGGATCGGGCAGTACCTGGACCATCTGGCGCTGCGCAACCCGCTCAAGCGCGACCCGGCTTCTATAAACTAGGCCGGATGGACGACACGGACGCCTTCTTCACCCAGACGATCGTGGGGCCGCCCCTGTCGGTGCTGCTCGGCAACCAGCTGGCGCCGCAGCGTCTGGCCGATCAAGGACTCGACGTGCATCTGGCCAGCGGTCAGGCGCAATTGAGCGTGCGCTGGCAGGAATGGGTGCTGCTGGGGCATGGCAGCTCGGACACAGGCAGACCCCGTCGGCGCCCTGGCGTCTGGCGGCGAAGGCTGGAGCGACACGCCCTGTGGATAGCGATCGTCGGCATCCTTTGCCTGCTGTTCTCGGCCCTCATCTGGGGCGCCTCGCTCGGCGGCCTTCACATCGGCACCTGATCATGGAAGCAAGAGCCCCGCAGGACACGCTCACCATTGATCCGATCGCGATGGTCGTGATCAACCGGGTGGCTGCCGGCAGCGTGCTCAGCGGCGATCTCGAGTTTGAGGGCGGCTTGCTGGTGCAAGGCGCCATCGCAGGCAACATCCGGGTGCGCGGCCGCCTGATCATCTGGACCGGTGGCGTGGTGCGCGGGCGCGTGCAGGTGGACGACGATCTGTACCTTTTCGGCCAGTTGGGCGCCACAGGCGGCAGCCCACATGACACCAGCCTGGAATGCCACGGCATGGCCTACGTGTCCAAGACCGGCGTGTCCACCGGCACCCTGCTGGCGCGCCGGCTGCAACTCTATGAAGGAGCCAGCTTGCAAGGCCCGTTCAAGACGCTCAAACTCGGCGGCAACCTTCCCGTCCTGAAGGACCGGTCCTGAGGCCCGCTTCTCCCACCGCACCCGCACCGACATGAACGATTCCTACACAGTTCCCGACTACGCCCCGGACGGTTCGGCCTATGCACCCAACCCGCCCGCCTCAAATGGGCCCGCCCTGCAAGTGCTGGTCGGCAACACGCTGCCCGCCACGCAACCGGGTGGTCCACCCCAGGTGCAGCCGGTGGTATTGACCGACGCCATCGAAGGGCTGCCCTCCCGCAGCATGGTCGCCGAGGGCATGCAATTCACGGGTCATGCCCGGCTGCGCGGACCCTGCAGCATTGCCGGCGTGGTGGAAGGCAATCTTTCGCAAGCGCCGGGTTGCGAGGCAGCGGTGGTGGTCACGGAGAGCGGACGCGTGAAAGGCGACATCACCGCCGTGAAGATTTCCGTCATGGGCCAGACCGACGGCATCCTGGACGCCGGGCAGGGCGAGGTATCTCTGCACGACACCGCCCGGGTGCAGGGCATCATTCGCTACGGGCGCATCCAGGTCAATGGCGCCGACCTCAACGCCACGCTCGAACGCGCGCTCCCCCCCGGTCAGCTGTGAAGTCGCCCAGTGCCGCTCGACCCCTCGCCTTCACGCGCTGGTCCACCCGACGCCGAGGCGCTGCGCCAGGCGGCGTTGCGCGCCAGCTGGGTGCGCGACCGCCGGGTGGGCCGCCGCCGCGTTGCCGTGCGCTGGATCGCCTGGGCGTTCTGGCGCTATGGACTGGCACTCCTGCTGGTGCTGGTCATGGCGGTTGCGGTGGTCGCGTGGGTGGCACACCTGTCACAGGCCGGCCAGCGCGCACCCCGTTTCACCGTCGTGCCGGCCCAGCCCGCCGCGCACATGGCACCGCCGCCATCCACCGAACCCCGACCGACTCGACAGGAGCCCTGAACCCATGACCCCTCAACCGACCCCGTCACGGCTCGTGCCCAGCGAACGCCTGAATGCCATCACCAGCCTGATTGCCGAGGGTTCGGCATTCGAGGGCCATTTCCAGTCGAGCCGGGACCAGGGCATCAAGGTGGACGGCCACCTCAATGGCAACATCAGCTTCGAGACGGGTGGCACGCTGCACGTGGGCGCCACGGGCGTGATCGAGAACACCCGACTGGAAGCGGACTACGTGTTCATTGAGGGCAAGGTGACCGGTACGGTGATTGCGCGCAAGGCGCTGGAGATCACCGGATCTGCCACCCTCCTGGGAGACGCCAGCTACGACGAGCTGATCGACATGCACCCGCGTGCCCGGGTGCGCGGCAAGATCGAGTACCGAGGCGATCTGGGCGGCGACCTGGGGCCCGCCGCCGGCTGACTTTCAGCCCTTCTGCGAGCGTTCGTAGTTGGCAATGCCGTCCAGGATCTCCTGGTGCGCGGCTTCCTTGCCTTCCCAGCCCAGCACCTTGACCCACTTGCCTGGCTCCAGGTCTTTGTAGTGCTCGAAAAAGTGCTGGATGGTGTTCAGGCGCATCGGGTTGAGGTCTTCCGGTTTCTGCCACTGGGTGTAGATCGAAAGAATCTTGTCGATCGGCACCGCCAGAACCTTGCCGTCCTCGCCGGCCTCGTCCTGCATCTTCAGAATGCCAATCGCGCGGCATGGTACGACCACGCCGGGGATCAGCGGCACGGGCGTGATCACCAGCACGTCCACCGGATCGCCATCGCCCGAGATCGTCTTGGGCACGTAGCCGTAGTTGGTCGGGTAGTGCATCGCCGTGCTCATGAAGCGGTCCACGAAGATCGCGCCGGTTTCCTTGTCCACCTCGTATTTGATGGGATCGGCGTTCATCGGGATTTCGATGATCACATTGAAGGAATCCGGAACGTTCTTGCCAGGGGTGACGTTGTCGAGGGACATGTTCGAGGGGGAGGTTGGTTGAAAACGGTAGCACGCCACCCGCGTGGATGGCCGCCTGACAGCCGGAACGTCGCGCAAAGCGAGCCGGCTGCCTAGGATTTACCCTGATTTTACTGATTCCAGGCTGACTTCCTGGCCCCGAATGGGTGCATTGCAGCGGATTGAGGCTAAATTCGACGCGTTGGCCAATCGCCCTGTTTGCACGCTGCTCACCGCAGCGCGACCGGCAGCGAGGAAGCAACGCAGCGGGGGCAGCCCCGGAGGCGTTGCCCCCTCCAAGTCGAACAGTCGAAACAAGCAGGAGTCTTTCATGGTTGGACAAAGTGCGCTGATATTTGCGCTGGCCTGCGGGCTGGTGGCCGTCATCTACGGTTTCTGGTCTCGCAGCTGGATCCTTTCGCAAGACGCGGGCAACGCCCGCATGCAGGAGATTGCCGGAGCGATCCAGACCGGCGCCGCCGCCTACCTGGCCCGGCAGTACAAGACCATCGCCATCGTGGGCGTGGTCATCACCCTACTCATTGGCTTCTTCCTGGGCGCCACCACCGCCATCGGCTTCGTGCTGGGCGCGGTGCTCTCAGGTGCCTGCGGATTCATTGGCATGAACATCTCGGTGCGGGCCAACGTGCGCACCGCGCAGGCCGCCACCAAGGGCATCGGCCCGGCACTGGACGTCGCCTTTCGCGGCGGCGCCATCACCGGCATGCTGGTGGTGGGCCTGGGCCTCCTGGGCGTGGCCGGCTTCTTCTGGTTCCTGGTGGGCAACGGCAACCTCACGCCCGACAAGAACCTGGCCAACCTGCTCAACCCGCTGATCGGCTTTGCCTTCGGCTCCTCCCTGATTTCCATCTTCGCGCGGCTGGGGGGCGGCATCTTCACCAAAGGCGCCGACGTGGGCGCCGACCTGGTGGGCAAAGTGGAAGCGGGCATCCCCGAAGACGATCCGCGCAACCCTGCGGTGATTGCCGACAACGTCGGTGACAACGTGGGTGATTGCGCCGGTATGGCCGCCGACCTGTTCGAGACCTACGCGGTGACGTTGATCGCCACCATGGTGCTCGGCGCCCTGATGGTGGCTGCCGCGCCAATGCAGGCGGTGTTGTACCCGCTGGTGCTTGGCGGCGTGTCCATCCTGGCGTCCATCGTCGGCTGTTTCTTCGTCAAGGCCAGCCCGGGCATGAAGAACGTGATGCCCGCCCTCTACAAGGGCCTGGCCATTGCCGGCGTGCTCTCACTGGTCGCCTTCTGGTTCGTGACCGCCTGGATCATGCCGGACAACGCCATCACCGCCACTGGCAGCCAGCTGCGCCTGTTCGGCGCCTGCGCCGTGGGTCTGGTGCTCACCGCCGTGCTGGTCTGGATCACCGAGTTCTACACCGGCACGCAGTACTCGCCAGTCAAGCACATCGCTCAGGCCTCCACCACCGGCCACGGCACCAACATCATTGCCGGCCTGGGCGTGTCCATGCGCTCCACCGCCTGGCCTGTGCTGTTCGTCTGCGTGGGCATCGTGGCCTCTTACACGCTGGCTGGCCTTTACGGCATTGCCGTGGCTGCCACCGCCATGCTCAGCATGGCTGGCATTGTGGTCGCGCTGGACGCCTACGGTCCCATCACCGACAACGCCGGCGGCATTGCTGAAATGGCCGAGCTGCCCAGCAGCGTGCGCGACGTGACCGACCCGCTGGATGCCGTGGGCAACACCACCAAGGCCGTGACCAAGGGCTACGCCATCGGTTCCGCCGGCCTGGCCGCGCTGGTGCTGTTTGCCGACTACACCCACAAGCTGGAAACCTACGGCCACCAGATCAAGTTTGACTTGAGCGATCCGATGGTGATCGTCGGCCTGTTCATCGGCGGCATGATTCCCTACCTGTTTGGCGCCATGGCCATGGAGGCCGTTGGCCGCGCCGCGGGCTCGGTGGTGGTGGAAGTCCGTCGCCAGTTCAAGGAAATTCCGGGCATCATGGAAGGCACGGCCAAGCCCGAGTACGGCAAGGCGGTGGACATGCTGACCACGGCGGCCATCAAGGAGATGGTGATCCCCTCGCTGCTGCCGGTGGTGGTCCCGATCCTGGTGGGCGTGTTCCTCGGGCCCAAGGCGCTGGGTGGCCTGCTCATGGGCACCATCGTCACCGGCCTGTTCGTGGCCATCTCCATGTGCACCGGCGGTGGTGCCTGGGACAACGCCAAGAAGTACATCGAAGACGGCCACCACGGCGGCAAGGGCAGCGAAGCCCACAAGGCGGCCGTCACGGGTGACACCGTGGGCGACCCCTACAAGGACACAGCTGGCCCGGCGGTGAACCCGTTGATCAAGATCATCAACATCGTGGCCCTCCTGATCGTGCCGCTGCTTCCCCTGGCGGCCTGATCAGCCAACGCGAAGGTTCAAACGGCCTGCTTCGGCAGGCCGTTTTCGTTTTCTTTGTCCGCGCCCGCCAGCAGGCGCACCACCTTGCTGGCGCCGGGCGTGAGACCTTCGAGCTGGGCGGCCTCTCCCCGTTCGATGGCCTGCAGCACCAGTTCATGGATGCCGCCGACCGCTGCCATCGCCATGTCAGGGCTGAACGCCGACCGGTCACGGATCGTCTCCAGCATGAAATCAGCCAGGGCCTGCATCACTTCGCGGCGCACTTCCGCGCCCGCCGAGCCGAGGTGGTGAATCTCGACGAACAGCATGCGGACCAGTTCGGGCCCTGCTGCCAGGTGCGCGAGGTAAGCCCCCAGCGCCCGTTCCACCTGGTGCTGCCAGGGCTGGGTCGGGTCCACCGCCTCGCGCAGGGTGCGCAGCGCCGAACCACTGGCCGCGCGGTACAGAGCCAGGAAGCAGTCGTCCTTGCCCGAGAAGTGCTCGTAGAAGGTGCGCTTGGACACCCCAGCCTCGGCCACCACGGCAGCGATCGAGGCGGCCGCCAGACCCTGGCTGGCGGCCACGTTCGCCATGGCTTGCAGCAGCCGGCCCTGGTGGTCGGAATGCGTGGGGCTGAAGGGCGTTTCCCGGGTTCTCATGAGGCGTCATCTTAGGGCCTGGCTTGACAGTCTTGCCCACAAGCGGCACCATGCCGACGCTGGTACTGACTCGTACCATTTCTTGCAACATCACGAACCGCCATGACCGAACTCGTCGTCCGCCGCCTCCTCATCGACCTCGGACAGCCGGTGCAGCGCCACTGGTGCTCTGGCGACGCCTTCCTCACCGCGTGGTTCAACGCGCTGTCCATGAGTTTTCCCGTCGGCGAGCAGTTCTTCATTGACTCCGTGCGCAACGGACTCAAGGCGCTCCCGCAGGAAAAACAGGCCGCGCTGCGCGACGAGGTGCAAGGCTTCATTGGCCAGGAGGCGACACACCGCCGCATTCACGCGCTGTTCAATGCACAGATCGAGAAGCACGACCTGGTCAACGAATGGGCACCGCGGGCAGATGAGCGCATGAAGCTGCTGGAGGGCACCGACCCTCGCCACAGCCTGGCCATCACCGCCGCCAACGAGCATTTCACCGCCCTTTTTGCCGAGTGGATGCTGTCGCATCACCAGGTGCTCGACGGCTGCGAACCTCGCCTGAAGACCCTCTGGCTGTGGCACAGCGCGGAAGAAGCCGAGCACAAGTGCACGGCCTTCGATCTCTACCAGGCCCTGGGTGGCAGCCACGCCTGGCGCGTGACGTGGATGAGGCGCATCACGCTGGTGTTCCTCACCGACGCGCTGCGCCAGACGGTGAACAACCTGCGGCGCGATGGCACCCTGTGGCGCTGGAGCACCTGGCGCAGCGCCGCGCGGCACATGCTCGGTCGCCGGGGCCTGCTGCGCACCTGCTTCAGGCCTTGGCGGGCCTATTTCCGCGAAGACTTTCACCCCGCCCAGCAGAGCAGCGGGCTTTCGGAAGCATGGTTGCGCGACAACAGCGCCCAGTTCACCCAGGTGGGACGGCCTGAGCCCGCCTGAAGCCGCTCGACCTGCGCAGGAGCGGCATGCCCGCACGCCCACCCGGGACGGCGCGGGGTCCCCATGCGCTACCCGGTACCCTCGCCCATAATTGGCGCATGTCCGAACGCGTCATCCCCTTGATCGACCAGCGTCTGGTCACGCAAGCCGTGACCATCCCCGCACAACCCATTGCGACCTCCGGCCTGCTCAGTGATGCGCTGGGGCGTCCGCTGCGCGATCTGCGCATCAGCGTGACCGACCGCTGCAACTTCCGCTGCAGCTACTGCATGCCCAAGGACATCTTCGACAAGGACTACCCATACCTGCCGCACAGTTCGCTGTTGACATTCGAGGAAATCACGCGTGTGGCGCGTCAGTTCGTGGCGCATGGTGTGCAGAAGATCCGCCTGACTGGTGGCGAGCCGCTGCTGCGCAAGAACCTCGAGATCCTGATCGGGCAGCTCGCTGCGCTGCGCACGGTGGAAGGCCAGCCGCTGGACATCACGCTCACCACCAACGGCTCGCTGCTCGCGCGCAAGGCCGCTGCGCTCAAGGCCGCCGGCCTGCAGCGCGTCACCGTGAGCCTGGACGGGCTGGACGACACCATCTTTCGGGCCATGAACGACGTGGACTTTCCCGTGGCCGACGTGCTGCAGGGCATCGAGGCTGCGCGGGCAGCCGGGCTGGGACCGATCAAAGTCAACATGGTGGTCAAGCGCGGCACCAATGACCACGAAATCCTGCCCATGGCGCGCCACTTCCAGGGCAGCGGCATCGTGCTGCGCTTCATCGAATACATGGACGTAGGCGCCACCAACGGCTGGCGCATGGATGAGGTGCTGCCCAGCCGCGAAGTGATCCAGCGCATTCACCGGGAGCTCCCCCTGGTGCAACTGGAGCCGTCGGCACCGGGCGAAACCGCCGAGCGCTGGGGCTATGCGGACGGCAGCGGCGAGATCGGCGTGATCAGCAGCGTCACCCAGGCCTTCTGCCGGGACTGCAACCGCGCCCGCCTCTCCACCGAAGGACAGCTCTACCTGTGCCTGTTTGCCAGCCAGGGACACGATCTGCGCCACCTGATTCGAGGCGGCGCCACCGACGAGCAACTCGCCAGCGCGATGGCCGCCATCTGGCAGGGGCGCAGCGACCGGTATTCCGAACTGCGAGCGAGCCTGCCTCAAGACAACGCCACCGGCAAACGCCGCGTCGAGATGAGCTACATCGGCGGATGACAATCACCCTCCCAGGCTCCAGCTCGCCTGGCTCCTCACCATGATTCATTCAAACGACATCACCGGCATCGTGCTCGCAGGCGGGCGCGGCTCGCGCATGGGCGGGGTCGACAAGGGCCTGCAGAACTTCAACGGCACCCCCCTGGCGCTGCACACCTTGCTGCGCCTGCAGATGCAGCAGGGCCGGCTGTTGAGCGAGCAGATGATCAACGCCAACCGCAACCTGGCCGCCTATGAGGCCTTTGGCGTGCCGGTCTGGCCCGACACGCTGACCGACTACGCCGGTCCGCTGGCTGGATTCATGACCGGCCTGGAGCGCTGCGAATCGCCCTACCTGCTCACCGTGCCCTGCGACACGCCTCTGTTCCCGCTGGACCTGGCCGAACGGCTCGCGCAAGCCTTTGTCGATGAGCACACCGAGATCGCCATGGCCGCTGCCCTTGAAGAAGACGGCCAGTTGCGTCCTCAGCCGGTGTTCTGTCTGATGCGCCGAGAGCTGCTCGAAAGCCTGGTGGCCTTTACCCAGGAGGGCGGCCGCAAGATCGACCAATGGACCGCCCGGCATCGCACCGTGGTGGTGGCCTTTGACCAACCTGGCGACGATCCGCGCGCGTTCTACAACACCAACACCCTGGCCGAGCTGCACGCGCTGGAAAAGGGCTGAGACTTTCCTCCCAGTTGTCCCCATGAAATCCATCGAGCAGATCGCCGCCGAATTGCAGGGCTACGACCCCAAGGCGCTGAGCGCGGCTGGCGTCAACACTTTTCTCTCCCGACTGGTCGAACCTGTCACGCAGACAGAAGACGTGGGCGTATTCGATGCCTTGGGCCGCGTACTGGCAGAAGACGTGATCTCGCCCGTCAGCGTGCCGCCGCACGACAACTCGGCCATGGACGGATATGCCCTGGACAGCCGGCTACTCCGGAACAGCGGGCCGCTTCGCCTGCACGTTGCCGGCACCGCCTTTGCTGGCAAAGCCTGGAACGCAGAGGTGGGAGACAGCGGCTGCGTGAAGATCATGACCGGCGCGATCATGCCGGCAGGACTCGACACGGTGGTGCCACTGGAGTTCGTGCGCATCGACGGCGAGCACATCGAATTGCCTCCCGGCGTGGTGAGTGCCGGCGACAACCGCCGCCTGCTCGGCGAAGACCTGATGGCTGGACAGCCTGCGTTGCGCCGGGGGCAAACGCTGGGGCCCGCCGCGCTTGGCCTGATCGCCAGCGTGGGCCTGGCCACGGTGCGTGTGTTTCGCCGTGTGCGCGTGGCCTACTTCTCCACCGGTGACGAGATTCTGAGCCTGGGCGAGGCGCCGCGCGAAGGCGCGGTTTACGACAGCAACCGTTACACCGTATTCGGCCTGCTGACCCGCATGGGCGTCGAGGTGATCGACATGGGCGTGGTGGGCGACCAGCCGGACCTGCTGGAAGCCGCATTCCGCAACGCCGCATCTCAAGCCGACGCCATCATCACCAGCGGCGGAGTCAGCATGGGCGAGGCCGACCACACCAAGGCCATGATGAAACAGCTGGGCGACGTGGCGTTCTGGCGCATCGCGATGCGACCCGGGAGGCCGATGGCGGTGGGACGCATCCAGGAAGGCAGCAGATCCTCGCTGCTCTTCGGACTGCCCGGAAATCCGGTGGCCGTCATGGTCACTTTCCTCGCGTTTGTGCGCCCTGCCCTCCACAAGCTCATGGGCGGCACGCCCGCCGAGCCTGTGCTGCTCCAGGCCCGCAGCGCAGAAGCCCTGCGCAAGAAGCCCGGCCGCACCGAGTACCAGCGAGGCATCGTTGCGCGCGAGGCCGATGGCCAATTGAGCGTTCGCATCACCGGCAACCAGGGTTCCGGCGTGTTGAGCTCCATGGTTCAGGCGAACGGCCTGATCGTGCTGCACCATGAGCAGGGCAACGTGGCTGTGGGTGACACGGTCGACGTGATGATGTTCGACGGCGTGGTTTAAAGGCCCCCACGCTCCGCCGCTGCGCGGGTCGCTGCCCCCCGAGGGGGCTGGGCCTGCCTTGGGAGCGGCCCGGCGGCTGGCCCCTGGCCCCCACGCTCCGCCGCTGCGCGGGTCGCTGCCCCCCCAAGGGGGCTGGGCCTGCCTTGGGGCGGCCCGGCGGCTGGCCCCGGCCCCCACGCTCCGCCGCTGCGCGGGTCGCTGCCCCCCGAGGGGGCTGGGCCTGCCTTGGGGCGGCCCGGCGGCTGGCCCCTGGCCCCCACGCTCCGCCGCTGCGCGGGTCGCGGCCCCCCCGAGAGGGCTGGGCCTGCCTTGGGGCGGCCCGGCGGCTGGCCCGCTCTCGTTGCCCCCACGCTCCGCCGCTGCGCGGGTCGCTGCCCCCCGAGGGGGCTGGGCCTGCCTTGGGGCGGCCCGGCGGCTGGCCCCGGCCCCCACGCTCCGCCGCTGCGCGGGTCGCTGCCCCCCCGAGGGGGCTGATCCGGCTTGGGGCGGCCCGGCGCCGGAACACTCTACTTGGCGGGGATGGCGCCAGCAGGCTCTTCCAGCACTGGTTTCTCCGAGGGCTTGCGTGTCTTGCGGCGCGACAGCAGCGTGTACATGGTCGGTACCACGAAGATGGTGAGCAACGTCCCCACCGACATGCCACCGACGATCACCCAGCCGATCTGCTGACGACTTTCAGCACCCGCGCCAGTGGCCAGAGCCAGCGGCAAGGCGCCGAGCACCATGGCGCCCGTGGTCATCATGATGGGGCGCAGACGCAAGCCTGCGGCCCGTTTGACAGCCTCGAACTTCTCCAGGCCCTGCTCTCGAAGCTGATTGGAAAACTCCACGATCAGGATGCCGTGTTTCGTGATCAGGCCGACCAGCGTGATCAGTCCGATCTGGCTGAACACGTTGAGCGTGCCTCCCGTCAGCTTGAGCGCGAGCAAGGCGCCCAGCATCGACAGTGGCACCGAGAGCATGATGATCAGCGGATCGACGAAGCTTTCGAACTGGGCAGAGAGCACCAGGTAAATGAACAGCAGCGAGAGCACGAACACCAGCGCCAGCGAGCCCGAGGAATTGCGGAACTCGCGGCTCTGGCCGTTGAGATCGGTCGCATAGCCGGCGGGCAGCACTTCAGCCGCTGTCTGCTCCATGAAGGTCAAAGCCTCGCCCAGCGAATAACTGGGTGCGATGTTGGCCGTGATGGACGCACTGCGGCGCTGGCCGAAGTGGTTCAGCTCTCGGGGCACCACCACCTCGCGCGTGGTCACGAGCGAGCCCAGTGGAATCATGGCGTCGCCCCGGCCGCGCACGAACAGGCGGTCGATGTCTTCCGGTGTACTGCGGTTGGCCGAGACGGTCTGCACCACCACGTCGTACTGCTCGCCATCTCGCTTGTAGCGGGTGACAATGCGCCCACCCAGCATGGTTTCCACCGTGCGTGCGATGTTCTCCACGCTCACACCCATGTCGGCCGCACGCTCGCGGTCCACGTCCATGCGGATCTCCGGCTTGTTCAGTCGCAGGTCGGTGTCCACCTGAATGAGCCCCGGGTTCTGCGCCATTCGGTCCTGAAACTTGCGCACCGCTGCAGACAGGTTCTCGTAACTGTCGCTGGTGACGATGATGAAGTTCACCGGGCGTTCTCGGAAGCCCTGGCCCAGAGAAGGTGGCGTGATCGGAAAGGCGCTGATGCCGGGCAGGCCCGCCATGCCCGGCGCCATTTTTGCTGCGATCTCCATGGTGGTGCGGTCGCGTTCCTCCCAGGCCTTGCCGCGCATCACCACGCTGCCCTGGGCCACCGACGGGCTGCCCACGATCGTGAAGATGCGGTCGAACTCGGGCTGCTGCATCGCCATCTTCTCGATCGCCTCCGCGTAGCGCCGTGTGTAGGCCAGCGTGGCGCCATCGGGGCCATTGATGCTGGCCAGCACCACGCCACGGTCTTCCATGGGAGCGAGCTCGGAACGCGTGGTCTGCAGCAACCACCAGCTGCCGGCGGCACTGCCGAGCATGACCGCCACCACCAGCCAGCGCACGGAGAGCGAGCGGCCAAGCGTGCGGTCGTAGCCGTTGTTCACGCGAGTCAGCACCCGTTCCATGAAGCCGTCGAAGCGGCTGGGCTTGTCCACATGGCGCAGCAGCTTGGAGCACATCATGGGCGAGAGCGTGAGTGCGACGAAGCCCGAGACCACCACGGCACCCGCCAGCGCCAGCGCGAATTCGGCAAAAAGCCGGCCGGTGCGGCCGGGCGTGAACGCCAGCGGCGCGTATACCGCTGCAAGCGTGAGTGTCATGGCGACAATGGCAAAACCGATCTCCCTGGCGCCCTTGATCGCGGCATCGAACGGCTTCATGCCTTCCTCGATGTGCCGGTAGATGTTCTCCAGCATGACGATGGCATCGTCCACCACGAGACCAATGGCCAACACCAGCGCCAGCAGGGTGAGGGTGTTGATCGAAAAGCCGAACAGGGCCATCAGGGCGAACGAGCCGATCAGGCTCACCGGAATGGTGATCAGCGGGATGACAGAGGCTCTGAGCGTGCGCAGGAACACAAAGATGACCAGCGCCACCAGCACCGCTGCTTCCGCAATCGTGGTGTAAACCGCCTTGATGGACCGGTCGATGAAGATCGAGTTGTCATTGGCCACCTCGATGCTCACGCCTTCGGGCAGTTCTTCGGAAATGCGAGGCAGCATTTCCTGCACGGCAGCAGACAGCTCCAGCGGGTTCGCAGTGGCCTGGCGGATCACGCCCAGGGAAATGGCGTCGCGTCCGTTGTAGCGAACGGAGGTGCGCTCATCCTGCGGCGCCTGCTCCACGCGCGCCACGTCGCTGATGCGGATGGTCTGCCCGTTGACGGTGCGAATACCGATGGCGCGGAACTGTTCGGGCGTCTGCACGTCAGTGGCGGCGGTCACGTTGAACTCGCGAAGCGAGCTCTCGATGCGGCCGGCCGGCACCTCCAGGTTGGAGCGGCGCAGCGCGTCTTCCACGTCCTGCACGGTGAGGCTGTAGGCGGCAAGACGATCGGGGTCAAGCCAGATCCGCATGGAGTAGCGGCGCTCGCCCCACACCCGCACGTCGGCCGCGCCGGGCGCGGTCTGCAAGCGGGGCTTGATCAACCGGTTGGCGAGGTCACTGAGCTCCAGAGGGGAAATGGTGTCGGAGTTGAGCGCAAGCCAGATCACCGGCGAGGCGTCGGCCTCCACTTTGGCGATGGTCGGCTCGTCCACGTCGTCGGGCAGGCGCTGGCGCACCCGGCTGACTTTGTCGCGCACGTCGGCGGCAGCGGAATCGGGGTCGCGCTCCAGCTTGAAGCGCACGGTGATCTGGCTCTGCTCCTGGCGACTGATGGAGGTGATGATGTCCACCCCCTCGATACCGGCCAGCGAATCTTCCAGCACCTTGGTGACCTGAGATTCAATGACCTCGCTGGAGGCTCCGCCGAATCGCGTGGTGACGGTCACCGTGGGCTCGTCGATGCGCGGATATTCGCGCACCGTGAGACCGTTGAAAGAAACGATGCCCACAAGCAGGATGAGCATGGACAGCACCGATGCGAACACCGGGCGCCGAATGGAGATTTCAGGCAGCTGCACAAGGACTCCTGAGCAGATTCACGTTCAGGGGGCGGGCTTGGCAGCGGCAGGAACCGCCTGTCCGACGCGAGCCATGTCCACCACCTTCACCACGGTGCCATCGCGTTGCAGGCGCTGCTGGCCAGCCACCACCACCGTGGCACCCACCGGTAGGCCCTTGACCACCTGCACGTTGGACCCGCGACGCACGCCGAGCTCCACCTCGACACGGCGTGACACCAGCTTCTTCGCATCGCCCTGCCCCTGTTCCTCGATGACATAGACAAACTGCTTGCCCGCCTGCGGCACCATGGCTTCTTCGGGCACAACGAGCGCGCCATCGTTCACAGAGAACACGATGAGCACTCGGGCGAACATGCCAGGGCGCAGGTCATCGTTCGACGTGCGCGGCATGGCGGCACGCACAGAAATGGAGCGGCCATTTGCATCGAGCAGCGGATCGACCGCCAGCACCTTGGCTTCGAAGTTCTTGCCTGGCAAGGCGTCCAGCTGCACCTGAACGCCCTGTCCCGGCGCAATGCGGCTCTGGTAGCGCTCGGGCAGGCGGAAATCCACCGTGAGCTGGGATGTGTCTTCCAGGTTGACCATCGCGTCGCCCACGCCCACGTACTGTCCGAGGTTGATGCTGCGAAGGCCCAGCGTGCCGTCGAAGGGCGCAGCAATGCGCATGCGCTGCAAGCGCGCTTCGGCCAGCGCCACCTGGGCCTCGGCCACTTGAAGGTTTGCCTGGCTTTCGTCCACCACACGCTGCGCCACAAAATTCTGGGCCACCAGTTCCTGGTTGCGCTTGAGGTTGGCACGCGCGATCGAAAGCTGCGCCTGCGCCTGGCTGAGCTCGGCGCGTTGCAAGGTGTCGTCCAACTGCACCAGCACCTGTCCTCGACGCACCCGGGCACCATCGGAGAAGGCGATGCGAGCCACGCGACCGGCGGTCTCAGGCTTGATGGTCACGCTCTGGCGCGACTTGAGCGAGCCCACCGCCTGGGCATCGTCCTGCAGAGGCATGGTCTTGACTTTCGCCACTTCCACGCTGGGTGCGCCTGCGGTGCCACGGCCAGAGGGCACCGGCGCAGGAGCACCCTGGGTGGCCCCGCTGGCGGCCCGGTTCTGAAACCACCAGCCCGCACCGGAAGCCAGGCCAATGCCGGCCACAGCCACCAACACATACAGCGCTCTGTTCGCCATGGATGAATTTGCCCGGGGGAATGGGTCAACAGCCGTGGAGCAGATGTTGACAAGTCAAAGACAAGAAATGTAGCAGTGCTGAGCAAAACGGGTGCCCAGAAGTTCCGCTTTCCGACCCGTTGGTCGGTCATATCTCACACCGGAACACCCCGGTTGGCCAAGGCGTCGGCGCGCTCGTTGCCCGGATCGCCGGCGTGTCCTTTGACCCAGTGCCACTCAATCTGGTGCACACCGCCATGCACGAGGGCGTCGAGCTTTTGCCAGAGTTCGGCGTTCTTCACCGGCTGCTTGGCGGCGGTGATCCAGCCCTTGCGTTTCCAGCCATGGATCCACTCGGTGATGCCTTTGCGGACGTACTCGCTGTCGAGGTACAGCGAGACCCGGCAGGGCCGTTTCAGGGCCCCGAGTGCCTCGATCACCGCGGTGAGTTCCATGCGGTTGTTGGTCGTGATGCGCTCGCCGCCCCAGAGCTCTTTTTCAAACCCGTCCGACTTGAGATAGACCCCCCAGCCGCCTGGGCCTGGATTGCCTTTGCAGGCACCATCGGTGTAGATCACCACGTGATTCAAAACAACTCCTCTTCGAAAAATGTAAAGACGGCGTAAAGCCGGAAAGTTCTGCCCCGTGACGTCAATGCCGGCTGGCCACCCGAACTGGCGCGGCCGCCGCTGCCCGCCGCGGTTTCCACGCCGGGCCCAGCAGTCTCATGCCTCGCACGCGCTTGACCGCCACCACGAAGTAAACCGCGCCAAAAATGGGCCACCACCGTGCGCCCGCCCGATCGAGCCAGGCCGTGCGCTGGAGCCACTTGTCGGTGCGTACGGCCGGACGGTAGCAGCCGTACCGATCCGACTCCAGGTCAAAGCTCAGCAGGCGCAGCCAGTCGCGCAAGCGCCAGGGGCCGATGAACTCGCCCGCGTCGGGCAGATAGAGGTCGGAGCCACCCGTCGACTGAAAACCCACGCGCTCCCAGAACCGGCTGCGGCCCTGCCGAAAGCCCCACAGGCTGGCCGGATTGAATCCCGAGATCACCACCCGCCCTTCAGGCACGAGCACGCGCTCCACCTCGCGCAGCACATGGTGCGGGTCGGCGCTGAATTCCAGCGTGTGGGGTAACACCACCAGGTCGAGGCAGGCGGCTGGAAACGGGAGCGCCGCCGCGTCCGTGATCAGCGCAGCGCGCGCAGCACCCTCGCCACCCGGTGTACCGTCTGCGGACACTGGCTGTGGCGGCAGCACTTCGGGCAGGGCGAGCCAGCGGTGCGGCATGCGGTTGTTGCGCAAGGCATCGAGCTCGGGCAAACCGAGTTGCAGCGCGTTGTACCCGAAGAGATCGGCCGCAGCCAGGTCGAACTGGGCCTGTTCCCAATCAAGCAAGTACTGGCCCGGTGCGGTCCCGAACCACTCGGTCAACCCTATAATTTTTTCGGTCATGGTGTGTAAAGCGGGGTGCAGTCTCGTGTGGAAGTCTGCGACACTGCGGGACGCCGCAACGGCCAGCCCGCACTCTACACGCCCTCACCCCGAATCCGCTCCATGCAGCTCACCCCGATCCCGGCTTTCAGCGACAACTACATCTGGGCACTGCACCACGAACAGCGCGCCCTGGTGGTGGATCCGGGCGAATCCGACGGGGTGGCGCAATGGCTGGCCAGCGAGGGCCTGCAGCTCGACACCATTCTCATCACCCACCACCACCCCGACCACACCGGCGGCGTGGCGGCTTTGCGCGAGGCGACCGGTGCGCGCGTGATCGGGCCGGCGCGAGAGCGCATGCCCGAGCCACTGCAGCGCGTGAGTGCAGGTGACGAGGTGCATGCCCTCGGCCTGCGTTTCGAGGTGCTGGAAGTTCCTGGCCACACCGCCGGGCACATCGCCTATCACGCCGCAGACTTCCCCGGGGCGCCACTTCTGTTTTGCGGCGACACGCTGTTCTCGGGGGGCTGCGGCCGCCTGTTCGAAGGCACGCCTGCACAGATGCTGGATTCCTTGACCCGCCTGGCCGCGCTGCCCGAGGACACCCAGGTGTGCTGCACGCACGAATACACCCTGTCGAACCTGCGTTTCGCCATGGCGGTGGAGCCACACAATGCGGACCTCGCTGCCTACCAACTGCACTGTCAGGCGCTGCGCGCGCAGAACTTTCCCACACTGCCCAGCTCCATTGGCCTGGAGAAACGCATCAACCCCTTCCTGCGCACCGACCAGGACGAGGTGGTGCGATCCGCCCGAGCGCGCTCGCCGGGCCAACCCACCGACGCCGTGACGGTCTTCGCCACGCTTCGGGAATGGAAGAACGTTTTCTGATGACCCCCTTCTCGCTGTCCAGGATCTCGCGCCGCTGGCTCAACACCGCCGGCGTCGCACTGTTCCTTGTGCTCTCCGGCTGTGCCACCACCGTGCCCCCCGCACCCGCCACGACGCCGAACCCGCCAGAAGTGGCCACTGCGCCTGTACCCAAGACCCTGCCCTCGTACCGCTTGCCCGCCGACATTCCCCTGAGCGCCATTGGCATCTCCGACACCTCGCTGCCAGGTGTGGCCAGCCTGGATGCGCCGGCCGATCTGTGGGACCGCATTCGCCGGGGCTTTGCCATGCCCGACCTCGAGGGAGACCTGGTGCGAGACCGCGAGCAGTGGTACGCCACCCGCCCGGACTACATCCAGCGCATGACGGAGCGCTCCAGCCGCTACCTGTTTCACATCGTCGAGGAGATCGAGCGCCGCAACATGCCCATGGAGCTCGCGCTGCTGCCCTTCATCGAGAGCGCGTTCAACCCTCAGGCGGTCTCCAGCGCGCGGGCCGCCGGCATGTGGCAGTTCATGCCGGCCACGGGCGAGTCGTTCGACCTGCGTCAGAACGTCTTCCGCGACGACCGTCGCGACGTGCTGGCCTCCACCCGCGCGGCGCTGGACTACCTGCAGCAGCTCCACACCCGATTTGGCGACTGGCACCTGGCGCTGGCCGCGTACAACTGGGGCCAGGGCAACGTGAATCGCGCCATCA
Organism: Hydrogenophaga sp.; assembly: GCF_050250835.1. GTDB lineage: Bacteria > Pseudomonadota > Gammaproteobacteria > Burkholderiales > Burkholderiaceae_C > Hydrogenophaga. The sequence continues at coordinate 101,399 of NZ_JBFWNX010000012.1, read as the reverse complement.
CCCGCAACCAGCGCCTCGGCCAGTCCACGGCCTACACCGACCTCACCATGCCCGCCGAGACGCGCCAGTACGTGCCCAAGCTGCAGGCGGTGAAAAACATCATTGCCCGGCCCGAGGCCTACAACACCACGCTGCCCTTGATCGGCAACCACCCGTTCTTCGACACCGTCACGCTCCAGCGCGACATGGACGTGGCCGTCATCTCGCGCCTGGCCGGCATCAGCGAGGCCGATTTCCGCGTGCTCAATCCTTCGTTGAAGCAGCCCATGGTGATGGCGGCAGGCACGCCCAATATCCTGCTGCCCTGGGACAACGCAGTGGTCTTCGAGGACAACCTCGCCAAACACACCGGTCCCCTCGCGACCTGGACCGCCTGGGTCGTGCCCAGCACCATGTCCGTGGCCCAGGCCGCCAAGCGCGTGGGCATGAGCGAGGCTGAGCTTCGAAGTGTCAACAACATTCCTCCTCGCATGCAGGTGCGTGCCGGCTCCAGCCTGCTCGTGCCGCGCACCGAGCAACGCAACGGCGATGTGCCCGGGCACGTCGCGGACAACGCCCGCCTGAGTTTGCAGCCTGACGTGGTGCTCACGCGGACCACGGTGCGTGCCAGAAAGGGCGAGAATGTCGCCCGCCTGGCTCGTCGCTATGGTGTGAGCGCTGTGAGCGTTGCAGACTGGAACAAGCTCGCCGTGAACGCGCCGCTGAAAGCAGGCCAGCGCATCACACTGCTGCTGCCCAAACGAGCTGCAACAGCCAGCGCGAGCAGCAGCAAAAAACCCGTGAAGCGTGCAGCCAGCACCAGCAAGCGCAAGACCGTTTCAGCCCAGCGCAAACCAGTCAAGGGCAAAGCGGTCAGCAGTTCCAGCAAGACACGCGTCGCCACCACCGTCAAGAAGTAGCTGAAAGCACTCCCCTGCTCGGGCCGAATGTCGCGGCTTCAAGCCGCGCATTGTTGCGATTGCTGCAATGCCGCATGCCCCGCCCAGTGATTTTTCTCCGGCACCTTGAAGTTCAAACTTCTCCCCATGCACTTTCGCATGAACCTTTGGAGAAATCACATGAACCGCAAGTCCACCATCGCCGCCCTGATCGCCATCGCCGCCACCACGGGCAGCGCATTTGCAGGCACTTCGCTCGCCGGCGACATCAGCATTGACGACACCCCTTTCACCTCCACCCGCACGCGTGCTGAAGTCCAGGCGGAACTGGCGGAGTTCAAGCAAGCCGGCGTGAACCCCTGGTCGACGTCCTACAACCCTGCACGCGACTTCCGCAGCGAGAAGACCCGCGAGCAAGTCCTTGCCGAATACCAGGCTTCGCGCGACAGCGTGGCTGCCATCACCAGTGAAGACAGCGGCTCGGCCTACGCAGCCGCGCGCAAGGGTGTTGAAGTGAGCCCGCGTTTTGCCGTGGGCGCCACCCCGACCGTTCGCTGATCTCAGGCCCGGAAGCGGGCTTTGGCCTTGCGTGCGAAATCGTTGGTGAAGGTTCGGGTGAGGTCCACGCGCTGGACCGAGCCCGCGTCTTCGAACAACGCCAGCATGCGCGCCGCCGTGGCAGGACCGGCGTCGGGCATGAGCCCATCGACCGTCCAGGCTTCGCGCACACGAGCGAACGCCGCCAGGTAGAGCGCGCGATCGCCCTGGAAATGCCGCTCGGGCACGGCCTTGATGAGGTCCGACGGCCCGGCCGTCTGCAACCACTTCAGGGCATGCACCATGGCGTTGGCCAGGCCCTGGCCAGCACGGGGATACTGGGTCAGAAAGTCCACCGGGGCACACAGACAGCCCGAAGGCATGGGTCCACCAAACACGTCGGCAGTGCCTCGCGTGCTGCGCGTATCCACCACCACACGCAACTCGCCCCCCTGTTCCAGTTCGGTCACCGTGGGGTCGTTGTAGCTGATGGCGTCCAGTTGCCCGCGCCGAAACGCCTGCAGGGCCAGCGCCGGCGAAGGGTGCGCCACGTAAAGCACCTCACCGGGCCGAAGGCCAGCCTTGCCCAGCACCATGCTGGCCACGCGGTGTGACGCCGATCCGTCGGAGACCACACCCACCCGACGCCCTCGCAAGTCGCTGAGCTGACGGTAGTGCCCCATGGTTTTGAGCGATACACCCAGCACGATCTGTGGTGCGCGGCCCTGCAATACAAAGGACTGATAGTTCTGGCCCCTGGCCTGCAGGCTGATGGTGCTGCTGTAGGGTGCCGAAAGCACTTGCGCACCGCCTGCCTGCACGGCCTGCGCAGCCAGCGCGGCATCGGCGAACTCGCGCACCTCAACCTCCAGGCCTTCTTGCGCGAAGTAGCCCAGGCGTTCTGCAATGGTGAGAGGCAGATAGCAGAAGGACGACCGCTCGTAGGCCGCAATCACCAGACGAGGCGCACTGGCGCGGGCCGGGCTGGTGGCGGGCGCGGTCTGGGCACGCACGGGCGGCAGTGCCGCCGCAACCATACCCAGCGCACAGACACGGCCCCACTGACGGCGACTCCACATGACCCGGTTTTCCTCTCTTGGCTCACACTTCTGAATGAACCTTGAGACTAGGCGCGATGGGTGGCAGCCGCATCGGGACCTATCCCGAGCGGGTTTGTACCGAGCGCAATTGAAAGCTGATGTAACGAGCGCAGACTCCAGGCTCGACGCAAGGCTCAGGTGAACAGGATGGCGATGTTCACAGCGATGGCCAGCGTCCAGAGCAGGCTGCGCGCAGTGGCCATGTCGGCGACGTACATGGCGATGTAGAGCAGCCGAAGCACCACGAACACGAAGGCGAGAACGTCGATGCGGACCTGCGTTCCACCAAGCTGGTGCGCAATGATCACCGCGCCGATGAAGAAGGGCAACGCCTCGAAGCTGTTGGCCTGCGCCGCATTGGCGCGCGCACGCCAACCGCTCTGGCGAGCCAGCCAGGCGCGCGGATTGTGGTTGTCGTAACCGCCCTCGCGCCGGGATTTGCCGAAGCTGCCCGACTTGGCGAGCCAGCCACACGCCATCGGCAGCATGGCCGCCACCAGCACAGACCAATAGGCCACCGTCAATCCCGCGAGCTTCATGATGAGCTTCTTTCCATCAAGAAAAGGCGGCGCCGATCAGCGCCGGTCCACCAGCGCATGGGCAATGGTGCCCAGGTCCACGTATTCGAGCTCACTGCCCACCGGCACGCCCCGCGCCAGTCGCGTCACCTGAACTCCACGACCCTTGAGCGCCTGTGCGATCACGTGCGCCGTGGTCTCGCCCTCGGCCGTGAAGTTGGTGGCCAGAATCACCTCGCGCAGGCCGGCTTCGCTGGAGATGCGGTCAAACAGTTTCTGCAGGCCGATATCGCGCGGCCCCACGCCATCGAGCGGATTGAGCTTGCCCATGAGCACGAAATACAGGCCCTTGTAGGCGCCGGTGCGCTCCATGGCAGCCTGGTCGGCCGGCGTCTCCACCACGCAGAGCTGGCTGTGGTCTCGCCGCGGGTCGCGGCAGGTGGGGCACAGATCGTCTTCGGTGAAGGTGTGGCAGAGCGAGCAGTGCTTCACCGAGGCTGCGGCGTGCTCCAGTGCGCGCGCCAGCTGCACCGCGCCCTCGCGGTCGTGCTGCAGCAGGTGGAACGCCATGCGCTGTGCCGATTTCACGCCCACCCCAGGCAGTCGCCGCAGCGACTGGATCAGGAGCTCCAGCGAATGGTTGTCGGCCATGAGGCTCGCGAAGGCGTGTTCGGTCCGGACGGTCAGAAAGGAAACTTCATGCCAGGCGGCAGGCCCGGCATGCCGGCCGTGATCTTGCCCATCTTCTCGGCAGAGGTTTCCTCGGCCTTGCGCACCGCCGCGTTGAAGGCGGCGGCCACCAGGTCTTCCAGCATGTCCTTGTCATCGGCAAGCAGGCTGGGGTCGATGGTCACACGCTTGACGTCGTGCTTGCAGGTCATGAGCACCTTCACCAGGCCCGCACCGGACTCGCCCGTGACTTCGATGTTCGCAAGTTCGTCCTGGGCCTTCTTGAGGTTGTCCTGCATCGCCTGCGCCTGCTTCATGAGGCCGGCGAGTTGTCCTTTGTTGAACATGGTTTTCCTTGTGTCTGAAAAAAAGAATCTGAAGCCGCTCAGGCGCGGGTGGCCTTGATCGAGCCTGGCACGATTTTGCCGCCAAAGTCGCGCATCATGGATTGCACGAAAGGGTCGCCCAGAATCACCGCTTCGGCCTGTTGCTGGCGTTGCTGGGCGGCAAAGGCCAGTCGCCGCGCGGGCGAATCGGTGATGGCGCCGATCTCCACCACCAGGCGCACTTCGTGGCCCAGCGTCTGCAATGCCGCAGCGAGCCGGTCGCGCGCATTGCCCTGGTTGAGCGAGCCGCGGTCCACCCGCAGCATCCATTGACCCGCATCGCGCGCCACCAGTTGAGACTGCAGGCCAAGTTCACGCACCAGCGCCGTGATGGCTTCGGCACGCACGAGCTCCATCACGGTGTCAAACCAGAAATCGCCCTCTTCGCTGCCGGCGGGTGCCTCCAGCGGCGCCGGGGAGCGAGGCTGCGGCTGGTCCAGCCGACTGGGCTCGCCAGCGTCGCGAACGGGTATGGCCAGCACACGGCTGGGTGCCGGCTCAGCCTCTGGCCCGGCATCTTCCCAGGGCGGGCCGTCGTCCTCGGGCCAGGGAGGTTCGTCGGCAACATCGGCTGCGGGCTGAGATCGGGCCGTTTCCGGCGCCGGCGAAAGCACGGCCACGGCAGCTTGCGCGGGCACTGACGGCGGTACAGGCCGCGTGGGCGCGGGCGGCGGCACGTTGACCGGCGCCACAACCACAGGCTGCGTGGCGGCCGCGCGCGGTAGAGGTTCAGCCGTTTTCAGTGTTTTTTTTTCCGCTGCGCCGGCGGGCTTGAACGCCAGCAGACGCAGCAGCACCATGGTGAGCGCCGCGTATTCGTCAGGTGCCAGCCCGAGTTCGGCGCGCCCATGCAGGCAAAGGCTGTAGAGCAGTTGCGTTTCGTCGGCCGGCAGGCTGTGCGCCAGTCGTGCGATCTGCGCTTCGTCGGGATCGTCCTGCCCCTCGGTCCGCGCATGATCAGGCACCGCCTGCAACACCGCCATGCGTTGCAGCACACCGGTCATTTCTTCCAGCGTGGAGGCCGCGCTCAAGCCATTGAGGCGCAGCGCATCGACCGTCTCGACCACCTGAGCGCCGTCGCTGCGGGACAGCGCGTCGATCAGCCGCAACACATAGGAGCGGTCGACCGCACCCAGCATCTGGCGCACCGTGGCTTCCTGCAACTGGCCGCCACCGAAGGCGATGGCCTGGTCGGTGAGCGAGAGCGCGTCGCGCATGGAGCCGCGTGCAGCACGAGAGATGAGGCGCAGCGACTGCTGGTCGGCGTTCACCTGCTCGGCCTGCAGCACCTGCTGCAAGTGCTCCAGCACGGTCTCTGGCGCCATCGGGCGCAGGTTGAACTGCAGGCAGCGCGAGAGCACGGTCACCGGCACCTTCTGCGGGTCGGTGGTGGCCAGCACGAACTTGAGGTATTCGGGCGGTTCCTCCAGCGTCTTCAACATGGCGTTGAACGCCGTGTTGGTCAGCATGTGGACCTCGTCGATCATGAAGACCTTGAAGCGACCCTGCACCGGCTTGTAGACCGCCTGCTCCAGCAGCGCCTGCACCTCGTCCACGCCCCGGTTGGAAGCGGCATCGAGTTCGGTGTAGTCGACAAAACGGCCGCTGTCGATGTCGGTGCAGGCCTGGCACACGCCACAGGGTTCGGCGGTGATGCCGCCCTGCCCGTCTGGCCCCAGGCAGTTGAGCGACTTGGCCAGGATGCGCGAGACCGTCGTCTTGCCCACGCCGCGCGTACCGGTGAACAGGTAGGCATGGTGCAGACGCTGGGTGGTGAGCGCGTTTGACAGTGCCTGCACCACGTGCGCCTGGCCCACCATTTCGGCAAAGGACTTGGGGCGGTACTTGCGGGCGAGCACGAGGTAAGACATGCCCCGCATTCTACGGGCGCCCCCTCGGCAGCCCGCCCCGCCGATCCCGGATAATCCACGCCATGTCTTCCCCCACCTCCCCCGCCGCCTCCGACACGCTGAGCTACGAACAAGCCGGCGTCAACTACGACCTCATCGACCCACTGAAAGTGGCCGCGCAGCGCGCCGCCGCTGCCACCGGCGCCCACCTGGGCGCGCACGGATTCAGCGAAATCGCCGCCTCGCGCGGTGAATCGGCCTATGTGGTCGACGTCGGCCCGTTCTACCTGGCCAGCATCGTCGAATGCCTGGGCAGCAAGGCCCTGGTGGCCGACGAGATGGCGCGCCTGACCGGCAGGAGCTACTACGAAGGCATCGCGCAGGACACCATCGCCATGGCCATCAACGACCTCATCACCGTAGGCGCCACGCCGCTGGTGGTGCAGGCCTACTGGGCGGCAGGCGGCAGCGACTGGTTTGGCGATGCCACACGCGCCCAGGCTCTGGTGGCCGGCTGGAAAAAGGCTTGCGACATCTGCGGCGTGGCCTGGGGCGGCGGCGAGACTCCGGCGCTGGCAGGCATCGTGGAAGCCGGCCGCATCGACCTCGCGGCATCCTGCACCGGTCTCATCAACCCCAAGGAGCGCCTCTCGGTGGGCGACCGCCTCGGTGCAGGCGACGCGATCGTGCTACTGGCCTCCAGCGGCATCCACGCCAACGGCCTGAGCCTGGCACGCAAGCTGGCCGAACGCTTGCCGCAGGGCTACCTGACCGAAGTCACGCCAGGCCTGAGTTTTGGCGAAGCCCTGCTCGCACCCACCGTGCTCTATTCCCCGGTCACCGAAGCGCTGTACCGAGCCGGCATCACGCCACACTACTGCGCCAACATCACCGGCCACGGCTGGCGCAAACTCCTGCGCCACCCCGCCGAACTCACCTACCGCATCACGAAAGTGCCAGCAGTGACCCCGGTCCTCAAGTTCATCCAGCAACACGCAAAGCAGGACGACCGCGAGGCCTACAGCACGCTCAACATGGGCGCAGGGTTCGCCCTCTTCGTGCCCTCCGAACAAGCCCAGCGCACGGTGGAAATCGCCCAGGCACAAGGCGTAGAGGCGCTGGTGGCGGGTCAGGTGGAAAAAGGTCCGAAGCAACTGGTCATCGAACCACTGACCATCACCTTTGGCAACGAAGACTTGCAACTGCGCTGAGCACAGCGAACCGGCCCGTCGCCTACAATAGCCCCCGACGGGCCTTCCCGCATGGTGAAGCGGCCAACCGGGTCAGGTGGGGAACCAAGCAGCCCTAACTGTGAATCCAGTGCCGGGGTCAAGGCTCGTCACCTTCTTCTCAACACGCCAAGCAGCCGTGACGCAGTATGAAGGTGCAGACCTTCAGTCACCACGCATTCAAGCCAGGCCTTCAGTCTCTCGACATCCAAGGCCTGATTCATGCCTCGTTGCTTTCTTTCCCACGCCCTTGTGGCCGCCTTCATCCTCAGCGGGTGTGCCGCCTCCGTCAGCAAACCTGCCGCCAGCACAGACGCGCAAGTCAGCGGCCCGACCATGGCCGCGCCATCGGTGCCCACGACGCGCGTGGCTGCCTGTTAGCATGGCGCACCATGTCTGCACGCGATCCCTCCTCCATCACCGGCTGGCATGCCCACGTGTACTTTGGCGCCGACACGCGCGACGCGGCGTGGACCTTGCGCGAGGTCATTGCGACCGAGCTGGGCGCGCGGGTGCAGATTGGGCGCTTCCATGAGAAGCCGGTCGGGCCGCATCCGGCCTGGACTTTTCAGGTGGCTTTCGACGCATCCGAGTTCGCCCTGGTGGCCAGCTGGCTCGCCCTCAACCACGGCACCCTGGATGTGCTGCTCCACCCCAACACGGGCGATGCGCTGAGCGATCACCGCGATGGTGCGCTCTGGATCGGCAAGTCCTATTCGTTGATTCTGGAGGCGCTGGTCGACTGAGCTTGCGAGCTCAGATAGGCCTCCACGCCCTGCCCGGCCCGCACGCCGCTGGCCAGGCATGCGGTGAGCAGGTAACCACCGGTGGGGGCTTCCCAGTCCAGCATCTCACCTGCGCAGAACAGCCCGGGCCGTGCGCGCACCATGAGCGAATCATCAAGCGTTGCCCATGCCACGCCTCCGGCGCTGCTGATGGCTTCGTCAATCGGACGAGGCCGCGCCAGGGTGATGGGCAGGGCTTTGAGCAGCGTGGCCAGCCGAGCAGGATCGTGCAGCGTGTCTTTGTCCACCCGTTCGTTGACGATGGCCATCTTGATTCCCTCCAGGCCCAGGCGGCTCTTGAGGTGGCTGGAGACGCTGCGCGAGCCGCGTGGATGGGCCACCTCGGTCAGTACCTGGTCGGCGCTGCGGTCAGGCAGCAGATCGAGCTCGAAGGTGGCGTGGCCGGTGCGCTCGATCTGGTCGCGCAGCAGGCCGGACGCGGCGTAGATCAGGCTGCCTTCGACGCCGGTGGCGGTGGCCACGAACTCGCCCTTGCGCTGGAAGTTGTGCCCCTGACCATCGGTGGCGCGAATGGCCACCGACTTGAAGGGTTGCCCCGCGAATCGTTCAGCGAAAAATGGCGACCAGCCGTTGGCGACGTCGAAACCGCAGTTGCTGGGACGCAGCGCTGCCACTTCAATTCCGGCCGCCTGCAACCAGGGAACCCATGCACCGTCGGAACCCAGTCGCGCCCAGCTCGCACCACCAAGCGCCAGCACGGTCGCACCAGCCCGCACGCGCCAGCGGCCGGATGGTGTGTCGAAGTCCAGACCCTGGTCTTCACCCCAGCCGCGCCAGCGGTGGCGCATGTGAAAGCTCACGGGCACGCCGTTGCCCTGCGGGTGGCGCAGGCGATGCAGCCAGGCGCGCAGCAGGGGCGCGGCTTTCATGTCGGTGGGGAACACGCGCCGCGAGCTGCCCACGAAGGTGTCGATGCCCAGGCCGCCCGCCCACTCGCGCACCGCCTGAGGGCCAAAGGCGTCGAGCAGGGGGCTCAGGCGCTCGCTGTGCGCACCGTAGCGACCCACGAAGGCGGGCAGTGGCTCGGCGTGCGTGAGGTTCATGCCGCCCTTGCCGGCCAGCAGGAACTTGCGTCCCACCGAGGGCATGGCATCGAACACATGCACGGCGATGCCAGCACGGCCCATGACTTCAGCGGCCATGAGGCCAGCGGGACCTCCGCCAATGACGGCGACGTCGATGTTCATCGGGTGGCTCACCGGGATTCCTGTTCGCCAGGGAGCTCGATCAGCCGGCCCTGGGGGTTGATGAAAGCCAGGCGCACCGGTTCGCCCGGGCGGGCTTGGGCCATGGCCGTTCGGTAGCGCTGCATTTGGGCCAGCTTGTCGGCATCGCGCTCAGGGTTCAGGGCACTCTTGTAGTCGAGCACCCACCAGTCACCGGTGTCGCGGCGGCGGACCAGGCGATCGAGTCGGAACAGTTCGCCCTGGTGAAACAACTCGACCTCGTTGCCCCAGTGGACCAGCTGGGCCGCATCCCAGGCCCATGAAGCCTCGCCGGCGACGATGCGCTGCGCCATGGACAGCGCATCTCGCGCCTGGGACGCGTCCAGCTCGAATTCGCGTGCCACCGCCCGGGTGTGGTCGGCGCTCCAGTCAAAGCCCTGGGCGGAGGTGGGCCGCCATTGCAACAGGCGGTGCAGCGCCAGCCCGGTGCGCGTGGCGATGTCGTCGGTGACAGGCCTTGCGGACACAGGGGTAACCGGTGAAGGCGCGCTCGCGATGACGGCGGGCAAAACGGCCAGGCTCGGCGTCCCGGTTTCTTGCAGCCGGTGCAGTTGCCCCTGGTCCATCGGTGGCGCGTCCGCCGCCATCGCCAAGGGTTGCAGCCGCTGGTACCAGGTGGTGGCCTGGCCTCGCTGGTGGGGCTCGAAGCTGGAAACCATCAGGCGCGACTCGGCGCGGGTGATGGCCACATAGAGCGCGTTGAGTTCTTCCAGCGAGCGCGCCTGCTGTTCAATGGCCAGTGCCTGGACGGCGCAAGCCGGCGGGTTCTTTTCGCTGGCGAGGAAGACGAAACGGCGCGGCACGGTTTCTTCGCCAGGCCAGTCCACCAGCACACCCATGCTCTCGGGCCGCGAGCCACCGGTGTCGGTGTCAAGCAGCAGCACGGTGTGCGCCTCCAGGCCTTTGGCGCCGTGGATGGTGAGCAGCCGCACGGCGCCGGGCGTGTGTACCGGCGTGGCCCGGATGCCGCCGACCTTGAGCGCCCGCACCAGCCGGTAGGGCGTGAGGAAACGCCCGCCTTCATGCGCCAGCGATTGCGCCAGCAGGTCGCGCAACTGCGCCAGCACGACCGGGCGCTGCTGCGCCGGAACGGCCTGGGCGAAGCGCGCGAGCACGTCGCCGTGGTCGTAGAGGGCGGAGAGTGCATCGTGTGGCGGCAGTTCATTCACCCATTGGCGGTAGAGCGCCAGTCGCTGCGCGGCCTCCCGCAGCCGTGCGGCCTGACCGTCGTCCTGCGAGAGGCTGCGCTGTTCCTCGGGTGTCATGCCGCCAAAGCGCTGCAGCACCCCCCACCAGGAAAGACGGGACGGTGTCCATTGCAGCCGCAGGCGTGCGAGTTGGGCCAGATCGTCGTCGCTGCACAGAAACACGGGCGACTTCAGCGCGCGGGCCAGGCTCAGGTCGTGACCGTTCGAGACCAGGGCGTCGAGCAGCGCCACCACATCCTGCACTGCGGGTGCATCGCCGAGTTCGAGCTTCTCGGGCTGTTCGCTTGCAATGCCTCGCTCGCGCAAGGCTTCGAACATCCAGGCCAGGCGCTCGCGGCGGCGCGACAACACCATGATGTCGTCGGGCGCGACGCGCCCGGAGGCGATCTCGGCAGCGACCCAGTCGGCGGCCTGGCGGGCTTCCAGCGCGGACATGGTGTCTTCCGGGAGCACTCGCGGCGTGACCAGGCTGTCGCGCCAAACGTCGAGTTCGCTCCCGTCGTCGCGCTCGCGCAGGCTGCGCGGCAACTGCGGCAGGCAGAGCACGGCGCCTTCGCCCGTGCTTTCGGTGGTGTGGGCACGAAAGTCGCTGCCGTATTCACCCGCCTGCACAGCGGCACTCATGGCCTGGTTGAGCGCATCCACCACCGCCGGGGCGCACCGGCGCGTGTGATCGCAACTGAGCAGCACTCCCGCCAGGCCCTGCACCACGAAAGCCTGCGCGGCCTTGAACACCTGGGGCTCGGCACGGCGGAAACGGTAAATGGATTGCTTGGGGTCACCCACCAGGAAGACGCAGGGCGCCTCGCCCGAGCCAGCCCCCGCGTAGGCGGAGAGCCAGCCGTAGAGGGTCTGCCATTGCAGCGGGTTGGTGTCCTGGAATTCGTCGATGAGCACGTGGCGCACGCGCGCGTCCAGCCGCTGTTGCAGCCAGCCGGAGAGTTCGGCATCGCCGAGCAGGCGTCGGGCGGCGCCCTCCACGTCGTTCATGTCGACCCAGCCGCGCTCGCGCTTGAGCTCGGCAAAGCTGCCCAGCAGCACGCGCGTGAGCCGGGCCATTCGCTGGTGGTGCTGCCAGGCGCCATGCTGCCGGCTCGCCTGGCACAGCTCCACCAGTTCAGCTTCCGCCGCCAGAGCGGCGTCGAATTTGACCAGGTTCTTGTTCAGCCGGTCTTCGTCGGCCACCAGAAATGCCTTGCGCAACAACGCCAGGCGCCGGGGCATCTGTCCGGGTTCGTCAGGCAATTCAAACGCCTGCACCACCTGCACCGCGCTGGCCTGTGGCGTCTTGTTGGTCTCACCACCGAGCGCCTTGGCCCATCCCAGCCAGCGATCGCGCGCGCGATCCTTCATCAGCGCCAATTCGGGGCGGTCCAGCCCCGCCAGGGCAGGATGGAGCGTGGCGAAGGTATCGACCGAGGTTTCCAACACACCCGCGCCATCGGCCAATGCGAACTCCACGCGTTTTTGCAAGGCCTTCTTCAAGGCGTTGGCGGTCTGGGAGCGGCCGTGTTGCGCCACACTGTCCATGAAGTCCTGTCGGTCCCCCGGGTGGGCGGCGAGCGCCGCGTAGAAACGGGGCCACACCTGGGCCATCGCCTTTTCGTCGTCCTCCAGCAATTCGTACTGCACGGGCAACTGCAGCTCTTGCAGCACCGTCAGCGGTGCGCCGCGCAGCAAGGCCGCAAACCAGCTGTGGAACGTGCGCACCTGCACAGGGCGGCCTTGGACGGTCACACGGGCATGCAGACCGCGGGCCTCGTTCATGCGCCGCCGCGATTCGCTCTCGCTCAGGCCGCGTGCGCGCAGTTCGGCGGCAAGCTGTTCGTCTGGCAGCCGAGCCCAGCGGCGCAGCTCGGCGTCCAGGCGGTCGCGCATTTCGCCTGCGGCCTTGCGCGTGAAGGTGATGGCCAGGATGTCCTGTGCCGCGCAGCCGTCCATCAGCGCACGCAAGATGCGCGAGACCAGCATCCAGGTCTTGCCCGCGCCCGCACACGCCTCCACCGCCACGCTGCGCGCAGGATCGCAAGCGAGCGCGTAAAAGTCTTCACGGCTGGCGTGTGCGCCATTGACTCGGTAGGCGGCGGCTTTCATGCGGCCTCCCAGAGGTCCTTGCGGCACAGGCCTCGGGCGGCGCAGTGTTCGCACACCTGGCCCTCGCCCAGCGCCGGCATGGGCGCACCGGCCACCACCCGCGCCAAGTCGTGCGCCAGGCCCTCGCGAAGGCGCTCTCGGGCTACCAGCACCTCGGGCTGTTCAATCAGCCGAGTCGGCGGGTCCCGGGCGCTGTCGCCTCGCCTGTCGGTGATGCTCAGGTAGGCAGCGCGCAGGTTCTCATCGGGCAGCAGCGCTGCGTAGAAGGCGAGTTGCGTGTCTTCCAGCGGCTGCTTCACGCGGGCCTGCGTCTTTTCGCGGGATTCGGTTTTGTAGTCGATCACGAAGGGTATCGGGCCTTCCGGGCTGTCCTGGTGATCGACGCGGTCGAGCTTGCCGAACAAGGCCCATGGGCCCGCGCTGGCACGGCGTTCGGCCTCGGCTTCGACGAATCGCGGACCGGCTCTGCCGTCGGTGGCTTCGAAACCGGCGAGCCAATCCAGGTAGCCCTCACGCAGGGCTGGCCACACCGCCTGGTAGGGCAGGAACCCGGCGCCACCCTCGTCTGTCTGCAGGCCCATGGCCACAGCCGTTTCTTCTGCCAGGTGGTCCAGCGTCGCACGGTCGGAATCACGCCCTGGGCGCGCATCGCCGCGCTGTTCGTGAAAGGCGCGCAAGACCGCATGCAGCCAATTGCCCATGTCGCGCTGATCGGGTTCAGCCTCCAGTTCAGCGGCTTCTGCCAGGCGCAACTGGCGCAAAGCAAAGAATCGGTAGGGACAGTCACGCAGGTCCTGGTAGGCACTGGCCGAGAGCGACTCGGGCAGCACGTCGCTCGCCGATGGGGCTGGACGAGGCGGCACACGCTCGACCAAAGGGCGCCGCTCCCGGGGATCGGCCGCTGGCGGTACCGCCAGCGCCTGCACCCAGGCACTGGGCAGCACCAGCTCGCCCCGCTCCTGTGTGCGCCACAACAGATCGAGTTCGGGCAGCGCCAGCGCAGCCTGCCAGGCAGCAACTGCCGCCTGCGCCAGTGCTTCCCGCGACGGCAATCCCAGCAGCGCTCGCTGTGCGGCGGTCCAGTCGCCAGGAGGCTCGGGACTGGGGCTGAGATGGACCTCATCGCACCCCGGCACCACGGTGGCCGCAAACACACGGCCCAGCAACTGCGGCATGGGCAGCACCACCACGGCTGCATCGCCCACGCTGGGAGGCGTGAAGCTCGCGCCTTCGAGAACTTCTCGCACCCACGCCGTGAACGCCGGTAGCGACAGCCGCACGCCTCCCCGGCTGCGCGTGCCTGGCGCGTCAAAGGCCTCGGCCAGCCCCGCCAGCTCATGAGCGGCGCCCTCTTCCAGCCGCAGCACGCGCAGCATCTGCTGGCCAGCCGGGTCGGACATCAAGGCATCCCATTGGCCCACCGCGCGCAGAACGCCGGCAAGGTCGCCGAGCCAGTTCGAGAGCGGGCGACCGGCCTGCAGGCCTTCCAACAAGGGCGCCAGTCCTTCGGGCAAGGCCGGCGCCAGGAGCCGGTTGCCCAAAGCGGCCTTCCAGCGCGAGATGCCCAGCTCGCGGCTGAGTTGCTCCAGCGATTGCACGGTGGCATCGGGCCAATGCCGGGTCTGCTTCAGAAAGTCCAGCACGTCGTCCATTGAGGTCCGCCGGTCGGCAGCGCGCAGAACGCTCATGAGGACCGCGGCGGCGTGGGTGGTGGAGAGCCTCCAGCCGGTCTCGTCGCGCACTGTCACGCCAGCACCTAGGAGCATGGCGCTCACTCGGCGCGTGAGCAGGCGGTCGTTGGCCACCAGCGCCACTGGCGTGCGGCCGGCATTCACCCGCGCAATCACGCAGGCGGCTGCGCGCTGCGCTTCGTCCTCGGCGTCGCCGCAGGCGTGTACGCGCACCGCCGCACAGACGTTGCTGGCTTCGTGCAAGGGCAGCACCAGCGCCCGCTGCCCCCAATGCGAAGCCAACGCATCGGAGAAGGGCTCTTCCTGAAAACCCCGCACCACCACCAGCAGATCGGCGTCGGATCCCGGCGCGGCGGCTTCTCCCCACAGGACGTCGGTGGGATAGGACGAGGTGCTGGCCCAGGTGAGCGCCAATGAGGCCAGGAGGCCTTCGAACTGCAACGCCTGAAGGCCTGTGGCCAGCGCCTGACGCCGCGACTCGGCCCAGGCCAGGCGTTGTGCCGGCGGTATGGCCGCAGCCAGTGGCGCAAGTTGCCGGGCGGACTCCACCAGTCGCGAGACCATCGCGGCACGCAGGGCGGCGTCACTTCGGGCAGGCGCCACGCGGTCGATGAGGGCCGTGGCCACGAGGCTGTCACGTGCCATGTCGGTGCCCAGATCGCCGGGACCGGGAGCAAAAGGCTGCAGGGTGGAGGCCCAGTTTCGGCTCGATTCGAACCGGGGGGAAAAGCCATTGGGGTGGGAGGTGGCCCAGGCTCGCCGGCCCACGTCCATGAGTTGTGCATAGGGCACCATCACCACTGTTCGCCGGGCATCAACACCGCGTTCATGCAGCGCCGCTGCCACGCGCCGCACGATCTCGGACCACGCTCGCACGGCCGGGTGTGCCGCCCCTGGCGGCGGGTCGTCCCGGGATGGGCTTGCTGGCGTCATGAAATAGGGGTTTCTGTCACAATGATGCGGATCGTGCGCTCGGGGGGTTGTCCGTCACCCGTCCCCTCTCTGGCATGTGCTCAAACTGTAACCTCCCCGTTCAACGCTTTTTAGGACGAATCATGGCCAGCGACCTGATCAAACACGTTTCCGATGCGAGCTTCCAGGCCGATGTGCTGGAAGCCAAGGCGCCGGTGCTGGTGGACTTCTGGGCCGAGTGGTGCGGCCCCTGCAAGATGATCGCGCCCATCCTCGATGAAGTGGCCGGCTCCTACGACGGCAAGCTCAAGATCGCCAAGCTCAATGTGGACGACAACCGCGACGTGCCGGCCAAGTTCGGCATCCGCGGCATTCCCACACTGATGCTCTTCAAGGACGGCCAGTTGGCCGCGACCAAGGTGGGCGCACTCAGCAAGGCGCAGCTGACCGCCTTCCTCGACCAGCAGCTGGCCTGAAGGACGGCCCTGTGCGGCCCGGGTGCAACGCCCGGGCCCCGTTTCACTTCCTCCCCCCGTATTTCCTGTCATAATTTGCGCCAGCGGGCCTGACAGACGCCCGCTCTCCATCTCGCGCACCGTCCGCCACCCGGACGCCAGCGCCCCCTCCCCCGGCTACTGACTCAACTCCCTCCCGGAGTGAATTCCATGCACCTCAACGAACTCAAGGCACTTCACGTGTCTGAAGTCCTCAAGCAGGCTGAAGCGCTCGAAATCGAGAACACCGGCCGCATGCGCAAACAGGAACTGATGTTTGCCATCATCAAGAAGCGCGCCAAGGGCGGCGAACTGGTGTACGCAGACGGCGTGCTCGAAGTGCTGCCCGACGGCTTTGGTTTCCTGCGAGCGCCAGACACCAGCTACACAGCCAGCACCGACGACATCTACATCTCGCCCAGCCAGATCCGCCGCTTCAACCTGCACACCGGCGACATGATTGAGGGCGAGGTTCGGATTCCGAAGGACGGCGAACGCTACTTCGCGCTCAACAAGCTCGACAAGATCAACGGCCTGCCGCCCGAGGACAACAAGCACAAGATCATGTTCGAGAACCTGACGCCGCTGTTCCCCAAGGAGCAGATGCGCCTGGAACGCGACATCAAGAGCGAAGAGAACATCACAGGCCGGGTGATCGACATCATTGCGCCGATCGGCCGCGGCCAGCGCGCCCTCATCGTGGCGCCCCCCAAGAGCGGCAAGACGGTCATGATGCAGCACATCTGCCACGCCATCACCGCCAACCACCCCGAGGTGGTGCTGATGGTGCTGCTGGTGGACGAGCGCCCGGAGGAAGTGACGGAAATGCAGCGCACCGTGCGCGGCGAGGTGATTGCCTCCACCTTCGACGAACCCGCCGCACGCCACGTGCATGTGGCCGAGATGGTGATCGAGCGTGCCAAGCGCCTGGTCGAGCTCAAGAAGGACGTGGTGATCCTGCTCGACTCCATCACCCGTCTGGCCCGCGCCTACAACAACGTTCTGCCCTCCAGTGGCAAGGTGCTGACCGGTGGCGTGGACGCCAACGCCCTGCAGCGGCCGAAGCGCTTCTTCGGCGCCGCACGCAAGATCGAGGAAGGCGGCTCGCTGACCATCATTGCCACCGCCCTCGTCGACACGGGTTCGCGGATGGACGAAGTGATCTTTGAAGAATTCAAGGGCACGGGCAATTGCGAAATTCACCTGGACCGACGCCTGTACGAGAAACGCGTATTCCCGTCCATCCAGCTCAACCGCAGTGGTACTCGCCGCGAAGAGCTGTTGCTGCAACCCGAGATTCTGCAAAAGACCCGCATCCTTCGCCAGTTCATGTACAACATGGACGAAATCGAGGCGATGGAAATGGTGCTGAAAAGCATGAAGTCGACCAAGAACAACTCCGAGTTCTTCGACATGATGAGGCGGGGTGGGTGACCCCCCACGGCGCGCGCGCCCCACGCCAGAGAAGCCGTGGCACCGGCTTTGCGGGGCCACAGGCATCGCCCACTGGGGGCTGACGCCGAAGGCGGCGCCGGGAAAGGTATAATCCGAGGCTTTGCAAATCGCGACAAGTACAGGGAAATGGTTTTCCTGCGGCTACCGCACCTGACCTGAAGGAACCGCCATGAAAGACGGCATTCACCCCAACTACCGCGAAGTCTGCTTCCAGGACCTCTCCAACGGCTTCAAATTCGTGACCCGCTCCTGCGCGAACACGAAAGAGATGATCAAGATGGAAGATGGCCGCGAGCTGCCGCTGTACAAGCTGGACACGTCCAGCGAATCGCACCCCTTCTATACCGGCACGCAGAAGAGCGTGGACAACATGGGTGGCCGCGTGGAGCGCTTCCGCAACCGCTACGGCAAGGGCACTGCCGCCAAGTAACTGGCGCGTGCATGGACCCCGCCGGCCACTGCTGGTGGTTTCCCCTGGAGAAAGCAGCCCGCCCGGCTGCTTTTTTTTGCCTTGTATATTCCTTGAAGTGAACCAACCCACCCCCGCCATCGTCAGCCAGTCGGCCGTTCGGCGCCTGCCCCGTCTGGCGCTGTTCCTTTTCTGTGCCGCCTATGTGTTGCCCGGCTTCCTGAGCCGAGAGCCATGGAAGAACGACGATGTCTCCGCGTTCGGCGTCATGCTGGAAATGGCGGCGGGTCACAGCGGCTGGTGGACACCTCAGGTCCTCGGTCAGGCGGTCGAAGAAGTCGGTCCGCTGCCCTATTGGCTGGGTGCCGCATTTATCCGCCTGCTCCCCTTCTTTTCGCCCGAATTCGCTGCACGGATCCCCTTTGCGCTGCTGCTGGCTCTGACACTGGCCTGCACCTGGTACACGGTCTACCACCTCGCACGCCAACCAGCGGCCCAGCCCGTGGCCTTCGCCTTCGGTGGCGAGGCCAATCCCACCGACTACGCCCGGGCGCTGGCCGATGCGGGCCTGCTGGCGCTCGTGGCTTGCCTCGGCCTGGCCCAGCTGTCCCACGAAACCACCCCGGACCTGGCGCGGCTCGCGCAGGTTTCGCTGCTGCTGTTCTCTGCCGCCCGCCTGGCCCATGCGGGTACCCGTCAACCCTGGCGATCGGTATTCACCTGGAGTCTGGCCAGTCTGTCGCTGGTGTTCAGCGGCGCTCCCTGGATAGCGGCCTTGCTGGGTGGCGGCCTGCTGCTCGTGCTGTGGCTGGCACGCCAGTCCACCGCCTCCGTCCCACCTGAAACCGACTGGCTGCTGGAAGCGCCCAAAAGTGTTCGCGATCCGCTTTTGTGGTGCGCCGTGGCCTTGGTACTGGTTCTGCTCACCGCCCAGCTGACGGGCCAGTTGCCCAAGCCAGCGCTGCAAACGCCGCTGGAACAGGTGCAGTGGCGCAACTGGGGCAAGCTGCTGATCTGGTTCACCTGGCCTGCGTGGCCGCTGGCCCTGTGGACCTTGTGGCGCTGGCGCCATCAGTTGCTGCGTCCCCACGTGGCCCTGCCGCTCTGGGCGGTGCTGGTGAGTGCGGGACACAGCGCGATTGCCGACGAACGCGACCGCGCCTTGCTGCTTTCTCTGCCCGCGCTGGCGGCGCTGGCGGCGTTCGCCCTGCCCACGTTGCGGCGCAGCGTCTCCGCATTGGTCGACTGGTTCACCCTGCTGTTCTTCTCAGGCTGTGCGCTGGTGATCTGGGTGATCTGGTTTGCCATGCAGACCGGCGTGCCCGCCAAACCCGCTGCCAACGTGGCCAAGCTCGCACCCGGGTTCGTGCCCGAGTTTTCCTTTCTGCTGTTTGCCTTGGGCGCGCTGGCCACGGCGGCGTGGGTCTGGCTGGTGGTGTGGCGGGTGGGCAAACACCGCCAGGCGATCTGGAAAAGCCTGATCCTGCCGGCGGCGGGCAGCACACTGTGCTGGCTGCTCCTCATGAGCCTGTGGTTGCCGCTGCTGGACTTCGGGCGCAGCTACGGTCCGATCTCGCGTGGGATCGCGGGCCTTGTGGACCGCCAGCGATGCGTGCTGGCCGATGGCCTGACGCAGGCGCAGATCGCCGCACTGCAGTACCACGGTGGCCTCCGGCTGGTGCGCACCGGCGCGGGTTCCGGCGACGATTGCCGCAGTCTGGTGGTTTCGCCGGACAGCCAGCCCACGCTGGACAGCCGCGTGGATCTGACGCAATGGGCTTTCAAGGCGACGGTGCGACGCCTGACAGACAGCAAGGAAAGCCTGCTGGTGTACCAGCGCATCAGCCGCTAGGCTGCGGCCTCAGCCCGTCACGCGCTCGCGGACTCTGGAGCCCGGCAGCGCGATCACGAAAGTGGAGCCTTCGCCCAGCGCGCTGTGCACCTCGATGCGCCCGCCATGCCTTTGCGCCACATGCTTGACGATGGCCAGACCAAGCCCCGTGCCGCCAGTTTCGCGCGAACGGCTGCGGTCCACCCGATAGAAGCGCTCGGTCAACCGAGGCAGGTGTTCGGCGGCGATGCCCGGCCCGGTGTCCGTCACGAAGAACTCTACCCAGCCGTCTTCCCGCATGCGCCAGCCGGCGCGGATCTGGCCACCCCCAGGGGTGTAGCGCACCGCGTTGCTCAACAGATTGGACATGGCGCTGAGCAGCTCGGTCTTGGCGCCCGAGATCCAGAGATCGGGGCCGGGCACGGACTGCACATCGTGCGGCGTTGGCGCAATGGCTTGCGTGAGGCCGCGCGCTTCCTGGATAGCATGCGTGAGCAGTTCTTCACTGTCGATCCATTCCCCCGGTCCGGGCGCAGGACTGCCTTCGAGGCGCGACAGGGTCAGCAGATCGCTCACCAAGGTCTGCATGCGCTGGGCCTGCTGGCTCATGAGCACCAGGTAGCGCGCGCGATCAGTCTCTTCCAGGGGAATGCTCTGCATGGTTTCCACAAAGCCGCTGAGCACGGTCAGCGGCGTGCGGATTTCATGCGAGACGTTGGCCACGAAGTCGCGCCGCATGGTCTCGGCGAGTTGCACCGCGGTCACGTCACGCGTGATCATGAGCTTGCGCTTCTTGCCGTAAGGGTGGACCTGCAGGGAAATCTTGGTGGGTTGCGATGGCCTGGGGCCCGGGCCGTCGATCTGGATTTCATGACCGAAGTCACCGCCACCCAGGTAGGCAGTGAACGCCGGGTTGCGCACCAGGTTGCGCACGTATTGCCCGAGATCGCGCTGAGGGTCGAATCCCAGGTGATTGGCGGCGGTCAGGTTGGACCATTCGATGCGTCCGGATGCGTCCAGCAACACCACGCCATTGGGCGAAGCCTGGATGGCGGCCAGGAAATCTTCCAGCCGCGCATCGCTGCTTTGCGCCTTTTTCTCAAGCTTCTTGATGAGCTTGCGGCAGCGATCGACCATTTCACCCCAGGTTCCGCCCATGCTGGGCGCGCGCGCGCCATCGGCCTTGGTGAGCCAGCGCAGCACGCGCCTCGCGCGCAAACCATCGAGAAACGACCAAGCCAGAGCGCCGCCGAGTGCGCCGCCAAACGTCCAGCCGGCGGAATCCTGCATCCAGCCCAGTACCGCTCCCAGCGCCACCAGGAGCAGCAGTTCGATCGCACGGCGGGTCATGCCGCAGGGATCGTGGCGCCTTGAGCCGGTTTCCCGGTGTTGTTCATCGCCGTGAGGCGATAGCCTGCACCGCGCACGGTCTCGACCATGCCGGACGCTTCACCCAGTGATTCCCTCAATCGCTTGACATGCACGTCCACGGTTCGCTCCTCGATGAAAACATGGTCACCCCAGACCTTGTCGAGCAGCGTACCACGGCTGTGTACACGTTCCGCATGCTTCATGAGGTAGTGCAACAGTTTGAATTCGGTCGGCCCCACCTTGAGTTCGGAACCCCGGAAAGTGACCCGGTAGGTGGCCGCGTCGAGCGAGAGTTCACCGACCTGCACGGAGTCGTTCACGACTTCGGGCGCTCGCCGACGAAGCACGGCTCGGATGCGGGCGAGCAGTTCCTGCGTGGAAAACGGCTTGGTGATGTAGTCATCGGCGCCAGCGTCCAGTCCCTGCACTTTGTCCGACTCGTCGCTGCGCGCGGTGAGCATGAGAATGGGAATGGTCTTGGTGCGTTCGTTCTTGCGCCATTGCCGCGCCAGGGATGCGCCGCTCTCACCAGGCAGCATCCAGTCGAGCAGGATCACGTCCGGCAGCACGGCATCCACTTCACGCTGCGCAGCGATTCCGTCGAACACGACCGTCGGCGCAAACCCATTGTGCCGAAGGTTGACGGCGATCAGTTCGGCGATGGACGGTTCGTCCTCGACGACAAGGACGCGGGGTAGTTTTCTCACGCCGATGCCCCCATAGAGGCCAGCGCAGACACGGCTTTGCCGGGCTGCAGCTGGCGTCCCCCTCCCAGGGGGGTGACGCGAAGCGGCGCGGGGGGTAGCAGGTTTCTCATCCGACCACTGACTCCACTTGCGCCACCGAGGTATGCCGCACATCCTCGCCCTTGACGATGAAGATGATCTGCTCGGCGATGTTCTTGGCGTGGTCCCCCACGCGCTCGATGGACTTGGCGAGGAACAACAGGTCCAGGCTGGGGGAAATGGTGCGAGGGTCTTCCATCATGTAGGTGATGAGTTTGCGCAGGAACCCGTTGTACTCAGTATCAATTTCGTTGTCACCTTTGATGATGGCCACCGCCATCGCCGTATCCAGCCGGGCAAAGGAGTCCAGCGTCTTGCGCAGGAGTGCGGCGGCCAGGTCGGCAGCCATGCGAAGCTCAGAACTGGGCAGGTTGCGCGGTGAGCCATTTTCGATGATGGATTTGACCATGCGCGCAATGCGCGCCACTTCATCACCAGCGCGCTCAAGGTTCTGCGTGGTGCGCGAGATCGCCATCAGGAAACGCAGGTCGCGCGCGGTGGGCTGGCGGCGACCG
The DNA here is from genome assembly GCF_050250835.1 of Hydrogenophaga sp. Taxonomy (GTDB): domain Bacteria; phylum Pseudomonadota; class Gammaproteobacteria; order Burkholderiales; family Burkholderiaceae_C; genus Hydrogenophaga. Next base: position 79,435 of record NZ_JBFWNX010000012.1, on the reverse strand, counting down.
ATGGTGGAGATGATCTCGTGGTCAATCTGCAGTTCCATCTGGTTGATGCGGTTTTCGTTCTCGATCACCTGCTCGGCCGATTCCAGGCTCATGTGAACCAGGGCGTAGACCGCCTGGTGAAGCTGCGATTCGACCAGGCCACCCATTTCAAGCACCTGCGTGGAAATGGAATTGAGCTCGGCGTCGAACTGACTGGAGATGTGTTTGTCGCTCATGGAAGTGCCTCTCTGTGTGACCCGGATCAGCCAAAGCGTCCGGTGATGTAGTCTTCCGTTTCGGTCTTGCTGGGCTTGAAGAAGATCTGCTCGGTGGTGCCGAACTCGATCAGTTCTCCCAGGTACATGTAGGCGGTGTAATCGCTGCAACGCGCGGCCTGCTGCATGTTGTGGGTGACGATGGCGATGGTGTAGTCCTGCTTGAGCTCGTGTACCAGCTCTTCGACCTTGCCGGTAGAGATGGGGTCCAGCGCGGAGGTGGGCTCGTCCAGGAGCAGCACGGAGGGCTTGACGGCGACGCTGCGCGCGATGCAAAGCCGTTGCTGCTGACCACCTGAGAGCGAAAGACCGCTCTGATGCAGCTTGTCCTTGACTTCTTTCCACAGTGCCGCCTTGGACAGCGCCCATTCCACGCGCTCTTCCATGTCGTTCTTGTCCAGGTTCTCGTAGAGCTTCACGCCAAAAGCAATATTGTCGTAAATCGACATGGGAAATGGCGTGGGCTTCTGGAACACCATACCGATGCGTGCGCGCAGCAGGTTGATGTCCTGCCTGGCATCGAGGATGTCCTGGCCATAGAACAGGATCTGACCTTCCGCGCGCTGGCCCGGGTACAGGCTGTACATGCGGTTGAGCGTGCGCAGGAGCGTGGACTTGCCACAGCCCGAGGGGCCGATGAACGCGGTGACCTTGCGCTCCTCGACGTTCATGTTGACGTTTTTCAACCCTTGAAACTTGCCGTAGAAAAAGCTCAGGTTGCGAAGTTCGAGCGCGTTTCTCGTGGCGGGCTTTTCAGCGGGCTTGGTGGCGAGTTCGGGCATGGTCATGTCCATGGCAATGGTGTTTCTTGGTTCGTTGGTGTGAGGGTGATCAGCTCGGTGACTTTTCCCGCAGGAACACACGCGCCACGATGTTGAGCACCAGCACGGACAGGGTGATGAGCAGTGCACCGCCCCAGGCCAGACGGATCCAGTTGTCGTAGGGGCTCAGCGCAAACTGGAAGATCACCACCGGCAGGTTGGCCATGGGCGCGCCCATGTCGGTGCTGAAGAACTGGTTGTTCAGCGCTGTGAACAGCAGCGGCGCGGTTTCGCCACTGATGCGGGCCACCGCCAGCAGCAGGCCTGTCATGACGCCACTGCGGGCCGCGCGCAGCGTGACCATGGTGGCCACTTTCCAGCGCGGAGCCCCCAGGGCAAATGCCGCTTCTCGCAGACTACCGGGCACCAGGCGCAACATGTTCTCGGTGGTGCGCACCACCACGGGCACTGCAATCAGCGACAAGGCCAGACTGCCGGCCCATCCGGAGAAATTGCCCACCGTGGCCACCGCAATGGCGTAGACGAAAAGGCCCAGCACGATGGAGGGCGCCGACAGCATGATGTCGGTGACGAAGCGGGTGAGTTCGGCCGTCTTGCTTCGGTCGCCGTATTCGGCAAGGTAGACACCTGCGAGCACGCCGATCGGTGTCGAGACGAGCACGGAAAAGCCGACCATCAACAGGCTGCCCACGATGGCATTGGCCAGTCCACCCCCTTCGCTGCCCGGTGCCGGCGTGGACTGGGTGAACATGTTCCAGTCCAGCGCCTTGAAGCCATTGGTGAACAACACGCTGAGGATCCACAGCAGCACCACCAGGCCAAGCACCATGGCCCCCATGGACAGCGTGAGGCCGATCGCGTTGGAGCGCTGGCGCTTCTTGTAGAGAGATTGGTTGAATTCCATGGCGTTTTGCCTCACAGGCCCTTGGCCTTCTCGGCGCGCAGGATCATGATCTTGGCTGCCGACAGCACCACGAAGGTGATGACGAACAGCAGGAAACCCAGCGCGAACAGGGTCGAGAGGTGGAAGTCGGCTGCCTCGCCAAATTCGTTGGCCAGCGTGGAAGCAATGGATGTGCCGGGTGAGAACAGCGAGGTGGGCATGCGGTTGGCGTTGCCGATCACAAAGGTCACGGCCATCGTTTCTCCCAGCGCTCGACCCAGTCCCAGCATGACGCCGCCGATCACGCCTTTCTGCGTGTAGGGCAGCACGACGCGTCGCACCACCTCCCAGGTGGTGCATCCCAGGCCATAGGCGGACTCGCGCAGGATGGGGGGCACGATCTCAAACACATCCCGCATCACCGCAGCGATGAACGGAAGCACCATGAAGGCCAGCACGATGCCGGCGGCCAGAATGCCGAAGCCGTTGGTGCTGCCCCCAAACAGAAACCCCACCAGCGGCATGCCGCCCAGCATCTGCTGCACGGGCACCTGGAAGTGGTCGGCAAACAGAGGCGCAAACACAAACAGACCGAACATGCCGTAAATGATGGAGGGCACAGCTGCCAGCAGTTCGACCGCGGTGCCCAGCGGCCGTCGCAGCCAGACCGGGCAGGTCTCGGTGAGAAACAATGCAATGCCAAATGCGAGAGGCACCGCGATCAGCAACGCGATGCCGGCGCTGGCCAGCGTGCCGACGATGGCAATCGCTGCGCCGAATTCTTCATTGATGATGTCCCATTCGACACGCCAGACAAACTCAAGGCCGAATTTCTGAAAGGTGGGCCAGGCGTTGACGAAGAGCGAGACGATGATGCCGAGCAAAGCGACCAGCACCAGCAATGAAAACGCCTGCGTGAGGCGATGGAACACCACGTCCTCGATGCGCTGGCGTCTCGCAATCGACGCCATGTTCGGGTTGTCCAGTTCGATGGACAAGGGCTGCTGGCTCATGGTGGTTCCCACGGTCATATTGACTCCCAGGTCGGTTCTCCCAACCCCCAAACACCCATTCGCAAGCTGCGCGCGGGTGTTTCGGGGGTAGCCTGCCTTACTTGGCGATTTGCGTCCAGACCTTCGAACGGATCTGCGCGGTCAGGGAATCGGGCAGCGGCACGTAGTCCAGCTCGGCGGCCAGGCCCTTGCCATTCTTGAACGCCCAGTCGAAGAACTTCAGCACTTCGGCCGATTGCGCCTTGTCGGCGGGATCCTTGTACATCAGGATGAACGAAGCGGTGCTCACGGGCCAGCTGTCGGCGCCCTTGGCATTGACCATGGAAATGCCCATGCCCGGCGCGCTGAACCAGTCGGCACCGGCGGCGGCGGCGGCAAAGGCCTTGTCATCCGGGCTGACGTACTTGCCATCGGCGTTCTGGAGCTGCAGGAAGTTCATGTTGTTCTTCTTCACGTAGGCGTACTCCACATAGCCCAGCGCGCCCTTCACGCGATTGACGTTGGCGGCCACGCCTTCGTTGCCCTTGCCACCCACGGAGGATGCGGCGGGCCACTTCACAGCAGCGCCCTTGCCCACGGTGTCGGCCCATTCCTTGCTGACGGCGGTGAGGTAGTCGGTCCAGTTGAAGGTGGTGCCCGAACCATCGGCGCGGTGTACCACGGTGATGTTGGCGTCAGGCAACGTCTTGCCCGGGTTCAGGGCCGCCAGCTTGGGGTCGTTCCACTTGGCGATCTTGCCGAGGAACATTTCGGCGAGCACGGGGCCGGTCACGCGCAGTTCACCGGGCTTGAAGCCTTCCAGGTTGATCACAGGCACGGTGCCGCCAATGATGGCGGGGAACTGCACCATGCCATCCTTGTCGAGGTCTGCGCCGGGAACGGGAGCGTCGGTGGCACCGAAGGCCACGGTCTTGGCGCGGATCTGGCGAATACCGCCAGAAGAGCCGATCGACTGGTAGTTCAGACCGGTACCGGTTTCCTTCTTGTAGGCTTCAGCCCATTTCGCGTAGATGGGGAACGGAAAGGTGGCACCGGCGCCGGTGATGTCGGCGGCCAGGGCTGCACCCATGCCAGCGGTGGCCAGGGTGGCGGCGGCCACGGTCTTGAGGAAAGTGCGTTTGCTGAACATTCGAGACTCCTTGCGGTTGGAAAGGGAACAAGGGGGACTCTAGGGAGGCAATGTGACAAGCCCATGACAATCGCGCACTGTCACGAAACCACATCGCTGTAGGGCGTCGCAGGAACGAAGGCGGCCATGCGTCACAATTCGAGCCTCACGCAGACCCACTCCGCCCTCCCCTGGGCCCGTCCGGGCCCAACCATCCCGCTTCGCATGCAAAACGGAACCCTTCTCGCCGCCATCGACCTTGGCTCCAACAGCTTCCGCCTGGAGATCGGTCGCTACCATTCGGGGCACATCGAGCGCATCGAATACCTCAAGGAAACCGTGCGCCAGGGCAACGGACTGGACGAAGACAAGGTGCTGAGTCAGGCGGCCATGGAGCGGGGCTGGGAATGCCTGGCGCGGTTTGCCGAGCGGCTGCACGGGTTCAAGAAACAGCAAGTTCGGGCGGTGGCCACCCAGACCCTGCGCGAAGCCAGGAACCGAGATGAATTCCTGCGCAACGCCCAGGCCATTCTCGGGTTCTCCATTGACGTGGTTTCCGGCTACGAAGAAGCCCGGCTGATCTACCAGGGCGTGTCCCGCCTGTTGCCCCATTCGGACGAAAAACGCCTGGTGGTGGACATCGGCGGGCGATCCACCGAAATGATCCTGGGCGAGGGCTATCGTGCGCGCACCATGGAGTCGTACCGCCTTGGCAGCGTAGCCTGGTCAAACCGATATTTCCCGCGTGGTCAATTCAGCGCCGCCGCCTTCAAAACCGCCGAAGTGGCCGCCAAGGCCGTGATTGATGACGCCCTGGACAAGTTTCCGCCCTCGGAGTGGAGCGTGGCCTACGGGTCATCGGGCACGGTGGGCGCCGTGGCGGACATGTTGGGCGCCAACGGCTGGGCCACGGGCCTGATCACCCGCTCGGGGCTGGACTGGCTGGTGGACCGCATGATCAAGTCCGGCAGCTCGGATCAGATGCGCCTGGAGGGCCTCAAGGACGATCGCCGCCCCGTCATTGGCGGCGGCGTGAGCGTGTTGCGTGCCATCTTCGACCTGTTCGATATCCAGCAGATGGTGCCAGCCCAGGGCGCACTGCGCCACGGCGCCCTGTACGACCTGATCGACCGCGACACCGATGGCGGCGACGTGCGCGAGCGCACCGTGCTCTGGCTGGCCAACCGCTTCTCCGCCGACGAAGCGCAAGGCAGGCGCGTGAGCGACGTGAGCACCGCCCTCTTCTCCCAGATCGCCGCGCTGGATGCCCAGAACGAACGCTACTCACAGAAGCTGGCGTGGGCTGCGCGTCTGCATGAGATCGGCACGCACATCTCGCACGAACGCTCGCACCACCATGGCGCCTACATCCTCGACAACGTGGACGCTCGGGGATTTTCACTGCCGGAGCTGCACCGCATGAGCCAGCTCGTGCTGGGGCAGCGCGGCAAGCTGCGCAAGCTGGAAGACTCTTTGCAGGATGAGCTGTTCGCCAAGCAGCTCATGGCCTTGCGGCTGGCGGTGCTGTTGTGCCATGCGCGCCAGAAACCTGAGTACGAATCGGTCAAGCTGAGCTACAAGTCCCGAGCCTTCAAGCTCGCCACCAATCCCGGTTGGGCACGGCGCTATCCGCAGTCGGCATGGCTTCTGGGTGAAGAAGTGCTGGCATGGCAGAAGACGGCATGGAAATTCACGGCCGACATTCGCTAAGGCCGCTCCGTCACCACACTGACACGCCATTGTCATATTCGTATAAACCGTATATACGGTTTATAATTGCGGACTTCACAACCACCGTCGGAGTCCGTTCATGGCCAGTCAAAGCAGCAAAAGCAGCCCCAGGAAGCCCAAGCTTGTGCGCGACAGTTTCACCATCCCGAAGACCGAGTTCCTCGCCATCGACGCGCTCAAGACCCGTGCCATCGCGCTGGGCACCAGCGTCAAGAAAAGCGAATTGCTGCGTGCCGGCCTCATGGTGTTGCAAGGTCTCGGCGATGTCGCTTACAAGGCCGCTCTGACGGCAGTTCCCACGCTCAAGACCGGACGCCCCACGGGCCTTGTCGAAAAGAAGCCTGCCGCGGCACCAGCCAAAGCCGCCGCCAAGCCGGTGGCGACCTCTACCCCGAGCAAGGCGCCTGCCAGGACCACCGCGCGCAAGACTGCGGCCAAGGCGCCCGCCAGGAAGGTGGCGGCGAAGAAAGCGGCAGCACCTCGCAAGAGCGCGCCCGCCCGCAAGGCAGTCTGATACCGATCAGATCAGTTCGGGGGTCTGCACGGTGACCACGATCGTCTGGCCCACCGTTCCCCGCTCGCGGTGGCGCAGCCACCAAACGGCGCCCTTTTTCACCGAGCAGTCGTCCTCCCGCAGGTTCAGCAACCGGGCCACCACGCGGCCCAGCGTCGGCTGGTGACCGACCACCACCACGGGTGATTTGCCGCTGGGCCATTGCACCAGGTCCAGCAGCGCCTGGGGGTCACCCTGTGGAGCAATGGCTTCGCTCAGTTTGAACTTGCGACCGAGCGCCAGCGCAGTCTGTTCGCAACGCTGCGCTGGGCTGCACCATATGCGCGCGCCGTCTGGCAGCTGCCGGTCGAGCCAGGTGGCCATGCGCGCGGCCTGCTTCTCGCCCCGCGAGGTCAGACGACGCGCGAGGTCATCTGCATCGCCAGGCCGCCCCCGGATCAGATCGGGATGATCCTGGGCCTCGGCGTGCCGCCACAGAATCAGATCCACGTTCAGCCCTTGCTGCCGTAGCGCGCCATCAGGCTGGCCTGTGCCGAATGCAGCTGCGGCACTCGCTGCCGGCCGGCGCCCTGCTGACCCGCTGGCACATATCGCCCGTCGGGCTGCAACAGCCAGGCATCCTTGGTGTCGTGCAGGTACGCCGACAGGCATTCGTCCATGATCCGGTGACGCAGAATCACATCGGTCACTGGCCAGGCCAGTTCGATGCGCCGCAGCATGTTGCGGTTCATCCAGTCGGCGCTGGACAACCAGAGCTCTTCGTCCTCGCCGGTGCGGAAATAGAACACACGCGAATGTTCGAGCAAGCGTCCGATCACCGAACGTATGCGCACGTTGTCGGTGACGCCAGGCAATTGCGCGGGAAGGATGCAGGCACCGCGCACGATCAGGTCGATCTTCACGCCCTGCTGCGAAGCGAGCGCGAGCACGCGCGCCATGGGCTCGTCGGTGAGCGCATTCATCTTCAGGATGATGCGGGCGTCCTTGCCTGCCCTGGCGGCCGCAGCGGCGGCCTCCACCTTGTCAAGCATGGCCTTGTGCAGGTGGAACGGCGCGATGAGGGCTTTGTTGAGTCTGGGCAGGCGGTTCTGGCTAGCCAGGTGCAAGAAGATCTGCTCGAGGTCAGCGGTGAGCGCATCGTCGGCCGTCAGGTAGCTCAGATCGGTGTAGAGGCGCGCGGTGCCCGGGTTGTAGTTGCCCGTGGAGAGGTGCGCATAGCGGCGCAGGCCGCCCGCCTCGCGCCGTGTGATGAGCAGCATCTTGGCATGGGTCTTGAGACCCACCACGCCGTAAACCACCTGCGCGCCCACCGATTCAAGGCGCTCGGCGTAGTTGATGTTGGCCTCTTCGTCGAAGCGCGCCTTGAGTTCCACCACCGCCGTCACTTCCTTGCCACGGCGAACCGCCTCGCGCAGCAGGTTCATGAGTTCGGACTTGGCTCCGGTGCGGTAGATGGTCTGCTTGATGGCCAGCACGTCCGGGTCTTCCACTGCTTCGCGCAGGAAGCCCAGCACCGCGTCGAAGCTTTCGTACGGCTGGTGGATCAACACATCGCCCTGGCGCAGCCGCTCAAAATACGACTGCCCCGGCGTGAGTTGCAGCGGCCAGCCCGCGTTGTAGGTGTCAAACCGCAAGGCTGGCGCTTCCACCTTGTCGATGAGCTGGTTCAAGCGCACCAGGTTCACCGGGCCGGGCACCCGGTAGAGCGCCAGTTCGGGCAACCCGAACTGCTCCAGCAGGAAACTGGAGAGGTAGGGTGAGCAACCGGCGGAGACCTCCAGGCGCAGCGCCTGGCCGTAGTGTCTCTGCTGCAGACCCTTGCGCAACGCGGTGCGCAGGTTCTTCACCTCTTCCTCGTCCACGGCGAGGTCGGAATGCCGAGTGACGCGGAACTGCGAGAACTCGGTGACCTGGCGTCCGGGAAACAGGTCTCCCAGATGGGAGCGAATGAGACTGGAGATGGAAACAAAGTGGGTCTGCCTGGAACCCTTGACCGGCGGCATGCGGAAGAATCGCGGCAGGATGCGAGGCACCTTGACGATGGCGATCTCGTTTTCGCGGCCAAAGGCATCCTTGCCCGTGAGGCGCACGATGAAATTGAGCGACTTGTTGGCCACCTGCGGGAATGGGTGCGCCGGGTCCAGGCCCACGGGCATCAGCAGGGGCTGCACTTCCTTGATGAAGAACTCCTTCACCCAGCGACGCTGGCGCGCATTGCGCTCGCCATGCGAGATCAGCTTGATGCCCTTTTTCTCAAGAAGTGGCAGGAGCTCATCGTTGTAGATGGCGTACTGCTGCGCCACCAGCGCATGCACCTTGGTGGAAAGTTGCTCGAAGGTCTGGGCGGTGTAGAGGCCGCGTTGCTCGTTGGCTTTGGCTGCGGTCAGGTGAGGCGCCACGCGCACCTCGAAAAACTCGTCGAGGTTGCTCGACACGATGCTCAGGTAGCGCAACCTTTCGAGCAAAGGCACGTCGGGGCGGCGCGCCCAGTCCATGACGCGCTCGTTGAAAGCCAGGATGCTGTGGTCGCGGTCGAGAAGAGGTAGCTTCTGGTGGGGGGTGGTGCCGCTCATATGTGACGATTATTGAACGATCCCATGACGTTTGCATGACAGACAGGCCGTGAGCCACTGGGCCTGGGCAGCATGCTGAGATGGGACACGAACAACTCCGCCGCCTTGCCCCAGCCGAACTGGAGCGCGCGTTGCCGGGCGTCGATGCGTTTGACCTTGAGCGCCTCGCGCCAGGCTTCACGCAGATCATCGCGCATGGCCCCGGCGCTGCCGTCGCCGAGCACCTGCAATGGTCCGTCCACCGGGTAGGCGGCGACTGGCACGCCGCAGGCCATGGCTTCCAGCATGACCAGCCCGAAGGTTTCGCTGCGGCTGGGAAACACAAACACGTCCGCAGTGGCGTACACCTGTGCCAGTTCGTGGCGGGGCAGAACACCGAGCCAATGCACGTTCGGGTAACGCTGGCGCAGGCCCGCATCCAGCGGCCCCACGCCGCAGACCACCTTGCTGCCGGGTACATCGAGCCGCAAGAATGCATCCATGTTCTTTTCGTAGGAGATGCGCCCCACGTAAAGACTGACAGGACGGGCCAGCGGGCCCAGCGGCGCGTAGGGCACTGGAGGGTCCGCCAGGGCAAACAGGCGCGTATCCACGCCGTGGGTCCACGCTTTCAGCCGCTGGAATCCTCGGGTTTGCAGCATCTCCAGCACGCCCTGCGTAGGCACCATCACCCCACGGCTCGGTCGGTGGAAACGGCGGAACAGCGCGTAGCCCCAGGACAGCGGGATGCCAAGCGCGGCATGCAGGATTTCCGGGAACTTGGTATGAAAGGCGGTGGTGAAGGCCAGCTTGCGCCGCAAGCAATGCCGCCGCGCCGCCCAGCCCAGGGGGCCTTCGGTGGCGATGTGGATGGCGTCCGGCGCGGCAGCGTCCATGAGCGCGCCCAGGCGCCGGCCTGGAAACAGGGCGATGTCAATGCCTGCATAGCCTGGACAGGGCCTGGTGCGAAATTGTCCTGGCTGAACGACCACCACCTCATGGCCGATCGCCTGCAGCTGGCGCACCAATTCCACCAGCGTGGTCACCACGCCATTGACCTGGGGTTGCCAGGCATCGGTCACGATCAGGATCTTCATGTGCGTCTCCCCTTTTTCGCCGGTTCAGGTCGACCGGCTTTCTGTTTCTGTTTCTGTTTCTGATTCTGGCTCCTGCGACTCAGGCGCGGTCGCGGGGCGCCAATGCACCAGTTCAAGCCGGCCGTCAAAATGCTCCACCAGAGCGGAGAGACTCTCCACCCAGTCGCCGTCGTTGCAATAGAGCGTGCCGTCGATGACGCGCATCTCGGGTCGGTGAATATGGCCGCAGACCACGCCGTGGTAACCGCGTTGGCGCGCCTCGGCCGCCACGGCGCGCTCGAAATCAGTGACGTAGTTCAACGCGCTCTTGACCTTGTGCTTGAGGTACTGCGACAGGGACCAATACGGCAGGCCCATGCGCGCGCGCAGGGAATTGAGGTGGCGGTTGAGCCGCAGGGTGAACTCGTAGGCGTTGTCGCCCAGGTAGGCCAGCCACTTGGCGCACTGGATCACGCCATCGAAATGATCGCCGTGAACGACCCAGAGTCGGCGACCGTCTGCCGTGGTGTGCACCGCCTCGTCAGCCACCTCGATGCCGCCGAACTGGTGGCCACTGAACTGGCGCGCAAATTCGTCGTGGTTGCCGGGCACAAACACCACCCGGCAGCCTTTGCGTGAACGGCGCAACAGCTTCTGCACCACGTCGTTGTGCGCCTGCGGCCAGAACCAGCGCCGGCGCAGCTGCCAGCCGTCGATGATGTCCCCCACCAGATACAGCGTCTGGCTCGGATGGTGCTTCAGGAACTCCAGCAGCGCCCTGGCCTGACAGCCGGCAGTGCCCAGATGCAGGTCGGAGATGAAGACCGCACGGTAGCGGGCTCGTTCGCCGCCATCGCCGTGGGGCTCGTCATCGCGCAGCGGCGCGGCGCCCACATCGGCCAGGGCACCGCGAAACTGGCTTTGCCAGGCCGCCAGTGCCGTCCCCTGGGGGGTCGTGCGAAGCGCGGCGGGGGGTGCCATGTCAAGCCCCCAGGAAGTGCTTGCGGTAGCGGGCCGGCAGATCGGAAATGCGCATGAGCATGGGCAGATCCGCCGCATTGAAGTCAGGATCCCAGGCTGGTGGGCCCAGCACCTTGGCGCCCAGTCGCAGGTAACCCTTGATCAGCGCGGGCGGTTCCACGTCGAGCGTGTCGTCGAGCTGTTCGATCGGCAGCGGCAGGCGAGGACGCACGTGATAGTCAATCGGTGCCAGGTGGGTCTGCCTGACCTGGCGCCAGATGCTGGCGGCAGCGTGCCCTCCACCCACGACGCCATGCGGGCCTTGGTGTTGCATGGGAATGCTTGCGCAGCCAATCATCGTGTCGAGCTGGTTGCGCACCATGAATTCGGCCAGCGCCCCCCACAAGGCCATGATGACGCCGCCGTGGCGGTGGTCCTGGTGCACGCAGCTGCGGCCCAGCTCCACCATGCGCTCGCGCACGGTCCGCAGGCGGGTGAGATCGAATTCGGTGTCGCTGTAGGTGCTGCCCACGCGCCGGGCCTGCGCCGGCGTGAGCACACGGTAGGTGCCGATCACTTCGCGGCTGCCAGACTCCCGCACCAGCAGGTGTTCGCAGAAATCGTCGAACAGGTCGACGTCGTGGCCCGGCACGGCTTCAGACAGAATGGCGCCCATCTCGCCCGCGAACACGGCATGCCTCAGGCGTTGCGCCTCACGAACTTCGTCCAGATGGCGTGCCCAGGAAACCTCGATGCCACCGGCAATCCTGGCGGCGGCTGGCGCGGGCGCCGGGCGATGAAGCGACCCCCGTGGCAAGGCGAGCGGCGAAAGGCTCAGCGTGGGGGTGGGCAGTTCTTTCATGGCGGACTCCGTTGATACGCCCACGGTGGGCGCTGTATTGATGTGGTGCGTTGTCGTCATGAACCCGCATTCTTGGTTGGTCGCGTGTCCTTCCCGTGGCAGTGGCATGAAGCTTTCATGACAGCCCTCAGCGCAAGGCGGAGCTGCTGCCAAAATAGGGCCTTGTGACCCAAGCCCCTGACCACATCCACGAACTGACCTGCCACCCCGCGACCCCGGCGGGCGTGGCGCTATCGCTGACGGCACAGGTGCATCTCAGCGACCAGGAGTGGACCCTGCGCTACCGCCTGCGCGGCGCCACCGCTTCACTGCGCATCCCACCTGCCGGGCCCAGCGGCCCGGCCGATGGCCTCTGGCAACACACCTGTTTCGAAGCCTTCGTGGCCGCTGAGGGCGCACCCGGCTACCGCGAGTTCAATTTTTCGCCGGGTGGGTCGTGGGCGGCGTACCGGTTCCTGGCGGAGCGCGTGCGCGACCCCGTGACGGACACCACTCAACCCATCCTGCAGGTCTCGACGACCGCAGACCACCTTCAACTCACGGCACGTTTGCCCTTGACCAGCCTGCCCCTCGGCCACGCGTGGACGCTGGGTCTTTGCGCGGTGATCGAAGAAGCCGATGGCCGCCTGAGCTACTGGGCCCTGGAACATCCGAAAGAACGCCCCGATTTCCACCACCGAGACAGCCAGGCCTTGCGCCTGGCGCCACCCTGAACGGACCCTCATGCAACTCGGCATCGAACGCTTCCTGAAAGACACGACCCTTCGCGCCCCGCTGGCGGGTCGACGCGTGGCGCTGCTCGCCCATCCAGCCTCGGTCACCCGGGACCTCACCCACGCGCTCGATGCGCTGGCTGCCCTCCCCGACATCAAGCTGAGTGCGGCATTCGGCCCGCAACACGGTCTGCGCGGCGACAAGCAGGACAACATGGTCGAATCGCCCGACTTCAACGACCCTCGCCTGGGCATTCCGGTGTTCAGCCTGTACGGTCAGGTGCGACGCCCGACCGACGCCATGATGGACAGCTTTGATGTGTTGCTCGTCGATCTGCAGGACCTCGGTTGCCGCATCTACACCTTCATCACCACGCTGCGCTACGTGCTGGAGGCTGCGGCGAAACATGGCAAGGCTGTCTGGGTGCTGGACCGTCCCAATCCCGCGGGGCGCCCGGTCGAGGGTCTGACGCTGCGAGAGGGGTGGGAGAGCTTTGTGGGTGCAGGCCCCATGCCCATGCGCCATGGCATGACCATAGGTGAACTGGGTCACTGGTTCATGGCCAGCTTGCGCCTGCAACTGGAGTACCGCGTCATTTCAATGGACGGGTGGCAACCTGAATCAGCGCCCGGATTTGGCTGGCCAACCGAGCGCACCTGGGTCAACCCCAGCCCCAACGCGGCCAACCTGAGCATGGCGCGCGCTTACGCCGGTACCGTGATGCTCGAAGGCACAACCCTCAGCGAAGGACGCGGCACCACACGTCCACTGGAGCTGTTCGGCGCACCAGACATGGATGCGCGTCGCCTGGTGGCCGACATGCGCCAGCTGGCACCGCAGTGGCTGCAAGGCTGCGTGCTGCGCGAGTGCTTCTTTGAACCCACCTTCCACAAGCACGCAGGCAAGCTGTGCCACGGGGTTCAGATCCATGTGGAAGACCTCACGCACTACGACCACGCCGCTTTTCGGCCCTGGCGGCTTCAGGCGCTGGCGTTTCGCGCCATGCGGCTGCAATCACCCGACTACCCACTCTGGCGCGATTTTCCCTACGAGTACGAACACGACCGCCTGGCCATCGACCTCATCAACGGCGGTCCGCTGCTGCGCGAATGGGTGGACGACATGAAGGCGGCGCCCGAAGAACTGGACGCGGCAGCGCTGGCCGACGAAGACACCTGGGCCCGGGAGCGGCTGCCCTATCTGCTGTACTGATGGGTCATAGCCATTTCTGAAGAAACACCGCCGTCCCCATGGCTGGATCCAGTTGATAGCCCGCGAACCCGATGCGTTCGTACAAACGCATCGCACCCTGGTTGCCCGAGAGCACTTCCAGCGTCAGTTTCACCGCACCGCGTTCGCGGGCAATCACCTCGGCTTCAGACAACATGCGTTCGGCAATGCCTCGCCCTCGGTGGCTGGCCAGCACAGCCACATCGTGTACGTTCACCAAGGGCTTGCAGGCAAAGGTGGAGAAGCCTTCGATGCAGTTGACCAGACCCACCGGCTGGTCGCCATCAAAAGCCAGCACGCTGTAGGCCTGCGGCCTGGCGGCCAGCGAGGCGACGAGCTGGGCCTTGGCGAAATCTGACAGACCCTGGCCACCACCGGCAGGGTCGCGGGCGTATGCGTCGAGCAGCAACACCAGCGCGGCGGCGTGCAGCGGGTTCGCGTATTCAGCGCGCACCGTGGCGATGGTGCTTGCCCTCATGCCGGAACTTGCGAGCGCACCGCAGCGGCCAGCCGATCGGCACAAGCCTGTGCCTGTCTGGCATCTCGCGCCTCCACCATCACACGCAGAAGCGGCTCGGTGCCGCTGGGCCGAATCAGAACCCGGCCCGCTTCGCCCAGTTCGGCTTCCACCGCGCGCGTCTCCTCCACCAGGAAGGTGTTGGTTTTCCAGTCCTGTCCCGCCTGCAGACGCACGTTGACCAAGGTCTGTGGGAACAGCGTGACGTCGGCCAGCAACTGCGCCATGGTTTTGCCGCTGTCGACGCACGCATGCAGCACCTGGAGCGCGGAAACGAGGCCGTCGCCTGTGGTGTGGCGATCAAGCACCAGCAGATGGCCCGAGCCCTCGCCGCCCAGTAGCCAGCCGTGCTTTTCCAGTTCTTCGAGTACGTAGCGGTCGCCCACCTTGGCGCGCACAAACCGCACGCCCCGAGCCTTGAACGCCACCTCGACCGCCATGTTGGTCATGAGCGTGCCCACCACGCCGGGCACGTCCTCGTCCCGCGCCATGCGATCGGCAGCGATCAGGTACAGCAACTCGTCACCGTTGAAGAGACGTCCGTGGGAATCCACCATCTGGAGCCGATCGGCGTCTCCGTCGAGCGCCACGCCGTAGTCGGCGCCATGCGCCTTCACGGCATCCAGCAAAGCCTGCGGATGGGTGGCTCCTACGTCCTGGTTGATGTTCAAGCCGTCGGGCGAGCATCCGATACGCACCACCTCGGCACCCATTTCATGGAAGACCGCTGGCGCGATCTGGTACGCAGCACCGTGCGCGCCGTCCACCACGATCTTCAGGCCCTTGAGGGTGAAGTTGTGGGCGCACGTACTCTTGCAGAACTCGATGTAGCGGCCGGCAGCGTCGTCGAGCCGGCGCGACTTGCCCAGTTGGGCCGACTCCACCCAAACCGGCGCCTCGTCCAGCGCGGCTTCCACGGCAAGCTCCCAGTCATCGGGCAGCTTGGCCCCCTGGGCGCTGAAGAACTTGATGCCGTTGTCGGCAAACGGGTTATGGCTGGCGGAGATCACCACCCCGAGGCTGGCCCGCTGAGCCCGGGTGAGGTAGGCCACAGCCGGCGTGGGAACCGGTCCCAGCAGAACCACATCCACGCCCGCCGAGTTGAAGCCGGATTCGAGCGCGGATTCGAGCATGTAGCCGGAGATGCGGGTGTCCTTCCCGATCAGCACCTTGGGGTGCGCTTCGGTGCGGCGCAGCACACGACCCACTGCATGCGCCAGGCGCAGCACGAAATCAGGCGTGATGGGGGGTTGGCCGACGGTGCCTCGGATGCCATCGGTGCCAAAGTATTTGCGGGGCATGGAGTCCTCTCTCGCTTGTTGTGGGTTGGCCGCTCGCGCATTATCGCGGGGGAGGTGGAGACTCAGGCTGCCTGCATGGCTTGCCAGACGCGAAGAGCGTCGACTGTTTCACGCACGTCGTGCACCCTCACCACGCGCGCACCACGATCCACCGCCAGCACAGCAGCGGCCACGCTGGCCGCCATTCGCTCTGCAGGTATCTCCCGACCCGTGGCGTGCCCTAGCGACGACTTGCGCGACCAACCTGCCAGCCACGAAAATCCATCCGCCAGCAATTCACCTTGCCGA
The DNA here is from genome assembly GCF_050250835.1 of Hydrogenophaga sp. GTDB lineage: Bacteria > Pseudomonadota > Gammaproteobacteria > Burkholderiales > Burkholderiaceae_C > Hydrogenophaga. The sequence continues at coordinate 63,650 of NZ_JBFWNX010000012.1, read as the reverse complement.
GCCAGCAGACTGAAGTTCTGCGCCACCGTCTTGCCGAATCCGATACCGGGATCGAGCACGATGCGCTCTCGGGCCACACCGAGCGCCATCAGCGATCCGGCTTGCACCCGAAGAAATTCCAGGACCTGCGGCAGAACGTCGCCTTCCATGGGAGCCACCTGCATGGTCTGCGGATCACGGTGCATGTGCATCAGGCAGACGCCGCATCGCGGATGTGCGGCCACCACCGATTGCGATCCTTCGCGACGAAGCGCCCAGATGTCGTTGACGATGTCCGCGCCAACATCAAGCACCGCGCGCATCACTTGCGGCTTGTAGGTGTCCACGGACACTGGCACCCCCAATCGAACCGCCTCACGGACCACGGGCAGAACGCGAGCCAGTTCCTCTTCCAGCGGAACGGCCGGACTGCCCGGGCGCGTGGATTCGCCGCCGATGTCCAGTATGTGAGCGCCGTCGGCCAGCAACTGTTCGCCATGGCGCAACGCTGCGGCGGTGCTGGCATGTTGGCCACCGTCCGAAAACGAATCGGGCGTGACGTTGACGATCCCCATGACCTTGGGGAGGGAAAGGTCGATGTCGAAGCGGGAGGTTTGCCAGTGCATGGACGTGAAAAGGGGAACTCAAGAAACAGGAACGGGGCCCATGGCCCCGTGTGTGCGATCTGCTCGGACCTGCTCAGGCGGCCGAAGGCGTCGGATCGGTGGTCACAGCAGGTGTTCCTCCACTGCCACCACCGCCCACCGACGGGTTGCGCGGGGTCCAGTCTTTCGGTGGACGGGGCGGCTTGCCCCCCATGATGTCGTCGATCTGATCGGCGTCGATGGTTTCCCATTCGAGCAGTGCCTTGGCCATGGCGTGCATCTTGTCGCTGTTCTGCTCGATCAACTCGCGCGCCAGCTTGTACTGCTGGTCGATGATGCGGCGAACCTCGGCATCAACCTTCTGCATGGTCTGCTCGCTCATGTTGGTGGTCTTGGTCACCGATCGGCCCAGGAACACCTCGCCTTCGTTCTCGGCATACACCATGGGGCCGAGCGCATCGGTCATGCCGTAGCGCATCACCATGTCGCGGGCAATGGTGGTAGCGCGCTCGAAGTCGTTGGAAGCACCGGTGGTCATCTGGTTCATGAACACCTCTTCCGCGATACGGCCGCCAAACAGCATGCTGATCTGGTTCAGCATGTAATCCTTGTCGTAGCTGTAACGATCCTGTGCGGGCAGGCTCATGGTGACACCCAGCGCGCGGCCGCGCGGGATGATGGTGACCTTGTGCACAGGATCGCACTTGGGCAGCAGCTTGCCGATGAGCGCGTGGCCCGACTCGTGGTAGGCCGTGTTGCGGCGCTCTTCCTCGGGCATCACCATGCTCTTGCGCTCAGGGCCCATGAAGATTTTGTCCTTGGCCTTCTCGAAGTCCTGCATCTCGACCACGCGGGCGTTGCGGCGTGCGGCCATCAGGGCAGCTTCGTTGCACAGGTTGGCCAGGTCGGCGCCACTCATGCCGGGTGTGCCACGGGCAATCACGCTCGGGTTCACGTCGGTGCCCAGTGGCACCTTGCGCATGTGAACATTGAGAATCTGTTCGCGGCCCCGGATATCGGGCAGCGTCACGTAGACCTGTCGGTCGAAGCGACCCGGGCGCAGCAAGGCGGCATCCAGAATGTCGGGGCGGTTGGTGGCCGCCACCACGATCACACCCAGGTTGGTCTCGAAGCCGTCCATCTCCACCAGCATCTGGTTCAGGGTCTGCTCACGCTCGTCGTTGCCGCCACCCAGTCCAGCGCCCCGCTGGCGACCAACCGCGTCGATTTCATCAATGAAGATGATGCAAGGCGCATTCTTCTTGGCGTTTTCGAACATGTCGCGCACGCGGGCCGCACCCACACCGACAAACATTTCCACGAAATCGGAACCCGAGATGCTGAAGAAAGGCACTTTGGCCTCGCCAGCGATGCCCTTGGCCAACAAGGTCTTGCCGGTGCCAGGAGGCCCGACCAGCAACAGGCCGCGCGGAATGCGTCCGCCCAGTTTCTGGAACTTGGCAGGGTCTTTCAGGAAGTCCACCACCTCCTTCACTTCTTCCTTGGCCTCGTCGCAGCCTGCCACGTCGGCGAATGTGACGGTGTTGTTGTTTTCATCCAGCATGCGGGCCTTGCTCTTGCCAAAGCTGAACGCCCCGCCCTTGCCGCCACCCTGCATCTGTCGCATGAAGTAGATCCACACGCCGATGAGCAGCAGCATCGGTCCCCAGCTCACCAGCAAGGTCATGAGCAGCGAGCCCTCTTCGCGAGGACGCACGTCGAATTTCACGTTGTTGTTGATCAGGTCACCCACCAGACCGCGATCGAGGTAGGTGGCCGTGGTGCGCACGCGACGGTCGTCCTGCGTGATGGCCACGATCTCGGTACCGCCCTGGCCCTCCTGGATGGTGGCGCTCTTGATCCGCTGAGCCTTCACCTCATCCAGAAACTCCGAATAGCCCATGTAGCCCGAGCCTGCGGCGGAACGGCTGTCGAACTGCTTGAAAACGGTGAAAAGCACCATGGCGATGACCATCCACACGGCGATTTTCGAGAACCACTGGTTGTTCAAGTGCAGCTCCTGGAGACAAAAATGTCAGACATAACCATATACCCCTGATTCTAGGACTTTCAAGTACCCCTGCCGCCGGATGGTGACGAGGCTGTGTCAGAGAGGGCCCTGCCACAAGCCCGCTGGTTCACGATCGGGCCTGCCTGGCGACGAACGGCGACCTCAGGCGATTTTTTTCAGACCCAGCCCCACCAGGAAGGTTTCCGACGATTTGTCACGTGATGCTTTCGGCTTGATGGCCTTGACCGTGCGAAAGGTTTTCCGGAACAGCGCCACCATGGGATCGTAGGCACCGCCGTGGAACAGTTTGACCACCAGCGCACCATCAGGCTTGAGGTGACGAACGGCAAAGTCCACGGCCAGCTCTACCAGATCCGAAATCCGGGCAGCGTCGGTCATGCCGATGCCCGACAGGTTGGGGGCCATGTCCGATACCACCACATCAACCTGCTGCACACTGCGCTCCACCAGGGCCTTTTCCAGTTCCGCGAGCACCTCCGGCTCGCGGAAATCGCCCTGGATGAAGTGCACGCCTTCCACGGCGTCCATGGGCAACATGTCCAGCGCGACGATGGTTCCATGCAGCTCGCCCACGGCCGCACCCTGGGGACTGAGACGCCGCCTCAGGTACTGACTCCAGGCGCCCGGGGTGGAACCCAGATCCACCACACACTGCCCGGGCTGGATCAGGCCCAGTGCTTCATCGAGTTCCTTGAGCTTGTAGGCAGCGCGGGCACGGAAGCCGTCCTTCTGCGCCAGGCGCACGTAGGGGTCGTTGACGTGCTGGTTGAGCCAGGCCTTGTTGACCTTTTTGCTCTGGGTCTTGACTTTCATGCCCATGGGGGTCGCCTGCGGTGCTTGTAAACGATAATTGTCCCATGCCCCAGATCACACTCACTCCCGCCCAGCGCAAAGTTCACCGCGCCGAGGCGCACCACCTCGATCCCGTCGTGCACATCGGGGGCGATGGACTCAGCGCCGCCGTCAAGAAGGAAGCCGACCTGGCTCTCAAGGCGCACGGATTGATCAAGATCCGCGTTTTCAGCGATGACCGAGCCGCACGCGAGGCCATGATGCAGACGCTGGCCGATGAACTGGGCGCCGCGCCTATCCAGCACATCGGCAAGCTCATCGTGCTTTGGCGGCCCATGCCTGCGAAGGAAAAGCCGGTGGACGAAGAGCGCATGCCCGGTCCACGCGACGTCAAGGTGCTCAAGTTCAGCAAGCGCGGCGGCCAGCGCCCCGAGGTCAAGGTGGTTCGGGTGCTGGGCAACCAGCGGCTCACGCCCGGGGGGCAGGTCAAGCGGGCCAAGGTCATGAAGAAAAGCCTCAAAAAAAGCGCGCAGTAGGAGCGCTCACCGCCGTGCAGGCGCGCCCACGTCACTCGCTGTTCCTCGCTTGAATTCCATCCGCAGCGCCACATCTGAGAACGCATGAACGACCGCACCGCTCCTTTCGCGCAGAACCCCCTGCTGGATTTCTCGGATCTACCTCTGTTTGACGCGATCACGCCTGCCGGGGTGGCGCCGGCCATCGACGAGTTGCTGCGGCAAGCCAACGCCGCGCTGGAGACGGTGACCGCACAGGACTTCCCTGCCGACTGGCGCCGCATTTCCCTCGCGCTGGACGTGCCCACCGAGCGCCTCTCGCGGGCCTGGGGTGCGGTCAGTCACCTCAACAGCGTGGCCGACACGCCCGAATTGCGCGCCGCCTACAACGAGGCCCTGCCCCGCGTCACGGAGTTCTGGACCCGGCTGGGTGCCGACGAGCGGCTCTACGCAAAGTACAAGGCCATGAACCCCGCCCAGCTCAGCTCCGAGCAGGCGCGGGCACATCACAACGCCATGCTGGGCTTCGTGCTAGGCGGTGCCGAGTTGCAAGGCGAAGCCCGGGCCCGGTTTGCGTGGCTGCAGGAACGGCAGGCCGAACTGGCCCAGAAATTCAGCGAAAACGCACTCGATGCCACCGATGCCTTTGCGCTCTATGCCACCGCCGAAGAACTCGCTGGCGTACCGGAAGACGTGCTGAACGCCACGGAGGCAGCAGCCCGCGCCGATGGCAAGGACGGGCACAAGCTGACCTTGAAGATGCCGTGCTACCTCCCGGTGATGCAGTTCGCCCGCAGCAGCCCGCTGCGTGAGAAGCTTTATCGGGCCTATGCCACCCGCGCCAGCGACCAGGCTGAGGGTGAAGCCGTGAAGTTCGACAACGCCGGCATCATGGCTGAACTGCTGGCCTTGCGCCACGAAGAAGCTCGGCTGCTGGGATACCGCCACTACGCCGATGTGTCGCTCGTGCCGAAGATGGCCGAGTCGCCCGAACAGGTGATTGCCTTTCTGCGGGACCTGGGTCAAAAGGCCCGGCCGCACGCCGAAAAAGACGTGGCCGATCTGCGCGCATTCGCCGCCAGCGAACTGAACCTGCGCGACCCCCAGGCCTGGGACTGGCCGTACGTCGGCGAGAAGCTCAAGGAAGCGCGCTACGCCTTCAGTGAACAGGAGGTCAAACCTTACTTCACCGCGCCCAAGGTGCTGGCTGGACTGTTCCAGATCGTCGAGACGCTGTTCGAAGTGGCGATTCGCCGCGACCAGGCCCCTGTCTGGAACCCGGGCGTGGCGTTCTACCGCATCGAACGGCCCGGCCCGCGGGGCACGGAACTGGTGGGCCAGTTCTACCTGGACCCTGCCGCACGCACCGGGAAACGTGGCGGTGCCTGGATGGACGACGTGCGCGCCCGCTGGCTGCGGCCGGACACCGCATCGCTACAGACCCCGGTGGCACACCTGGTGTGCAATTTCGCCGAGGGTGTCAATGGCAAGCCCGCGCTGCTCACGCACGACGACGTCATCACTCTCTTCCACGAGTTCGGCCACGGCCTGCACCACATGCTCACGCAAGTGAACGAGCGCGACGTCTCCGGCATCAGTGGCGTGGAGTGGGACGCCGTGGAGCTGCCCAGCCAGTTCATGGAAAACTTCTGCTGGGAGTGGGATGTGCTCAAGCACATGACCGCCCACGTGGACACCGGAGAACCTCTGCCGCGTGCCCTGTTTGACAAGATGCTGGCAGCCAAGAATTACCAGAGTGGTCTGCAGACGCTGCGTCAGGTGGAGTTCTCGCTGTTCGACATGTTGCTGCACAGCCAGACCGAGCCGCTCAGCAGCGGTGATGCCATTCTGGCGTTGCAACAGCAGGTTCGCGACGAGGTGGCGGTACTCCAGCCGCCGGCCTACAGCCGCACCCCACACACGTTCAGCCATATCTTTGCGGGTGGTTACTCGGCTGGTTACTACAGCTACAAGTGGGCGGAGGTGCTTTCGGCCGACGCATATGCGGCATTTGAGGAAGCCGCGCAGCAGAATGGCAACAGCACTCTGGACGTGAGCACCGGCCGCCGCTACCGTCAGGCCATCCTGGAAGCCGGCGGCAGCCGGCCCGCCATGGAGTCTTTCAAGGCCTTCCGTGGTCGCGAGCCGAACATCGAAGCGCTCTTGCGTCACCAGGGCATGGCTTGATTTTTCACGCAGTCTGTCGATAGGAGCCGTCATGAATGCGATCCGCGCTGAATCCAACCCGCAGAGGTCACTGTTTCGGCTCCTGGGTGCCTGTCTGCTGACTGGACTGGTCGTTGCCCCGGCCTTGGCGCAGGGCGTCTACCGCATTGTCGGCCCCGACGGCAAGGTGTCCTTTTCCGATCAGCCCCCGCCTGCGGCCAATGCGGGCAGCCGTTCTGGCGGCGTGAACACCCCGGTGGGGGCCGGTGCGGCCTCCCCTCTGCCTTTCGAACTTCGACAGGTCGCCAACCGCTTTCCGGTCACCCTGTATTCGAGTCGCGACTGTGCGCCCTGCAACAGCGGGCGCAACCTGCTCAACGCGCGTGGCATCCCGTACACCGAAAGAACCATCGACACGGCGCAAGACAGCGATGCCCTCAGACGCTTGAGCGGCGAACTGTCACTGCCCTTCCTGACCATCGGCGGTCAGCAGATCAAGGGCTATTCGGATACCGAATGGACCAAATTCCTGGACGCCGCCGGCTACCCCAGGCAGTCCGCACTGCCCTCGAACTATCGGCGCCCGACGCCCAGCCCGTTGGTGGAGGTGCGCGCCGAAGAAACCGTCACGCCGTCGGCTGCCCCCTCGCCCTCCACAGCACAGGGACGCCCGGCCCCAGCACCCACCGAAGCCCCTGTGGCGCCGCCGGCGCAGAATCCCGCCGGCATCCGCTTCTGAGATCAGGCAGTCCCGTGCCCTGATCAGAACGTCAGCGTCTTGACCCCATCGGGGGTGCCGAGCAGGCACACGCTGGCTTTCTGGTGAGCGAACACGCCCACCGTCACCACCCCTGGCCACTGATTCACCTCGCTCTCGAAAGTCAGCGGGTCAGCGATCTGCAGACCAGTGACGTCCAGGATGTGCTGTCCGTTGTCCGTCACCAGCGGTGAGCCATCTTTCATCCGCACCTGGGCCAGGCCGCCGAGGCCGGCGAATTGGCGCACCAGCCGCGCTGTGGCCATGGGAATCACTTCTACGGGCAGGGGGAAAGCGCCCAGCACCCTGACCAGCTTGGATTCGTCGGCGATGCAGACAAATCGGCGCGATTGGGCCGCCACGATCTTTTCGCGTGTGAGCGCTGCCCCACCGCCCTTGACCATGTGCCCGCGCGCGTCGATCTCGTCGGCGCCGTCGATGTACACCGAGAGCTCGCCCACCGCATTCGCCTCGAACACTGGAATGCCCAGCGCCTTCAGGCGCGCTGTGGACGCCTCGGAACTGGACACGGCGCCGGGAATCTGCTCTTTGATAGCGGCCAGCGCCTCGATGAATTTGTTGACCGTGGAGCCGGTGCCCACGCCGACGATGTCGCCCGGTGTCACGTATTGAAGGGCCGCCTGGCCCACCAGGGCTTTGAGTTCATCTTGGGTCATTTGAGACAATTGGTAAAACAACACGCCGGATTATCCAATGTCGCTCCTGCCGTACGCTGTCGCACGCCCGTTCCTCTTCAGCCTGGACCCCGAAGCCGCCCACGAACTCACCCTGCATTCCATCGCACGGCTCCAGCATTCGCCGCTGACCTGCCTGTATGGTGAACCACGGGTACACGACCCTTGCACCGTGGCCGGCCTGCAGTTTCCCAATCGCGTGGGGCTCGCCGCCGGCCTGGACAAAAACGCCCGCTGCATCGACGGACTGGCCGCCATGGGTTTCGGGTTCGTGGAAGTGGGTACGGTCACTCCGAAGGCTCAGAGCGGCAATCCGAAGCCTCGCATGTTCCGCCTGCCCAAGGCGAACGCCCTGATCAATCGCCTGGGTTTCAACAACGATGGATTGGACGCCTTCCTGACCAATGTGCAGAAGGCGCGCTTTCGGCAGCAGGGCGACGCAAGCCCGATGCGGCTGGGTCTGAACATCGGCAAAAACGCGAGCACGCCAATCGAACGCGCCACGGACGACTACCTCGCCTGCCTCGATGGTGTCTACCCCCATGCGGACTACGTCACCGTCAACATCTCCAGCCCCAACACGCAAAACCTGCGAAGCCTGCAAAGCGACGCCGCGCTCGACGCCTTGCTGAACGCAGTGTCCGAGCGGCGCGAGTTGCTGGCGCAACGCCATGGCCGCCACATTCCCGTGTTTCTGAAAATTGCCCCTGATCTGGACGATACGCAGATCGAAGTCATTGCCACCACGCTCATGCGCTACGGCATGGACAGCGCAGGCCAAGCCACCAACGCACTGGGTGTGATTGCCACCAACACCACCCTCAGCCGTGAAGCGGTGGCAGGCTTGCCACACGCCGAACAAGCCGGTGGGCTCTCGGGTTCGCCGGTGCTGCAAGCGAGCAACCGGGTCATCCGCCAGTTGCGCGCCTGCCTGGGAAAGAGCTTCCCCATCATTGGCGTGGGGGGGGTGCTCAGCGCGGACGATGCCGTCAGCAAAATCGAGGCGGGGGCGCAACTGGTCCAGATCTACACCGGCCTCATCTACAAGGGCCCTTCGTTGGTCTGGGAAGCAGCTCGAGCGATCCAGACGCGAGCTAAGGCCTGACCAGGGAGACCACCCGATCGGCGATGGCCAGACTGCTGGTGAGGCCAGGGGACTCGATGCCAAACAGATTCACCAGACCAGGTACACCGTGAACCGCTGGGCCCTGGATCACGAAATCCGCGGCAGGTTCGTCGGGCCCGTTGATCTTGGGCCGCATGCCGGCATAGCCCGGTTGCAAGGCGCCGGCCGGCAGGTCTGGCCAGTAGCGCCGGACCTCGGCATAGAAGCCTTCGGCGCGCGAGGAATCCACCACCAGGTCGTCGGGTGAATCGGTCCATTGCACATCGGGACCAAACTTCGCCTGCCCACCCAGGTCAATGGTGAGATGCACGCCGAGGCCGGCCAGGTGCCGGTCGGGTTCAGGCGCTGGATAGATCAAACGCGTGAACGGCGTGCGGCCTGCCAGTGTGAAGTAGTTTCCCTTGGCGTACCAGGCTCGCGGCACGTGGCAAGGGTCCAGGCCTTGCACGCGCCGGGCCAGGTCACAAGCCGAGAGCCCGGCGGAATTGACCACCGTCTGCGCCAGCAACCGGGTGCCATCGGCGCAGTGAACCTCGATGCCCTGCGAGGTGACCATCATGCGCTCCACACCGCTGTGGCAGGCCACCAGCCCGCCGGCGTGCTCCAGATCACCCTGGTAAGCCAGCATGAGGCCGTGGCTGTCCACGATGCCGGTCGAAGGCGAATGCACCGCACCCAGACATTCAAGCGCAGGCTCCATGCGCTTGGCCTGCTGTGCGCTGAGCAGCTGGAGATCGGTCACCCCGTTGCGCCTGGCCTTCTCCAGAATGGCCGGCAGTGCCGCCTGTTGCGAAGGCGTTGTGGCCACGATCAGCTTGCCGCAGCGGCGGTGAGCCACGCCGCGCTCGGCGCAATACGCGTACAAGGCATCTCGCCCCTGCACACACAGGGCCGCCTTGAGGGAACCAGCCGGGTAGTAGATGCCGGCGTGGATCACTTCGCTGTTGCGCGAACTGGTCCCCGTGCCGATGGCGGCCTCACGCTCGAGCACCATCACATCCCGTCCACCCAGACCCAGCGCACGGGCCACGGCCAGGCCCACCACACCGGCGCCGATGACCACGGCGTCCACCCGCTCGACGTCTTGCATAAAGGCGTGTCTCCGTTTCAGTCGTGCCGCCGCAGCAGCTCGTTCGCGTACTGGCTGGGGATGGCGTACGAAATGCCCGATGGCTGGCTCAGCACCGCTTCTCGGGTGTTCTTGATGAACGCCAGGTTCATCACTCCCACCACCTCGCCAGTCTCGGGGTTGAACAGCGGGCCACCGCTGTTGCCGGGGTAGGCGGTGGCGTCCAGTTGAAAGAGATCGAAAGTACCGTCACGCAGGCTGCGTATGGCTTGCGCCTGAAGGCGATCGGCCGACGGGCTGGGCAACGCGGCCGATGTGATGGAAGACACCATGGCACGGTGTGTCACGGGAGAGAAGCCCAGCGATCCCCCCACAGGGAAACCGGTGAACACCAGGTCGTCGCCCTCACGCACGCGCGACGAATCACCCAGGCGCAGCGCAGGTCCGGCCACTGCATTCAGCTTGAGCAAGGCCAGGTCGCGGACCGCATCAACCTCCAGCACCGTGACCATGCGCACCTGCCAGTTGCCGCCGGGTTGCCGCACCTGAATCACCGGGAGCGCAGCCTCAGGGGCTCCGTTGCCAGCGGGTAGAGCGTGAGCAGCAGTCACCACCATATCCCCACGGCCCACCAGAAATCCGGCACCCAGGTGCACGAACTTCGGGCTCTGCGTCGCCTGGAAGCTACCCACCAGAACCACCGAGTTCTTCGCCTGCGACACGGTTTCGGCCCAACCCGCACCAGCCGCCCCACTCTGGAACAGCGCAGGACACCACAGCATCGTGGTCAACAGCGTGCGTCGCTTCATGTCTGCGGTTCGGGCGGGTTGGGCCGGGTCAGCTTGCGCAACAGGTGCAACGCCAACTGACCGGGTGGCATGCGCAGCCAATGACCTCGCAGGTACAGCAGAAACCGTGCAGTGGGCGTCCACGCATCGGAGGCGGAAGGATGCGCAGGACGAAGTGCGCGAAGAAACAAGGCATCCATCCAGGCCTGACGCCGCGCACCGACCCGCACCACCTGTGGACTGGCGCGCAACGCATGCACCGTAGACGCCGGGACGGGTGTGTGCATCAGCATGCCCGAATACCTCAAGGCTTGGTGCAGCGGCCATTCCAGTTGAAGTTGCGCGGCTCTGGCCTGCAGAGATGGCCAGAAATCTTCGATCTGCGCGAACTCACACAGCAGCGCGTCCAGATCGACCAGCCCGCGGAGTCCCAACTCCAGCTCGCCTTCGTGAAACAAGTGGGCCGCACTGTGCAGCACCATGTCCGCGGGGCACAGCACATGGATCCGGCCATCCGCGTCCAGTGGGCGGGCGCTCTCCAGCAGAAGCCGCGAATCGGGCTTGAGGCGCGCGCTCAGGGGCATGATCGCGTGATGCACATCCAGTACGGTACCTCGCCGCATGTGCTTGAGCGGCGGCAGCTCGTGCATCCAGGTGCGGTAGTAGCGCTGGTCGTAGGCATCCCGGTTCGTCGAAACCCAGCCCGCCATCATCAGCGCCGACTCGACGTCGGCCAGGCGCGAGCGCGGCACCAGCACATCGACATCGGAAACCATCCTCCCCAACGAAGCCTTCAGGCCCGCCATCGTGTAAGCAGCGCCCTTGAGCAACACCAGCGGCACCCCTGCCGGCTCCAGCGCCCGGGCGATCTCCACCACCTCGTGGCGCAGTTCCCGATGCTGCCGCGCGGCCAGCAGCATCGCCGAGGCCAGGTGGCGTCTAGGCGCAATGGGCCAGTCGTCCCAATGGCCAAGGGCTTGGGCGTGAGCGCCGATGCGCGCCAGAAGATCGGACTGGCGCCCCTGACGGATGACCAAGTCCCACTCCAACGGCCCATAGGCTCTCAATGCCTCCGGCTGCTTGAGTGCGGTCACCAGGCTGTCGATGCGAGGCAGGCTCATGCTGGCACCGCCAGTTGTGAAAACCAGGCAATCGCCTCATCCAGTTGCCCATAGGACAGGTCATGGCAATCGCACCGATCGACCAGCGCCACCAACGCATCGAAGCCGGCACGGCCATGCACATGGTGATTGAAGCTGTTGGAGGCCAGTTCCACCAGCGCACTGGCTTTGCCCCGTGCGGCCACCGTCAAGGGCGCGCCTTGCTCGAATTTTGGGAACACCACCCACGCAGGCCTGGCCGGCTCGTGGGCCCTGGACAAGCTGTCCGCGGAAATCCTCATGTGCGCCACGGTACCCTTCATGGTGTCGTGCGCCACCGGGCCGAATCCCACATCGGGCGCCCTGCGCCGGATCACTTCAATCGAATGGTTCTTCAAACTGACCGGCCGAGGCGATGGCGTCACCAACCCCGTGACCGGGTCGAGCAGCGCCATCTCGTCGGACAAGAGACGCCAGCCGCTGAGCATCAATGCCGCACACAGGGTGCTCTTGCCCGACCCCGGAGGCGCCGGCAACAGCACCACATGGCCGTTGCGCTCCAACACCGCCGAGTGGACTGTGATCCAAGTGTGGCAATAGCTCGTCACACACCAGTTCATGCCCCACTCAAGAAACGCGTAGGCCTCGCCATAGGCCAGGGGAGTAAAGGGCTCGAAACCGTCCATCTCGAACACACAGACGCTTTTGAACAGGCGCCTGCGGGGCTTCACCGCCACGTGAAAATCAACGAACTGGTCGTCGTCTTCGAGCAACGCGTGGCTCGCATACATGGAACGCAAGCCCTGCGCCACCACCGGGATCGGGCTTCGGATGCGCATGACGAAAGGCGGCACGCTCACGCAAACGCCTGCGCCATCCAACCGGGTGGCGAGTTCGTCAAGGGACAGTGAGGACACCGTCCGGAAAGTCCTCACCCCTGCGTGCACTCGATCAGACCCATGGACTCGAACTCCACCAGCAAGGACGCCACGAGTTCAATGTCTTCCGGTGAAGGCTCTGCCTCGAAAAGCACCCTGGCGAGGCTCGCGGCGTCGAACCGCCCCTGCGTCAGCAAGATTTCAAATGCCTCACCCGCCACCGGATGCAGCGCCTGAAGACTGGCGCGCGCGTCGTCGTAGACGACAACGCCGTCAGGCCAATGTTGAAGAACGAAATCGGCAGGACGCGAGCAACCGCAACCAATGGCACTCGCCGGCGGCGCGGTCACAAGAAGGCTGGACCGTAGATCTTGTCGAAATAGGCCATGGTCTGCGTCAGGTCCCAGGTCTTGCCCGAAAAGGGCGTCCAGGTCCCTTGACCATTCCATATGCTCACGCACTGGCTCTTGGTGAGCAAGACGCGGCTCGAATTGTTGTTGTAGGCCACCGCCGTCAGGTAGGCAGCCACCACATGGCGGGCCAGAGCAGCGTTGTAGCCATTGCCCTTCAGCTCCAGGACCTGCTGGAAGGACAGGCCATCGTAGCCCTTGCCCGGGTTGGCCGAAAACCCGGTGGTGCCCGATAGAAACATGGTCTTCTTGAAGCCGCCCGGCAGACCAGTCGACTTGTTCTTCCAGTAGCCGTGGGACTGGCACTCGAAGTCAGAACGAATGGTGCGCCCCTTGCTCACCTGCATGTGCGCGGCCGTCAACGACGAGAAGGAAGAAGGCCGGATGCAGGTGTGATCGCCCGCCAGCACGCTGTTGGTCTTGAGGGCTGCCAGCACCGGAGCGGCGCTCAGTCCGGCCCGAACCAGCCGGCGGCGCGCAATGCCCGCCGAGCCAGCGACAGCAGCCGGGTTGGAAGAAGAATGCTCTGAAGATTCCATCATCTTGCGTACCTCGCGTTCGCTCAATCCCGTACGACAAACACCCTGGGGGGTTTGAGTCTTTGTGCAGCAAGTATAGAGGCAGTGGCAACAAAAAGTAAGCAAAACAGCGTGCCTTTCAGCGCCAGGCAGCCATGTCGCGCCCAGGTGTGACGTAGTGCTCAAAGTGCCCGTTTGGCACCATCGACCAAACCGGAGTTGAATGCCGTCGCAACTGCTTGTCGCAACAGCAGTTTTTCGCGATTTTCTGCCGCAGGACACAAAAGGCCCGAAATCTTGCGAGATTTCCCGGGACGTTATGGGACGAATTTTCTGTTTTAAATCATATAGATACAAAGGATTCTTGATTCCAGGTCGTCCCACGAAATACACTGACAGCGTCCTTTTTTGTTTACCCCACCGTTTACCCCATGGAGGCCCCATGACACGGTACCCGAAGGCGGGAAAGGGCAAGAAGTGGACGACGCTGGAGCTCAAGGCCATGCCTCCAGATTGGCGTGGCGACACCCTCAGTGACGGCGACGGACTCATTGGCGAAGTCCGCGTCGCCAACGACCAGAGCGTGTCCGCCCGCTTCAAATTCGCCTTCCGGTGGGACGGCAAGATCGCGTGGTACCCATGCGGCACCTGGCCCAACGTGTCCATGGAACAGATCCGCCGTCTGCGCCATGAAGCCCGTGAACTCGCTCGCTCCGGCGTTAACCCCAACGACCACAAGAAGGCCGAGCGCATCGAGAGCCAGGCTGCAGTCGAAGCGACGATCGCGCAGGCCGCCGCCGAGGCCAGCCAGAACAAGCCTTTCAAGGACATGTTCGACGCCTGGCGGGCTGATGGGGTGGCGCGCAAGGACGGCAACGCCGAACTGCGCCGCTCGTTCGAGAAGGACGTGCTGCCCGTGCTGGGCGACAAGCCCGTGCGCAGCATCACCGAACACGACCTGCGCAAGCTCCTGCGGACCATGGTGGCGCGTGGCGTGAACCGCATGTCCGTGCGCGTGCACCAGGACCTGGTGCAGCTGTTCGCCTGGGCCGAGAAGCGCCAGCCCTGGCGCGGCCCGCTACTGGACCATCCCGATCGAGAACGTCAAGGGACTGATGGGCAAGAAGCAGGGTCACCGGGTCTACCTCTCGGACTTCTCGCTGCGTCAGTTCCAGGCGCTCAAGGCCCTCACCGGAACATCGCCCCACTGCTTCCCGGCCCGCAACCACAAGGAAGACACCCACATCGACGTCAAGACCGTGTCCAAGCAGGTGGGCGACCGCCAGATCCGGTTCAAGACCCGCAAGGACCTGTCACGCCGCGCCAACGACAACGCGCTGGTGCTCAAGTGCGGCAGCCACCGAGAGTGGACACCGCAAGACATGCGGCGCACCGGCGCCACCATGATGCAGGCGCTGGGCATCCTGCCCGACATCATCGACCGCTGCCAGAACCACGTGATGGCTGGCAGCCGGGTCCGGCGGCACTACCTGCACCACGAGTTCGCCGATGAGAAAAAAGCGGCCTGGGACAAGCTGGGGAAGCAGATTGACGCCATCCTTGAACAGAACAATCGGTAGTCGCCCGCTGCGCCTGCGCCAGCGGAGACGCAGAAAGCCTGAAGCCGGCTCAGAACTGAGGTCACCGCGCTGTGCACGATAACTTTGGCAAGGTTATCGTGCTGGTCCGTTGTTATCCAAGGGTCGGCGTGGACATCTGTTGCTGCCACCTGCGCACCCCACGCACTTTGCCTATTTTGTTGGGCATTTCAGCCATCAACGCCCAAACCAATGGGCAAACTCATCACACCTGCACAAGCTGCTGAACGTGTGATCTAGCGCTCGGCGCGAGTGGGAAAACCCTGGAAGGCAAACGACGTCTACGACCTCTGAACTGATGCGTGCGCTCTCATCCAGCGAACCTGCTCGAAGCTGACGACACCCGTCCTGCGCTGCGGCGATGTCACGGCGCAAAAGTCTGCAGAACCGGCATCAGTGAGACACGCAGTTTGCCGACGATTGCAGGCAAGGGTTCCAGAGCAAGGTCGTTCTTTCGAAGAAGCGCCAGCCACAGGGCCTGCCGAGAAGCGTCGTCCGCAAATTCGTCTGTCAGGCCGACAGGCAATGATTCAGGAGCCGGCATGCCGCGCCGTTCGAAGGTGGCCTTGATCGCCTGGGCCAACAAGTCGGTGTCCAGGGTCTCCCTGTCCAGAAGCACCGAAAGATCGAAGTAGTCCTTCAGACGGCTGTTGGTCATGCCCAGCAGGGCGATGGCGTGGAGCTTTTCCGCGATGACGGTGTATTTCGGGTAGACCAGCAGGTTTGGCGCGGGGAGATCGTCCAGCAGCACCGGGTAGACCGAATCGACTGGAGCTGGCGTGACCGCGTCACCGAACCCGACGTCGATCTGGGTCTTGCAACGTGCCCGGGCCAGATCGCCTGCGATCATCACGCGAACGCCGCCATACCCTGCTTCCTTGCGGATTTCCTCGACCGTGACCGAAGCCGGATCGAACACGATCCCGTCATCGACCGACACGGCTGCAATGTCACGGAAGACCTGGGCGACCGAGTCCAGATCGCTGGCACCGAAGCCGAGAAGATCGGCATCGCGCGTGGCCCTGTGCGGCATGTCGTACCAGAGCGTGAACAGCAGCGCCCCCTTCAGCAGGAAGCGATCCGCGTGCGGTGACTGGGTCATCCGGTAAAGGATGCGCTCCAGCGCGAAGCGCACCAGCACCTGGTTGAAATCGACGCCCTGCGCCTTGGCCACGTTGAGCAGGCGTGCACGGACTGACGCGGCGACGTTTGGACCGACAGCGCTCATCCGACGCTCTCCAGGTACGGCCGCATCACGTTGGCGACGCGGCAGACCTTGGCGTAGCGCCAGATCTCGTCCACCGACGCCATGTTCCTCGAACGAGCGTCCTTGAGCGCCTCAAGGGCCACGTCGAGGCCGATCTTGTTCCGGTGCTTGAAACAGTCCGCCACGGTCTTGGCCACGCCGTACACCTTGAGCTTGACGCCATCGCGTTCAACTTCTTCGACCCCTTCGGAATAGGCCTCGCCCGTGAACTGCACCATCTTGATCGGCGGGTAGTCGATCCGGGGTGGGTGGCTGCCGCGTGGCATGGCGATCCAGACCTGGCGCGGCAGCTGGGTGGTCAGCTCGTGGAACTGCAGTGCGGTGAGCAGGCAGAACACGGCCTGTGGCACCTTTGCAGCGACAGTGCCGAGGCTCTCGAACTCAGACACCTGTGCATCTGGCAGGCGATAGAGGCCACGCCCGACCCGCTCCAGCAGTCCTGCGGCATTCAGCCGCGTGAGGACAATCCGTGGTGCATCGATCGCATCCAGGTCGCTGGCGCGCAGAAGCCCTCTCTGGCCAACCAGATCAAGGACACGCTGGGTGTGGGTTTCGGAAAGCATGCCGCAGTATGTTCCGTTATTTCGTCGAATGCAAGTAATCGACGTCAAATTGGAACATCCAACCTCCGGGCTTGGTTCAGGCCAGACACACCTATCCGCATAGAAAAATCGTCACAGTTGAACCTGGAAGACAACTGTCGCAAGAAAAACATCCATCCATGCGACACCACGAGTAGGCGCATCGAGTCATCGTGGCTTGCCCGGCACCGCCCTCCCCGCTTGATTTCAGCCCGAATCCAGCACGCAACCAGCCTGCTCTGGCCCCTAGAGTGATTGTCCTCACCCTCGACGATCGATCATGGGCTCGCTCACCAACTTCCTTGCCAACCGCAAGACCCCGGGACTGCATCTCGACCAGTTGAACCTGTTCGATGGCAGACCCTCCAGACTGCCTCTTGCCACATTCAGCTCAACACCTTGACGGCAGGCACCGAGTTGCGCTGTCAAACCGTTTGACAAGTCACTGCTGATCCATTGGGCATGCAAAGCTGCCCCCCTTGATCTGCCCCTTCCGGCTGGTGCTACTCGCCACGACAGGGGTCGGACGGTCCGACCCCTCCGGACAAACTGAAGAGAGATGGATAGGATTGATGGCAGGATAGGCTGAGCGCCAGCAAATGGCTGCCATGCAGCAGTGTCATCAAGGGAGGGACTAAGAATGGCGAGACGCAAGAAAACCAGCACGGCCGATGAGTTGCTGGAACTGGTGGCGATGCTGCCCTGGTGGGCCGGAGTGCTGCTGGCGCTGGTGAGCTACTTCGTGCTCCACAGCATCGCATCCCAACCGGTGGTGGCGCCGACGCAGTCCGGACAAATGGGCGGGATGGTCACGCAGTCCATCTGGAAAGCGCTGGCCACTGTTGGCCAGTACTTCGTTCCTTTCATTTGCTTGCTGGGTGCGGTCACGTCTGCCTGGCGGCGCCGAGAGCGAAAGAACCTGGTGGCTGACGTGGCCGGGAGCAAGGCGACCGACGCGCTCGATGGCATGAGCTGGCGCGAGTTCGAAATGCTCGTGGGGGAAGGTTTTCGATTGCAGGGCTACCAGGTGGTGGAAACCGGGGGCGGTGGTGCCGACGGCGGCATTGACCTCGTGCTTACCAAGCCGGGCAAGAGCGGCGGCGAGAAATTTCTTGTGCAATGCAAGCAGTGGCGCGCCTACAAGGTTGGCGTGGATGTGGTGCGCGAGCTATATGGGGTGATGGCTGCCAAGGGGGCCACCGGCGGATTCGTGGTGACCTCGGGGCGGTTCACCGATGAGGCGATCAACTTTGCGAGCGGTCGCAATGTGACGCTGATTGATGGGCCGAAGCTGCACGGACTGCTACGGCAAGTCCAGGCGGGAGTCGACCGCCCACGTGCCCAGAAGCCTGCTGTGCCGGTGGCACACTCCCCTGCTCCGCCAACCCAAGCGCTGGCTTGTCCTCTGTGCGCGAAACCCATGGTGCGGCGCACCGCCAAACGCGGCGCCAACGCCGGCAACGAGTTCTGGGGCTGCGCTGGTTACCCGGCCTGCCGTGGCACGCGCCCGATCAACTGATTCAAGGACACCGATGGCATTGCCCGATGGCCTCTATGACCTGTTGGTGACCGAGGGGCTGGCCCGTTCGCTCGCCGAGGTGGACCCCTCACGTGCCGATGTGTCGGCGCTCAAGGGTGGGGCAGCTGACCTCCTGGCAGATGTCATCACCCGCCAGCTCTCGACCATCCTCGACGATGTGTCGGGTGACGAAGGCGAGAAGGCAAAGCGACAACTCAAACTGGTCAATGGCCTGCTGGTGATGTTGCGGCAGCGACTCACCGGAAGCAACGCGGATGGCGTCTCCGCGTCTGGCGAAGTGGTGGACCTGGTGGCGCCGCCGTTGCGGGTCCTGAGGGCTGTGCAGCGCGACCAGCAGTTTCCGGTGTCGCCGGAGATTGGGCTGGGCGTGCCCTGGTTGTTCACGGCCGGCAAAGGCTCGCCTTCGCTGCTGCAGGAGATTCGTCGCGAGCTGGCATCGAGCGATCAGGTGGACATCCTGGTCAGCTTCATCACCGTCTCGGGCGTGCGCAAGCTGCAGGATGTGCTGCAGCAGATCACCGCCAAGGGTGCGCAGCAAGATGGGCAGGCGCAACCGAAGACCCGGCTGCGCATCCTCACCACCACGTACACAGGTGCAACCGAGGCACGCGCGCTGGACGAGCTCGCGCGGCTGCCCGGGTGTGAGGTCCGCGTGTCGCTGGATGGCCGGCGCACCCGTCTGCATGCCAAGGCCTGGCTGTTCCAGCGCAAGACCGGCTTTGGTTCGGCGTATGTCGGCAGCGCCAACCTCTCAGGTGCCGCGCTGACCGGCGGGCTGGAGTGGACAGTCAAGCTGACCCAGCGCGCGCAAGAAGCGCTGTTTGCCCGTGCCGTGGCCCACTTCGAGACGCTGTGGGCGGACAGCGAGTTCCAGCGCTATGACCCGGACAACGTTGAACACCGACAGGCCCTGGCAGCGGCGCTGGGTCGAGAGTCGTTTGGCGGCGAGCCCTCTGCCACGATCAGCTTTTTCGACCTGCAGCCCAAGACCTACCAGCTGGAAATGCTGGAGCAGCTGACCACCGAGCGCGCGCACGGTCGAACCCGAAACCTCCTGGTGGCGGCCACCGGTACGGGCAAGACGGTGGTGGCGGCGTTTGACTACCGGAACACCTGCCGCATCGAAGGCGGGCGTCCTCGCCTGCTGTTTGTGGCCCACCGAGAGGAAATCCTGCGTCAGGCCATGCGCACCTACCGCGAGGTGCTGCGCGATCCCGAGTTCGGCGATCTGCTCACGGGAAGTCATCAACCCGAACGCTAGGACCACCTGTTCGCCACCATCGACAGCGTGACCAGCCGCGACCTGGTGGCCACCGTTGGCGTCGACCACTGGCACACGGTCGTGGTGGATGAGTGCCACCGCCTAGCGGCCGATCGGTTTGACGCATTCGCCCGGGCCGTTCGCCCCAGTGTGTTGCTTGGGTTGACGGCAACGCCTGAGCGCAGCGACGGGCAACCCATCGCGCCCTATTTCGATTCGCGGCCGGACGGCAGCCCAGCGGTCGAATTGCGACTGTGGCATGCGCTGGACCTACAGCTGCTGGCGCCGTTCGAGTACTACGCCTGCGACGACGCCACCGACTTTTCGGAAGTGCCTTGGGACAGGCCGGGAGAACGCGAGGCGGTGGACAACCTGGTCACCGGCAACGACGTGCGCGCCAAGCTGGTCATCAATGAATGGCGCCGCCTGGCGTCCGATGCGCGGAAGTCCCGCGCCATTGTTTTTTGTGTGTCGGTCGCGCACGCAGAGTTCATGACCGATTGGCTCAACCGTGCGGGTCTGCCTGCGGCCTGTGTGGTGGGCACGACGGCCGCCGAAGACAGGCGACGTGCACCTCAGCGTTTGGAAAAAGGTGAGCTGTGCGCACTGGTCACGGTGGACCTCTACAACGAGGGCATCGATCTGCCGATGGTGGACACGCTGCTGCTGCTGCGACCCACTCAGAGCCCGGTCCTGTTCCAGCAACAGATCGGTCGTGGTCTGCGTTTGGCGCCCGACAAGGAGAGCTGCCTCGTGCTCGACTTCGTTGGCCAGCACCGGGCCGAGTTCCGGTTTGACCGCCTGTTGTCGAGCCTGACCGGCTTGTCGCGACGTGAGCTGGTGGACGGCGTTGAGAACGGCTTCGGCAGCCTGCCGCCTGGTTGCCACATCCATCTGCAGCGCCAGACGCGAGAGCAAGTGCTGCAAGGCCTGCGATCCCTGACGTCCCAGAACTGGCGCCGTTTGAAGACCGAGCTGCAGACCTATGCGGCACTGCGTGGCCGATCGGCGATTCAACTGGCCGACTTCCTGCACGACCAGGCGCTGGAGCTGGAGGACATCTACCGCACCGGTACCGGACAAGGCCGCAGCGGCTGGACATCGCTCAAGCGCGATGCGGGCTTGATCGTCGCTGAGCCCGGACCTGAAGAGGACTACTTCAGCCGCCGCTTTGGCGATCTGCTGCATGTAGACGATCCACGCCGACTCGATGTGATGGCCGCTGTGGGTTCGCGCCAAGGGAGTTCATCAGCAATCAATGCAGAGGAGGCTCTGGGCGTGCAGATGCTGGCCTATCAGATCGATGGACGCCACGAGCAGGCAGCGGGGCACGAAGCCTTCCTGGAGCGCTTGGAGGGTCACCCAGCCATCGCTGCCGAGCTGGTGGAGCTGTCTGCCCTTCTGCAGGCCCGCAGCACCTTGGGCGCGCATCCGGTGCCCGGTCTAGAAGACACGCCCTTGTGCCTGCACGCAGGCTACGGTGCGCGCGAAATCCTCACGGCGGTGGGCTGGCTGACGGCGTCGCGCCGCGTGCCGTTCCAGGCCGGCACCTTGTCGCTGCTCAGCCGCCAGACCGAGCTGCTGTTCGTCACGCTCGACAAGAGTGAGGGCTACCACGACCGCATCGCGTACCACGACTACGCGATCAGCGCCGAGCGCTTTCACTGGCAATCCCAGAACAGCGCAGGCCCGGACACGCCTGGCGGTCGGCGCTATCTCGAAAGCGCAACCAATGGATGGCAGTTCCAGCTATTCGTGAGACCGCGCAAGGGCGAGGCCTACCGTGCCTGCGGGCCGGTCACGCTGGAGTCGGCCGAGGGCGACCGGCCCATGAGCATCGTCTGGCGCTTGCAGACGCCGCTGCCGGCGCGGTTGTTCCGAGAGTTCAGTGTGCTGCGCGGGGTGTAGTGTCCGGGTAGAGTTCTTCCATCGCACGAACTTCACTTCGACATGTACGACGAACACGATCTCATTGATTCCCCGTTGAACCAGACCTACTCGGCCGATGGGCGTTCGGTCGAAATCCACATCTACCGCATGCCGCACTCAGGCTGGACGCTGGAGGTCGTGGATGACCTGAACAACTCCACGATGTGGGACGGGGAGTTCGCAACGGACCAGGAAGCACTGGACACGGCCATGGCCGAGATCAACGCAGAAGGCATTGAAGCCTTCATCGCGAGATCACCGGACCAACCCACGCACTGAACGCGAGCCGGCAAGAAGTTGCCGTTCGTCGGCGAACTGAAGTCGATGGCGCCAAGCCATACAGGCAACGTCTCATCGTTGCTTGACCACCACAAAGCCAAAACCTGAGAAGTTGCGGAGTCTAGGAATGAGAGTCCTGTCGTCGTGGGCTTTCTTCTGGTCCGTTGAAGAAGCTAAAGCCCAACGGCGGTTTACCCCCCGGTTTACCCCCGGAGCGCCACAAAGAAAAACGGGTTAGCTCATTTCTGAGCTAACCCGTTGATTTTATTGGTCGGCGTGGCGGGATTCGAACTCGCGACCCCTTGCACCCCATGCAAGTGCGCTACCAGGCTGCGCTACACGCCGACAAGCCTTAAATTATAGCTGGCAAACGGAGCCTTTCAGGCGGTGTGCCGAAGAAGCTCGCGTATTTCAAGCAGCTCCCGCCTGACATCGTGGAGCAAGGAACCCGACTCGCGGTATTCGGGATCGTCAGCTTCAATGAATGGAACCACCACATCGCCGCCGTGCACCATCTCATCGAGCTCGATCACGTCAATGGCTTCGCCATCTTCGTTGCGCCGCTTGTCACGCTCGGCCTGCACGATCTCTTGCAGCTTGTTGCGCGCGCCGCTGATCGTGAAGCCCTGGTCGTAAAGCAACTCTCGTATGCGGCGGATCATCAGCACCTCATGGTGCTGGTAGTAGCGCCGATTGCCGCGGCGTTTCATGGGTCTCAACTGCGTGAACTCCTGTTCCCAATACCGAAGCACATGGGGCTTGACACCGCACAACTCGCCCACTTCACCGATGGTGAAGTAGCGCTTGGCGGGGATGGGCGGAAGTGATTTTTCCATGAAAATCAAGGCAGTACAGACCGAACCTTGAAATCTACTCTAACTTGAGCAGGCGTGCGCGGAGGATTGATGAAATCCGTGTGAAATGTTGCAACGGCGCGCCCCTGAGGTGCCGACGGGCCGCCCGCGCGCAGACTCGCTGCCGAGCAGACCGATGCGAAAAACAGCGTGATTGCTCTTTTTGGAGCGTGCTTAGCTGCCAATGACGGCGGTTTGCACCTGCTCTTTGAGCTTGGGGCTGGCGTGGAAGGTGACGACGCGGCGTGCCTGAATCGCCACAGGCTCGCCAGTCCGCGGATTGCGCCCGGGGCGGGGAGCCTTGGTGCGAATCTGGAAGTTGCCAAAACCGGAGATCTTCACGTCGTTGCCATTGACGAGGCTATCGGTGATGAGATCGAAAAAGGCGTCGATCATGTCCTTGGATTCACGCTTGTTCAGGCCAATCTGGTCAAACAGCAGTTCGGCCAGTTGAGCTTTGGTCAATGCCGGGGTCTCCAGGCTTTCAACAGCGAGTTCCATGCGGGGGTTCTCCATCCTCGTTTGATCAGGCGCGCAGCCGGCCGGCCAGCCGTTGCTCCACAGACGCCAGCGCGCCTTTGACAGTCGCTTCGATGTCTTCCTCGGTCAGTGTAGCGTCGTCGCGGTTGAGCACCAGCCGGACCGCCAGGCTTTTTTCGTCGTCGTTCAACGCGCCGGCACCGCCTTGGCCGCCCGCCTGTTTCTTGGGCCGGTAAACGTCGAAAAGCACCACATCGCGCAACCAGGGGTTCGCCGGCGCACGGATCGCATCCATGATCGCAGCGTGAGTGACGGACTCCTTGACCACGATCGCCAGGTCGCGCTCGACGGCCTGATGCCTCCCCACGACCTGGTAGGCAGGCACCGGATGCTCAAGAACCGCATCAAGATCCAGTTCAAACATCACGGGTGCCTGCGGCAACTCATAGGCTTGCCGCCACCGCGGATGCATTTCGCCCACATGGCCAACACAGCGATCGCCCAACCAGACGCTGGCGCAGCGCCCCGGGTGCATCGCAGGGTGTTCAGCGACCCGGAACTCCGGGCTGCGGGGAGACAGCAAGGCCTGCACGTCGCCTTTGGCATCAAAGAAGTCCACCGAACGCTCCGGCATGCCCCATTGCAGGGTGTCCACTCCACCATGGCACAGGCCCGCCACACGCATGGGCTGGGAAAAACCAGCCACGGTCGCGTCGCTGTCGGGCACGGAGGCGTCTCGCAGGAATACCCGGCCCAGCTCAAACAGGCGCACCCGGTCGACGCGGCGATCCAGGTTGAACTTGAGCACCGAGATCAGGCTGCCCAGCAGCGAAGAGCGCATCACGCTCATCTGGCTGGCGATGGGGTTGAGCAGGCGAATGGGTGTGGAATTGCCAGCCAGCTCATGTTCCCAGCGCTCCTCGACGAAGCTGAAATTGATGGTTTCCTGGTAGCCGAGTTGGGCCAGTTGCCGCCGCAGTGCAAAGGGACCACGACGCGCTTCGGGACGGATGCGCGCGGTGATGGGCGCCAGTGGTGGGGTATCGGGGAGGTTCTGGTATCCGATGACACGGGTCACCTCCTCGATGAGGTCCTCCTCGATCAGGAGATCGAAGCGGTAAGCGGGTGGCGTGACCGTGATGACGCCATCGCCCTCCTCGACCGGTAGCCCCAGGCGGCGCAGCGCGCCGGCGCATTGAGCCTGCGTGAGCGACATGCCCGTGACCCTGGCCGCCCGCGCCACGCGCAGGCTCACCGGCTGGACGGCGGGCAAATTCACCACGTGATCGTCCATCACCGCCGCCTGACCGCCACAGATATCGAGCACCAGTTGCGTGATGCGCTCCACGTGCTCCACCGTGGTGGATGGGTCCACCCCGCGCTCGAACCGATGACCGGCGTCGGTGGAGAAGTTGTAGCGGCGCGAACGACCGGCAATGGCCTTGGGCCACCAGAAGGCCGCTTCAATGTAGATGTTGCTGGTGTCGTCGGACACTGCAGTGGCGTCCCCACCCATGATGCCGGCAAGCGATTCGACGCTCTGGTTGTCGGCGATCACACCGACGTGTTCGTCGACGGCGACCGTGTTGCCGTTCAACAGTTTCAAAGTCTCACCCGACTGGCCCCAGCGCACGGTCAGGCCACCGTGGATCTTGTCCAGGTCGAAGATGTGCGAGGGCCTGCCCAGCTCGAACATCACATAGTTGGAAATGTCGACGAGAGCGGTCACGCTGCGCTGGCCGCAGCGAGCCAGACGCTCGACCATCCAGTCCGGCGTGGTCGCCCGGGTGTTGACGCCGCGCACGATGCGGCCGGAAAAACGGCCGCACAGGTCTGGCGCCTGAACCTTCACGGGCATTCGGTCCTGAAGGGTCGCAGGCACCGGCGTGAACACGGGTTCGACCAGGGGTGCTCCCGTGAGTGCGGCCAATTCTCGTGCGACGCCGTACACACTCAAACAGTGCGCCAGATTGGGTGTGAGCTTGAGTGTGAACAGCATGTCGTCCAGCGAGAGTTGCTCGCGAACGTCGCGGCCCAGCGGGGCGTCGGACGCCAGCTCCAGCAAGCCGCCATGGTCCTCGGAGAGCTTCAATTCCCGCGCCGAACACAGCATGCCCTGGCTTTCAACGCCGCGCAGCTTGCCCAGCTTGATCAGGAAGGGTTTGCCATCTTCGCCAGGTGGCAACTCGGCTCCCACCAGCGCACATGGCACCTTGATGCCTGCACGCGCGTTGGGTGCTCCGCAGACGATGTTGAGCAGGCTGCCCTGCCCCACGTCCACCTGGCAGACGCGCAGTCGGTCGGCGTTGGGATGCTGGTCCGCCGTCTTGATCTCGCCCACCACCACCTTCGTGAATGGAGGCGCCACAGGCGCAAGTTCTTCGACCTCAAGACCCGCCATGGTCAGCGTGTCGGCGAGCTGCTGGCTCGTCAGCGGAGGGTTGCAGAAGGCGCGCAGCCAGGATTCGGGAAATTGCATGTCAAGGTCTCAGCGGAACTGGGCGAGGAAGCGGACGTCGCCGTCGAAGAACAGGCGAAGATCGTTGACGCCGTAGCGCAACATGGTCAAGCGGTCTGGCCCCATGCCGAAGGCAAAGCCGATGTAGCGCTCGGGGTCCAGGCCCATGTTGCGCACCACGTTCGGATGCACCTGCCCCGAACCAGCCACCTCAAGCCAGCGGCCGGCCAGCGGGCCATGCTGGAACTGGATGTCAATCTCTGCGCTCGGCTCGGTGAAGGGAAAGAAGCTTGGACGGAAACGCAGCACCAGGTCGTCCGACTCGAAAAACGTGCGACAGAAGTCGGTGAAGACGAACTTCAAGTCCTTGAAGCTCACGTTCTCGCCAATCCACAGGCCCTCACACTGATGGAACATGGGTGAGTGGGTGGCGTCGCTGTCCACGCGATACGTGCGCCCGGGCGCGATCACGCGAATCTCAGGCATGCCAAGGCCGGCATCCAGCGCGAAGCGGTGACGCTTGACGTGCTGCACAGCGTGGCGAATCTGCATGGGGCTGGTGTGCGTGCGCAGCAGGTTGGGCGCCTTTTCGCTACCACCTTCGACATAGAAGGTGTCATGCATCGAACGCGCCGGATGGTCCTCGGGCGTATTCAGCGCGGTGAAATTGAACCAGTCGGATTCAATCTCCGGGCCCTCCGCCACCTCGAAACCCATGGAACCGAAGATGGCCTCGATGCGTTCCAGTGTGAGGCTCACCGGATGAAGACCGCCTTGGCCGCGTTGGCGCCCGGGCAGCGTCACGTCCAGCGCCTCGGCGTGCAGCTGCCTCTGCATTTCTGCTTCGGCCAGTGCCTGACGACGCTCGGCGAGAGCGGCTTCGATGGCCTGTTTGGCAAGATTGATCGCAGCCCCCCGCGTTTTCTTCTCATCGACCGAGAGTGCGGCCATCCCTTTCATCAGCTCGGTGATGCGGCCGGACTTGCCCATAAACAGGGCCTTGGCGTTTTCCAGATCGGCGGGGGCGGCAGCGCGGGCAAACGCGGCTCGTGCGCCTTCGACCAGTTCGTCCAACTCGTTCATGTGTGTGGGGGAATCGTTGGGAAACAAAAAAAGGGTTGAAGCCTGCGAGGGAATCCCTCAAGCCTCAACCCCTTTGAGCGACCGGGTGGCACAGCGGCAAGCCCGCCGTGCGTCCCTGTCGTGAATCAAGCGGCCAGCTTGGCTTTGACTTGCTCCACGATGCTGCCAAAGGCAGCCGGATCGTTCACCGCCAGATCGGCCAGGACCTTGCGGTCGATCTCGATCTGAGCCTTCTTCAGGCCGTTGGCGAACTGGCTGTACGTCAGGCCGCATGCGCGAGCGCCGGCGTTGATGCGGGCAATCCACAGCTGCCGGAACACGCGCTTTTTGGTGCGGCGATCACGGTAGGCATATTGCCCGGCTTTCATCACCGCCTGCTTGGCGATGCGGAAGACATTGCCGCGGCGGCCGCGGAAACCTTTGGCCAGAGCCAGAACTTTTTTGTGTCGGGCGCGAGCCGTGACACCACGTTTGACGCGAGGCATGAGTTACTCCTTGTTCGTCGTTGATCAAATGCCCATGCCGGGCAGCATCTGTGCCATGTGACCCATATTGGTCTCATGCACGGTCACCGCAC
Organism: Hydrogenophaga sp.; assembly: GCF_050250835.1. Taxonomy (GTDB): domain Bacteria; phylum Pseudomonadota; class Gammaproteobacteria; order Burkholderiales; family Burkholderiaceae_C; genus Hydrogenophaga. Next base: position 36,313 of record NZ_JBFWNX010000012.1, on the reverse strand, counting down.
CCCGCAGGTGGCGCTTGTTCTTGGTGGTCTTCTTGGTCAGGATGTGACGTTTGAAGGCTTGGCCGCGCTTGACGGTGCCACCGGGACGAACGCGAAAACGCTTCTTCGCGCTGCTCTTGGTCTTCATTTTGGGCATTTGCATGCTCCTTTTCATTTGTGCTCGTGAGGCGCTGCGAACCTTCCGCAGACTTGTTGGCCCCGAGCCACTTTTATGGGCAGCCTTTCGGTCACCCGTTCGGCATCAATCCTCTCGGACTGCACCTCGAACCGCCAGGAGACTACTCTGGCGATCCAGTTCTTTGTTCTTCACCAGCGGCTCAAGCCGCCTGTTGTCCTTCCGTGGGGGCCACGGCCACTTCAGCAGCCTTGGGCGCCCCACCGCCAGCCTTCTTGCGTCCAGGCGCAATCATCATGATCATCTGACGCCCTTCGAGCTTGGGAAACTGTTCCACCACGATGGAATCGGCCAGCTCATCGCGAATGCGGTTCAAGAGCGCCAGGCCGAGATCCTGGTGGGTGATTTCCCGACCGCGAAAACGCAAGGTGATCTTGCATTTGTCGCCATCATCCAGAAACCGGCGAATGTTGCGCATCTTGATGTTGTAGTCGCCGTCGTCCGTGCCCGGGCGAAACTTGATTTCCTTGATCTCGATGACGGTCTGCTTGGCTTTCGCCTCAGCGGCCTTCTTCTGCTCCTGGTACTTGAACTTGCCGTAGTCCATCAGGCGACACACGGGAGGGACGGCGGTGGCCGCAATCTCGACCAGGTCCACATCCAGCTCACCGGCCATGCGCAACGCTTCTTGCAGACTGACGATGCCCAGCGGCTCATTCTCCGGCCCGTTGAGGCGAACCTCAGGGGCCATGATTTCCCGGTTCAGTCGGTGTGCGCGCTCTTCACGCTGGCGGCGGTCGCGAAAGTTGGTAGCTATGGTGAGTTCCTTTGTGTGGGCTGATCAGACACGATGGCAGCCCCCAGGGCCGCCGTTGGGCAAACGAGGGATGCCACGACCGCAGGGGCTTCGATCCTGATGTTTGGTGTCAAACCTTGGATGAAACGTCTGCCGCAATGAGTTTGGAAAAGGCTTCCAGCGGCATGACACCGAGGTCTTTGTTACCCCGAGCCCGCACAGCCACGGCATCGGCCGCCTTCTCTTTGTCGCCCACGACGAGGATGAAAGGCAGCTTTTGCAACGCGTGCTCCCGTATTTTATACGTAATTTTCTCGTTGCGCAGGTCGGTTACGACCCTAAGCCCTTGATTCTGCAACGTTTTCGCGATTTCACGACAGTAATCGGCCTGTCCGTCGGTGATGTTGAGCACCGCCACCTGTTCCGGCGCCAGCCAGACTGGCAAGGCGCCGGCGTGCTGCTCGATCAGAATACCGATGAACCGCTCCAGGCTGCCCACGATGGCGCGGTGCAACATGACAGGGTGCGCACGCCCGCTCGTTTCGGTCACGTATTCCCCACCCAGGCGCTCTGCGGTGTTGAAGTCCACCTGCATGGTGCCGCATTGCCATTGCCTGCCGATCGCGTCCTTGAGCGTGTATTCGATCTTGGGCCCGTAGAACGCACCATCGCCGGGTGAGACGATGAACTCGCAGCCTGAACGGCGCAGAGCTTCCATGACCGCGAATTCGGCTTTGTCCCACAGTTCGTCGGAGCCCACCCGTTTCTCTGGACGGGTCGCCACCTTGTAGATGATGTCCTTGAAGCCGAAATCGGCGTAGACCTTCTGCAGCAGGGCGGTATAGGCAATGCATTCGTCCAGGATCTGGTCTTCGGTACAGAAGATGTGGCCGTCGTCCTGCGTGAACCCGCGCACGCGCATGATGCCGTGCAGCGCGCCGCTGGGTTCGTTGCGGTGGCATTGGCCGAACTCGCCGTAGCGCAGTGGCAAGTCGCGGTAGCTCTTGATGCCTTGCTTGAAGATCAGCACGTGCCCAGGGCAATTCATCGGCTTGAGCGCGTACTCGCGCTTCTCCGATTCCGTGGTGAACATGTTGTCGCGGTAATTGTCCCAGTGACCCGTCTTCTCCCACAGGCTCTTGTCCAGAATCTGTGGACCCTTGACCTCCTGGTAGCCGTTGTCCCGGTAAACGGCGCGCATGTACTGCTCCACCGCCTGCCAGATGGTCCAGCCTTTGGGATGCCAGAACACCAGGCCCGGCGCCGTTTCCTCCATGTGGAACAGATCCAGTTCACGGCCCAACTTGCGGTGATCGCGCTTCTCGGCCTCCTCCAGCATCGTGAGGTAGCCTTGCAGTTCTTCCTTGGTCGCCCACGCGGTGCCATAAATGCGCTGCAGCATCTCGTTGCGGTGATCGCCACGCCAATAGGCACCAGCCACCTTCATCAGTTTGAAGTGCTTGAGCTTGCCAGTGCTGGGCACGTGCGGGCCTCGGCAGAGGTCTTCAAAGGCGCCTTCCCGGTAGAGCGACACGTCCTCGTTGCTCGGGATACTGGCGATGATCTCTGCCTTGTAGTGTTCACCGAGACCCTTGAAATACGCCACCGCCTCATCGCGCGGCAGCACGCGGCGCACCACCGGCTCGTCTTTTGAGGCCAGCTCGGCCATGCGCTTTTCGATGGCCGCCAGGTCTTCAGGTGTGAAGGGGCGCTTGTACGAGAAATCGTAGAAAAACCCGTGTTCGATCACGGGACCGATGGTCACCTGGGCATCGGGAAAGAGCTCTTTGACCGCGTAGGCGAGCAAGTGAGCCGTGGAGTGGCGGATCACCTCCAGGCCATCGGCGTCCTTGGCCGTGATGATCGACAGTGGGCTGTCCTGTGTGATCAGGTGGCTGGTGTCGACGACCTTGTCACCGATCTTGCCGGCGAGTGCGGCCTTGGCCAGGCCGGTGCCAATGGAGGCAGCCACGTCGGCGACCGTGATCGGGCCGGGGAATTCACGTTGGGAACCGTCGGGAAGCGTGATGTGCAACATGGTCGTCCAGAAAACAAAAAGCGCGGCAGGAGCCGCGCTGGTGTGAGAGGAACAGGGAATCGGGCAGGCGCGAACTGCAGGCCTCAACGGGCCAGGAGAGTCGTCTCCATAGTTCGCGGTGTCATAACCAGATTGCCTTTCTCGCTCTTGTTGAGTCAGATGGACCACGATTTTCCCACAATTTCCAGGCTCGAGCGCGAAGGCAGGCCGATTGGAAACATCTCCGAACACCCATGAAGTTGCTCTGCGTGCAGACTACACGCTGCTTCCACGTCCCATCCACCGACCGCATGAAACTGCTCCCCTTGTATTTCTCGCTGAGCGCGGTGGCGTTCGCGCCCCTGGCGGTGGTGGCACAAACCCCTGCCAGCCCGCCCGTGGCCAAACCCACCTCCAACGTCAAGCCGCCCACGAAACGCGCTCCGCTGGCTCGCTCGGCTGCCAAGGCCGTTGAAGAGGCAACCCCCATCGAAGAACACTCAGACGTCGTCCTCAGTGAAGCGGATCTCGCCGTCGCTCAAAGGGTATACGTTGGGCAGATTCCCTGCGAACTGGGCTCGACCGTTGAGATCACGCCCGCCAGGCGCCAGGGTTTCTTTCTGGTTCAGGTCAAGAACGTCCGCAATGCACGCTATTTCATGCACCCGGTGGAAAGCCGCACCGGCGCCATCCGGCTCGAAGATCCGAAACGTGGCGCGCTCTGGCTGCAACTCGGCAACAAGTCCATGCTCATGAGCCAGAAGCTGGGTGCCAGGCTGGCGGATGAATGCATGAGCCCGGACCAGTTGACGCTGGCCCAGGAAATGAAAAGAAATCCGCCTCGCAGCCTGCTGGATCCCGCGGAACCCCTCAAGGGCTCTCCGCCCCATCCACCAGCGTCCACCAATTAAAAAGCCACCCCGAAGGGTGGCCCTGTCACCTCGGTCGCTTTGGGCAGGTTCAGTGGAACTGCTCTTCTTCGGTCGAGCCGGTCAGCGCCTTCACGCTGGATGAGCCGCCCTGAATCACGGTGGTCACGTCGTCGAAGTAACCCGCGCCCACTTCCTGCTGGTGCGACACGAAGGTGTAGCCCTTGTCCCGTGCGGCGAATTCAGGTTCCTGCACCATCTCGGTGTAGTGCTTCATGCCTTCGCCGCGGGCGTAGGCGTGGGCGAACTGGAACGTATTGAACCAGTTGATGTGGATGCCGGCCAGCGTGATGAACTGGTACTTGTAGCCCAGCGCGGCCAGGTCTTCCTGGAACGAAGCGATCTGCTTGTCGTTGAGGTTCTTTTTCCAGTTGAACGATGGCGAGCAGTTGTACGACAGCAGCTTGCCGGGGCAGGCACTTTGCACGGCCTGGGCAAATTCGCGGGCAAAGCCGATGTCGGGCACCCCGGTTTCGCACCACACCAGGTCGGCGTAGGGCGCGTAGGCAATGCCCCGGCTGATGGCTTGTTCCAGGCCATTCTTGACGCGGTAGAAACCTTCCTGCGTGCGCTCGCCGGTCAGGAAGGGTTTGTCGTTGGCGTCGTGGTCGCTGGTGATCAGGTTGGCCGCTTCGGCATCGGTGCGGGCCAGCACGATGGTGGACACACCCATGACGTCGGCGGCGAAGCGCGCGGCGATCAGCTTTTCGCACGCCTCCTGCGTGGGCACCAACACCTTGCCGCCCATGTGGCCACACTTCTTGACGGCTGCCAACTGGTCTTCGAAGTGCACGCCGGCCGCACCGGCGGCAATCATGTTCTTCATGAGTTCAAAGGCATTGAGCACGCCGCCGAAACCCGCTTCGGCGTCAGCGACGATGGGCAGGAAGTAGTCGATGAACTCCGGGCTGCCCGGCTCGATGCCACGGCCCCACTGGATTTCGTCGGCGCGCTTGAACGTGTTGTTGATGCGCCGCACCATGGTGGGCACCGAGTCGTACGCGTAGAGCGATTGGTCGGGGTACATGGTTTCGGAGGTGTTGCCATCGGCGGCCACTTGCCAACCGGACAGGTAAACCGCTTCCAGACCCGCCTTGGCCTGTTGCATGGCCTGGCCCGCGCTGATGGCGCCGAACGCATTCACGTAACCCTTCTTGGCGCCACCGTTGACCTTGTCCCACAGCTTTTCGGCGCCGCGCTTGGCCAGCGTGTGCTCGATCTGCATGCTGCCGCGCAGTCGGACCACGTCAGCGGCGGAATAGCCGCGCTTGACGCCCTTCCAGCGGGGGTTGGTCGCCCAGTCTTTTTCCAGGGCTTCGATCTGTTGGGCGCGGCTGAGTTGCTCGGTGAGAGATTGGGGCATGGCGGACTCCGTGAGGTTGATGAAAAGGGATGGCTTCGGGGTTTGCATCGTCGACATGCAAGCGGGATGCCGATGGGTTGACTTTAAGTCTTATAGAAGAGTTTTGAAAGCTCTTATGTCTTATATAAGATAAAATTTTTCTGGTTATTTTTCAACGATGTATTCATATGATTTCTCGATGCGAAAATCAATCTCTTGCATTGAGAAAAAATCGTGCGGCGCAACATTCTAGTATTTCATATTGCGAAAACCTCATTTCTCATGCAGGAATCGCACGAGGTGGCTTCGGGCATGATGCAGCCCACTTTCGTGCAGCCGCCCTCTTTCCGTGAATCCATCTCCTCCCCTGACCCGCTGGTGGGCCTATGGCTGCCTCGCCCTGAGCATGGCCCTGGTCGGCAGCTACGTGGCTTTGTCCAAGCCGCTGGTGCTCGTGTTTCCGGTGTTCCTGCTGGCCTGGCTGCGCTTTGGCATCGGCGGCCTGGCGATGTGGTCCTGGCTGCGCAAGCCGACGTCCGAACCTCCCATGACGCCACGAACGCGGTGGTTGCTGTTCCTGGAGTCGTTCCTGGGAAATTTCCTGTTTTCCATCTGCATGCTCTTCGGTGTGAGCATGACCACCGCCGTGGCTGCGGGTGTCGTCATGTCATCCATTCCGGCCGTGGTAGCGGTGCTGAGCTGGCTGTTCCTGCGCGAGCGCATCGGCTGGCGCAGCGCCGCCGGCATCGCCTGCGCGGCCATTGGCATTGGCCTGTTCTCACTGCAAAAGGGGGATGCGGGCGCAAGCGTCGAGGTTGACACCAGTGGGCCGTTCGGCATCAGTCGTGCGCTGCTGGGGAATTTGCTGGTGTTCGCGGCGGTGGTCTGCGAGGCGTCGTACGTCGTCATCGGCAAGCGCCTCACTGAGGGGCTGAGCCCCAGGCGCATCTCGGCAGTCATCAACCTCTGGGGCTTCGCGCTGGTCACACCGTTGGGCATCTGGACTGCCTGGCAGTTTGACTTCGGCTCCGTGGCCGCACCCATCTGGGCGCTGCTGGTGTTTTACGCTTTGGCCGCCAGCATGTGGACGGTGTGGCTCTGGATGACCGGCCTCAAGGTGGTGCCGGCTTCACAGGCGGGTGTGTTCACCGTGATGCTGCCGATCAGTGCGGCGGCCATCGGTGTGTTGTTCATGGGCGAGCGCCTCACCGCGTTGCAGGGTGTGGCATTCGGCATTGCCTTGCTGGGCCTGGTGCTGGCCACACTGCCAGGGCGAAACGCTCGCTGACCTCAGGCGCACCACAGCCCGGAGGGCTGTGTGATGCCCATCCAGACCGCCCAACCCGAGGTCAGTGCCAACGCCAACCCGGCCAGTCGGATGCCCCAGGCGCCCGATCGAGCGCCGCGAAGGCGCAGCAAGAGCCAGGGGCCAGCCGTGAGCGAGACCGAGGTGCCCAGTGAAAACAACGCCATGATGACCGCACCCTCGAGCGCGTTGGCCGACAGCGACGCGACCAGCAAGGCGGAATAGAGCAACCCGCACGGCATGAGCGCCCAGCCAACACCCAGCACCACAGGCGCACGCGGCCCCAACTTGCCCAGCACCGGCCGGGCGCGACGCCACACGTTCTGGCCCAGCGCCTCAATCCACGCCGGCTGCCGAGCCTGCCAGAGCAGCACCGCACCCAGCATCAGCGCCGCCACGTGGAACATGGTCCAGACCGGGCGCAGCACAGCGGTGTTGGTACCCAGCCAGGCCAGGCCCTGCACCGAGCCGGCGGCCAGGGCGCCGAACAAGGCGTAGCCCACCATGCGACTGAACTGGAAGGTCATGAGCGCAGACGTGCTGCGAACTCCGGCAGCCCGACCGATGCCCGCGCAGGCCGCACCGCACATGGCCACGCAGTGGGGGCCGCCCACCAGGCCCATGAACAGGGCCGTGATCGCCATCGTGGTCTGCATCGTGGTTCAGATGATCCGAGAGAATTTCGCCCGATCTTGGTCGACCTGCAAATTCTTGTCGAACACCATGGCGATCGCCCGCACAAGGTACCAACCGGTCTCCGTTACCTGCACGCCGCCAGGCTGGATCGTCACCAGCCCCTGTTCGGCCATGTCCTGGAGCACCTCCAGCTCGCGCTCGAAATACCGCTTGAAGTCGATCAGGTGACCCAGTTCGATCGACTCAAACTGCAACTCGCCCTGACACATGAGCGACATGATGACCGCGCGACGCAAAAGGTCGTCGCGCGTGAGTGCCAGCCCGCGCACGATGGGCAGGCGCCCCTGGTCCAGCAGGTCGGCGTACTCTGCCAGCGTCTTGGCATTCTGGCTGTACGTGGCGCCGATGCGGCCAATGGCGGAAACGCCCAGGCCGATCAGGTCGCAGTCGGGCTGGGTGCTGTAGCCCTGGAAATTGCGGTGCAGTCGACCCTGCCGCTTGGCCACTGCCAGCGTATCGGTGGGCAGCGCGAAGTGGTCCATGCCCACGTACACATAGCCTTCGCCCATGAGGGCATCCAGCGAAGCAGAGAGCATGGTCAGCTTGTCGCCAGGGCTCGGCAGTTCGGCGGACACAATGCGCCGCTGCGGCTTGAAACGCGAGGGCAGATGGGCGTAGGCGTACAGCGCGATGCGATCGGGCCGCAAGGCGTTGACCTGGGCCAGCGTGCGGTTGAAGGATTCAGGCGTTTGCAGGGGCAATCCGTAGATGAGATCAACGTTGACGGACTCGAAACCGATGCGGCGCGCAGCCTCCACCAACGCAAACACCTGCTCGGCCGGCTGCACGCGATGCACTGCCTTCTGCACGGCAGGATCGAAGTCCTGCACGCCGAAACTCAGGCGGTTGAAACCCAGGCGCGCCAACGAGCGAAGGCGCTCCTCGGTGACGGTGCGCGGGTCCACCTCGATCGAGTACTCGCCACCGGGCGCCAGGGTGAAATGCCGACGCAGCATGGCCATGAGGTCCTCTAGCTCTGCGTCCGAGAGGAAAGTGGGGGTTCCGCCGCCAAGGTGCAGTTGGGAAACGGCGTGCCCCACACCGAAATGCGCCACCTGCAACTCCACTTCGCGCGCGAGGTAGCGCAGGTACTGCGCGGCGCGCTCGTGGTGCCGGGTGATGACCTTGTTGCAAGCGCAGTAGTAGCAGACCGATTCGCAAAACGGGATGTGCACATAGAGCGAGAGCGGCAACGCCATGGATCCGGCACGGCGCTGCCCCAGTGCCTGGATATGGTCGTGCTCGGTAAAGGCTTCGACAAATCGGTCGGCTGTGGGGTACGAGGTGTACCGGGGCCCCGGGACGTCGAAACGCCTCAGCAGGTCGTCGGAAATGGCGTGGCTCACGGGATGGTCTCCATATCAGGCTTCACTGTGCAACAGAGAGGCACCTCCCCCCTTGATCTTGGTCAAATGTGGTCAGCGGGAGGCATGGGCATTGAGCATCGACACTCCATGGGGGTATGCTTCGAGCTTTCAGGGATCAATACGGACTGCATATGGACGCCCAAAGCATCAAGGTCGCCTGCTCTAGCTGCAACCTTCGCGAGTTGTGCCTGCCCATGGGACTCAATGCGGGCGAGATGGACAAGCTCGACCGGGTGATTTCCACGCGCCGACGTGTCAAGCGCGGCAGCGCACTGTTCAACGTGGGCGACAAGTTCACATCGCTCTACGCCGTACGCTCGGGCTTTTTCAAGACCTGCGTGACCACAGCCGACGGCCGCGATCAGGTGACCGGCTTCCAGATGACGGGCGAGATCATTGGGCTGGATGGCATCGTGAGCGACCGCCATTCCTGCGATGCCATTGCACTGGAGGACGCCGAGGTCTGCATCATGCCTTTCGACCAGGTGGAAGAACTCTCTCGGGAATTCACCACACTGCAGCACCATGTCCACAAGATCATGAGCCGTGAGATCGTGCGCGACCACGGCGTGATGCTGCTGCTGGGCAGCATGCGGGCCGAGGAGCGCCTCGCCGCGTTTTTGCTGAACCTTGTGCAGCGGCTGCATGCGCGTGGCTTCTCGCAATCCGAGCTGGTGCTGCGCATGACGCGCGAGGAGATCGGCAGCTATCTCGGCATGAAGCTGGAGACCGTGAGCCGCACTTTTTCGAAGTTTGTGGAAGACGGCATCATCGACGTCAAGCAGCGCTACGTGCACATCAAGGACACCGACGCGCTCAGGCAGATCGTGAATCCCCCGAACTGCAAATGAAGATGTCCGACGGCGGATCGGTCAACGGTTGATGTCGCTGGACGGCCTGGCCAGCAGCAGCGTGAGCGCGCTGGACACCGCTGCCACCGCCCAGAACACGAAGAAGGCCACGGTATAGACCGCCTGGCGAGACCAGTGCAGGGGCTGACCGAACCAGTGCAGATCGCTTGGGTCGACCAGGGCAAACACCACCATCTCCAAGACGGCCGCCAGCAGGAAGGCCGGCCAGACGATCACCATCCAGGGCCGCGCGTCCATGTCAACGGTCCTGCGGCACCACGGGCGACGCGGCGTGGTTTCGGGCCTGGTGGGCCGGCTGCAGCTTGATCAGCGCGTCCGCCCTCGCCTGGCCTTGCAATGCCATGGCGGCCTGGCGGTCGCGTTCGAACGCGCTTTTGTCCAGGACGGGATCGGCGTTGTGAACCGCGATCCAGGCGGTGATGAGGCTGGCCACCACCACCGCCAGCGGTCCGCCCACCACGAGCCACATCTGCGGCACGCGCCACCACGCCGGTGAGGGGGCTTTGAGTACGCTGGGGGCGGATAGGCTCATGGTTTGCTCCTGGTGGGATAGGGTTCGGGCTTCATCGCGGCACGACGAAGGCAGCCTTTTCGGTCACGCGCGAGACGCCATCGCCCGTGGCATGGATCTTGAACTCGATAGGATGCGAGCCCGTGCTGGCCGCGTCAGGCGGAATCTGCACCCGCACCGCGGCCGAACGCACCTCGGTGGGCAACACCTCGATCTCGGCATCCGAGGCCAGTGTGATGCCCGGCAGGCCTGTGACACTGATGACGTAGCGCTGTGTCGATTCGGTGGCGTTCATGATCTGAAGACGAAACACGTTTTCGATTCGCCCTTGCTCCACCATGCGCGCCAGCGCGCCACGGTCGCGAATCACATCCACCTTGAGCGGCGTTCGCAAGAAGAGGCTCACGCCCACGGCCAGGGTGATCGTCGACAGGATGCCGGTGTACACAAGCACGCGCGGGCGCAACGCACGCTGCAACATCTGGCGCGTGTTCCAACCCTGCGCCATGCCATTCTGGGTGGAGAACCTGATGAGGCCACGCGGATAGCCGACCTTGTCCATCACCTCGTCGCACACGTCCACACAGGCTGCGCAACCGATGCACTCGTACTGCAGCCCTTTGCGGATGTCGATGCCGGTGGGGCAGACCTGCACGCAAAGTGTGCAGTCCACACAGGAGCCCAGGCCAAGCGCCTTGGGATCGGCCTTCTTTGACCGTGCGCCTCGCGGTTCGCCTCTCTGCGCATCGTAGGTCACGATCATGGTGTCCTTGTCGAACATCGCGCTCTGAAAGCGCGCGTAGGGACACATGTACTTGCAGACCTGTTCGCGCAGGAATCCGGCATTGCCGTAGGTGGCGAAACCGTAGAAGAAGACCCAGAAGGTTTGCCAGGGACCGAGCGACGCGGCGAGTGCCAGCGCACCGAGCTCGCGAATGGGGGTGAAGTAGCCGACAAAGGTGAAGCCAGTCCACAAGGCGAAGGCGATCCACAGCGCATGCTTGAGGGATTTCTTGCCGAACTTGGCTGCGGTGAGCTTCGAACCGTCCAGCCGCAGCCGGGCCGAGCGATCGCCCTCCACCTTCTTTTCGATCCAGAGAAAGATTTCGGTGTAAACGGTCTGAGGACAGGCAAACCCGCACCACAGGCGCCCGGCCACGGCGGTAAACAGGAAGAGTGAGAGCGCCGATATCACCAACAGGCCCGTGAGGTAGATGAAATCCTGCGGATACAGCACCAGGCCAAAGATGTAGAAGCGGCGGACTTCCAGATCGAACAACACCGCCTGCCGCGCATTCCACTCCAGCCAGGGCAGGCCGTAGAAGACGATCTGCGTGATCCACACCGTGAGCCAGCGCCAGCGAGAAAAGATGCCCGACACCGAACGGGGGTGGATCTTCTGGCGCGAGGCGTACAGAGAAACCATCTCCTCGTCCTCGGCGGGCACCGAGACGATGGGAATGACGGTCTTGGGCGAGCTGGCGCCGGTGCTGGCGGTGGTCACGGGGAAATCAGTTGGCGGTGGCGGGCTTGCGGGACAGGCCCCAGACATAGGAAGTCAGAACCTGGATCTGATCGGCGTTGAGCTTGCTGGCCTGAGCCGGCATCTGGTTCGTGAAGCCGTTGTTCACGGCGCGCACGATCGCCTCCTCGCCCCAGCCGTGCAGCCAGGTTCCATCGGTCAGATTGGGTGCGCCCATGGCCTGGTTGCCCTTGCCGTCCATACCGTGGCAAGCCGCGCAGGCTCCAAACTTGGCCCTGCCTTGCACCGCGCGCACCGGATCGTGGGGGGTGGCGGAGAGACTGAGCACGTAGTGCGCGACGTTGCGCACATCCTCCGGGGTCCCCACGGCTGCGGCCATGGGCGGCATCACGCCCGTGCGCCCTTCGGTCAGTGTCGTCTTGATCAGAGCGGGTTCTCCGCCCCAGAGCCAGTCGCCATCGGTGAGATTGGGGAATCCGCGGGCGCCTCGAGCGTCCGAACCGTGGCACTGCGCGCAGTTGTTCATGAACAGCCTTTCGCCGATCGCCATGGCACTGGCGTCACCGGCGAGTTGCTCGGGCGTCATGCCCTGGAACTTTGCATAGATGGGTGCGATGGCCTTCTCGACTTTTTCCACCTCGGCCTTGTGCTGCCCATCGGAAGACCAGCCCAGCACACCCTGGTAGGTGCCAAACATGGGGTAGAGCATGCCGTAGATCAGGGAAAACACGACGGTGATGACGAAGAGATAGACCCACCACTTCGGCAGCGGGTTGTTCATTTCCCGCAGGTCACCGTCCCACACATGGCCGGTGGTGTTGTCGGCGGAGGCGGCCACCTTGGTGGTGCCACTCACCCACAGCAGGATCACGCAGGCCACGATGCTGACCAGAGTGAGCCCTGCCACGTAGATCGCCCAGAAGTTGCTTGTGAAGTCGCTCATGATGTTTCTCTACTTGTTCGGGCCGAGTTCATGCTTCGTCTTCGAATGGCAGGCGAGCTGCCTCGTCGAAGCGATCCTGATTGCGCCTGGACCATGCCCAGGCGACGATGCCCAGGAAAGTCAGCAGGCTGATCACCGTCATGATGCTGCGCAGGTCGTTGATGTCCATGGTGTTCTCCGCGGGGCTCACTTGATGGCGGTGCCCAGCACCTGCAGGTAGGCGATCAGGGCTTCGAGCTCGGTCTTGCCCTTCACATCGGCGGTGGATGCGGCGATCTCTTCGTCGGTGTAGGGCGCACCCAGCGTGCGCAGCACTTCCATGCGGCGCGGAATGCCGGCCTCGTTCACGGTCCTTTTCTCGAGCCAGGGGTAGGCCGGCATGTTGGACTCCGGCACCAGATCGCGTGGATTGATCAGGTGCAGGCGGTGCCATTCGTCGCTGTAGCGTCCACCCACGCGGGCGAGGTCGGGCCCCGTGCGCTTGCTGCCCCACTGGAACGGGCGGTCATAGACGAACTCACCTGCCACCGAGTAGTGGCCGTAGCGCAGCGTTTCGGCCTGGAACGGCCTGATCATCTGCGAGTGGCAGTTGTAGCAGCCTTCGCGCACGTACACGTCGCGTCCGGCAATCTGCAGTGCGCTGTAGGGCTTCAAGCCTTCCACAGGTTGCGTGGTGGATTTCTGGAAGAACAGCGGAACGATCTCGACCAGCCCGCCGACCGCGATCACCAGCACGATGAGCACGATCATCAGGAAGTTGTTGGTCTCGATCCGCTCGTGGGTGAAACCCTGGGGTTTGTTGTTTTGAGCCATGGTGTTGTCCTCAGGCATGGGCGGGATTGATGGCGGGAATGCGCACTTCCTGCGCCTGTCCGCTGCGCGCGGTCATGACCGTGTTCCACAACATCACCAGCATGCCGCCGAGGTAGAGCAGGCCACCGAGCAGGCGGATCACGTAAAAGGGGAAGGTGGCCTTGACGGATTCGACAAAGGTGTAGGTCAGACTGCCATCGGGGTTGACCGAACGCCACATCAGGCCTTGCATCACCCCCGCAATCCACATGGCGGCGATATAGAGGACGATGCCAATGGTGGCCACCCAGAAATGGATTTCGATCGCAGGCACGGAATACATCTTCTTCTGGCCATACAAACGTGGAATCAGGTAGTACATGGAACCCATGGTCACCAGACCCACCCAGCCCAGCGCGCCGGAGTGCACGTGGCCCACGGTCCAGTCGGTGTAGTGGCTCAGGGCGTTCACCGTCTTGATGGACATCATCGGACCCTCGAAGGTCGACATGCCGTAGAACGAGAGCGAGACGATCAGGAAACGCAGAATCGGGTCGTCGCGCAGCTTGTGCCATGCACCCGAGAGGGTCATGATCCCGTTGATCATGCCGCCCCAGCTCGGAGCGAGCAGGATGAGCGAGAACACCATACCCACCGACTGCGTCCAGTCGGGCAACGCGGTGTAGTGCAGGTGGTGCGGGCCGGCCCACATGTAGGTGAAGATCAGCGCCCAGAAGTGCACGATGGACAGGCGATACGAGTACACGGGCCGCTCGGCCTGCTTGGGGATGAAGTAATACATCATCCCGAGGAAGCCCGCCGTGAGGAAGAAGCCCACGGCGTTGTGGCCGTACCACCACTGCACCATGGCGTCCTGTACACCAGCGTAGGCCGAGTACGACTTGAACAGGTCCACCGGCAAGGCCGCACTGTTGACGATGTGCAGCATGGCCACGGCGAGGATGAAGGCGCCGAAGAACCAGTTGGCCACGTAGATGTGGCGCACCTTGCGCAGGCCGATGGTGCCAAAGAACACGACCGCGTACGCGACCCACACCACCGCAATCAGCAGGTCGATCGGCCATTCGAGTTCGGCGTATTCCTTGCCCTGGGTCAGGCCCAGCGGCAGGGTGACCGCTGCCAGTACGATCACCAGCTGCCAACCCCAGAAGGTGAAGGCGGCCAGGCCGTCGGAGAAGATGCGCGTCTGGCAGGTGCGCTGCACCACGTAGTAGCTGGCGGCGAACAGGCCACAACCGCCAAACGCAAAGATCACCGCGTTGGTGTGCAGCGGCCGCAACCTTCCATAGGACAGCCATTCAATGCCGAGATTGAGCGAAGGCCAGGTGAGCTGGGCGGCGATGATCACGCCCACCAGCATGCCGACCACGCCCCACACCACCGTCATGATGGCGAACTGCCGAACCACTTTGTCGTTGTAGACCGTCGCCTGGCCGGCCTTGCTTGTCATGGACATACAGAACTCCTCGCAAATGTCACTGTTGCCAGTGTGCGCAAGGTGGTCTGTGAGCACCTTGACCTAGGTCAATCGCTCTTCAGGATGCGTTCACCCTCGCGCTCGATGTTGTCGAACTGACCCGATTGCAGTGCCCACCAGAAGACACCGATGATCCCGAACACCAGCAGAACGGACAACGGGATGAGCAGGTACAGGATGTCCATAAGGCTTTCAGTCGGTTTGGCGAGTCAGCCGCAAGGCATTGCCGATCACCAGCAGCGAGCTGGCAGCCATGCCCAGACCCGCCAGGGCCGGCGGCATGTAGCCGGCAAGCGCCAACGGGACGCTGATGGCGTTGTAGGCCGCTGCCCAGGCCAGGTTCTGACGCACGATGCGCAGGGTCGTGCGCGCGTGCCGCAAGGCGAGCACGACGTCCATGACCTGTCCACCCTGAATGACGAAGTCCGATTGCGCCTGAGCCAAAGGCGCCGCATGGCCGAGGGCGAAAGACGTGTCTGCCCGAGCCAGAACGGGGCCATCGTTCAGGCCGTCGCCCACCATGGCCACCTTCAGGCCAGCGGCCTGCAAATCCGCCACCTCAGCGAGCTTGCGCTCGGGCGTGGCACCGGCGATGACGTGGTCCACACCCACCGCCTCACCAGCCCGCGCCGCCGCCTCAGCTCGATCGCCCGACAGCAACCAGGTGCGCACGCCCATGGCGCGCAAGGCCGAGACAGCGTCGCGGGCATCGGCTCGCAGCGACTCCTGCATCACGAAGCTGGCCAGCCAGCCTTGCGCATCGCTCAGGTGCACCGTGGGTGAACCGTCGCCCTGCCGCACCGCTGCACCACAGAAGCCCGCCGATCCCAGGCGTACCACCCTGCCGTCAGCGCCCTCCGCCTGCATGCCCTGCCCCGCCACTTCGCCGCGCGCCGACAGGGGCGGCACTGGCAGCAGTCGTTGGCTGGCCTCGGCAGCGATGGCCCGTGAAACCGGGTGCAATGAACCTTCCGCCAGCGCTCCGGCCAGGGCCAGCGCATCGTCGCGCGACACACCCGACCGCGTGATCACGTCCCGAAGAGCGAGCCCTTCGTGGGTCAGCGTGCCGGTTTTGTCGAACACCACCGCGTTGACGCCTGCCAGCGCCTCGAAAGCTTGCAGCCGGCGCACCAGCACCCCGCGCCGCGCCAGCGCTCCAGCCGCGGCAAGCATGGCCGCAGGCGTGGCCAGCGAAAGCGCGCAGGGGCAGGTGACGATGAGCACCGCCACGGCCACGGCGAGCGCCTGGGTGTGGTCGATCTGCCACCAATACCAGCCCGCGAGGGTCGCTGCCAGCATCACCAGCACGAGGAACGGCGCAGCCACGCGATCGGCCAGCACCGCCAGCCGAGGCTTCTCGGTGGACGCCTGCTCCATCAGTCGCACGATCTGCGCAAATCGGGTGTCCGCTCCCACACGCACCAGGCGCACCAGCACCGGGCCGCCCAGATTGAAACTGCCCGCCACCAGGCCCTGACCGCGCTCGCGCGACACCGGGTGCGACTCACCGGTGAGCAGGGCCTCGTCCACCGTGGCACGCTCGCTGAGCAGCTCACCATCCGCAGGAAAAGCCTGACCAGCGGAGATCCGCACCACGTCGCCCGGCACCAGGCGGCGGATGGACACGGTCTCGAAAGCGCCAGCGGCGCCCCGTCGCTCGCATGCCTGTGGCAGCCGGTTCATGAGGCTGTCGAGCGCGCCGGCGGTGCGGTCGCGCGCCTTGTGCTCCAGGTAGCGCCCCCCCAGCAGGAAGAACACGAACATGGTGAGAGAGTCGAACCAGACTTCGGAGCCCCAGGGTCCAGACGGATCGAAGGTGGCCGCCGAACTGGCCAGGAAGGTGATCAGGATGCCGACGGACACCGGTGTGTCCATGCCGATGCGGCCGCGCCGCAGGTCGCGCCAGGCGCTGCGAAAGAAGGGCCCGCTGGCAAAGAACACCACCGGCAGGCAGATCACCCAACTGGCCCAGCGCAGCAACTGCTCAATGTCCGCAGGGATCTCGCCGGGCTCGGTCACGTACGCCGGCCATGCGTACATCATCACCTGCATCATGCACAGGCCGGCGACGAAAAGTCGCCAGAGCGCCTGGCGTGTCTCCAGCAGGCGCTGGCTGATGGAAAGCGCCTGTTCCATGGGCAGCAAGCGGTAGCCGGCGGCACCGACGGCGCGCGCCAAAACCGACATCTGCGTGGCCGTCGGGTCCCAGCGCACGCGCAGGCGGCGCGTGGCCGCATGCACCCGGGCCTGGCGCACGCCGGGCAGGTCCTGCAGCGCGGACTCCACCGCATCGGCACAGGCAGCGCAGTACATCCCTTGCACCATCAACAGCGAATCGGCCAGGATGTGGCCATCTTCCTCGTTCACGTCGGTGAACGCTTTTTGCTCCACCGGGTCGTCGAGCACAGCGAAATCGTCGGTGACGGTCAGCGGTCCGCGATGCGCGCCCAGCCAGTCCGTCGAACCCGCGGAACGCTCGGGGGACGGGGGGGCGGACGTTGCGTCGGCGAGCCGAAGCCCAACCGGCAGCGTGGCGGAGGCCTGATTCATGGCCGTAGGGTATGGCGTGTCTTGTTTCATGCCGTTGACATATGTCAACCACAGGTGGCCTCAGTTTGCTACGCTGAGCCTCCAGCACACAACTTCGAGGAGCACTCCATGTACAAACGCATCCTGGTGGCCACCGATGGCTCGAAACTCTCGCAACAGGCCGTGGAGCATGCCATCAATCTGGCCGATCTCACCGGTGCCGAGGTGGTGGCGCTGAAGGTGGTTCCGCGTTATCCGCAGACCTATTTCGAAGGCGGCGTGGCACTGGCCGCTGCCGAGGTCGCCCGCATCGAGAAGCAGTGGCAGGAAGAAGCCATGGCCGCGGTCAATGCGGTGAAGTCGGCCGGTCAGTTGCGCGAGGTCAAGGTCAAGCCGGTCACGGTCAAGTCGGACCTGATCGCCGAAGCCATCATCGCCGCAGCCAAGCGCAACAAGTGCGACCTGATCGTGATGGCATCGCACGGGCGCCGCGGCATCAAGCGACTTCTGCTGGGCAGCGAGACGCAGCAGGTGTTGACGCATTCGCACACCCCCGTTCTCGTGTTGAGGTAGACCTCAGCGCGAAAAGCTGCTTTTGTACTGCTCTCGCAGCAGATTCTTCTGGACTTTTCCCATGGTGTTGCGCGGCAGGTCGGGCACGACCACGCAGCGCTTGGGAATCTTGAAGTTGGCCAGGCGGGCCTTGAGCGCGGCCACCACCTGATCGGGCTCGACCTTTGCGCCCGGCTTGGCGATCACCACCGCCACGCCCACTTCGCCGAAGTCCGGGTGGGGCACGCCCACCACTGCACTCTCGGCCACGCCGGCCATTTCGTTGATGCAGCCCTCAATCTCAGCCGGGTAAACGTTGTAGCCGCCCGAGATGATGAGATCCTTGCTGCGGCCGACGATGCTCACATAGCCCCGTTCGTCGATGCGCCCCACGTCGCCGGTCTTGAAATAGCCGTCGGCCGTGAACTCCTCGGCGGTCTTTTCGGGCATGCGCCAGTAGCCCTTGAACACATTGGGTCCGCGAACCTGGATGCCGCCGATCTCGCCTGAAGGCACCGGCAGACTGCTTTCGTCCACCACGCGCAGCTCGATGCCGGGCAACACGAAGCCCACCGTGCCTCCACGCCGCTCGGACTGCCCGCCGTGGCGTGCATCTGCTGCATACGGGTTGGAGGCAATCATCACCGTTTCACTCATGCCATAGCGCTCCAGAATGGTGTGGCCGGTGCAGGCCTTCCATTCGTCGAAAGTCTCGATGAGCAGCGGTGCCGAGCCCGAGACGAACAGGCGCATGTGAGCCACCTGCTGTTTCGTGAGCCTCGGGTCGGCGAGCATGCGCACATACAGCGTGGGAACACCCATGAACACGGTCGCACGCGGGAACAGCTCCACCACCGCACGCGGATCAAAGCGATTGAGCCAGAGCATGGGGCTGCCATTGATCAGCGCCCCGTGGATGGCCACGAACAGACCATGCACGTGAAAGATCGGGAGCGCGTGAATGAGCACGTCGTCCGGCCGCCATCCCCAGTACTGGCGCAGCACCTGCGCATTGCTCAGCATGTTGCCGTGCGAAAGCATGGCGCCCTTGCTGCGCCCGGTGGTGCCGCTGGTGTAAATGATCACGGCCAGGTGGTCGGCGCGCCGCACGGCCGGTGTATGCACATCGCTGTGGTGCGCAGCGCGGTCCAGCAAAGTGCCGCTGCGATCTTCGTCAAGCGTGTACACGTGGCGCGTGCCAGCCTTGAAGGCGATCTTGGACACCCAGCCGAAATTGGCTTTGCTGCACACCACCACGGCAGGCTCCGCATTGCCGATGAAGTACTCGATCTCACCTGCCTGGTAGGCGGTGTTGAGCGGCAGAAACACATGGCCTGCGCGCAGCGTGGCCAGGTAGAGCACCAGCGCCTCCACCGATTTCTCCACCTGCACGGCGATGCGCGATCCGGCGGGCAACTGCAGCGAGTCGAGCAGGTTGGCCATCATCGCGCTGGCGCGCTCCAGGTCACGCCAGGAATAGCGCAGGCCGGCATGCTCGCCACCCACGGTTTCGACGGCGGTGGCTTCCAGGTCGGCGGGAAACGCCGCACGCAGGGCAACAAAGAGGTTGTGGTTGTCCATGAGGATGCTGTGAACGTTGCTGAAACTCAAAAAAACTCAGAACACGGCTCGGCGCTTGTTCAGGAAAGCAGTTACGCCCTCCCGATGCTCGTCGCCATCGGCGTAACGATAGGCATGATCGAGCAAACCGGCGGGTGGCTCGATACCGACCAGGGCCCGCATCGCCTGCTTGTTCAGGCGGGCCGCCCGGGGCGCCAGGGCAGCGATGCGCAGCGCGCGATCGTGCGCCTGTGCGGCCACCATCTGACCAGGCAGCACCGCATGCAGAAAACCCCGCGCCTTCATTTCACTGGCCTCCAGCACGGCGGCCTCCAGCAGCATTTCCCGCGCCGTGGCAGCGCCCGCTTCGCGCAGCACCAGTTGAGCCTCGCGCGGGGCCATGGGGAAACCCAGCCGCGCGATTGGTGCGCCAAAGCGAGCCGATTCAGCGGCCAGCCGGATGTCGCAGCAGCAGGCGATCTCCACACCTGCCCCCATGCAATGCCCTTCGATCTGCGCCACGATGGGAATGTCGCAGGCCAGCATGGCGCTCAGGCCGCCCCACACATCACCTTCGTGAAACGCTCGCAAGCTGGCTTCCTCGAAACGGAAACCGGGGTACTCGGCAATGTCGCCACCGGCACAGAAGTGCCCGCCCTCCCCGGCCACGATCACGCAACGCAGGTCTTCGCGAGCCGAGAGCATGTCGAAGACCGACCGCAGTTCACGCCACATCGCGCGCGACATGGCGTTGAACTTGGCAGAATGGCTCAACGTGACCCGAGCCACCTGACCTTCCACGTCGAGTCGAACCCGGCCGCTCATTCGAGCTTGGCGCCCGAAGCCTTGACCACCTGCGCCCACTTCTGAATCTCACCTTTCACGAAGGCGTCGAACTGCGGGCCGCTCACGTTCGCGAACTCGGCGCCCTGGCTGGCCCAGACCGCTTTGGCTTCGTCGGTGCTGACGGCTTTGCGGATTTCCTCGATCGCGCGTGCCTGAGCTTCCGCAGGCGTTCCCTTGGGCGCCCACACGCCGTACCAGGTCGTCACGTTGTAGTCTGGCAAGCCCATTTCGGCTGCACAGGGCACGTCGGGCAAGGCTGCGCTGCGCTGCTTGCCCGACACCATCAAGGGCTTGATGCGTCCGCCCTTGATGTGGCCTGCAGAGGAACCGAGGCCGTCGAACATCACGTCCACCTGACCTGCGATCAGATCGTTGAGCGCCGGGCCAGCGCCCCGGTAGGGAATGTGGGTGATGAAGGTGTTGGTCTGCTGCTTGAACAACTCGCCGGCCAAGTGATGTGAAGTGCCGCTGCCGGCCGAGGCGTAATTGAGCTTGCCCGGGTTGGCCTTTACCTGCGCCAGGAATTCCTTGAAGTTTGCCGCCGTCACGCGCTTGGGATTGACCACCACCACCTGCGGAACGCTGGCCACCAGAATCAGCGGCACCAGATCGGTCTCAAGGTTGTAGTCCAGCTTGGGGTACATGCTGGGCGCGATGGTGTGGTGCACCGCCCCCATGAAGAGGGTGTAGCCGTCCGGCGTGGCCTTGGCCGCAATGCCTGCTCCGAGCGTGCCGCCTGCACCGCCCCGGTTGTCGATCACCAGCGACTTGCCTGTCAGCCGCGTGAACTGCGCGCCCATGGGCCGCGCGAATGCGTCGGTACCACCCCCGGCAGGGAAGGGAACGATCATCGTCACCGGCTTGGTGGGCCAGGTCGACTGGGTGTGTCCCGCTGTGCTGTAGAGCGCGGCGCCCGCCACGGCTGCTCGCAAGATGTCCCTACGGTTCAGGCTTTGATGATCCATGCAGTTGTCTCCTGTGGTTGAAATGGCGGTTTCAAAGGTAGTGGTCTTTGATGGCCGCTGCTATCGGGATTTTTCCCTGCGCCAGCCAGGCGCGGTGTTTGTCCAGGCGCTTGAGATCGTAGAGGTAGTTCACCATCAATCCATGCGACTGCTTCAAGCCCTTGGGCGAGGGGTCGGCGGCCCAGTTCAGGCGTTCCACGCGAGCGCCATTGCCCAGGTGGAACCGCGCCACCGCATCCAGCGGCTTGCCGTCCTGCATCTCCTGGCCCAGGTAGCGCGCTGCCCAGCCCATCAAGGTCCGGCGATCTTCCGAGCCTTCCGGCAGTTCGTCTGCACGCTCCCAGGCTTTGAGCAGTTCGGTGGGTGCGGTCTTGTTCAGCCAGGCGCGAAGGCCAGGAATGGGTGAGAGTGTGGCAAAGGTCTTGAGGCGCGGAAACTCCTGGTGCAGCGTCTCCACCACCCGTTTGATCAGCGAGTCGCCGAAGCTCACGCCGCGCAGGCCGGTCTGGGTGTTGCTGATCGAGTAGAAGATGGCGGTCGTGGCGCGATCGAGATCGGCGGGTGCGGCGGACTCGTCCAGCAGTGGCGTGATGCTGTCGGCAATCTCGTTGGTCAGCGCCACTTCCACAAAGATCAGCGGCTCCTCGGGCAGGCGCGGGTGGAAGAACCCGTAACAGCGGCGATCACTGTCAAGGCGGTTCTTCACGTCGGTCCAGCTGCGGATGTCGTGCACGGCTTCATAGCGGATGAGTTTTTCCACCAGCGAGGCGGGTGAATCCCAGGTGATGCGGCGCAACTCCAGAAAGCCCACGTCAAACCAGGTGGAGAACATGTACTCCATCTCCACGTCCAGCGCGAGCAGGCGCTTGTCGCTCTTGAGGTGCGATTGCATTTCGGCACGCAGGTCGACCAGAAACCGCACGCCGTCGGGGTTGGCGCTGAAGCGTTGCAGCAGCCGCCTGCGCGGCGACACGGTGGCGCGCCTGTAGAGCACTTCAGCGGCGGCTTCGTCGGGCGTGCCCACGGCGGCGGCGTACTGTGCCTGAGCCTCTTTCACCTGCAGCGGATCGGCCACGAAGCGCTCGCTCATGAGCAGCCACAGGTCGCGCCGATGCGGCGGCGCGGCGCTGGCATACCAGTCCATCATGGCCTGAGCACGGCGCCCTCCCTCCACTTCGCTCACCAGTGGATCGACGATGGACTTGAGGTCCTTCAAAGACTGGCGCAAGGCGCGCGGCGACATGGCCTCGTCGTCCTGGCGCAACGTGGCCTTGAGCCGTTCCTGGGTAGAGCGTGGCGGGACCGCTTTTTTGGGCGCTCGCAGCCGCGAGACGCTCTGGCTCAGCCATTCGGTGGTGTTCATGCCATGAGCCTCGATGCCTGGCTGCGCGCGAGCTCACGCAGCGCCACACGCTGCCGCGTCAGGTGCGTGCGCATGGCGGCTTCGGCGCCCTCGGCATCGCGCGCCTTGAGTGCAGCAAACACCGCCATGTGTTCAGACAGACTTTGATCCAGCCGGCCCGGCGCGTGCAACTGTTGCAACCGAGCCAGCTTGACGAGCTTGCGCAGATCGCCGATCACCTGCGCCAGCCATCGGTTGTTGGCCAGGGTGATGATGGCTTCGTGGATGGCGAAGTTGGCCTCGTAGTAGTCGGTGATGCGCCGCGCTCTGGCGCTTCGGTTGAGGCGCTCGTGGAGCTGCTCCAGCGCGACGAGCTCGGCGTCGCTTGCGTTGTTGGCGGCCTCGAAGGCGCAACGACCCTCCAGCAGCGCCAGCACAGGGAAGATTTCGTCCAGGTCGCGCTCGGTGATCTGGCTGACAAAGCAACCTCTGCGCGGCTCGTGGCGCAACAGCCCTTCGGCGGTGAGCACCTTGAGGGCTTCGCGCAGCGGCGTGCGCGAGATGGACAAGGAAGCACACAATGCCGGCTCATCAATGAAGCTGCCGGGCGGCAGGTCGCCCGAGAAGATGCGTTCCCGCAGCTTGGCCGCTACTTCGTCGTGGAGGGAGTTGAGCACCAGTCGCATCCGTAATGATCTGTAATTACAGATAATTTTAAGAAGCCGTCCTCATCCGTCACCCGGTATTTACCCTGCCCTCAGACGGACGGCGAGCGGCGCCCGAACCACCACCAGAGGAACACACCACCTGCGATCATGGGCACGCAAAGCCACTGCCCCATGCTCATGCCCAAGGCGAGCAGGCCCAGGTGGGCGTCGGGCTCGCGGAAATATTCGGCGATGAAGCGAAGCACGCCGTAGCCCAGCAGAAACACCGCCGACACCTGCCCGCGCGCACGCTCCTTGCGCGCATACAGCCAGAGCAGCACGAAGAGCAGCAAGCCCTCCAGCAGGAACTGGTACGCCTGCGAGGGATGGCGCGGCAGGTCGCCAGCGCCACGGAACACCATGCCCCAGGGCAGCGACGGGTCGGCCACGCGCCCCCACAGTTCGCCATTGATGAAGTTGCCCACGCGCCCCGCTGCCAGGCCCGTCGGAACGCAGGGTGCCACGAAGTCCATGACCTGCATGAAAGGCCGCTGCCGGCTGCGCGCATACCAGACCATGGCCACCATCACACCGATCAGGCCGCCATGGAAGCTCATGCCGCCCTGCCAAACCGCAAAAACCTCCAGCGGGTTGGCCAGGTAGTAAGCGGGCTTGTAGAACAGGCAGTAGCCGATCCGGCCACCGGCCACCACACCCAGCACACCAAGGAAAAGGATGTCTTCCACGTCGCGCCGCGTCCAGGGGGCTGGTTGCATGACGCCGGCAAACGGCGGATGGTTCAGGCGCAGGCGGCCAAGCAGCAGAAACAGGCCGAACGCTGCGAGGTAGGTCAGTCCATACCAGTGGATGGCGAGGGGCCCGATCTGCAGGGCCACGGGATCAATCTGGGGGTGTTGAAGCATGAGGCCTATTGTGGCAGGGCACTTTTGGCAAATTCGACCAAGTGTCCCAGCGCCGGGCTCACCACGTCTGAGCGCCACACCAGGCTGGTTTCGCATGCCGGCAGCGAACGACCGCGCGGCAGCGCCGGGCTGCGGTAGACCACGCCCGTGCGCTGGAACTGACGCACGCTCTGCGGCACCCAGGCAATACCCAGCCCGGCCGAGACGAGGTTGACAATGGTCTGCATCTGGATCGCTTCCTGCGCCACTTGCGGCACGTGACCGGTGGCGTGGTAGAGCTTGAACACGGCGTCATGCACCGAAGGCAGGATGCGACGCGGGAAGATCACCAGCGGCTCGCCGAGCAGCGCCGCCAGCTTCGGCGCCTCCAGCGCAGCCAGCGGGTGCGATTCGGGGATGGCCACCACCAGCGGCTCACTGGCGATGCGCATGTGAGACAGACCTGCAAGGGCAAAGCCAGGTGAGTGCAGCATGAAGCAGGCATCCGCCTCGCCGCTGGCCATCAGGTCGAGCTGGACATCACCCGTGGCCTCCGTGAGCTCCAGCGCCACCTGCGGCCAGCGCTGGCGAAAAGCCCGCACCCAGCGCGGCAGCAGCTCGTAGCCCACGGTAGACACGAAGGCCAGTCGAAGGCGCCCCAGTTCGCCGGCTGCAGCGGCGCGGGCCAGTTCGGGCAGGGCATGCGCGCGCACCAGCAGTTCGCGAACCTCGGGCAACAGGGCCATGCCCGCCGGCGAGAGCGCGACACTGCGCTTGGTGCGCTCGAACAGACGCACCCCCAGGATCTGCTCCAGCCCCGCGATGGCCTGGGTGAGCGGTGGCTGGGTCATGTGCAGGCGAAGGGCCGCACGACCGAAGTGCAATTCCTCGGCGAGCGCGACAAACTGGCGCCACTGCCTCAATTCAATCCGCAGCTGATTTCCGACGTCTCTCATATGCAGTACATATTAGTCCACGCCACCAAACCAATTGGAAACAGCGCGACTCGTGACGCATACTCCCCGCTGGCACGGGCCAGCGAACGCGCGGCTCTCTCCCTCCCACCGCCCTACGACGAGACAACCATGGCCGACAAGAAAACCATTCCGATCCAGCCGATCAACCACCGCAGCGCCCACATCACCCAGGGCAAGTCGCGCGCGCCCAATCGCTCCATGTACTACGCCATGGGCTACCAGGAAGGCGATTTTTCCAAGCCCATGGTGGGCGTGGCCAATGGCCACAGCACGATCACTCCGTGCAACTCGGGCCTGCAGAAACTGGCCGACGCGGCGATTGCCGGCATCGAGGAAGCCGGCGGCAACGCCCAGGTGTTCGGTACGCCCACGATTTCCGATGGCATGGCCATGGGCACCGAAGGCATGAAGTACTCGCTGGTAAGCCGCGAGGTGATTTCCGACTGCATTGAGACCTGCGTGCAGGGCCAGTGGATGGATGGCGTGCTGGTGGTGGGCGGTTGCGACAAGAACATGCCCGGAGGCCTGATGGGCATGCTTCGCGCCAACGTGCCCGCCATCTATGTATACGGCGGCACCATCCTGCCCGGCCGCTGGAAGGATCAGGATCTCAACATCGTCAGCGTGTTCGAGGCCGTGGGCCAGAACGCCGCAGGCAACCTGAGCGACGCCGACCTGCGCGAGATCGAGATGCATGCGATTCCCGGCACCGGTTCCTGTGGCGGCATGTACACCGCCAACACCATGTCGTCGGCCTTCGAAGCGCTGGGCATTTCGTTGCCCTACTCCAGCACCATGGCCAACCCGCACGACGAGAAAATGAACTCGGCGAAGGAATCGGCCAAAGTGCTGATCGAGGCCATCAAGAAGGACATCAAGCCGCGCGACATCGTCACCCGCGAGGCCATCGAAAACGCCGTGGCCGTGATCATGGCCACCGGTGGGTCCACCAACGCCGTGCTGCACTTCCTGGCCATCGCTCACGCGGCCGAGGTCGAATGGACCATTGACGATTTCGAGCGCATCCGCAAACGCACGCCCGTGTTGTGCGACCTCAAACCGAGTGGCAAGTACCTGGCCGTGGACCTGCACCGCGCCGGCGGCATCCCGCAGGTCATGAAGGTACTGCTCAACGCCGGACTGCTGCACGGCGATTGCATCACCATCAGCGGCCAGACGATTGCAGAAGTGCTCAGGGATGTGCCGGACGTGCCGCGCTCGGATCAGGACGTGATTCGCCCGATCGACAAGCCGATGTACGCGCAGGGCCACCTGGCAATCCTCAAGGGCAACCTCAGCCCCGAAGGCGCGGTGGCCAAAATCACCGGCCTGAAGAAGCCCGTGATGACCGGCCCGGCGCGCGTGTTCGACGACGAGCAGTCGGCCCTGCAGGCGATTCTTGACGGCAAGATCAAGGCGGGTGACGTGATGGTGCTGCGCTACCTGGGCCCCAAGGGCGGCCCCGGCATGCCCGAGATGCTGGCACCCACCGGTGCGCTGATCGGCGCAGGCCTGGGCGAGAGCGTGGGCCTGATCACCGATGGCCGTTTCTCGGGCGGCACCTGGGGCATGGTCGTGGGCCACGTGGCGCCAGAGGCGGCTGCTGGCGGCACCATCGCGTTCATTCAGGAGGGTGACAGCATCACCATCGACGCGCACCAGTTGCTGCTGGAACTGAATGTGCCGGAGGCCGAGATCGCCAGGCGCCGAGCCACATGGACGGCGCCGGCCCCGCGCTACACGCGCGGCGTGCAGGCCAAGTTCGCGTTCAATGCCGCCAGCGCCAGCAAGGGTGCCGTGCTCGACGCGTATTGACGCAGGGCATCAGCGCGAGCGCCTCTTGGTCTTGATGCCGAGGTTCTCGCGCTGCCTGTCGATTCGATCCTGCTTCTTCTGGTCCATTTTCTCCATGGCCTTGCGCCGCGTGTAGCCGGTGGTGTCGGCCCATATCCACCAGAGCACTGCCATTGCAAAAGGCGAGAGCACCCACCACCACGAGAGGTCGGTGGCGAAGCCGAACTCCAGGTACTTCATCAGCATCAGGATCAAGCCTGCGATCAGGAAATACATCACACCCTCCAGTAAAGGCCCGGCAAAGCCGACAAGAAACTGTAACCGGTCGTTTCCCGAGGGGCCTGACTCGGTAAAATTGCGGCATGCCGATCCCGGCATCACTCACAAGGACAATCCCCATGAAACGTGCTTTGCTGATTATGGCCGCCATCACCACCCTGGCGGCGCCCGCCATGGCCGACGAAGCCCTGGCCAAGAGTAAGAACTGCATGGCCTGCCACGCAGTGGACAAAAAGCTCGTGGGCCCCTCCTACAAGGACGTGGCCAAGAAGTACGCAGGTGATGCCAAGGCCGTCGACGCGCTGGCTGCCAAGATCATCAAGGGCGGCTCCGGCGTCTGGGGTGCCATTCCCATGCCCGCGAACACGCAGGTCAGCGAAGCTGACGCCAAGAAGCTCGCGGCCTGGGTGCTGAGCCAGAAGTAATCTTCAGTTTCGCCCACAAAAAACCCGCTGATAAATCCAGCGGGTTTTTTCTTGTCCGAGGTTTTCTACGGGTCAGTTGTTTTCCGACAGCTGATCCAGGATCGCGGGATTCTCCAGTGTCGAGGTGTCCTGCGTAATGGCTTCGCCTTTGGCGATGGAGCGCAGCAGGCGGCGCATGATCTTGCCCGACCGCGTCTTGGGCAGGTTGTCGCCAAAACGGATGTCCTTGGGCTTGGCGATCGGTCCGATTTCCTTGCCCACCCAGTCACGCAACTGCTTGGCGATGGCTTTGGCCTCGTCGCCGGTGGGGCGCGAGCGCTTGAGCACCACAAAAGCCACGATGGCTTCGCCAGTGAGGTCGTCGGGGCGACCCACCACGGCCGCTTCGGCCACCAGGTCGGTCTTGCCGACCAGGGCGGATTCGATCTCCATCGTGCCCATGCGGTGGCCCGAGACGTTGAGCACATCGTCGATGCGGCCGGTAATGCGGAAGTAACCCCGGTCGGCGCTTCGCACCGCACCGTCGCCAGCCAGGTAGTAGCCGTTGAGCTCGTCGGGGAAGTAGCTCTTCTTGAAGCGCTCCGGATCGCCCCAGATGGTGCGGATCATCGAGGGCCAGGGCTTCTTCACCACCAGAATGCCGCCCGCGCCATTGGGCACGTCGTGGCCAGCCTCGTCGACGATCGCTGCGGCGATGCCGGGCAACGGCAGCGTGCACGAACCCGGCACCAGGGGCGTGGCCCCAGGCAGCGGTGTGATCATGTGACCGCCGGTCTCGGTCTGCCAGAAGGTGTCCACGATCGGGCAGCGCTCGCCACCCACGTGCCGGTAGTACCACATCCAGGCCTCGGGATTGATGGGCTCTCCCACCGAGCCGAGCAGGCGCAGGCTTGAGAGGTCGGAGCGCGCCGGGTGCACTTTTTCGTCGCCTTCGGCGGCCTTGATCAGCGAGCGGATGGCCGTCGGTGCGGTGTAGAAGATGGTGCACCGATGCTTCTCGATCATCTGCCAGAAGCGCCCTGCATTCGGGTAAGTTGGCACGCCCTCGAACACGATCTGCGTCGCGCCGGCAGCCAGAGGGCCGTAGGCCACATAGGTGTGGCCGGTGATCCAGCCGATGTCGGCTGTGCACCAGAAGATATCCTGGGGCTTCAGGTCGAAGGTCCAGTTCATCGTGAGGTGAGCCCACAGCAGGTAGCCGCCGGTGCTGTGCTGCACGCCTTTGGGTTTGCCAGTTGACCCCGAGGTGTAGAGCACGAAGAGCGGGTGTTCAGCGCTCACCATTTCTGCGGGGCACACGTCGGATTCCCTGGCCATCACGTCGTGCAGGAAGCTATCGCGCCCGGCCACCATGTTGCAGGCCGTTGGCGTGCGCTGGAAGACGATGACGTTCTTGATCGAATCGCAACCACCCATGGCAATGCCATCGTCCACGATGGCCTTGAGCGGCAGCTCCTTGCCGCCGCGGAGCTGGTAGTTGGCGGTGATGACGGCAACCGCACCCGCGTCCTGGATGCGCTCTTGCAGCGCCTTGGCCGAGAAGCCTCCAAACACCACGCTGTGGGTGGCACCGATGCGCGCGCAGGCCTGCATGGCGACCACGCCTTCCACCGTCATGGGCATGTAGATCACCACGCGGTCGCCCTTTTTGACGCCACGCGCCTTCAGCGCATTGGCAAAGCGCGAGACCTTGCCCAGCAACTCCTTGTAGGTGACCTTCGTCACCACGCCGTCATCGGCCTCGAAGATGATCGCCGTCTTGTTTTCCACCGGCGTGCCCATGTGCCGATCCAGGCAGTTGTAAGAGGCATTGAGTTCGCCGTCTTCAAACCACTTGTAGAAGGGCGCCCTGGAGCTGTCCAGCGTCGTGGTGAATGGCTTGTGCCAGCTCAGCGTTTCGCGCGCCAGACGGGCCCAGAAACCTTCGAAATCCTTGTCCGCTTCGGCACACAGCGCCTGGTAGGCTGCCATGCCCGACACCCGGGCAGCCTTCTGAATCGCCTCGGAAGGTTCAAAAACTCGGTTTTCGACCAGGGTGGATTCAATGGACGACGAAGGCGCTGACATGGACTGTCTCCTAGGTGGTGTTGCCGGAAGCGTGACAGCCGGGGACTGTGCGCAAAGGCTCTTACGAGCCACTTACATGGCACCGGGCTGCTGGGGAAAAGCCCGAATATACGACCAGACGCGGACCTACAATACGGCCACTTCGCGCTGGCCCGTTTCGGGCCGTCCCAACCTGCCCGCCATCCATGACCGAACCCGTCAAAACGCCCGCCTCTGTGCGCGCGCTGCCCAACCTGATCTTCGCCAGCCGCTGGCTGCAGTTGCCCCTCTACATCGGACTGATCGCAGCGCAGGCGATCTATGTGTTCCATTTCTGGGTCGAGCTGGTGCACCTGATCGAGGCCGCCTTCGGCAGCCAGGTGGCACTGGACAAGCTGATTCACAGCATCGGCTACAAGAGCGATGTCCAGCTCACGGGGCTGAACGAGACCGTCATCATGCTGGTGGTGCTGGCCCTGATCGACGTGGTCATGATCTCCAACCTGCTGATCATGGTGATCGTGGGCGGCTACGAGACCTTCGTGAGCCGCATGCACCTGGAGAACCACCCCGATCAACCCGAATGGCTCAGCCACGTGAACGCCTCGGTGCTCAAGGTCAAGCTGGCCACGGCCATCATCGGCATCAGCTCCATCCACCTGCTCAAGACCTTCATCAACGCAGCCAACTACGACGAGAAGGTGCTGATGTGGCAGACCATCATTCATGTGGTCTTTCTTCTCAGTGCCATGGCCATCGCCATGACCGATCGACTGATGGCACACCCGGCGCCCAGGGACGAGCACTGAGCCTCAGCGCCCCACCATCTGCTCGGGGCGCACCCACCGATCGAACTGCTCGGCCGTGACGTGGCCCGACGCGATGGCGGCCTCGCGCAGGCTGGTGCCCTCCCGGTGCGCCTTTTTCGCAATGAAGGCCGCATTGTCGTAGCCGATGTGCGGGTTGAGTGCGGTCACCAACATCAGCGACCGGGCCACCAGTTCCGCCATGCGCTCGCGCTCGGGCTCGATGCCCACTGCGCAGTGGGCATCGAAGCTCTTCATGCCGTCAGCCAGCAGGCGCACGCTCTGCAGAAAGTTGTGCGCCACCATGGGCCGGAAGACGTTCAGTTCAAAATTGCCCGAAGCACCGCCGATGTTGATGGCCACGTCGTTGCCGAAAACCTGGGCGCAAAGCATGGTGACTGCCTCGCTCTGCGTGGGGTTCACCTTGCCGGGCATGATCGACGAGCCCGGCTCGTTTTCCGGGATGCGCAGTTCCCCGATGCCGCTGCGCGGCCCGCTGGCCAGCCAGCGCACATCGTTGGCAATCTTGTTCATGCTGGCCGCGAGGGTTTTGATCGCGCCGTGCGCATGAACCAGCGCATCCACGGAAGCCAGCGATTCGAATTTGTTGGGTGAGGTCACGAAAGGCAGGCCTGTGAGGGCAGCCAGTTCACGTGCCACACCTTCGGCATATCCCCGAGGCGCATTCAAACCTGTGCCCACCGCCGTGCCGCCCAGGGCAAGTTCGCACAGGTGCGGCAGTGCGTCGCGCACGTGCCCCTCACCATGGGCGAGTTGCGCCGCCCAGCCCGATATCTCCTGGCCCAGGGTCAATGGTGTGGCGTCCTGCAGGTGGGTGCGCCCAATCTTCACGATGTCGTCGAAATCGGCCGCTTTCTTCTCCAGGGTGCCACGCAGGCTGGCGATGGCGGGTAGAAGGCTGTGCGTGAGCGACGCGACGGCCGCGACATGCATGGCGGTGGGGAACACGTCGTTGCTCGACTGGCTGCGGTTCACATCGTCGTTGGGATGAACCAGGCGGGCCTCGCCACGTTCACCGCCCAGCAACTCGCTGGCGCGGTTGGCCAGCACTTCGTTGACGTTCATGTTGGTCTGGGTGCCCGAGCCGGTCTGCCAGACCACCAGAGGGAACTCTGCCTCGTGATGCCCGGCGATGACTTCGTCGGCCGCCGCCGCGATGGCCTGCGCCTTGTCGGCCGGCAGCAGCCCCAGTTGGTGATTGACCACCGCACTGGCTCGCTTGACTTGCGCCAGCGCGTGGATGATCTCGCGCGGCTGGCGCTCCCCGGAAATGTCGAAGTTCTGCAGCGAGCGCTGGGTCTGCGCACCCCACAGGCGCTCGGCAGGGACCTCGATGGGGCCGAAGGTGTCGCGCTCGATGCGAATGCTCATGGGGGTTCTCCAACGGTCGTACGTCCGGAGGTGCGACCTGTCAAAATGCGGGTTGCGCTTACCGTAGCAGAAATTGCTCCGATGCCGCCAGCGCAGCATCGGTTTCCCCCGCCCTCTTCCCCTTCCCACGCCATGACCACGAGCATCCGCCAGAACGATCTGATCGAATCCGTTGCCGCCGCCCTGCAATACATCAGCTACTACCACCCGGCGGACTACATCGCTCATCTCGCACGCGCCTACGAG
Organism: Hydrogenophaga sp.; assembly: GCF_050250835.1. Lineage (GTDB taxonomy): Bacteria > Pseudomonadota > Gammaproteobacteria > Burkholderiales > Burkholderiaceae_C > Hydrogenophaga. The sequence goes on along the minus strand of NZ_JBFWNX010000012.1, from coordinate 4,338 downwards.
CGCGAGCAGAGCGCCGCCGCCAAGGACGCCATCGCGCAGATCCTCACCAACAGCAAGATGAGCGCGACCGGCCACCGCCCGATCTGCCAGGACACCGGGATCGTCAACGTGTTCCTCAAGGTCGGCATGAACGTCAGGCTCGACGGCTTCACCGGTAGCCTCGAAGACGCCATCAACGAGGGCGTTCGCCAGGGCTACAGCCACCCCGACAACCAGTTGCGTGCCTCGGTCGTGGCAGACCCGCAGTTCGCGCGCAAGAACACCTGGGACAACACGCCCGCCGTGATCTTCACCGAGCTTGTGCCCGGCGACACCGTGGAGGTGACGGTGGCCGCCAAAGGTGGCGGCAGTGAGAACAAGAGCAAGATGATCATGCTCAACCCGGGCGACTCGGTGGTCGACTGGGTGCTCAAGACCGTGCCCACGATGGGCGCCGGCTGGTGCCCGCCTGGCATGCTGGGCATCGGCATCGGTGGCACGGCCGAAAAGGCGGTGCTGATGGCCAAGGAAAGCCTGATGGACGACATCGACATGTACGAGCTGCAGGCGAAGGCCTCGAAAGGCGAGAGGCTCAGCCAGGTCGAAGAGCTCCGCCTGGAGCTGTACGACAAGGTGAATGCGCTCGGCATCGGCGCGCAAGGCCTGGGCGGCCTCACCACCGTGCTCGACATCAAGATCAAGATGTACCCCACGCACGCGGCCAGCAAACCCGTGGCCATGATCCCCAATTGCGCCGCCACCCGCCATGCCCACTTCGTGCTCGACGGCAGCGGCCCTGTGTACCTCGATGCGCCCAGCCTGGACCTGTGGCCCAACGTGAACTGGGTGCCCGACACCCAGAAGAGCCAGCGCATTGACCTGAACAAGCTCACCAAGGCCGAGGTGGCCAGCTGGAAGCCCGGTCAGACCCTGTTGCTCAACGGCAAGATGCTCACTGGCCGGGACGCTGCGCACAAACGCATTCAGGACATGCTGGCCAAAGGCGAAAAGCTGCCGGTGGATTTCACCAACCGTGTCATCTACTACGTCGGTCCGGTCGATCCCGTGCGCGACGAAGCGGTGGGGCCCGCCGGTCCCACCACTGCCACCCGCATGGACGGATTCACCGACATGATGCTGGCGCAAACCGGCCTGATCGCCATGATCGGCAAGGCCGAGCGCGGCCCGGTCGCCATCGAATCCATCAAGAAGCACCAGAGCGCCTACCTCATGGCCGTGGGTGGGGCGGCCTATCTGGTTTCCAAAGCCATCAAACACGCCAGGGTGGTGGGTTTCGAAGACCTGGGCATGGAAGCCATCTACGAGTTCGACGTGGTCGACATGCCGGTCACGGTGGCCGTGGACGCGGGTGGCACCAGCGCTCACATCACCGGTCCGGCCGAGTGGCAGCAGCGCATCGCCACTGGCGAGTTCAAGGGCATCAGCCTCGCCGCCGCTTGAAGACAGTCGGCGTTTTCGACAGCGGGGTTGGCGGCCTGAGCGTGCTGCGCGCCTTGCTCTCGGAACTGCCCGGCACGCGCTTCGTCTACGTGGCCGACAGCGCACACGCGCCGTATGGCGAGCGCACGGCCTCAGAAGTCTCGGCACGCACCCATCGCATTGCCGCGCACCTGCGCGAGACCCATGCCATCGACGCGCTGGTGCTGGCCTGCAACACCGCCACCGCGCAGGCCATCGACAGCCTGCGCGAGCGGAATCCGGATCTCCCTGTCATCGGCGTCGAGCCAGCGCTCAAACCAGCCGCCATCAGCAGCCGCAGCGGACACATCGGCGTGCTGGCCACGCGGGGCACCCTCGATAGCGCACGTTTCGCGCAGTTGCGCGAACGGCAGCTGGCGGGCGCCACTCGGGCCCTGCAATTCAGTTGTCAGCCCTGCGACGGTCTGGCCGATGCCATCGAGAGGCACGACACACCCGCCATCTTGGCCTTGAGCGAACGCAATCTCCACGCGCTTCGCGAGCAGGCAGGGCCTGACATGGACACCCTGGTGCTGGGCTGCACGCACTACCCGTTTGCCGCCGACGTTCTGAGCCACCTGTGTGGGCCGTCGGTGGTGCTGATGGATACCGGCATGCCGGTGGCCCGCCGCACGCGTGAGGTCTTGGGTGAAAGCTCCACGGACACAGGATCGGCCAGCCCACCCGTGCTTGCGTCCACGGGTTCGCCTGAAGCTTTGATGCAGGCCGCACGACGCTGGTTGAACATCCACAGCGCCGCGCAAGCCTTGCAAGCCTGAATTTCAGTGGGCAGGGGATGCCTCAACCAGTGCGGCCGCCCGCCCGCGCGCCATGTTCACTGGCATCAATAGCGCCAGGCCGATCAGGAACAACACGGCGGTAAAACCGATGGCCAGCCGCTGGTTGCCCCCCGTCATCCAGGTGATGGCGCCATAGCTGAGCGGGCCGATGATGCTGGCCACGCGCGTGGCGAAGGTCCACAGGCCAAAGAATTCCGCCAGTTGGGCAGGTGGCGCGAGCATGCCAGCCATGGCGCGACCCGAAGACTGGCTCGACCCCATGCACACGCCGGCAATGGCGGCGGCGTACCAGAATCCGCCTTTGGTGGTGGTGATGGCCGCGATGACGCAGGTCGCCACCCAGCCCACCAGCGTGATGCCCAGCGCCAACTTGTGACCCAGGCGATCCTGCCAGTAGCCAAAGGCCAGGGCACCCAGCGCCGCGGCGACGTTGAGCACGAAGATCAGCACCATGGTTTCCTGTTGCACAAAGCCGATCACCTGCTCGGCGTAGATCGCCGCCAGTGTGATCGCCACGGCCACCCCACCCTGGTATGCCGCCACGCAGGCCAGCAGCCACATGAAATCCCGGTATCGGCGGGCCTGTTGGAAAGTGCGCCGCAACTGGCGCAGCGACTCGCGCCAACCTCCCGCCCCCGCCGGTCCGGTGACGGGCTGCGCTCGCTCGCGCAGCAACACCAGCGTGAACAGAGCGGCGATCCCGAACACGCCGGCGGTGATCCACATCGTCACGGGCACGAACTCAGCCGCCACCTGTCCTTGCGCTTGTGCCCAAAGCACGTAGCCCAGGCACAGGCCGAGCGCCAGCATGCCGCCCACATAGCCCAGACTCCAGCCCCAGCCGCTGACGCGTCCCATCGCCTGAGGCCGTGCCAGTTCGGGCAGGAACGACGCCACCAGCGATTCGCCCCAGGCGAAGAACACGTTGGAAACCATGATGAGCATCATGCCCAGCGCCACCGCGCCAGGCCCCACCAGGCCCAGCGCAGCGGTGCTTAGCACGCAGCCCACGGTGGTCAGCATCAGCAGGCGCTTTTTGGCCGCATGCCGGTCGGCCCATGCGCCCATGGCCGGAATGGTGAGCATCACGATGAGGTGCGAGACGCTCAGCGAGAGTGTCCAGGCGAAGGTAGACCAGGATTTGCCACCGGCCACCGCTCCCACGAAGTAGGCGGCGAACACCGCCGTGATCACCACCGTGGTGTAGCCCGAGTTGGCAAAGTCGTACATCGCCCAGCCGAACACCTCGCGCTTGCGCACGCCGGGGTTCAGGGCATTGGTGGAGAACAAAGCCATGCGCGCTCCAGTGTTCGGGTCAATCGCCCCGTGTGGTGCCGCAACGCCAGGTTGCGCGAAGCGTCAATGGAGATGGCGCGGCTTGCGAGGCCCGCCGTGGCCAGAAGAGCCGCCGAAGCCGCGCGGCGGCTTGCCAAGCTGCATGGAACTGACCAGCGCATCGAAACGCTGCGTGAAGAGCTTGTCGATCGAGGCAACCACATCGCCCAGTTCGGACGGGTCAAAGTGGCGTTCCATCACATGCAGCACATCCTGCACCAGCAGGTCGCGCTGGACCTGCATGATGGCCGCAGGCGTGGGGCCCACGAAGCACATCAGGAAGTCGTCGCGTGCTTCTTCTTCGGACGATTCATCTTCCTCGTCATACTCGGCGTCATAGAACGAGACCTCCAGCGGAGCACCTGCCGAGGCGATTTCGTTGAGGCCCATGCAGGCTTCTTCGATCGCCTGGCGAAAATCCTCGTCGCCAGGTACCGTCCAGCAGATCTGCAGTACATGGGCTTCCGCATCAAAGCGGATGCCAGGCTCGTCTTCGTAGCTGCTCTCGGCGGCTGCCGCCAGTGATCGCGCACCAGCGTACTGCCACAAGGGCTTGAGCGCGTCCTGGATCTGACCAAAGACCACGTCCTCGCGCAGCGGAACGTCGCCGTGCACATGGATTTCGAAGGGCGCGTTGTATCGGGTCATGGAAACTCACTGTACCGGCGAAACCGGAAAAAACCTAGCCTGGTGCCTCGAAGCGGACTTGAACCGCTAAGTCGTTTTCACGACGGGGGATTTTAAG